>NZ_CP152008.1:4800000-6721699 GCF_038597315.1 Paenibacillus sp. FSL M8-0142
AAAGGCCTGCTCCCTGAAGGGCAGCAGACCGTGAATTGCATCAGGCACCGGAAGCCCGCACGAAATAAGAATCACTGCATGATCCGGTGAACGGTATATACATCCTTTACCCGTTTAATGCGCTCGACGACCGAATGCAAATGATCGGTATTCCGAATCAGAATCGTCATATGAATCATCGCCATTTTGTTCTTGTCCGAGCGGCCCGTGACGGCGGATATATTCGTCTTGCTCTCCGAAACGGCCTGCAGCACTTCATTCAAGAGCCCGTTTCGATCATGCCCGGTCACCTCAATATCGACACTGTAGTTAGCCTCCACCGAGGATTCCCATTCGACCTCGATCACCCGAGCGGCATCTTCGCCTTCGCCTGTAGCCGGAAGGTTCGGACAGTCCGAGCGATGGACCGAGACGCCGCGGCCCCGTGTAACATAACCGACGATATCGTCTCCCGGAACCGGGTTGCAGCAGCGGGCAAAACGGACCAGCAGATTATCGATCCCTTTGACGCGAACGCCGTTCGTCGGACGGCTGCGCTTCTCGGCCGGCTTGATCTCCTTCATCTCGGAGGTCATCTCCAGCTGATTGGCTGCTTCCTCCTGCTCCCTGCGCATCTTCTCCGTTACCTTGGTACAGATCTGGGCGGCGGTAATGCCCCCGAAGCCGATGGCCGACAGCATATCCTCGATATCATTGAAAGCGAATTTCTTCGCCGCTTCCATCAGCTTATCATCGGTCGTCCATTCGGACACGTCAAGACCGAGGCGCTTAAACTCCCGCTCCAGCATTTCGCGTCCCTTTTCCACGTTCTCTTCGCGCTTTTCCTTCTTGAACCACTGCTTGATTTTGCTCCGAGCATGGGAAGACTGGGCGATCTTGAGCCAATCCTGACTCGGCCCGTAGGAATGCTTGGAGGTTAGGATTTCGACGATATCGCCCGTTTTCAGCTGATGATCCAGCGGAACAATCCGTCCGTTGACCTTGGCCCCGATCGTCCGGTTGCCGACCTCGGTATGAATCCGATACGCAAAATCCAGGGGCACCGAACCGGATGGCAGCTCGATAACCTCGCCTTTCGGCGTGAATACAAATACCAAATCCGAGAAAAAGTCCATTTTTAACGATTCAACAAACTCTGATGCATCCTTCGTCTCATGCTGAAGCTCCAGGATTTCACGGAAAAATGTCAGCCGATTGTCGAAGCTTCCGCTGGAACCGGAAGAGCCTTCTTTATACGCCCAGTGGGCGGCGATACCGTATTCGGCCGTGCGATGCATCTCCCACGTCCGGATCTGAACCTCGGTAGGCTCTCCGTTAGGCCCGACGACGGTCGTATGCAAGGATTGGTACATATTCGTCTTCGGCATAGCGATATAATCTTTGAATCGACCGGGCATCGGCTTCCACAGAGTGTGGATAATGCCCAGCGTAGCATAACAATCTTTAATATTGTCGACAATAATCCGAATGGCAAGCAAATCGTAAATCTCATTAAATTGCTTGTTCTTCACCGTCATCTTCTTAAAGACGCTGTAAATATGCTTCGGTCTTCCAGACAGATCCGCCTGAATGCCCATTTCATCCAGCTTCTCGCGGATGCAGACGATAACGTTGTCGATGTACTGCTCGCGCTCCGCCCGCTTCTTATGCATCAGATTCGCGATGCGGTAATACTGCTGCGGGTTCAAGTAGCGCAGCGCAATATCCTCCATCTCCCACTTGATCGCGGAAATACCGAGACGGTGGGCGATGGGACAGAAAATCTCCAGTGTCTCATAGGAAATACGACGCTGGCTTTCCTCGGACTGGTACTTCAGAGTCCGCATATTATGAAGTCGATCCGCCAGTTTGATCACGATGACCCGGATATCCCTTGCCATGGCGATAAACATTTTGCGGTAATTTTCGTTCTGCTGCTCTTCCTTGGATCTGAACTGGATCCGCTCGAGCTTGGTAAGCCCATCCACCAGCATGGCGCAGGTATCCCCGAAGCGCTCCCGAATCTCGTCAAGGGATACGGTCGTGTCCTCAACGACATCATGCAGCAGCGCAGCGATGATCGACAGCGTATCCATCTGCATATTCACCACGATGTCGGCAACCGCGAGCGGATGAAGAATATAAGGTTCTCCCGATTTCCGCACTTGTCCGTGGTGGGCTTGTTCCGCAAATTCATACGCTTCCCGGATGCGGAGAAGATCGGGTTCTTTAATATAGGCGCTGGCCTTTTCGAGTAATCGCTCTATGCCCATTTTGGAGTCCTTCTCTTCCCTTTCTATATAAAATGGAACCCGCCCTTGTCAAAACGTGCAGGTTCCCTCTTGATGGTTTTCCTCTCATTATGACGCTTGTGGCGGTTTACGTCAACCGTATGCGGGTTTCTCCAATCACGGACAGCGTTTCGCTAACAGTTACATACATTATGCCCTATTCCTGGCGGATAGACATCTTGGATTCGACAAGGCTTGCATCTTTTTTGACGGACTGCAAAAAATATTGTTGAAAAAACGAACGATTGTATTTAATCTATTAAAGATCGTACGCGAACGGTCCTATATTTAAAGTCCTATAGAGGAGTGGAATAACTTGCAACGCGAAATTCAGGTTGATGAAAAGCTTCCGCTTGGCCCCGGTTTCCTGCTGAGCCTTCAGCATTTGTTCGCCATGTTCGGAAGCACGGTGCTCGTTCCTAACTTGTTCGGTGTGGATCCCGGCATGATCCTGCTGATGAACGGGATCGGCACGCTGCTCTACATTTTTTTCTGTAAAGGGAAAATTCCTGCATATCTCGGCTCAAGCTTCGCCTTCATTGCGCCGGTTCTGATGGTGCTGGATGGCAACCCGGATGCCAACTACGGAAAAGCACTCGGCGCGTTCATCGTAACCGGGGTCATCTTCTGCCTGGTTGCCCTTATTGTCAAGTACGCAGGAACCAAGTGGATCGACTTTGTGTTCCCTCCGGCTGTCATGGGCGCCATCATCGCCATGATCGGTCTGGAGCTCGTTCCGGTCGCCGCAGACATGGCCGGCTTACTCCCTGCAGAAGGAGAGTCCATCAATCCGACAACGGTAACGATCTCGCTCGTAACGCTCGGCGTAACCGTGTTCGGATCGGTGCTGTTCCGGGGCTTTCCCAAAATCATTCATATCCTGATCGGGATCGTGGTAGGTTATGCGCTATCCTTTGCACTTGGCGTTGTAGAGACGGAAAAAATCGCCGAGGCCAGCTTCCTCTCCATGCCTGAAATTACGACGCCGGTATTCGACGCTACAGCCATCTTCAGCATTATTCTGGTCTCGCTCGTCGTGATCGTGGAGCACATCGGGCACCTGCTCGTAACCAGCAATATTGTAGGCAGGGATTTAGCGAAAGACCCGGGGCTTCACCGCTCCCTGCTCGGCAACGGGGTCTCCACCATTTTGTCCGGCTTCGTCGGCTCGACGCCGAACACGACCTATGGGGAGAACATCGGCGTCATGGCGCTGACGAAGGTATACTCGGTATACGTCATTGCCGGAGCGGCCGTCATTGCGATTCTGCTCTCGTTCTCCGGCTCGTTCTCGGCCGTCGTGGCCAATATTCCAACGCCGGTTATGGGCGGCGTATCCTTGCTGCTGTTCGGTGTAATCGCGGCTTCAGGCCTGCGAATTTTCGTTGAGCAGAAGGTCGATTTCTCCAAGGCAAGCAACATGATTATGGCGACGCTGGTATTCGTAACCGGCATCAGCGGCGTTTCCTTGAAGATCTGGACGGTAGAATTGAAAGGTATGGCTTTGGCAACGATCGTGGGCATGTGCCTCGCTATTCTCTTCAAACTGTTTGAAATAACGGGCCTCTCTAACGAAAAGAATAACGAACAGCCTATCACCGAGAAAATGCCGGACTAAAGCTGTCTAAGGAGCATCATGAAAAACAGCCGCAAACCTGCGGCTGTTTTTTTATATTCAATTGCGGGATTCTCTGTTGCAATAGCCTTTTAGTGCCCTTGTTATAAAGACATTGATCGGATGGACATGAAGTATATTTCAATCAAGGGCTTGAACCCCTTCTCCGTACCGCCTTCTCAATGGCATCGAAGGTTATTATTCCGGGAGAGCTATATCTCAATGTAGATCAAAGAGAGCTAACGGCTGCATATTCTTCAGCCTCCTGAACCAACACAAAAAGGTCCTGAGCCATCGCTCAGGACCTTTTTATTTCCCGGGAAAATTTGTCGTTTACTCGTATTTCATAAGCGTAAATACGTCGATTCCATCCAGCTTCGAACGCCCGTTCAGATCTGCAAGCTCGATCATAAATGCAGCGCCGACCACATTGCCGCCCAGCTGACGAATCAAGTTAACCGATGTGGAAATGGTGCCGCCGGTTGCGAGAAGATCATCCGCAATCAGTACATTCTGCCCTTTCTCGATGGCGTCGGTATGCATAGCCAGACGATCTTTGCCATACTCGAGGTCATATCCTACCTCAATCGTTTCGTAAGGGAGCTTTCCGCTCTTGCGAATCGGCGTAAAGCCGACGCCAAGCGCATAGGCCAGCGGTGCGCCGACAACGAAGCCGCGCGCTTCCGGGCCCGCGATCACGTCAATTTTGAGGTCGGATACCATCGTTTTCAGCTCTTCGATCGCTTTGCGGTATACCTCACCATTTTTCAGAAGCGTCGTAATGTCTTTAAAACTGATTCCTGGCTGCGGAAAGTCGGGAACGACGCGAATATAATCTTTAAAATCCAACTTAATCTCCTCCTGTATCATTACGGCTAAGAAACATCTTTAGTACGGGACATCATCCACTGGGTTAATTGTTCAGTACCGGCATGCAGCAAATGCTGTTCCATGTCCGCAAGATTGCTTAATTCCCGGAAATGCCGGGAAGCATCAAGCGGTTTCTTCTCCGGTTTCGGAACAAAGGTAATCCATCCCTTGGCCCGCTGGATGAACACCAATTCCTCAAATACATCCAGCGCTTTGGCAAGCATGCGCGAGGACAGCGAAGTTCGCCGCTTCAGCTGCGCCACCGCTTCCTGCTCCGGTACCGGCGAGGATGCCATGCCGGCAAGCAGAACATATAGCTGCTTGAACTGTTCGCGGCTCGGGATCAGCAGTCGTTCACGCTCATTCCGAGTCGGATGCAGCATGAATATATTAGGAACGTTGTGGAAGGCCTCCATCATCGCATCCAGCTGTTCGGCGCTCTCCGGTATGTCCAGCACGAACAAAACGGAAGTGTCTTCTTTAGGTTTGCTCTCAGCAATATCGTTATCCGGCATAATGCCAGCATTCCTATCATATACCCAAAGGCACATATCATACAATTGACTTTTTATTTCAGGATGTGAATCTTTTGCATATACGACGGCGGACCTGTCGGCTGAGCACTGCAGGTATGGCGCAAGCTCCGCTCTCCACCGTTTGATGGCACTTAGAGGCTCAGAAATCCCGCGGAAATCAAACACCTGTCTGGAAGACACCCGAAGGTCTTGAATCAAGAGCTGGAGTCTGCGGCTGCCGTTCCATTCATTCACGGACAGCTCCCCAAGAACATCCAAGACCGTGCCAGCCGGCAGCAGATCGGCCAGATGGCCGCTCCCGAAGAAGAGAGCATCGATCTGCTGACCCTTCTGCGCAATCCGCAGCTTCAGATGCTTGCCTTCCTTGCCGATTTTCCGTACTTCCTGTACGGTAACATCCCGAAAAATGATCTTGGGAACGGCGTTGGCCATCCCGAACGGTCCAAGCAGCTCCAGCTGTTCAATGACGGGAAGCGAGACGTCCGACATGCTGCACTCCATATCCGCTTCGCAAACTGCGGTAAAATGCTCTTCCCTCAGCACTCCATCAGCGAATTGCTGGAGCGCATGTTCAAATTCGTCCAGCCGGTCCCGGTGCAGGCTCATGCCTGCAGCCGAAGGGTGACCGCCGAAATGATCCATGACGTCCCGGCAGGAGCTTAAAGCTTCATAGATGTCCAGCCCCGGTATGGAACGAGCAGAGCCCTTGCAGTTGCCTGTCTCGGGATCGATACCAAGAATGACAACCGGCCGGTAGAACCGCTCCAGCACTTTGGACGCTACAATGCCGACAACCCCCACATTCCAGCCTTCGCCAGCCAGTACAATGACGGATGGCAAGCGCTCGCCCCATTTGACGTTAACCATTTCAATCGCTTCCTGTACGATCGTTTCTACGACCTGCTGCCGGTCCTTGTTCAAGGCGTCCAGCTCAAACGCCAGCCGCTCTGCTTCCTCCCGGCTCTCCGTCGTAAGGAGCGTAACCGCCCTGCCGGCATGATCCAGCCGGCCGCTGGCATTAATCCTCGGGGCCATGGCAAACGCCACGTTGACAGCCGTCACCTGCTCGACCTGGACCCCCGATACCTCAAGCAGGCAACGAATGCCTTCATACCGGGTTGACCGCATCGATTCGATCCCTTGCTTAACGAGCACGCGATTCTCGCCTGTCAACGGCATCAAATCGGCAATCGTCCCGATCGCAACGATTTCGAGCCATTCCTTTGGCGGCTCTCCGACGAGAGCCTGTGCCAGTTTGTAGGCTACGCCGACGCCAGCCAAGCCCTTAAACGGGTAGGGGCATGCCTTGATTTTCGGATTGATCAGCGCATAAGCATCGGGCAGCCGCTCCGGCGGTTCATGGTGATCGGTAACAATCACATCCATGCCGAGCTCATTCGCATATGCAATCTGATCGACCGCGCTGATTCCTGTATCGACCGTGATCACCAGGCTCACGCCTTGCTGGTGCGCCCAATCGAGCGCATGATTATGTAGACCATAACCTTCATTCGCACGGTGAGGAATGTATATATCGTAGGAGGCTCCCAGCTCACGCATTAGCTGAATCATGAGCGAGGTGCTGGAAACCCCGTCGGCATCATAATCGCCGTAGATCAGAATATGCTCCCGATCCTCCAGCGCTTTTCGAATACGCGGAACGGCCTCACGCATTCCCTGCATGAGATAAGGATCATGGGTAAGCTCAAAAGAGCCGTACAGGAATCTGTTCCCGTCTTCCAAGGATAAGACTCCCCGCGTCGCCAGCAATGATGCCACAACAGGCGATAGCGACATTTCCTTTGCGAGCCATTGTGCCGTATGGTGATCCGGGGCTTTTACCCGCCATTCATATTTGGAATACAGCACAGGATAATCACCTTCCTCTCTCCTGCCGCTTTCCTGCTGTCTTAAGTATAGATCACTTGATTACTGCGGCAGTGTTGGCGAATCATTGTCCAACAGGTCAAAATTCGACTTATACGGATAACCGGGATCATACGGAACAACGGAAACCTTGACATCCGAAACGAGCATAAACCGATGGGTCAGAAGCTTGCGAATGCGTTCGGCAATTTCTTGAGCCTCCAGCACCGACGTGCGCGGGTTGACGCTGACCATAACCTCCAGATTGACTTGGCGAACCTGGCCGTACTCCTGAACTTTAAGTTTCTCGACCGTAATGACGCCATGAACGCGCTGGATCGTATCCATAAATTCGGGCTCGAATTCATGCCGCTTCTCTTCCGTCAGCGTACCGTATACGGAATGAATGATGGAGATATACCCTTTGCGAATCACGAGGCACGCCACAATCAGAGCCGCCACGGAATCCATATAAATAAGTCCGTACCCGTCAAAATACACCCCCGATATGAATGACAAGAAAACGCCGATGATGACCGTGATCGAGCAATATAACGCAAAGCGGTGGTTCTCCAATATCGACTGCAGTCGATGGTCTCTGTTCTTTTTCATATGATGATACTGGTACTGAAATACCGCTTCATTGATGGCCAATGAGATGAGCACGGCAAGCAGCGCCGTTTTATCCGGTGCTTCCGGGACTCCGGAAGCAAACGTTTGGATCGCGGAAACTCCGATTTGAAGGCCGCCCATCATAATCAATACAGCGATTAGGATGGAGATCACAGACTCAGACTGCATGGATGGACCTTGCTTATTTCGTTCAGCGCTGCTTCTCCCGAATACCCGGAGATGCGGCAAACGGTCCGCCAGCAGCGACGCAGCGCTTGCTGACGAATACATGGCATCTGCCATCAAAGCCTTACTGTTTAACAGATAGCCGGCAATGCCTTTGAAGACTGCCAAGGCGAAATCTGTCACAATGCCTGTCCAGAGGACAGCTTCCGTTTGGTTCGATCGTCCGTTCCTCACTTGAGGTCCCCCCCAATCATGCACGCTATAAGGCAGCTAACTTTTGAAAGCCGCGTCGCCTGCGACGCGGCTTTCATGTGTATAGGATCGATGTGATTAAATCTCGATTTTATCTTTGTTCGGCTTCACTGCTTTTTGCGGCTTGTTGCTGACATTTTTCCCTTTAAGCACAAGCCACAACGGGCTTGCGATGAAGATCGACGAGTACGCACCGATCAAGAGACCGATACAGATCGCCAAGGAGAACATCCGAATCGATTCACCGCCGAGTATAAGCATGAACAATGCAGCGATAAACACCGACAATGCGGTATAGATCGAACGCCCAATCGTCTGGGACAAGCTTTTGTTGACCAGCTCGACCAAATCGGAACGGCGTTTAATTTTGGCAAAGCGCAGATTTTCCCGGATCCGGTCAAAGATAACAATCGTATCATTGATCGAATAACCGATAATGGTCAGCACCGCGATAATAAAGGTAAGGTCGACCTCCAGCCCCAGAATCGAGAATATGCTGACGACGACAAAGGCGTCATGCAGCAATGCTACGATGGCTGCAAGGGCGAACCGCCACTCGAACCGAATGCTGACATAAATGATAATCCCGATACAGGACAGCAGCACCGCATAGATAGCGTTGCGTCCAAGCTCCTTAGCCATCTCGGGATCTACCGTGTTGACTTCAAAGGTAGCCGAGGGGTCCAGCTTTTGAACCGCCGTCCGCAGCTTGCTGTCCTGATCCTCGCTCAGCACGTCGCTGAACCGGATATTGATGCGGTCTGTCCCTTCCGTGATGCTGGCATCCTCGCCGATCCCGATTTCATTCAGCACCGGCTGAACCTGTTCGCTCGTCAGCTGCTGCTTAAAAGATATGTCTACGTTCGAACCGGAGCGGAAATCAACGCCGTAGTTCAGCCCCCGCATCAGCAGGAATACCAAGCCCAGAACGGTTATGACAATAGAGAAGATAAAGAAGATTTTACTTTTGCCGACATAATTGAAGTTTTTAAAGCTCACGAATGTCACGCTCCTTTACACCGTAATGGCTCGGTTTGCCGGCCCAACCTATTCTCACAAGTAGATTGAGCAAGAAACGGGAGAAATAAACGTTCGTGGCGATACTGATAAGGATCTCCAAAATCAATACGATGGCGAAGCCTTTAACGGCACCCGTACCGAATGCGAACATGACAGCCGCAACGAGAATCGTCGTCACGTTCGAGTCCATGATCGCGCGCAGCGAAGACTTGCCTCCGGCTTTTACCGCAGAAGCGACGCTCTTACCTGTTCTAATCTCTTCCCGGATCCGTTCATAGGTTATGATGTTGGCGTCAACCGCCATACCTACCCCGAGAATGAACGCTGCAATCCCCGGCAGGGTCAAGGTAAAGTCTGCCCATACAAACACGAGAATCAGCAGCCATGTATGCAGAATGAGTGCAAAGCTTGCCAGCAAGCCAGGAATGCGGTATCGGATGATCATAAACAGCAGGATTGCAACCGACGCCAAAAGACCTGCCTGAAGCGTCTTCGTTAGAGACTGCATGCCAAGGGTAGCCCCAACGCTCTGCGAATACTTCTCAACCAGCTTGAGCGGCAATGCGCCAAGGTTGATCGTATCGCGGATTTGCTTCGCCTCATCCAGCGTATAACTACCTGTAATTTGAGCGGAACCATCCGTCAGCACGGCTTGTACCGTCGGAGCGGACAGCAGCTGGTCATCCATAAAGATTGCCAATTCCTGACCGAGCAGGCGTTCCGTAATTTCAGCAAACTTTGCTTTGTCTTTCACCTTAATGTCTATCATAGGCTGATTCAGTTGGTCATAGGCAATGGATGCGCCATTCTCCACAAAATCATTGCCCCGAAGCTCGATTTTACAGAACTCCTCGCCTTCTTTACAGCCGTCATTGCTTCGGAATGTAAGGTTTGCAGGTTCCTTCATCGTCTTCCGAACCTCGGCCTCATCCGTCACGCCGGCCACTTTCAAACGAATGCGGTTGGTTCCTTCCGGTGTAACCTCCGGCTCTGTTGTGCCGAGCGCATCTGCGCGCTTTTGCAAGCTCTTCGCAGTTTCCTGCAATGCTTCTTTCGTGACTTGCTGCCCTTCCATCAACGGCTCCGCTTCATAAAGTATTTCAAAGCCGCCCTTCAGATCTAGACCTAGGCGGACATCTTTCAGCAAGCCTGGAGTTGTAACGGCCATTATAATGGTAAGCCCGAGCACGGTAACGATGAAACTGATGATTCTTTTCATGCCGTCCCTTTTTCCCCCTTTTTACTCAATATTCCTATTATAGCGATGTCATAAAACCCAGTCAATTTATCAAAATTTGTCGGGATGAGGATCAATCATATATACGGCAAGTCAAAAAGGGACCTCTTTCATTAATCGAAAGACGATCCCTTATATGCTGATATTGTCATATAATTCATTAAGCTCATTGCCTTTAAAGATAAGATATCGTTGACCAGTTTATGGAGGGACGGAACGCCTTCCTTCTCATATTTGCTATTGACGCAGTTCCAGATATCATCCGTCGTCACGTGCTCGTAGCCTATGAGGTGCATCTCCTCGACTTTGCTTTGGCATACCATTTCGATGGTGCTCATCAATTCGTCCTCAGTCATAGGTGTCAGTTGTTCCATGACGTATAGCCTCCTCCCTGTCGTCTCCTTTGATAGATTCGACTCCTAAAGCCTGTTTCCTTCTATTCGTACCATGACCGCGTCAAAAAGTAAAGTCATCATATGGGACAGGTAGGGCATATCCATAAGAATAACGTTAATTTGGCGGTTCATACAGGAAAACAAGCCCTTAAATTCAGCCTCAACCAGGGAGTGGGATGGACAGTGAACAAGCAATCGTTTATCAAAGGAACATTAATCTTACTAGCTGCAGGCATACTGAACCGTATCCTCGGTTTCATTCCCCGCATCGCCCTGCCACGAATCATCGGTCCGGAAGGCGTTGGCATTTACCAGCTCGGTTATCCCTTCTTTATCGTTCTTGTTACGATCATTACCGGCGGAATTCCGCTTGCCATTGCCAAAATGGTCGCCGAAGCGGAAGGCGCCGGAAAGCGGGATGCTTCCAAGCAAATTCTCCAAGTCAGCCTGATGCTGACGCTGACAGCCGGAACGCTCTTTATGGCATTGAGCCTGCTGCTGGCTCCTTGGGTCACGGGGGTCCTTCTGCCGGACGAGCGGGTGTTCCAGACCTTCATCAGCATGACGCCCATGCTTATTATCATCGCGGTCTCTTCCGTATACAGGGGCTACTTCCAGGGCAAACAAAACATGATTCCCTCCGCGAGCTCCTCCGTCATCGAGACGATCGTCCGAATCGTATGCATGCTGTGGTTTGCCCATCTCTTCATGCCTAAAGGCATCGAGTACGGAGCGGCTGGAGCAATGCTTGGCACTGCCGTAGGCGAACTGATCGGGATGGTTGCCCTGCTGCTGCAGTATGCCGGCGAAGAGCGCCGAAACGGCAAGCTCCTGCCCAAATCGCCTCCTCCGGACACATCCGGGTTAAAAGAATCAGCGGATACAACCCGAGGGATTCTGAAGCGGCTGGCAGGAATCGCGATTCCGGTCACCGGAGGCCGAATGGTAGGCTCCTTCTCCTACCTGCTTGAAACCATTCTTACGAACCGCAGCCTTGCTCTGGCCGGCATCGCTACAACCGTCGCGACCGCCCAATACGGCGCCCTTCAGGGGATGGTCATACCGCTGCTGCTGCTTCCGGGGGCGCTCACGGTATCACTCGCCATCTCCCTGGTTCCTTCTCTCTCGGAGGCCTCCGCGCGTAATGACCGGGTGACCATACATAAACGGATGAACCAGTCACTTCGACTGGCTCTCGTATCAGGCGCCCCCTTTGCCGTTGTTATGTATGTCCTGGCCGAACCGCTGTGCCTGCTTCTGTACGATAACCGGGAGGTCGGAACCATGCTTAAAATAATGGCTCCCTTCGCGCTGTTTCTTTACGTGCAGTCCCCGCTACAAGCAGCGCTGCAGGCGCTGGATCGGCCAGGAAGAGCCCTTGTCAACACTTTGATCGGAGCCCTGATTAAAATGAGCCTGATCGTCTATCTGGCATCCAATCCGGCCTTCGGCATCAAGGGGGCGGTCATAGCCATTCTCGTGAACAGCGTTGCGGTCACCGTGCTGCACGGCTTCAGTCTGTCCCGGCTGATCGGATTTCGCTTCCGTTGGCTCGATTACATCAAAACGGCGGCCGTCATGCTGATCATGGGGGCTTCGATTCTCTATGGATATAACCATCTGCCGTTTAGTACACAGCCATGGCTTCAATTTCTTACGTCCGTTACCGTAGGCTTCGCCGTCTATTTGGCCGTCATCTTTATGACCAGACTGGTGACGCCGCGCGATCTGGAGCGCGTTCCCGTGGTGGGAGCTTGGCTCAACCGCAGCAGCCGCCGTTAATCCTGCTCTTTCCCGTCGAGGTAGATCCGTCCCTTATGATCAATGGAGCAGAGGAATACATCCTCGAAATCGTTAAAACCATACTTTCGGATTTCGCCTTGGAGCCATGGCCGGTTTTTGTCGATGAGCTTCAGGTTTTCATCTTGCACCTTTCCGTCCATGATCAGCGGGAT
Source organism: Paenibacillus sp. FSL M8-0142 (assembly GCF_038597315.1). Lineage (NCBI taxonomy): Bacteria > Bacillati > Bacillota > Bacilli > Caryophanales > Paenibacillaceae > Paenibacillus > Paenibacillus sp. FSL M8-0142. The sequence goes on from NZ_CP152008.1 coordinate 4,812,815, forward strand.
CGGCATCCCTTCATAGGTAACCTTATGGTAAGGAATATCGATAATTGCCTCTTGTGAAGCACTGCGGGTGGACATGGTTTGCCCGTTGCCGTTACCAGAGGAAGCACCACCGGTGGAGGTGGAAGAGCCGCTGCCGGAACTCGAAGGGTTGCTGTTGGATCCGGAAATGCCCTGCTGACTGCCACCTACGGAAGCCTCCGCATCGGACCTGGAAGCCGTGCTGCTGGATCCAGAGCTGTCCTGCTCGCTGCCGGACACGACAACCCCGCCCTGATCATCCGAGCCTGAGGAGCTGGCCGAGGAGCCTGCTGCATCCTCTTTGTCTTTAGGAATAATGGTTAGCTGACCGGTCGTTTCCAATATTGCAAACTCTACATCGGCCAGGCTGTCTATATCCTTGCCGCGAAGCTGCTGCATCAGATCATCCAGATTGTAGCGGAGCCTCGCCATCTCCTTGCGGTGAAGCTTCCCCTTGGATACTAGGATGCTAGGCTTGCCGTCAGCCAACAGACGGATATTTCGAAATTTTAATCCAAGATAGGCCAGCCCCACTTGAATCCCAACGAGGACGATAATCGGGGCGAGACCTTCCCAAATCGGCTTGTTGACATCCTCCAGAACAAACGCTGCAATCTCTGCAATCATAATCGAGATGGCAAGATCGAATATGGACAGCTTTCCGATCTCTCTTTTTCCCATAATGCGCATCGTCACAAAAATAACGGCATACATCAGAATCGTCCGCAGTATCAGAATCGTAATATGAGACATAATCAATCCCTCCTAGCTGGTCGAACATTCTCATGTACAGCTATTCTGACCTTCGGCATCCATTCCCATTCGAAGATTGACGATTAATTAATGGCAATCTTACAAATATCGAATTTGGCGGTTTCCGTTGTACTATCTGATCAGGCTTGGCCATACAATATTTACTAATAGAGGTTGTTCAAAAAGTCGTCTTTTGATCACGCAGTGAATCAAGAAGTACCCCGGCATCGAATCTTGAATTCGGCCGGGCCTTCCGATGCTCACGTACCCAAAACTAGCAGATGCTTTCGAAGGCGTTTTCTGAGAAAACGTGTAGCTCCGCTCCTCAGGCCCTAGCTTTATCGAAAAACGCACTTCGGAAGCATAAGCTTCGGTGCTGAAAAACCGACTTTTTGAACTCGCACTAATATATTCGTTAAGGGGGAACGATCCATGGAACCGATCCGGCGAGTATTCACCTTTCGCGTTACCAATCCCATTCTTTCAGGTCTTTTGTATTCATTTTTTTGGATGTTTCTTGGCGCGCTGGCGCTCTCCCTCCTGCTGTGGAGCAGCGGCTTGACGGAAGAGGATTTATCGTTCTACACCTTTCTCGTACATGCTCTTTCCGCGTTTATCGGAGGCTGTGTTGGCGGAAAGCGTGCAGGAAACAGAGGCTGGTATTACGGCTGCTTAACCGGGCTTCTGTACGGCGTTACGCTGCTTGCTATCGGATTCCTTGCGCTGGACAGCTCGCTGGCGCTTGGAGACCTGACCCTGCTGGCCACCGTCTTTATCGCCGGTGCGATCGGAGGCATGTTCGGCGTTAACTTGAAAAAATAAAAGCAAGCAAAAAGGCCGGCTCCAGAATAGAGTCGGCCTTTCGCTTGCAAATCAAGTCCCTCGAAGGACATATGTATGCCTTGAGGATTACGTATTGTTTACACTATGGCTGATCGAATTGCGATCGAACGTCAACTTCGTTACATCATTCACTTTCAAAACGACGATATCATCGGTAATTTCCACAATCGTACCGTGAAGGCCACCGATAGTTACCACTTTATCGCCTTTCTGCAAAGCGCTCAGCATTGCAGTTCTCTGCTTCTGCTTCTTCTGTTGCGGACGAATCAGCAAGAAATAGAAGATGACGAACATCAGAACGAACGGCAGAATCAAGCCAAGAAGACCTCCGCCGCCTTGATTCGGTGCTGCTGCGAGTTGATCAAGCATATTTCTTTCCCCCCCTTCAACGACAAACCCCATGGGTCATTAGCTTACTTAGAAACCTTTTTCATTATCATGAAGGCCGTACTTGTCAAAAAACTCATCGCGGAAATCAAGCAGACGGTCTTCCATAATACTTTGACGCACTTTCCGCATCAGATCGAGCAAGAAATGAAGATTGTGATACGTCGTTAAACGAAGCCCGAACGTCTCGTCACTCTTGATCAGATGACGCAGATACGCACGCGAGTAGTTACGGCAAGTGTAGCAGTCACATTCCGGATCCAGCGGTCCAAAATCCCTGGCGTATTGAGCATTTCGAACGACAAGACGGCCTTGACTTGTCATCGTTGTTCCGTTACGGGCAATCCGTGTCGGAAGCACGCAATCGAACATATCCACGCCACGAATCGAGCCCTCGATCAAAGCGTCGGGTGATCCGACTCCCATCAAATAGCGCGGCTTATTGTCCGGCAGCAGGGGCACCGTGTAATCCAGCACTTCATACATCAGCTGCTTCGATTCTCCCACACTAAGTCCACCAATAGCATAACCCGGGAAATCCATGGAAGTCAAATCAGCGGCGCTTTGCCGGCGGAGATCTTCGTACATCCCTCCCTGGACGATTCCGAAGAGCGCCTGATCCTTCGGTCTGGCATGGCTTTGAAGGCACCGCTCGGCCCAGCGTGAGGTCCGTTCAGTGGATTGTTTCACGTATTCGTATTCCGCCGGGTAAGGCGGACATTCATCAAATGCCATCATAATATCGGAGCCGAGCGCATTTTGAATCTCCATCGCTACTTCCGGGGAGATGAACAATTTGTCTCCGTTTAAATGGGATCGAAAATGCACGCCTTCCTCCGAAATTTTTCTCATTTCCGCAAGGCTGAATACCTGGAATCCGCCGCTGTCGGTCAGGATGGGCCGGTCCCAATTCATGAATTTGTGCAGCCCGCCTGCCTCCTTGACGATCTCATGCCCGGGGCGAAGAAAAAGATGGTAGGTATTGCTCAGAATGATATGGGCATCCATCGCCTTCAGCTCTTCTGGGCTCATTGTTTTGACGGTTGCAAGCGTGCCGACCGGCATAAACGTCGGCGTATCGATCACGCCGTGGGGGGTGTGAACCCTTCCCAGCCTCGCTCCCGACTGCTTGCAGGTTTTTATATGTTCGTACGTAACAGCAGCTGCCATGTCCAACCAACCTCCGAAGTTAATAAATAAACATTGCGTCCCCAAAGCTGAAGAAGCGGTATTCCTGCCGGACTGCTTCACGGTAAGCTTCCAGAATATGCTCGCGTCCGGCCAGCGCGCTTACGAGCATGACCAGCGTCGATTTGGGAAGGTGGAAATTCGTAATGAGCGCATCCACCACGGTAAATGAGTATCCTGGATAGATAAATATGCTAGTCCATCCGCTGCTCTCGCTGAGAGGGCCTCCCTTATGAGCTTGGCCCACGGTTTCGAGCGTTCGGCAAGACGTCGTTCCTACCGCGATTACTCTTCCTCCCCGACGCTTGGTCTCATTGAGGAGCTCAGCCGTTTCCTTGGAGAGGGAATAGTATTCTTCATGCATGACATGATCCTCAACCCGCTCAACGGACATCGGGCGGAAAGTTCCAAGCCCGACATGCAGCGTAATAAAAGCGATATTCACGCCTTTGGCCTTAATCTCGTCGAGAAGTGCTTCCGTAAAATGAAGTCCTGCCGTCGGAGCAGCCGCGGAGCCTTCATTCCGGGCATACACGGTTTGATACCGGTCACGGTCATCGAGCTTCTCCTTAATGTAAGGAGGCAGCGGCATCTGGCCCAGTTCATCCAGGATCTCCTGGAAAATTCCTTTATAGGTGAATCGAAGCGTCCGAGCGCCCATTTCCCCCTCTTCTTCAATAACGGCTTTGAGCTTCCCGTTTCCGAAGGAGATCGTGCTTCCCCGTCTCAGCTTCTTGCCCGGCTTGACAAGCGCTTCCCAGCGGTCTTCCCCAAGGTTCTTCAGAAGCAGCACCTCAGCTTTCGCACCCGTCTCCTCTTTCTCGCCGAACAATCGGGCGGGGATGACCTTGGTATCGTTAAGAACGAGGGTGTCACCCGGATTCAGAAAACCAACGATATCGGCAAAGGTCCCGTGGGACATCGCTCCATCCTCTTTATTCAAGGCAAGAAGCCGGGAAGCGCTGCGTTCCTTTAAGGGAGTCTGCGCAATCAAACGCTCCGGCAATTCAAAATCGTATAAATCCACATTCATGATCGGTCATTCCTTCGTAATAATCGTGTCGCGGTAATAGTGTTGCAGGATCTGCTTATAATCATACCCTTGATCCGCCATTCCTTTGGCGCCCCATTGGGACATGCCCAGGCCGTGGCCGTTCCCTTTGCCCGTAAATTTAAAGCCAGCCTTGCTGTCAACGGCTCTGGCTTGTCCTTCACCGCTCAAAATAACGGTACCGGCGCCCTTTACGCTGGCGCTTCCGTTGCCTGAGACAACCGTAACGCTCTCTCCGGACGAAACCGTTGATTCTGCACCATTCGCGCTCAATACAGTATAACTTCCGGTCGGTTCAATATCAAACAAGGTGCTGGGCAGTCCGTTAAATGCCGAACGGTACACATCCGGGTACTTCACATCCAGCTGCTGGCCATTGGCGTTGACGGACAAAACCCGGCCTGAAGGACCGCGCTCGGTCACCGTCAGCGACGTTATGGCTGAAGGGAGGGCGCTAGACGTCTTCCCTTTCAGCGAAGCCAGCAGCTGCTCGGACGTGAACGGGCCCCGAATCCACGCATAGCTGTTCGATTCCGCCACCTTGTCCAGAACGACCGCCGTATCGCCCGGACTCATTTGGGCTACAGGCTTAGCATCGGATTGAATCAGGGGCAGCGGACGCACATTCGTGTCCTTAGACGTAACGGTCATATAAGGGAGGCCTGCAGCAGTCTTGCTGCCTGTCTCCTTCACGTTATCTTCCCGGACATAGCCCGTGAGCCCGCTGGGCAGAAGAACGTGGTACCACGATTTCAACGCGGCTTGTGCCGACGTATCGCCCGGACTCTCGACTGCCGCGAATACATTGTTGGCATTGCCCCATACCTCTGCAGGGTCAGAGGTCATGCCTCCCGCGTTGGAGGAGAACACCGTCTCGACCAGCTTGCCGTCCTTCATGACGACTTCTCCCTCAGTGGCGTCCACCGCCTGCACGACGCTCGGATACTCGTAGGCCGTACCGTAGTAAGCCTGACTCAGCGTTGTATCGACGACATTGGCGACCTCAAACTTGGTTCCTTGGAACAGCGCATAGGTTCTTGCGGCAACGGCTTGTGCCTTCAAAGCCTCGGCCCCCCATGAGGAAGGCACTTCGGCTCCTACCACCGAATATAGATACTGCTGGAACGGCAGCTCATTAACCAAATACAATTGCCCGTTCTTCTTGCCGATCTCCATCGCTCCGCGGTAAGTTCGGTCGGAACGTTCTTTCACATGGATTCCGGTGCCCGCTGTCCCCGACACCTTGAGCGTGGCCAGCTCACCTGACAGCATAAAGTGCTGAACTTCTTGAGCAGCCGCCAGGTTCAGACCGGCGTCCCTGCGGAGGATCAATCCCGGGGTCTTGGTATTCGTCTCAACAAGGGGATTCGGCGCTGCAGCAGCGGCTTGCTGCTTGACAGCGGCCAAATCCGATGCATTGGCAGCCTCCCCGACCCAGACCTCATAACCTGCCTGGGTCATGACGTTAAATGCGTCAACGCCGGCAGCAGCATAGGCTGCACGCGCTGCTTCCGCCTGCGCTTCCGTTGCGAAGGAGCCTGCGGACAGATGGAGTCCGCCCCGTACCGAAGGGGTCTGACCGTTCAAATGGGCAGCCGCCGTCTTGGCTGTTCTCGCTGCCGCATCGGATGCAGCCTTCTCCGATGCATACATGCCCGTATACAGCTTGTACACCTTGCCGTCCACAAACAGCATTGATTTATCGCTCGTTGCCTGCAGCTTTTTGGCGGCTTCGGCAGCCGTTTTCCAATCTGTCGTCTCCAGTACCTTCACCCGGTAAGAATCGACGCTCATGCGCGTTTGTTGGTTAGCCGGTATGCTTGTCATCGCGTCCTGGGCTCCGGCATTGTCTAATGCAACCGTCAGGGCCTCCTCGGATTGCAGGGTAACGGCATTCACTGTGGATCTGTACTGGCTTCCAAGATCCAGGAACATCGCTACCCGAATCGTGTCAAGTGACGGGGCGGCAGCGTGCGCGGCAGGTGCGGCCCAAATGCTTGCGGCAAGAGCAGCTGCCGCCATGCCTGCGGCAGTTCTGCGGAGAAATGACTTCTTCCCCTTTATATTCATGTCTACAAACCTCCTGGAGCTGTAAGGATAGAATGATAAGCTATTGTCCAAAAACTTCTAACGGCGATCCTCCGGAACCGGGATGCCTAAATGATGGTATGCGTTCGGTGTCACGACCCGCCCCCGCGGTGTACGCTGCAGGAACCCGATCTGCAGCAGATACGGCTCGTACACGTCCTCGATGGTCTGGCTCTCTTCGCCGATCGTAGCCGCTATCGTATCCAGGCCGACCGGCCCGCCGCGGAAGCTCTTGATCATGGCATGAAGCATTTTATGATCGATCAGATCAAGCCCCATCGGGTCGATCTGCAGCATTCTCAGCGCTTCCTTTGCAATGTCGGTCGTAATCATCCCGTCGCCTCGTACCTGTGCGAAATCGCGGACCCGCTTCAGCAGCCGGTTTGCAATCCGCGGCGTCCCCCGCGAACGAAGGGCAATTTCCTCTGCGGCATCCCCTAATATTTCGATACCTAAAATGTCCGCGCCGCGGGACACGATATAACTTAGCTCATCCACCGTATAAAATTCCAGCCGGCTGACAACCCCGAAGCGATCGCGCAGCGGGGCTGAGAGCAATCCCGCTCTCGTGGTGGCGCCTATGAGCGTGAAGGGCGGCAAATCCAGCCGGACCGAGCGTGCGCTCGGCCCTTTGCCGATCATGATGTCCAGCGCAAAATCCTCCATTGCCGGATACATGACCTCCTCGACCGTCCGATGCAACCGATGGATTTCGTCGATAAAAAGAACATCGCCCTCCTGCAGATTCGTAAGAAGGGCAGCCAAATCGCCGGGACGCTCGATGGCGGGTCCCGAGGTCGTACGCAGATTTACGCCAAGCTCATTGGCGATAATGTTCGCAAGGGTTGTTTTGCCCAGTCCCGGGGGACCGTACAGCAGCACATGGTCCAGCGCTTCCTTGCGCATCTTCGCTGCCTCGATATAGATTTTCAAATTCTCTTTTACCTGATTTTGTCCGATATATTCGGCCAAATACCGGGGACGCAGGCTGAGCTCTACCGCCTGGTCCTCCATCATTAAATTCGCAGTAATAATTCGATCGTCCATCTTAAGTTAAACTCCTCTCCTGCAGACGACGCTATTAACCGGCATACAGCTGCTGCAGTGCCCGTTTCATCAATACATCGACCGATTCTCCGCTGCCTATGGAATCCTTAATCTTCAGCCATACTTTATCCAGTTCGCTGTCCGTGTACCCGAGCGCCTTCAGCCCCTCGCGGGCTTCTGTCCAAGCCGAACTGCTTTCTTCCGGCTGCTCCTGCTGCAGGGCGAACAGTCCTGTCGCCATGGCGGCATCGCTGAAGCCGTCCAGCTTGTCCTTCAGATCCAAAATCATGCGCTGGGCGGTCTTCTTCCCGATCCCCGGCAGCTTGATCAGAAATGAAATATTCTCTTGGTAGATGGCCGATACCACATGATCCGGCGAGCCGCCGCCCAATATTCCGAGCGCCACCCGCGGGCCGATGCCGGATACTTCGATGAGCTTGCGGAATAACCGCTGCTCTTCCCGTGTCGGGAAGCCGAACAGCAGAATCGCATCCTCGCGTACATGATGGTGGGTATACACCGTGACGACTCCTTCCATTTTGGCGAAGGCATACGGGTTCGGGCAGAAGATGCGATACCCTACATCATGCACATCCAGCACGATATATTCACTCTCGAGATGGACGACTTGTCCACGTAAAAAATCAATCATTTTCGCAATACCTCGTTTAATCTGGAATTTAACGTATAGGAATGGGCGTGACATATAGCGACAGCAAGCGCATCAGCCACGTCGTCGGGCTTCGGTATGCTCGCAAGCTTCAGGTACATCCTTACCATCTCCTGTACCTGTTTCTTCTCCGCCTTCCCATAGCCTACAATCGCCTGCTTAACCTGCATAGGCGTGTACTCGGCAATGGGAAGTCCCCGCTGAACGGCTGCGAGAATGAGCACGCCTCTTGCTTGGGATACCGTCATCGCCGTCGTTACATTCCGGTTAAAAAAAAGCTTCTCGAAAGCCACGGCTTCCGGCTCATATTTATCAATCAACTGCAGCATGCCCTCATAAACCTGATGAAGTCTTTCCTCTTCGGGCGTATGCGCTTCGGTCTGGATACAGCCGTACTGCACCGGCGACACCTTGCTCCCCGTCTTATCAATAAACCCGAAGCCAACGATGGCAATCCCCGGGTCAATGCCTAAAATACGCAATACTAACCTCTCCTCTGATGAAGCGAACATATGTATCGTTCTCCCATTATAACAAAAGATCGACCTTTAGTTGAGGAAAAACTTTGAACCTTTTCTTGTGCCTATTTTCACATTGTTACCCTAAGCTTATGATTCCTTTTTTAAGGGAGGCTTCTATTAGGCTTGTGGGCGGATAAATTGCGCTCCGTTCTTAACCGCATGGCCTGCTGCGCGCAACTGAAAAAGAAAAACTGCCCGGTGCAGATCAGCACCAGACAGTTGCGGTGTTGCGGTGTAACAATAGAGCAGCAAAAATGTGGCATTGTCGAAAAACGGTCGACCCGGTTCGCCCGGATTCGCTCAGGAGCTGGGCTTCATCACATTTTCAGCCATATCCCGCGCATAATCACTAAACGTCGACAAGACGCTGTTGTATTCATCCATATCCTGAATCCGGATCCCCTCCTGAAGCTGCTGGATGACATCCTTTGGCAAGGAGGACTCCATCGAACCGATGTCTAATTGGAAAAAGGTGCGGAGAACCTTCTCTTCTTCGGGAGGTCCCTCAAACAAAGTTAAATTTCCGCTTGCATCCACGCTCATGTACGCTTGCTTCTTGCAGTTGGGGGAGAGATCGGATACCGTTTGCTCCAGCCAAACTTCCCCTTTGTCATCCAGGCGGCCCTGCCATAATGGGTTTTTATTCATCAGTTCATAGATGCCGTCTGCATTCAGGCGCCCGATATTCTGCTCTTCAACCCCGCATACATAGGTAGTGCGCAGATGTACTTTCTTCTTCCCCTTTGATGCGTTCAGTTCCTGCATAAACTTTCTCTGCTCGGAAGTCCGCTCTTCTTGCTTCTCTTCTTCCATCTGCAAATAATGCATCGTCTCGAGCGCGAGCGGTTTTTCGCCGCGGCTATCGGTGAGCAGCATATTCATTTGATCCTTCAGCGTCTGGCCAGACCAAATGAAGATCATGGCCGCTGCAAGGATCGAACTGGACCAGATGGCCCGTCTCCAGCGTCTCCGTCGTTTGCGGAACACTTTTCTTAGGAATTGAAAAACACTCAAGGTTATCCCCTTCTATTCAATGTTTTTCATATTGTGACCGCAAGGCTGCCAAATTATTCAGACATCCCTTGTACCGAAAGTGCGCAACGACAAAAGGACCATCTTCAGAAATTCTGAAAATGGTCCTTGCTTGAATCGGGACGACACGATTTGAACATGCGACCCCCTGGTCCCAAACCAGGTGCTCTACCAAGCTGAGCTACGTCCCGTTATTTAAAATGCCGGTGAAGGGACTCGAACCCCCACGGTTTCCCTCACGATTTTGAGTCGCGCGCGTCTGCCAATTCCGCCACACCGGCGTAAGGATAATCATTAAGTAAATTCATGATGAATGCGCACATCAATCAATGGCACGCCCTGAGAGATTCGAACTCCCGACCTTTTGATTCGTAGTCAAACGCTCTATCCAGCTGAGCTAAGGGCGCAAATGGAGCGGACGACGGGAATCGAACCCGCGACCCTCGCCTTGGCAAGGCGATGCTCTACCGCTGAGCCACGTCCGCAATATCAAGATTTATGTAACACTGGTGAGCCATGAAGGACTCGAACCTTCGACACCCTGATTAAAAGTCAGGTGCTCTACCAACTGAGCTAATGGCTCCCATTGTTAAAAATGGCGGAACTGACGGGATTCGAACCCGCGATCTCCTGCGTGACAGGCAGGCATGTTAGGCCTCTACACCACAGTTCCATGAGGCTTGATCGCTAATGCGATATAATTGGTTGCGGGGGCAGGATTTGAACCTGCGACCTTCGGGTTATGAGCCCGACGAGCTACCGAACTGCTCCACCCCGCGTCATTGTGTATAAGCTCCCCTAATAAAACCACCTGTAAAGCCTTTGCTTTATCTTTTGGGGATATTTAATGGTGGAGGCTGAGGGGATCGAACCCCCGACCCTCTGCTTGTAAGGCAGATGCTCTCCCAGCTGAGCTAAGCCTCCATGTTGGTGACCCGTAGGGGATTCGAACCCCTGTTACCTCCGTGAAAGGGAGGTGTCTTAACCCCTTGACCAACGGGCCGTATATAAAGTCCTTGCTGGCGGAGAGAGAGGGATTCGAACCCTCGAGACGCTTTTGACGCCTACACGATTTCCAATCGTGCTCCTTCGGCCAACTCGGACACCTCTCCATAAGTGGCTCCCCGAACAGGACTCGAACCTGTGACAACTCGATTAACAGTCGAGTGCTCTACCAACTGAGCTATCAGGGAATATGTACCGCTTGGCGGCGTCCTACTCTCCCGGGACCCTTCGGTCCAAGTACCATCGGCGCTGGAAGGCTTAACGGTCGTGTTCGGTATGGGAACGCGTGGAACCCTTCCGCCATCGCCACCAAACGTTAAATTCAGGATGCGGCATCGCCAAATGCCGTAATCATCTTCATTGCATGTGCAGCTTGTACACCTGCAAATCGGGTTTGATCACCTGAAAACTAGATACGAAACGTCTTTGCATTGATTAGAATCCGTAGCATTGTCCCTTCAGATCCTCAGATCTTTCTGGGCCCCGCCAAAGTAATCGGAATCAGCTTCGAAGCTCTTCTTCACTTTGGTGGGTTTATTTATGCTTCCGTAGCGAGCTTTCTTTCAGAAAGCTTTTAGGATAAGCCCTCGACCGATTAGTATTGGTCAGCTCCATGCATTGCTGCACTTCCACCTCCAACCTATCTACCTCGTCGTCTTCAAGGGGTCTTACGAATTGGGAAATCTCATCTTGAGGGGGGCTTCACGCTTAGATGCTTTCAGCGCTTATCCCGTCCGTACGTAGCTACCCAGCCATGCTCCTGGCGGAACAACTGGTGCACCAGCGGTACGTCCATCCCGGTCCTCTCGTACTAAGGACAGCTCCTCTCAAATTTCCTACGCCCACGACAGATAGGGACCGAACTGTCTCACGACGTTCTGAACCCAGCTCGCGTACCGCTTTAATGGGCGAACAGCCCAACCCTTGGGACCTACTTCAGCCCCAGGATGCGATGAGCCGACATCGAGGTGCCAAACCTCCCCGTCGATGTGGACTCTTGGGGGAGATAAGCCTGTTATCCCCAGGGTAGCTTTTATCCGTTGAGCGATGGCCCTTCCATGCGGTACCACCGGATCACTAAGCCCGACTTTCGTCCCTGCTCGACTTGTAGGTCTCGCAGTCAAGCTCCCTTATGCCTTTGCACTCTTCGAATGATTTCCAACCATTCTGAGGGAACCTTGGGGCGCCTCCGTTACTCTTTAGGAGGCGACCGCCCCAGTCAAACTGCCCGCCTGACACTGTCCCCGTACCGGATCACGGTACCAGGTTAGAACCTAGATACGATCAGGGTGGTATCCCAACGTCGCCTCCACACAAGCTGGCGCTCATGCTTCAAAGGCTCCCACCTATCCTGTACAGATCGTACCCAAATCCAATATCAAGCTGCAGTAAAGCTCCATGGGGTCTTTCCGTCTTGTCGCGGGTAACCTGCATCTTCACAGGTATTAAAATTTCACCGGATCTCTCGTTGAGACAGCGCCCAAGTCGTTACGCCATTCGTGCGGGTCAGAATTTACCTGACAAGGAATTTCGCTACCTTAGGACCGTTATAGTTACGGCCGCCGTTTACTGGGGCTTCGGTTCACAGCTTCGGGTTTAACCCCTAACCGCTCCCCTTAACCTTCCAGCACCGGGCAGGCGTCAGCCCGTATACTTCGCCTTGCGGCTTCGCACAGACCTGTGTTTTTGCTAAACAGTCGCTTGGGCCTTTTCACTGCGGCCCCCTCGGGCTATTCACCCTACCGAGGCACCCCTTCTCCCGAAGTTACGGGGTCATTTTGCCGAGTTCCTTAACGAGAGTTCTTCCGCGCGCCTTAGAATTCTCTTCTCGCCTACCTGTGTCGGTTTGCGGTACGGGCACCTTCACCTGACTAGAGGCTTTTCTTGGCAGTGTGAGATCATGACCTTCGCTACTGTAATTTTCACTCCCCATCACAGCCCAGCCTTACGATGTGCGGATTTGCCTACACATCAGCCTCACTGCTTGGACGGACATCCATCAGTCCGCGTCACTACCCTCCTGCGTCACCCCATCGTTCATAACGGTTTACGGTGGTACAGGAATTTCAACCTGTTGTCCTTCGACTACGCCTTTCGGCCTCGCCTTAGGTCCCGACTTACCCTGAGCGGACGAGCCTTCCTCAGGAAACCTTGGGCTTTCGGCGGATCAGATTCTCACTGATCTTTTCGTTACTCATACCGGCATTCTCACTTGTATGCTGTCCAGCGCTCCTTACGGTACACCTTCAACCTGCATACAACGCTCCCCTACCCCTGATGCAAGCATCAAGCCATAGCTTCGGTGGTGTGTTTAGCCCCGTTACATTTTCGGCGCAGAGTCACTCGACCAGTGAGCTATTACGCACTCTTTAAATGGTGGCTGCTTCTAAGCCAACATCCTGGTTGTCTGTGCAACTCCACATCCTTTCCCACTTAACACACACTTGGGGACCTTAGCTGATGGTCTGGGCTGTTTCCCTTTTGACAATGGATCTTAGCACTCACTGTCTGACTCCCGGATATAAGTCTATGGCATTCGGAGTTTGACTGAGCTTGGTAACCCTTGCGGGCCCCGCACCCAATCAGTGCTCTACCTCCACGACTCTCAATTCCGAGGCTAGCCCTAAAGCTATTTCGGGGAGAACCAGCTATCTCCGAGTTCGATTGGAATTTCTCCGCTACCCCCACCTCATCCCCGCACTTTTCAACGTACGTGGGTTCGGGCCTCCAGTGCGTGTTACCGCACCTTCACCCTGGACAGGGGTAGATCACACGGTTTCGGGTCTACGTCCACATACTAAAGCGCCCTATTCAGACTCGCTTTCGCTGCGGCTACGGCTTCTCGCCTTAACCTTGCATGGGAACGTAACTCGCCGGTTCATTCTACAAAAGGCACGCCATCACCCATAGATCGGGCTCTGACTTCTTGTAAGCACACGGTTTCAGGTTCTATTTCACTCCCCTTCCGGGGTGCTTTTCACCTTTCCCTCACGGTACTGCTTCACTATCGGTCGCTAGGGAGTATTTAGCCTTAGCAGATGGTCCTGCTGGATTCATACGGGGTTTCACGTGCCCCGCACTACTCGGGATCCGTCTCGGAGGGTTCACATTTTCGATTACAGGGCTTTTACCTTCTATGGCCGGCCTTTCCAGACCTGTTCGTCTAATCTAAACCTTTGTAACTCCATGTGAGACGTCCCACAACCCCAGAGAGCAAGCTCTCTGGTTTAGGCTGTTCCGCGTTCGCTCGCCGCTACTGACGGAATCACTCTTGTTTTCTCTTCCTCCAGGTACTTAGATGTTTCAGTTCCCTGGGTATGCCTCCTCGCATCCTATGTATTCAGATACGGGTAACTGGCTATTACACCAGCTGGGTTTCCCCATTCGGACATCCCCGGATCGAAGCTTGCTTACAGCTCCCCGAGGCAGTATCGTTGTTCGCCACGTCCTTCATCGGCTCCTAGCGCCTAGGCATCCTCCGTGTGCTCTTAGTAGCTTAACCATGTCGCTCCAGTTTCGTGCCATGTGCTCTGTTGTCCGCTTGTTTCCTGATTGGATAAAACCACTCAATGGTGAAACAAGCTTCCAAAGGATCACCTGTCACGAATCTTTCGCTCTAACGCTACTCTTTCACTTCTTGGTCAATCACTTGACACAAGTCGTTAGAGAAGGATATTTCTAAAACGCAAATTCGTTTCGTTATCTAGTTTTCAAGGATCAAATGAGAGGTTAAACTCTCAAAACTGACCAACGAGTGAGTTGGTTGACTTTACTTCGTAAAGTCTATTCCGGCAGCTTACACTGACCGTATTTGTACCGCTTCGCTACGGAAGCGAGGTACTCCATAGAAAGGAGGTGATCCAGCCGCACCTTCCGATACGGCTACCTTGTTACGACTTCACCCCAATCATCTACCCCACCTTCGGCGGCTGGCTCCCGTAAGGGTTACCCCACCGACTTCGGGTGTTGTAAACTCTCGTGGTGTGACGGGCGGTGTGTACAAGACCCGGGAACGTATTCACCGCGGCATGCTGATCCGCGATTACTAGCAATTCCGACTTCATGCAGGCGAGTTGCAGCCTGCAATCCGAACTGAGACTGGCTTTTTAGGATTGGCTCCACCTCGCGGCTTCGCTTCCCGTTGTACCAGCCATTGTAGTACGTGTGTAGCCCAAGTCATAAGGGGCATGATGATTTGACGTCATCCCCACCTTCCTCCGGTTTGTCACCGGCAGTCACCTTAGAGTGCCCACCCGAAGTGCTGGCAACTAAGATCAAGGGTTGCGCTCGTTGCGGGACTTAACCCAACATCTCACGACACGAGCTGACGACAACCATGCACCACCTGTCTCCTCTGTCCCGAAGGCCGCCTCTATCTCTAGAGGATTCAGAGGGATGTCAAGACTTGGTAAGGTTCTTCGCGTTGCTTCGAATTAAACCACATACTCCACTGCTTGTGCGGGTCCCCGTCAATTCCTTTGAGTTTCAGTCTTGCGACCGTACTCCCCAGGCGGAATGCTTAATGTGTTAACTTCGGCACCAAGGGTATCGAAACCCCTAACACCTAGCATTCATCGTTTACGGCGTGGACTACCAGGGTATCTAATCCTGTTCGCTCCCCACGCTTTCGCGCCTCAGCGTCAGTTACAGCCCAGAGAGTCGCCTTCGCCACTGGTGTTCCTCCACATATCTACGCATTTCACCGCTACACGTGGAATTCCACTCTCCTCTTCTGCACTCAAGTTCCCCAGTTTCCAGTGCGTCCCGAAGTTGAGCCTCGGGTTTAAACACCAGACTTAAAGAACCGCCTGCGCGCGCTTTACGCCCAATAATTCCGGACAACGCTTGCCCCCTACGTATTACCGCGGCTGCTGGCACGTAGTTAGCCGGGGCTTTCTTCTCAGGTACCGTCACTCTCATAGCAGTTACTCTATGAGACGTTCTTCCCTGGCAACAGAGCTTTACGATCCGAAAACCTTCATCACTCACGCGGCGTTGCTCCGTCAGGCTTTCGCCCATTGCGGAAGATTCCCTACTGCTGCCTCCCGTAGGAGTCTGGGCCGTGTCTCAGTCCCAGTGTGGCCGTTCACCCTCTCAGGTCGGCTACGCATCGTCGCCTTGGTGAGCCGTTACCTCACCAACTAGCTAATGCGCCGCAGGCCCATCCTCAAGTGACAGATTGCTCCGCCTTTCATAACTCCGCCATGCAGCGAATTTAATTATCCGGTATTAGCTACCGTTTCCGGTAGTTATCCCAGTCTTGAGGGCAGGTTGCCTACGTGTTACTCACCCGTCCGCCGCTAAGCATCAGGAGTGCAAGCACTCCATCAGCTCCGCTCGACTTGCATGTATTAGGCACGCCGCCAGCGTTCGTCCTGAGCCAGGATCAAACTCTCCAATAAAGATCGTCCGAAGGACGATCGATTGAAAGAGCGATTAAGCTCATTAGAAAAACTGACGAGAATTTGTTCAATTCTCTATTGTAACTCCCCGCCGAAGCGGTTCGTTTTTACTCACTCGTTGTTCAGTTTTCAAAGATCAACCTTTTCGTTACCGGCGAATCTCGTTCGCATCAGCAACTCTTATAATATATCATATTCATTTCGATAATGCAAGAGGTTTTTTAAAGTTTTTTTTATTACTTAAAATCGAAACCAAAAATTATTCATCGACCTCTTCCCTGCCGCAAAGGCGTTCGTTTCGCGACTGGATTTATAATATATCATGAATCAATACTGTTTAACAATGCATAATTTTTTCCAAATCCATTATTGCAGCTTGTACTAATTAAAGAGTGGCTTTCAAAGCACTTAAAGCTCGTTCCGCCCTATATTTTACCACGCTTTGTATCCCTACTATAATGAGACAAGACGGCCGGTGACCGGCCGCCCTTCTACTAAAAATCCTAACATGGCTCTAAACCACTCACAACTTACCTCTAAGCTGTTACCCCTTATTTTTTCGCTAAACCTTTATCCTTTTATCCATGGGTTTTGCTGTTTGTTCTTTGCCGACTGCGGCTTCCGTGTTTTCTTGGCTGCAGTTCTGGAGGCTTTCCCCCCCGTCTGACGATGAACCTTTGCCTTGGCCGTCTTACTATTCTCTTCAATTGCAGCGTCACGAATTTCAGCTTCCTGATCGCTCTCTTCAACTGAATGATTCGTTGGAGATGCATCTTCCGTAAAGCTTGAAGCAATTCCTACTCCTTGTTCTTCATTTTGACGGTCTATCCACATCTGTTCATAAGGGTTCATGAATGATGGATTTGCGCCGAAACCTCCAATCGGTGCCGAAGGAACGCTGTAGGCACCCGACGAATTCATGGCACCATGCTGCCAATTATAAGGCATTGCATTCTCCGATGCGCCCTGGTTAGCATATGGATAACTTTGAGGCATACCGTAAAAAGGACTAACTTCTCCGCCCTGACAGCCGCAAGGTGAAGAGGCGTAGCCAAGCGGCGAAATCCCGTGATGTTCCGAGTACGGCATATAGTTAGAAGTAACTCCTGCCGTATAGGACTCGGAAACGGATACCTGGGAATACTCCATCCCAACCGAGTCCCCGGACAATCCCGGATAACCTCCCGCTGCATTTCCCCAAGCTTCTCCATAGGACGCCGGAACGGCCGGCTGTGGCACGTGGTAGTATGGATGAACGCTCTCTCCTTGCCATTTTACCGGTTCATGGCACCCGCATGGGGATTCCGGATAACCGTATTGCGGCATCGTAAACTGAGGCTCATGATATCCATGATGATGGTGATGTTGGTACGGACCAAGACATGGATGATCCGGAACATGGTGAATCGGAAACTCCGGACATGGATGCATGAAAGGTTGGACATGGAAATCAGCAACCTTCGGGCATGGTTCATCGACCGGAAGAACCGGATGCGGCATTGGCATTGTCTTTAACGGATACATTTGCTCCGGCTCAAAAGGTTTGTATTCCGGTTTGTATTCCGGTTTATACTCCGGTTTAAATTCTGGCTTGAACTCTGGCTTATACTCCGGTTTGTATTCTAGTTTAAATTCGGGTTTAATCTCCGGTTTATACTCGAGTTTAATCTCAGGTTTGTACTCGGGCTTAATCTCGGGCTTAATCTCCGGTTTGTACTCCGGCTCTACCTTTTTAGGCTCCTCCGGCAGAGGCGCAATCTCCGGTAGCTTCGGTAACACAGGCGGCTCTGGCATTGGCTGTGGCGGGGCCACCGGCGGCTGCGGTACGGGCTGGGTAATTTCTTCTTTGACGCCCGTGTAATCCTTGCTGCCCGGCTTCTTTTTGCCTGGAGCCATTTCAGCACTCATCGTTACGCCATCGCTGTCCCCCGTCTCCGTATAAATGCCAGATGACGGGATGTTCACAATCTCTCCCACCAAAAGGGCATTCGGATTTTTAAGCTGCGGGTTGGCATCGATAATTTCTTTCAGGGTCACTCCCCAAGCTTTGGACAGCTTCCATAGAGAATCCCCTTGCTTTACCGTGTGCTTATGGATAATTGGCTGGCTGCCGCCAGGTACCGGAACGGGCTCTGTCGGAATTTTAATTTTAGCCCCGACATCAAGCTTATTCGGATCGACCAGCTGCGGGTTGGCAACGATGATCTTCGTTAACGGTACGTCAAATTTTTTGGACAGCTCATATAGGGTGTCGCCTTCCTTGACGATGTGTATCTTCACGCCGCTAAAACCTCCTACACTCTTCTAGGCGTCATGGTTATTCGCCCGTGTTCGTTACTACATCCTATGCAAGAAATGGGCGATTGACATCCCTCGATACAAAAAAAATCCTTTCATCGACATGAAAGGATTGTTCAATAAGCTTGATTTACTTGTCCGTAATCTTTAGGATTCCCAAACTTTATACCCGTCAATCTCAACGATTTTCCGGAATTCTTCAAGCAATCGGAGCGTAATCGGACCCGCTTGCCCTTTTCCGATGGTGCGCCCGTCAATTTCGCGTGCAGCGATGACCTCGGCGGCCGTACCTGTGAAAAATACCTCGTCGGCGATATACACATCATGCATGCTGAAAGGCTCTTCCTTAAGCGGAATGTCAAGCTTGCCGCACAGCTCGATAATCGCCTGGCGCGTAATGCCTTCAAGTGCGCCCAGGTAACAAGGCGGCGTTGTGACGACACCATTTTTCACGATAAAAATATTGTCTCCCGAACCCTCCGTAACATACCCTTGAGCGTTCATCATAATGGCTTCATCGGCCCCTGCGAAGTTTGACTGGATCTTAACGAGGATGTTGTTCAAATAGTTCAGCGACTTGATCTTCGGATTGAGCGCATCCGGAATGTTTCTGCGCTGGGCCACAGAAACCGCCCGCAAGCCGTTCAAATAAGCTTCCTCAGAATAGATTGCCAACTGTTCGACAATGATCAACACCGTCGGTTTCGGGCAGCGACGTGGATCAAGCCCCAGATTGCCGGCACCGCGCGACACGACGAGGCGGATGTAGCCGTCTCTCATATCGTTGCGGCGAATCGTCTCCGCCATTGCCTCCAGCAGCTCATCGTAGGCCAATGGAATAACTAGATCGATAGACTTGGCCGAATCGTATAAACGGTCCAAATGCTCTTTGCATTTGAAGATGTTGCCGTTATAAATCCGGATGCCTTCGAAAATGCCGTCCCCGTACAGGAAGCCGTGATCAAATACCGAAACTTTCGCATTCTCTTTCGTGACAAATTCTCCGTCTAAATAGATCCATTGCTCAGACATTTACTTTACCCCCAATTTCTCGCTTTCGTAGGCGTAACCCGGATACGATCCAAGCGTGCGGACTTGGCATCCGAGCGCTTCGATTTCTCCCATGGCGGCCGTCAACAGAACGGAATCGGCCGGAGCCATTACATCAATATAGAAATAATAGTTGCCGAGCTTTTTCTTGGTCGGCCTGGATTCGATTCGGGTCAGGTTCAGCCGTCTCCACGCAAATGCCGAAAGCACCTGATGCAGCGCACCCGGCACATCTTCCGGCAGCGTAACCAGAATGCTCGTCTTGACATGCTCCGGTGAACGGTCAATGGCGATCGGCTCATGGCCGATCAGCACGAACCGGGTGTAATTGTTGTCGTGATCCGTAATCCGCTCTGCGAGCAGATCCAATCCATGCTCCGCTGCACCGAGGGATGTTCCGATGGCCGCCCACCCTTTGCCCGGATTTTCTTTTACGATTTTAACGCCTTCGGACGTGCTGCCAACCTGTTCAAGCTCCGCCTGAGGGGCTGCTTTGGCCAGGAATTGGCGGCACTGGGCAGTCGCAACCTGATGGGACCAGATTTTCGTAA
This sequence comes from Paenibacillus sp. FSL M8-0142, assembly GCF_038597315.1. NCBI lineage: Bacteria > Bacillati > Bacillota > Bacilli > Caryophanales > Paenibacillaceae > Paenibacillus > Paenibacillus sp. FSL M8-0142. The sequence continues at coordinate 4,832,719 of NZ_CP152008.1, forward strand.
TCTTGCTGAAATCCATCATTCCATCGGGTCCGCGGAATTCCGAAGCATTGCCGATCAAATTTTGAATCGACGGATACACCCACTCCACCTGCATCGGCATATCCACCTCATTGACAAGCCAATCCATATGGAGGCTTACAGAGCCCTCAATCGTATTCTCAATCGGAATGACGCTATAATCACTCTTGCCTTCGACCGTAGACATGAACACATCAGAGATCAGTTTGTAGTGGACCAGCTCGACAGGCTGATCGCCAAGAAGATATCGTATCGCTTCATGAGATACCGATCCTGAGGGCAACAAGGCTATTTTTTTCATGCGGTAACTTCCCCTCTAATCATATCCAAAAAGGATCTGTTGTTGATGTCGTCCATCGTCCGGACGCCCTCGGCTGCCGGGTCCAGACAGAAGCACGAGGCCGAAATGCCTTCGGCCTCCATCGCTTTCACCAAGTAAGCCTTGAGATCATCCACACGCCGATCGTCACGATCCACGAAAGCGATGATCGTCGGGCCTGCTCCGCTGAGCGCGACCCCCAGTGCGCCTTGATCAGGCGCTTCCGCCAGAATTCTCGGCATCCCGGGCACGAGCGGTGCCCGGTAAGGCTGGTGAATGCGGTCCTGCATCGCTGCACGTACAAGATCCAGGCGGCCTGCCGACAGGGCAGCCGTCATCAAGGACGATCGACTAATATTATATACGGCATCGGCCAAATTGACCTGGGCAGGCAGCGCCTCCCGTGCTTTGGACGTGGCCAGGTGGAAATCCGGAATGACGACCACCGTCCCGAGACGGGCCGGCGGGTCGATCCGGATATAATCCGCATGCTTTCCATCCCATACCGCCGTAATAATGCCGCCAAATAACGAGGCGCCAACGTTGTCCGGATGCTTCTCGAGGGCAGTCGCCATATCGAACAGCTTGGCCTCAGACAACGGAGAGCCGATCAACGCATTGGCCGCGAATAAGGCGCCAACGATGGCGGAAGCACTGCTGCCGAGTCCCCGGGCCAACGGAATGTCGGAATACATCGATATTTCAAGCTCGGGAACCGATTCTCCTGCTTCATCGAACACCATTTGCGCCACTTTATAGATCAAATTGCTTTTGTCGACCGGCACTCCCTTCATCTCGTCCCCGTAGAGATGAAATTCAGTGCGATCAGCCGGCTTCAGCTCGATCCAGGAGTATAGTGACAATGCCATGCCGAGCGTATCAAATCCGGGACCGAGGTTGGCCGTACTGGCCGGAACCTTCACCCTTACGCCTTGGGACAAACTCATACCTGCGCAGCCCCTTCAAGCTTCGCGATGGCTTCCATGACTGCGGACTCCGTATCGGATACGACCAGCGGTTCCGATTTGACGGTTGAAATCGCGATGTTCGGATCCTTCAATCCATGTCCAGTCAGAACGCAGACAACGGATTCCCCGCCTTTAAAATATCCTTCCCGCTTCATTTTATATACGCCTGCAATCGAAGCTGCGGATCCCGGCTCGGCAAAGATTCCTTCACGTGACGCGATTTTGCGGTAGGCTTCCAATATTTCCTCATCGGTTACATAGTTAATCTGGCCGCGGGACTCCTCGGCTGCAGCAACCGCCGTCTTCCAGCTGGCCGGATTGCCGATTCGGATTGCCGTTGCGACCGTTTCCGGATTAGCAATCGGCTCGCCTTTCACGATGGCCATGGCTCCTTCGGCCTCAAAGCCGAGCATTTTAGGAAGCGAAGCCGCTTTGCCGGCTGCATGGTATTCCTTGAAGCCTTTCCAATATGCGGAGATATTGCCCGCATTCCCAACCGGGATCGCCAGCACGTCCGGCGCTTTTCCCAACTGATCAACCACTTCGAATGCAGCCGTCTTCTGCCCTTCAATCCGGTACGGGTTCACGGAGTTGACGAGGGTAATCGGATGCTTAGCCGTGATCTCCCGGACGATTTCCAGTGCGCGGTCAAAATTGCCGTCGATGGCAATCACTTTGGCGCCGTAGATCATCGCCTGTGCGAGTTTGCCCAGGGCAATATTGTTGTTCGGGATAATAACGATGCAGTTCAACCCGCCACGCGCCGCATAAGCAGCCGCTGCAGCGGAGGTATTGCCGGTCGAGGCGCACATAATGGTGCGGCTGCCTTCCTCCATCGCCTTTGCTACCGCCATCACCATTCCCCGGTCTTTAAAGGAGCCTGTAGGATTCAGGCCTTCAAATTTAAAGTGCAGATCGATTCCTAGCTCCTCCGACAGGTTTTCGGCGCGGATCAGGGGCGTATTCCCCTCTTTAAGGGTCAGCAGCGGGGTTTGTTCATTAACGGGTAAATATTCTTTATAAGTTTGAAGCAGTCCTTCGTACGGCATCTCTCATGATCTCCTTTTCTATGAAAAAATATAGTCTCGGCTCTGATGCTCACTTCGCGGTCTTATGGGTTAGCCTTCTACGCGGTAGACGCTCTTGATCCGCCGAATAACCTCCAGGCCCTCGAAATGATTCAGCACCTTATCCATATTTGCCTTGCTCGCATGGTGCGTGACGATGATGATCTCTGCATCCGGATTCTGGTCATTCGGCTGCTGGACGACCGATTCCAGGCTTACGTCATGCTGTGCAAACACTTGGGTGATTTGGGCGAGTACACCCGCTTTATCATCGACATGCAGCAGAATGAAGTTTTTATACGAAATCTGCTCATCCGTCTTAAGCTTCTTCGGTTTATACGGAACGATCGCTTTCAGACCGTTCACGCCAAGCTTCAAGTTTTTGATGATCGCGACCAGATCCGCCACAACGGAGGTCGCCGTCGGCATCTCGCCGGCACCCGCACCGTAGAACATTGTCTCCCCTACAGCTTCCCCATAGACGTAGACGGCGTTGAAAACACCGTTAACGGCTGCGATGGGATGTCCCGTGCGTACCATGGTCGGCTGCACGCTGATGCTGACCTCGTCGTCCTGACGCTCCGCGATGCCGAGCAGCTTCATCTCATAGCCCAGACGTTTGGCGTACGAAATGTCTTCTTTGGTTACTTGAGAGATTCCCTTGACCGATACATCCTGCAGCTCGACATTCGTCCGGAAACCAAGCGTTCCGAGAATCGCCATCTTGCGTGCCGCGTCCAGGCCCTCCACATCAGAGGTCGGGTCTGCCTCCGCATAGCCGAGCGCCTGCGCTTCAGCCAGTACGTCCTCAAAGGATGCGCCCTCCTGGCTCATTTTCGTCAAAATATAATTGGTCGTACCGTTCACGATCCCCATAATCTTCATAATGCGGTCCGATGAGAAGCCTTCAATCAGCGTCCGGATAATCGGAATACCGCCGGCTACGCTTGCCTCATAGAATACATCGCACTGCTTCTCTTGCGCTTTTGCCAAAATCTCGGCGCCGTGCAGAGCCATCAGATCCTTATTCGCCGTCACGATATGCTTGCCGCGGTCCAGCGCTTCCAAAATGTACGTCTTCGTCTGATCGATGCCGCCCATAACTTCCACAATGACATCAATCTCCGGATCCCGGATCACTTCCCACGGATCCTCCGTCAGCTTGCTCTGATCCACACTGACGCTGCGGTATTTCTCCAGATGCTTCACCGCAATCCGCTCGATCACGATCGGTGATCCGACCTGGCTGCTCAGATCCTCCTGATGACCTTCTACAATTCGCACAACCCCAGTTCCTACTGTTCCCAATCCTAAAAGCCCTATCTTCACCGGCTTCATTCCTACAATTACCTCCCGTATCCCATCACAATAAGCGATTTACTTAACCATGAAACGAATTATCCTTGCCCGATCATCTGTACTTTGCGTACGCCGGTGATCCGGCGCAGACCGTCCAACAAATCGTCGAGCTCTTCAATCAAACGGGAGACCTCAACAGAGATCACCACGTTTGCGATCCCCTGTAAAGGAATGCTCTGGTGGATGGTCAGCACATTGCCGCCTTCACCGGCAACCAATCCAAGCACCTCTGACAGCATGCCCGAACGGTGCTCCATATCAATCGATATGGTGACAATTTCATCCCGCTCCAGCTGATTGATCGGATGGATGCCATCCTTATACTTATAAAAGGCGCTGCGGCTAAGCCCTACCTGCTCAACAGCTTCATGGACCGTCTTGACGTCGCCGGAGGCCAGCAGCTTCTTCACCTGCATCGTTTTGACCACAGCTTCGGGAAGGATGTCTTCCCGGACCAAATAATAGCGTTCCTTCACAAAACGTCCTCTCCTCAAAGACTACTGTTTTCGTATAGTGGACATTATACTGGATATATCGGGCAAGGGCAATACATAAATGTCCCTTTTTTCGCGTTGGCAGCATCTTCATGTCCAGGCTATAACCTATACTATATCGCAAATTTTATAGGAACTCATCGTTAACCCTGTAAAAATGTAAATTTAGCGAAGAAAAAACGCCCATACTACGCTTAAAGTTGAGAATGAAGTACTCGGGCCCGCGACAGCAAACATGTCCCTAAAAGGGACTTGTGGGGCCAAATGCAGCGCTGCAGGAGCAAACAAGTCCCTAAAAGGGACTTGTCACGCCCAATCCAGCGCTGAAATAGCAAACAAGTCCCTTAAAGGCATGAGCGTTGCATAAATCTTTACATCTGCAAGCACTTGGATGAAATCTGAATAAGAACAATTAATTTACAGTTGTTTTTTCGAGAATTACACTAAAAGATCCAACACTTCTTAAATGTAGCTACGTTTTCCCATAAAATGTATTTTGTGCAAGATTTTCGTTTCCTAAGTCACTTTGCTTGTTTTAAAAATGCCAACGCTCGTTCGTAATTCAGGTACCTTCCTTGGTGCACCGCGTGGCTTTCCAGAAGTTGTTCGCGTAGGTGCTCGAAACAGAGCGTTCAAGAACTGGGACCACGGATGATACATGTGAATTCGAAACAATTCAAGGACACGCCAAACGCTTTTCTTGGTTTCTAGACGTAGCTGCATATACTGTGCCAGCACGTAAGCGATCAGCGCAAGGTAAATCTGGTTCCATATCGCTTGCGGCTTATAGCTGTGCAGTTTTTTTAGGCGCAGATGCTGCTTTATCCATTTAAAGAAAAGTTCAATAAGCCATCGGCATTTGTAGATATGAGCTACTTCTTCGGCCGTTATGTCCTGTCGAGAGGTAAGTAGGCGATAATAGCGCCCCTGCTCATCATAAAACTCTACGAGCCGGACTCGTTCCTTCATCTTGCGCCAACCGCTACCTACGTTCACAAGAGCATCTCGTGTGATCGGACTTCCTGGAGGGATTTCTCGTTCCTCCACAACATGGATTGAGGTGCGATCTCTCATTCGCATGACAAATTGAATGCCGCGCTCCATCCAGTTATCCATGTTTTTGTAGCTATCATAACCACGGTCCATGACATAAGTTGCCGCCTGCTCGGTGACCAGTTCGACCGCCCCGGCTCGGTCGCCTACGTTTAAAGTCGATGGGATGACAGCGTCCGGATATACCACTTCGGGTGAAGCGGCTACGAGCCGCACATGCAGCTTTACCCCGCTGGAGGTATGCGAAACTCTGGCCCAATCCCCAAGTACCAAGGGGAGTGTGATTTTCGACGAATCAATGAGTGCCAGAGGTCCAATGGTTGAAGAAATGCCCTGCTGGTGAGCCGTCAGCTTCTGGACACGGGCAACGCTATGGAGAAAAAGCATGTGCAAGATTTCCGTCGGGATTTCGCTGAGTTTCCGTGACAATTGGGCTGCGCTGATGCTGGGCAGATCGAGGATGGACCGAATTTCAGAGTGTGCATAAATTTGTTCTTCCATCTCGATATAGCTTTGCCAATGGTTGAGCTGAGCCAGAATGAAAATGAGAATGCTTTTGTTGATGGTGAGCTTCTTGGCGTAGCGATCGGCATGAAGGAGTCGATCGTGTACATCCAAAGGCAGTAAAGAAAGCAGTTGACGAACGACAGTGTTTTGGGTTACGTTATCCATGGTTTGGACTCCTTTTTAGAGGTCGTGGACAACGTGCTACGTCTTCTAAATTAGGAGCCTTTTTTTGTTTTGTCCATGAAAAAGATACAGGTAGTTACAGAAATAGTAACTTCAGCAAAAGTTGTGATAGGTTTTATGCAACGCTCATGCCTTAAAGGGACTTGTTGTGCCCAATCCAGCGCTGCAGGAGCAAACAAGTCCCTAAAAGGGACTTGTCGCGCCCAATCCAGCGCCACAGTAGCAAACAAGTCCCTAAAAGGGACTTGTCGCGCCCAATCCAGCGCCGCAGTAGCAAACAAGTCCCTAAAAGGGACTTGTCGCGCAGGCCGGCTTTTATCCTTACACGCTTGGGGCCACTCGATCAAGGCGACCAGTGCTTTAGAAGGGGCTTGGGCAGATCCCCCTTTTTCGAACCCTCCGTCTACCCGATCCTGCTGTGCCTCAGCAGCGTGCCGCAATAGTCGCACTCCTTGTGCTCGCCGCGGGCCACGGACGATTTCGCACCGCATCCGGGGCATTCTATCCAATACGGGCCGTCCTCTTCCGGTGTCTCCGTCCGCTCTGCCGTCAAAATCACGGCTGCTTGATTCAGGACCGAATTCAGCTGCTCATCAAGGCTCTGTGCACCACTGGTTTCGCTGAAGTCTTCTCGGCTCCGCAAGGACGGGATTTTCACGACCCCGTTCTCGATCCGTCCATGGGGGAGCAAATGCATGCGAAACATATCATTCAAATCCCGGATCACTTGCTCCGGTCCCTGCCTAACCGCCTGGGCGATATACGGGATATGGAACAGCCTCCTTCGCACGATGGCATCCGTATAAACCTCGATCAGCATTCCGAAGCTTTGGTCCCGCTTGTGTCCGATCACGAACAAAATGACTGCCGGAAGCAGAAAAACGATTCCCAAGAAGATCGTGACTTCCGAAAGACTCCCGGTCTCCCCGGTGCCGGTGCTGCCGACGATCATCAAAAACTCAAGGACCATAAACGTAATTAGCAATACCCAGCCCAAGAGCCTGTAATTTCTCCCCTTGCAGCTGTTTCGACGCTGGGTGGCAATCAATCGAATGGCGGCCAGCACCATCGCTAGCGGAAAAAATAAAACGGCAGCCACGAGGATAAGGGCATCGGTTGTGGAAAATTTCAATTTATAAGGTTTCAAAGGCATACCCATACGTTATCTCCTTGATCTGCTTTTATGTAGAACCTGCTTTTGCATGTAAAAGCTGCATATTACGGTCCTGCACCGTTCTGAGGATATCCCGGATCATGCGTGCCGTTTCCTCGGCCACCTCCGGGCGGGCTTCGGCGCTGACTTCACCGATCAGTGTCACCTGATCTTCCAATACCGCGATTTTCTCCCGGATCAAATGCTCCATTTCATGGAGGGAGGCATGGGGAATGGGATCGCTGTAGCGAAGCGTCTCCTCCAGTTCAGCCAAATCCCGATCCAGCAAGGGGATATCCTCGCCTGACAGCAGGTTCAGCTTTCCCCGGATCGCTCCAACCCAAGCGACCGTTTCACGCTTCCTTGCTGTGTGCTCCCCCTCCTTCTCCTCATGAGCGAATGCATACCTGCCGATCAGAGAGACTAAAGCCAAAACAACGGCAAATCCCAATAACGTCATCGCATGGATTTTGAGATACGCCGGCCCTGAGAGCTTAAACAGGTTTCCCAGCAAAATCACCTCAAGGATGACGGATACGGCATACACCCCGATAATGAAGCCCATGGCGATCGTAAAAGGGGCCTTGGAGGCAGCAGCTTTGCGTCTGCGTTGATGGATGCAGGATCCGGTAAAAAGAAGCACAGACGCCTCAGCGAAACCAATGGCAATGCCGGACATCCACGCGTTGATATCGGTCAGCCCGCCAATAAAACCGAATAGCAGTATCGTTGCCACCGGCACGATCGCGGCAGCCAACCAGAAACCGTTTCGAGTTGCGACTCTTGACGTCATGATGGATCACCGCTTTCACTTTCCATTAACCGATGCCCGCATTCCATGCAGAACTTCTGCCCCGGCTGTACCTCATGATTGCAGTTAGTGCATTGAAGCCTATGGCTTGCTCCGCAGTTCGGACAGAATTTCGCCCCCGGGTCCAGCAAGTGGCTGCATTCCCGGCAAGGGATTGGCAGCTGGGCGCCGCATTCCGCGCATATCTTGGCATTCGCCGGATAATCATAGCCGCAGGATGGGCAGGCTCTGTACGGATCTCCGCAGTTCAGGCAAAACTTCGCATGACGGGGGATCACATGACCGCAATCGGTGCACAAAATATCGCGAGCCGGCTTGTCCGGCTTCTGCACATGGGCCGGCTGACCACAGCCTGAACAAAACCGGGAATGCTCGTCGATCAACGTTCCGCACTCGGTACAGGCTCTTGGCTTCAGTCCGGGGCCGTCCGCAGTCGGTACCTCAGTGTCCCTTAACACTCGGGTCATCGTCTCATATACCGGACCAGCCATGCCGATCCCTACGCCCAGCCCGCTGCCGATGATTCCCGCCGGGCTCCCGGGATTCTTCGCGGCTCCTTCCAGCGTATCGAAGGTCCGCTCCTGATGATATGTATAGCCGATAATGTCCATTTCCGCTTTCTTCGCCAATGCTTCCTTAATTCGAAGAGCCGCGGGGTCATCTTCCGGTATGTTGATGGAATCGACAAAGAAATTGAGCAGCGTAATCCCCATCTCATCGAACGATGGAGCAATCGCTTCCATAATGTGCTTTGATATTTCCGTCATATAGGCGCTGATTTCGACGACGCTGATTTTTTTGAAAATGATGTACGAGGAGATGATATCCTTAATATTGGACATAAGCACCCCCCGGTAATATTTGACCAAGGTGCTTTGATCAAAGGTTGGCAGCGTGCCGACCATTTTCCCCAAAAATTTTCTCGGATCGCTGATCTGGACCCCGAACTGTCCGAATGCCCGCACGGAGACGATAATATTATATTTGGGATCCTGGAGCTGTATCGGCGCGCTCGTCCCCCACTTCACATCCAGTGAGCGCATTTTGTTGATAAACCATACTTCAGCGGTAAACGGGGATTTGCCGCCGAACGGAAGATTGATGATATTCGATAAAATCGGAATGTTTGCAGTGCTTAGCGTATGCCTGCCTGCAGAGAAGGAATCCAAGGCTTGGCCGCCCTTATATAAAATCGCCTCCTGCGATTCATGAACGATAAGTTGGGTCCAGGTGCCCAGTTCCTGGTTCGGATAACGCCAAGCAAACACATCCGGCGGGCCTTCAAATTTAACAACGTCAATGATTGCCATAGTTCTGCTCTCCTTTTGCACGGTTCGTCCGATCTGATGATCAATAAAAAAAGGTACAAATGTACTACTATTGTATACGATTTGACTGGTAAATGGATGAAAAATTTGGGAATGCGGGCATATTCGCGCTCTTTAGCGTACAAAAAAACCGCCAAGCCTGCTTGCATACAGACTTAGCGGTATCTCTTTATCAAACAAAATCAGCGGCGCTCGAAGGCCCCGATTGGGGGATGTTCCATCCTTCTGTTCTGCTCTTAATAATAGCTGCTTCCTTCAACAAACTCGAATTCAAAATCGCCGATTCGTACAATTGTTCCTTCCGTTGCACCGCGCTTGCGAAGCTCCTCGTCCACACCCATATGGCGCATGGTCCGGGCAAGCTTCAGAATCGCGTCATGCGAATTCATCTGCATCCGCTTCAGCATCCGCTCGATCCGTTCGCTGTGCACGACATACATTTCATTGTCGCGGGTAATCGTGAACGAGTTGTCATTCTGGGCTTTGAACTTGTAGACCTTCCGCTCGGCAACCTCGGTCACCTCTTCCACCGTTGGCTCTTCCGGCATGCTCTCAAGAATATCCATCGTTCGGTACAGAAGCTCCTGGATCCCTTGACGGGTCAGTGAAGAAATGGGCATAACTTCAATGTCCGGGCGGATCGCCTTTACCTTCTCGGTGAAGACGGCCAGATTCTCTTCGGCTTCAGGCATATCCATCTTATTGGCAGCCACAATTTGCGGGCGGTCCATCAGAGCCGCATTGTAGAGCCTGATCTCATCATTGATCTTCTCCCAATCCTCGAACGGGTCCCTGCCCTCCGTACCGGCCATATCTACCACATGAATAATGACGCGCGTCCGCTCTACATGCCGGAGGAACTCATGTCCGAGTCCGACGCCCTCATGGGCGCCCTCGATCAATCCGGGCAGATCGGCCATGACGAAGTTTCGGCCATCGCCCACTTCCACCATACCGAGATTTGGCGTGATGGTCGTAAAATGATAGGCTCCAATCTTAGGCTGCGCGGCGGAAACGACCGATAACAGCGTAGACTTGCCGACGCTCGGGAAGCCGACCAAGCCGACATCGGCCATAACCTTAAGCTCCATTACGACGTATCGCTCTTCGCCCTCTTCACCGTTCTCGGCGAGCTCCGGCGCAGGATTGTTTGGCGTTGCGAAACGGATATTTCCCCGTCCCCCGCGTCCGCCTCTGGCTACAACGACCTGCTGCCCATGCCGGGTCAGATCCCCGATCACTTCGCCCGTGTCGTCATCCATCAGGATCGTGCCGGGCGGTATGCGCACAATCAAATTTTCAGCGTTGGCGCCATGCTGGCTTTTGTTCCGTCCCTTTTCTCCGCGCTTGGCCTTAAAATGCTTCTGGTAACGGAAATCCATCAGCGTACGCAGTCCTTCATCCACTCGAAATATGACATCGCCGCCTTTGCCGCCGTCACCGCCGGCAGGGCCGCCCTCAGGCACATACTTCTCACGGCGGAATGCAATGAGGCCATCTCCTCCGTCTCCGCCTTTTACGTAAACTTTCGCTTTATCTACAAACATGATATCACCTTCCTCAAGTCACTAACGGCAGGTATAAGCGGTACGTGGGTTCCCCCGGCTCCGTCTGTTCCACCCGAACGCCTTCGTCCTGTACGGCTTGTTCGATCTGAAGCCTTAAGCTGTCGGGTTCTCCGAAGTCTCCTTCACCCTGTGCCCATACAATCAGCTCATGCTCCTGCTGCATAAATGTTAACGCTAACTCCCGGGTTTCTCCCCATGACGCCTTCCCGCTCATCTGGAAAGCCTTGACCGTCCGAATAATCGTTTCGGCCACCCGATCGGCCGTTCCTGGCGAGACCTTGCCTTCCAACTGGACTTGATCCACAATGTCAACTTCCAGCTGCAGATTGTTGCCGGAGGTCCGGTATGAATGTAAATAAAAAACCAGAGAAGGGATGCCCAGCTTGGATATTTTGCTCTCCAGCGCCATCCGCTCTTTTATTCTTTCCACACAAGCCACGGATTTATCAAGCTTGCCTAATTGAATATAGCCGTATAAAATTTGAAGTTCATTCATCCAATCATGTCGGTGATGATTCAACATCCGAATCGACGCGTGCTCCATATTCCGAACGATCGCCTGCTGCCTGCGCTTCTCCGACCGCAGCACAAGCCATGCAGCGCCAACCGAAGCAGCCGCAGCCCAGATCGCCGTTACGGCACCCGCTGCGAGACTAGGCTTCCATACCATCCATGCTACCGGCAAGACTGAGGTTAAACCGGCCCCAGCCGTTATCCATATCCAGGATTTCATCGCTTCTCCTCGTCTTTCAACAGCAATTGGTTACATTCACCAGATCTCAGTATATCACAGTCTTTCCGCATGGTTCATCCCCTGGATGATGATCTTGGCAAATTTCAATACGAATTACGGTGGAAGGCCAGCGATCGAAGGCGCTGCAGGCTAACGGTTACTCCACCTTGGCTTCGAAGATGCTAACCAACTCGACGACCGGATACCCCGCCCACGGAGTGAAGCAAGCCCCTTCTTATAATTAAAAAAAGAAGCCCCGGCAACGATGCCGAAAGGCTTCTTCTGTAAGCAGTATAAGAAACGATTAAGCTTCCACTGCAGCCGCTACAGGAGCGACTTCAACCGGGTAGACGCTCACTTTCTTGCGGTCACGGCCCCAACGTTCGAATTTCACAACGCCGTCCACTTTCGCAAACAAAGTATCGTCTTTACCGATACCCACGTTCGTGCCTGGGTGAATTTTCGTACCACGTTGACGAACCAAGATGCTGCCGCCGGTCACAACTTGACCGTCCGCACGCTTCACGCCAAGGCGCTTCGCTTCACTGTCACGACCGTTCTTCGTGGAACCTACACCTTTTTTCGATGCGAATAACTGAAGATCCAATTTCAACATGTTGTCTACCTCCTTCTTTAAGTAGTCAATTCTTGTATTCGTATATATTTGCCGTATGAATCGGCAATTCCCTGCAACATGACAACCATCGACTCGAGAAGCAGCTGAACTTGACCCGATGCAGATTCGTCTGCACTCTTCGGAAGATTCGCGCTGAGAAAGCCGCCCTTCATCCGGGTCTCCATAACGATTCCGGTAAGAGCCTCGACGGAATTGACCGTCCCCACCGTGATGCTGGATACTCCGGCACACACGATATCTTGTCCGGGATCGGCATAGCCCGCATGTCCCTCAACCTTAAAGCTACGGATTCGTCCATCTTCCCCGCGCAGGATCTGTACCGTAATCACTTACCGCACCCTCTTACGCTTGGATCTTCTCGATGGTTACTTTCGTATAAGGCTGACGATGACCTTGCTTCTTGTGGTAGTTCTTCTTCGGCTTGTATTTGTATACAACGACCTTGCGGCCTTTACCGTGCTTCTCCACTTTCGCAGTCACAGTTGCACCGGCTACAACCGGAGTACCTGCTACCAGTCCGTCCTCTTTGGAAACGGCCAGTACACGGTCGAAAGTCACGCTCTCTCCGTCACCTGCATTCAGCTTCTCGATGAACAATACATCGCCCTCTTGAACTTTGTATTGCTTACCGCCTGTTTCGATAATAGCGTACATTTGCTTGCACCTCCCTATGTCTCAGACTCGCCTGGAAAAGGTGACTGTCCATACCTGAACAGCGCTTATAAACCCAACCGGAGCGGTTACAGCATGTGCAGCAATAGATTACTTCACACATACCCAATGATAATATCATAATCCTTATTCAACGTCAACCTCCAGAAGGAAGAACAAAGCCTCTCCCTCCGCAGGCACCGCAAGGCTTGGCAAAGGGCAGCGGCATGCTCTCTCTCGCTTTCTTACGGGTCATTTCCAGCAAATCCAGCTTGGTCCAGCCTACGACAAAGGTCTTGCTCCGATCCTTCCGGATCGCCTCCTCCATTGCCGCCGCTACCTGATGCCGATGCTCCTCGCGCTCCATATCGATGAAGTCGACGATGATGATCCCTCCGATGTCCCACAGCCGCAATATGCGTGCAATCTCGCGAGCGGCCAGCAGGTTGGTCTGGAGAATCGTCTCGCCCAGATTATCCCCGCCGATATATTTCGCGGTATTGACATCGATAATGGTCATCGCTTCCGTCTGGTCAATGACGATCGTAACCCCTTCCGGCAGCGCAATCTTTCTTGCGAAGCCGGTCTTCAGCTGATCATCAATCCCGTAAGCCTGGAAGAGCGGGACGCTCTCCGAATAATGGATAACCTTTGGCTCGATGCCCGGGACGCTGTCCTTCAGGTAGCTAATCGTCTCCTCGGCTTTGGGCAGGCTGTCAATCACGAGCTCATCCTCATAAGGATCAAATGAATCCCTGATCAGGCGCTGCAAAAGGCCAAGATCCCGATGGAGCAAAGCGGGAGCTTGAAGCTTCCGTGCCTTTTCCGTTATTCTCGCCCATTCTTCCCTTAAAAACTCAAGATCACTGCGGATAAAATCGATGGGCTCATCCTCCGAAACCGTCCGGATAATGATGCCCTCTTCCCCGGTCCGCAGCTGCTCTCCAATCCCCTTCAGCCGGCTGCGCTCCGCATCGCGCTCGATCTTCTTCGAGACGGCGACATAATCGGCTGTCGGCATGTATACCATGCATCTGCCCGGAAGGGAGAAATGCGTTGTCACCCTGGCTCCCTTGCCTCCTCTCGGCTCTTTCATCACTTGAACGATCAGCTCTTGGCCGACGGTCAGCAGCTGCGAGATCGAGGGTTTCTGCTTCGGCTGTTTCTCAAGATGCGGATGAAGCACATCATCAACATATAAAAATGCGTTCTTCTTCAGTCCGATATCGACAAAGGCTGCCTGCATCCCGGGCAGCACATTGACAACCTTTCCCTTGTAAATGCTTCCGACTACGCTCTGCTCGGAATTTCGCTCAACCGCGAATTCCGCTAATCTCCCATCCTCGATGAGAGCCATCTGAATGTTCTCATGTTCACAATGAACGATCATTTGCCTCATGGCTTCACCTCACAAACGGAAGACGAACTCTATGATTCTATCCTACCACAATTTGGATGAATGAAGCAGACAGAATCGGCCCACCCTGTGTCTCCCTCATGATGTTTACGATTTTACGCATATCAGGGTGGTCCATTTGATGCGAAGTACGAAGAGATGACATGCTGTTCAGGCACAACGGCGAGCAAACGGCCCGGTCCGCCCATCACATATATCAAATGATACTTCTCTCTTTTAAATAGACGCATGATATCACTCAAAGGTTTCGCAGAATCGGCTACGATCGGCTGTGCAGGTCCGAGCCGCTCCAAATTTCGTTCATAAATCTCGCTGCGCTGCACAAGAAATCGGAGAAAACGGTAAGGTACATTCCGGTGATCCTCAAAGTTGGAGTATGCCAGAAACAGCCCGATCATCAGCAGGTTGAGGCGGATCCCGCCGCCGGAGGATAAGGGAGCAAGTCCGTAAGCGATCATCAGCAGACTGCCGCATATGCCGGCCCGGGAAGTCCATACCAGCGTTGCGTGGTAAGGAGCGATTAAACTGATCAGCGCCTGGAGCACCTTTCCTCCATCAAGAGGCAGAATCGGCAGGAGATTGAATAGAGCGATCATCACATTTCCCTGGATAATATAAGCCAGCATCGCCTCGTCTCCCCAGCCGGCCCAGCGGCAGCACAGGGCAAGTCCGATCATGATGGCATTTTGGAGCGGACCTGAAAGCGCGATGACGATTTCCTTCCATGCGGTCATCCGCCCATCGTCCTCTATAACAGCAACGCCGCCGAACGGCAGCATCTGAATGGCTCTCACCTTGAACCCCATCGCTGCCGCGGCGGCGGCATGACCTAATTCATGGATAAAGACGATGATGAATAATGTAAGCAGCTCGAGAAAGCGTCCCGTTACGACGGAAGCCAGCATGACGATGACAAAAAGCGGATGCAGCGAGAGGGCTGTCCCCTTAAAATTAATCAAGCGGCATCACTTCCGCAGGGTCCACGTCCCGGTTGCCCTCTTTGAGAACAAAATAAAGCGTCGGGGGGCTGCCCGAATCCGTCGATTGGAGGGTACCGATCGGATCTCCGCCCTGCACCCAATCGTTGACCTTCAGCCCGGTCTCCGCCAGTCTGCTGTAAATCGCCTTCCGGTTTCCCGTATGCTGAATTAAGACAGATATCCCGTTCTCCGGATGCTCTGTCACCTCCAGTACCCGGCCGGTCTCAATGCTTCTGACCGCCCGCTGGGATAACGATCCTCCTGCAGCTTCCAGCACGATTCCCTTCAGATCTACAGCAAAGGATTGCACCAACCTGCCTTCAAGCGGAGGAATGAGCGATGTGGATGCATTCACTTTGGTGGAGTGCTCATCGGTTTGCCCGAAAATCGGAATAAAGGATGGCGCTTCTCCAAAATGCTCTTCGTACCATACCTGGGCCGCGCGGAAATCCATCTCACGGCTCAGCCCTTCGATGATAAAGGCCTGCGTTCGCAGAGCCCATGGCTGCTGCATGGAAAATATCCCCCACACGATGCCGAACAGCAGCGCGCTCACGACGAGGCGTCGCACAAGGCCGGGGAGAAAGGATCCCCTTCGCGGCGGATTCGGAGCGTCGCCGGGATCTATAGTGTCGTACCAGCCGCGATATCCCTGCTGCTTCCAGAGCCGCTCGGGATCCGGCTCCATATCGGCCGAGGACCGATCGGGCAATGCCGGTCTGACATTCGCATTCTGAGCCCGCTCGGGCTCTTTGGCCTCCGGCTTGACCGTCTCCGCTTGTCCAGGCAGCGCCGGCCACGACTTGTCCGGCGGGAGCGAATGCTGCCCGCCCTCGAGCAGCTCCCGGATTCGGGCTTCCCTACGATGTTTCACTGAGGATTTAACGTCCATATGCTCTCCCCCTTGGGGCTTGTTTGTCTGTCTGCCTCAAGATCCTTCGGCAGATCTCTTCTTGTCCTATCATATGAGGGAGGGAAAGCCGTTTAGAACAAGCCCTGCTCATCTTGATGAGCCGGATCCGGTAGAAATGCCGTTGCCTTCTTGAGAACCTCTTACGCGAGCGGCTTCCAACAGAAAAAAAGGGGTATCCCGCCAGATCCAAGATCTGTTGGGATACCCCTGCTGCTCTATATGAAACTGAAACTTCGCTTAACCCATTCCGAAAAACTTCTTGAACTTGGTGAACATGCCCTTTTTCTGATGAATCTGCATCAGAGGCACGGTATCACCAAGAATTCGGCGTGCGATGTTCCGATAGGCGATCGCCGCCTGGGAATCCGGATTCATTACGGTCGGCTCCCCACTATTGGCCGCCTTGATAACCTTCTCGTCATCGGGCACGATGCCGATCAAATCGATGTTCAGCACCTGCAGCACATCTTCAATCTCGAGCATGTCGCCGGTCTTCACCATGTTCGGACGGATCCGGTTCACGATCAGCTTCGGCGATTCCACATGGGAGCTCTCCAGAAGCCCGATAACCCGGTCTGCGTCCCGAACGGCTGCGTTCTCCGGCGTCGTAACGACGATGGCTTTATCGGCGCCGGCAATTGCATTCTTGAAGCCCTGTTCGATTCCTGCAGGGCAATCGATGATGATGTATTCGAATTCTTTCTTGAGTTCGAGAACGATATCCTTCACTTGATCCGGAGAAATCGCGTTCTTATCCTTCGTCTGGGCTGCAGGCAGCATATACAGATCGTCAAAGCGCTTGTCCTTGATCAACGCTTGATTGAGCCGGCATCGCCCTTCTGCAACGTCGCATATGTCGTAAATAATCCGGTTCTCCAGGCCCATGACGACATCCAAATTGCGCAGACCGATATCCGTATCCACCAAACACACTTTTTTTCCCAAGAGTGCTAAAGCTGTGCCGATGTTCGCCGATGTCGTCGTTTTACCGACTCCGCCCTTACCAGAAGTTACGACGATTGCCTCTCCCATGTACTACACCCCTTTAAACACATTAAAATCCCGACCCAAACGTGAGATGTTGCTGATCTTGTCGATCTCCATGCTTCCGTTCTTCAAATAAGCAAATTCCATGACCGTCTCGCGCGTCTCCCATTCGTCCGGCGGCCGGCTGATCATTTGAGAAATCCGGAGCTGGGTAGGAGCGAAATACGAAGCGGCAATAATCGCTTCTTCGTTGCCGTCCACACCGGCATGCGCGGTTCCGCGCAGCGCGCCCAGTATGTATATATCACCGGTGCACGTAATGACGCCCCCGGGATTGACGTCTCCTAGGAATAGGAGATCTCCATCATGGTGCAGCACCTGCCCTGATCGCACGATTCCCGTCATCAGCTCCAGCTGGCTGCCGGGAGGGGTCTCCGGCTCGATCGGCGGGGACTCTACATTGCGGATTAGAAGATTTCCTTTTTGCTTTAATATATCGAGAATCATCTGTTTTTCTTCTTCGGATACTTTACGGGATCCCAGCTTTACATCCACATGAATGATCGGTCCGGTCAAAATATTCTGGTGACTGTGCTCCAGCTTATACCTAAGCTCCTGGAGCAGCTCGTCGAGCTCACATTGATCGTCAAGCAGGAATACCAGGCCATCCTTAATGCCCTTAATCGTCACATGATTGGATTTTACAGCCATAAGACCTGTCCCTCCCATCCTAGTACATTTCGCGCTCAAACCTTCAAGTTCCTGCTAGTCTTCGTAAAATGTCTTGGCGTGGGCTTAGGAAGCAGTCTTTCTTCGCTGATATTTCGCGATCAGCTCCAGCTGCTTGCGGACCGGGACATAAATCGCCAAAGCAAAGGCAAAGTGAACGAGGAGATTCGGCAGCATATGATGCAGCAGCGACCAATTGTAAGAGGTCGGATTAAGCCGGAATACCTTGTAGATACCAAACAGCGTGCTATCGAACAGCAGGCTTCCCAAGATGACGATCGTCATCATCATCGGCAGCGGAGCACGCGGCGCCTTGAACACAAGTCCCAGCAAATATGCGGATATGCCCATAGCAAAAGAATAAGTGCCGATCATTTCGCCGTAGTATACGATGTCATGAAGCATACCGAATATAAGTCCGAGCACAAGGCCGGTATGGCGGTGATAATAGATCGAGACGAAAAATATGGCGACCAGAACAAAATTAGGATAGATCTGCAGCTGCAGCGAGCTCGGCGTTAACCAGAAGAACACCGTGCCTTGCAGGATGAACAAAACGAACAACAGGAGAATGAGAATCTGCTTGCGCGCCATCATTTCGGCTCCTCTGGGGTAACCACGATAATGACATATCTCCAGTCCTCGAATTTGGCGGCAGGCGTAATCGTTGCGGTTCTGCTCTGCCCGAATTGGCTGATCTGGACGCTATCTACGGTTCCAATGATCAGGCCCGGCGGAATGACGCCGCCCGCGCCGGACGAAATAATCTTGTCTCCTTCCGCAATCGGATCATCCTCCGCAACCCGTGTCATGAGCAGCGTGTTGGTCTTCTCGTCGTAAGTTTCCACGATGCCGAAGGTTTTGTCCTCCTTGCCGATCGCCGTAACCGAGATCGGCTGCGGATTCGGGTCCTGGGCATCCATCGTTGTCAGCAGCTTCACCGTGGAGGTGAAATTGCTCACGTTGCTTACGATGCCCACCATGCCGTCAACCGTAGTGACCGACATGTTCGGCCGGATGCCGTCGCGCTCGCCCAAATTGACGACAAGCGTCCGGTTGTTCGGATCCGAATTGACAGCGATCACCTCTGCCGTACGGTAATCATATTTATCCCGGTTTTTCTGGTTTTGCGTAAATCGGAGATTATCCCGAAGCCTCTCGTACTTCGCTTTTATCGTATTGTAATTCGCACTCTCTCGCGAATACTGCGCAACCGCCCTACGAAGCTCTTCATTCTCCTCATAGACCGCCTTCATATTCCGCACGTCTTCAAAGAAACCCGCTATATAGGCAGCGGGCTTGTAAAATACGCTTTGCACAAAACCGACCGTATCTTTAACGAATTTCTCAGGCCAAGATAAAGAAGCTCTCGGACCGAGCGTAAATCCCATGATCGCGATAAACGCCACGAGCCCGATGAGCATGATGAACAAGCGCTTGTTGCCTAGCAGCTTAAACAGTTGCAACACCCTCTAACCTTACTGTTTTTCTCTCCCAACATTAGGGGTTTACACGCATCTTGGGTCTACCGTTTGGAACGGACGGCAGAGCTGCTCCGGGATTTGAACAGGTGGATGTTTTCGAGCGCCTTGCCCGTACCGATCGCCACGCAGTCCAGCGGATTCTCGGCAACGATCACCGGCATGCCGGTCTCTTCGGCAAGCAGCTTGTCCAGGTTGCGCAGCAGCGCGCCGCCGCCGGTCAGGACGATACCGCGGTCCATAATATCCGCAGCAAGCTCCGGAGGACATTTCTCCAGCGTAACCTTCACCGCATCCACGATGGCGTTGATCGTGTCAGCCAGCGCTTCGCTAATCTCATCGGACGTAATCGTAATGGTCTTCGGCAGACCGGTTACGAGGTCGCGCCCGCGGATTTCCATCGTTTCCACCGTTTCAAGCGGCATGGCGGAGCCGACTTCCATCTTCAACAGCTCGGCGGTGCGCTCACCGATCATCAGATTATATTGTCGTTTGATATAGGAAATAATAGAATCATCCATCTCATCGCCGGCAACGCGAACCGAACGGCTCGTTACGATGCCGCCGAGCGAGATAACCGCAACCTCGGTGGTGCCGCCTCCGATATCGACTACCATGCTGCCGGTCGGCTCCCATACAGGCAGGTCCGCGCCGATCGCGGCCGCGAACGGCTCCTCAATGATATACGCCTCGCGTGCGCCGGCTTGCTTGGTTGCATCCTCTACCGCACGCTGTTCAACCGCCGTAATGCCCGAAGGAACACAGACCATCACATTCGGATGGCGCGGGAAAACGGAGCGCTGCTTCTGCGCTTGGCGAATAAAATACTTAATCATCGTTGCCGTCGTATCAAAATCTGCAATGACGCCGTCCTTCATCGGACGGATGGCACGGATGTTGCCCGGCGTACGTCCGATCATTTTCTTTGCGGACTCGCCGACCGCCTCAATCGTCTTTGTATCCGTACGCAGTGCAACCACAGACGGCTCCCTCACGACAATTCCTTTACCGCGGACATAGACCAGCGTATTCGCCGTCCCCAAATCGATTCCCAAATCTTTTGTAAAACCACCCAACATGATGTATCTCCCTTTCTTCCTCAATCTGAACTATTATATTACATCAAGCCCCGTTCCTTCAAACTTACGAACGATCCGTCCCCGATAATCAGATGATCCAGCACGTCGATCCCGACAATCTGTCCCGCCTCCACCAGACGGGAGGTAAGGGAAATGTCTTCCGGGCTGGGCGTCGGATCTCCGCTTGGATGGTTGTGCGCGCATACCAGCGACGCACTGCTGCATTTGATAGCCGCTCTGAACACCTCGCGGGGATGAACGATGGAAGCGTTGAGGCTCCCCATCGATAACGTTTCCTGGGCAATGACGTGATTCTTCGTATTTAAAAACAAGCAGACAAAATGCTCTTTCTGCAAATATCGCATCTGTTCACTGAGCAGCTCCGCTGCATCATGCGGATTGCGTATAATGACAGGCTCCACATGCCTGGATGCCGCCAATCGCCGTCCAAGCTCTATGCCAGCCTTCAGCTGAACGGCCTTGGCGGTTCCAATTCCTTTAATTTGCGTAAGTTCTTCGATGCTGAGGTCCACGAGCTGCCGGATTCCTCCGGCTTCCTTAAGCAGCCGCTGCGCTATATGTACGGCAGATTCCTGGCGGGTTCCTGTTCGAAGCAATATCGCCAGCAATTCCGCATGGCTCAGTGCGCTCGCCCCATAATGCATCATGCGTTCTCTTGGTCGTTCGTCATGGGGGATGTCGCGCAGCAATAATGTTGGCGACTCCATAGATTCCCCTACTTTCTAAGAATAAAATCAATCGGTTTCAGCTTGCCCCGGGTGCTCCCAAGGACAGCGAACCGATCAGCCTTTATATCTACGATTCGGTAGTACATCCATCCCCATCTCAGACAGCATGTCCGACAGCAGAGAAAGCGGAAGGCCGACGACATTAAAATAGTCGCCCTCAATACCTTCGATAAGCGTTGCTCCAAGGCCCTGAATCGCATACGCACCGGCCTTGTCCATCGGTTCGCCGCTCCTTACATAAGCTTCAACCGCATCCGGACTCAAGCGTTTCATGCTCACTTTGGTTTCGCGGTGAGACACCTTGATCGCGCCCGATGCCAGATCGATGCATGCAACTCCCGTAAATACCCGGTGAGCGCGTCCCTGAAGCATGGTCAGCATTCGCACCGCATCGTCATGATCCACCGGTTTCCCCAGCACGAGATCCTCCAGTACAACAACCGTGTCGCTTCCGACGATAATCCCGCCGCCCTGGTCCGTATTCAGCTTGCGGTGAACCGCCTCCGCCTTACGCAGAGCCAGCGATTCTACAATCCGGTCCGGGGACCATTCTGCAGGCGTATCCTCATTCGCTTCACTCGGCACGATATCGAATGGAATTCGAAGGGAGGCGATCAGCTCCTGGCGCCGAGGAGAGGTCGAAGCCAGTATTATACGGCGATTTCTCTTCTCTTTCAAGGGGGATAGTCTCCTTTGTCATGTCTTAGAGCCTGCGGTATAGCCAGATCGCTGCAATGATGCCCAGCAGACTAAGCAGGCTGAAATGAAGTTCAAGGTTAATGTCGTAAATGATGATGTCAAGGTCGGCTGAAGGGGACCACTTGATGGGCGTAGACGCCGTTAGAAACGACACCGCCTTAACCGGCTCAAGCGCCTTCGCGATCCATGTGCCGGCAAGCCACCCTAACAGCAAAAATAAGATGAGCATTCCTTTATTTTTCTTCATGCATCCTCTTCCCTCGCCATTTTTTGACACCCTAATTATTATACGGTGAATCGATAAGCAATACAAACAGAAATCCGGCAGGGGGAACTATTTCCAATTCCTTGCCGGATTTTACGATGATTTGAAATTATAGGCCGTCCAGGAGCTTCTTCTGGCCCATGATATAGTTCATCATGCCTGTTTGAATCTCCCACAAATGCCCCTTGGATTGATTTTTGATATATTCGGAGAGCGCCATAACCGATCCATTCATGGATTGTTCCATCATTGGGAGCACGGCCAGAGACTCCGGTCCCAGTCCTTCAGACAGCTGCTTGACCGATTGGATCCACTGCTGATGGAGGTTTGTCACGCTCTTCATCGCTTCCGCGGCTGCCGGCCCTCCCCCCTCCTGTTGGCCCAATAGAGAAGCAGACAGCGCGCTCAGCTCGGAGACCAGCTGGCCGCTGACCGTAAAATAGTCCGTAAGCGTCTTCGCTTCACCGGAATACACCCGGGGCTCGGCCTGCGGCAAAGAAATTTCCCGCACGTAGAGCTCGACCCCTTCGGCCTTGAGCTGATTGCTCAGCAGCTTGGCCTGTTCCCGATTCGGCGATATGCCCGCATAGACCCGATTTTCCTCATTCGGATCCCCTCCGGCCGCGATTCCTGCCGCCAGCAGCTCGCTCTTCGCCTGCTCCACGCGCTCGGGCGTGCTGAAAACACCGTACTGCAGCATATAGAAGGTCGATCCCGGAATTTGCACGGCCGTGGCAGGCTGTTGTCCGGAAGGTGCCGGTGCCCCCGTGCTTTCACCCGTTCCCTCTTCGTTTTCAATCACCGTCTCACTGCCCGTCCCTGGCGCCGATATATCCCCATTGGTACTGCTGCCGGCGCCGCCGTTAAACATCGTCAGAACCATGTACCCGAACATTAACCCGGTGATGACCGCTGCACTGACCGCAGCCGCCATCTTCCAGAAGGACGTCGGCCGCTTCGTCCGGTAATAGCTGTAATCATCTCCCTGTGTTCCCTCATAGAAAACCCCGTCCTGTTGTCCGCTTTCCCATGGATCTTGCTGCGGAGGTACTGCTGAGAATTTTCCCGTACGGGAGTGGGAGTCAATCGCGCCGCCATCCCATACCTCAGGAAGATCCTGATATGGATCCGGGTGCTCCGGATTGCCATTGCCTGCCAATTGCTCATTGGCAGCCTGAAGCCGCCTTCTCTCCTCGGCCAGCCGTCCTCTTCGCGTGGAGTCCCGGCTGCTGCGCAGCCTCCGATCATCCAACGCATCCGGCTGATCCGTCTTTGCCTCGGGATGAACAACGCGCAGATGCTCTGGTTTGGGATCGGCCGATGAAGCCGAATGGTCGATGAAGCCGTTTGAATTCCAGCTTCCGGGTGCTCCATCATCCTCCATCCCCAGTCTCTCGAAATCCCAATCGCTGGGCGTATTCCAGTTTGAAACCCCCAGTTCATTCGTGCAGGGCTTTTCCTGCATGCCCCTGCCGTTCCGATGATTCGGTTTGGGAGGGTCATGGTCAAAACGGATGGTCATCCGCGCTTTGTTCATATTCACACACCTCACTTGTCCTCTCTATACCTAGCTATATGATAGGGCTTGGCAAGTTATGTGCGGCTGAGAAAAGAACAAATAAGGGCCCGTTTCACCGTGTTCGTGTCCGAACAAAGGAAAACGGGCCCTGACGCGTCAGGATCCGGTGAGCTATGCTCTGAAGTGCATAAGCTCGCGCCTGACGGCATGGTTTAATCGTAATCTTACTTGCCTTTTATGGATTCCGCGAGTGCCGCTCCAACCTTCCAGATGTCGCCTGCCCCCATCGTGAGGACAAGGTCTCCGTCCTTGACCCGGTCCTTCAAGTCGCTCAGGACATCTTCCTTCGTCGGCAAATAGCGCGCGCCCGGATTGCTGTTCTGCACGATCAATTCGACCAGCTTTGCCGAGCTGATGCCCTCGATTTGCTTCTCGCCGGCCGGGGAATAAATGTCTGTAATGATCACCTCATCCGCGTCACCGAAGGCTCGGCTGAACGCATCCAGGAGGAAGAAGGTTCTTGAATACCGCTGCGGCTGGAAGACGGCAATAATTCGCTTGCCCGTCGCTTTGGCGGCGCTGATGGTCGCTTCAATCTCCGTCGGATGATGAGCGTAATCGTCGATCACCAGGATGCCGTTCGATTCCCCTAGCACCTGGAAACGGCGCTTCGCCCCGTTGAACTTCACGATCGCTCTTGCGATCGCTTCGAATGAAATGCCGGCTTTCAGGCAGCTGATAACCGTTGCCATCGCATTATAAACATTATGCTTGCCGGGCACGGACAATTCGACCGTTCCCAGCTCCTGTCCACGGTGAAGCATCTTGAAGCTGACATGACGATCGCCCAGCACAAGCTGGGTCGCCGTATAATCGGCATCCGAATGAATGCCGTACGTCGTCACGTTGCAGCGCAGCTCCGGTAGAATGGCCTGGATATTCGCGTCGTCCGCACATACGACCGCCGTGCCGTCCTCTTTGATCTGGCTGAGGAACTGCACATAGGCCGCTTTCAGACGATTGAAGTCGCCATCGTAGTTTTCAAGATGATCGGCTTCGATGTTGAGCACGACGCCAAGCCATGGATGATATTGCAGGAATGAGCCGTCGCTCTCGTCCGCTTCCGCTACGACATGCTCGCCTTCGCCGGCTTTGGCATTCGTGCCGACGTTCATGATTTCGCCGCCGATGATGAATGTCGGATCCGCTCCGCACTCTTCCATGACGAGGGCGATCATCGATGAAGTGGTCGTTTTGCCGTGCGCCCCCGCAACGGCCACACCCTTGCGTTCATTCAGCAGGCGGGCCAGCATCTGGGCGCGGTGAAGAACAGGAATATTGAGCTTCTCCGCCTCGACTCGCTCCACATTATCCTTGGACAATGCGGTCGAGTAGACGACGAGATCTGCTCCCTTCACCTGCTCCGCCGTATGTCCGATATATATTTTGGCGCCTTTGGCCGCCAGCTTTTCTGTCAATTCCTGAGATGCCACGTCAGAACCCGTGACTTTATAACCCATCTCCAGCATAACTCGTGCAATGGCGCTCATCCCATAGCCGCCAATTCCGATGAAATGAACATGTTCTGATGTATTCAACAGATATCACCAACCTTTTTCAGAATCGGAAAGGCCCAGGAGGCTGGAACGCACGTCGGCAATCAGGTACAACGTGCCCGACACCACCCCAAGATCCTCCGCTTCCGTCCGTGACTTCAACTCTTCAAGTGCGTTTTTCCAATTTGGTTCTATGATGATTTGCAGTGTACGTTTCGCATATTGCTCCCTCACCTGCTCTACGATGTCCCCTAACGCCTTGGCGTCCAATTTCTTCCGGAAATCCGGTTCGGTCAGGATAAGCGTATCCACTATTGGCAGTATATGCTGCAAATACGAATCATGATGCTTATTCGCCAGCATTCCCATCATCAAGTTCAGCTTCCGGTATTTATAGATCTGCGGCAGGCTTTTGGCCAGCGCCTCCGCCCCTTCCGGATTATGCGCCCCGTCGAGAACGATCCGCGGCGAGCTCTGCACAAGCTCCAGTCTTCCCGCCCAGAATGTCTCCTTAAAGCCTTGGCGCAGATCATCATCCTCCACGATAAAAGCCATGTACTGGCGAAGGACTTCCAAAGTCATCATCGACAGCGCGGCATTCGCGCATTGATGCTCTCCCTGCATGGATATATTGATATCCATGCTCCGGAACGGTCCTTGGAAATGGAAGGTCTGGCCTTCTTCATCGCTGCGAAGGCGTTCATAGGTGAATTGCTCACCGGCCAGATACAGCGTCGTCCGGTTCCGCTCCACCGTCTCCTTCAGAATCGCTATGGCCTCCGGCTGCGTGACGGTGCTTACCACCGGCACGCCGGGCTTAATAATGCCGGCCTTTTCCCTTGCGATCTCCTCAATGGTGTCCCCCAGAACGTCGGTGTGATCCATCCCGATATTCGTGATCACCGATACGATCGGATGCACGATGTTGGTCACATCGAGGCGGCCGCCCAGCCCGGTCTCCCATACCACGACGTCGGGATAGCTCACCTCGGCGTAATACAGGATGGCCAGTGCCGTAGACACCTCGAACATGGTCGGTGAACCAAGGCCTGATTGCGCGATTTCCTCAACGAGCGGCTGCAAGCGGTTAGCAAGCGCAAGCAGCGTCTCCTCGGGAATGTCTTCGCCGTTATATTGGAACCGGTTTGTAAACTTCGTGATATAAGGGGACGTATACGTTCCGACGGAGAATCCGCCTTGGAGCAGCGTCTTCGTCAGAAACGCACAGGTCGACCCCTTGCCGTTCGTCCCGGCCACATGGATAAATTTCAAGCGGCGCTCGGGATGACCAAGCCGCTGCATCAGCTGCTGGATCCGTTCCATGCCCGGACGAATCCCGAATGCCACTAACCCGTTGATCCAATCTACCGCTTCCTCATACGTTTGGAATGGAGCTGCAACGGCAGCTCCCGAATGATCCCCCATCGATTTCACCTTCTGGTCCAGATTCATAAGCTGTTTAGCCTCTCAATTCTTCAATACGCGCGATGACCTTGCTGCGTTTATCCGAATAATCTGCCAGCTTCGCGCGTTCTTCTTCAATGACTTTTTCAGGCGCCTTGGATACGAAGCCGGGGTTGTTCAGCTTCTTCTCCACCCGTTCGACCTCGCTGTTCAGATGCTGAATCTCCTTCTCCAGACGGGCGATCTCCTGCGCAATATCGATCAATCCCGCCAGCGGCAGGAATAATTCAACACCGGTAACAACCGCAGTCATGGCCTTCTCCGGCGTTGCCAGCCCGAGCGAGGACTGGTATTCCGACGTATTGCAGAATCGGCGGATATAATCGGCGTTGCGGTCGATAATGCCCGCGATCTGCTCGTTCACCGGCTTGAGCAGGAGCTCGACCTTTTTGCTCATCGGCACATTCACTTCGGCCCGGATGTTGCGGACCGCACGAATGACATCCATCAGCAGGTTCATTTCCGCAACCGACTCCGGATTCTCGAACGCCGGATCATAGACCGGCCAGGAAGCCAGCATCACGGTCTCGCCCTCATGCGGCAGATGCTGCCAGATTTCCTCCGAGATGAACGGCATGAACGGATGAATCAGGCGCATCGTGCGATCCAGCACGTAAGCAAGCACCGATTGCGTCTTTTTCTTGGCTGCCTGATCCTCGCCATAGAGGGACAGCTTCGCAAATTCAATATACCAATCGCACAGATCATCCCAGATGAAATTGTAGAGCAGTCGACCGGTTTCGCCAAATTCGTAGGCATCAATTAGACGCGTAATATCGCGGGAAGTTTCGTTGAGTCGATGCAGAATCCAGCGATCGGCGGTGCCGAGCTCCCCGGAAATATCAATATCGGCGGCGGTGAAGCCCTCCAGATTCATGAGCGCAAAGCGGGATGCGTTCCAAATTTTGTTGGCGAAGTTCCGTGCCTGCTCGACGCGCTCCCAGCGGAACCGCAGATCCTGCCCCGGTGTGCTGCCTGTCGAAATCATGTAACGCATCGCATCTGCGCCGTACTTCTCGATGACCTCAAGCGGATCGATGCCGTTGCCCAGCGATTTCGACATTTTGCGGCCTTCGCTGTCACGAACCAAGCCGTGGATCAACGTATCCTTAAACGGCATTTGCCCCGTAAATTCAAGCCCTTGGAAAATCATCCGCGATACCCAGAACGGAATGATGTCATATCCGGTTACGAGTACGCTGGTCGGATAGTAGCGCTTCAGGTCCTCGCTGTCCTCGTTCGGCCATCCCATCGTCGAGAACGGCCATAATGCCGAGCTGAACCACGTATCCAGCACGTCCTCATCCTGTCTCAGATCATCCTTGCCGAGCTTCGCGCGCGCTTCTTCCTCGTTCATTGCGACAACGACTTCGCCGGTGGATTCGGAATACCAGGCCGGAATCCGATGCCCCCACCACAATTGCCGGGAAATGCACCAGTCGCGGACGTTCTCCATCCAGTGCAGATAGGTGCGCTCGAACCGTTCAGGAACGAAGTTTACCCCATTGCCGGACTTCTGTGCCTCGATTGCCGCTTCGGCAAGCGGCTGCATTTTAACAAACCATTGCGTTGACAAATAAGGCTCTACCACCGCACCGCTTCGCTCGCTGTGTCCAACCTGGTGAACATGGTCTTCGATCCGGATAAGAACGCCGGACTCCTTGAGATCATTGACGATTTGCTTACGGCATTCACTGCGGTCCAGACCTTCATACCGGCCGGCAAACTCGTTCATCGTTCCCGACTCGTCCATCACCGTAATTTGAGGCAAATTATGCCGCAGTCCCATCTCAAAATCGTTCGGATCATGCGCCGGCGTAATTTTCACGGCGCCGCTGCCGAATTCCTTCTCCACATACTCATCGGCAATGACCGGAATTTCACGCCCCACGATCGGCAGAACCAAAGTTTTGCCAATCATATCCTTATAGCGCTCATCCTCCGGATGAACGGCGACAGCCGTATCGCCGAGCATCGTCTCCGGACGGGTCGTCGCGACCGTGATGGAGCCGCTGCCGTCTTTGAGCGGATATTCCAGATGATACAGATGCCCGTTCACTTCTTTATATTCTACTTCAATATCGGACAGAGCGGTCCGGGCAGCCGGGTCCCAATTGATGATCCGCTTGCCGCGGTAAATCAGCCCTTTTTCATAAAGCTTGACGAACACCTGGCGAACCGCGTCCGACAGCCCTTCGTCCATCGTAAAGCGTTCCCTGGAGTAATCGAGGGACAGACCGATCTTCGACCATTGATCGCGAATGGTGCCGGCGTACAGCTCCTTCCACTCCCATACCTTCTCGAGGAATTTCTCGCGGCCGAGATCGTAGCGGGTAACGCCTTCCTCACGGAGCTTCTGCTCTACCTTCGCCTGCGTAGCAATTCCCGCATGGTCGGAGCCGGGGAGCCACAACGCATCGTAGCCCTGCATGCGTTTGAAGCGGATCAGGATATCTTGCAGCGTGAAATCAAGAGCATGGCCGATATGAAGCATTCCCGTCACGTTCGGAGGCGGGATTACGATCGTATAGGGCTTCGCGTCCGGACGCTTGCCCGCTTCGAAATAGCCGCCTTCCTTCCAATAAGGGTACCATTTTTGCTCCGCAGCCTTCGGGTCATACGTCGTCGGCATTTGCGTCTGAGATTGCGTTTGCTTTTCTTCCATATTTTCGTACCTCCGTCACTGTTAATCAGTTTTGCCATCCCAAAATGTTTTAGCCGCCCAAGCAGGGCGTTAATATCACATCGGCGGCGTGAAAACAAAAAAAGCCCTTCGTCCTCAAAGGACGAAAGACTGTTCTCTCGCGGTACCACCTTTGTTTCGCGCTTAGCAGCCGTCAGGAACTCCGTTCCTTACCGTGCTGTATCATTGAAGAGCTTGAAGCGCGACACTTTACGCAGATAACGGCTGCAGCCGGCGGGCTCTGACCGGCTTAGCATCATGGATGCTCCGGTTCAAGCACGCAACTCCCGGGCGACATTGGGCAAGCTGGTTCCTGCGGAATTTCACAGCGCCTATTACAGCAATTCCGCTCTCTGAAGGCCATATCTTCCTACTCTTCCCGTTCAACGTTGTTCACTTTAGAAATACCTGTACATATTCTATTCAAATATAACGCGGTTGTGCAATATAGTCAATATATCGAGTATTTCCGGCATTTTGCTGCTCCATACCTGCTTGCGCTCGGAAATGGCCGAAATAAAAAAAGAGCGTTCCCTTGCAAATGCCATGCAAGGGAACGCTCTGATGCAGCGCAGGCTTTGTCCTGCGATCGGGTTTTTGCAGATTTACTGAGGAATGTAAAGGACTTGCCCTTCCTCCACATTCTGCTCGGACATCCGATTGTACAGCAAGAGCTCGCGCGGCGAAAGCTGATACCTCTCCGCAATAATATCCAGCGTCTCTTCCCGCTGAACGATGCACATCCGCACCTTCCGGAACGGCGTTTCCTCCCTACGGTTGCCCAGGAACAAGCTCTTCCATTCGACATCCTCGGTTGAGGCGGGCTCCGCCAATTCCTCGGCCTTCTCTTCCTCATCCAGGGCGGCAATCTCCTGGTCCTGCACAAGCCGGCTGGAATGCAGCAGTGAAGAAAATCCTACGCCTGAAGAAGCTGCAGCATCGCTGCCCTTCGTCGAAAATGCGACCTTCAGCTCCGGCTTGCCCGGATCGGACGGCTCCTCGGCCTTCAGGACAACTTCCGCCTCCTCTGCCGCGCTGTCAGCAGGCTCCGGCGCTTCGTACGTTTCCTGAACCCCTGCATCAACAGCTTGCAGGTCCGGCACAGCCTCCACGCCGTCCCCCTTGCGGTCGACTACGCCCGGAAACGCCGATGCCACTTCCTCTGCTTGCGCTTCAGGAGCAGGCTCTGGCTCCGCCTTGCGTTCAAATTGCCATACACTTGGAACCGAAGGCTCCGCTTCCTGGGCGGCAGGCTCCGGATCATTATGTAAGGCGTATTCTACCGTATCACGCGCATCGGCATCATCAGCTGCTGCCGCCATGCGGGTGTCCGAAGCCGGCTCTTCTTCGCGGCGGATTTGATTCTCGTACTGGGCCCATGATGCCAAATACTGCTGCGTCCGCTCCTCCTGCTCCTGGATGCTGGCCCGGAAGTTGACAAAAGGCGCTGTTTCGCTTGGATGCGAGGCAGCAGCATCATTGCTCCCGGAAGGCTCCTCATTGGCTTGGAACGGCTCGTACCCCGCCTCTGCCGCCGGTTCTCCAGCCGTTTGCGTGCCGGACGGCTCGGGAGCATGTACCACCGTGAATTCCTCATTCGCCCAAGCCTGATCCCGGACTCCCGGGGCCGCTGCCTGAATGCCTCTGAGCGACAGAACGCCGGTGATGTTAAGACTACGCCTCGATAACAGATCAATATCGAAGTTTTCGATCTCGACTGCAATGTCATCCAGCGACGATACCCGGTTCATCGGGACGGTGATTTCGACCGGAATCCAGTGCTCCAGCGGCTCCGATTCTCCGGTCTCGGTATCGCCTTTATACACGCCCGCCAGAAGCAGATGCCCCCGGAGCGTAGCCTGATCCTGCTGACTGATGACTTGAATATGCGGGATCAGTTCCGCTTCCTCTAATTCTTCGATTCCCGGCAGCTCTTCCGCCAAATTAATACGCTCATAAATATCAAACCGCAATCCGTAGGACTGGTCAAACACGGGAATGTCCTCCTTTCGGCATATACTATCCGTGATCTGTCGTTCACGGCATGAGCCATTTTTTTGCCACTCAACTTATTTATATGCGGGAAAAAGGAGTGCATGACTTTTTTACGGATTGGGGCTGAATCCTGGTGCTGGATCCGACCGGCAGGCAGCCTTATCTGCAGCGCCCTGAAGGGTTGTCGACAGGGCTGCTTGGCCGCTAGAGCAACAGCTTTGTATACATGCCTTCATGCTCGATTCACTCGTGCGCGAATTGTCTCCGAAGCGCTGTTAAATCCTCCGGCCACGGCGCATGGATCTCCAGCTCTTCGCCGGTGAAGGGATGGGAAAAATGCAGTCTTTCCCCGTGAAGCGCCTGTCTGCCAAGGCCGATGGCGCGGCCCCCGTACATCGTATCCCCGAGCAGCGGATGCCCCATATGGCTCAAGTGAACCCGGATTTGATGCGTCCGCCCGGTTTCAAGGCTTACATGCAGCAAGCTCGTGCCCGGGTAGATCTCCGATGAAATAATATGGGTAATGGCCGGCTGTCCGGTAAGCGAAACCCGGCGGCGGCCCGAATGATGGCGATCCTTCCCGATCGGCAGGGCGATGGTTTTCAAGTCATCCCCTACCCGGCCTTGAACGATGGCGGCATAGATGCGGACGATCTCCTTCTTCCGCATCGCTTCATCCAGCTTGAGCTGGGCGTATTCATTCTTGGCGTACAATACCGGCCCCGTCGTATCCTTATCCAGCCTGTGGATATGCCGGACGGCCGCGCGGATTCCAGCCGTTTCATAATAAGCCGCAACCGCGTGATTGAGCGTGATCTCCCGGCTGGCAGGGTCTGCGGGATGAACGGACATCCCCGCAGGCTTGTTCACGACGAGGCAAAATTCATCCTCGTACAGCACGTCAAGCTCATGCCACCTCGGCTCGATCCCATATTCCCGGTAAGGAAAAAGGACCAGCGACAGCCGGTCCCCTCTCCATCGTATTCCCTGTTCCTGACGGAGCTTGCGATACAGCTTCTCGGGCATCCCCACGGTATCCAGCAGCCACCGGCCGGCGGCTTCCTCCCGGTCCGCTTGTCCGGTCAGTGCTTTGCCCGGCGTCATTTCAAGCCATTCGCCCCGCCGGACCCAGCTTCCCTGATAGCTCATAAGCTCTTGAAGGCGTTATAGTTCGCCTCGATCGTTGCGTCGATATCCTCCGTCGTGTGCGCCGCGGATATGAACATGCCCTCGAACTGGGACGGTGGCACGCTGACGCCCTCCTGCACCATTGCGGCAAAATAACGGTTGAACCGCGCCAAATCGCTTGTTTTGGCGGTGTCGAAGTTAACGACCGGCACATCGGTAAAGAACGGGCAGACCATGGAGCCGATCCGGTTAATCGTGAGCGGAATGCCGAATTCCTTCGCATTGCGTTCAAAGCCGGCCTGCAGGCGCGCACCGCGCTCCTCCAGCTGATCATAGACCGCAGGCGTGAGCAGCTTCAGCGTCGTATAGCCTGCCGCCATCGCCAGCGGATTTCCGCTGAGCGTTCCCGCCTGATAGATCGGACCCGCCGGTGCAATTTGCTCCATCAGCTCCCGCTTGCCGCCATAAGCGCCAACCGGCAGGCCGCCGCCGATCACTTTGCCGAGGCAGGTCAAATCCGGCGTAACGCCATAACGACCCTGCGCACAGTTCAGGCCGACACGGAATCCGGTCATGACTTCGTCGAAAATAAGCAGGCTGCCATAATCGGCCGTCACCTTGCGGAGGCCCGCAAGGAAACCTTCCTGCGGCGGCACGACGCCCATATTGCCGGCAACCGGCTCTACAATGACGGCGGCAATCTCTTCGCCGAACCGTTCAAAGGCAAGCTGAACGGATTCCAAATCATTATACGGCACCGCAATGGTATTGGAAGCTACGCTTTCCGGAACGCCCGGGCTGTCAGGCAGGCCGAGCGTGGCGATACCTGAACCGGCTTTGATAAGAAGGCTGTCCGCATGACCGTGATAGGAGCCTTCGAATTTGATGATCTTACTGCGGCCGGTAACGCCTCTGGCAAGACGGATCGCGCTCATCGTCGCTTCCGTGCCGGAGTTCACCATGCGCACCACCTCGATGGACGGCACGCGCTCACAGACCAGCTTGGCCATCTCCGTCTCCAGAAGCGTCGGAGCACCGAAGCTGGTCCCTTTCTTCGCAGTCTCTTGGAGAGCTTCGACCACTTCCGGATGCGCATGTCCCATAATCAGCGGGCCCCAGGATCCGACATAATCGATAAAGCTGTTGCCATCGATATCATAAACGCGGCTTCCTTCCCCGCGCTCGATATAGATCGGCGTCAGTCCCACCGACTTGAACGCGCGGACAGGGCTGTTGACACCGCCGGGAATATACTTCTTGGCTTCCTCAAAGGCAGAGCGCGACAATTCTTCTTTTCTCAAACCTTGGCTCATATTAGCAACTCCTAACTGTATAATCGTATCGTTACGGGTTAGCGCATCCAGCGTGCCGCATCCTTGGAGAAATACGTAATGATAATATCGGCGCCGGCGCGTTTCATTCCGGTCAGCAGCTCCATAACGATCGCCTTCTCACTGATCCAGCCTTGCTGGGCGGCGGCTTTGATCATCGAATATTCCCCGCTGACATTATAAGCCACGATCGGCAAGTCGAACTGATCTCGCAGCAATCTTACAACGTCAAGATAGGCCATCGCCGGCTTCACCATCAGCATGTCCGCACCTTCCAGCACGTCGGATTCCGCCTCGCGCAGCGCTTCCCTCACGTTCGCCGGGTCCATCTGGTACGTTTTCCGGTCGCCGAACTGCGGCGCGGAGTCGGCCGCCTCCCGGAACGGGCCGTAGAACGCCGACGCATATTTAACAGAATACGACATGATCGGCACGTTCTGGAAACCGGCATCGTCAAGACCCGAACGGATAGCCTGTACGAAACCGTCCATCATGTTGGACGGCGCGATAATATCCGCGCCCGCCTTGGCTTGGGATACGGCGGTACGGACGAGCAGCTCCAGGGATTCGTCGTTCAGGACGTCGCCGCACACATGGCCGTCACGCTCATACGTATGGACCATGCCGCAGTGCCCGTGATCCGTAAATTCGCACAGGCAGGTATCCGCAATGACGAGAAGATCCGGGTACCACGATTTAATAAGCCGGGTTGCTTCCTGAACGATTCCGTCGTCGGCAAACCCCGAGGTGCCGATACTGTCCTTCGTCTCCGGTATCCCGAACAGCAGCACAGCAGGAATGCCCAGCTGAACGATCTCATCCACTTCGTCCTTCAACGTATCGAGCGAAAAATGAAAGACGCCAGGCATCGACGAAATTTCGGATTTCACGCCGCTGCCGTAGGTAACGAAGATCGGCTGCACCAAATCCTCGGGATGCAGCACGGTCTCGCGGACCATGCTGCGGATGCCGGCATTTTGACGCAGCCGGCGGTGGCGTACGATTGGAAAACTCATAGCTGTGACAACCTTTCTTTTTTAGAGGTTGTTCAAAAAGTCGTCTTTGAAAACCCGACTTTTTGAACTCGCAATTTTAGGAGATTACAAGCGATATATGGAAATTAAACGAATGAATGATAGCCCTATCGCGTGCGAGGATCGTCTTCCTGCTGATTCCAGCTGCAGAGAGCCTCCACCAGACTGTCGATGGTTGCCTCCTCCGCCATCATCGTAACGTCCAGTCCGGCCTCGGCCGCGGTTTGGGCCGTGAGGGGACCGATGCAAGCGATAGCTGAGCCTTTCAGCAGCTCAACAGGGTTCTCGGCCCCCATCCGCTCAAGCACCTTCAGCAGGTTCGTAACGGTTGAGGAGCTCGTAAACGTAACGGCATGAATTCCGCCTTCGGCAAACAGCTTCATCAGCTCCTCGTCATCCTCCCCGCACAATACGTTCTCGTACATGGTTGCTTCCGTAACGGACAGCCCCATTTCGGTCAGTTTCTCTGGCAGCCATGAACGGCCCAGATTCCCTCGGGGAAGCAGTACGTTCTGGCCGGCAGCAAGCTCGGGGCCATAGGCATCGATCAAGCCTTCAGCCTGAAACCGCTCCTTCAGCACCTCAGGCGCTATGCCGTAATCGCGAAGCGCTTCGGCCGTAGCCGGGCCGACTGCAACGATCCGTGCACCGGCTAGCGAGCGGATGTCCCGCCCGTACTCTTTTAAATGACGGAAGAAGAATTCCACCCCGTTGGTGCTCGTGAAGAAGACCCAATCATAGATCGGAAGCTTGTCCAGCGCGGACCGCAGGCCGGCAACAGCCTCATCCGATGTCGGCGAGATCGTTTCGATGACGGGAAATTCATAGGGTTCTCCGCCAAGGTCCTCGATTTTCGATACAAGCGAGCTGGCCTGGCTCCGGGTTCTCGTTACGAGAATTCGCTTGCCGAATAAGGGCAGCTTCTCGGCCCACTTCAGCCGCTCCCGCTGCAGGACGACATCCCCAACGACAATAACGGCAGGCGGCTGGAAGTCGGCCGCTTGGACCTTCTCCTCAATGTCGGCCAGCGTGCCGGTCAGCGTATCCTGCTCGGCGCGGGTTCCCCATCTTACCAGAGCTACGGGGGTTGCCGGAGACCGGCCATGCTTGATCAATTGACGGCTGATGTAGCCGATCTTTGCCACTCCCATCATGAAGATCAACGTCCCGGTTGCGTTGGTCACTTTATCCCATTGAATCATTCGATCGAGCTTCTCCGGACTCTCAAGACCGGTCACGATGGACAAGGAAGAGGCATGCTCGCGATGGGTGACCGGTATGCCCGCGTAGGCCGGCACGCTGATCGCCGACGTGATTCCCGGCACGATCTCATATGAAATGCCGTTTTGCCTAAGCAGCTCCGCTTCCTCCCCGACCCTCCCGAATATGGTCGGGTCGCCGCCTTTCAAACGAACGACCACCTTGCCTTCCAGCGCCAAATCAACGAGCAGCTGGTTGATCTCCTCCTGCTTCATCGTATGCCGGTCGGGCAGCTTGCCGACGTACACCTTCTCGACGCCCGGCTTTGCCCACTTAAGCAGCCTTGGGCTCGCAAGCCGGTCATATACAATGGCATCGGCTTTCTCTATACATTCCTTGCCTTTAATTGTAATCAGGCGCGCGTCGCCAGGACCCGCTCCTACGAGATAAACCTTACCTGCCATCCCCTCATCCCCTAACTTGTGCCAGAATCTTCTCTGCTCCCTTAGCCTTCAGCTTCTCGGCCACTTCGATTCCGAGCGATTCAGGATCGGTTCCCTCGGCGGTTTCTTTAAGGATGATTTCGCCGTCCGGAGAACCTACCATACCTGTTAATTGTATAATGTTTTGAGCTCCGCGGGAATCTCCTGAATCCTCCTTGATGACAGCATACGCTCCGATCGGTACTTGGCAGCCCCCGTTCAGCTCGCTCAGGAACCTGCGTTCTGCCGATACGGTCCGTGCTGTCACCTCATCGTTGTAGAGGGATAGCAGATGCAGAAGCTCCGCATCGTTCTCGCGGCATTCGATTCCGAGCGCGCCTTGTCCCACGGCCGGCAAGCTGATATCGATTGGCAGATAGGACGTGATCCGATCCTCCCAGCCCATCCGCTGAAGACCTGCCGTTGCGAGAATAATAGCCTGGAATTCCCCGCTCTCCAGCTTCCGGATCCGGGAGTCGATATTGCCGCGGATCCAGTCAATCTTCAGATCCGGCCGGTACGCCTTCAGCTGGCTGGAGCGGCGCAGACTGCTTGTCCCCACCTTCGCCCCTTGCGGAAGATCATCCAATGTCGAGCCTTCCATGGAAATGAGGCAGTCGCGGGGATCCTTCCGCTTAGGAACGGCACCGGACACCAGGCCTTCCGGAAGAACGGACGGCATATCCTTCATGCTGTGCACCGCCATATCGATTTCCCCGTCCAGCATGGCTTGCTCGATTTCCTTTACGAACAGTCCTTTCCCGCCAACTTTGGACAGGGTAACATCGACAATGCGATCGCCTTTCGTGACGATTTTCTTGACGGTAAACTCGTACTCTAATCCATGTTCCTTCGCTAACCGCTTCAAATCATCGATAACTTGTCCTGTTTGTGTAAGTGCAAGAGCACTCTGCCTGCTGCCAACCACGATCGTGCGCATATTCATTCCTCCTGATTGTTCTCAATCCATAGCTTGATTTTATCCGTATTCCAGGACGCATAACCTTCGCGGCGAATATCGCCGAGAATATCCAATCGGTATAATCGGTCCAACAGCCGTTTGCGCGCCTCAGCGGATGCCGCTTGTGCCTTAATCGCCGAGCGCATGCTGTATAATATATCGAGATATTCCTCGTATTCCTGGCCGAACTGCTCTTCGAGCTGCTGCCGAATTCGCACGGCCGCAGCGGGCCCTGCCCCGGACGTAGCTACCGCTAAGGTCAATCTTCCCCGGCGCATGACCGCCGGGCTGATGAACGAGCCCGCCTCTCCGTCGCTGGCCACGTTCACCCATATTCCAAGCCGGTCGGCCTCCAGTGCGATCGTTTTATTCAGCGTATCATCGTCCGTTGCGGCGTAAACCAGGAAAGCTCCTTGCAGGTCCCCCGGCTCATAGACCCTGCTGGTCCATTGCACGGCTCCTTCATCTGCCAGCCTGCGAAGCAGGCCGCTCTTTAATTGGGGGCTTACAATATGTACGCTTGCTCCGGCATCCAGAAGCGCCGCGGCCTTCCGTTCAGCCACGGCACCGCCGCCGACCAGCAAGCATAAACGCCCGTCGCATTTCAGCATCACGGGCACATACTTAGAATCCTTCATCATCCGTCACACTCCTGACCAGCTGTGAAATCCGGACCACGTATTCAGATAAAAGTTCAATATAATGAATCCGTACCCGATCAGCGCCCAAACCGCGGCCTCCATGCCGGAGCGTTTCAGCAGGCTGCGTTTCAGGAAATAAACAATATACATACTGAGCGCAAGGAGCGTAGACAGCACCTTAATATCCAGGAGCAGCTGCCATCGCCCTGCCATGGCAACCGACATGATTGCCACGATCAAGGACAGCACCAAAATCGCCGTTCCCGTCATCAACGCTTTATAAGCGTAAATGTCCAGCTTCTCCAAGCTGGGCAATCTTCGTACCGTATCATTCCAGTGTTTATGCTTAAGCTTTCGGTGCAGAAACATATAGATTGCGGCAAAAACAGCCCCTACCGTCAGTGCGGCAAAGCTTATGCTCGCCAGCGCGATGTGAATCAGCAGGAGCCGATGCTCAGTCTCCCAGCTGCATAGGGCGTTATCTCCTCCGGCTTTGAACCAAAGCTGGTTGACCAGCATGACGCAGAAGCCGACAAGGTTGATCAGCAGCACCGCATACTCGGATCGCTTTAAATACGTTAGTGCCATCGATGTTATCGTGATGCAGAACGTAAGGAGGAGCAAGAAATCAAACAACGTAAACACGGGGAGATGAAAATGCCCGCCCTCCATCGCTCTGATCCCGATTCCCCCAAGCTGAAGCAGCGCCGTTATGCCAAGAAGCCCTGTGCCTATCCGCTTCGCCACCGAATTGCGCGATACGCAATCCGAGATAAAAAACAGAAGGCTCAGGGCATAGATACAAATGCCGGTATTATAAATAAGGTTTAGCAGCATGGAATGAATTCACCCGCCTCATAGGGTGGCTGGGGCAAGAGATACCTTTATGGGCTTCTCCTCTGCCTGCCGATCGGCAGCGCTCGATATCGCTTCAGCTTTGGTTGCTGCTTTGTCCTTGGTGTGGCTGCGGGTCCCCTGCTCTTTTTCATGAATCAGGCTTTCCAGCGCGAAAATTTGAGTGAAATAGTCGAGCGCTTCATTGCCGTGCTTACCGCCGGTCATTTCTTTAATCCGATTGATCGGGTCATGCATCATTTGGTTAACGATGCTCTTCGTCAATCGGCGAATAACCTTGCGCTGACGTTCGTCCAATTCCGGAAGCTTATTAAATAAGCTTTCAAGCGTCTCTTCGTGGATGGTATTGGATTTCTCCTGCAGAGCGCGAATCGCCGGTCTGACGCCAAGCGTCTTCAGCCAAGTGTGGAATGCGTCCATCTCCGCCTGAATCATAACCTCGATCTTAGCGGCCTCGACGCGGCGCATTTCCATATTCGTCTCAACAATACCTTCCAAATCATCAATGTCATACAAAAATACATTCGACAGCTCGCCGACAGCCGGATCGATATCCCGCGGAACGGCAATATCAATCATGAACAGCGGCCGCGACTGGCGCTTCTTCATGCTCTCCCTTACCCGGTCGGCATTCAGCACGTATTCATTCGAGCCCGTCGAGCTGATAATGATGTCTACGTCATAAAGAAGCCCCATGCCTTCTTCCATCGTGCAGGGCGTGCCCTTGAACTTGCTCGCAAGCTCCTGGGCGCGGCCCAGCGTCCGGTTAGCCACAATTACCTCTGCGGCGCCGTTGGCATAAAGATGCTTGACGGTAAGCTCGCTCATCTTGCCTGCGCCGAGAATCATAACCTTCTTATCGTTGAACGTGCCGAAAATCCGTTTGCCAAGCTCTACCGCCGCATAGCTGACCGACACGGCGCTCTCGCCGATCGAGGTTTCCGAGTGGGCGCGTTTTCCGAGCGTTACCGCCTGCTTGAACAGCATATTGAACCAGGTTCCGGTAGCATGATGCTGCTGGGATGTTAAAAAGGCATTGCGAACCTGTCCCAGGATCTGCGTCTCTCCGATCACCATGGAATCCAGGCCGCAGGTGACCTTGAACAGATGGGAAATGGCCTGTTCATCTTCATATATATATAGATGCTGTGTAAATTCCTCACGGTTAATGCCGAACCACTGCTCCATAAAACTGCGGATAAAGTAGCCGCACATATGAAGGCGATCTACCACAACATAAATCTCAGTACGGTTGCAGGTAGCGACAATGACGCCCTCCAATACGCTCTTGGTTGATTTCAGCTCCCGCAGCGCCTCCGGCAATTCAGCTTCCGAAAACGTAAAGCGTTCCCTGACCTCCACGGGCGCCGTGCGATAATTCAACCCAACAACGACGATGTGCATTGCATGTTCACCTGCCTATTTCTCCGATAGTATGACCGCGATCAAGCGGTCTGCCCTGACCTTGTTCATTATATCACAGTCAGCCAAATCCCCTTGTCTATTTTATGAAATGTTTATGAAATCCCCATGTTTCGTTATATTCTGTTCATGGGGACTCCCCCTCATTTCCTGTTTACCGACACCTTACTATTGTGGATATTCAGCACTGGAGATATACGTATGATTTTCCTTGAAAAGGTCGTCTCAAAATAAATAACCATGGAGGACTCCATGGTTATAGGTATACACAATTTGTAGTTGGCCTGTTAAACGAGTTCGGCCAGTTTCATCTCGGGCGTCTCGACCTTCATTTCTCCAAGTCCGCGTACGAGTTTCTTAGCATAGCATTTTTCAGGTTTCAGTACGGATACCAGGTAGTCAATAGCCAATTGCGGATCTACCGTCTCCCCGCAGGTGTAACAGTCAATCGCAGCAAAACCTCTCTCAGGGTATGTGTGAATCGAGAGATGGCTTTCCGACAGCAATACAAGCACCGTAGCTCCTTGTGGCTCGAACTGCTTGGATTGGACGGACAATACCGTTGCTCCACATGCTTCAGCGGCTTCGACCATCTGAGCTTGTAAAAATTCTGCACTGTTCAATAGTTCAAAATCGACTCCCCAAGTATCAACAGCAACGTGTCTTCCGAAAGTTGAGTATTCCATCTTCCGGTTTCCCCCTTCCTAGGAATAAAATGTTTGAAAATTTCATCCGCTAGGACCTACGTCATTCACTTCCCGAGGGAATAATCTCTCGCAACATTACATGTCCTGAGTGAATCCTGGTTCCTATATTCTTTTCAACGAGATTAAAAATAACATCTATGACAGCGAAATGCAACACCTTTTTCAAAAATAACCTAATAAATAATTTTACAGCTCAATATATGTGCCAAATTCCGAAGCTGTGACTAAGATTACTCCCCTTCCGCAAATAAAAAAGCCGCCCATTTATGGGCAGCCTAACCTAGTCTTATGCTTCGAGAACGAATAGCCGCTGATTGTAGCTCCGGAGCTGTTCATCGATCGATTGGATCTTAGACATGTCATTGCCTGCCGCAATCCGCTGGTCCAGAAGAAGATTAATATTCCGCTGAATGGATTCGATCTCTTTCTCAGCTTCCTTGCTGTTAAACAGGCGCAGCAGCTCTCCGGCCGTATTCTTGTACTCGTATATGACGATACTCTCGTTCCCGGTCATCTGGGTGATTCGGTGAACCGTTCCGACGTGGTAATCATAGCTCATTGTAAAGCCGCGATAGATCCGATTTACCTTCCCCGACCCCTTAAAAGCCGTAAACAGCTTACGTACGGCATCGGCCAGATGGGGAGTTACCAATCGGCACGACAGCTCACAGACGTACAGGCCATTCTTGCGTTCAAAGGGCAAATGAACTTCTTCCCCGCTTTCATCTTCAAGCACGAACTCATGCTCTCCGCCGTCCATCACTTTCACTCGGCTGCTCACCCGGAAAGCGTGGGTCCCTTGCAGAAATCGATCCATTTGAACATCCGTCATTTGCATTGTGGCATTAACATATTCTGTGGCTAACCGCTGAGCCATAAAAATCCCTCAATTCTTTTAACTTACTCCCATTATACTGTACATCCCAGCGGTCTTTCCTGTCGTCCGAACGAGATTATTCATCATATTTCATAAAAAAACGGTTTTAGCCGGAATCAGACTGAGATTTCCCTCAACATGCTCACTTTCCTGTCAAGAATACACCGATTCCCTCTATTACTCAAAAAATCAGGCAAATCCGCTCGATTACGCTTATTCGTCTTCTTCGACGGCTGCATCCCGGAAATCGCCCTTGTCCCCTTCGCCGTTTTCTTGACGGTATCCGATATGTGATTCGATGATTTCCCATAGCTCCTCTTTACCAAGCCCTAACTCCGAAGAGAACATGACGAATGAATGATGAGGCTGAAAGCCAAGCGTTTCCTTTACAATCTTGACGTGTTTCTGTCTGCGCGTCTTCGGGATTTTGTCCGCTTTGGTCGCGACGACGCACACCGGTCGGTCGTAATGCTGCAGCCACTCATACATGCTGACATCGTCCTTTGTAGGCGGGTGGCGCATATCGACCACCAGCAGAACGAGCTTCAGCTCATCCCGGCTGAGCAAATATTTCTCGACCATCTCGCCGAACGCCGCGCGCTGGCTTTTGGATACCTTGGCGTATCCGTACCCCGGAAAGTCGACCAAATACAAATCCTCGTTGACCCGGTAATAATTGAGCTGCTGCGTCTTGCCTGGCGTTGCGCTCGTACGGGCCAAGTTCTTTCTCGATATCATACGGTTGATCAGTGAGGACTTGCCCACATTGGAACGCCCTGCCAGAGCAATTTCCGGCAAGGCGTCTTCAGGATATTGAGCAGGACCGACCGCACTGATGACGAATTCGGCTTTTGTTACTTTCATGATTTTTAAAGGTTCCTCTCTAATGCACTCCCGCCTGCTCTACGAGCGCATGCTCGAGAACTTGGTCCATGTGGGATACCGGAACGAATTCGACGTCATTCTTGACACTGTCCGGAATGTCGCGCAAATCCCTCTCGTTATCTTTCGGGAGCAATATTTTTTTGTAGCCGGCCCTATGAGCGGCCAAGGACTTCTCCTTAAGCCCTCCGATCGGCAGCACGCGTCCGCGGAGTGTAATCTCGCCGGTCATCGCCACGTCACGGGCAACATGGCGCTTCGTTAAGGATGAAATAAGGGCCGTAGCAATCGTGATGCCTGCAGACGGACCATCCTTCGGAATGGCTCCTTCGGGGATATGGATGTGGACATCCAGCTTCTCGTGGAAATCCGGGTCGATGCCGAGCTCTGCGGCCTTCGAACGGGTAAAGCTGAAAGCTGCCTGAGCCGACTCCTTCATTACATCTCCCAGCTTGCCCGTTAGCGTCAGCTTGCCGGTTCCGGGAACGACGGTAACCTCAATGGTCAGCGTCTCGCCGCCAACCTCGGTCCACGCAAGACCGGTTACGGTTCCGACTTGGTCCTCCAGCTCGGCCATACCGTAGCGGAACTTCGGAATGCCGAGATAATCCTTAATATCGTCCGCACCGATCACAATGGAATCGGATTCGTTCGTAACAATCCGCTTCGCGGCCTTCCGACACAGAGCCGCCACCTGCTGCTCCAGGTTCCGGACGCCGGACTCCCGCGTATATTCACGGATCACCTTCAGGAGCGCCCCTTCGTCTACCTGGAGCTGCTCGGGCTCAAGCCCGTGCTCGCTCTTCTGCTTCGGCAGCAGATAGCGGTTCGCAATCTGGAGCTTTTCGATTTCCGTGTAACCCGGAATATAGAGAACCTCCATCCGATCGAGCAGCGGTCTTGGAATGTTATGAAGAGCGTTGGCTGTCGTCACGAACATGACCTGGGATAAATCAAACGGAATTTCG
This sequence comes from Paenibacillus sp. FSL M8-0142, assembly GCF_038597315.1. Lineage (NCBI taxonomy): Bacteria > Bacillati > Bacillota > Bacilli > Caryophanales > Paenibacillaceae > Paenibacillus > Paenibacillus sp. FSL M8-0142. The sequence continues at coordinate 4,876,572 of NZ_CP152008.1, forward strand.
ATAAAGTGATCGCTGAACGTATTGTTCTGTTCCGGATCGAGCACCTCCAGCAGCGCCGAAGACGGGTCGCCGCGGAAATCCGAAGCCATTTTATCGATTTCGTCGAGCAAGAATACCGGATTTAAAGAGCCTGCGGTCTTCATGCCTTGAATGATTCGGCCGGGCATGGCCCCGACATAAGTCCGGCGATGTCCCCTAATTTCGGCTTCATCCCGCACGCCGCCGAGGGAAATGCGGACGAATTTGCGCTCCAGGGAGCGGGCGATGGAACGGGCCAGCGACGTTTTGCCGACGCCCGGCGGTCCGACCAAGCACAGAATCGGCCCCTTCATCTTCTTTACGAGCTTCTGCACGGCCAAATATTCCAGCACGCGCTCTTTCGGCTTCTCCAGCCCGTAGTGATCCTCATCCAGGACCTGCTCGGCTTTTGCGATGTCGAGATCGTCTTCGGTCTTGTTCGTCCACGGCAAGGCAAGCAGCCAATCGACGTAATTCCGGATGACGCCGCCTTCTGCCGAACTGGCCGGCATCTTCTCGAGGCGGTCAATTTCCTTCTCGACTTTCTCGTGGACGCGTTCCGGAAGCTGAAGCTCTTGCAGCTGACTGCGCAGCTCCTCGACTTCCCCGGCACGGCCTTCCTTATCGCCAAGCTCTTTCTGGATGGCCTTCATCTGCTCGCGCAGATAGTATTCCTTCTGGGTCTTCTCCATCTGCTTCTTAACCCGCTGGTTGATCTTTCGCTCCAGCTCCAGCACTTCGCGCTCGTTGTTTAAAATATCCAGCAGCTTTTCCAGCCGTTTGCGGACGTCGATCGTCTCAAGGATCTCCTGTTTATCCTTGATCTTTAACGATAAGTGGCTTGTAATGACATCCGCCAGACGCCCCGGCTCATCGATATCGGAGACGGCCGCAAGCGTCTCGGGCGTAACTTTCTTGGACAAATTGATATAATTCTCAAACTGTGACAGCACCGTCCGCATCAAAGCGGATACTTCAGGGTCATTGTTCTCTTCCTCCGGAAGCTCGCGCGCGATGACCTCGTAGTAATCCGCTTGATCCGTATATTGAATAATTTCCGCCCGTTCCATACCTTCCACAAGCACGCGTATGGTACCGTTTGGAAGCTTAAGCATCTGGCGTACATTCGCAACGGTTCCAATTCGAAAAATATCCTCTTGCGTCGGTTCTTCAATGTTCACTTCCGATTGAGAACACAGGAGAATCAAATTGTCTTCAACCATCGCCTTTTCTAAAGCCTTTACGGATTTCTCCCGGCCTACATCCAAATGAAGCACCATACTCGGGTAGACAAGAAGACCTCTTAAAGGCAATAAAGGAAAACGACGACCTTTGGTTTTACTTGGTCCCATCGCTTTCGCACCTCCAATGGCTCTCAATGTTGACACTATTCCTATTTTATCAAATCTGCGTATAAAAAACCAACAACGGGAAACTTAAACGCCGCCGGCATCGGTCATTTTGCCATTGCGCGGTGGCGTGGCCTGCAGAAGCGATGCCGAGGAGGCCGGATAGATGTCGGTGTTCGGAAGCTCCACGATGTCCGCCGCCAGCGAGCCGCCGAATACTTGGCGGAACACCTCGTCGACCGTTTCGACCGGAATGACCCGCAAGCCGCCGCTCAGATCCTGGAATAACGATTGCCAGTTATCCTTCGGGATGATGACACGGGTTGCTCCGGCCTGGAACGCTGCCTCCACTTTGGCAATCACCCCGCCGATCGGCTTCACTTTGCCGTGAATGCTCATCTCACCGGTCATCGCAATTTTATTATCGACCTCAATTCCCTTAATCGCCGATACGATCGCCGTTGCCATCGCAATACCGGCGGACGGGCCGTCAATCGGGGTTCCCCCCGGGAAATTGATATGGAGATTATAATCCTTCGGCGAGAAGCCCATCGCTTCCAGCACGGTCAGGACGTTCTCAATCGATCCCTTGGCCATGCTCTTGCGCCGCAGCTTGCGCGATCCCCCGCCAAGCTCTTCTTCATCCACGACACCGGTAATATTGTAGGTGCCCTGTCCCTTCTCGACCGGCACCGCTGACACTTCAATCTCGAGCAGCGCCCCCATATTCGGACCGTATACGGCCAGCCCGTTGACAACGCCGATCTGCGGCTTCTCCGGCACCTTGCGGTCCGGGCGGGGCTGCAGCTGACTGCTGCTCGCTACCCACTCTACATCCGAGGCGCGGATGGAGTCTCTTTTTTCCGTTAATGCAAGCCCTGCGGCGAGTTGAATCATATTGACGGCCTCGCGTCCATTGGAGCAGTACTGCTTCACGACGTCCACCGCTTCCGGCGCTGCGCCAAGGCCTATCTTCTGAATGGCATCCTCCGCGATTTTACCGATCTCCTCGGGGAGCAGCGGACGGAAGAAGATCTCCATGCAGCGTGAACGAAGAGCGGGCGCAACTTCTTCCGGCGAGCGCGTGGTCGCGCCAACCAAGCGGAAATCGGCTGGAAGTCCGTTTTGAAAAATATCGTGAATATAGGCTGGCGTATTGGCATCCTCTGAATTATAATATGCACTTTCAAGCAGGACCTTGCGGTCCTCCAGTACTTTTAGCAGCTTATTCATCTGAATCGGGTGCAATTCGCCGATTTCGTCAATGAACAGAATGCCGCCGTGCGCTTTCGTCACTGCGCCCGGCTTCGGCTGCGGAATGCCGGCTACGCCCATCGCGCCAGCCCCCTGATAGATCGGATCGTGCACCGACCCGATGAGCGGATCGGCAATACCACGCTCGTCAAAACGGGCGGTGGTCGCATCGATCTCCGTAAACTTTGCATCGTATTTAAACGGCGATTGCGGATTCTTCTTCGCTTCCTCCATCACCACGCGCGCTGCCGCCGTCTTGCCCACTCCCGGCGGGCCATAGATAATGACGTGCTGCGGATTGGCGCTGCACAGGGCGGCCTTCAAGGCGCGCAGTCCGTCCTTTTGCCCGACGATGTCGTCCATGGTCTGAGGTCTCGTCTTCTCCGCAAGCGGCTTCGTCAACGACACCGACCGAAGCTTGCGCAGCTTATCGAGCTCCTTGCGCGATTCCCGGTCCACTGCGGTCTTGCTGGTCTTTTGCCCACGCAATAAGTTCCAAAAATAAATGCCGATGATGACTGCAAAAAACAGCTGCACCAGCATAATCACGATACTCAGATTCACAAGTCATTCCTCCTGTTTCTCCATTATGTCAAGATCCAACGTTAATACTTGGTAGTATTGCCGATTCGTTTGCAGGTAAAACGCCAATGCGGGAACAATTTGTAAAGGGGCTTTTTCACAACAAGTCCCTTAAAAGACATCTTCACAGCCAGTTGAACCTTTGTGAGCTTAATCAGCACTCCGCATGCGGATTGTTCTTACGATCTCTGTTGTCCTCGGATTTCTTTGAATTCTATGTTCCTATTGATGAAATCCGAGGGCAAGGAGAACGCTTCGCTTCTTCTGAACAATTCCACCTGCTCCGTTGAAGCTTTCCTGGCGGGCAAGGCAAATCCCTTTTGGGGATTTGCTTGCTCCTTTGGAGCCCACTTTCGCTCTGCAGGTTCCCTTTGGGTACATCTTCACTGCCAGTAGGACCGTTGTGAGCTTAATCAGCACTCCGCCTGCGGATTGTTCTTACGATCTCTGTTGCCCTCGGATTTCTTTGAATTCTGAGTTCCTATGATGAAATCCGAGAACAAAGGAGAACGCTTCGCTTCTTCAGAACCATTCCGCCTGCTCCGTTGAAGCTTTCCTGGTGGGCAAGTCCCTTTTGGGGACTTCCTTGCTCCTTTGGAGCCCATTTTCGCTTTACAAGTTCCTTTCGGGGACTTGCTTGCTCTTTTGAAGCCCACTTTCGCTCTACTAGTTCCTTTTGGGGACTTGCTTGCTCCTTTGAAGCCCACTTTCGCTCTACTAGTTCCTTTTGGGGACATCTTCACAGCTAGTAGGACCGTTGTCAGTTTATCAGCACTCCGCATGCGGATTGTTCTTACGATCTCTGTTGCCCTCGGATTTCTTTGAATTTTTGGGTTCCTATGAGGAAATCCGAGGGCAAAGGAGAACGCTTCGCTTCTTCTGAACAATTCCGCCTGCTCCGCTGAAGCTTTCCTGGTGGGCAAGTCCCTTTTGGGGACTTGCTTGCTCCTTTGGAGCCCACCTTGCCTCTTCAAGTCCCTTTTCGGGACCTACTTGCTCCTTTTCTGCAATCGTGTCACTTTGCGACGGCTCTCACGTTCTCCCAGTACTTGCATTGACTCGTGGCTCACCAGAAGTGTCGTTCCCCCAACTTGAGTCCACGGAACGCAATTCGGCTGAATCCGAGGACGATCCCGATGAAGAATAACAAAAAGCGGCAGCCTCCTGAATCAGAGGCTGCCGCTTAAGGCAAACGCTATTGAATTACCAAGCAAAGATGTATGGAGCTCCTGCATGGTGTTTGGAATCACGACACAATGCTTAGCGTACGGTATGTGGCTTCTAGTTACATCGCAACCACCGATGCCAAGGCCATGTGTGACTGACATTGCATACCATCAAGCTCAGACCGTGGACTTATGCTTGCGGCCAGGGATTTCGCCTGTCTCCTCGTACACCTTCACAATGTTATCGATCTCTTTCTTCAGCTCCTCCACCATCGTGGCTTCCGGAACCTTGCGAATCATTTCGCCGTAACGGAACAGCAGTCCCTCTCCGCGAGCGCCGGCAATTCCAATGTCGGCCTCTCTCGCTTCACCCGGTCCGTTCACGGCACAGCCAAGAACGGATACCTTGATCGGCACTCTCAGTTTCGAGATATACTCCTCGACCTCATTGGCAATGGAGAACAAATCGATATCGAGACGTCCGCACGTCGGGCAGGATACGAGCGTTGCCATATCGGAAATCAATCCGAACGTTTTGAGAAGCTCGCGTCCGACTTTAATCTCCTCTACCGGATCGGCGCTGAGCGAAATCCGCATCGTGTTGCCGATGCCCATCGACAGGAGCGCACCGAGTCCGGCCGCGCTTTTCACCGTTCCGGAGAACAGCGTACCGGCTTCCGTAATGCCCAGGTGAAGCGGGTAAGGAATCACCTCGGCAGCCTTCGTATACGCCGCAATAGCCATCGGAACATCCGATGCCTTCAAGGATACGATGATGTCATGAAAATCGAGCTCCTCCAGAATACCGATATGGTACAGGGCGCTCTCCACCATCGCTTCCGGCGTCGGATAGCCGTATTTTTCAAGAAGATGATTCTCCAGCGAGCCGGCGTTTACGCCGATCCGGATCGGAATGCCTTTCTCCTTGCACGCTTTTACGACCGCTTCGACCTTCTCGCGTTTTCCGATGTTGCCGGGATTAATCCGGACTTTATCGATGCCGTTCTCTATGGCGAGAAGGGCAAGCTTATAGTTGAAATGAATATCCGCAACAAGCGGGATATGAATGCGTTTCTTGATTTCCTTAATGGCAGCGGCGGCTTCCTCATTGTTGACCGTTACCCGGACGATTTGGCATCCGGCTTCCTCCAGACGCAAAATTTCCGCGACGGTCGCCTCGACATCCGCTGTTTTGGTGGTGCACATGCTTTGAATAATGACTTGGTTATTTCCCCCTATGGTGAGGTTCCCCACCTTAACGGGCCGTGTGTCTTGTCTCAAAAACATGGTACGATCTCTCCCGTATAACGCCAAAGCTCCACTCCAGCCTAGGCTCATGGCCATAACTGGAAGTGGAGAGGATCAGCGTAAATTTATATCACGTCCGCAGCGTTAGAACGCCTCAGGCGCTTTCTTCCTGTTTCTTGTCATCTTCCGTTCCCTTGCCTTGCATCAGCTCAGGGATCACTCTGTCACGAACGACCTGTTCGGTGATGACGCAATCCTTGATATCGTCTCTGGACGGCACTTCATACATTACATCCAGCATGATGCCTTCAATGATGGAGCGCAGTCCGCGCGCGCCCGTATTGCGCTTGATTGCCTCCTGGGCAATGGCTTCGAGAGCGCCGCGTTCGAACTTGAGATTGACATTATCAAGCTCAAGCAGCTTCTGGTACTGTTTGGTGAGGGCATTCTTCGGCTCGGACAGAATCCGTACCAGCGTCGCCTCATCCAGTGGTTCCAATGTGGAAACAACCGGCAGACGGCCGACAAATTCCGGAATGAGACCGAACTTGAGCAGGTCCTCAGGCAGCACCATCGTCAAATATTCGCCTGGCTTCAGATCTTTCTGGCCTTCAGCGGAAGCGTTGAAGCCGATGACCTTCTTGCCGATCCGGCGTTTGATGTACTGCTCCAACCCGTCAAATGCGCCGCCGCAAATGAACAGAATGTTGGTTGTATCGATCTGAATAAACTCCTGGTGCGGGTGCTTGCGCCCACCTTGCGGCGGAACGGAAGCGACCGTTCCCTCCAGAATTTTCAGAAGCGCCTGCTGAACCCCTTCGCCGGAAACGTCACGAGTGATGGACGGATTCTCGGATTTGCGGGCCACTTTATCAATTTCATCAATATAGATAATGCCGCGTTCCGCTTTCTCCACGTCATAGTCGGCGGCTTGGATCAGCTTGAGCAGGATGTTCTCGACATCCTCGCCCACGTAACCGGCCTCCGTCAACGAGGTGGCATCGGCAATGGCAAACGGAACGTTCAAGATTTTAGCCATCGTTTGCGCAAGCAATGTTTTACCTGAACCTGTAGGTCCCAGCAGCAAAATGTTACTCTTCTGCAATTCAACGTCATCAATCTTGTTTTGCGTATTGATCCGTTTGTAGTGGTTATATACGGCAACCGATAAGGACTTCTTCGCTTGGTCCTGTCCGATGACGTATTGGTCAAGAATATCCCGAATTTCACGCGGCTTCGGAATATCCTTCAAATCCACTTCTTCCTCATGGCCGAGTTCTTCCTCTACGATTTCCGAGCACAAGTCAATGCACTCGTCACATATATAAACACCGGGCCCCGCAACCAGCTTGCGAACCTGCTCCTGCGATTTGCCGCAGAAGGAGCATTTCAGCTGCCCTTTGTCGTCGTTAAATTTAAACATGCAATAACCACCCCTTATGATTTGGTCGGTGAAGACAGAACTTCGTCAATAATACCGTACGCCTTCGCTTCCTCCGCGCTCATAAAAAAGTCACGGTCTGTATCGCGTTCGATTTTTTCAAGGGGCTGACCCGTGCGCTCCACATAGATTTGGTTAAGTTTCTGTCTGGTCTTGATGATCCAATCTGCATGGATTTGGATATCGGATGCCTGACCTTGAATTCCGCCAAGCGGCTGATGGATCATGACTTCGCTGTTCTCAAGCGCATACCGTTTGCCGGGCGCTCCGGCGGTGAGCAGCAGCGAGCCCATGCTGGCGGCCATGCCGACGCAAATAGTGGACACATCAGGCTTAATCAACTGCATCGTATCATATATACCCATCCCGGCCGTCACCGAACCGCCAGGAGAATTGATGTACAGAGAGATGTCTTTCTCCGGATCTTCCGCAGCCAAGAAGAGCAGCTGGGCAATGACGAGATTGGCTACATCGTCATCGATCGCATTGCTGAGGAATATAATGCGATCCTTCAGTAATCTTGAGTAGATATCGTAGGATCTTTCGCCTCGACTGGTTTGCTCCACCACCATAGGTACAAGACTCATGCGACCAACCTCATTTCCTTGAAAATTTACTTATGCGTTACAAAAGTTATTCTAACATGTTCAAAGCGCAATGTCATTTTTTAACCCTGATTACATTCTATGAACTTCGCTAGAAATATATCCAGCCAACTTGTCTCATTATGTATGTCGAAAAAATAACCAATTCATGTCACATTTAGTTGAAAATTGGCTATTCTTAGGTAAAAATAAGGCACGCATAAAGTACGTGCCCTATCTCATGTAACGGCAGCTTCGGCAGCCGCCTGTTCTTATTATTCTTCAGTCGCAGTTTCTGCAGCTTCTTCCTTCTTCTCCACTGGAGCGCCTTCTACGCTGTTTTCCAGCAAGAAATCAATCGTCTTGCGGAGAAGCAGCTCTTCGCTAAGGCTGTCAAGGGAACCGTTGGCAGCCAGGATGCTGCGGATTTCTTCGGCGGAACGCTTGTACGTTTCAGCCATATTGTCCAGTTCCTTGTTGATTTCCTCTTCGGAAACTTCAAGCTTCTCTTCTTTCGCAATCGCTTCAAGCACAAGGTTGTTGCGAACGCGCTTCTCGGCATCGTCCTTCATCTGACCTTCCAAATCCGCATTGGTTTGGCCGGAGAAGCTGAGGAACATCTCGAGGTTCATGCCTTGCTGGCGAAGACGGTTGTCGAAATCGCGCATCATGTTCTGAACTTCGGATTGAATCATCGCTTCCGGAATATCGATTTCGGCGTTAGCTGCCGCTTTTTCAACAACTTCATTCTCGCGGACGCCTTGAGCTTCCTGCTCTTTGCGGGCCAGAAGCTGCTTCTTCAGATCTTCCTTGTACTCATCAAGCGTATCGAACTCGCTTACGTCTTTAGCGAACTCGTCGTCCAGCTCAGGAAGCTGCTTGCGCTTGATTTCATGCACTTTCACTTTGAAGACTGCTTGTTTGCCGGCCAGCTCTTCCGCGTGGTAGGTTTCAGGGAATGTCACTTCCACGTCTTTGAAGTCACCCGTAGCCATGCCGATCACTTGATCTTCAAAGCCTGGGATGAAGGTGTTGCTTCCAAGCTCCAGGGAATAACGCTCGGCTTGTCCGCCTTCGAAAGGAACGCCGTCCACGGAACCGTCGAAATCGATCACGACGATGTCGCCGGATTCAGCCGAACCTTCATCGATGACAGCCAGCTCAGCATGACGCTGTTGCAGGCGCTCAAGCTCTTGGTTCAGCTCCTCATCCGAAACCTCAGCTGTTACAGCAGCAACTTCAAGTCCTTTGTAATCGCCAAGCTTAACTTCTGGCTTCACGGTTACTTTTGCTTTGAATTTGAAGGTTTCGCCTTTAGCGAACTGCTCGATTTCTACTTCTGGACGATCTACCGGGAAAATATCCGCTTGCTCAACAGCTTCGCTGTATACTTCAGGGAGCAGAATGTCGATTGCATCCTGATACAAGCTCTCTACGCCGTAACGAGCTTCAAAGATCGGGCGCGGTACTTTACCTTTACGGAATCCAGGTACATTTACTTGTTTCGCTACTTTATTAAAAGCTTTGTCGAGGGCGGCCGCAACGCGATCCGCATCAACCTCAACGTCAAGAACGCCAAGGTTCTTCTCTATTTTTTCCCAAGTTGCTTTCATTTATGCTTTCCCCTCCAAAATAGTTCACGTGGTCGGCGCAATAATCTATCACGTACCGAATAACCACTATAGTATAAACAACATTACATGCTTTTTCAAGGGCGTACCCTTATGGAGCGATACCGTAAACGTTTTCCATCTCTGCCTATTCCTCCGCCCCGGCAGCTACGAATTGCTTTAACGAACGGTATGCTCCCTCATAGCGAAAACGCATGGTGTCCGTAATTCCGTACAACGGCCGGATTTCGTCCTCATTCCGGAACCCTTTTAAACTCTCCGACACGATGTCGTGCAATGCTGCGGCCCAAATATCGAGCGTAGACTCATCCTCGTCGAGCATGGACTCGTAATCCAAGGTTCCGTAAATGGCCATAATGAACTGCGACCATAATTCCTGAGCGAAATAAAACAGCGTCGGCTCGTGAACCTCTGTCTGATCGGCAACGCGTTCCAATATTTTCGTTATTGCAGGCGGGAATTCCGATGGATCGAGCGGTACCGAGTCAATCTCGATTTCGACGGCCTCCTGTCCTCTCTTAAGCGTTACGCTCCCTTCCATGCCACGTCTGCGCAGCGTCTGCAGCACGCGGAATTGGAGCAGAGGATGAAGCGGGGTCTCGCTAAGCCAATCCGCTAGAGCCGCATCGATTTCCGGACGGTCCAGATAGGCCAGCTGTTCAAGCGCAAGGATCGTCTGCTCGGTCAAAGGTCCGTTCATGACCGAAGCGAGAAGTTTATCCGCATATCCTGCATCCTGTGCTACCTTATCGTTAACCATCTGGCGGGTCATTTCCGCTTCGTCCGGATCGTCGATCTCCTCGGTATCGGCATCATTCTCACGGGGCACGGCTGCTTCGGGGAAGGCTGCCTCCAGCCATTCCAGAAGGGCCCGCCATTCCTCATAGTTCCGCTCATTCTGTCCGCTGCATTGCAGCAGAAACCGCAGCACCTCCATCGCTTCGCCGTACCGTTCATTCTCGAGCATAACCGTTAGCTGAATCTGATAATAATCCAGCGTCTTCGGAAACAGGATGATGTTCTTATCCTCTTGTTCGGGGGAGTAAGAGTCCTTGATAAGGACACCTCCTTTCTAGTCCTGTTTTTAATATTCGTTGATTATAGCATATGTACCGCCAAGATTAAAAAAGCGCGGGTTCCATGGGTTCCTTCTCTTACTTAGAGGGATCGGGATCACCGATCAAGTAAAGAGCAACCGTATTTTATCAATATAACCCCGGATTGCCTAGTCATAATCTAATCGCATCAAAAATCTTCTATTCTCAAAAATATATAGTTGAAATATTCCAGAGCATATGATAATATATTTTTTGCTTGAAAAAAATGTGTCCCAGTAGCTCAGCTGGATAGAGCAACGGCCTTCTAAGCCGTCGGTCAGGGGTTCGAATCCCTTCTGGGACGTAAAAATAACACCGCCTTAGGGCGGTGTTTTTGCGTTCCTTGGGATCCTTTTTGCGTTCCATGGGATACCCAAATTAAAAAATAATGGCTTTTTCCCAATAACCCTATACTATAAAAAAAGAATCCCTGTCGGATTCGAAAGTGATGCCAAGCTACATACATAAAAGAGGAGGATGCGTATGCCTTTGTGGCTTATATACGCGCTGCTGTCTGCCGTAGCCGCTGCGCTCGTGGCCATCTTCGGCAAGATCGGCCTGCAGAACATCGACGCGAATTCCGCAACCGCTATACGATCAGTCATCATGGCTTGTTCTTGCTCGGGGTCATAGCGGTTCAGGGAAAATTCTCGCAGCTCGGCGACATTCTAACGCAGAAAAAGGCGCTCAGCTTCATCGTGCTCAGCGGAATTGCCGGTGCCTTATCATGGCTGTTCTACTTCCTGGCACTGAAGTACGGCAAAGTATCGCAGGTAGGGCCGATCGATAAATTGAGCGTCGTGATGGCGGTCATTCTTGCTTTTGTTTTTCTGGGTGAAAAAATTTCCTGGATCAACGCAGCCGGCGTTGCTCTGATTGCTGTCGGCGCGCTGCTGGTTGCGGTGAAATAAAAATCGTATTGCTTTTCGAAGCAGATTGGTTATAATATGGAAAACTCGATCATTTTGATGTTCTGTGATTGGGAGAGTAGCTGCACGCGCTTCAGTCCAAGCGAGCCGGGACAGGTGGGAACCGGTACGAAGCCGCCAGTGAAACGGGCCCAGGAGACGGTTATCCGAAACTTTCAGTAGGGTGACCCGGCTTACACCGTTATCGTAGCAAAGGGGTCAGCCTTCCAATTTCGGGGGTTGACAACAAGAGTGGTACCGCGAGCATAAGTCCTCGTCTCTTAGGAGACGCGGACTTTTTTATTTTTTCAGACATGGTTGTCACTGTTAAAAGGGGGATTTCACCATTATGTTAAGTCACTTTATCATTGAAAGCCTGGAACAAGCCGTAAGCAAGGTGTGCCAAAGCTTCGGCACGAAGCTGCCGGATTCCGTGCAGGTCCGTATCGAGCAGCCTGCGAGCATGGAGCATGGAGATTATGCGACCAACATCGCCATGCAGCTTGCCAAAGTTTTGCGCAAGGCACCCATTGAAATCGCCGGGCTGATTCAGCAGGAGCTTCATCAGCATGAGCCATTCCTCGAGCTTATAGCTTCCGTAGAAGTCGCGGCACCGGGCTTTCTGAATCTCCGCATCCGCTGGGAGGCGTGGGCGGGACAGCGTTTCGAGCTGCCTGCTGCCCCGGATGAAAAAATCGTCATTGAACACACATCCATCAACCCGAATAAATCGGCACACATCGGCCATCTGCGAAATTCTTGTATCGGCGACACGCTGGTCAGATTGATGAGAAGGCTCGGTTATGAAGTCGAGGTCCATAACTATATCGACGATCTGGGGAATCAGCTGGCAGATACGGTCGTCGGTCTTCTTCATACTCCGCTCACACAAGAGCATGCCCGGTTCGGGGATTATTGCTGGGATGTATACTCTGCCACCAATCGGGCTTATACGCAGGATCCTTCGCTCGTGCAGCATCGAACCGAAGTGCTTCACGCTCTGGAGGAAGGACACCAGAACTTGGCGTGGATCGGACTCCTCGTGGCGGAGCGGATCGTTAAAGAGCATTTGGAGGAGATGAAGCAGTTCGGCATCGAGTATGATCTGTTGGTGTGGGAGAGCAGCATCGTAAGAGAGGGCTTCTGGGATTATGCATTCGAGCTGCTGAAGAATACGCCGCTGTTCCAGCAGGAAACCGAGGGCAGGCTGGCTGGATGCTGGGTGCTGAAGCAATCCGGCGGCGAAGACGCTGCGGGAAATCCGGAGGCCGAGCACAGCATGGATAAGGTGCTTGTCCGCTCCAACGGCATTTTGACCTACACGGCCAAGGACATCGCGTACCACTTGTGGAAATACGGGGTTTTGGCCAAGGATTTTGCCTACAAAAAATTTACGGAGCATGTGTGGACAACAAGCGCTGACGGCGAGCAGCAGCCGTTCGGCAAAGCCTCTATGGTAATCAATGTTATTGATTACAGGCAGCAATATCCGCAGGCGATGGTCAAGCAGGCGCTCGAAAGCCTGGGGTTCGTCAAGGAAGCGGAGAAGCTCCGTCATGTGAGTTACGGGGTCGTTTCCCTCAGTCCGTCGGCTGCTGCTGACCTAGGGATTGATACGAGTGACGGCAAGGCCTCCTACGCGATGTCCGGGCGTCAAGGGATCGGTATTAAAATTACGGAGCTTATCGATCAGGTGGAGAAGGTCATTGAGGAGACCCGCTCGGATAAAAACGGACTGTCCAGCCGCGAAATCGCGATCGCCTCCATCCGTTACTACCTGCTTCGCTTTGCACTACAGACCGAGGTCGTATTTGATCTCAAGCAGGCTACCGAAATATCCGGCAATACGGGAGTATACCTGCTCTATTCTTATGCACGAGCGCTGAGTGTACTGAATAAAGCGAAGGCATCCGGTGTGGAGCCAGTAAGACCTGTACATTTTCCTGCCATGGAAAAAGCCGAGCACGCCTTGCTGAGACATATCAGCACTTGGCAGGACACCCTCGTCACGGCCGGACGCGAGCTGTCTCCAAGCGCCATTTGCAACTTCACTTACGAGCTGTGCTCATGGTTTAACAATTTTTATTCGGCATGCCCGATCCTGAAGGCGGAGGAGGAGGTCCTCCAATTCCGTGTATGGCTGACCTCGGTGTTTAAAGAGACGCTGGGCGATGCGCTGGACGTCCTCGGGCTGCCTACGCCAAGCCGGATGTAAAATCGCATGCAGAGCATCCGCCCGCTCTCCTTCTTCCTAGAAACTTGCCTGGTAAACGCTTAGGCTTTTAGGTTCTAAAGGACCATGAATCAGTCCTCAAAAAATAGCCGCCATCCCGATGGATGACGGCTATTTCCCCTTCTATTGCAGCCCTCTAACCGTAAGCTTAACCTGAATCTTCCCGCCTGTCAGAGGTTCTTCTTGAATGGTCCAATTAACAGCGAGCGTATCCTTCAAACGGCCCAGCTGATCCTCCGTCAGCTGCAGCTGATCTATGATCCCTTCGCCTACGCGAAAGTCGGATTCGGAGCTGATGCCAAACGCTTCCTCCAGCCATATTTTCAAGCCGTTCCGCGTATTAAATGTAATTCTGTAGCCTTCCTGTACAGCCTTCTCCAGATTCTCCCCATGCTCCTCGGCGTAGGAGAACAATTCATCGTAATGGAAATGGCCGGTTTGGGCCGTCCCGAACCGTTCAACCTCCCGTGAACGAACGGCATCCAAGAGATCGGCGGATGACATTCCTGAATTTTTGGCATGCTCCAATAGAATGGCGGTGTTTTGCGATATTTTCGTAAGCTGCATAGTAAATTAAGGCCTCCTCAAGGATGAAAAAAAATCATTTTCTACTATTATAAGACTCGCAATGATGTGAGACGGGGAAGCTTCGCAAGATATAAACTAAACGTTCCATCGCTTATGTACTTGCTAAAGGACTTAATCTCATAATACCCCAGCTTTCTGCAAAAATGAACTGATACCTACCGCGAAAAGGTTAAGCCATTTCCCCGATCCCCCAGTACCGTCTAAACAAAGCGGTTATGATCGTCTGCATCCTCATCGAAACGTCTGCACGACCATCCCTTTGCCGTCCTTTACATCCACCTCGGCATATGCCCCATTGATCAATGTCATCTGCGGCGGAACATGTCCGCAGTCCATATCATAAACGATGGGAACGCCAAGCTCCCGGGTAAGGTCTTGGTATACGTCCTCCGCCTCGTAATTCTCGATGGCATGATTGGCAGCGCTTCTGCCGAACAGAATGCCGGAACAGTTCGCGAACCAGCCGGCAAGCTTCATCTGAACAAGCGATCTGCGTAAATCGGTCGTGGATAGCTCGCAGTTCTCGAAGTACCAGAGGATGGGTTCATTTCCGATGTACTGCTGCTGGAAGCTCGTCACGTCGCCGTAGGGAGTGCCGATCAGATGGCGGATCACATCGATGCAGCCCCCAAGCAGTCGTCCCTTCATTTGGGCAGGAGCGCCTGTGACGGATTTCCACTCCGTCGGCTCCGTTAAATGGTAGATCCATGGAGTCGGGTTGTCATGCTGCCATTCCTTCTGATAGCTTTCGGAAGATTGCTGGGCGACGGATCCGCCCCTGGACGTTGACAGCACGGTTTGCCATCGTGAAGTCGTCGGGTCGGTTTGCTCCCCGCGCAGGTCAATGAGATTCGTGCCATGCGCAGTGGCGATGCCTCTTACCAACGTGAGTGCCAATAGGAGCACACTCGTGTCCGAGTAGCCAAGAATCCACTTGGGGCTCACTTGATCAAATTCGATATGCTCCAGGATTTCGATCAATAGCTCCCCGCCCCATGGAGGAACGATGAGATCGATCGCTTCATTCTGAAGCATCGCATTCAGCTCTTGGGCCCGAATACGCGCAGGAGCCGACTTAGCCTTTTCCTGTGTCCAGACAGTATCTCCGACGATCGTACGGAATCCCCTCGACTCCATCCGGTTGATCGCTTGCCTCAATAAACCATGCAATTCGGCCTCTACGCCAGATGACGGAGCGGGTATGCCGATGGTCGCCCCTTCCTGCAAAAACGGATAATGGATCATTGGTTATCTTCCCCTCTCATACGTATCGCTTCATGCCTGCAAGCCTTCACGGTTGTTCAGACTTCAGATGCCTATACTAATCTTAACATCTAGAGCGTCCCAGAAGGGATGCGGCCTTTCAGGCCGACTGCGAAGTCAACCTCCCGAAGCGGATGCTCCGACGCCCCCCTAACTGGGGTTCTCATCCTCATGGAACGCAAAAACACCGCCATTAAGGCGGTGTTATCTTTACGTCCCAGAAGGGATGCGGCCTTTCAGGCCGACTGCGAAGTCAGCCTCCCGAAGCGGATGCTCCGACGCCCCCCTAACTGGGGTTCTCACCTTCTGGAATACGCAAAAAATCGCCGTTTGGCGATTTCTTAGAAAGCGTCCCAGAAGGGATTCGAACCCCTGACCGACGGCTTAGAAGGCCGTTGCTCTATCCAGCTGAGCTACTGGGACATATGTATACATCTTTTTGAAACAGTAACGAAATATATTATATCGCAACTTCGTCATTTTTCAAAGAATTTTTTTGTAAAGGAATCATTCGGGGAATCAGCCGTTCGCTCGCAGGGTATTGTAATATCAAACAACCTTTCAGGAGGTGGTACCCGTGAGACAGCTGCTATCCTCATTATCGTACTTCAGCATTTTCTTTGCGCCCTTTATTCTCCCAATCCTGGTGTGGATTCTATCCCAAGATGCTTATGTAGCGAAGCATGCGCGCCGCGCCCTTTTCTCTCATCTCTTCCCGCTTCTTGCAGCCATCCCGCTCATCTATATGGCGGTAACCTCAGGCTCCTTCGGTTCCGTGATCGGGTACCTGATTCTGTTCGGCATCATTTATTTCGGCAGCTTCGTGTATAATATCGTCCTGGGCATTCAGGTTCTCCGCGAACCGAGCTACTGATGCTTTTATCTGGGGATTTCGCAAAATCCTGACCTAAAAGAAGAACCATGCCGCAATCGTCCGGCATGGTTCATTTTATTTATTATTTCGTTGTAATGTGCACCATTTTCTCGCTGCTGTCCCACTTGACGTCAGCGCCGAGAGCCGTAGCGACAAATCGAAGCGGTACCATCGTAGTGCCCTTTACCATGCGCGGTGCGGAATCAAGCGTAACGTTCTTTCCGTTCACCACGGCCTGCTTTGATCCCATCTTCAGCTTGATTTGGGAGGAGCCTTTGACGGAGGTTATGGTCTGCGTCTTCTGATCCCATTTCACGGAAGCGTCAAGCGATTCGAAAATCGCGCGCATCGGCACCAGCACGCTGCCGCCGGACATAACAGGTGCCTGTGCATAAGATTGCAGCTGTCCGTTCAGCTTGATGCGGATCGGCATTTGGCCGATTTCTCTTCCGGATTGATCGTAGTATTTCAGCTTCACGCTCTTCACACGGGAATCATAGTCGATCCGCAGCGTTGTGGTCTCATGAGCCGACAAGAACGTAGAGTTGGACTCCGATCCCAAGGAGCGTCCTTTCGCATCGTACGCCGTCGATTTGACGGTAATGCGCTGGGACGTATCCCCGTTCTCGATCCCGATTGTAACGACAAGCTTGTTGTTAACGGTCATCCGGCCTTCGGCGATAATTTTCGGCGTTTGGCTGCTTCCGGTCAGGAACACCTTGATATTGCTGGCCGCTTTGCCTGCTTCCAGCTCAGCCGCAAAATTCGCGATTTCGCTGCCGCTCAGGTAACCTGTGGTCGTGTTCACTTCCAGCACCTTGCCGCTGCCATTGCTGCCGACGACGATTACGCCAACCCGTCCGCCTTCTTTACGGTTTTGGATCGAGCCGGTTACGATCAGCTTCCCGTTCTCGAGACGGCTTCCGGTTTGAAGCAGCTTCACAGCGTCCTCTACCGGATCAATCGCGGAAACTTTAACCGTTTTAATCAATTTGGCTGCTTTCAACTCGACTTCGAAGGTAGAAACCTCGCTGCCGGTGAAGTAGCCGTCTGCCGACGTAACCTCAACCGCTTTACCGGAAGCGTCGTATCCAACAGCCAACATGCCCACATTGCGGCCCTCGGTTCCATTCTGAACGACGCCGGTTACCTTGACCACTCCGTTATCCGTCCTCGATCCGGATGCCAGCAGCTTGGCTTCACTGCCTGCCGGACCGGCTGGAAGCACTTCTACCCGCTTGATGCTGCTCCCGCCGTCTAGATCCACTTCATATGTATTGATTTCATCGCTCATGAAATATTCCGAGTTGCCGGCTACTTCCAGCGCATTGCCGTTCTCGTCATAACCTACGACATAAAAGCCGCCCTCTTTGCCGGAACCGCCATTGCGAACATCGGCAGTAACGCGCATTTTGCCATTAATAAGCTCATGGGATGATTCAAGTATGCTAATTCCTTCAGTGCCTTCTGCCTTCACAGCTCCCTGAACGGGTCCGAAGATGAGCGAAAAAGCGAGCAGTCCCGCGCCCAGCAGCTTCGTCAAATTTCTGTTTGTTTTGCGCAAATCCAATCTCCCCTTGTCAAATATGCTAGAATCATGCTTACACTAATCTAACATTATAGGCAAGATTCCCCTGTTATCAAATAGAGGATAAGTCCTATTTCTTAATTTTGCGTAATCCACAGCCGTCATTGGTCCCTATTCCCCAGAGCGATGGGCTCCTCCACCAGCATCCTATATTCAGACGGCCTTTCGCTTGCAGAACTGCGTAATGAAACGCAAAGGCATCCGAGAAAGGTTGTGCTTACGGCGGCAGCTTCCCCTTTACATGGGCCATGTGACATGAAAAAGCCTGGTCCAAACGGACCAGGCTTTTTTACAGGGTTTTGACACAAGCGCTTTATTGTTTTATGTGACTTGCCTAAAAATAAAGCGGACCTTCGCTCAGCCGTTGATTCAGCTGTTCGTACAGCTGTCCGGTGGAGAGCAGCTGCTGCTTGAAGGCATCCCGGTCTTCTTCTGCTGTAGACGCCGCGCTGTTCTCGAACGCCACATCCGTCGCATCCACAAAAGCATCATGCATGCTGTTATCATACCAGTCCACCTCCAAGCTGGCATTGCTGCGTACGATTTTTACCAGATCATAGCCTCCCAAAGGAGACGATGGGGTCAAATAGGCCAGCAAAGCGCTTTCTCCCTCCTCTTGCGGATAAACCTCAACCTCGGCGCAAGGCGCTCCGTTCACTTCCGTAATTCGCCGTATTTTAGCATCTCTAATTGCATACATGGTTCCATTCTCCTTACCCGGATGCGCAGCTTCCATGCTCAGCATCCTTCATATTTTTCAAGTCAGCTCGGATAGCAGCCGCAGCTCCTCCATCTGTTGACGCGTTTCTGGCGTGCCCAGACGGTAGATGGTCCGGTATACTCTGTCCAGCGAGGTCTGAAATAAAGTATTTGTGCTTTGCTCCGGAGTATCCGGCCAAGGGAAGACATATCCCGGAAACGCCTCCTCTTCTTTCTCCTGCAGCATGTCCAGCTCAATCCGGACCTGATCCGCCTCTTCGGGCGTGGCCTCGATCTCCCATTCGTACGGACTCGCCCCTTGTTCGGTTAGAACCGAGCGGCTTTGCACGGACACATAGTAGGTTGACTTGTCCATGGACGCTTCTCTCCTTCGCTTTGAATTCGCCGTCGTTCCTTAGTTTTCGTAAAAGGACAGACATTTTATGCCCTGCTTCGGCATATATCTGGTATCACTTTGGCGACTAAGGGAGTAAAAAGATGGGACAGCGTACGACAAAGACAAAGAGAGGATGAACCGTCATGTGCGGAATAACCGGTTTTATACAATGGAACGGCGATTTGACGCAGGATTCGCAGCTGCTGGTAAAAATGACAGAGAGTTTGGCTCACCGCGGACCTGACGGATCCGGCACCTGGATTTCAAACCCGTGCGCATTCGGTCACCGCAGACTCAGCGTGATCGACCCCGAAAATGGAGCACAGCCGATGATCATTCATCAGGAAGATGAAGTCTACGCTATTGTATACAATGGGGAATTATATAATGCAGTCGAGCTTCGAGAGGATCTCATACGACGCGGACACCGTTTCAGCACCAAATGCGATACCGAGGTTCTCCTGGTCTCCTATATCGAATGGGGCCCCGACTGCCTGGAGCGCCTTAACGGTATTTTTGCGTTTGCCATTTGGGACAGCGCGCGTGAACAGGTATTTCTGGCGCGTGACCGGGTCGGGGTTAAACCTTTGTTCTACAGTTATATCGATGGAACGCTAATCTTCGGCTCCGAGCCGAAGGCACTGCTGCAGCACCCCAAGGTCGAGCCGGTGGTCGGGGCGGAAGGGCTTGCCGAAGTGTTCATTATCGGCCCTGCAAGAACGCCTGGGCATGGCGTTTACAAGGATATTTCCGAGCTTCGTCCTGGCATGGCCATGATCTTTAGCCGGGAAGGGCTGCGAAAGTATACGTACTGGAAGCTGGAAAGCAAGCCCCATGAGGATGATGTCCTACGCACGGCAAGCTACCTGCAGGGCCTTCTCCGCGATACGGTAGAACGCCAGCTCGTATCGGATGTTCCGGTCTGCTCGCTGCTCTCCGGAGGGCTGGATTCCAGCGCGCTCTCGTCGCTGGCCGTAGACTATTACCGGCGAACAGGCCAAGGACAAGTGCATACCTACTCCGTCGATTATGTCGACAACAGCAAGCATTTCCAGTCCCACTCCTTCCAGCCTGGCGCCGATGGACCGTGGATCAAGCGCATGCATGAGGAGCTCGGGACCCATCATCATTGGGTCGAGTTTGACACGCCCGAGCTGGTCGAGGCGCTGGATGATTCAACAAGGACGCGTGATCTGCCGGGAATGGCGGATGTCGATGCTTCCTTATTCCTCTTCTGCCGCGAGATCAAAAAAGGCGCAACGGTCGCCATATCCGGCGAGGCTGCCGATGAAATATTCGGCGGCTATCCATGGTTTCACCGGGAAGAAATGCTCAATTCCGGCACCTTTCCTTGGTCGGTTGCACCGGATATGCGGGCAAGTCTCTTGTCTCCCGAAATCCGGGAATGGATCCGGCCGCTGGAATACCTCGGGGATCGTTATTCGGATGCGGTGGCCGAGGTTCCGAAGCTGGACGGCGAAACCGGGGAGCAGGCGAAGATGCGGGTCATGTCATACCTTAATATCACCCGCTTCATGCCAACGCTGCTGGATCGGAAGGACCGGATGAGCATGGGCGTTGGATTGGAAGTCCGGGTTCCTTATACGGACCACCGGCTGATTGAATATGTATGGAATATTCCGTGGAGCATCAAGTCGACCGGAAACCGGGAAAAGGGCATTCTCCGAAAAGCGCTCGAAGGCGTTCTTCCAGACGATGTGCTCTATCGGAAAAAAAGTCCGTATCCAAAAACCCATAACCCGAACTATCTCGCGGCGGTCAAGGCTCAGGTGCTCCGCATTTTGGACGACGCCTCCTCACCGCTGCTGCCGCTTATCGACAAGACGCGGATCCGCGAGCTGGCATCCTCACCGGATGCTTCGTCCAACCTTCCTTGGTTCGGGCAGCTGATGTCCGGCCCGCAATTGTTTGCATACCTGGCACAGGTACATTTCTGGCTTAAGGAGTACAATGTCTCGATACGCTGACGATTGCCTTTCAGCATAAAAAAAAGGAACCATGCCCGTCTCGCCAGGGCATGGTTTCCTTACGTTCCCTACATTTCCGATTTCAGCTGGGCCACAAGCTTCGACAGCGCTTCGCCGCGATGGCTGATAGCCTGCTTCTCTTCCATGGTCAATTCCGCCATCGTCTTCTCATGGCTCGGCAGGTAGAAGAGCGGATCATAGCCGAAGCCGCCCCCACCGGCCGGCTCGGATGTAATCCAGCCGTCCACCGTTCCCTCAGCCGTAAGCTTACGTCCCGACTGCGGATCATACAATACCAGAACGCAGACGAACCGGGCCGGACTGAGCAGCGGCTGCTCCGTGTCCTCACCGAGCTTCAGCTTCTCCAGCTCGGCAAGAAGCTTCGCGTTGTTATCCTCGTCGGCGCCGTGCGTTCCGGCGTACCTGGCAGAGTACACGCCGGGCGCTCCCCCGAGCGCATCGACGCACAAACCGGAATCGTCCGCAAGCACGGGCAGCCCCAGCGCTTCGGCGACCTCTTTGGCTTTCTTGAAGGCATTCTCTTCAAACGTTGCTCCGTCCTCGACGACATCCGGCAGGTCGGGAAAGTCATACATGCTTTTTACTTCCGTGCCGAAAGCTGCGAATGCATGGGCGAATTCCTTCACTTTCCCCGCATTGCGCGTCGCTACGATAAGTGTATCTCCTAGTACGAATGCCATCGCCTTACACTCCGCTTCCCGCGTTCACCGATCCAATCTTTGCCGCGATCGGTCCAAGCGCTTCCTGTTGTCTAGCGATCAGCTCGTTGATTCCTTTTTGCCCAAGCTCCAAAATTTGGTCCAGCTCCTGTCGGGAGAACGGGCTCTCTTCCCCGGTTCCCTGAACCTCGACGAATGTTCCGCTGCCCGTCATAACCAGGTTCATATCCACCTTCGCCTTGGAGTCTTCCTCATAGTTCAGGTCAAGCAGCGCCTGTCCGCCCGCAATGCCGACGCTGACGGATGCCAGGTAATCGGTAATCGGGAATACCGCAAGCTTATGCTGCTCGGCAATTTTATTGACCGCGATGGCCAGCGCAACGAATGCACCCGTGATGGAAGTCGTCCGCGTTCCGCCGTCCGCCTGGATAACATCGCAATCCAGGGTAATCGTCCGCTCGCCAAGCGCATTCAGATTTACAACGGACCGGAGCGCACGGCCGATCAGCCGCTGAATTTCCATCGTCCGTCCGCTCAGCTTGCCGCGGTTCGCTTCCCGCTGATTGCGGGACTGCGTTGCGCGCGGCAGCATCGAATATTCGGCCGTAACCCAGCCTTTTCCCTGTCCCTTCAGGAACGGGGGAACCTTCTCGTCCACGGTAGCGGTAATCAATACCTTGGTGTCCCCCATCTCGATGTACACAGAGCCTTCCGCATATTTATTCACATGGGTTGATAAATTCATCGGGCGAAGCTCATCGCTCTTACGTCCGTTAGATCTCATTTGTTTGCCTCCTACTTCATATCGCAATCCTGATCAGCATCCCCTATTCTACCAAAGTGTTGGCATAAAAGCACCTTTTTGGACGAGAGACAGTCCCCGTATCGTCAGCAAATGCCCGGCTCTTAAATCGATATTTCGTTAATGAATTCCGGCGCGCTTACAGGCTCGCTGTAGTTGCGGCTGTCTTCCCCGATGACCTCGGCCAGATCATTCATATGGATTTTGACCTTCGCGTCGTTCGCGTTTTCGGATACCGTCAATACGACGGCTTGAAGCAGCTCAACCGGAACCGCATCCCCTTCGACAAACATGCCGTCTTCAAGGGATACGGTCACCGAACCGTCCTCCCCTTTCTCGATAGCTTTTACCTTCGTATTGTCCGGAATGACCTCCGCCAGGCCGTCACCGTACTGCGGGCCGCGGATCAGCTCGTTCAGCGCGGCTGTTACCGCATCTTGACCGCTCGGCACGAGTCTTGTAACCGGGACATAGTACTGGATCCCGGACGGAGTAACCGAGGAGAAATATACGGTAACCGGGGAAGAAGCGGAATACACCGCATCGTCGGCCTTCTGCAGATTGATGCCCATCGAGCGGGAGAGCGGGCGGTCCAGCGGCGTTTTATTCACCGGCATTTCGGTCAAGCGTGTCCCCTCTACCCATACCTGCATCTGTTCAACACCCTCATGCCCTGTCAGCGTCCAGGTCAGCGCCTCCAAAATTTTCCGTTCATCCGAAGGCTTGTATTCGGTAAATGCCTTATTGAATTCCACAACGGCCATTTTGTTCTCCGCATCGACGGTCACATTGTTAATTACCGTTCCGGCCGGCAGTACGCCTTGGAAGCCCTGCGGAATATATCCGGTATAGCGTCCGCCGCTGACGAGTACTTCCAAAGACTCCTTTAGCTCACTCCCGGCCTCCGCCTTCGGTATGCCCAGCGTCACAGGCGCAAGCATTCCCCTGGCATCGGCAAGATATACCGTCGTCTGCATGCCGATCTCACCCTGGGCAGCCGAGGAATTCACATTCTCCAACATTTGCTTCTCCACTTGTGCAGGCGGCGGGTCAATCGCTTCGGACTGTTTGCCCGCAAACGGACCGCAGCCGGACATGATAATCGGAACAGCAAGCAGCCCGGCGGCCGAAAGCCTGCGAAGATTACGTTTACTGGTCATGTATTGTTCCTCCCCTAACATTTTTAGTACAGGTTGTACTCCTATGTATACGAGCCCTTTCCAAAAAAATACCGTCCAGTTTCCCCTTTCTGGACAAAGGGGTTCCTAAAAAGTACAATCGTCTTTAAGCGCGAGATCAAAAAGTCAAAAGACGACTTTTTGAACAACCTCTATAAGCAGCTTTTACCAAACTACGAAAATGAGGTGATATCCATCATGGCTGAAATGGATGCAAACATCCCGTATAGTCTCAACAGCAAAAAGGTAGCGGAAGCAACCCGAAGCCTGCTTAAGGAACGAGGAGTCAAGGTGGAGGAAATCGCCGAGCTGGTGATGATCCTTCAGAAGAAATATTATCCGAATTTGACGATGGAGGAATGCATGCAGAACGTCGACGCGGTTCTAAGCAAGCGCGAGGTCCAGAATGCGGTGCTGACCGGAATCCAGCTGGACAAGCTGGCGGAGGAAGGGAAGCTTATTTCTCCCCTTCAGGAGATGCTGGCCAATGATGAAGGGCTGTATGGCGTAGACGAGGTTCTGGCCTTCTCCATTGTTAACGTGTACGGCAGCATCGGCTTTACGAACTACGGATACATCGACAAGCTGAAGCCCGGCGTCCTTGAACGGCTTAACGACAAAACGGACGGAGACGTCCATACCTTCCTGGACGATATCGTCGGGGCTGTTGCCGCGGCGGCCAGCAGCCGGATCGCCCACCGCAAGCAGGCGGAACGGGAGCTTGAATTGTATGGGACGACCGAAGAACTGCCGAAGGATTAGTGCAATTAAACCTCCTCTGGCGGACGCTACTTTCAACATATGAAGTAAAGCAAGCAGGCCCGCTTCTGAAAGCGAGCCTGCTTGCTGCTTTTAACGCGAAAGACGCTGCAAGAATACAATCTTTACAGAAAAGAACCGTCAAAACGTTCCTCATTTCAAAGAGTTATAGACGAATGGGATAGGTCACAGAAGCTCTGCAACGTCCTCTGCAGCCGGGTTTCTTCTATAATATAGGGTCTCGCACATTCCGAAATAATCGGGCCTTAATTTCGTCCACACCGGTAAATCTATCTAGTCATTCTTCAAACCTCGAACATATCCTATGATGAGAACGATTCAATAGAGCACCTGTTGCTGCCCCCCGTTATCCTGTAACGGGGCTTTTTTTCGTAGGATTATAGATTTATTACTCCGTGCGATCCCGCTCCATTCCGGAAGCCGGACGTCCTATCCCTTCTTCACTGGGAGCACCCGCCATATCTCGGAGGCATACCGGGCAATGGTGCAGTCACTGGAGAAGCGGCCCGAATGTGCGATATTGACAATAGCGCTCTCAGCCCATCTTCTTGGATTGACATAGGCTTTTTCAACAGCTGCCTGTGCCGTGACATAGGCATGAAAATCCTTCAGCACGAAATATTCGTCATTATGATCGAGCAGCGCCTGGAGAATGCGGCCAAATGGCCGGCCGTGACGGCTGAAGGGACTCGGGTAAGCCAGTTGATCCAGCACGCGGGCGATCCGGGCATCCTGTTCATAACAGGCTCTTGCAAAATACCCGCCGGATCGGGACAGCTCAAGCACCTCCTCGGCTCGCAGCCCGAACAGAAACATATGCTCCTCCCCGATCATTCGGTGCATCTCCACATTGGCCCCGTCCAGCGTTCCAATCGTCAACGCCCCGTTCATCATGAACTTCATGTTCCCCGTACCGGAGGCCTCTTTCCCCGCGGTCGATATTTGTTCACTGACATCGGCAGCCGGAATGATCTTCTCGGCAAGGGAAACGGAATAATTTTCGAGAAAGAGCACCCGCAGCTTATCATTCACCTCCGGATCCCGATTGATGACATCGGCCACCGCATGGATCAGCTGGATAATGCTTTTCGCCAAATCGTATCCCGGCGCAGCCTTCGCTCCGAATATAACCGTACGCGGAACACGAGGAACCGTCGGCCGCTCCTTCATCTCATTGTAATCATGAATCACCCTCAAAATGTTTAACAGCTGCCTCTTGTAACCGTGAAGCCGCTTGACATGAACATCGAACAAGGAATCCGGATCCACCCGGACGCCTTGCCTGGCTGCAATAAAGTCCGCGAGCCGCCGTTTATTGTCCTGCTTAATCCGCATGAGCCGTTCCTGGAAGGCGGCATCCCGCTTATAGGCTTCCAGCTCCCGCAGGGCTAAGGGATCGTTGATCCACTCCGTGCCGATCGCGGAGCTGATGAGCCGCGTTAGTCCCGGATTGCTGTGAATCAGCCAGCGCCGATGAGTAATGCCGTTCGTCTTATTGCTGAATCGCTCGGGGTACAGCTCGTAGTGATGCTTCATGACATCCGTCTTCAGCAGCTCGGTATGCAGCCCGGCGACGCCGTTAATATGATAGCTGCCCCAAGCCGCTAAATTTGCCATTCGGATCTGATCCCCTTCGATGATCGCCAGCTCCGATATCCGCTCCATCTGCTGGGGATATCGGGCCAGCAGCATACCGCAGAAGCGCTTGTTCATCTCCTCAATGATCATATAAATGCGGGGCAGCAATTCCCGGACCATCCCCGCCGGCCATTTCTCGAGAGCTTCGCTCATCAGCGTATGGTTCGTGTAAGATACCGTCCGATGGGCCACTTCCCAGGCTTCATCCCAGCCAAGTCCCTTGTCGTCGATGAGAATTCGGATAAGCTCGGGGATCACGAGCGTAGGGTGTGTGTCGTTAATGTGAATGGCGGCATGCTCCGGCAGCTCCCTGTACGGAAGTCCAAGCTTATCAAATGTTCGAAGAATGCTCTGAACGCCTGCACTGGATAGAAAATACTGCTGTTTCAAACGCAGCAGCTTGCCCTCGTAAGATTTATCGTCCGGGTACAGAAACTCCGAAATCGACTCCACCTGACGGGCGTATTCCAGATACCGGTAATACCCGCTTTGATGGCTCAGGCGAATGGCTGCGGAATCGACGGTCGCTTCGGCGCTCCACAGCCGCAATGTATTCACTTGCGACTCGCCGTAACCGATCACCGGCATATCGTACGGCACAGCCAATATTCGTTCATCCTCCACGGTATCAAACACCGTTTTGCCATCACGCTCCGAAATCTCCACACGACCCCAGAAGGAAATCTCCACCGCTTTATCCGCTCGCCGCTCCTCCCACACGTTTCCATCCCGAAGCCAATTATCGGGCAGCTCCACCTGCTCGCCGTCCATAATACGCTGCTCGAACAGCCCGTATCGGTACCGGATGCCGCAGCCGTGTCCCGCATAGCTTAACGAGGCGAGCGAGTCCAGGAAGCATGCGGCCAGCCTTCCGAGCCCCCCGTTGCCGAGACCGGCATCCGGCTCCTGTTCCTCAAGCTCCTCAAGCTCCCAGCCGAGCTCCTTCAGCCCGCTGCGGACGATGTCCAGCAGTCCGAGATTGAGCAGATTGGCGCCCAGCAGACGGCCGATCAGAAACTCCATCGAAAAATAATACACCTGCTTCTGCTTCGTATCCCGGTACGTCCGGTTTGAAGCTGCCCACTGGCTTCCGACGAATTCGCGAATCATGCCGCCGAGAATTTTGTAGGCATCCTCGGCTGTAGCCTCTTCAAGCCCTTTTCCCAAACGGCTTACCAATAGCTCTGTAAAGACCTGTTTGAACGCTTCCTTGTTGTTAAACAAATGAAATCCTCCTGACGGATTCGTAATCAATACAATGCGGAAGGCTTATGCAATTGCGGCGACCGTACCTATATATATGCGTGTATACGCGGAGTAAGCCTAACTCTGACTGATAACCCCCGCGAGCAAGGGAATTTTCAGAGCAATGGAATATTTGCCGCCAGAACATGAATAACCGCCCTGTCTACGACAGCTTGAGCAACAGTCGTAAACGGGCGGTCTTGGCAAACGGACACGTTAATCGCTCTGGATCAGGGGCGCTTCCGCACAGCGAAATAGCTTGTGCCATCCCCTGCATCCAGCTGCTCCACGTGGCCGCGGGATACGAGCTCGGCAAGATGGGCAAGCGCTTCGCACATGGCGAAGCGCAGCTGATGGATGCCGAGCTTATCGCCGAAGAGGGCGGTGCATACCTCGAAGGCGGTGAGTCGCCCGGCAGCGCCAAGCATGCCGGCGATGTCACTCAGCCGCTCCTCATGGTGGAGGAGGAGCGCATCAATCCGTTCACGGAAATGCGTGAACGGGTGACGGTGTCCGGGATACGCCGTCCGGACATGCAGTTCCC
The DNA here is from genome assembly GCF_038597315.1 of Paenibacillus sp. FSL M8-0142. NCBI lineage: Bacteria > Bacillati > Bacillota > Bacilli > Caryophanales > Paenibacillaceae > Paenibacillus > Paenibacillus sp. FSL M8-0142. The sequence goes on from NZ_CP152008.1 coordinate 4,904,347, forward strand.
GCAGGCGGCGCAGCCCTGCAAGGAACGAAGCCAGCGGCCGGGGATCGCTTCCCGGCAGCAGGCTCACGTTAGGCGATATTTGCGGGAGCACGGCATCGCCGCATAACAGGGACCCGCTGTCTTCGTGGAAGAATGAGAGGTGGCCCGGCGCATGACCGGCCGTCTCGATCGGCAGCCATAAGCGGCCTCCCATGCGCAGCGGCACCCCTTTATGAAGAAAAGACACCTTCGGCTGGGGGGTCACCTGGGGAAAGAAGCTGTTTAAATGCCCCGGCAGCTCCGCAAGCCTCGCCTCCGGCATGCCGTGACGGCGGAAATACGCAGGGAGCACCCGATCCATGCTCGAGTTCGTCCCCCACATCAGCCCGGCCTCCTCATGGGCCCGCTGCGACATCCACACGTCAGCCCCGGACCGTTCTTGGAACCAGCCGGCCAATCCGTAATGATCGGGGTGATGATGGGTCAGCACCACGCTAGCGATGTCCCCGAAGCCGATACTCAGACTGGAGAGGGCGTTCAGCCACTCCTGCTCCGAGTCAGCCGTACGCGGGCCCGGGTCCAGGATGGTAACCCCTTCTTCCCCCTGCAGTACGTAGCTGTTCACCCAGCGAAGCGGATTGGCCAGCGTAATTTTGACTTGAATCAGCTCGTGCTCATCCAAACGGCAAATATCCGGATGGTCTCCCTTGCGATTGTTATTCATACAGATAAAAAACCTCCATCGGTCTGTCGCTTCGACTCCTATCCCTACCATCATAAGCCCGTTCCCAACATGGACACAAGCTTGGGCTTACCATCGCATGAACCCAAGCAATTTAAAGGTGCGCTTCCCTTGATCGTCTCGGCCCGCTGAAGGATACGGGCCGATGTGCAGCCACGCAATTTGAATCATCTGATGTACATCTATTTGCTGTCAGGGATTGGAGATCAGCTTTACCTGCTGGAGGCAGCAGTCTCCCTTGCCCGGCGAACGGCCTCATCCGCCTTCAATGGAAGCTTAATCCCGTCCTCGCCCATCCACTCCACCTCGCCGGAGGCGGCCCCGCGGCCAATGATCAACCGCAGCGGCGCGCCTGCCAGATCGGCATCCTTGAACTTGACGCCGGCCCGCTCATCGCGGTCATCCAGCAGCGGTTCAAGACCGGCGTTTGCAAGCTCATGGTACAGCTGTTCGGCGAGACGCATCTGGGCTTCATCCTTGACCGCTATCGGGATAATGTGCACCTTAAACGGAGCGATCGCCATCGGCCAGACGAGCCGTACGCCGGAAATGCGCTGCTCGGCGACCGCTGCCATGACGCGGGACACGCCGATTCCGTAGCAGCCCATAATCAGCGGCTTCTGTCTCCCGTCCGCGTCCAGGAACATCGCGTTCATGGACTCGCTGTATTTGGTGCCAAGCTTGAAGACATGCCCGAGCTCGATGCCGCGATGAAACTGCAGCCGTCCGCCGCAGCGGGGACACGCATCCCCCTCGGTCGCATTGCGGAAATCGCCAGTATGCGCAAGCGGAAAATCCCGGCCGGGACGGACGCCCGTAAGATGGGCATCCGCTTGATTGGCACCCGTGACTCCCTCGGAAATTGCGGCAACGTCACGGTCGACCAACAGCTTCATCGATAGCCCGGCAGGGCCGGCATATCCGATCGGAGCTCCCGTAGCCTCCGCCACCTCTTCTGCGCCTGCCAGCTCCACGCTCTCGGCCTTTAGGTATCCCTTCACTTTTAGCTCATTCACTTCCCTGTCGCCTCGGACGAGCACCCCGACCAGTTCATCGTCGGCTCGGTAAATCAACGTCTTGATCACCTGTTCAGGGGCGATCCCCATAAAAGCGGAGAGCTCCGCGATCGTCCGAACGTTCGGCGTCCGAACCAGCACCGGTTTCAAAGCGTTCCGGCCCTCAATCTCCGCGTCAGGGGCATTCGCGGGATACTTCATCTCAGCCCGCTCCAGATTGGCGGCATAGCTGCATACGCTGCAGGAGACGATGGTATCCTCCCCGATATCGGCAAGCGCCATAAATTCATGGGTCTCCCCTTGTCCGCCCATCGCCCCCGTATCGGCTTCAACCGCCCGGAACTTCAGGCCGCAGCGCTTGAAGATGCGCTCATACGTTTCGTACATGATCCGGTACGATCGATCGAGGCCTTCCCAGTCCTTGTCGAAGGAATATGCGTCCTTCATCAAGAATTCCCGTCCCCGAAGCAGGCCGAATCGCGGCCGGCGCTCGTCGCGGTATTTCGTCTGAATCTGGTATAAATTCACCGGAAGCGAGCGGTACGAAGCGATTTCCTGGCGCACGATCGAGGTGATGACCTCCTCATGCGTCGGTCCGAGTACAAACTCGCGTTCATGGCGATCATGCAGCCGGATCAGCTCCGGCCCGTACACACCGTATCTTCCCGATTCCCGCCACAGCTCGGCCGGCTGCATCGCGGGCATCAGCAGCTCCTGCGCGCCGGAGGCATCCATCTCCTGGCGCACGATCTCTTCAATGTTGCGCAGCACGCGCCGCCCAAGCGGCAGATGGGAATATATCCCTGCCGCGTTTTGACGGATATAACCTCCGCGCAGCATCCATTGGTGGCTCAGCGCCTCCGCCTCGGACGGCACGTCGCGCTTCGTGTTCATGAGCAGTTGGCTTTGCCGCATGTCCATCATCCTCCTTTATTTCGTAGCGTTCGTGAACGAATGCCTGATAGGGCCCGACCAACAGCGGCAACCGGGGCTGAATCGAGCGGGCAAATATAAAAAAGCACATTCATCCCAAAGGGACGAATGTGCTCGTGGTACCACCCTAATTCAACCTTCCGAAATAGCCAAAGAGCGGTCTCGGAAAGATCCTTATCCTCGGCTGTAACGGGCCGTGCCGGCACCGGCTTGCTTGCACAAGGCCAGGGCAACTGCAAGGTAGGAAGCACGCAGCCTTGCGAGCGAAGCCTTTCAGCCGTGGGCCTCTTCTCTGTCTCGCCGGATCCTGCGGACTTATGTCCTTGGTCATCGTTATTTTCGCGAACATTTATTTCCCAATACATTACAGCCAAGTCGCCTGTCATGTCAAGCAGGTTAAGCTTTCAGTTCAAGCTTCCTTAATGAGCAAGATGGTCCAGCACCTGGCGCAGAATGCCGATGACATGCTCATCCTCATATGTATAGTAATACGTGTTGCCGTCTCTCCGGTATTTAACCAGCCGCAAGCTTCGAAGATAGCTTAGCTGGTGGGATACCGCAGACTGGCTCATGCCGAGCACCTCGGCGATATGACCCACGGGGCATTCCTCTTGGGACAGCAGATGCAGAATCCGGATCCGCGTCGGATCCGATATCGCTTTAAGCAGCCGGGACGCTTCCATCGCCTGCTCCTCATGTAGAAGCTCATGGTGTTCCTTTTCCATTCCTTATCCCCTCTTTCTGAATCATCATCGCTCGCACAACCTCGCGGGCGTCCCGGCCGACGCCGGCCAGCAGTGATGAGCCGCGGTGCGTTTGCCAAGGCAATCCGACATAATACAATCCCTCGATCGGACTGACGCCGCGCGTATGGACAACCTTCCGGTTTGCATCCAGCGCCCCATCCACCTGCAGCCAGCCGTATGATGTAACGTAGCCTGTCGCCCAAACGATGTTCCGGACCGTCAGCCGGGAGCCATCGGCGAATTGAATGCCGGCAGCCCCGGCATGGACGGCTCTCGTTTTTAACACCACTTTACCGCACTTCACCGCTTGTTTCAATTCATAGCCGAAGATCGGATCTCTTTGACGCCGTAATCGTTGTCCTGCCCAAGAAGATGAATCGGCTCTCAAAATGCCCGCGAGATCCAGCCACCAGAACAGGCTGCGGCCGAAAAGCGACATAGGCAAGTACCGCGGCTGCTCAGCCAGTGCCAGGTAAGTTTCACGGGTATCGGCCAGCTCCGCCGCAATTTGGGCTCCGCTGTTGCCGCCGCCAACGACGAGCACCGGCCCGTCTTGAAGCTGTGAAGGCTCTTGATAGGCAGAGGAGTGGAGCTGCATAATGTCCCTCGGCAGATGTGAAGCAAAATCGGGGATTCTCGGCTGCTGGAACGGGCCCGTCGCCACAATCAGCGCACGTGATTGGAATACTTCACGCTCGGTATGGATCAGGAAGGTCCCTTCCTCCTTCCGGACAGCGACCACTTCGCTCCCGAACCGAATCGGCAGCTCGAACTTCGCGGCGTATTTTTTCAAATAAGCAGCCATCTCTTGTTTGTTCGGGAAGCCGATGGGATCCCCTTCAAGCTTCAACCCGGGGAGAGCGCTGTGGGTTCGCGGGGTGAACAGCTTCAACGACTTGTAACGCGAGCTCCACATTTCTCCCGCCTCCCTCCCCCGGTCCAATATGAGAAAATGCTGCCCTTCCCGCTTCAGCCAATACCCTGCCGCCATTCCAGCCTGTCCTGCCCCTATAACGATCGCATCATAAATCATGTCCGGTTCACCTCATCGATAAAATGGAATCATATTTTGATCGTATGATTATTTATATGAATAATTGCTCATATATAGATATATCATGGATCACCATTCCCCGCAATCCCAATCCACCATTACGAGTCCATCATGACGCCAGGTCCATCGTAATGCCGGGTCTACCATAATACCAGTCCATCGTAATTCCAGTCCATCGTAATGCCAGTCCGTCGTAATGCCAGGTCCACCATGATGCCAATCCATCATGATCCCAATTCTGCATTAGAAACGTCATATAATCTAATCGTCAAGCCGTCCTCTTCCGTGGCAACCGACCAACGATCCAGCAAAAGAGGAAGGGTGACCCGGTAATATCCGAATGGAATCTGAATAGAAAAAATTTCTTCTGCCAGTTGACAATGGAGCGAATCGGTCATACTATAGGCGTAAAGTTGCTTTAAGGAAACAATATATGCTCGGACCAATTTAATAGGGAGAGGTTAAACTTTATGGACGAGACTAATATTTTGCAGCATTTGCATCAGGCGTCTCTCGGGGAACGTTTCCTGATTGAGCGAGTCGATATACAGGGTGAGCTGAAACGCAGGCTTCTGGACCTGGGCTTTGTTCCGGGGGCCGTCATTGAAGTGCTGAAGGCGAGTCCGCTGGGAGATCCCATCTCTTATAGAGTAGCTGGTACGGTCATCGCATTGAGACAAGAGGAGAGTCAGTTAATCTGGGGCAAGGTGATGCCGTCATGAGAACTTATACGATTGCGCTGGCCGGGAATCCGAATACGGGAAAAAGCACGCTGTTCAACGCTCTCACCGGCCTCAAGCAGCATACCGGCAACTGGTCGGGCAAGACGGTAAGCTTGGCCAGCGGCTATTACGAATACAAGAATTCCCGTTTCCGGTTCATCGATCTGCCGGGAACGTATTCCCTGTTCTCCAACTCTGCGGACGAAGAGGTAGCCCGCGATTACATCGTCTTTGAGAAACCGGACGTGACGCTGCTGGTGCTGGACTCGACGGCGCTGGAACGCAGCCTGAATTTGGCGCTTCAAGTGCTTGAAATGACGGACCGGGTGATCGTCTGCCTCAATCTGATGGATGAGGCGAAGAAGAAAGGCATTAAGGTTGATGCAGGCAAGCTTGCGCAAAAACTCGGCGTTCCGGTTATCCCGATATCCGCCAGAAACAATGAAGGCCTGGATACGCTGTCCGAGCAGCTGCTTCTCATGTGCACCGGAAGCATTCGGACGACTCCTTACCGCATGAAGTATAACGAACGGCTGGAGGAAGAAATCGCCAAACTTGAGACGGAGCTGAAGCTGATCGTTGGCGATGAGTATCCGGCAAGATGGCTGGCGATCCGTTTTCTTGACGGGGACCGGAAGCTGATCGACACATTGAAACAGAAACTTGCCGCTTCGGATAGAGGGGGAATGATTTATGGAGCAGCTAAAGCGCTTGGAAGCACTAACCGGTAGCATTCCTGCCGACCAGGTGGATGACGTCCGGGAGTCGATCGTCGGGGAATTGTTCAAAAAATCCAGAGAGCTGTGCGCCGAAGCGGTCACCGTCACGGATCGCGAACGATTGTACCGTTCGGAGCGCCTGGACCGGATATTCACCTCCAAGCTGTGGGGGTTCCCGATCATGCTGGCCATGCTCGGCGTTATATTTTACCTGACGATTGCCGGAGCCAATGTCCCCTCCTCCATGCTGTCAAGCTTCTTCGGCTGGATTGAAGGCTATCTGACGGCGGCATTCGAAGCGGTTCACGCTCCGGATTGGCTGCATGGGATATTGATCCTTGGATTGTTCCGCGGCACCGCCTGGGTCATCAGTGTCATGCTGCCGCCGATGGCGATTTTCTTTCCGGTGTTTGCCCTGCTCGAGAACTACGGATATTTGCCTAGGGTTGCCTTCAATCTCGACCGCCTGTTCAAAAAATCAGGCGCTCACGGCAAGCAATCCCTCACCATGGCTATGGGGTTCGGCTGCAACGCCGCAGCGATTATGTCAACCCGGATTATCGAATCGCCGCGCGAGCGGATGCTGGCCATCCTGACCAATAACTTCGTGCCATGCAACGGACGCTGGCCGACGCTCATTCTGCTGGCTTCCCTGTTTATGGCTGCAGGTTTTTCAGGGGGCGTGCAGACGCTCGTAACCGCATCGGTTGTTATGGGCATGGTTCTCTTGGGGATCGTTGTTACGCTGACGGTGTCGTGGACCTTGTCCAAAACGGCGCTCAAAGGCGTTCCTTCCCACTATACCCTGGAGCTACCGCCCTACAGGAAGCCGAAAATACTGAATACCATTCTGCGGGCAACGCTCGACAAGACGATCTATGTTCTGCGCCGAGCCGTTATCGTTGCCGCGCCGGCAGGCGTGCTCACCTGGATTCTGGCGAATATTTATATCGGGGATACGAGCATTCTGCTTCACTTCGTCCAATTCCTGGATCCGTTCGCCAAGGCGCTCGGATTGGACGGCTTCATTCTGATGGCGTTTATCATCGGACTGCCCGCGAACGAGATCGTGCTGCCGATCCTCCTGATGGGGTACTTGGCAACCGGGTCGCTGACCGAGGTGGAGAACATGTTTGCTTTGAAGCAGATTTTCGTGGATCAAGGCTGGACCTGGCTGACGGCGCTGAATATGATGCTGTTCTCCCTGCTTCACTATCCGTGCGGCACGACCTTGTTCAATATTTGGAAGGAAACGAAAAGCTTTAAGTGGACCTTCCTGTCCTTTGCCATTCCGACGGCCATTGCGATTCTGGTTACCTTTATTGTCGCCCAAGCCGCGCGAGCGCTCGGGTGGGTCTGATACACCAAATCTGTCATGGTCAACGATATCAATGCCGCAGCCCGGTCTCTCATTCTGAGACCGGGCTGCTTAATATGTGACTCTACTTGTCACCCTTTAACAAAACGCATGCAATTATCCCTTCACCGAACCGGCTGCAATGCCTTCCACAATCCGGTCGCTCAGGAAGAGGAACATCAGCAGAATCGGCAAAATGCTGATCATCAGCGTCGCGCCGATGGCTCCCCAATCGGTCGTATACTGCCCGATAAAGTTCTGGACCCCCACGGTCAGCGTCTTGAACATATCCGAGCTGATGAACGTGTTCACGAAAATAAACTCGTTCCAGTTATAGATCATGTTGATGATTGCCGTCGTGGCCAATACCGAGCCTGTCATCGGAAGCACAATCCGGAAGAATACGCGGTGAACCGAGCAGCCATCCATGACTGCGGCCTCCTCCACTTCCCTCGGCAGCGTATAGTAAAATCCGAGCAGAATCATGATCGTGATCGGCATATTGAACGCCACATACGAAAGAATGAGCGACACCGGATGGTCGGTCAGCCCGGCTTTGTTGAACAGGCTGAACAACGGAATCAGCGTGGAGTGAACCGGGATCATCATCGCAACCATGAATAAGCCGAGAACGAAGGAGCTGCCCTTCCACTTCATTCTCGTTATGGCAAACGTCACGAGACTGCCCAGCATAATCGTCAATACGGTGGCGGCGACGGTAATCCAGACGCTGTTCAGAAAATACACGCTGATGTTGCCCGCGCTCCATACCTTTTCATAGTTCTCCCAGCGCGGATTCATCGGCAGCGACAATGGCGGCAGATCGAATACTTCCTGGTTGTTCTTCAGCGAGAACAGCAGCAGCCATACGAGCGGAAACAGCTGGAATACCGCCACTCCGATCAGCACAACATACAGCAGGGTGTACCCCAGCTTACGCGCACCCCCGCCGCCGGATCGGGATGGCCGGCTCCGGAGCTGTCCTGCGGCTCCTTGAATCATGAAACATCCCTCCTTATGAATATTGGATCGTATCTTTGGTTGCCGTTAATTTCCGAATGACCCAAGTCACCAGCAGACAGATGACCAGCAGGAAGAAGCCGATGGCGCTCCCGTAACCGAAATCATAAGCGCGGAAGGCCGTATGGTACATATAGGACGCCATAACCTCGCTCGCGCCGTTCGGTCCTCCGTCGGTCATAACAAAGATCAAGTCGAAATATTTCAAGGAGCCGACGACGGCGAGTACAATCGTTACCTTGATGACTTCCATGATAAGCGGCAGCTTGATCCGGAATGCAATTTGCAGCGAGGTCGCCCCGTCGATCTTCGCCGCTTCCACCAGCGATGCCGGGATGTTCTTGAGGGCGGCGTAATAGATCAGAATGTAAAAGCCCGCATACTGCCACAAAATCGGGATGAACAGGGCATACAGCACCAGCGAAGGCTCGGCGAGCCAGGCCGGCGGGTTCGTGATCCCGATCAACTCCAGGAAGCTGTTCACGATCCCGTTCGTCGGATGGTACATGCGAAGCCACAGCTGCGCTATGGCTACGGAAGACAGCAGCATCGGAATCAGATAGATTTTGCGGAACAGGCCGGCGCCTTTAATCTTTGAGGACAGCACCATCGCCACAGCCAGGTAAACGATCAGGCTGAGCGCGGAGAATACCGCAAGCAGCAGCGAGTGCCATGCGCTGTCCCAGAACTTGCCGTCGGACAACAGCGCCTGGTAATTGTCCAGCCCGATAAACGTCATCGCGCCGATGCCGTTCCACTCGTTCAGGCCGTAAAACGCCGTAAGCACGATTGGAATATACACGATCGCCATGATCACAAGCAAAGCCGGCAGCACGTACAAGGCAATGACTTTTTTATTGGACATTACTTTATCCAAAGTTATCGACTCCTTTCCCGAATCGGTCCTCCAGGAAGCATTTATCCGGCATCGCTGCCGGATAAATGGGATTCCCAGTCTCTTGGTTGCCTGATCGTCTTATTTCCCTTTGGATACGGCCTTGTCGTGCTCGTCCGAGAAGTTCTCCGGCGTGACCGCTTTGCCGAAGAGGGCCTGAATCATATTCAAATGCGTCTCGGCGGCATTCGCTTCCATCTGGACATCCGCAAACAAGGTAATGCTGCTTGCCTGGTTCATTTCGTTGAACAGGTCGATATACAGCTGCGGAAGCTCCAGCGATGCGGTATCCACCTTCGTTGCCGGAATGACGCCCGCGCCGGTCACCGATTGCTCGCCCCATTTCGTGACGAAGTACTCCACGAATTTCTTCGCTTCCTCCTTCACCTTGGAGTCCTCGGAGATGAACAGTCCGACGCCCGGACCGCCAACCCAGCTGTTAATGTCGCCTTTGCCGCCATCCACCGTCGGGAATTTGAAAAATCCGACGCTGTCGCGGAACTCCTGCGGAATCTCTTCATTGGTCGTAAAGTTCGGCAGCTCCCAGGTTCCCATCATATACATGGCGGCTTTGCCGTTCAGGAATTCGGATTTGGCCTCTTCGTTGGACAAGCCGTTGAACCCTTTAACAAAAGCATTGCCGTCGACCAGCGACTGAATTTCTGCGGCAGCCTTCACAAGAGATTCGTCCTTAAACGATACGTCGCCGCTAATCGCGCTCGCCAGCGTGTCCTGTCCGCCGATCCGGTCGGCGAGGTACATATACCACAGGGAGCCGGTCCAGCGGTCCTTATTACCCAACGCAATCGGTGCGATTCCGTTATCGGAGAGCGTTTTCACAATCTGCTTGAATTCCTCGTAGCTCTGCGGCACTTGCAGGTTATACTGTTCAAAAATCGCTTTATTGTAGTACACCGGAGCGATGTTGAACTCCAGCGGCAGCGCATAGGTCTTGCCATCGATCGCATAGGCCTCCGTCGTACCCGAGACGAATTTTCCGTTCAGCTCGCCGCTGAGCAGATCATCGACAGGCGCGAACAGATTGCCTTCCACATAAGGCTTTAAAAATCCGGCAGCCCATGTTACGCCGACATCCGGCAGCTCATTCGATGCAGAAAGCACTTTCAATTTGTTCTTGTACTGCTCGTTATCCAGAACCTCCTGCTTGATCGTCACGTTCGGATTCTCATTCTGATAATCCTCGATGATCTGGTTAACGATCTTGTTCTGGCCCGCGGATACGCCGGCCGGCCACAGATGCATGAAGTTTACGGTTACTTTCTCTCCCTCGCCGCTGCCGCTGCTTTTATCGCCGCCGGCCCCTTCGGTACCGCCGCCCGATCCGCAGCCTGCCGCAAATACAGCCAGGCACAATGTCAGAAGAAGAACTGTCCATTTTTTGTTGAACACGTTTCCAACCCCTTTTTTAGGATGTCTTTTGCGTAATGAAACCGCTTTAGTTCAATTGTAGCAATGAGGGGATGAACGGATAAGGTCATAACGATTGGGTCTAATTCCACTATTATTGGATCTTCTCTCCTGCATCCGTCACGCTCTGCCGGTATTGGCTCGGGCTTACCTGCTCCATGTCCCGGAACACTTTGACAAAATATTTGGATGTCTGGTAGCCGACCTGCTCCGCGATTTCAGCAACGGACAGGGGCGTTGCCGCCAGCAGCTCCTTCGCCCGCTGCACGCGCCGTCTTGTCAAATATTCGCTGAAGGTCAGCCCGGTCTGTTCCTTGAACAATACGCTGAAATAGCTCGCATTCAAGTGAAGCCCTTCAGCCACCTCCTTCAGGGATACCTGCGCCTGGAGATGCTCATCCACATACCGCATCGCCTCCTGCACCTGGACGCTGTACACCTTCTCCTGCCCTGCTGCCTCCAGGAGCTTCGGATCAACGAGCTTCTCCATCCGCGCTACGCGCTCCTTCTGGTCGCCGCGCTGAAGCGCCATCTCCACCGCTTCCACGAGCTTCCGCTTATCGATCGGCTTGAGCAAATAGTCCACCACGCCGAATTGGAGCGCCTTCCTTGCATAGTCGAACTCCGAATAACCGGAAATCACGATAATCACCGGAGGATGCCTCAGATCCTGCAGTCGCTCGATCAGCTCCAGCCCGCCGATTTCCGGCATGCGGATATCGGTCACAATGAGCTGCGCCTCGTGCTCCTGCAGCCATGCCAGCGCCTCAACGCCGCTGGCAGCGGTCTCGATCCGGTTGCGTCCGGAAGACCATGCTTCCAGTGTTTTTCGAATGCCTTCTCTTGTTCTCGGTTCATCATCCACGATCAATATCGTCTTCATGCGTCTCTTCCTCCCCGGGATTTCTACGGTACACGTTCGGGATCTCAAATGAGATGGTTGTTCCTGCGCCTGCCTCGCTCTGAATGCACAAGCCCGCTTGTCCGGCATCATAGTACAACCGCAAGCGCTGCTCGACGTTGGACAGGCCGACGCCGCTGTTTTTGGAAGACGGCACATGCCCTTTTTCCATGGAGGCATACAGGGACGCGAGGGTTTCCCCGTCCATGCCGGGTCCGTCATCCGATACGGACACCACCGTATGCCCCGGCCGTTCGGATGGCTGTGCCCGCACGATGACCGTGCCCGGTCCGAGCCGCTGCTCCACGCCATGGAGAATCGCATTTTCCACAATAGGCTGGATGAGCAACTTCGGGATCGGAACCGCCCTGCTCGCCTCGTCCGCTTCAATCCTCCAAGAGAGGCGGTCCAGCATCCGCATTTTCATAATGATCAAATAGCGCTCGGCATGATCCAGCTCATCGCCGATCATCACCCACTCATCCTCATCCTTCCGGTTAATCACGTAACGAAACAAGCCCGACATGGCCACTACGATTTGAGCCAGCTCTTCTTCGCCCTGATCATCGAGCGCCCAATAAAACGCTTCCAGGGTGTTGAACAGAAAATGCGGGTTAATCTGCGCCTGCAGAGCCTTCAGCTCGGTCCGGCTCTGGATAAGCTCCTTCTGATACACCACCTCGATCAATTCGTTAAGCGAATCGACCATCTGGTTATACGTATTGGTAAGCTCGTTGATCTCCATCGTCTTCGAGGTGACCGATATCGGCTTCAGCGTGCCGAACCTTGCCCCTCGCATCGACTTGATCATCTTGAGAATCGGGCGGATAATCATCGTCGTCAAGATGAAGCTAAGGATTAGGAACAGCAGCGCGCCGACCGCGCCGGATACGATAACCGCCGTCCGCAGCACCGAAATGCCCTCTGTCGTATAATCCACCGGCGTCAAAATCACGAGCGTCCACCCCGTGGCTTCCGACTGCTTCTGCACCGCGATATAATCCTCGTTACCTATGGTGACCGTCTCGCCCTCGCGATGCAAAATCTCCTTGGAATCCACCGTCACGTCGAAATCGGAGGATATTTCATGGCCGGCTTGATCGAACAGCCCCATCGCTTCCCGGGATTGCCCCGTATCGCCCGCCGAGTCGGCGAGCTCGAAATAGCTCTTCTCCAGCCGGACGAGCAAGTACCCGCCATGTGCGAAGGATTGGTCAACCAGGCGGACCCGCCGCATGGCTACGACCACATCCTGATCCCGGGGATCCTGCCCGAACCATACAAGCTTGCCCATTCCCTCGTCCGCCATCGCGATCCATTCGCCCCTCACCCGGCTCGCCAGGCTCCCCTCATCCAGCGGAAACAATCGCCGATAATCGGTCGTATACAGCTCCAGCGATCGAATACCGGTCGCGTAGGCCTCATATTTGCGAACCTCCTGCTGCAAAGACTGCCGCTCGCCGAACGTAATCGGTTTGCCTTCGGTTTCCTGGGTCAGGAATCGCTGGACCGTGGCATTCGTGGACACTTGGGCGGTCAGCGTATCGACCTGCTTAAGCAGCACATCCAGCTTGCCCGTGGCTTGAACGGCGGTCTGCTGAATATGCTTTTCTGCACTGTTGCGGAGCAGCACGGATACCTGCTCGTATACAAATGCGCCTACCAGCGCAAGCACGATCACCATGACCAGCATAAACCCGAGAAATATTTGATTTCGCAGCGTATTCAGCCTGCCGAATCGGTTCATGTTCCAAGCACACCCCTTCCCGTGGATAAACAGACTGTTATTCGCTGTGCACATCATGAGTGAGCGAAGCGAAAGCTTCGCCTCATGAGAAAGTTATAACAAACGATATCGGCTTAAGTCTATGGCTATGTTTATACTCGTAAGGAAATCCTTTGTAAGTTGAACAAATGAATGTAGTTAGGGCAAGTATGTAGAGTATTCCTTCAATCGCTGTTAGGCAAAAAAGAGGAAGGGCGCAGAATATGACTCTCTCGCCCTTCCTCATTCGCACATGCTCAGCTCTACACGGGATACAGCTCCTGATGCCGCTCCAATTCTCTTCGGCACGCCTTGCACAATCCTCTGACAGCCCCCGAAGCATCGGCATAAAACGTCAGCTTGCGCCGCTGCTTGCATCGGCTGCAGATCTGTCCTCTGCCCGCACCTCCGCTTCTTCGGCTTCTCGATTTCAGATCGATCACGTTACCGCCCTTCGCAGCTTGCCGTGTACGTCTTAATCGAGCGAAAAATACGGGAACGAAAACTGCGATGATTATGACCGCAATTCCGACCGCCACCTCCACGCCGGCCCACCTCCTCGCTCTTTAGGGCGCCAGAACCCGCTTTTTGGCCCTGTCTGGATTCCGGCTTCTATGCCCTCTTCCGGATTCCCTTCTGTCTCTTACAGTCTAACAAATGAGGTGCCCGTTCGGAAAGCAGCCTATTAAACCCTATTCCCATTCCGATGGAGGTGCCCATAAATGACCGCAATACAAGCGAAAGATCGGAATACGCCTTGTGCGCCTTGCTTCTGGCTAAAGCTTAATTTCCTGTTAAAAAACGCCTCTCGACCCAAACTCCCGGTGCCCCCGCAGTAATACACTCCCAACCATCAACAATATATTTGGTTCCTACCGTGCCCAGCTCCGCCCTATTTTCGTTCACAACACGATCACCCTTTTTCCAGCTACCCTGTGTTGGGATGGCCGGGCCTGTAACAGCAACGTTGTCGCCTTCCATTCTAATCTTGGTATACGTTGAATTAAATGAACCCACAGGGCCTGCTGATCGCGTTTTCCATCGTTCGCCCGTCGAGAGGAAATATCCGAGATCATAGACGTGCACGCCATTGCCTACAGGGATATCAACCCAATGCGTATACTGCCCGGCCATTTTGCCTCGGTAGAGTCTGATTTTTGACAATTGCATTTCAGGCCGATACGACACATTGAGATATGGAACTTGAGCTGCCGGATTGGTCACGTGAGCACTTTGTTCCCCTCCGCCCCATCTTCCAACCTCCCGATCTACAGGGCCGAAGTAGTACACTGCCTGATAGTAATACGTCCCAGCAGCTTCATCAAAGCTCGTATGGTTTGTGACGGGCACCCCGAACAGCACGAAATTCCTTGTGAACTCTGCCTCATTGATACTCGTGAATATTCGATTATCCGAAATGTAACTGTCTTTCGAGTAGAGCGGGCTGGCGTTCTCCCACTGTTCCGAAATTTTGGTACCGTCAAAGCTTATTTTTGCCGCCGTAGCCATTCCGAATGAAGGATCCAATGCGAACTGCGGACGCCGGAAGAAGTTTGTGATTTTGACATTCGTATTCTTGAAGTAAGCATCAAAATAATCGGGATCCGTGTAATTCTTCGACTGATCGGTTCTGCCCCTTAAGTGTATAACTGCATAGTTTTCGATGATGCACGGCATGGACGGTTTGTCGTTGGCTGCACCGGTTATCGTTAATGGGATCGGCTGATAATCCTTGTGGTACCAGTGATATATGTCCCTCAGCGTTACCTGGCTGGAGATGATATGAATCTTTCCGTGTTCGCAATGGAAATTCTCGATGGAAACGCCCATGGATTTATTGATCCGTATATCCCCATTTATGCATCCAGCGATTTTTCCGCCATTGCAATATTCCAGGTTCAGCAGATTAAAATTGCTGTCCGCGGCACCTGCTGTATGGCACCGATCGATAAAGAGCCCGTCGCCGTTGTATTTAATGTCAATAAGCGGGTCTGTGCCCATACAGTTCACAAAATAAAGTTTCTCAAGATGCATCATATCGGAGTAATCGCCGTCACTGAACCCCTCTTTCAAAATCCCTTTGTACACACCTCTAAATGTGATGTTACGAAAATTTGTTTTCCCTCTGGTGTAGAACGCCTTAGCGTCCGACAATTGATGAGGATTTTCGAATTTGAGGTTTTGGATGGTAGGAACCTGTTCCCCACCCCATTTCACGATGGTCGAGTTTTGGAGGGTTGAGTTCACGTAAAACAAAAATCCACCTGTCAACGTCCCGCCGCTCAAAGGGATTATCTTGGCCAGATTCCCTTCAATGCTCACATTATGTGGGATTTTGACTGTATTCTTAATGCCGTAAGTTTTAGTCCCATTAAGAATGATAGTCCCAGCCTTGCCCCCCAATTTATCGATCGCGTCCAAAAAAGCTTGAGTATCATCGGAGCCATCACCAGCCGCACCAAATTGAGAAATGCTCACTCCAAAATCGAATTGTTGATCACGGATTTGCTTGTCCATCGGATGCCACCGCCTTCTCTTTGATGGCCATTGCAGCATTGCCATTAGCAGGAGCAAACGCCGTCCCATCCCCCAGCGTATCATCAGCCGATTCTGCTTTGATCTTTACCTTCATACCTCCGTCATCGCTGTCGGCCAGGTTGATCGCTTCGCCAGCGTTGTTGTATTGCTTGTTAAGCAATGGTGCAGCATCATACGCACTGCTCATACATGGTTCGCTCCTTTTTTGACTGGTTTGGACCTCGCCGGTCGTTACTTCATCATATGCCATGTTTTCATGTGTGCCTTCGGTTTGTATTGTTTCGCTAACATAGCAGCAAGGATACAGGGAGAAGTCACCTTCCTCCAACACAAAAAAGCCTTCTTGCTCCCCTTACAGGGGAAGAAGGCTTTCGCTGTGCTCTCGTTCATACAACCGGCATGATGTCAGATCTTTAACTCACCGAGTTTTATCAACTCAACGACAGCTTGCGAACGGCCCTTGACGTTTAGCTTCTGCATGACGTTGGAAATGTGGTTACGCACCGTCTTTTCGCTAATAAACAACTGCCCGGCGATGTCGCGAGTCGTTTTGTCTTGAACGAGCAATTCAAACACTTCGCGTTCACGGTGGGTTAACAAGAACTTGCTGTTATGGTCGGTCCCCTTCAATGGTGTCACCCCTCCTTGCCCGGGTATGTGTGGTCTAACAAGGTTTAGGGATACAGTCAACTCATATTATGTTGAAAATGGGGGGATGGTGCGCGTGCTGCCGCCATTTGGGCGTATTATCGACGATTAGTGATTTTTATCCTTGCTTATCCGCACACGTTGTTCTATGATGATGTTGTTAAAAATTATTTTCTTTTCATTTTCATTTTCAATAAAATTATTTTCATGAATTCGCACCTGATGCCGCACGATAAGCTTACCGGGAATCAGTGAAAAAAGGAGGCTTGCGATGACACCGATCCTGCATATTATCTCTGTCGAAAAGGACCGCCTGCCCCGGCAGGAAAGACGGCTCGCAGAGTTCATTTTGGCGGCCCCGTCCGAGATCGTGCACATGGGCATTAAGGATCTTGCCGATCAGTGCGAAGTCAGCGCCGCGACGGTAACCCGCTTTTGCAAAAATTTTCAATGCAAAGGGTATCCTGATTTTAAGCTCAAGCTTGCCTCTGAGATTGCGCATGCCGAGATGGCAGCGCGGACCGGCAACACCCGCTATCAGGATATCGTGGCCGGGAATCCGCTCGCAGGCATTGTCGAGGCGATCGAATCCAATCATCTGACCTCGATTCGGGACACCACGGAGCTCCTTGATCTCGGGCAGCTGGAACGGGCAGTGGATGCCCTGTGCCGCGCCAAGCGGATCGATCTGTACGGCGTTGCTACTTCATCGATCGTGGCCCAGGACTTCTATCAGAAGCTGATCCGGATCGGCAAGAACTGCACGGCCTTCGCAGACTCCCATATGCAGATCACATCGGCTTCGACCTTGACGTCAAGCGATGTGGCCGTAGCGGTCTCCTACTCGGGCGAAACGCCCGAAACGATTGATGCGCTTGCTTGCGCAAAGGATGCCGGCGCATTTACGATCAGCATCACTTCTTATCGAAGCAGCGCGATATCTGCCTTGGCGGATATCACACTGTATTCTTCCTCGCTGGAGGAAGGCATGCGCCGGGGCGATATGGCTTCCCGGATCGCGCAGCTTCACATTATCGACATCCTGTTCATGGGAATGGCCAGCCGTGACTTTTCCACGTATGTACCGAGGCTGGAACAGTCCTATCTGAATGTTAAAAACTACCGCAAAAGCCGAGGAGGACATTGAAGATGAATATTTTCATACTGCGTGACGAAGAACAATTTGTACAAACAGGCGCCAGCCTGATCTCGGGACTGCTGCACACGAATCCACGGGCAACCCTGGGTCTGGCTACGGGCAGCACGCCGATCGGTTTGTACGCCAAGCTGATTGAAATGAACAAGCAAGGGCTGGTCAGCTTCGCGCAGGCTACGACTTACAATCTGGACGAGTATGTCGGTCTGCCTGAGAACCATCCGGAAAGCTACCGGACCTTCATGAACGAAAAGTTCTTCAACCATATCGATATTCAGATCGAGCGGACGCATGTGCCAAACGGCAATGCAGCAAATCTCGAAGAAGAGTGCCTGAATTACGACCGGATGCTCGAAGAGCACGGCCCGGTCGACCTTCAGCTTCTCGGCATCGGCCATAACGGTCACATCGGCTTCAACGAGCCTGGCGAATCCCTTACCGGGGGAACCCATTTGGTTGAGCTTCAGGAGAAGACTCGCACGGCGAATGCAAGATTCTTCCCTTCCTTGGACGATGTCCCTACCCATGCCATCACGATGGGAGTGGCCAGCATTCTAAAGGCCCGTCAGATCCTTCTTCTCGTTCGGGGCGAGGATAAAGCCGAAATCGTGCATCGCGCACTGAAGGGGCCAATTACAACGGAATGTCCTGCATCCCTTCTTCAGTGCCACTCCAATGTGGTCGTTCTTCTCGACCAAGGCGCAGGGAGACTGTTCGTATGAAAAACGACACCTTAGCTCAAATGCAACTGCTGTATGGAAACGTGCTGACACCAACAGGTCTGATCCAGGAAGGCGTGCTCGCCATCGCAGGAGAGAAGATTGTTTATGCCGGTGAAGCTGCCGGATTGCCGGCCGAGCTTCAGCAAAATAATGCTCAAGTGCTCAAGCACCCGGATGGTTACATCATTCCCGGCTTCATCGATATTCATGTCCATGGCGGCAACCGCGAAGACTTCATGGATTCGAGCAAGGAAGTTTTGGATAAAATCACATCGTTCCACAGCTCCCAAGGCACGACGGCAATGCTGGCGACGACGATGACCGCGCCGAAGGCAGATATCGACCGGGTTCTGAATGAGGTACAGAATTACCGTAATCAAGAGATGCCTTATACCCGGCTTGAAGGCGTACATCTCGAGGGGCCATTCATCAGCCCAAAATGGCCTGGAGCTCAAAACCCCGAGCATATCGTCCTGGCGAACATCGAGTGGCTCGAGGAATGGGTATCGACGTATCCTGGCCTTGTTCGGCAGGTCACCCTTGCCCCTGAGCGCGAAGGCGCACTGGAAGCCGTGAAATGGCTTAGCAGCCATGGTATTGTCGCTGCGCTGGGTCATACCGATGCAACCTATGAAGAAGTCGAGGCGGCCGTTGAGGCCGGTCTGAGCCATGGCGTGCATACATTCAATGCCATGACGGGTCTGCATCACCGCAAACCCGGCGTCGTCGGAGCCATGCTGAGCGATGACCGTCTGAGCTGCGAGATCATTGCCGACGGCATCCATGTTCATCCGGCAGCGATGCGAATTCTGGCTCGCGTGAAGCCTCAAGATAAGCTCATCCTTATTACGGATGCGATGTCCGCAGCAGGGATGCCTGACGGCGAATACACCATAGGCGATTTGCCTGTCGTCGTAGAGGATGGCATCGCTACGCTCAAGAGCAACCGCAACAGTCTGGCAGGCAGTACCTTGACCATGATCAAGGGCTTCCAGCTTCTCGTTCGCGAGGTTGGGTTAAGCCTGGAGCAGGCTTCGCTTGCCGCCAGCACGAACCCGGCCAGGAAGATCGGCATCGACGACCGCACCGGTTCGCTTGAAGCCGGCAAGCTCGCCGATGCGCTGCTGCTTGATCATAAGCTTGAGCTGCAGGGCGTATGGATTCAAGGAACGCGCAAACATTAAGCTGTAACAGCGATTGAAGTATGAAGGAACATGCAAAGGAGCTGCCATGTTAAGGATGTACTCATCCTAACGGGCAGCTCCTTTAGCTACAGCGAATGTTTCGGTTTTACCGGCTGTTCCGGTTCCCGCCGAACCATCCATCATCCGTATCGTTTCTCATGAGATTGCCGCGGGTATCATTCATGCCGTCACGTCCGCCAAGGTTAAGCGGGAAGATGCGGTTGATCCATGAACCGAAATCACGGGAAAGCGTACCGAACGTGTTGCCGGCATTGCCGTTGGTAGCAAATCCGTTTGCTTGTTGATAAAAATCCTGATCCGAGGAAACATAAACCTGCTGGATATGCGGAGCCGTCTTGCGAATTTTGCTGCTGATTTCCATACGGATATGCTGCGGAACATCATTAGCGTTATTATTTGTGTTCATCATTCCCATATTGTTACCGTTATAAGTTCCATAAGGCACGCCGTTAATGCCTGTTCCGATTCGGGTGTCGTTCATGTTGCCGTCAGTGCCTCTCGTACCTGTCATCGTGTTGGTACGCGGGGTGTTCATCGTATTGAAGCCGCCGTCAGCGAAGCCGTTGTTCCGCGTCGTACCGCGAACCCCGAAACCGCGCGTATCCGCATTGCCGCCAAGGCCTGTACCAAATCCGGTATTGTTATCTACGGTACGTCTGGTATTGTCGGTCATATCGCGAAGAAGACCGACACTGCCGGTGCTTGTGTTATACGTGCCGTCCATCGCATTGCTGCGGGTTCTAGTCGTCATCGTTCTGCCGGTACCGGGACTAATTCCCGTCGTACGTCCGTTGATGCTGTTGGTTTGTGCTCCGCCGTTCTGGTTGTCCAGAGCCAGCGAGACATAAGCGTTACGGTTGGTTACAAACACATGCGCAGAGCCTACGCCGCTGATGCGGGACACTTTAGCGGAAAGCTCCCGGCTGTATTTCAGATTTGTAAGGTCGTGCTGCGTGCCTGTTGGAGTTTGGTTGTTCCGAATGGAATTTACCCCGACACGGCCGCCGTCGACATTATTCGTGCGCGTCGTATTGCCGTTGTTCGCTTTGCCGTTGTTCGCATTGCCGCATCCTGCAACTGCGGTCATGCTGAGAAGCAGGGCCGCGGAGACGGTCAGGTTGAGGGCTTTCGATTTAATCATGTTCATCCTCCATCTCTATAATAAGTGTAGTAACACCGTTAGGATGGCTTTGCGGCAGTAGCGGTATGCTGAAAGGTTTTAACATGGAATATAAGTGTATCCTCGGTTCAACGGCACTCCTGTATGCGAAACACCCGCTTTTCGGTCCGCTGCCATATAAAAAATGCCGATGGAATTCCATCGGCATTTGATATGGATCAGCTTACGTACTTAGCGGGCTCGGCTTCGCGCATACTCCATAATATCGGCGACCGATTCCGCCAGCCTATACCTTGGCATCCAGCCTAGCGACTTCAGAAGAGCGGCTCCTTGCCCATCACCACTTCCTTTATTAAGTGAATCGGCCGACAAAGGACTCGATTCAGGGCCCCAATCGATAGGCACCGCTTCCTGCGTCAAACCAAGCAGCGCCTGGGTCAGCTCTTCGAGCGTATGATTTTCTCCGGATTCGATCGGGTAGGTTACGCCTGGCGTACCGTGGCTTAAGAGATATCCGTATGCACACACCGCATCCCGCACGTCCAGGAAATCCCTGGATTCGTGACGCGAGCTTATTTTAAATACCGGACGCGGTCTTCCGGCTTCGAAGTCGGCGATATAGCGAGCCAGCAGCGTGCAAAAGCCTCTGGATTCTCCCGGGCCGATTAGATTGGATGGCTCCGCTAAAATAATCGGCTGGTTATACAGACTGTGCCAGGCGGCAGCGGCCCATGTGCCAAAGGTTTTGCTGAGACTATATGGATGCGGCACGGCGGCCGGCCCTTTGGCCGGATCGATGCTGAGACGCGAGCCCACCATGAGGATGACGCTATCCGGACGATGGCGGCGCAGCGCCTCAAACAAATAGACGGGAGCCATCGCATTGCTCTCCATATATTGATCAGGATGCTCCCACGACTCGGAAGCTGAATTTTTTCCGGCCAAATGCAGAACATAATCAGGAAGACTCTCCTTCACCAATCGTTCGGTTTGCTCCCGATCCTCCAAATGGCATTCCCGCGGAAGCACTTCCGGGATGGCCTTAAGCCGTGTCAAATCCCGTCCAGCAGCGATAACCGTACAGCCCTGGCGGATAAAATACGCACAGGCATGAAGGCCGGTAAACCCGGAGGCTCCTGTAATGAGAAGCTTTTTCTTATTTAATGTGCCTGCTGCCATTCATACATCTCCTTTAACATGCGAACATAGTCGGGGAACGGATACACGGCATCCAGCCGTGTATTCCGGAGCGTACGGTCCTGAACGAACTCATCGGACGGCACAACATCGACGTCTTGCTTTCCCCATATGTCCTTGAACAACAGCAGCAAATCGTATTTGCTAACCGGATTGGGATGACCGAGATGTATCAATCCTCCGACATCCTTATTCATGAAGAAATCGATGGCTTTCGCCAGTTCCAGGGTCGTGACTCCATTCCATTTGACGGCACGGTATCCCGTAACCTCCCCCCGCTGCTTCATGAACCAGTTGAACAAGCCGATTCCGCTCGGGCGGATCTCCGGACCGATAATAGAAGTCCGTATCGTTAAATGATCGGGCTCACGCACCTCACCCAGCGCCTTCGTAAGCGCGTAGGCGGAGATTCCATCGGGAAGATCATCTTCCCGATAGCCTCCTTTGTTCCCAAGAAACACACAATCCGTGCTGATGTGGATAAGACGTGCCGAGATGGCGTCCGCCAAATAACGCAGACGGTGCGGCAGGAAGCCGTTGATATGATATGCATTTATTTTGTCATCCTCAGCCCGTTGATTCAAGACCCCGACGGCGTTAATGATAATATCCGGCCTTACCGCCCGAACGACATGCTCCACTGCGCTCATATCGGTAACATCCAGCACCAGGCTTTTGGAATCGCAACTGTCTCGGGTGGTATAAAAGACATGGTGCTTGCCTGATTGCTGAAAGTACTGAACAAGGATATGCCCAGCCATTCCGTTTCCCCCGAGAATGAGCATTTTCATGACAAGAAGCCTCCGCGCCGCAGGATCTCGCGAATTTCGTCTTTATTCATTAAATTATGCTCGGAGCTGAAACTGCTGAACGATACCTTCGGCAGGCCTTGATACCGCTCTTTCAGATTCGGAATGTCGAGGGTCGGAAGAATAACCAGGTACTCGTCGTCATAGACGACGGTCGTCAAGCTTTCGAAATCACTCATCAGAATTTCATGGATTTTCTCGCCGGGCCGTGTGCCGGTTTCAACCAGGCTGACCTCGCTTCTTCCGGATGCCTCGATCAGCACGTCCGCCAAATCGACGATCCGGCAGGTCGGCATCATCATCACGAAGATTTCGCCGCCTACGCTTTCAACGGATGCTTTGAACAGCAGGGAGATGGCATCCTTCAGCGTAAGGAAAAAGCGCGTCATATTTTTATCGGTGATACTGATCTGACCCTTCTGCCTAATTTGGCTGTTGAATACATGCACGACGCTTCCGTTGGTTCCCAGCACGTTGCCGCCCCGGACACAGACGAACTTCGTCGTCGGGCTCAGCAGGTTCGCGTAGACGATCAGCTTCTCGCCGATCGCTTTGGTCATGCCGTAGAAATTGGACGGGTTGGCCGCCTTGTCGGTCGATATATAAATGACCTTTTTCACATTGTTCTCAATGGCGGCCTCGATCACATGCTGCGTGCCGACCACATTGGTCTTCAGCGCCTCGTAGGGATGCTCCTCGCACACGGGAACATGCTTCAGCGCCGCCAGATGAAATACGTAATCGACGCCCTGACAAGCCGCGGTAAGCGCCTCCTTATCGCGAATATCTCCGATCCGGAACGTCAACCGCGGATCCTCGAACTCACGGTCCATCGCTACCTGCGTCGCCTCGCTTCTGGAATAAACGATAACCTGCTTCGGATCCATCGGCAGCAGCTGGCTGATCAATTCATGTCCCCAAGAGCCTGTGCCGCCGGTCACCAAAATCCGTTGATTAGTGAACATTCATTTTCCCCCCAAGCACAAATTTTACGACGGTATGCGACACATTGTCCGCCAGATAGCCCTTCGGGCACTTCCAGTCACGGCTCAGCTGCGTCATGAGCTTAACCGCCCCGTGAATTCGCTCGGCATCAAGGCCGGAAACGATATTGCTGCCGCAGTCCACCGTTTCGGGCCGCTCCGTCGTCCGTCGAACCGTTACCGTGGGCACATGCATAATGCAGCATTCTTCTTGTACGGTACCGCTGTCCGTAATAGCGCATAGTGCCTCTTTCTCCAGCCTTACAAAATCAAAAAAGCCGAACGGCTCATGAAATTCGATTAGCGGATGAAGCGGAACGTCCGCCACCTCTTGCAAACGCGAAGCCGTCCGAGGATGCAGGCTGGTGATCAAACGGTGGCCGAAGCTTTCCGCGACGGCATTCAGCCCTCTGAAGATTTCTCTCAAATGCTCAGGCCGATCGACATTTTCCGACCGGTGAATCGTTACCAGAAAGTACTGCCGGCTGGTTAAGGACAGCTTTTCCATAATCATGCTTTCACTGACCTTGGCATCATAATGCTTCAAAACTTCATAGATCGGATTACCGGTTAGGACAATGCGCTGACTGGGAAATCCTTCCCGGAGCAGATGATTTTTGCTGTAGCTTGTATATGGCATATTGATGGTGGAAACCGCGTCGATGATTCGGCGGTTCTTCTCCTCGGGCACCTCCAGGTCAAAACAGCGATTCCCCGCCTCCATATGCACGACGGGATATCCCAACCGCTCGGCCAGTATGGCGCATAACGCACTGTTCGTATCGCCAAGGAGCAGTACAGTGTCCGGCTGCTCCTTCTGCAAAATTTCCTCGATGCGGCTAAACATGACGGATAGCTGTCCACCCAAAGTGGCCTGCCGATCCTGAAGCACATAATCCGGGGCACGGAGACCCATCTCCGAAAAAAATATTCCGCTTAGCGTTTCCGTGAAGTTTTGCCCCGTATGAACAAGCACATGCCGCTTCGCATACCGATCCAGAAGAGGAATGATCAAGCTTAGCCGAATAATTTCAGGCCTTGTACCCAAGATCGTCATGACTTTCATATTGGATTCTCCCTTGCCAACTTAATCACAGATCCGAGGGCGATCATTGACGCAGCACGATCATTCTTCTGCTTTAAGCGGAGACAGCAGCTGTCTGGTCTGGTCCTTTGCTCTGCTAGTTCGTTGTGCTATGCCTTTCTTCGCCTCACGGACGTTCTGCGTATTCTTATTTTTGTCGCCCGGCGTCTTGCTTTTCTAAGCTCAAATCTTCTGCTCTTTCGGGCAGTGCGTAGATGCGGAAACGAGAAGCCTCTCTTCTTCCGGTTCCGTCCCCGGCTTTTATGACGTGATGAAGGCAGCAAATGCCGGAAGTTGATCGCCTTATTAATTTGGAACCATGAAGGCTGCTCCGTCATCCAGCGAGTAACCATGCCGTTGACGCGTGCTCTGTAGAGTTCAGGACCATAGACGGACACCACCTGTGCCCTGTTTTGCTGCCCCAATGCCTCCCCGTGATCGGATTGCTCCAAAACGGCCGCCACTTTTTCCGCTAAAGAGGCCGGGCTCGAAGGTTCTGCCAGCATCTGCGGGCATCCTACAGCCGTAAGCATTTCCGCAAGCCCGCCGGCAGCATAGGCAACGACCGGTTTCCCATAGAGCAGTCCCTCAAGGGCCGTAAGGCCAAATCCTTCCGGAACCAAACTCGGCACTACCACAATATCCAGTGCAGGGTACACTTGCTCCATATCCTCCTTGGATCCGGAAAATATGAACCGGCTTTGCGCGCCGGCAGCTTCGATGCGTTCCCTGCATTGCTTCTCATAGCCTGGATCCATCACACTGCCTACGATTAGAAACAGCGCTTTAGCGAATGTGTCCTTAAGGGAGAGGGCCATGTCAATAAAATGGTGCACGCCCTTCGTTTCGATGAGAAACGAGGAGATCATGCCGATAACCGGAATGTCCGGGCCGATGCCGAGTCTGCTCCGAAAGGATTCCCTAAGTGCGGGCCATATTTCGGGATGAATGTCGAGATCGTTCCAGGACGGAGGAAGAATCGTCATCTTGGACTGCCTGACATCCACAGGAAAATACTGGGCCACGGATTCGGAGATACTGATGATCCAGCTGCTGTATTGGTGTATCAGACTAGCCGACAGGTGGGCGTACCCGTTATTCGTAATCATCTCGGTCAGCTGCCATAGAACCGGGATACCAAGCTTCTTCCCTGCAACAGCCGGAAGCAAATGCACGCAGGTGTTGGTAACGATGACGCTCGGCGACTCGCCAGCGATCCACTGGACGAAGGAGCGGAATACCGAAGTGGATACCAGCCTGTCAGCCTCGGCAAGCAGACCCGGACCAGGGGTGTATATACTGTGCAGCAGAGGGACCTTGTAGATTCTGACATCATGCCCCGACGCTCTGGCGAGTGTTGTCAGCCTGCCTTCATTTGGGGCAACCAGAACGCATTCGAAATAAGGGGAGATTTGCTGGCAGAAGAACAGGAGCAGTTTTTCCGCTCCCGTTATGCTTGTCGGATTACAAACGTGCGAGAATATCAACATCTTCGGTTTAAGGACCATCGGCATTGTCCGCATCTCCAGTAACCGTGGTTTGAGCGCAGTACCGGATGCGATCCACCTCCTTTTCACCCAGTTGGTACAATATATTAGAGAGACAAAGATACCGTAACGACACTTGTTCCTCCAGCATTCAACTATTTATGGCTTCATGCCCTTAAGGAAAGATGACCGAGAGCAGCGTATTCAGACGGTGCGCATAGGTATGCTCCCCATACGTTCTCTCCAACGCGCGGTGCGCAATGTCTTTTCGATGCTGATCGTTCGCAAGATAATATTCGATCTTCTCCAGCAGCTCACTTTGCGAACGGTACGTCTCAATCTCGATGCCCGGCGTATAAAAACGCGCCAAGTCCTCTCGCTCGTCGACTAGCTGCAGCGTTCCGCAAGCGTTGATCTCGAACGTGCGCGGATTCGGCGATGCGGCAGGAATTCGGCCACTGTTCTGATTGATATCATCGTCATCGACAGCCCGGTGCAGGTTAATGATGATTTTGGCGCTGTTGTAGACGTCTGCGGTCTCCGCAGGGCCCATCCATTTATTGACCTCGATCCGGTTGCTGAATCTGGCGTAACCCGGGAGCCGTTCCCACCAGTTGCCGCTGATGAAGGTACGATGCCGCATCAGCTGATCCATGATCGGCTCGAAAAAACGGATCCGCTTCGGATAAGCCGTGCCGACGAATCCGATGTCCCGGCTCGCTGCCGCCGGCATGGCGATGGGGCGGTAATGGAGCGGGAAGGCGCCGAACGGCAAATAGTGAACCTGTGCACACCCCAAATTCTGATAATGTGCTACGCAGTTCAGCTCCAGCGTAAATATATAATCATAGTGATGAATCCAGCCGACCGATATATCCGTGTAGTACGGATCATCCGTCATCCAAACGGCGGTCCGCAGCCCCATCGACCGGATGGCGTCCATCTGCTCCACAGGCATATACATCCCGTCCAGCACCAGCACGAGGTCCGGTCGGGTCCGGCTAGCCTCGGCCGCCACATCCTGCTTCGCATCCGATACGGTCACTTGCGAAACCATCGTATGCAGAGTTGCAATAATCGCCTCATCGATCGGAGAGTACGGGAAGCCTTTACCCGAGCTGACAAATAATACATGCAGATTCCGCAGCGTAGGGGCGTACAACACCCGATTCACGATTCCTTGCGACTTTCCACGGAAATATCCATCCATATAACCCTGTTGCAAGCCGGAGCTGCGCCCTTGCTCGTAGGCATCGGCAGCAGCCCGTTTCGGGCCTGCGGCAAACATTCTGGGCATCCGCTTCACTCCTAACGTTTTTGTGTTTTCCGACACACGCGACCGTTCATAACGGGATTTTTCCCAGCAGCTCGGGAAGCCTGTGCGCATAGGTATGCTTAGACATCGTAGAGGCAACCGCACGCATGGCTATGCTCCGGCGGTGATCCTCGTTGGCAAGATAATAGGAAATCTTCTGCTTCAGCTCCTCGACAGAACCGAAGGTTTCAATGTCGACGCCGGGTGTATAGTACATGGTTAAATCCTCGCGGATGTCCGTCAGCTGCAGTGTTCCGCAAGCATTGATTTCAAACGTCCGCGGGTTGATCGAACGTCCTTGCAGATTCATAATGTTGCGATTGTCGCTCCCTCTTTCGCTTGGGCGGTGCAGATTGATCACGATCTTCGCCCCGTTGTAGAATTTAACGGTTTCGGCTGCCGGAATGAATCCGCTGTACACAAAAGGCGACAGCTCCTTGTAACGGGCCAGCCTCTCCCAAAAACCGCCGATAATGCGCACACGCTTACCGGCCAAAAACGGAGCCAGCTCATCGAATAAGGCGGCGCGGTTGCGGAAGGCGTTGCCGATAAAGCAAATATCCGACTGATAGGCGGGTCCTGCCATGGTCGGGGCAAACAGCTCCGGGTGAACGGCGAGCGGCATATAATGCACCTCCTGCGCTCCAACGCTTTGATACAGTTGAACGCAGCTGAGCTCATGCGTGAACACGACGTCAAAGTGCCGGGACAGTTCGGGCGTTTCATCCGTGAAGTAGGGGTCATCCACGAACCAGATCGCTGTTCGAAAGCCCTGCTGACGCACTTGGTCCAACGATTCACGGAAATGCTCCGGAAATACATGCAGGCCGTTCATGACCAGAATCAAGTCCGGTTTTACCGACAGCGTCGTCTCCAGCAAGGTTTCGGGGCGCCCGACGATGCATTCACGGACCATGCCGCCAAGCGCCTTCGTGATCCCTTCGTCAATCGATTCAAACCCTTGGGGAATATACAAAATTCTTGCATCGAAAAATGGCGGCGCCGCAGGCGGAATGCGCTCTATAAGCGCGCGATATCCTCCAACGCGGTAGCCTTCGTTATAGCCGGCCTGATAGCCTTCCTTCTGACCTTTACGCATCGCTAAACTCACGGCTTTTCACCCTGTCTTTTGTGAGATTTGCTCAGGTTCATATAACTATATGCCGGGAGGACGGATGCATCATGGACGATTGTCCACTAATGCCAAGAAATTGGCGCATGCCCGTAATGCATCAAGCTTGTCCCAACCAAAAAGCGGTTCTCATGGATGGGTATGTTCCATGAGAACCGCTTGGAGCAGCTCCTTCATGAGATTGGAGGAGGGGCTGCCAGACCGTCTTCATAGCCTTTCGCGAATCCGGCTTTGAAGCCTTCATCATAGGCTTGGCTGTAGCCTTGATTATAGGCTTGGGAAGAAGCCGGAAATACACGTCCTACCCTTCTCAAACGGTAGCCTCCACGAGCTCCCCGGCGTCTGGATAGTCCGGATTTGGCCCGGCGACGGCGCCTTGGGCCTTGAACCACCTTCAGACGATGCATGCCGGGAAATGACCTTCTGCTGCCGGCCGGCCGAATTCTCCCTCTCTTTCGCACGGCGGAAATCTTTATTTTCATTTCAATAGCCTCCTGTCCCGCTTCAATTCATTCTTGCGATGTTCTCATTCGGGCTTGCCGAGCATCCGTCCGCAAGCCAGGGCGACGTCGGATTTCCCGTCTTCGTCCGGTTCAGCGATATGCCGGTCAGCATCTCTGTCATCACCGATTGGTAGGCGGTCAGAAGCCTGATATTCTCCGCTAGCGTTCGCGCAGTCAGATCGGAATGGGCAGAAATATCGGCAATGCTCTCCAATATACCGGCAAGGGCCTCCTGGCTTCTCGCAATCGACGAGACAATCGCAACCCTCGCCGCATGTTCACGGTGAGTGCGCGTATTCATTAATCGGAATCTCCAAATTCAAATTCATCAAACCCTCCGCCGGCACTCCGCTCCTCCGTACCGATGGCGATCCGCAAATTCCGGCATAGTCCGGATCCGATCCGTGTCAGCCCCTCAATCTGCTCCACGATTTGCTCGTGAATGGTCAGGGTTTCCTTCAAGCCATTCATGGCAGAGGGCTCCTGCGAAACGACCCATTCACGGACTTTTTCCGCTTCAACGGCCTTCCCCTCCAGTATCAAAGAGGTCTCCCGCTGAATAGCGACAGCTGCATCCAGCATACGCATCAAAGACTCTTCTTTGCTCACTTTATTTTCCCGCCCTTGTCATCCGGTATAGGACCGGTTATTCTTCCTCTTGCTCACGAAGCTCTTTCAGCACGATCTCCAGGTTATCCGCTGCAGTCTGCTGCAAATCAGCCATCGCGTTCAGGTAGGCTACGATGCTGCGGTTGATTTGCTCCGCCTGACCGCCGGAAGACCGCGCTCCATCGGCCACTCGAAATTCATATTCAGGCAATGCATGTATAATTTGAGCCATGCGAACAGCAGAATGGCGCTGCGCCTCCAGAATCCGAGCCAACTGCTGCTGAGAATGCGAGAGATGCGCAAGCATATCATCGATCCGGCTTTCCATGTCAGTACACTCCTTCACTCTCATCTACCCTCCAGCATATGCGGAGAAGAGATTCCCTGTGCCAGACCCCTTCATCCCCCTCATCCTTTTCGGGCACGTGCTACAGCTTGCCGGAACACAAAAAAGCCGCCGGAATCACGTAGCGGCCGTTTTGTTCTCATTGAAAATATCGGATCGGAAGATGCGCTGCGTCTTTTCTAGCCGATCAAGCCACTTCTGCAGATGCTCCTCCACCGTCATTGTGCCCGCGTCCCACCATCCGATTTCGGCCGGCAGCTTCCTCCGGAACAGCACGCAGCCGATCCTGTCCCTAACCGTCTGTTCCTCTAGAAATGCGGACTGCTCTTGAGCCTGGTCAAACGGGGGACTCAAGGCTCGGGATGCAGCACATACGACCTTCGCTTCCGGATGATGCTCAAGCTCAAAGAGCATTTCACCGATCCAGTTGTCGCAGACGGGGGCAGAATCGGTCAACACGGCAATGTACTCGCCGAGCGATACCTTCATCGCCCGATTGACCACTTGAACCAGGTTCTCCCCCTGACTGCCTTTAATATGCCGGAGCGCTCCGCTTCGGTCGTGAAAATACCGCCTGCTGGCAACCGACGCACCGGCATCTGCAATAAGCACCTCGTAAGGGTGGGGCGTTGCCGCCTCGATTTGCTGGATGATGCGGATCACCGCATCGTCGTGGGGACGGGCGGGAATAATGATGCTCGGTCCCTCGAATACCGTTCCGCTGTCTTCCCGGCCGAGCTGATACCCTAGTGCATATCCCGCCTGATAACCGGCGCGGTAATCGCCGGAAGCCGCCCCTCTCTCCTCCACAGGGTGGAATGCTATGCGTGCAGTTCGGCGTCTGTTCATGGCAGAACATCCTTCATATGAGCCGCCGCCTCCTGTAATGACTCAAAGGTGCCGGCATCACACCACCACTGCTGCAGGATGTCATACATCAGCTTGCCGTCTGCTGCGTACAGGTTGTTGACATCCGTGATCTCCAATTCGCCTCTCTCCGAAGGATGGATCCGGCGAATGATGTCAAACACCGCATCATCATACATATAGATTCCGGTCACCGCTTGGCGGCTGCGGGGATTAATCGGTTTCTCCTCGATGAAGAGCAGCTTTCCGCTCCCGTCCTCGGCAAATACGGGCACGCCATATCTATGCGGGCGATCCGTCGGGCTAAGCAGCACCATCGCCGTGCCCGGCGGCTGCCCCATATATTTCTGGATGAACGGCTTCAACTCATCTTGAAACAGATTATCGCCCAGCAGAACGACAAACTTTTCCCCAGGCAGGATATAACCTCGCGCCAGCTCCAGTGCTTCCGCAATCCCGCCAGCCTGCTCCTGGACTCGGTAGGTCAGGTTCACGCCAAAATCCCGGCCGTTCTCCAAATACTCTGCATATAATCCAACCGATTTGGAGCCGGTAATCAGCATGATATCCTCGATACCGGCTTGATGGAGCTTGTGAATGCCGTATGCGATCATCGGATGCCTGCCTACCGGAAGCAGGTGCTTATTCATATATTTCGTTAACGGAAGAAGACGGGTTCCGTTTCCTCCCGCCAGCAATACCCCCTTCATGATGCGTCACCTCTCTCCTCGATGAACTGTAACGGATCCACTTTCCATTTATCTACAAACCGCTTGCGGTTCCGCTCCACCAACTCTTGGAACCCTCCGGGGTACCGGTTTCGGAAGCTCGCGCTTCCTTCATGATGGACCAGCACATTACCGGCTACCAGCAGCTTGAAGCCAGCCAGGCGAGCACGGTAGCAGTAATCATCATCCTCGTAATGTCCCGGGGAATACATCTCATCCAACAGGCCGATACGCTCCATCACCGTACGTTTAAACAAGTAACATAACCCGACGATGCGGTGGACTTCCTTCCACTTTGCGGGGTCCGGCACATTCCAGGACTCGGCCTCACGAATAAAGCCCGCTAAATCGCTGTATCCGACCTTCACCTGTTGGATGCCGCTGGCGTAATTCGTTACTGGTCCCACAATCCCGATGTCCTCCCTGCTGTACAGCGCATCCAGCATATAGGACAGCCAGCGCGGCGAGGCAAAGCAATCGTTATTCAGCAAGAGCAAATTGTCGCCGGAGGCGATCCGCAAACCGCGATTGCAGGCGATGGGAAACCCGGCGTTATCCGGCAGGGATACAAGCAGCAGCTTCTCACGAATACAATATGCAGCTGTGCCGTCACGGGAACCGTTATCCACCACGATTATTTCGTAGGGCACGTTGGTATAAGCGCGGATATGCTCCACACATGTCCGAAGAAGATGAAGCCCGTTATACGTTGGAATAATAATGCTCGTCAGTCCGCTCATATGCCGTTCCTCCGTATTGCGAATTCGTCCCGGGACACCTGTCCCCATTGCAGGCGGGTGCCGGCACTCTTCATGGCTTCCATCAGGGCCTCGATATGATCCCCAATGATCAGCCGGGCTACCGGATTATCCCTGCCTCGGTTCATCGTTCGTCTACGGTTGACGCTGAGCACATCTACCGTTTGAACCGCCTGGATTCGAAGCCCTGCCCGGATGGCAAGCGTCTGCGCTTTCGGCGGTACGGCAAGATTATCGTATCCGATCATCTCGATCGCCCTTCTTGACAGGGCATGGGGGACAGCGGTCATCGAATTCGCCTCCAGATCATCACGTCCCATCATCCGGTTAAGAAAGGTCTTGCAGCGGGTGACCTCATCCTGCCGGTCAAACGCAGGCAAGAGAGGCATAATATCATTGAGTGCCACGTCCACGCCCCGATCTGCCGCCACCAAAAAGGCGGAGAGTAAATGAGCGGACACCGGCATATCTCCATCTATAAACAAAACGAAATCTCCCGTACTCAGCTTCGCTCCGATTCCACGCGCCACATCATGCCCAAGCCGCTCGGCGATATGAACGACGATCACACCGTCGAAGGAACGCGCTGCAGCAAAGCTGCCGTCTTGGCTTCCGTTCACCACCACAATGATTTCATGGAAGGGAAGCCGCTTGAGCTCCCGCAATACCGCCGGCAGCGAACTCGCCTCGTTGCAGGCGGATACAACCACCGAAGGACGTCCTGCCAGAGGCGGCATTAGAGGGGAGGGAATCTGGCTGCCGGAGCTTCGGACGAAGCCGCGGCGGAAGGATTCCGCAACGCCGGGCAGCAGGCGAAACAGCTGTCCGGCAGGCAATGCGGCCGATGCCAGCCACTGCCCGAACGCGGCGGCTGCGGCGCCTCCCCTTCTTCCCGCCAAGCGGCCGGCCGTCACTGCCATCCTCCCCCACCTGCCGTTCCGCAGGAAACGTAAGCCTGCGTTCCGTACTAAGCTTCTTCCCGGACGCCTCCGGCTGCGCCGGCGGATTAGCGCTGATGCTTTGGGGCCGTGCCTTTTCACACTCGTCACCTCACCATGCTCCGTCTTCGTTCTCCATCATGAAATCCTCCGCGCACACCGCGCTCCGCCACCAATGCAGCCAATGCCTCCAGATGATCGCCCAGCACAAGCTTCTCGAGCGGATCTCCTCCGGCAGCCCGACCCGGGTTCAATCGGCCGACCTCTACCCGATGCACTGCCTCGACGCGCAATTCCCTGCACACCGCCGCAGCCTGGGCCTTCGGCGGCACGGACAGGATCTCGGCTCCGATCGTCTGCAGGGCACGTCGGCTTATGGCATGCGGAACAGCGGTCATGGATGCTCCCCGCAGATCGGGCCTGCCCAGCATGGAATTTAATGTATACTTCGCAAGAATGACCCGGTGCACCAGCGATCGGTCAGTAGGACCCGTATAATCGTTTAACGCCACATCGACTCCGGATTGCACCGCATGCACAAATGGCTTCAATTCGCTAGAAGGAATCACCATATCGCTATCCGTAAACAGTAAGATTTGGCCCTTGGCCGCCTGTGCGCCCACGCTTCTTCCCACATCGTTGCCCAGCGGGTCGGCAAAAGCCAAAACCTTCGCTCCCATACGCTCCGCTGCCATTTCCGTATGGTCCCTGCAACCATTCGCGACAACGATAACCTCCGTTGCCGGATGGACGGCCCTCGCTTCGGCGATCACGGCGGCAATCTTGCCGGCTTCATTCATAGCCGGGATAATGACCGATACCAACGGTTCCGGATGGTTCTGCTTGGGGATCAGCGGTTCAAAGAAACGGTAGGTCAGCCCTATCGGCGCCGTCTCCGGGACCTGCGGCGCGGAAGGGCGCCGGACCCTTGATCTTCTTGGTCTTAACCGCTGCACGTGACGCATGATCGTATTCCTCCTCCGCAAAGGGGTCTCTTTTCTCCTCGGCAATCTATGCTATTGTATGTAAGACATCCGGCACCGTAACGGCATATGTACAGTCATCTCTGCTTGACTTACCTCGTGAATCCTGGATGCATACAAAAGGGCTGGAGTCGCCTCCAGCCCTGCTGACCGTTATGCTCTGCCTACTTCAAGCCGATGGCAATCCAGGACAGCCACCCTTCACCTGCGAGGCTGTCTTGGGGTCTTGTAATTCCTACAACCGCCTGCAGTTCATTTTTTGCGCGAACGCCCGCCTGGAATGCCGGGTCATTGCATGAAACGACCATCACATAATTTCCATCCGGGTAAAAGGCCTGCAGTGTTACGGATACATCCATTTCCGTGGCGCCTTCCGGGAATATGAACGGTATTTGACCGAACTGCTGCATCACCGGCCGTTCCGCCGCTCCCTGCACAGGATTAAAATTCAGATGCTCTAATTCCACGGAGTTTAACGCGATCTTGGAGGATGTAATCGATTCAGGAGACAGATGAATGCTGTACACGGAATAATCTTCGATGGCTTCGCTTCGCACACTCCGATGCTTAAGATGGGAAGCGCTGATCGTATCCTCGGCCAAAGCATACTCCGAGTCGCCGTCTTCCCGATCGGCTCCGGCCGTTGTTTTTCCCCTGAAGGCGGATGTCCGGAGACGTCCGGAATATCGCCGGCAAGGGCGTATCCCTCTCCCTCTCGTAATCCTTCTGGCTTTGTTCACTGTCGGCTCTCTCCTCTGCTCTAATCGTTACATTCATCCTATTCGGGAAGGAGGGCTCCTGCCACTGCACCCGGGTTTTGCATGCAGACATGTTATTTCCCGGGCTATAAGCTAGAGCACCCCGGCTTACTTGCAGCCGGTGTACTAGTATCCATTCCGAGCCGGCCCGATTATGAGGATTCCGTAAAAAGGGCAGGCATCCATGATCGATTGTAGATCGTATAAATATAAACCGTTAAGATTGCGTATTTCTTTTGTCCCGTTTGTTTCAGATGGTCGGACTCAGATCGTCTGCATCAGCCGCACCCAGCGCTCCGCGGTATGGTCCCATCTAAAGCGCTGGCGGACCGCTTCACGGCCAGCCATCCCGAGCCGAATGCGCAGCTCCTCGTTCTTCAGCAGACGGTCAATCTGTTCAACGAGTCCGGTCTGCAGCTCATCCCCTTTGACCAAATATCCCGTAACGCCGTTTTCAACGATTTCCGGTATACCTCCTGCACTTGCGGCAATGACCGGCACACCGGCTGCCATCGCTTCTACGTTCACGAGTCCGAACGCCTCCCTTGGAGCGGACGGGACGACAACGACATCCGCCAGCGAGTACCAGTCCGCGATAGCCGGATACGGAACAAAGGGGCGAAAATGCACCCACTTCTGATATGGCCTTGCCGCTTGCTTCAGCTCCCGGACATAAGCGGTTTCCCGGTCGGATCCATAAGCCGCGCTTCCGACAATAAGAAGCAGGACATTCGGATGTCTTTCGACCAATTGGGGCAATGCTGCGATGAGATGGTGAACGCCTTTGTCCGGAATGAGCCGTCCGGCAAACATAACAATACGACGTCCGCTCCAGCCAAAGTGCGCCAGCCTCCCTTCTTTCAGCGCTTTGGCCGCCGGACTGAACGGCGGAGTGAAATGCTCGAGGCGGACACCGAGATGATTGATCGTCATTTTCTCATGGAGCCATGGGTATAGCGAGGTTATTTCCTCCAGCAAAAACCGGCTGTTGACGACAATTCCGTCCATCCAGCGGGCGATGCTCCCAAATCGCTGCCGGCTTATATAAGGCGGGGAGATGAAGGTATTCGAATGAAGATTCAGCACGATTTTGATATCCGGAAGATGCATCTTCAGACGCTGGGCCAGAAGCGGACGATTGTGCACTTCAATGATGTCGGGTCTCCACTTCTGAAGTCTTCGCAGCAGGGAGGAATAGTAGCTGGCACCGGCCGGCAGGCGGTAGCACGGCACTCCTCCAATCGTGTCTTTAACAGGCAGTCCTTTGCCCACCACACCATAGATTCGGACGTCCATCGCCTCTTGAGCTAAAGGAATGATCTGTTCGACGACCCGCTCCACGGAACTGCTCCTTCCTGATGGAATGACAAAAGACCCCGGCGTCACGACCGCCACCTTCCGTAAACTCATATCTTCACATCCTTCTCGCAGCATATCTATTAAAAATTTCCATATCCACCCCATTGGATTCCCGAAATTCATAATTTCGCGGCAACCCGTTCGGTGTATAGAATTTGATACGATTCATAAATCAATATTCCGGCCATGCTCTCCTCCGGTGCCTGATTTTCACCGTATCCGATGTGCCGTCTCCCCCGTCCCATAGGGAAGCGAACATGCTCACCTGAAAGAATAGGCCAACCATGCACGACACCCGTCCATCCGGGACAAACTTTCCTATGCATACGATGAGATACGAAAAAACTACAAAGATTTGTGGCAGCAAGGAGGATGACCATGCATCCGGAATTTGTCGGCATTCTGCTTAACAACAGCACGTATCGCAGAATTTCCAGCGGGAGAATCGGTACCGAATCACTGAGCAACTATGAAGAAGCAGCTGCCATATACGGACTGGTTCCTTGTTTTTTTACCATCCGCCATATTTCGCTTGAAACCGGAGAGGTCACCGGATTTATGCCGAAGCGGCCGTACGGATATACACGCGTGCGTATTCCGATTCCACGGGCGATTCATATGCGGGCCATTTATTCCCATCGGCGGGAACGATCCCAGATCGAAGATCTTATCCAGCGCGGATTCTTCGTATACAACGGCCGCACCCGGTACGGCAAGGATGCTATACATCGTATGCTGGAGCAGGACCCAGAGGTCACACCTGCCCTGCCGCATACGGTAAAAGCTACCGCTGCCTCCATTCGAACGATGCTTCACGAGTATGGCGACCTGGTCCTGAAGCCCTGCAGCGGCAGCGTAGGCGTAGGGATCATGCGGTTGCGAAGCAGTCCGCCGGGGGGCAGCTTGCTCACCTACTCCCGCTCCTCTCCTTCAGCGAAGGGCTGGCGAACCGTGAAG
Organism: Paenibacillus sp. FSL M8-0142; assembly: GCF_038597315.1. NCBI lineage: Bacteria > Bacillati > Bacillota > Bacilli > Caryophanales > Paenibacillaceae > Paenibacillus > Paenibacillus sp. FSL M8-0142. The sequence continues at coordinate 4,941,826 of NZ_CP152008.1, forward strand.
CTTGCAGCCGGAAATCTGCATCCGCTGATCTTTCAGCGAATCCGGCGGGCTCCCTTTCTTGCCCAGGAACGCATTCCGCTGGCCGAGTATAAGGGACGCCCTTTCGACATCCGCGTCACCGTTCAGCGGGGAGGCAGCGGAGCCTGGGAGGTAGCGGGCATGTTCGCCAAGACCTCGCCGCCGCGCACATTTGTCTCGAACATCGCCCAGGGCGGATCGGCTTACCAGGTCCCGTATATCCTGCAGAACAGCCTGCCAGACCTGCCGGTTCCGCTCATGATGAAACGAATCACGGAATTTTCCCTTCATATCGCCCGCGTGCTGTCCCTGTTTATACCGTATGCAGCGGACTTCGGTCTCGACATCGGAATTACTGCGGATGGGAAGCTATATTTCATCGAATGCAACGGATGTGATCAGCGCTACGGATTTTTGGAGGCAGGGATGGAGGAAGCGTGGAGAACCGCTTACCGCAATCCGATGGCCTTCGCCCGTTATCTATATGATCACCAGGCATGGCCCGATTACTAGTCGAACACTTTTGAGATCAAGTCTGCTGCGATTAGATGGACCGCAGGCACAAAGGAAAAAACGGGCCAATCAAGCATTTCGAAGCTTGATTGGCCCGTCTTTGAATGACGCTCCAAGCCAGGTTGCAGCAAAACAGCCGTAAAGACATTAATGCGGTACCCTGGAAAGGAAGTCCCCCTTACTGGATTTGTCGCCATGATAGAATACGACATCGCCATCGAGCAGGCTGAATCGGTGCCCGTAGGGATCGGTATAAGAACTTGCGTACCCCTCCAGCCTCCATTGGTTCATCAGCGGAGCATGAATATACTGCAGATGCGGCCTTGCCGTGTTGCCATCCCGGATCGATTCGAGGTTAAACCGAACGATGATATATCCTTTTTTCAGAAAAATATCGGACTTTTCGTCCAATCGCCGGGTTCGACCGTGCTCTGCAATATTCGTTCCTTTCTTGACGACATATACATCAGAGGGAATGCTGTACTCCCCATACCATCGCTGGATTGCTGCGTTGGCTCGCCCGGCATCCACCGTTGCCGGCAGTCCTGCTTTCGGCCCGATCAACGTACGCACCCCTGACGGAAGCATAAGCCAGTCATACCGGCCAACCCAGGTCTTGGATTTGCTAAGCTTCTCGATATACTGCTTGGTGAACGCTTCAGCAGGCATGCCGGCTGAGGCCCCGCCTTGACGGTACAGATAGTCGGCTGTATCCCGAAGCTCTGCTATCGGAACATTTCGAAGCCGCTCGTTCAGAATGACATATCGCTTCTCCGTGTCCTCAGGGGAGCCGATTCGTATAAACTTTCGGTCTCCGCTGTGGTAGTACAGATCCACCTCCTGCCGTCCCGTTCCATCCTTGCCCACAAAATAAAAGCTAGGCGTGATCGCGATCCCGTCTGCGGCACCGAACATATTGCCCTTGGTCTTCAAATCGAATTTGAAATGGTAGCCCGTCTTCACGGCGGCATTGTTATACCCTTTAGCCGGATGCTTCCCTGGCGCGATTGGGAGCATGTATGGAGCGGTATTCCCCCGGACTCCCCCATCGATATCCCGAAGTCCCGTCCAATAGGAGACACCGCTTGGAACGGCGCTCCCCTTCTGTTTGCGGAAGACCCCCTCCCAGTTATAATCCGCGATATCGGTAATATGAAAATCATACATCCGCCCGATCACCTCTACAGGCTCGATGTCTGTGGCTGCATGGTGGATCAAATCCACATTTGCGCCCGACTGCGTCGTATAATCGGGCGGCGCATTCTCAGCAATCGTACGGAAATACACCTGATAATCCCCTTCATCAACCCAGACCGGCAGGAAAAATTCCGTATCGAGCTGGGCTGTCGGGATCGTGATCCACGTATTTTTCGGGTAGAACGTCCGCTTATCACCGCTGTACACATCAAACGGAAAATAGACCTGCTTCGCTCTTACATACTTGGCATAATCCCGATTTCCGTAACCCGGAATATTGCGATGCTGTCCGGACGTCGGGATGCGTACCGTAAACGGTCTGTCCAAAATAAAGGCAGACCGGTCCGGATTCGGCACCGTCTTTTGATTATGAGCCCGATCATCCGTTACGGAGGAATAGTTGACCACGGGAGTATGAACGGTGACCGTATTGATACCGTAAATCGGGAACTCCTTGTCGCTGCCTCCATTTATGCTCCCCGGCAGCAGGCCATACGCGATTGTACCGGCGCTTGTTGTATTCGCCCGATTGGCCTTATCGCTGCTAATCATGTTGCCGGGCTTGTACAGCACGTTCTCGCGGATCTGAGGCGGCTCGGGAATGCTTCCCGGCGTGGGACCGCTCTCCACAGTCCGGCGGCTGTCCATAATCGTTGCTCCGTTAAAAATGAGGGAGTCATTGGCGACCTCCACTTGATCCACGCCGGCCTCTGCGATGCTTTGCAGATTTTCGCTAGGCGGGGATGGCTTGCTCTTGTAAGAGCTGCCTCCGTAGGAGCCGGACGGCGCTATGATCGGATCCGGCGGGGAAGGCGGATAGAAAGCACCCGTTTGGCTGGTTGAATACTGCGGCGGCTGATAGCCTTGCGGATCAAGGCGGATTTCATTGCCGGGGAGCGCATAATTTCGGAGCAGGCCTTGGTTGATTCTGTATACTTCCAGGTTGTCGATCACCCAATAGGAGTAGGGACGCTTAACCGTATATCGCTCCGTCACTTTCTCTTCCGCTTGCTGGGGATCCGGTACCGTGGTCGGCTTACCGTCCGGTCCTTTTGGTCCGGGCTTGCCGGGATCCCAGTGCAGTGTCCAGCTCTTCTCCACATTCACTTCAAATGTGCATACCCCGGTCATTTTGACAAACGTGTTCTGAACAAGATAGCTGCGAGCCAGAATGTTGCCGTATAAGCTCTCGGAGGTCGGAATTCCCTGCAGCACGTCAAAGCGTTCGCTGCCACGCTGATCGGCCAGGATCTTCGCCGTCACCACCGGGTCCATATACCGTCCGTTGATCGTCTGCCCTGGAGCGGGCTCCGTACAGGCTCCGGTTGACGGGTCAGGCGGGGGCGGTGTGTCCCTGGTTGGTTCGTAGTAAAAGTACAGGTAATAGGTAGGGAAAGACCCGTCATAGGTAAACGGATACGGATCCCCCGGCGTAATTGGGCCGCCGCTCGGAGCAGCTATTGTGCTCTTCTTATGCCCCTTGTATGTATAATCCGCATTGCCCGGTGTGTGCGTAAAAGCATAGGGCTTATCCTTCTCCAGCTTCTCCTCCCGGTCTGAAAAACCGGGGACTCCATGTAGCGGTTTCCCTGTAGTGGTGTAGTGTTTAATAATCGCATTTCCTTCCGCCGGTTCAAGCTCGATTTCGAATAAGGTAGGGAAGTAGTAGCGCCAGCCTTCGACGAGCGGTTCAAAGTGTTTTCCGTTTTTATCCATCTCCTCTTGTCTCCGGTCAATAGCCATTGGAGCTACTAGGAGAGCATCAGTAACATACACAGGAACGTTGGCAATGTTAGTACCTTTCCCTGTCCATTGTCTTCCAGAAAAAAAATATGAAGGTGACGTAGCTCGTATGTAATAATCTCTAGGATTCTGAGCCATTTCAACGGAACGTGAAGCTTCAAAGATTTTATCTCCATACTGCCGATTATAATCAAATTTGCTTACCCGAATATCCTTTATTTTACGAGAGGAGTTAAATTCAAACATGTAATCAAAGCCATCTACATCTGTCTTACCGCCAGGTGGTGTATTAACCCATTGCCCAGCAGCATTGCTCCAAGTTTCATAGTATACCATTCCAACAAAATAAAATTTATCATGGTTGTTGGGATCTTGAAACATCCGATTGACTCCGATGGCTTCTGCTTTACCGGGATTTATAATAAGTACAGTAGTGACTAGCACTAGGAAGGAAAACGTAATCTGAGCAAACTTTTTTAATTTCGCACTCAACATACCGTGACTCCCTTATTTAAATGGATTAATGAGTGCCACGATATAGTCATCAACTTTGTACGTGCTGAAGGCAATGTAATCAGCTTTATTTAATTTAAATTTGGTGTAGTCATGGGTCTGAATGTATTTTCCTGTTTGGAATTTATCCGTACCGTTTACGACCGGATAATAATTTGTTGCAGTACCATCCCTGTTATTCTCGAATGCATTATCTACCCCGGTACGATATTTTGCATAATCATTTTTAACCATAAAGAAAATTGGTGTTCCCCTCTCTGAACTGCGTATGGCAATGTATTCATAACCTTTTCTTTTCACTAACTTGATGTCATAAATAATCTCACCATTACCTAGCTTGATTGGCAACTGTTTCGTCGTAATAACCTTTATCCCTTTGAATAATTGACCAACATCAGTAGTCTTTTCAAATAAATACGGATTTTTCATATACGCCTTAAAATCACTCAACGGCCGCAGCTTAAACTCCGCATCATCGGTATTCCGGAATGTTTTCTCACCAATCCAGACCCACCGGCCAACCTTATCCCACTCCACCTTTTCGCCCAGCCCTTCACTGACAAGCCGCAGCGGCACAAAGGTACGGTTTTGTTTCAAGATCACCTTCGTCCCGTAGTCTTTCGCTTTCTCGTTCACCTGGGCGCTCGTTTGGCCCACGGTCATTTTTACAAGGTCATCGCCCTTTCGAATTTCAACGATCGTCTTGCCGCCAGACTTGCTGTAGCTGATCTTCCCGCCGAGCGCTTCGGAGACGAACCGGATCGGTACCATGACGCTGCCTTGGCTATCTTGGAACGGCTTGGCATCCGGAAAGCTCAGCTTGTTAGCGTTCAATAGGACTTCAACCTGACTTGGGCTCGAGGCCTCTGCTCCATAGGTCCCCACTACGGATAATGCCACCATACTCAACAACATCGTCAGAATGATTTTTTTCATCGATCTTCATGCTCCCCTCTCCATTTCTCATAAACTAGTTATGCATGTCGTGCATCCCTTGCACGGATCTCCTTTCTACGCCCTTGCTTAGGGACGTTGTGCCGCTATACCCCCATCCGGATCAGCAATTGACAGATTCTGATCCCTAGAGATAAATTGTAGTCATTTTATCATATATTCATATAATTTGGTATATTATCCCTATATTTTCATAGTCTTTAAGACACTATTCGCATTGAAGAAGAATGAGTTTATAGTCCTAAACAACAAAAACCCCGAATGACTGTCACATGCCAATTCCATGTGCTTCATTCGGGGCTTCACATTTACGATGTGCGATTTCGTCTGCGAAAATTAGGCTTGGACAGAGGAATCATCACGGTCCCCCGCCTGGATTTCGGCCTTTTCCGCACTTTGTTTATATACGGCAGCCAGCACTTTTTCATAAGCGCTTTCAAATTCTATGGGCAGCAGCGGTTTGATTTTGTCCATTACGGGCATCAGCTTGAATAGTGCCTGCACCTCTTCTTCCGTCAAACCAAGCGGATACATGGCAAAATGGCCGATAAACGTATATCCGCGCCCGCGCCCCTGGTGGGTGATGGGGATATGCATCGCGCTGAGCGCATCCATATCACGATAGATGGTTCTTTCACTCGTTCCGCAGCGTTCCGCAAGCTCTCTCGCCAAAATTCCGGGTCTTGCTTGTACAAGGGTAATGATTCTCATTAGTCGGATCAGTCTGTCTGTCATATGCATTCTCCCTATCTCTCTAGTAAATTAGACGTATATTTTATGACTATAAAATAGTACATTCGACCCTGATATCATTTTTCCTTTTTTGGACAAAGATTCTTAATAACTAGCATCAGAATAAGCCTTAAGTCCTTGTCTTTTCGCAATGCGGGAACGGAACTTACGGTATGTATCCATATACAAAGTGCTTAACCTATACAAAGCCTCCGCTTCTTTTAAATAATCGGCATCCTCTAAACGTGCGGCGTACAGCAGCATTTCATCGGCCCGTCTAAGAATAATCGCTTCCCCTTCGGCCAGTTTTCCACGCTGCATTTCCTGTCTGGCTTGCTCCACGATCATCGGATTCTGCAGCAATTTGAGTGCCTTTTCCACACGATGATCGGCGCCCCGCTTTATTAATGCCGTACTGTTGCTGAACTGGAGGGGGATTGTTCGAGACGGCTGCAGCACCATCTTTTGTTTGATCACATCCAGATAAGTCCACAGCATCGTGACAATGGGGTAAACACCTGACGGCCGGGGGCCGACCGACAGATCGAGCACCAGCCGCCTTACCTTTCCTTCGGACAATGTGCCCAGCGATAATGAGAGATTCCGGTCATTCAGCATTTCGCCTTCGCATCCGTACATACCACCAAGCTGCACGCGCTCACCCAATTGGAGATGCAGTTGAACTTGATCCGCGAGCAGCTGTTTGGAACCTTTTGCCGGCAATTTCGGCCCTAAGACTCCACCCCTCCACTCGATCAGCAGAAAGACTTGATTACAGCCGCTAGCTGCTACCTGGTTATGGCTCCATAAAAAATCCGAATACAACCCTGACTGCAATACATCCACCTCTTTCCTCTTCTTCTAATAATGTACCAATAGAGATGGACATCTTACTGTCATGGAACATATGTTCGATAAATGTTTTCGACAAAAAAAGACCGCAGCCTCTATCGCTGCAGTCTTTGTCATGGATTCTGTCAGAGCCGATTAGATAACCGGCAACCGCCTTGTCATTCCTCCCAGGGAACCCAAAGCTCCTTCTAAAAAAAGTAGTCGCTGTATGACCTGCTTAACCAATCACCGTGCTCGCAGCCCTGCTCGCTTCACTGCGGGCCTCCTCTGCACGCCCGCCGGGCGCGTAGGTGACTTTATCAATAACCAGGCCGTTTCCAACCGGTTTGCCGTTTACGGTAATCATGATTTTTTTCACGTTATTGTTATTCATATGCATAATCTCCTTATTTCGAAAATTCTATTAGTTTGTCATCTTGTTCAAAAGCGTGTCTATTATTCCTTGTCGGATTCTGCCTTTCATGCCTGAGCATGCTTGGCCGCTGCTTGCCAACATCTATTTACCCGATTCAACCGCCTATTAAACATCCTGGCGGCCCGAGATGAAACGCCGCCTCTCCAGTGGGTAAATGATACTATGGAAACTTGTTCCTCTATCATTTCGTATGTACTATTATATATCAAAGGACGGTGATCCCTCATGGACAAGTCTGCACGATCTAAGCTGATCCGACTTTCTTTGATATTACTGGCGACAGGGATCGCGCTTCCCCTCGGAGGCCGCACGGCCAGCGCCGGCTACATCAGTAATTTGTACGACAATATACAGCAATTTCGTGAATTGCCGCAAGAGGTTACCGAGCTGAAGGACAGCTATAATCAAACCTTGCAAGAGCTGGATCGGGCTCGGATGAATACGGAAAAGCTCCAGCAGCAAAATGCGGAGCTAGCGGAGCAAAATCGGCAATTGACGCAAATGGTGAACCAGCTGCAGGAAGCGGAAGCCGCCCGAAAGCGGGGAGCGGAACGGCTGAAGAACCTGGCGATTACGGCGGCCGCGCTAGCTGCAGGATATTTTTTGCTGATACGCGCCCTTCGATTCGGCATGCGCCGAACGAACCGCTTTTAAATAAGCAGCCAGTCAGACTGATAAAGGAGGTGGGCGTGTGATTATCCGAATGGAAGATACGTCCGGCGGCGGGGCTGGACAAGCGGTTACCTTTTCCTTGGCCGACGGCGACATTGCACATGTGCTGCATCCCGATCAGATTGTAGCGTACCGGGGTCCCTCGACCGGGCGAAGCGACCGTCTGATGAACGTGAAAGGGATATACCGGAAGAAGAAGCTGATCCGCGCCGACATCAGCGGTCCCAGCCAGTTTACGGCGGCCCTCCCTCCGGGCTTCAACATGCATGAGATCCGGCTGGAAGGCGGGGAGGACATGCTCTACGATTTCAGGCATGTATTCTTCTATACCAGTAATGTAACAATGCAGACCCGTATTTTGAAATTTAAAAATATGCTCGTTACGCGGGACGCCATTAAAATGAAGTTTTCCGGCAGCGGCAGCATCGGCATCCTGACCCAAGGTCCGGTCTGCAAGGTGAAGCTGCACCCTACGGAGCCGCTATACGTCGATGCAGGCAGCATCATTGCCTATCCGGAAGGAGCCAAACTGGATTTGACCGTATACGGTAACCACCTGGCAAGCCAGCATATGAATTACCATTGGAAGCTTACCGGAGAAGGATATGTCCTGTTTCAGGCCGGGCGGCAGAACCAGCGGCTGGTCGACGAATTCAACGATGAAGGGATTATCAAGCGCTTCTTACGGGAAGCAATTCCCTTTGGCGGAGTGTTTATCAAATAATGTCCCCGTGTTATAATGTAGGGCATAAGTACCCGGCTGCAGCGCAAGAGCCGCTAGCGGCCGCTAGTGACAACAGAAGACAAGTCCATACGCTGCAAAGCGTATGGGAGAGGTTCGCGAACTCCCTCTATAAAAAACTACATTGTCTTATTCGGCATCGAATTATCTTTTTTAAGCTGCCGTGAAAATAAGGCTTGTTTTTTTGCGGATTCAGTTCAAGAACTTCTCTATTCTTCTACGGGATCGGCCTTCGGGCTCCCCTAAAACTATGAAGAATGAGAGGTTTTTTTATGCTTAAACATGAAAAAGCGGTCGTCGTGTTCAGCGGCGGCCAAGACAGCACCACCTGTCTGTTCTGGGCGAAGGAACGCTTTGCCCAGGTGGAGACGGTCACCTTCGATTACGGCCAGCGCCACAAGCTTGAGATCGAATGCGCCGCCCAGATCGCCAAAGAACAAGGCGTGAAGCAAACCGTGCTCGATATGAGCCTGTTGAACCAGCTGGCTCCCAATGCGTTGACACGCACCGATATTGAAATCAAGGAAGGCGACCAAGGCTTGCCAACCACGTTCGTGGAGGGTCGGAACCTCCTCTTTCTTAGCTTCGCTGCCGTCCTTGCGAAAGGAATCGGAGCCAAGCATCTCGTAACCGGCGTATGCGAGACGGACTTCAGCGGCTATCCCGATTGCCGCGACAGCTTTATCAAATCGCTCAATGTGACGCTGAATCTGGCCATGGACTATCCTTTTGTCATTCATACCCCGCTCATGTGGCTGGACAAAGCGGAAACATGGGAGCTCGCAGACCAGATGAACGCCCTGGAATATATCCGTGATCATACGCTGACCTGCTATAACGGCATTAAAGGCGACGGCTGCGGGGAATGCCCTGCCTGCAAGCTGAGAAAAGCCGGATTGGATAAATATTTGAGCCGCAGGAACGCGAGCGTTGAAGGGGGGCGCACGGTATGAGCCGAGAGCCTGGAGCATTTCGGATCGTTGAACGGCTGCAGAAGCTCGGCGAGGATATCGATGCCGGCAGCCTGCGCTACCACCGGAAGCGCGTGCTCGTCTCCAAGGAATTTACGTTCGATGCAGCACATCATCTGCATGCTTATGAAGGAAAATGCAAGAACCTCCACGGGCATACCTATAAAGTCGTATTCGGCATCAGCGGCATTCCGGATGAAGTCGGAATTACCGTTGATTTCGGTGAAATTAAGGACATATGGAAATCGGAGATCGAGCCTTATCTCGACCATCGATATCTGAACGAAACGCTGCCTCCGATGAACACCACGGCGGAGAATATGGTCGTATGGCTGTTTGAGAAAATGGAAGCCGCCCTCAGCGCCAAGCCATCCCATGAGCAGCAGGGAACGCGCACCGAATTCGTGCGTTTGTTCGAAACACCGACCAGCTATGCCGAGGTCAGACGGGAGTGGATGCTAGGTGAATAATCAGCATAGTAAGGCAGAGACCGGCACAAGCGGAGGCGCATTCGCTGCGGCAACCGTCGACCGCCCCATTCCGGTAATGGAAATTTTCGGCCCTACCGTACAAGGCGAAGGGATGGTCGTTGGCCGAAAAACGATGTTCGTCCGCACGGCGGGCTGTGATTACCGCTGCGCCTGGTGCGATTCCGCGTTTACGTGGGACGGATCGGCGGCAGATTCGATCCGCAAGATGAGCACTGATGAAATATGGCAGGAGCTGTATCGTCTTGGGGGAGAACGGTTCGACCACGTCACCCTTTCGGGCGGCAACCCCGCCCTGCTGTCCCAATTAGGCTCCCTTGTGGATGAGCTGCACCGGCACGGCATTACCGTTGCGGTAGAGACGCAAGGCTCCCGCTGGCAGGATTGGCTGAACGACATCGATGAAGTCACCATATCGCCGAAGCCGCCGAGCTCCGGTATGGAGACGGATTGGGAGAAGCTTGACATCATGATCTCCCGCTTGTCCGCGCGCCAGCCCGGCCGCTCCTTCAGCTTGAAGGTGGTCGTATTCGACGATGCCGATCTGGCTTACGCCGAAACGGTGCATGAGCGATATCCGAATGTCCCGTTTTACCTGCAAACCGGCAACCCGGATGTCAGCACAAGTGATACGTCCTCCCATGTCAGCTACCTGCTGGAGCGATACGAGTGGCTGGTGAATGCGGTTATGCAATCCGATCGGCTCAACGATGTGCGCGTCCTTCCCCAGCTGCATACGCTCGTATGGGGCAATAAGCGCGGCGTCTAGACAGCTGTCCGGCATACCGCTTGATGGCCTAATGAACCTGAACAGAAAACGATTATAATATAGAGGAGTTATGCATTCATGGCTGGAAGACAAAGAGAGGAAATGCAAGAGGTTACCCTGCTGGGCAACCAAGGCACGAAATATACCTTCGAGTATGATCCCGGCATCCTGGAAAGCTTCGACAATAAGCATCCATATCGGGATTACTTCGTAAAATTCAACTGCCCCGAGTTTACAAGCCTGTGTCCGATTACGGGCCAACCGGACTTTGCCACCATTTACATCAGCTACATTCCGGATATTAAAATGGTGGAGAGCAAGTCCCTGAAGCTGTATCTGTTCAGCTTCCGCAATCATGGCGATTTCCATGAAGACTGCGTCAACATCATCATGAACGATTTGATTAAGCTGATGGATCCGAGATATATTGAAGTGTGGGGCAAATTCACTCCGCGCGGCGGGATATCCATCGATCCGTACTGCAACTACGGCCGTCCCGGAACCAAATACGAGGAAATGGCTGCACAGCGTCTCATGAATCATGATCTGTATCCGGAAAAAGTGGATAACCGTTAAATACAAGTTACCTGTACTGGTAACAAGTACAGGTACAAGTTAGATTTACAAGCAATCTATCACTTCTTATACGATGCTTTCCTCTAGGCATTCATATCCATAAGGGCCGCTCCATTTACGGAGCGGCCCTCTTTTTAGTCTCAATCTGCACCCATTCTTCTGGCTTAGCTGAAAACTTACAGCGGATATTCCATATTGCGCAGTCGGTGGTTCAGGCGACGTTTTTTGTAGAGCATCTTTCCGGCTTCCGCCACGTCCCCGATGGTGCCCTTGTTGTTGATCGAGCCGAATACAATCCCGGCAATCGGAATAAGCTGGAACAGCTTCTTCATTCCGAAGCTGTCCGTGTACGACTGGATCACTTCCCTCCAGCCCTGCAGCTGGGAGAATACCTGATCCGTCCCCTTCTCGTCATCAAAGCTGGCGAGCTCCTCCAGCACCGCCTTCTTGCCCACTATATCGGCGGAAGCGAACTGCAGGCACTTCACGATAAACACCCGCTCCCTGGTATCGTTCGGATCATAGCCGTAGCATAGCGCCATCTCTTGAAGCACCTTTAGTGACTGTCCGAGCACCATCGGAATATCGACTGCAATCGTAAAGACGCCGCCGATCCCGGTGGCTGCCCCTTGGGCGGCGGCAAATTTGACACGTTTAGCTGTCAAAATATCCGCCGCGGCATCCATCACCTGCAGCGGCAAACGAGAAGCCTCGGTCAAGGTCAGCTTCTGATCGCCTGAGCCATCCGCCGCGTTGCCACCTGTACGGGAAGGATCGGTTTCTTCTTCGATCTCCCACGCTTCGGCTTCCTTGGAAGCGGTCCCCTCAGCTCCCGCCGTTTTGGCCAACAGATTCATTACGGACTGCTCGCGCACCAGATACTGGCCTCCGGTCTGGATAAAGCTGCCAACATCGTTAAGCGCCTCGCCGATTTTATTCCGCACGGCCTTCGGTGTCAGCCGATCCAGAAGCATGAAGGGGATTCTGCCGAGCTTTTCCCAGAACATCACGTCTTTCTGTTCTTTTTCCCAGACCAATATCTCTTGAAGCTGTGACTCCAACACTTGCCGTGATTCCATTTCTGCCATGTTCACAATCTCCTCTTCAATTCAGCGTTAACTATGGAGTATATACGCATCAAACGTAAAAACGGCGCAGTATTTTTCAAAACTGATGCCTCAGCACGATATCGCCCAAATCGAGCAGCCCCATTATAGCCAGCTAATCATACGAAAAAGCCATCCCATCTGGGATGGCCATTTTACGATGTTTTTCGAAATGTAATGAACATCAAGCAACCTGTATACGCCGCTTATTTGCCCAAAAATGCGTTCAACATCCAGGCATGCTTCTGAATATCGGTCATCATGCCCGTGAACAAGTCGGCTGTCGCATCGTCACCTGCTGCATCGGCTGCCGCGATCCCCTGCTTAAGCTCGGCTGCGATCGTTTCATAATCAGCGATAAGCTGGCTCACCATCTCTTCAGCGCTGTTCTCACCGTTCGCTTCTTGAAGCGTCGTCAGCTGCAGATACTGGGCCATGCTTGCTGCCGGTTTGCCACCGATGGCCAGCAGCCGCTCAGCCAGCTCGTCCACGTAATCGGCTGCCACGTTATACAGCTCCTCAAACTTCTCATGCAGCACGTAAAACTGTGGCCCTTTCACATACCAGTGGTAATGGTGCAGCTTTACGCCCAGCAGGCTCCAGTTCGCAACTTGGAGATTAAGGATGCTGTGGAGCTCGTTTTCACCCTGCAGGTTTTGAGTCAAATTTACATTCGCGTTCGTATTTGTATTCATCATCTATATCGTCTCCTTTAGTTGATATTGTATTTAGACTTATTCTAAATCCTTGTCTTTATAATATCAGATTTTCATCTTATTTGCAAAGCAATTCACGATTTCTTAGATGAAGTTAGGATGAAGATTTTTCTCTGTTTTTATACCCTATCATAAGTGCTCTTTGCCGAGCCGGCTGTGAATTGAATCATGTTGTTCTTCAGGTGATGGGTGCTGAGAGCGTTTTATCCATAAAAATCTATTAATTTGTAAACGTTTACTGGAAATCCCGAGGTCTGTCACCTTATACTGGTGTTAAGTGACAATCATAGGGAGGTGAAATACCCCAGTGCATATTTCTATCATGAATTCCGATCAACTGACCCAAGCGATTGAATTATCCGATCGTATTTTTCTTAAGCAGCCCGAGCAGCCCTCCATGGGCGTATCCTTCCCGCTTATCTTCTCTCCGGGTATCAGCCATTCATACGGAGCATGGGATCAAGAGAAGCTTGTCTCGTTCATGGGATTTGTCCCGTTTATGATGAAGATCCACGGAGCAAGGCTGAACGTATTCTCGATCGGATCCGTATGTACGGACCCAGACTATCGGGGACAGCGGCTTGCCGGTTCGCTGCTTCAAGCATGCATCAAGCATGGCGAAGCTTCAGGCGCATCCCTGATCTTCATCTCCGGAGGGAGATCCCTGTACACCCGTGCCGGCAGCCGTTTGTTCGGCCGGGCCCAGCGCTTTCAGGTGACCCCTTCCATGGTCGAGCCCCTTCGGTCCTCCACCGCAAAGCAGGTTCAGATCCGGGCCATGAAGCCGGAGGATCTGTTGCAAGTGCACGCGCTTATGGAAGATCGGGAAGCTGGGTATATGTCGACGCCTACCGAGCTTGGCAAGCTGCTTGACGCAAGCGCCTATTCCAACGTGATCCGGCTTGAGCAGCAAGTGCTTGTCGCCGAGCAGAACGGGGAATTGTCGGCATTCGCAATCATTGCCGTGCCCGGAACCGTGATGACGCCTTCCCGCGCATCCACGCTTGTGGAATGGGGCGGCAGCCCGGAAGCCGCCGCGCTGGTCATTGCTGAAGCAATCGCCGGTTTTAACCTGCCGGAGCTGATCATTCCACTGGCCTGGCAGGACCGAGAGCTCGCCGCGCTGCTTCAATCCGCCGGTGCCATGCCGGAATCGATCCAGAATGACGGGACGGTTTACCTGGTGAACGGAATCCGGCTTCTGGATCAGCTGGCTCCGCTGCTGCCGGAAGGCGCCATCCAAGCCGATGGGGAGCATGGACCTTATCGCATTACGCTCTCGGGGGAGACTGTTGTCCTGGATGACGAAGGACTGCTGTCGCTCCTGTTCGACCCTTTGTCTCCGTACCGGATTCAAGGGACAGCAGCGTTCGACCCGATTCCGCTGCCATATACCTCCGGGCTGCAGTATATTTAAATAAGCCAACGGATACCGAATACTCATCGAACCGAAGGTTCACCGAGGTTTGGCCTGATAGTAAATTTTTTATCCTAGAGATGAGCCGCTTTTCCAGATTTAATAGGCATAAAGTGATTGATGGCAAACCGTAACTGCGAAAGGAAATCCATAACGGTTACTGAAGTGGCTTGACAGCAGGAAGAGGGGCTGCCCCAGATCGATGATCTTGTGGGACAGCCCCTCATTTTATAGAGTAATATATAGTATCTTAAAGTCTCTTAGATGACCCTTCGCGGCCCGTGCTTACACCATCAGGTCTCACCGCGCCTCCGTCCCCGTTGCCATAGCCGTGATACAAATTCGGATCCGGAACGGCATCCTCGGTAGCCGCCGCCGCTTCCGTGCGGGAATCGATTGGGGAGCCCGTGCCGTTGTACGTTGTTCCTTGACGGTAATGATGCTCATTAAGCGCGCTGTTGCTGCGGAAGATATCATATACCTTTCCGCCGCGGCTCTCATCCGCATCCACCATGACGAGAATATGCCCTTCATCCACATAGCTTCCGTATTCCTTCGCCTGATCTTCCGGTATGCCGAGTCCGATCAATCCTCCAACCAGCCCGCCTGCGCCTGCTCCGACGGCAGCTCCCGTAAGAGTGGCAGCGATGGGACCTGCAGCGACAATCGGGCCGATGCCCGGTATAGCAAGCGCGCCGAGCCCGGCAAGCAGTCCGGTTACGCCGCCCAGGACGCCGCCTGTTGCTGCCCCGGACGCCAGGCCTTCCGGCGCCTTCGTCCCTGTCTCTTCCTCAATCGCCGACGTTTCACCGCGATCCTTTGCAATGACAGAGATTTCATCTGCTCTGAACCCTTGCGACTTCAGTTCCTCTATAGCGCGAGTTGCTTCCTCTTCCGAACGAAAAGCACCAACAATCTTCTGAGTCATATGAGTTACCTCCTTATGGTCATTTCAGTTATCGGTGTACACTTCATTCTTAAACGTCTGAGGACTTGATCAAACAACAGATCCCGGCCAAAAGGCATCGTTCCATCGATTTCCATACCGAGCGGAAGAATCTCCCCTGAATTTGAATGGTAATATTTAACTATTAAGTTATTCATGCTAGAATTAAAAGTAAGTAATTCCCAATAAAATAGAAATAGGCTGGTGATTCGATGAATTGGTTTAAGCCATTCGAGGACGATCTTGCTGCCGTATTTGCGCAATGCGAAGCTCGATTGTCGGACCTGCCCCCTCCGTTGAATGAACTCGGAATTTCGTATTTGCGCGCTTTCGACGTCTTCGAGCAAGACAGCTCCAAAAACTACATCTGTTATCTACTTCCCTTCTGGATGAAAGAACTTACCACACTCCCAGCAGAAAGTTACCGCCACCTGGCAGCAGCCAACATCATCGGCATGCTCTACTATTTCATTCAAGACGACATCATGGACTCTGTTCGGGAGAGTCCATCCCCGCTCCATGTGAAACAGCATCTTGCACTCGCGACCCTTTTATATTCGGAATTCCTTGCGATGTACCAAGCTTACTTCCCGCCTGACTCCGCATTCTGGCAATTTTTCAAAGTTTATAATCAAGAATGGTCGGATGGCGTCATTCACGAGAGCAGCGCTGATTATTTCGTGAACGTGCCGATTGGAGTCGCCAAGAAGGCCGCTCCGGTTAAACTCGGCAGCACTGCCGTCCTCCTTCTGGCGGAACGCCCTGAGCTGATTCCTGCCGCGAATGACATGATGAACCACGTGCTGCTGACCTTGCAGATGATGGACGATTGGATGGACTGGAAGCAGGATCTTGCAGACGGCAGCTACAACTGCCTGCTCGCTATGATTAAAGCAAGGCTAGGGCGTCCCTGGGATGCAGCGCTAACCGAAGCGGAAGCTCAAGAGGCGATTTATATCCGCAACCTCTTGAAGCCTTATGCAGCGATTGCAGCCGAGACGCATACCCGCCTGACAGAGACCGGGCTTGACTCGCCGAATCTGATATCCTTCCATTATACGATGGTGGACGAGCTCATTTCGGATGCAAATCATATCGAAAACAGCAAGCAAACTCTGGCTTTAGGCGGTTTGAATTATTATTTGTCTATATCAACCAAAAAATAATAGATTTTAAATTTATTCCATGGTATCCTTAAAGAGTAAATTATAACCATTTATTTGAAAGGGTGATTCTAATGACAACAGAAGCCATCTTTCAAACGCAACTGATTCAAAAAGCATGGGAGGATCCTAGCTTTAAAGCAAAGCTGGTCAGCGATCCGAAATCAGCGATCAAGGAAGTACTTGGCGTGCGAATCCCCGACCACATTGAAGTAAGAACGCTCGAAGAGCAGCCCAATGAGCTGTACCTGGTCATCCCTCCGAATCCGGCAGGCGTGATCAAGTCCGAAGCCAAAGAAAGAGCCATCTGGTAAAGACTACATAACAGCCCGGGATTTACTCATACATGGAAGAACACGAAGCAAAGAGTGGGGACTGGAAGCCTTCCGCCAAGTCCGCAGCCTACGATTTTATTCGTAAGCTGCGGGCAGCGTGATAACGGCATCCGTCCCCACTCCTTTTTTACTTGTAAATTGAATGCTGCCATCCATGGCCTCGATAATTCGAAACGTGACCATAAGCCCGAGTCCCGTCCCTTTCGTCTTGTTGGAGAAGTACGGCTCGCCTAACCGGGCCAGCACATCCTCCCCCATTCCTTCGCCGTTATCCACGACGTGTATGTATACCCGCCCCTGCTTCTGATAGCAGCGGATCTGGATGACCCCCTCCTCTTGCAAAGCTTCAATGCTGTTCTTGATAATGTTAATGAACGCCTGCTTGAACTTGGAGGAATTGCCGCGTACGGCAAGGTCCTCTGGAATGTCCACGGTGATCTTTCCGCCATGCAGATGCGCAAGCGGCGCAAGAATCCCCTCGATATGCTTGAATTCGTCGGAGATCTGAAGCACGGTGTCCTTGCCGAACTCCGGCTTGGCAAAGGTCAGGAAGTCCGTAATAATGCCCGACGCCCGATCCAGCTCCACCAGCGCCAAATCCAGATACTCGCGTTCAGCCGCCTTGGCCTTGCCCATGAGCAGCTGTAGAAATCCTCGTGTTACTTGAAGCGGGTTGCGGACTTCATGGGCTACCGAGGCTGCAAGCTCGCTGATGATCTCCATCTTCTCGGAGCGCTGCAGCTCATTGTTGAACATCTCCAGCTCCTTGGAGTATTGGAGAATCCGTTCATGATTTTTGGCAAAATGGCGCCCCAGAATGACAATGAGCGATACGATAAAGACGACAACGCCCCATTTCCATAAAAACAGATTATAGCTTCCCCGGCTGAGGAAAAACTGCAGCAGCTCGCCCAATCCGATAACGGCAAACGCGGCAAAGCCTGCATTGAAAATGACGGCATCCCTGTTTCCTTTGATGGCAAAATACATCGAGCTTCCGATCAGCAGCGTGAATTGCAGGATCATAACAACGCCGAGCACCTGCACGGAAAAGAAGTAGTACAGCCCAAACCACTGGTTTGCGGCCAGTTGATTGGCGATCAGGAACAGAATACAAAACAAGGAGTAAAACACTTGGAAATTGCGCAGTTTGTGAAGCATGCCCTTCCAGCCATCACCGAATATTTTTTCGAAAAACAGGCTGAACGAAGGCAGAAGGACGAGTAATGAAATATCATACATGTGTGTAAAGATGTTTCCGTATTCTTCAAAAACGGTGTAAAGGAAAGGGGAGTAAGTAAACACCAGGATGCCGACAGATAGGATGGTAAAGGCCAAAGAAAGGACGGCGACCAGATATTTATTGTTCAAAAAGACAGCACATATGAGCATCACGAAGGCAATGAATAAGAAGGCGCTGCCTAAAATGATATCGCCCAGATTCGATCGGACAAACCGGTTCAGAAGCTCGTGGTATGGGCCGATCACGATTTTTCCGTCGACCATAATATGATCTCTTGCCGTTTCCAGCCATACATACAGGTCCTGGCCGGATAAATCCTCATGCAGCGGGAGCAAGATATGGTTCAGCTCATAATTGTAGGTTCTCGCGGATTCATAGATTTTCCGTTCGCCGGCAAACACCGCTACCTGCTGTCCGTGAAGCTTGTCTATTAGTATGCCTTGCGAGGAGGAGGAGATATCCGGAAGTTTCATATGAATCCATGCCGACGTCTTGCTCTGCGGCTTCGGGTGTTCGGAAATCCGGGCGGAGCCTTCCACCCAAATCTCTCCCTCTGGCGGCGCACGATCCGGCACTTCCCCTGCATCCGACCATAGAATTCGCCACTCCTTAATCACAGCTGACGCTGGCGCACTGGCAGCGCCGGAGGATAACCCCGGAATGCCGAGGGTAATACCAATTGTGATGATCAGGGACATACCGATTCTCCATCCAGATCTCATGCACGCACCTCAAACATTATAATGAATATCTCCTAAAAGTATTCGATGCGTTAAAACATTCCCCCTTCTAAAATTCATAATTATGAAAAATTTTTCTATTCTTTTGCTAAAATAACAGGAGATACCGATCCGGTATCTCCTAAAAACGCGTTTAAGTTGGGTTTCCTTGATGGTTCGATGCACAGGCAGGGAAGCGGATAATCGCTTCGGTGCCGACCCCTTTCCTGCTGTTGAAGTGTATGGTGCCGTTCATCGACTTGATGATCCGGTAGGTAACCATCAGACCGAGGCCCGTTCCCTTGGATTTATTCGAGAAATACGGCTCTCCGAGCCTGGACAGCTCAAGAGCATCCATCCCGACCCCATTGTCTTGGATATGGATAATGACCTCGTTCGATTGAGCATAAGCCCAAATGCGGACAGTGCCTTCCCCGTCGAGAGCTTCAATACCGTTCTTCACGATATTAATCATCGCCTGCTTCAGCTTGGAGGAATTACCGGTAATACATAAATCCTCCGCTTCTTCCAGCTCAATCGTGCCGCCTGCAAGGTTGGCTAGCGGAAGCAGAATGCCGGTAACATGCTTTAGCTCCTCGTACACGTTCAGAGGCACAATCTGTTCGACTTGCGGCTTGGCAAACGTCAGAAAATCCGTAATGATCCCCGACGCCCGGTCCATCTCCTTTAAGGCCAAAGCGAAATATTCCTTCTCCTCCGGCTTGGCGCTCTGCGAGAGCAGCTGCATAAAGCCGCGCGTCACCTGCAACGGATTTCGGACCTCATGCGCAACCGAAGCGGCCAATTCGCTAATAATCTCCATCTTCTCGGAGCGCTGCAGTTCATTATTGAACAGCTCCAGCTCCCGGGAGTACTCGAGCACCTGCTGATGACTCCGGACGAATTTTCGCCCCAGCATGACGATCAGCGATACGACGAGCGCAATAACGCCCCATTTCCATAAATAGAATTCATAGTTGCTGTCTTTCATATAGAAGCTTATCAGGTCACCCAGCGTCAGCAGGGCCATTATGCCGAATCCGAACGAGAAAATATAAGCGTCTTTATTACGTTTGGATGCATACAGGATCGTAATTCCGATAAGCAGCGACAGCTCCAGAATAATCAGAATACCGAGGATCTTCACTGTAAATAAATAGTAGAGCTGAGGAAACGGATGCGTGCCGACCAGCTGAACGATAAGCAAAATCAGGCACAGCCCGGAATAGCCCATCTGGAATCTTCGGCCATAGCGGATGATCCGGTAAGGACCCGGACCGTATATTTTTTCAAAATAAAAAAACATGGCAGGCATGATTGCGAACAAAGCCGTATCAAACAAGGTTACCCATACGCTTCCCAGATCGCCATAGAACGTGTAGAGGAAAGGCGAATAGGCAATCAGCAGCGCACCGAACGCAAAAATAACGACGCACAGGGCAAGCCAGCTGGGTACCGTATGCCGCGGAAGAAACAGGCAGCATACCGTCATGACCGCCGCGATGAACAATAAGGAGCCGCCAAGTATGAAATCCTCCAGATCCTTCTTGATGAATACGCCCCGCATATGTTCATACTCTCCGAGCACGATGTCCCCTTGGATTCCTAGTGCAGTATCCGTTCCCTTCGACCATATATAGACGGTTTTGCCGGCATCCTCCCCGGTAACGGGCAGCAGCAGCGTATGGTTCATATATACAAAATTCCGCTTTACTTCGTATAATGGCAGCTCTTCCAGAAAAGCCGACACATCCTGCCCCTTGACCCGCTCGATCAGTACAGCCGATTGTCCCGGCGGCAGCTTCGGCAGCGTGAACCGGTTCCATGACGAAACAGCCCCATCCGGCCGAGGGGGGGATGCCATCCCCTTCTTTGCATCGATCCATTGACTGCGGCTCCTGATGCTTGCAGGATTCACGTCCCCTTCCCGATCCTCGAACTCCCACAACACCTGCCAATCGGAGATTACGGCGGGAGCAGCTTGCGCATGAGCGGGCGCGCCCCAGAATGACATGAGCGGCAGCATCATCAGCAGCAGGAGTAAGTATTTAGGTACATCCTTCATTTTGTGCGCACCTCTAACCGTCCTTCGTTCATAATGTAGGGTTTTACTGCGTTTATGCGTCATGTCGATTCGACAAACTTCGTCTTGATTTACAACCAATATACCATGAAAAGCAACACCCGTTGTCAGAAAAATTTTAGTTGTTAAGAAAATGAAAAGGGACTGCTGGTCTGCCATCACAGTGGCAAGCAGCAATCCCTTAAGGTTAGTGTGAAGAACTGGAAGCAAGCCCCATTCTTTCAACCATCCGCTTGCTTTCCTCATTCAAGCCGACGATGGTCATATGCTTGCCTGCCTCCTTGTACTTATTAAATATTTTGGAAATTGCGTCCGTTCCGGACTGATCCCACACATGCGACTTGGAGAAATCAATCGTGACATGGTCCGGATCGTTATGAGCATCGAACAGTTTGATGAAATACATCGCGGTCCCGAAAAACAACTGTCCCCGAATTTCATATACCTTGACTCCATTGGCCTCGATATGCGGATTGGCATAAATTCTCGCCATCTTCCAACCGAAATTCAGCGCGCTGAGCACGATGCCGATCATGACGCCGATGGCCAGGTTATGGGTTGCAACAACGATGATGACCGTCGTGAGCATAACCACCGTATCTCCGAGCGGAATCCGGTGGAGCGTCCGAAGCGAGTTCCATTCAAAGGTGCCTATGGACACCATGAACATGACGCCGACCAGGGCAGCCATCGGAATCTGCTTGACGACATCACCAAGGACGATGATCAGAAACAGCAGGAACACGCCGGCAACGAGCGTAGAGAGCCGCGTGCGGCCGCCGGATTTAACGTTGATGACCGTCTGTCCGATCATCGCGCAGCCGGCCATCCCCCCGAAAAATCCGGTAATGATATTCGCGATTCCCTGTCCCCGGATCTCTCGGTTCTTGTCACTGTCGGTCTCGGTCAATTCATCCACGAGCGAAGCCGTCAGCAGCGATTCGGTCATCCCCACGACCGCAAGCGCCAAGGAGATTGGAAGTATGGTCATGATCATCTCCAGACTGATATACACATCGGGAATATGGAAGAACGGAAGCGTCTGCGTTATGTTGCCCATATCTCCGACCGTGCGCACGGGAGCCCCTGTCCATACCGCAATGATCGTCATGACAATGATCGCCACAAGCGCTGAAGGAACAGCTTTCGTGAGCAGCGGCAGAACATAGATGATCACGAGCGTCCCGGCCACCATCAGAAACATCGGCCATGACTCCCCGACAAAGTTCGGAAGCTGGGCCAAAAAGATAATGATGGCAAGCGAGTTCACAAAGCCGGTAATGACCGGCTGCGGCACGAAAGAAATAAACCGTCCGAATTTCAATGCCCCCATCAGCCATTGCAGAAGTCCCGTGAGAACCGTCGCTGCGTATAAATACTCAATGCCGTGCTTGGCTACGAGCGGTCCCATCAGGGAAGCCATCGCCCCGGTCGCCGCGGATATCATGCCCGGCCGGCCGCCGAAGAATGAAATGCTGACCGCGATGACAAAGGAAGCATATAAGCCGACCATCGGGTCGACGCCGGCCATGATCGAGAAGGCGATCGCCTCGGGGATTAGTGCAAATGCTACGGTAAGTCCCGACAAAATATCTTTGCGCGTATTGCCAAAGAAGCCTTGTTTAATCCATGCAAACAAAGAGAAAATCACATCCTGTTCGTATCTTATGGTTGGCGCCCCACTCTCAGGTTTGCCCGGGTCCGATAATCACTTTTCCGATTATATATCAAGCCGGTCCCTGTTTTCAGATATTAATAAAGCGCATTCATTTCGGTTTATCTCTCAATTCCTCTTAAATTCAAATGATCACGCATCGATATCCCATTTTCAAGAATTTCATAATGATTCTTGCGGCCGGGAATGCTACCAAAAGACTTACGACTTCCCTCACGGCCTTTGAAAAGCGATTCATTCCTGATCCAGCGGGTAAAGTCGGAATATATAAAACATCCCGAAGTGGGATGGTATGGAAAGGAGTTATCAACCGATGCGCGACGAGAACAATCGGAATACGCTGCCTGAGTTGATATACCTGGAATATGAGACCAAGCGGAAGATCGACGAGACGGATATGATTCCGGAGGATGACATTCGGGATGTAAACACCTACACAACCCAGAGCCTTAGCAGTGAGGAGGCCGACCACAGCGGATACGACCAGAATGAGTCCGCCCCCGCGGACGCGAAGCCGCCCGCAGCAGTGATAAATCCGGACCATAGCGCTCTTGATGCTTGGGAAGCGGCAGGCGCTGAGCCTGATAACCGGACGATCGCCGGGGAGCCGGCATCCGGGTCCTCGGCAGATGCCATCGATGGGCAGGAGCTCAAAGCGGAGGGCCGGCTCCCACTGGACCAGGCATCGGCAAATGCCGCCTTCGTCCATGGGGATGAGCGTGAGGCAAGAGAATGGTTGGATATGGAAGGTGAGCCGCCGACGCGGCCAGGAGATGAGGTGATCGCGGAATACGCAGGCGATGCTGAACGCCGCGTGACAGCGGATGCTGCCTTTTCCGGAAGCGGCACGGCTTTTCTGGGACAGGGACAGGATCTATTCATCACCGATTCAGCCGGTGATGATGAGGATTACACGCCGCTTCAGGACGTCCCGGATGCCGACGCCATTGCAGCGGACAGCCCGGTTGACCCCGCTGCCCCGCAGACCGATCTAATGCATGGAACGGATCTTTTGAACGGCAGCAACGGTGAAGAGGATTAATCCGGATTCCAGCTGCTCGTTTTGAGCCTATGAATGATCAAGACCCGCTTTCTCTTCGTCACAGTGAAAGCGGGTCCTGTTATATGAATCTATTTTCCGAACAATATGTCCAGCCAGCCAAGCAATGACATCCATAGCAGGATACCGATCAGGGTTCCCCATATGAGTGCTGTTAGTATATTGCCCTTTCGTTCCATACCGAGCCTCCCATATTCTGTCTTTTATAGTAATTCAGTATGGGTCAAGCCACTATTTCTTATACCGGCCAAGCTCTTTATCTTGTAATCTACGATGTACCATAACCTAGGAGTAGGAGGATTCGCCATGAAACAACCTTCCGACCGTGACACCCCTCTTGTCACCGAGCGTGACATTGACGAGAAATTTGGTCTTTTCGTAGAAGGGTCCTATCCAGACAGCGTTCCCATTCCCGACAGCGTCAAGCGAGAAAAGCCGGATGGCAGCGATACCAGCCATCGTGGAAACGAGTCTTCAAACGGCTGAAGCCTTGCATCCACTACAAAGATATAGATACAAAAGCTGTGCTGAGTCCTTCACATCTTTCACCCATAGGATGCCTTCCCACATACACTACACCATATGAATTCGGAAGGATGATGTGAAGATGAGCGGACCTCGATTGACCCGCTTGATGCAAAATATCTCCCTGCAGCAGCGGCTGGCCTCTTTAGTCGGGCATCTTGCAGAAATTAACGGCCCGAATATGGGGCTCGAACCCGGCCGGCTGCAGCGGGTGCTGAAGAGCCAGTTTATCGTGGTGAAGGGTGAGCTGTTCGTGCCCGCTAGCCTCGAGTCGATCCGGGTATTTGATGTTAAGCCGCCGAAACGGACGATTCATGTCGGCGTGCGTACCACCTTTTCCACGGGCGGCGCCTTTAGCCGGATCCGGCTTGTCCGGATCGGCACGGATTTCATTGAGCTGCTCGCCAAGGATAAGAACCACTCCCGGATCCTGCTCCCGCTGAACAAAGTGGAGGGCATCTATCAAGTGAAATAAAGACTCGAAGCTTTCTTTGGCCTTATCAACGTACATCCTGCAGCCTGTAGCCTCCGGACTTGCCGCCAAGCTCCGGGGGCTATTACTTATGTTTACGCTGCGAATGTTGTTTTCAGTACTTGTCCTACCTGTGTTAAAATGGGTTACGGTATACGATCTAACCTGAATAGCTAGTTACAGGAGGAGAATGAAATGCTGAAACAGAGAATGCGCTGGATGCCTGTTCTCGGTATCGTCTTTGCCGTGCTGCTGGTCCTCTCCGCATGCGGCAACAATGACAAAGGAACCGGCAGCGCAAACGGCAGCGGAACTGCCAGTGAATCCGCAAGCGGCTCTACAGGCTCGACAGGCGATTCCACGACCGGGTCCTCAAGCGGATCTGAGAACGGGGCCGCACCTGAGGAGAAAACCCCTGAAACAACCGAAACGGAGGCTAATGTACCCGATCCGGATGCAAGCCATCCGATCGTGACGATTGAAATGGAAGACGGAGGCGTGATCAAGGCCGAGCTGTATCCGGAGGTGGCGCCGAATACCGTCAACAATTTTATTTCCCTGATCAAGCAGGGCTTCTATGACGGAACCGGCTTTCATCGCGTTATTCCCGGCTTCATGATCCAGGGCGGCGACCCGGACGGGAACGGTACCGGCGGACCCGGCTACAGCATTCCCGGCGAATTTACCGCCAACGGGTTCCAGAACGACCTGAAGCATACGACGGGCGTCTTATCCATGGCCCGGGGGGAGGATCCGAACAGCGCGGGCTCCCAATTCTTCATTATGGTGGCGGATGCGCCTCATCTGGATCAGCTGTATGCGTCGTTCGGCAAGGTGATTGAAGGCATGGACGTGGCAATGGGGATCGTGAATGTAGAAACGAATGGCGAAACGCCTGTCAAAATGCCAATCATGAAAAAAGTGACGGTCGACACCCTCGGCAAGGATTATCCGGAGCCTGAGAAGCAATCATAATTTCCTTGCGATATCAGGACCGGATCCCCTGAGATTCTGCTTCCTGATATTTTCAACAAAAGGCGGTGCAGCCATGAATGCTGCACCGCCTTTTGTATTTTATTTCACCGGCTCGGCCGGTTTTTCGATAACGAACAGGCATGTACTGTCCGGCAGGGCCGTCACCCGGCCTGCATCATCGGTCAGTTCAATCCGGCCTGCCAGCGCTTCGGCATACCCCTCCTGCAAATAATGCCGCTGTACAAGAATACGGGCCTCGGGGCCAAGCGTCTTCCGTATGCATGCGGCATACCCGGAAGGCGTAAAGACGCCGAACTGCTCCTGGACTTCGTGTACGTACGCTTCCGCCCCCCAGGTATAGGTGTACAAAAATTCCATCGCATCATTGACCGGCATGCGCACCTCATTTGCAGACAAGGGCTCATACCGGATTGCTCTTCCTTGAAAGTCCGCGGCATAACGGGCCAGCCACGTCATCCCGTCCTCCTCGAGAAAACGAATTCGCCGCCATGCGTCCCCTTCGGTCATGATGCCGTCCCGGATAATGATACGTCCACCGGGTGAAAGCACCTCGTACGCGCTCCTGAGTGCGGCTTCGACGGTCGCGGTATTGAACCGTCTCCCGTCCGTTTCGATGTAAGAGTACAGCTCATGCAATATGGATGAGAAGATGACGGTATCGACCTTGCCCGGCTCAACATACTGTTTGAGCCGCAGCGCATCCCCCTTCATTACCTCCCATGACCTTTGCTCAAGTCGCTTCCGCTTCTCCAGCGCTTCGATCACGTTCGATGAAATATCGATGCCGATGGGGCGAACATGCGGCAGCCGCTCCTCCATGAGATCAAGCAGCACGCCGCCGCCGGGCCCGATGTCCAGCACCACCGTTCCCGTTACGTACTCAAGGATGACTTGCTTGTAGTCCCCCGTGCTGTTCATATCCTCCAGATAGCTCTCCTCGTTATGAAACCGGTCGTAAGCGTCCCGGCGGAGGCCGAACAGATCGAACAGCAGCAGTACGGCTTTCTCATATAGCGGAGACTTCTCGGCCTCGATGCAGAATTCGATCAATTTTTCCGCCGCCTTGGAAAATTCGAACGTGAAGAACACGGTGTCCGGAAGACCCGGCTTTCGCACGATGCGGTGACGGAGATGCGGGTTTGCGCTGACAGCTCCTTGAAGGCAGGCTTCCCAGTCCGCTTGGCGCAAATACTGCTCGATCATGCGCTTTTTATAGACATTCAGCTTCTTGGCCCCTTTGTAGTCGTAATACATGTCATTCATCAGCGTCTCGAAGCTTAAATGACGGATCGGCTTCGGCATCTCCGGATGTATGGCAAGCCCGCTCGTATCCTCGGTCCCCTTCCTGCCTTCCGCTGAACCTTCGCCCTCGGCCCGAAGAGACAAGAGCATCACCTTCACGAATTCCTCGAGCGAAAAATCCTGCAGCGCGGCTTCCACATACCATAGCGTCATGTTCCGCAAATCGTTTAAGGCAATCGTCAGATCGACCCGCTCCCCGATTCGCTTAAGCTCCGATTCGAAATCTTCGCCGCTTTGGATCGAGCCCGCGCGGAGACGGCGCAGCCGGTCATGCAGGCTCCATTCCTCATCAAAGGCGCCTTCGGCTATGCGGACCACCAGCTGGGCGGTCTCCTCTTTGACGGCATGCCACAATGGCTCGGACACCGCGCCGATGATGCATTGGTTTAGCGGAACCAGCAGCCGGCTTAGCTCCTCTGCCGTCAGCTGCCCGCCTTGAACCAGTTCGGACAGCGGGGCGTTCTCCTCAAGGGCGACCTCACCCCGAATATGCTGGCCGATGAGCCCGTGGGTCCGGATCAGCGTATGTACCATTTGTTCATGCGGCGTCATGCTCCCCCGGCGCTCCAGGACATGCCGTTCGTACAACTGGGCCGATCCGATATGGTGGAGGAACAGATTGACGCCGGATTGGGTCCAATGGAGCCGCTCCCGTAACGTCCCGCCCTTGGCGGTTTCGGCCCATGCCAGCACCTCCTCCAGCAGCTCCTTGATCCAGTAGGACAGCGGCAAGCTGTCGAGGATCGTTAACGTCCTTTCTACATAATCCAATACAGGATTGGCATGGGCTAATTCCCCGATGGACGAGATCCGCTCCAGGTTCACGATTCGCTCTTCAGCCGAAACCAGCATGAACAGCCAGGGAGGCGTCCTGCATACCGACTCGTCCCCGCCGCGAAAGGCCTTGATCATCTCCAGCGATTCCAGCATAAATTCATCCTCCGCTTTCCTAGGTTATGGACAGGATGGAGTTATCCCTCCCGTAGTCTGGTTATGATTATATCAGATCCTTCTTTAAGCGATCGCAGCAAGTCTCTAAAAGGGACTTGTGCGAGTGAAATGGAGCTCCGGGGGCCGTGCACGTCCCTAAAAGGGACTTGTGCCGGCGAATTGGAGCTCCGAGCGCCAAGCAAGTCCCTAAAAAGGACTTGTGCCGGTGAAATGGAGCTCCAGTGCCCGAGCAAGTCCCCAAAAGGGACTTGTGCGGGCGATATGGAGCTCCGGCAGCCGTGCACGTCCCCAAAAGGGACTTGTGCGGGCGATATGGAGCTCCGGCAGCCGTGCAAGTCTCTAAAAGGGACTTGTGCGGGTGAATTGGAGCTCCGGGGGCCGTGCACGTCCCTAAAAGGGACTTGTGCGGGCGATATGGAGCTCCGGCAGCCGTGCACGTCCCTAAAAGGGACTTGTGCCGGCGATATGGAGCTCCGGCAGCCGTGCACGTCCCTAAAAGGGACTTGTGCCGGCGATATGGAGCCCCAGTGCCCGAGCAAGTCCCCAAAAGGGACTTGTGCCGGTGAAATGGAGCTCCGGCAGCCGTGCACGTCCCTAAAAGGGACTTGTGCCGGCGATATGGAGCTCCGGCAGCCGTGCACGTCCCTAAAAGGGACTTATGCCGGCGATATGGAGCTCCGAGCGCCAAGCAAGTCCCTAAAAGGGACTTGTGCCGGCGATATGGAGCTCCAGTGCCCGAGCAAGTCCCCAAAAGGGACTTGTGCGGGCGATATGGAGCTGCCGGCAGCCGTGCACGTCCCTAAAAGGGACTTGTGCGGACAAATGGACCTGCCGGCATTTGGCGCAGGAGGGCCTGACGAGGTATACTGATCAACGAAACCATATGAAGTTATTCAAAATAAAGGAGTGAGTGTTTCATGACCCTGAAAAATAAAACAGCCTTGATTACCGGCGCAGGCAAAGGCATCGGCCGCGCGCTGGCCATCGCCCTCGCGAAGGAAGGCGTACATGTCGGACTTGTAGCCCGCACCGCCTCGGATCTGGAATCGCTGAGCGCGCTGATCGCAGAGCAGTATGGCGTAAAAGCTGTCGCTGCCGTCGCCGACATTTCGGTGCAAGAGGAAGCGGAAGCGGCGTTTGCAGCGGTAAGCATGGAGCTTGGCTCCGTCGACATTCTGATTAACAACGCGGGCATTGCCCAGTTCGGCAACCTGCTGGAGATGGAGCCGGAGGCATGGAAGCGGATCGTGGACGTCAATCTGATGGGAACCTACCATATGCTCCGCGCCGCGCTTCCAGGCATGATCGAGCGCAGTCAGGGAGACGTAATCAACATCTCTTCCACGGCCGGAGAGCGGGGCTTTGCGACCGGCTCGGCCTATAACGCCTCCAAATTCGCCGTCATGGGCCTGACGGAGGCCGTACTGCAGGAGGTACGAAAGCATAACATCCGCGTCACCGCCCTGACGCCAAGCACCGTCAACACGGAGCTTGCGGTCAATGCCGGGCTGAAGATCGGCGATGAGGACCGTATGCTGCAGCCGGAGGATGTGGCCGAGCTTGTACTGGCCGCATTGAAGCTGCCGCAGCGCGTGTTTGTCAAAACCGCCGGCATCTGGACAACGAATCCGCAGTAAAAAGCCGCTTCTCTCACGAAGCTCATCCAAACGGGTGCCCGCCTGCAGCGGGGCACCCGTTTTGTTGTGCTTTAACCGCGCGAATGCACTAACCAGCGGTACCCTTTGTTTGCGCTCAAACGCAGCTGCCCTGGCTTCGGTCAGTCGGCCTTTCCTTCATCTCGTCTTGGACGATCAGCTCGCGTCTGTGATCCACACCGAGGTTTTTTTGTCGGACCATGCCTGGGCATGGCAACGGTACCATCCGTTGCGTGTTCTACCGCGACACAACGACGATAAATGAAGCATCCAGTATTGCCCTGATCCAAGTTTCCCTCGATACCGATACATACCAGGACGGGCCTTTTCCCGAAGTACGCCCGGTTATGCAGCCCTCTTCGCGGTTCTCTCGTGTCAACCTCGCGATGCCATGATATAATGACAAGGCATTTATCATTCAATGAGGGCATTCACCTTCAGCTACATTTACGGGGAAAGAAGATGACAACAGCATGATCGCCGACATTTTATTGGAAGTGGTACTCCCGATCTTCGTGCTGATCGGCTTCGGCGTAACGATGCAGTATGCATTCAAGCTGGATTTGTACACACTCGCCAAAATCAATTTTTATTACATCACGCCCGCTGCCGTGTTCATGAGCATGTACGAGTCCGAGATGTCGCCCCAGCTCCTGGGGACGGTCGCCTTGTTCTACGCCCTCTATATCGCCGTCCTGTATGGGATCAGCATGCTGGTTGCTCGGCAGCGGAAGTTCAACCGCGGCATGAAGGCCGCGTTCACCAACAGCCTAATTCTCGACAACTCCGGCAACTATGGCCTTCCGATCAACAACTTGGCCTTCAAGGGCGATCCGATGGCAACCTCGGTCCAGGCGCTGATCATGTCCTTTCAGAGTCTGCTGACGTTCACCTACGGCGTCATTTCCATTCAGGGCGCCAAGACGAACGGCCTCTATAAGCAAGCCATTATCGGATTTCTGAAAATGCCCGTCCCTTACGCGCTTGTTCTCGGGATTGCGCTGCATGCGCTGGACCTGCCGCTGCCCGTATTTATCTCGCAGCCGCTGATCTATGCCGACCAATCGATGGTCGCCATCGCCCTGCTGACGCTCGGTGCGCAAATTATCAAATATCCGCTCCGGCTGCGCCGGCTCGACGTCTATTTGAGCGTCCTGCTTCGCCTGCTCGTTGCACCCGCCATCGGGATTGCGCTTGTCCTCCTGCTCGGACTTAAGGGAATTCCGGCCCAGGCGCTCATCATCGCCTCGGGGATGCCGGTCGGCGTCAATTCGTCCATTCTCGCGGAAGAATATCAGAACGAGCCGGACTTTGCTGCACAAACGGTGCTCATCTCGACCATACTAAATGTAATTACCATTACTGGCTTGATATCCCTGGCCAAAACGATAGCCTAATTCCATTTTTGCTTAGGAGGAAATGACATATGAATTTTGATTTGACCATTGACCGAAGCTGCACCGCTTGTCACAAGTGGGATAACGTTCCCGCTGTATTCGGCGTGCCTGACGCTCTTCCGATGTGGGTTGCGGATATGGATTTTGCAGCCCCGCCTGCCGTGCTGGAGGCTCTTCACCGCCGGGTAGAGCATGGGGTGTTCGGTTACACCTTCCCGACGGAGTCGTACCAGGAGGCTATTGCGGAATGGATGCAAAGCCGTCACGGCTGGAGCATTCAAAAGGATTGGATCCAGTTCTGCCCCGGCGTGGTGCCCGCGCTGAGCCTGATCGTGGACGCATTTACGGAGCCGGGAGATCAGGTTGTCATTCAGACGCCGGTATATCCTCCGTTTCATAGCGTGGTCAAGGACCAAGAGCGGGAGCTTGTGCTTAACCCGCTTATTCGCGGGGAGGACGGGGACTATGCAATGGATTTCGAGGATCTGGAGAAGAGCCTTGCCGGCGGCCGTGTAAAAATGCTGATTCTGTGCAGTCCGCACAACCCGGTCGGACGGGTGTGGAGACGCGAAGAGCTTGAGCGTCTGGCCGATCTGTGCCGGCAGTACGACGTGCTTGTCGTATCCGACGAAATTCACGCCGACCTCATCTTTGAGCAGGGCAGCCATACGCCGTTCGCCGCCTTGTCCGACGACGCGGCATCTCGCTCGATCATTTGTACTGCGCCGAGCAAAACCTTCAATATCGCAGGGATGAACACAGCCAACATGATCATTCCTAATGAGCAGCTTCGCCGGACCTTCCGGAAAGTGCTGAACCGGTATCACATCGGCTCCATTACGCCGCTCGGAGCAGTGGCCACGGAAGCTGCATACCGCGAAGGAGGGCCATGGCTGGACGAGCTGCTGGTTTATATTCGCGGGAACATGGAGCTCGTTGCGAATTATATCCGCGAGCATCTGCCGGAGCTGAGTGTGACCCTGCCCGAAGCTACATACCTCCTGTGGATCGACTTCCGTTCGCTCGGGATAGAGCATGACAAGCTGAACCGCTTCCTCGTCGAAGAGGCGAAGCTGGGATTAAACAGCGGGGCGACCTTCGGCAAGGATGGCGAGGGCTTCATGCGTATGAATGTAGCCTGCACCCGGGCTACGGTTGAGGAAGCCATGTCACGTTTGCATAATGCGATACGACAATGGCGGGAAATGCGGAAATAGGCGAGAGATCGTCCCTATATAAGAGGAGCCGTGCCCATGTGCACGGCTTCTCTTTTTTATATGCATCGAAGTCGAAGGTTTTATTTTTGTCTAACATTTATATTGACGATCATCTAACCATTATGTTTTATTTATATCTATAAAGGAGGTTAGATCATGGTCTTACAAGAGCAAAGAAGAGCAAAAGCACATCGGTACCGGGATTTACTAACCCAAAGAGAGTACATGAAGCTAATGGCCGCCAATGCCGTCAACCGTTACGGCGACTCCATCGACATGATCGCATTTTCCCTCATGGTCTATCAGCTTACGGGCTCCGCTTCCTGGGTTGCTGTCATCTTCGGAGTCAACGCACTGCCGTCCATTCTGTTCCAGCCCTTTGCCGGTGCGATCGTCGAGGGAATGAACAAGCGGTATGTCATGGCGGCTGCCGACATCGGGCGCGGCCTTGCAGTGGCAGCGACGGCCATCCTGTTCATGCTTGGTCTGCTGCAGCCCTGGCTTCTCCTCCTGCTCACCTTCATGAATTCGACTCTGGAATCCCTGCGCATCCCGGCAGGGCTCGCCATCATCCCCCGGCTGCTTCAGAAATCCATGTACCCGCACGGCATCGCCTTCAATACGACGCTCAAAAAAATGATGGAGCTGATCGGCCTCGGCTCCGCTGCCGCGATCATCGGAATGTTCGGCCTTGGGACCGCCATTCTGATCGACGCTGCCACCTTCATCATTTCGGCTGCTCTCATCCTGGGAATCGACAGTAAAGAAACATCGATTAGCGGCAGGCTCAAGCTGGATATGATAGGTTATATGCATACGCTCAAAGAAGGCTTCGATTACCTGAGCAAGACCCGCACCGTATTTACGATATGCCTGCTGGGAGGCGCCATCGGCATTTTCTTGATCCCGATCAATTCCATGATGGCTCCCTATACGACCGACTCCCTCGGTTTATCCGCGAACGGAATGTCCACAGCCGGCATCTCTTCGACGATCGGCCTTGGTTTGGGCGCGATTCTGTTCCCTTATCTGCGTAAAACATTGTCGTCCCGCATCCTGTTCATCTCGGGTGGAGTCGTAATCGGGGCCTGTTATCTCATTTGGGTCTGGATCGCTGCATATGCGGACCAGCGCGTGTTCGTCTATACCTTACTCATCATTACCATGCTTGTATTCGGCTTTTTCGCTTCCTTCGTCGAAACGGTGATCGGCGTATCCTTTATGGAGCATATCGAAGAGGCGTATTTATCGCGCGTCGGCGCGATTTTCAACGCGATCGCAAGCGTAACGATCCCGCTCGGATCCATGCTGATTGCGGCCGTCATGACGGAATTGAACCTGCTACAGCTCTTCGGGATTACAGGGATTTTTACAATCCTGCTGTTTGTTGGTATGCTCTTCATAAAGACATTACGACAGCTGTAAAGGAGTATTTCCCTATGAAAGTCGCGGTATATTCACAGCCGAATATTCTCTTCGAATGCTTAGAATTGCTCTGCCGATATGCGAATAACGAAGACACGAGAGCGGTCTTGTGCGGGCTTCAGGATAAATACCGCCTGGATACCCCTGAACTGCTGCAAGCCTTCGAACCTATCATTGAGCTTGGCGAATACGTGTATAACGGCGTTAACGCCGATGAGGAACGTCTGGCCTTCTTCTTCAGGAGCCAGGGTCATGAGAAGTGGTGCTGCGCCCGAATGCTCCTGCATTCCTCGCTGCATGCGTATATGCCTCATCCCGAGGCCCCCGACGCGGACTTCAAGCCGCTCGTACCCATGCCGAAGGAACAACGGCTCCAGCAATATACCCAACACCTCAAGCATTGGTTTGCGGGCGAGTTGGACGGCTCCACCGACCTCGTTGTGCAAAACGATGCCGACCTTATCAATTGGATCGATTCATTCGATGTGGACGTGCAGGAGAAATGGCTCCTGAGCCTGCTCTACCAAAATTACGACGCGTACATGCAAGAGCTGCTTCCCATCTTGAATCGGGCGGCTTCGTTATACCGCGAAAAGCTGGACATCGTTTCGCCGCTGCTTGAAGGCTTTGAGGCCCGTTACCGGGAACTGGTCGCCTCGAAGCCCATCGAGCGCTTGAACAGCAAGCTTCAAATCAAACTGCTGGATGATAAACAGGTCCATATCGTTCCGCAAGTCATCGGCTTTAATATGGTTACATACCTCAGCCATACCGGTACAGCAGAGGCCGAAACGCTGTACATCGGCGTCCTGTTTGAAACGCTGGAGGAGATCGTCCGGCAGTCGGTATCCGACGAGGAGATTTGCCGAACGCTGAAAATGCTCAGCGACCCGAGCAAATTCGCCATTCTAAAGTACATTCGGCGTCAGCCGGCTTACGGCTCGGAGCTTGCCGAGCAGTTGGGCCTGTCGACCGCAACGATCTCCCACCATATGAACGCCTTAATCCAGCAAGGCTTCGTGCAAATCGAGAAGCAAGCGAACCGCATCTACTATCGAATGAACCGCGAGGCTGTCGAGAAGTATCTCGACCTGCTGCAAACGAGCCTGCTTCAGAATTAGAAGTATTGGTCCCGCCGGTTCGTCCGCTAAATCCAACGGTGCTTTTTTAAATAAATCATTTCCATTGAACAAAAAAAGGAACCCTTGGAATTTGAAATCCCTCGGGTTCCCCTGTCAGTATCCTTATATGCGCTTACCGCAGCCGTTTAGCCACATAATCGGCGTTTGCTTTCAACAACGGATAGGCTTTGCCGGATACCAGCCCATTCTGCTTATGCTGCTCCAGCAGCTCAAGGAAACGGTCCAAATGGCCGGAGGCCTGTTCCTTGTTCCCTTGCTCCTCAAAACGAACGACCGAATCCCAATGCGCCGTCAGAGAGCGGGCCGCCCCGTGGCTTTTGAATTGTCCGCCCTTTTCCAGCTGATTCACCAGCTCTTTCATATGAACGGTGCCGGTATTATCCAACTGATATGTTCCCTTCACGAATTGATACAACCAATCGTACATAATCCGGATCTCAGGATCCTCGCTGGCCGCGGCTGTGCCCAACACCGGTCCGGAGCCTTTGTAGTAGGCTTTGAACGTATCCGTCATGTACCCGTATTTCACGCCGCCATCCAGATACTCCTTGTAACGCTGGCGGAATACCGGATCCGTGAGCATCCGCCCATCGAATTCGATCTCGACGCCCATTCCGAACCGTTCGGCCGTATAGGCCGCATCGTCCAGACGTTCGCTGCTCATCTCTTCGAAGAAGTAGTTCGGCTGGAATGCCACCGCATCAAACCCGACTTCTTTCCACATATAGCTTTTGTAAGCCAGAAAGTGAGGAATCCAGAACGACTTCAAGCCTTCGGCATGGATTTCGCCGTTAACGTATTTCAGCATATCCGGTCCCGAAGCGCTCGTGCTTACCTGTTCGGACAGCCAATACAACCCGGCAAGCTCCAGGTGGCTATATCCGCTGCTCTCCCAACGCTTAAGCACTTCATCCATCCACCACCGGACAGCCTTCTGCCTGTTGGCCATGGCCTGCTGCTCGCCCACGCTGCCGGCATTGAAATTCTCGGATTTGCCGTCCCCGTCCACATCGCCGAAGTCCGTTACGTATTCGCCCGGGTCGGGAATCATGACGACGACCTTCGTTTTGTGGTCCGGATCGCCGAGCTTGGTGCCCGCTTCCTTGGTAGCCTCATTGAGCTGGAACATATCGCCGTCCGCAGCAAATGTTTTATCAAGATACCAGTTCCAATCCTTCAGATTCGAGCCGCCTCCGAAATCTCTGCCGTCCGGCGACAGCAATCCGAGAACCAGAACGCCGTCGAAGAACCAGTCGACCGGCTCGCCATCCTGATTCACATAACTGATCTGCGGAATGATGTCCTCTTTGCTCCAGTCTCCGTCTCCATTGGCGTAATGCCCGTTATACAGCAGGGACAAATCCCGTATGCCCGCCGTGGCTTCGCCCGGCGCCAGCATCTTGAATTCCTCCGGCGGAACCCGGACCGCGCCTTTCGACTGGCCGTCGGTGCCTGTAATTTCGATCTCGTCGATGAAGGTCCATGCTCTCGTATGCATCGTGAACGTTACCTTAACATAACGTGCGTAGGCGTGACTTGCATCCTCCGCGCCAGGCACGCCGTCCGCGCCTGCATCCCAGGCATAGGTTTCGTCGACCGGAGGTCCGTCGATCCATAGCGTTTGGGTCGCTTTATGGGTCAAGGTTGCCCAATGAACATTATCATCCGATACGTACATCGAAACGGTCAGCGGGAACAGGACGGCAGACCCGGGCCAATCCTGCAGAAAATGCGCTTTAATGCCGGAGATGGATTTCGGCTCGCCGAGATCAAATACGACCTCCCGCGTCTTCTTCCGTAAATGCCCGACCCAGGCCGGATCCAGCACGTTACGCGTCCCGAAGACGCCGTCATTCAGCTTGTTCCCTGGGTCGGGATAAGCGCTCTCCGGCGCTTCCGACCACATGTAGACCGCATCCCTGGCCAAATTCCGCGCCTCCGCTTTCGCTTCATCCGCATAGGCGGCCGGGACGAGCGAAAACATCATCAGGAGTGCCAGAACCAAGGATATCCGTTTTCTAGACGATTTCATATCATCATCCTCCTTATTAGTCATCTTTCTTCCTTCTAAGCTTGCGACCAACTTCATAAGATACTGCAGCTGCTGCCTATCCACCCATTTCTTGGTGGAACCTGCTCTAGGATCGCCAGCTTGCTCAGAACTCGCTGCTCCCGTATCCGAGCCGTTTCATGATCTCACCCCTTCAACATGTATTGTTCTTCCGGAATAAATGCACATCCCCTCTTCGTTGATCACCCCCTTCTAGCTATTCAATACAACCTTGTCCTCAATCGCTTTCCGATAGCGCTCGGTAATATCCTGCGGGCGGGTGATCGCGCTGCCCACCACCACGAATTGAGCTCCTGCGTTCAATGCCTGAATCATCTGCTCCGAGCTCGTGAACCTTCCTTCGGCAACGACCGGCAGCCTGGTTTCCTGTGCGAGACACCGAACAAGCTCGATGTCCGGTTTATTCGTTCCGGGGCTGTACGGGGTATAACCCGACAGCGTCGTCGAAATATATTGAACACCAAGCTCTGCCGCATGCAGCCCCTCCTCCAAGGTAGATACATCCGCCATGACGCACACCCCAAGGCGAGTCAGTTCCTCTACGACCTGCCGAATCGTTGTCCCGTCCGGCCGCAGCCTGCGCGTCCCGTCAATGGCCACAATGTCCGCACCCGCGGCATGGACGGCGCATGCATCCTCCAATGTCGGCGTAATATATACGGGGCAGTCTCCCACCCGCCGTTTCAACAAACCGATCACCGGCACATTCACGACAGCCTTGATCGCCGCGATGTCGGCCGTTCCGTTCGCCCGAATGCCGATGGCCCCTCCCAGCACGGCCGCTTTGGCCATCTCCGCCATATGATGGGGACCGAAGAGCGGCTCACCTTCATAAGCCTGACAAGATACGACTAATCCTCTTTCTGTAATCATCCGCCTCATAAGTTAGCTCCTAAATCTGTTTTAGTATGACAGCCCTCCGCAGCCTATTTTTCGGTTATTTCATGCCTGTAATCGTAATCCCCTCGATGAATTTCTTCTGCACGAAGAAGTAGAGGATGATGATCGGGACCGTGAACAGCGTTGCTGCCGCCATCAGAGGCCCCCATGCCACTGAATTTTCCCGGATGAACTGCTTCAGTCCGATGGAGAGCGTCCATGTCTCCTGGTCGTTCAAATAAATCAGCGCGCCTTGAAAATCGCCCCATGCTCCCAAAAACGTAAACAAACCAATCGTGAGCAGCGCCGGCTTCGCCAGCGGCAGAATAATTTGGGAATAGATGCGAAATTCCGATGCGCCATCGATCTTGGCCGATTCCGTCAGCTCGATCGGAATCCCGTTAAAAAACTGCCGAATCAAAAACACGTTAAATGCCATCCCCGTTCCAAACCATGCGCTAAGGACGAGCGGCCAGTTGGAATTCAGCAGGTTCGCCTTGTTAAACACGACATACAGCGGAATCATCGTCACCTGCATCGGAAGCATCAGCGTACTGAGCATAATGATGAACAGTACGTTCCGTCCCTTGAAATCGATTCTCGAGAAGCCGTAAGCGACGAGCGGCGAAAGGATGACCACGCCCGCAACGCTCAACAGGGCAATAACGATAGTGTTCCAGGTGTATTTAATGAACGGGATCATCTGAACCGCATTGCGGTAGTTATCCCAGATCCATTCCGAAGGGAACCATTGCACAGGGATGACAAAGATCTCATCCTCCGTCTTGAACGTTGTCAGCAGCAGCCAGGCGAATGGCGCCAGGAACATCAAGCCGACCAAAATCAGGATCAGATGGGTGAGAAGCCTTCTGCCCAGGATCGACGCATTCATTATTTTTCACCTCCATAGAAGACCCATTTGCTCGATGATTTGAAGATCAGCAGGGTCAGCAGCAGCACGATGATGAACAGAATCCACGCCATTGCGGAGGCATAGCCCATTTTCAGGTACATGAACGCATTCTGGAACAGATAAATCGCATAGAACAGAATCGAATTCCCCGGGCCGCCGATGGCTTGGCTGCTGGAATCCGCGAACACATATCCTTGTGAAAAATATTGAAATGAGCCGATAAGTCCCATAATGAGCTGGAAAAAGGTCATCGGAGATATTGCCGGCAGCGTAATGTGCCAAAACTTGTGCCACTTGTTCGCTCCGTCGATCGAAGCGGCTTCATAGTACATTTTCGGCACCTCTTGAAGGGCGGCCAGATACATGATCGTAATCGTCCCCGTTCCCCAGAAGCCCATTAATATCAGGGAAGGCTTCGTCCAATTCTCGTCCATGAGCCAGTTCGGTTCAGGCAGCCCAATGGCGCCGAGCATTTGATTCACCAGACCGTACTGCGCGTTCAGCAGCCATATCCACAGAAGAGAACCTGCGACGGCCGGAACCAGTGTCGGGAGAAAATAAACGGTGCGGTATAAAGACAGCCCTTTTACGCTTTGGTTCAGCAGCAGTGCGATTACAAGCGCGTACACCAGCTGCGGAAAAAAAACCGAACAATGCCATGAATACCGTATTGTACAGCGAAGAGAACATTTTATCGTCCCGGAACATCTCGTTGTAATTGTCCAGACCGATCCATTGCGGCGGGTTAAACATGTTATATTCCGTAAAGCTGTAATATAGCGACATGATGATGGGATAGAGCTGGAATACCAGGAAGCCGAAAATCCATGGACTCAGAAACATGAGGCCGATGAACAGCCGCTTTCTCTCCCTGCTCTTGATACCGCTATGGAGCTTTAAACGATCCATGCGGGGGTTCACCTCCTAATAACCCTTGCAAAGCATGCCGGGAATGCCGGGAGCTAAGGTTCCATCTACCATCCTTCTCCCCCGGTATCCTGCAGGCAAATTGCCATGTTATTTTTTGTATTTGTCCGCAATCGGCTGCATCTTGTTCACAACATTATCCATGGCTTCCTGGGCGGTAAGTTGGCCCTTCAGCGCCTTCTCCGTCTCTTCATTCAAGGTTTGCAGGTATTCATTAATGTAAATGCTGTTCGGGAAGCCTTTCAAATTCGGACTTTTAGCGCTTTCATAATATTCCCACAGCACCTTCGTCTCTTCATTCTGCGTCAGCTTCGGATTATCCAGCGCCTTGGTCAAAACCGGGATCGAGCCGAAATCGATGCTGTATTGAATCTGCACGTCCTCGCTGAGCAAATACTGCAGCACCTTCCACGCTTCCTCCTGATGCTTCGCTTTGGAAGGAATGAACATCGCAATCGGGCTTACCATTCCGGAGCCTTTAAGCTCAGGGTTGGCCGCCGGATAAGGGAACGGTGCGACACCGACATCCTTGCCTTCACCCCGGTCGTCCACATACCAGTTCTCCCAGCCGATGATCATGGCCAGCTTGCCGGTCAGAATCGGATCCTGCGGGGTTTGGAGTCCGCCCATGCCCGATTTGAATTTATCGATGCTTTCCTGCCCAAATTCCTTGTAGTAACTCATCTGGTAGTCGATCGCATTAACGTTTGCTTCCTGGTTAGCGGTCAGCTTCCCGCTTTCGTCCACCCAGGAGCCATTAAATATGATGGGCCAGAACACGTTATCGATCCAAGGATAATCCGGAATAAAGCCCATTTGCGTAATATTGCCTTTGTCGTCCTTCTTGGTCAGCCGCTTCGAGTATTCGAACAATTCCTCCAGCGTTTCAGGCGGCGAGGTAAGGCCTGCCTCCTCAAACACTTCTTTGTTATAGAACAATTTATTCGCCATACTCATGGAGATCGGAAGCCCATAAATTTCATCGTCAACCTTCATGCGCTCCAGCGCAGCCGGGATAATCTGGCCGGTGTCGTAACCGTCCCGTTTAATGAATTCCTCCAATGATTTAACGGCTCCGGCTTCCGACCACGGGCCGATGTTGTTCCACTGCGTAATGATGATGTCGGGGGCATTGCCGCCTGAAATCGCGGTCAACTGCTTCTGGTGATCCTGATTGCTGAGTGTCTTTACAACGATGTCGTCCTGGCTTTCATTGAATTTGGCTATAGCCGCTTCAATCGGCTTCGCACCGTCTCCGGTTGCCGAGCTCCACAGCTGGATTTCAACCTTTCCGCCCTTGCCCGGACCACCTTCCTTCGAACCGGAACAAGCGCATAGCACAACCGAAAAGGCCAGTACCAGCAGCAGCGTGGCGTGAAACAACCTCTTTCTATAGTTCTTCTTCAAATGACTCACCCTCCAACATGTTCTGGATTCCAGAAAAATAATTTTTGGAGGAAATATCCTCCTAAAAGAAAAATAATGGATATATTTTCTTTAGTCAATCCTTATTTTCTGAGCATTGTATGCGCTTTAACTCATTGACCCAGCAAGATTTCGGAGAAAATCCTTGTGTATCCAATGGTTTTTCGTATCTTTTGATGTAATAGAAATAAAATGTATTCCTTAAATTATTTTAATAATGGAGGAATTATTCTCCTAAATTACGTAAATTAATTCCCCTTCATCGTTATGATTCCATACCAGAGCCGCTGCCCCTATCACGCCTGCATCAACTCCCAGACCCGCAGGAATAATCCGGCAGCACTTGCGCATATACGAAGAAGTCCGAACGTCCACTTCCTGTTCCAGCTCCGCGAAAAAGCGCGGTCCCGCTTCCGCAACCCACCCGCCAATAAGAATTGCCTCAGGATTAAAGGTATGGATATATCCCGCAATCGCTGCGCCAAGGGCGCGGATCACCTTCGTCATGACGAGCGCAGCTCCCTCATCGTTGTGCAGCCAGGCATGAATAATTTCCCTCGACTGAGGCTTCCACGAATATAAAGCGCTTCCATTTTCCTGCATCTCCCGACCTATCCTCGCAATTCCGCTGCCGGAGGCATACAGCTCAATGCATCCGTTATTGCCGCAGCTGCAGCGTGGACCGTTCACATCGACGCAGACATGCCCCAGCTCTCCTGCGCCTCCGAAGACGCCTCGAAGAAGACGGCCGGATTCCATAACCGCTCCCCCGATTCCCGTCCCCAGCGCCAAACAAACAAAATTGCTGTAGCCGATGCCGGCACCATACCTCTTCTCGGCAAAAGCGATCACATTCACGTCATTATCAACATACACCTTATGGCCGAACCGGTTCGACACGAGCTGCTTAATCGGAACACCGGTCCATCCGGGCAAGGTATCGCCGGCATACAAAACAACGCCTTCCTGGTAATCGATCTGACCTGCACTGCCAATGCCGATGCCGCAGACTTCCCCATGCTGCTGCGCAGCATTCATCATACGGTCGATGCCGGACAGCAGTTTATCCATCAGCTGCCCGGCTCCCTTATCCGCTTCGGTAGGCACAAGATACCGGCTGACGATTTCCCCCTGCCGGTTGACTACCGCAAATTGCACCTTAGTTCCTCCGATATCAACGCCAATTGCATACTCCATGATGCAAAGACCTCCCTTTTCATAATCCAAAAATCGATTCGCCTCGCTGCCTGCTGTCTAGGAATAAGGGAACGACCGTTAGTACAGTAACGTTAGTACAGATAGATGTTAGTACAGCTTATCGGCTACCGATCTCGCCGTTTTCTCGAGTGATTCGATTGCGTCCTCCTTCTTCATTGACAGCAGTGTCGTAAGGAGGTTGAGCATATACGTCTGCATGAATTTGGTTGCCAGCGCCCCGCCTTCAGTCGGCATCTCCCGCGAAGAGACAAGCAGCACCGTGTCCGCATAGGTTGCGATCGGCGATCTCAGGTGTCCTGTCAGGCAAATGACGTCCGCCCCGTTCTTCTTCGCTTCCTTCACCGGATCCACGAGATCGCGTGTGCTGCCGGAGGTGGAGATGGCAAATACCAGATCCCCCTTCTTCAACAGAGCTGCCGACATCGCGATGATATGAGCATCCCGGTGCGCTTCGACGTTCAGGCCAAGACGCATCAGCTGGTAATGCAGGTCCAGCGCCGTAATGCCCGAAGATCCGACCCCATAAACATACACTTTACTCGCGGCTAGCAGCTTATCGACCGCCATTTTCAGATGATCGGCATTTACGAGATCCAGCGTGTTTTTCAGTAAAATTTCATGCTGCATCGTAAGCTTGCGGGCTACCGTCATGAGGTCATCCTGCTCATCGATGGCCGTATCGACCACAGACTGGGGACGATCCACCAAATCCTGAGCTACGGACAGCTTGAACTCATGAAACCCGCGAAACCCCAGCTTTCTGCAGAAACGGATGACGGAGGTTTCGCCGACACCCGCCTTTTCCGATAGGTCCGTAACGGTGGCCAGCACCGTCTCCTCCGGATAACTCTTGACGTAATCGGCCACCTTCTTCTCCGTCTTGGTCAGTGACGAATAGATGCTGGATATCATCAGCAGCGTATTGGATTGATTCAGTTTGGGTCCTACTCTCGCCATCGCAACTCCCTCTTTTCCAAATGGCTTTTATCTAGTCCATTTCCCTATTGATTTATGGATATTTTCTCCTTGATTATATATTAAAAAAGATATTTCTTTCAATCACAAAAAAGAAGCCTGCAGAACCCTCGCTAAAATGGGTCTGAAGCTTCGGTATAACAGGGATGGATGGTCCGCGCAGCAGCTTACCTCCTGCTACAAAGGCAGGGTCCGCCCTCATTGGCCTTTTAAGCATGCTCCCGGTTAAATCGTCCAGCCGTCATGAGTATCCATGGTCGTCTCTTCAATCGGGATCGCTCCGTT
Organism: Paenibacillus sp. FSL M8-0142; assembly: GCF_038597315.1. Lineage (NCBI taxonomy): Bacteria > Bacillati > Bacillota > Bacilli > Caryophanales > Paenibacillaceae > Paenibacillus > Paenibacillus sp. FSL M8-0142. Next base: position 4,985,219 of record NZ_CP152008.1, read on the forward strand.
CAAGCTGCCCCCGGTCTGCGCCCCCCGCTCCATTTGATAACCCATATCCAGCATGGAGCCGTCCAATTGACGCAGCTGCTGGCTGACCTCCGCCATTTGCTGGAATATTTGCCTGTACTGGTAGGCTTCCGGGTAACCGCTTTGCTTGGCTGCATCAGCCAGCTGTTCAAATGCGGCCTTGTTCTCGCCAAGAACCTGGCGGTACTGCTCGGCCGCCCGGGCTTGAATGGCCTCCACGGCGTTCATCATGCCATGCAGAAGCATGCGGCAATTGACAAGCTCCTGCCTAGCTGACTCGGAGGCTTCCGACGTAAGCCCCGCTTGTGCGCTTTGAAGCGCAGTCTGAAGCTGCCCCAGCTGGCCCGCTATCGCCCCGACCTCCTCCATACTGCCGCTCTGCTCCGCTGCCGCCAATTGGCCGGACAGCTGACTCAGTGTACCTTGCAACTGTTGAATGCTGCTCATTACGATTCTCCTTTCCCTGCCCCGGCTTTCCCGGCGACGATTTCGCCGCCATCGTTTTGGGACAAGCATTTTCCATCTTGTTGCTTAGCATGCGAAGAACCAGGGATTGCTATTCATTCCTGCTTATGGTCAGGAGTCCGGCGCTGTTGGAACCTGGGCCCGGTTGCCGATATAATAGATTGAGAGAAGATTGATCGTAAGTGATTCTTGTGAAAGTAGGTAGAAACGAAACTCCGATGATTAAACGTAGAAGAAAGACCCTTGTCCTCCTGGCCGCCTTGCTGCTCGCCATATTTTATATGCAGATGCAAACCGCAATTCCCGGCATCATCAACGACATGGATTTTGATCTTGGTAAAAAAGAAACGCCGGCGATCACCGGCCTACACCCTTATGTGTTGAAGCAAAAAAACGAGCTGGTCCGCCTCACCAAGCAGCGGGGCATCACGATCGTCATCACCGACGGATACCGGAGCCATGAAGAACAGACCCGGATCTACAATCAGGGCCGGACAACCGAGGGGGATATCGTTACGAACGCCAAAGCCGGCCAATCTCTCCACAACTACGGGCTCGCTATCGATTTTGCTTTGAGGCTCGAAGATGGAAGCGTCATCTGGGACATGGAATACGACGGTAACAGCAATGGCAAATCCGACTGGATGGAAGTGGTGGCCATCGCCAAAGAGCTCGGGTTCGAATGGGGCGGCGATTGGGACAAATTCCCTGACTATCCGCATTTGCAGATGGATTTCGGGCTGACGATCCGCGAACTTCAGCGCGGCAAGCTGCCGGATGCGGATATCCATGAGTATTCGGAGGGAGCGAAATCGAAATAACGATTTGCCGTGAACGCACGGACCGGCCTGTTTTCTCAAGGTTTTGAACTGCAAAAAGACACATGCGCTTGTGTGCGCATGTGTCTTTTTGCAGTTTAGGAAGTACAGAGTTTTGGGAGATTCATGCAGTTATACGACGACGCTTGACGATTATTTTTTATAAATAGCAAGAAGTTGGGAACGGAATCTATTCTGAGTTGAGACCACATAAATTCTCTCAAAATATTTCGCTAGCTTTATGAGCGTCGTGCTCTCGGCAACGTCCTCTTCATTCCAGCCCAAACATACAAACGTAAAGCATTCGTCGGAAAGCAGATCAGCAGCTTGCTAGCCTACAATCAATGACTGGAGCCTTCCCTTTATTACGTCTACTCACTTTAAGATTAATCGGTTAGCAGCCTTTGGTGCAAATTTTCCCAAAATGACCTTGACATGCTCGGCACGTTTTGGTTATATAGTCATATATATAAGCATATAACCTTTACAGAAACATCAACGGCAAGGCGGTGATTCGAATTAGCAGCTCGGTATATCCGGATAACAAGCCCTTGTTCCTCCAGATCAAGGAGAAGATCGAAGATCAGATCGTGAACGACCAGCTGCTCGAAGGGGAGCAGGTGCCTTCCACGACGCAGCTGTCAAGCTTTTACAAAATCAATCACATTACGGTCTTGAAGGGGATCAACCTGCTCGTTGAATCCGGCCTCATTTTTAAAAAGCGGGGTGTCGGCATGTTTGTTGCGGAAGGGGCGAAGGAGCAGCTGCTTCGGACCCGGAAAAATGCATTTGCAGATGATTATGTGGTGCCTATGGTGCAGGAGGCCGACAAGCTCGGCCTGTCCACGGAAGATTTGTTTGAGATCATCACCCAAGTAAAGGAGCGTGACGCCCATGAATCTTGATATCGAATTCGACCGGGTCTCCATTCGCTACGGGGACGTTGAGGCCGTGAAGGATATGTCCTTCCGATTGGACGGCGGGAAGATTTACGGCCTTCTCGGACGGAACGGCGCAGGCAAAACCTCGCTGCTGTCCGCGCTGGCTTCGTTTCGCGAGCCGTCATCAGGCACGGTGAAGGTAGGCGGGGAGCAGCCGTTTGAAAATGCAAAAATCATGCGGGAGGTCTCCTTCCTCTATGACATCGACTACAAGGACGAGTCGGACAAAGTCAAAACGGCGATTGAGACGGTAGCCGGATATCGGCCCCGATTCGATAGGGAATATGCCCTTAGGCTTGCCCGTAATTTCAACCTGCCGCTGGATAAACCGCTTAAGGAGCTCTCGAAAGGCATGCAGTCGGCTTTCAACGTGACTATCGGGCTTGCCAGCCGCTCGCCCGTTACGATTCTGGACGAGGTGTACCTGGGCATGGATGCACCCACCCGGGAAATTTTCTACCGGGAGCTCCTCGAGGATCAGGAGCGGCACCCAAGGACGTTCATCCTGTCCACGCATCTCGTGTCGGAGATGGATTATTTGTTCGAGGAGGTCATTATCATCCATAAAGGCCGGTTCGTCCTCCAAGACGATTACGAATCGTTAACCTCCCGCGGCGTTTCGATTACGGGACCAGCGCAGAAGGTGGACGAATTCACGCCGGGACTGAAGGTGCTGAATGTTCAACAGCTGGGCTCCACCAAATCGGCCATCGTCTACGGAGAGCTGAGAGAGGAATCCAAGCATGCAGCTAGACGTGCGGGGCTTGAGCTGGGTCCGATCTCGCTGCAGGACTTGTTTATCCATATCACAGGGGAGGAGCAGGGAACATGAAACAACCAACGTCAGCCGCTTCGAGAATAATGATGGAGATGTTTTGGCACCAAGGCTCATGGGCCATAGGATATCTGGTTATCGTGTTCCTCCTTAACCTCGCGCTTGGGATTACCGGCAGCAGCAGCAACATCGCCCAGGACGATTTCTTCTCCATCATCTACCGCTCGACCAAGGGCTTCATGCTGGTCATCGGCATTATATCCTCCTTCGGCTTCCTGAGCTTCTATGTGCGCCACGGCTTCACCAGAAGGGACTTTTTTAAAGGAGCCGCCTTGGCCGCCCTGCTGCTGTCCATTGCCTTTCCGCTCGTCGTCGGCCCCGTCAGCCTGCTGCTCTCAGCGATGAACTTCTCGGACACCGGGAACTCTCCGGTACTGCAGGCATTCGAGCACAACTGGTTCCTTGCCCTGGCGTCCTTTGGCATCCAAATCTTCGTTTACTACCTGATGGGATGGATGATCGGCTCCGGCTTCTACCGTCACGACTGGATTCGAGGTTTAGGCTTCATCGCCATAGCGATCGTCCTTGTCGGCTTCATGGATGCGCTGTGGCAATTCGAACTGGCCTCGCTATGGGATCGCTGGATGCCTGCCTTCACCCTTGACGTGCCGCTGTACGTTTCGCTTGCCGGGTCGGCCGTCATCATGCTTCTTGGGCTGGTGTTGATCCGCTTGTTGACACGCAAAGTGACGATTAAGCTGAGATAAGCTAGTATTGAACCCCACCTAAGAGCTTAGTCGTTTATCGCAAAAAAGCACGGCCGGCTCCCGCAGACATTAAATATCTGCGCGGAGCCGGCCGTGCTTTTTGTATATTCGCCAAAATGCAATTACGAGGCGCTGCTCTTCTTCTTGTTATAAATATCGAAAGCGACGGCTGCCAGAAGGACAAGGCCCTTGATGCCCTGCTGCCAGTCGATGCCGAGTCCGACGAGGGACATGCCGTTATTCAGGACACCCATGACGAGGCCGCCGATGATTGCGCCGAACACCGTACCGATACCGCCTGTGGCGGATGCACCGCCGATAAAGCTTGCCGCAATGGCGTCCAGCTCGAAGTTCGTACCCGCACGAGGCGTTGCCGCGTTCAGACGGGCGGCAAACATCAGGCCGGAAATTGCCGCCATGACGCCCATGTTGACAAATACCCAGAATGTTACCTTTTTCGTCTTCACGCCGGACAACGCAGCGGCCTTCTCATTGCCGCCAAGGGCATAAATATGCCGTCCCATCACGGTTTTGTTCATGACAAAGGAATAGATGATGATCAGTACAAGCAGCAAAATCAGAATATTCGGCAGGCCTGCATAGCTTGCCAGCATAAACGTAAAGGCATTTATAACGGCAGCCATCAGAACGAGCTTAAGCAGGAACAGGCCGCCTGGAAGCACGTCGAAGTTATACTTTTTCTGGGATTTACGGTCTCTTAGCTCATTGATGACATAAATCACCGTAAACGCGATGCCGACGAGAATCGCAACCAGATTGGTGCCGGTGTTGCCGAAATCCGGAACGAAGCCCGAGCTGAGCTTCTGAAATCCGCCCGGAAACGGCGAGATCGATTGCCCATCCAGGACGATCATGGTAAGGCCCCGGAACAGCAGCATACCGGCAAGGGTTACGATAAAGGCCGGGATTCTCACATACGCCACCCAGAAGCCCTGCCAGGCGCCGATCAATCCCCCGACGATCAAGGAGGCGATGACGGCGATCACCGGATGCAGCTGCATATCGACCATCATCACGGCTGCGACAGCACCAACGAAAGCCGCCACCGAGCCGACGGACAAGTCAATATGTCCCGTAATGATGACCAGCACCATCCCAATGGCCAGGATGAGAATGTAGCTGTTTTGCAGGATCAGGTTCGTAATATTGATCGGCTCAAGCAGCAGCCCGCCCGTAATGATCTGGAAGAAGATCATAATCAGGACCAAGGCGATGATCATTCCGTACTGCCGAATATTGTTTTTGAATAATTTCATGAGCGTTTCCATGCTTAAGCCCCTCCGTTCTTGGTCATATATCTCATCAGCGTTTCCTGCGAAGCCTCTTCCTTGCTCACTTCACCGGTGATCCGGCCGGCATTCATGACATAGATCCGGTCGCAAATGCCGAGGATTTCCGGCAGCTCGGAGGAAATGACCAGCACCCCTTTGCCTTCGTCCGCAAGCTGATTGATAATCGAGTAAATCTCGAACTTGGCTCCCACATCGATGCCGCGGGTCGGCTCATCGAGGATGAGGATGTCCGGCTCGGAATAGATCCATTTGCTCAAGACTACTTTCTGCTGGTTGCCTCCGCTCAGATTGCCGGTCTTTTGCAAGATGTTCGGCGTCTTGATCTTCAGCTTCCTGCGCATCTCCTCGGCAACGAGGATTTCCTCCCTTTCATCGATCACCATGTTCCTCGCCAGCTTCGGCAGCCCCGTAAGGGAGATATTCCGCTTAATGTCATCGATCAGAATCAGGCCGTAATCCTTCCGGTCCTCCGTCACATAGGCAAAGCCGTTCGCAATCGCCTCGGTCACCGTCCGGTTCTGAATGACCTGCCCGTTCTTATACAGCTCGCCGCTGATATTCCGGCCATATGCCCTGCCGAACACGCTCATCGCAAGCTCGGTCCGGCCCGATCCCATCAGTCCGGCAATGCCGACGATTTCCCCGCGCCGAATATGGAGGTTCGCGCCATCAATCACCTTGCGGTCCGCCTGCAGCTCGTGATATACCGTCCAATCCTTGATCTCCAGGATGACTTCACCGACCTTCGGAGTACGCTCCGGATAACGGCTCGTCAAGTCCCGTCCGACCATCCCGCGGATGATGCGGTCCTCATTGACCTCTTTGCCGTGCATATCCAGCGTTTCGATGGTTTTGCCGTCCCGCAAAATCGTAATGGAATCCGACACCTTGGAAACCTCGTTCAGCTTATGGGAGATCAGAATGCATGAGATGCCCTGCTTCTTGAATTCCAGCATCAGCTGCAGCAGGTTCTCGCTGTCATCCTCGTTCAAGGCTGCCGTCGGTTCATCCAAAATCAACAGCTTTACCTTCTTCGAGAGCGCTTTCGCAATTTCGACCAGCTGCTGCTTGCCGACCCCGATGGTGCCCACTGGCGTGTTCGGATTTTCCGTAAGCCCGACCTTGCCCAGCAGCTCCTTCGCTCCGCGGATCGTCTCGTTCCAGTCCACGATGCCTTTGTGGGCGCGCTCATTGCCGAGATAAATATTCTCCGCAATCGACAAGTAAGGAATCAGCGCCAGCTCCTGGTGGATGATGACGATGCCGAGGTCCTCGCTGTCCTTAATGCTTTTGAATTCGCATACCTTCCCCTTGAACAAAATATCACCATCATAAGTACCGTGCGGATACACGCCGCTCAGCACCTTCATCAGCGTAGATTTGCCGGCGCCGTTCTCCCCGCACAAGGAATGGATTTCGCCTTCGCGAATCTTCAGATTCACGCTATCCAGCGCCTTCACGCCTGGGAACGCTTTCGTTATGTTCCGCATTTCAAGAATGTATTCCGACATTCGGGCTGCACCTTCCCTTCTGTTTCGTATCCATAAGGCCGTTATTTACTTCAAACCGATTTCTTCCTTCGTGTAGTAGCCCGTATCCACAAGCTCCTTCTCGACATTGCTAGCGTCCACTGACACCGGTGGAAGGAGGTATGCCGGCACGACCTTGACTCCGTTATCGTAGGACTCGGTATCGTTCACCTCGGCCTCTTCACCTTTTATTACGCTTTCGGCCATCTTTACTGCCTGTTCCGCCAGCTGGCGCGTATCCTTGAACACCGTCTGCGTCTGCTCGCCGGCCACGATCGATTTGATCGAAGCAAGCTCCCCGTCCTGCCCCGTAATAATCGGCAGCGGCTTATCCGGCGTACCGTACCCTACACCCTTAAGCGAGGAGATGATCCCGATGCTGATGCCGTCATAAGGGGAAAGGACCGCATCCAAATGAGCGTTCGAATAATTCGCACTGATCAGATTATCCATCCGGGACTGGGCCAGCGCGCCGTCCCAACGGAGTGTCGCGATCTGCGCCATGGTCGTCTGCTTGCTGCGCACCACGAGCTTGCCGGAATCGATATACGGCTTCAGCACCGACATCGCCCCGTCATAGAAGAAGTACGCATTGTTATCGTCCGGCGAGCCGCCGAACAGCTCGATATTGAACGGCCCCTTTCCTTCCTTCAAGCCGAGCTTTTCTTCGATATAGGAAGCCTGCAGCACCCCGACCTTGAAGTTGTCGAAGGTCGCGTAGTAGCTCAAATGCTCGGTATTGCGGATCAGACGGTCATACGCGATGACCTTGATCCCTTGATCATGGGCCTTCTTGATAACATCCGTCAGCGTATTGCCGTCGATCGATGCAATCACGATGACATCCACGCCCTTGGTGATCATGTTCTCGATCTGGGCGATCTGGTTCTCAATCACGTCCTCCGCAAACTGAAGATCGGTCTTATAGCCTTTTTCCTGAAACAGCCGCTCCATGTTTTTACCGTCGGCCACCCAGCGCTCCGATGACTTGGTTGGCATCGCAAGCCCGACATAGCCTTTATTCGCATCGCCGGCATCCGTTTCGGCCAGGTTACAGGCCGTCAGGGCAACCAGCATGACCGCAATAAGAACACCCAGCATTCCTCTCTTCATCGGTTGTTCCCCTTTCCGAAAAGTTGGATCGAGAGCGCTTACATCCTTACCATCCGTAAAAGCCTCTCTGTATGAATCAGCATACACCCGCGGATGGAAAGGGTCTTTCGACAGATACAACCTTTTTTATAATTTTCATACTTTTGTGGCCTGATTGGATGGTTAAATGAATGGATGGATGAATGGATGAACGAGTGAGTGGATGAATGGAGGAGTGTGAATGGTAAACCTTCACCGGCTTCCCGGAATCGATCCCAGCGATGAATCCCGAAAAGAAAAAGTCCCTGCTTCGTTGGGAGCTCCAACCAAACAGGGACTGCTTGTTAATATACGTCAACCGCCCTTCTCTTCCTGAAAAGCGAGGCCCTTGCGATAGCCGTTCGGCGATACGCCCATCACCTTCTTGAATGCTGTGCTGAAGTAGTGCTGGCTGTCATAGCCGGTCCGCTCCGCGATTTCAAGAATAGACAGATCGGTGCCATTCAGAAGCTGGATCGCCTTCCGGATGCGGGTCTGGGTGATGAAAACGACAAACGACGTGCCCAGCTCCTTCTTGAGGGTACGGCTGAGGTAAACCGGCGACACCTGAAGCTCCGCAGCCAAAGACTCCAGCGTCAGCTCCGGATCGGCATACTGCTCCTGAATCAGCTGCCTGGCCCGGCGAACCAGCGGAGACAGCTGGGCGTCACGGAGCACCGCCTCCCGGCAGGCTTCGTACGCGGCCGATATTCCTCCACTGTCGTCCCGTACCGGCTCGACATGCATTTGGATCGAAAGCTTCAAGTATTTCTGAACCGCCTGCTCGGCATCCGCACACGTCTTCGCAGGGATTTCATCCCACAGCAGCATGCCGATATGGCCCGTTCGGTCGCGGAACAGCACATGGGCAGCCGGCTGCAGCAGCTCGCCAATCATGTTCTCCATAGCGAACAGATACAGCTGCCGGTCGCTCTCCTTCATGAGCGGCTGGGGGACGGTCAGCTCGGGCCATCTCGCGATGCCTGCCTGAAGGGGCAGCTTTGGCGGCAGGCCGAGGAATTCCAGCTGCTCCACGGCTTCAGACTCTTCAAGCTGTCCGTCAATCCATTCTTGGCAGAAGCGCTCGCGAAGGAGCGGGATATTCTTCTCGATCTGTTCCGATGCCTTCTTCAAATAGTTGCTCTGAATATGGCGCTCATCCAGCTCTTCCCTTACGCTGCGCAGCACCGATACGAGATGCTCCGCATTCACCGGCTTCAAAATATAATCCTTTACGCCAAGCCGGATCGCTTCCTGCGCATATGCGAATTCGTCATGGCCCGTGATGATCACGAAACGGCAATCAGGGCGTTCTTCTCTCAGCCTCTTCATCAGCGCGATGCCGTCCATGAACGGCATGTTCATATCCACAAGCGCGATATCGATAACGCGGCTGAGCGCAAGCTCAAGCGCCTCTTCGCCGTCTTCCGCTTCGGCTGCCACTTCCATGCCGAGCGCAGCCCAATCCACCGCATCCCGAATCCCCTCGCGGATGATCGGCTCATCATCGGCGATCAGCACTTGGTAAAGCACCTGGTTAGCCTTATTCATAGCCTATCTCCCCTATCGTTATCCGGCGGCGGAGGAATCGCAGCGAGCAGCGGGTGACGGATCGTCACCGAAGTTCCTTCGCCTTCCGTACTTTCTATGGTGATTCCGTAAGCCTCGCCGAACGTTAGCTGTATCCGGGCTTGAACATTCAGCATGCCGTAGCTGCGGCTACCCGCAGATGTCCCGCCCGCATCCTCATCCATGGCGGAGATCGGGTCCCGAAGCTTTCGGCGAAGCTCGTCGAGCCTGTCTTGCGGCATGCCCGCGCCATTGTCTTGAACGTTCAGAACCAGGGCATGATTCTCGGTATACGCCCTGATCGATATTCGCCCGGGTCCCCGGCGCGCTTTGATGCCGTGGTAAATCGCATTTTCCACGATCGGCTGCAGAAGCAGCTTAAGGACATACAGCCTTTCGGCCTCGGGCGCAAGCTCCAGCTGCGTCTGCAGCCTGTCCCGGTACCGGGTCTTCTGAATTTGCAAGTAGCTGCTGATATGCGTCCATTCATCCTGCATCGGAATGATGTCATCCCCCTTGCTGAGACCGATCCTGAACAGGGTCGACAAGGATTCCACCAGCTCGGACACCTCATCCGCCCCTTTTTTGCGGGCCATCCAATGAATCGTATCGAGCGTGTTGTACAGAAAATGCGGCTTAATATGCGCCTGAAGGCTGCGCAGCTCCGCTTCCCGCTTCTGCCGCTCGCGCAGCTCGCTCAGCTTCATCAGCTTGCGAATCTGAAGCAGCATGCGGTTGAAGCTCCGGCCAAGCATGCCGACTTCATCCTGCCGGTTCCCCCAGTAGCGGATCGCAAGATCGCCGGACTCCGCCTTTTGCATGAACGACATCAGCTGCCAGATCGGCCGCGAAATCGATTGCGACAATGTATACGAGGCAGTAACGCCGAAGAGGCAGACCATAAACAGGAAGCAGATTAAATAGAATCGGATTTCCTTCACTTCGTAAACCGTTTCGTTCGTTGGGAACACGCCGATGGTCCGCCATCCGGTGAAGGATGACGTACCGTAAATCAGCTGCACCCGCTCGCCGTTCACCTCGCGTATGAACGTGCCGCTGTCCTGCTCCGGAAACCATGACGGCGGTATGCTTGGAAGCAGGGAGTCGTCCGGCTTATAGATGCTGGATCCCCCAGCCTCCGTCACCATCAGGTACCCGTTCTTGCCCAGCGTCACATCCCGGGCCGCACGTGCTACGGTCCGAAGCTTCAAATCAATAAGGACCGCCCCGGTGACCTCTCGGGTATCCGGATCGACAAAGGAACGGACAACCGAAACCAGCTCCTCATCGGCATAATGCACGTGCGTTGTCACATTGCGATCCGACGGATGCCCGAGCACGGTAAAGATTCCTTCATTCTTAATGGCTTCCCGGTACCAAGCCTCATCCGTCAGCTTCCCGCTGCCTCGGGCATACATTTCGTTGCTGATATAGGCCCCTTCACGATTGACCACCAGAATAGCGGCAATCTCCGGATACAGCGTCGTAAAGCCTTGAAGATACTGGTGGATCTCGTAATTGTCCGCATCATCCTGCTGCATCAGGCGGCGGTCCGAGGCGTATCCGGCATTTGCCTGTACGCTGTTCCCCGCCTGGGCCGGAGGCATATCCCCCTGGATATGTCCTTTCATAAACCGCTCCGTGCGGGGATCGAAGCCGATAAGATAGGTGATGTTCTGAAGGTTCTCCATCTCGTTGTCGAGCGTCTGATTAACCTTCCCGATCAATTGTATGGTATGACTTGTCACCTGCTGATCCACAATCCGATTAACCGTCCAGTTCACCAGCACCCCGAGCCCGATCGAGGGGAGAATGCCGATCATCAGAAACAGAATGACCAGCTTGTAACGAAGCGGCAGATCCCCAAAATGCAGCCACCGCTTCAGCCCCTGCCGCCATGCGCCCAATCCGTTACTTCGCATAGTAATCCTTCACATTCTCTTGGGTCACGATCGTAATGCCGGTATCGACCCGGGGCGGCAGAGGAGCGACATCATTGCCGAGCGTCGGCGCAGGAACGGTAAGGCCATGATGGAGATGGAACAAATATTGCAGCGACCAATACCCCATATTCCAGGTTCCCTGCGCGATCGTGGCCGAAATCGATCCGTCCGATATCCGGTCGAGCGTCACTTTATTCGTATCGAACCCGATAATTCGGACGTCTTCGGCCCTGCCCGCGGCAATGGCGGCATCGGCGGCGCCGGCTCCCCCGTTCGCCTCCGTCGCAAAGATGCCCTTCAGCTCGGGGAACTTCTCCATCATGCGGGCGGCAGCTTCCTTGGAGGCGATAATATCTCCTTTGCCTTCCCTAATCTCCACCACCGACATGGCCGGATAGCTTTTCTCTAACGTTTCCCGGAAGCCCGCCGTCCGGTCATCGTGGTTCTGCTGGCCGGTTTGGGTAATGATGCCGACCTCCCCTTCCCGTCCAAGAAGCTCAGCCATCTTATCTGCAGCTGCCGCCCCGGCATTGTAATTGTTGGTCGCCAGGAAGGAGTAGGCTTTGCTGTCAGGAGCGTCCGCATCAAACAGGACGACCGGAATTCCCGCATCAACGGCTTTATTGATCGTTGGCGTGAGCGCCTTCGAATCGATGGCCGATAAAGCAATCCCTGCCGGCCGCTTGGCGATAACCTGCTCCAGGACGGTAATCTGCTCCTTGACGTCATATTGCGTAGCGCCGCGGTAATCGACGGTAACGCCAAGCGCGTCTCCGCCGTCCTCGAAGCCCTTCAAAATATTTTTCCAATATTCCATGCCTGATTGAAAGGTGACCATAACGTAGCTCTCGCCGATGCTGCCGTGAAGCCCGCCTTCCTCCCAGCTGGATGTCCGCTTGTCCTCAAGACGGTACATGAATACATAAAGGAGAAATGCGACAATCAGCGCACCGTAAACCAGCATCATCTTCTTCATTAGCGGATCCTCCGATCATTCTCCTCTGACTCTCCTGATGGAATCGGTTACATACATGTGTATTACGAATATACTCCACTTTCCCGCCATATTTCAAACGATGCTGCAGCGCGAAAGACAGCAAAAACAGACTGCAATCGGCGCATGAAGCGAAGGATGCAGTCGTATTCGTATCCATAATGCAGATTATCGATGTCATACTCCCTGGAACTTATCGCCTGACACTCGGCCATACGGGTGTTCGCAGATGCCGTGCATGAAGAGATTCACGACATGACGCGCCAAATCCCCGGAAGGCCGCTTGCCGTTAAGTAGCTCCTGCAGCGTCAGCCTTTCGATGACCCCGACCAGACTTTCCGAAATGACCGCCATATCCGCTTCGGCCCGGAAATAACCTTCCTGCTGCTCGGCCCTTAAATTATTCGCGATCATTGCGGCCATTTCCGACTTGATGGCTGCAGATTCCTCGCTTATGTAAAATCCGATCTGGGTTGAATCAGGATCCTTGCCCAAATACTCAAATAAGCTTGTTAAGACAGTCAGCAGCCGATCGGGAACATCATCCTCCCTTATGCCGCCCTCCAGCCTGCTGCCTTCGATCAGCTCCTTCAGCCCGGACCGGAAATTCCCGACCAATTCCCGAAAGATCGCTTCTTTACTCTCAAAATACAGGTAAAACGACGGCTGGGTTAACCCTGCCCGGGATACGATGGTGCTGATCTTCGTATGATGATACCCTGATCTCGCGAATTCATTAGCAGCGATCATCAGCAGTTTCGCCCTGCTCTCTTGTCCGTTCGCACCCTTCTTGCGCAAAGATATCCAACCTCCGAATCTCATCCCGATGTACGTAGTTTTTGTCCATTATACTCTATGCAGGGAAGCTCCTGCTACAAAAACTGAGGCAAGACGAAAGCCCTAAGACTTTACACAAGAGCCGTAACGAGATAACGTTAAAGGGTAGGTCGCTGGAATTCAGCCATGAAGGAGAGCAGAACATGCAAGATCATTCTCAATCAGACCCGGCAAGAGCCGGGAATCATAACACGCAGGATCCGTCCGCCCGTCGCGTGCTGATCGTTACCGCGGTAGAGGCGGAACGGGATGCCGTCATGCGGGGATTAAGGAATGCGGACGGCTTCGATGTCATTGCAGCGGGCGTTGGCCCTGCTGCCGCGGCTGCTGCTGCCGCAACCCGTCTGGTCCGTTCGGCATATCGCCTCGTCATCAGCGCCGGCATCGCCGGCGGTTTCGACGGAAGAGCGGAAGTGGGCGGCGTTGTTATCGCCGATTCGATCGTCGCCGCGGATTTGGGATCGGAAACGGCGGACGGCTTTGCCAGCGTTCGGGAGCTCGGTTTCGGAACCGACCGGATTGAAGCCGAGACTAACGCATCCATTCGGCTTGTCGAAGCGCTGAAGCGCGCCGGCTTGCCCGTAAGTCTTGGTCCGATCCTGACCGTCTCCACGACAACGGGCAGTGCAGAACGCGCGGCAGGGTTAGCCGGGCAGGTGCCCGGCGCTGCCGCTGAAGGAATGGAGGGCTTCGGCGTGGCGACGGCTGCCGCTATGGCCTGCGTACCGGTCATGGAAATCCGCGCAATATCCAATAAGGTCGGTCCGAGGGATCGCAGCGCATGGCGGATTCCCGAAGCGCTGCGCCAGCTTGAGACCGCCAGTTCACTACTTCCGGAGGTGCTGTCATGAAAATTGCGTTTTCCCCTTGTCCGAACGATACCTTTGTATTCCACGCCTGGGTGCACGGACGGATACCGGGTGCCCCAGAGCTTGATGTATCCTATGCCGATATCGATATTACGAACCGCTGGGCTGCGGAGGACCGGACACATGACATTCTGAAAATATCTTATGCAGCCTTGCCGTGGGTACTCGATGAGTATGCCCTGCTTCCGTGCGGCGGCGCACTTGGCCGCGGCTGCGGCCCGCTCGTGCTGACGGCGGACAAGCTCACGGACGGCCAAACCCCGGCCAGCCCTGCATCTCTGTCCGGTCGCCGCGTGGCTGTTCCGAGCGATCGGTCCACAGCCTACCTGCTGTTCCGTTTATGGGCCGCAAAGCATGTACCCGGCGGGCTTGGCGAAATTGTCGTCATGCCGTTTGACCGGATCATGCCTGCCGTACGGGACGGCGAAATCGACGCCGGTCTTGTCATTCATGAAGCGCGGTTCACCTATCCTTCCTACGGCCTCAAGCTAATGACGGATCTCGGAAGCTGGTGGGAAGAGGATACGGGCCTGCCGATCCCGCTCGGCGCCATCGTTGCCCGCCGTTCGCTTGACCTTGGCCGCATTGCCGAATGGACCCGCGCCTCGGTCGAATATGCGTGGAAGCATCCGGAGGAATCCCGATCCTATGTACTGGAGCATGCGCAGGAGATGGATCCGAAGGTAGCGGAGGCTCACATTAACCTGTACGTCAACCCGTTCACGGCCGATCTTGGTTCGGACGGTTACAATGCTATTACGTCCCTGCTGGATCGCGCGGCTGACGAAGGGCTTGTCCCGCGGATCGACCCTTCGCTGCTGCGGCTGTAAGCCGGCACAGCCCATAAAAATTGCAGCACAACAAGAGGAACGCTCAAGAACCGGATATCGGTGTCTTATGAGGCGTTCCTCTTTTTTAGGGAAATCTATCACTCATTTAAAGGACATGTAAAGCGTAAAGCTGGCTTACATCTCCGGGCTTTCGGAAACCAGCTCGTACAGCTCCCGGTATATTGACACAATCTCCCCCATGGGCATGCGGACCAGTCCGCTGGAAGAGGGAGCCACAAAATCGCGGACCCCGTCAACAACGGAATCGGACTGCAAGCCCCATTGCGCCTTCGTCCTGCCGCTGAATTCGGTGTATACGCCTTTGCCGACATAGCAGGCGACTTGAGGTCTGTATTTCTGCAGCTTTTCCCTAAGCGTCTCCCGTCCTGCCCGGTATTCCTCGCGCGTAATATCCTCCGCCCCCCTGGTCGGCCTTGCCACGATATTGGTGAAGCCGTAGCCCAATTTAAGTAGCTCCCCGTCCTCGGAAGCGTCATAAAGCCGGGGCGTCAAGCCCGATTGATGCAAGATCCTCCAAAAATTGTTGCGAGGATTCGCATAATGATGCCCAACCTCCCCGGATCGCAAGCTCGGATTAAATCCGATAAAAATAATCGTCAAGCCATAATCCAAATGATCGCTGACTGTATTCATGCTGCCCTATTCCCTCCTGCCCGTAAGACGGCGTTAATGGGATGCGCTTGCCGCCGCACTGTTATTGCGCTTGCGGATTTCATGGATTCCCATCACGACGGCAATCAGCTCATAATCGCCGAGAACCCCGCTGCTGTTGTGCAGCCGGTAAGCGCCTGGCTGCAGCCATCCGCTGATCCTCGAAAACCGTGCGACAAGGCTTCCCCTGCCATCGCTTATCTCATATTCATTGGAAAAAGCCGGAGATACAATTTCATAAATGCCCCGATCTCCCGCATCATATTCGAATTTCTTGGTTACAAAGCTCATTCGCATACGCAGCACGCCAAGCTCCCTGTCCTCCGCGTCAACGACATTCCATTTGTTCGAGAAGAAACGGAAGGAGCCGCTGCATACCTTGGTCCTTGAGGCATCGTATACATCCAGTGAAGAGCTGAAGGCGCTTTTCAAATCCAGTGTGCCGATGCTTTCCCCATTCACATTCATAATATCTGTCCAGCCCGCGCTAAAAAAGTTATCCTTAAAATACAGATCCATACCCTTTCCTCCCCTCGCGCCTTGTTCGGATGCCGATAATTATATAACGTTTAACCGCCTGATTTCGTTTCGCATAAATGACAACAAGCCGGGAACCGATGATGTCTTCATTTGTCTAATTCATGAGGTGACGAATATTGGAGTACCTAAAGACGATGGTAGCCGCAGACGATGCCGGCTCAGTCCTGAAAGAGCTTATGGAGTCTTTTGGCCAGGATGTATGGAATTATGCCTATTTCCTTACGAAGCGCCGCGATGCTGCCGATGATATCAGCCAGGACGTCTTCCTAAGAGCCTTCCGGCATTTGAAGGAT
The DNA here is from genome assembly GCF_038597315.1 of Paenibacillus sp. FSL M8-0142. Classification (NCBI taxonomy): domain Bacteria; kingdom Bacillati; phylum Bacillota; class Bacilli; order Caryophanales; family Paenibacillaceae; genus Paenibacillus; species Paenibacillus sp. FSL M8-0142. The sequence goes on from NZ_CP152008.1 coordinate 5,001,523, forward strand.
TTCCAAGGCCGCAGCTCCGTCAAGACCTGGCTTCTGACCATCACCCGCAATCTGTCCCTGAATTATCTCAAATCCTCCTTCATATCCAAAGTCTCGCTTGTGGGATGGCTCACAACCAGACAGGCCGGCCCTTCCGCCGAAATGGAGTTTTTGGATACGGAAGCGGTATCGCAGATCTGGAAGCATGTCATGCAGCTGCCCCAGGCATACCGGGAGGTGCTCCTGCTGGAATTTCATTTTCAGCTGACCCGCAAGGAAATGGCCGAGCTGCTAGGCATCTCGGAGGGGACGATCAAATCCAGGCTCCACCGCGCCCGCGTAAGAATGGAAAATTTGCTGAGAGGAGAGGATGCCTAATGAATAAGGAATCGAAGCCGGATCGGCCGGAATGGGCCCGGGAGCTTGCAGCTTCCCCGTTCCGGGAGCCAATGTTCACGGAGGAGATGAAGGCCGATATTCTGAATCGCCGGAAATCCGCTGACTTGCAGCATTCGCAAGGCTTGGCGTCTTCTTGGAGGCGCCGCGTCCCTGTCCTGACGGCCGGAATATGTGCGCTCCTTCTGCTAACCGCAGTATGGGGATGGCAAGCGTTTCCCGCCCTTCGACAGCTTGTGCCTCTTAAGGGCCCCGGCTCGGCCTCCGAATGGACACCGCATACGCTGTATACGGAGAACGGGGAGCCAAAGCTTCAAGTGTTTGCCGGTGGAGACTACGCTGCTGGCGCTCCTGCGGGAGCGGCATGGTTCCTTATGTCGCCGATCGAGGAGCTTGAGGGCAAGCATGTCCGCATTACGGCCGTTCATCGGGATTCCGGCACGATCCTGGAGGAGCTGGCCGAGACGGAAATTACGGCGGACATGGCATACGAAGGCGGACCGGATTCGTCCTTCAAGGACGCGACGCGTATTGTTTCCCGCTTTGGACTGCCGCTCGCAGGGCTATGGAAGTTCGATCTGCTGATCGACGGAAAAAAATACGGCGATATCGTCTTCGATGTGCCTGACGGAAGCTGGGTGCCGAGCCCCTCCTTCGTTACCGATCGTTCAGAAGAAGAAGCGAAGATCGCCGCTTCCAAGGGCGCCCCTCCGAGAAGCGTAACGGGCGTGGAGGGGCGGCTCGCTTTCCTCGGCATGGATTTTGCTGCAGGCAAACCCAATAAGTATATGTGGCATTTCTGGGGAAAGGACGAGGAGCTGACCGGCGACTTGACGTTTACCGCCGTTAAACAGCATTCCAATGAGCTGATCGATGTATTTCAGACGGAAATCCGCCCCTCCCCGATGTACGGCGCAGATGCGATGCTCCCGTCTATGATGATGCTGCCTTCACCGGGATTATGGCGGATTATGGCTTCGATTGACGGACAGCTGTTTGGCAGCGTGGTTGTAGAGGTTCGATAGGCCTGCCCGAGCTGATCCATGATTTCGACAATGCCCGCTGATATACGGCCCGACGAGCACACACATCTAAAAAAACAGCTGTCCCGCATCCGGCGGGACAGCTGTTTCCTTAATTAATATATAATATCCGATTATTCCGCACTCAACGCTTCCTTCGGTACTTCGATCTTGCTTACCTCATTATGCTTGGAATACGTGCTCTTCATCTTCATGTCGAGCGTCACTTTCTGACCTTCGGCTTCCATTTCCATCACCATGTCCAGATCGGTCGCGGTTGGCAAGTAGGTATCCTTCTGTATGCCGTACACGATGTTGATGCTCTTGATGTCCATCTGCTCCATCATTGCAGCCGTTTGCGGGTCACCGCCTGCCTGATTCATCATGGACGTTGCGAGCTCTTTCAAATTATCGCCGGAAACCTCCGCCGTCAAGACGTACTTGTCACCTTCATCGGCTACCTTCATATCCTTGGCGATCGACTTGAACTGCTCAATCTGCTGCTTAGGGCCGGCTGCGGCCATATCCAAGCTGCTGCGGATTTCCTGCTCCGATTCTTGAGGAATTTTCATCCATTGTCCATCCATCAACATATAGATGCCTTCCTCTGTAATATATTGCTTCATCTCGACTTTGCCTTCCGGCGATTCCATCGTCATGTTCTGCATCATTTCCATCGGCTCAAGCGTTACTTCCGAATCCAGCACCATGTCGATGTTCTGCTCGGCATTCTCCGTGCCTTCCACAACGATATTTTGTTTAATATCGGCTTGCATGGCAAAGCTCTTCATGCTTTGGGAAGCTTCCACCGATTTTTCCAGAAGCTCGTCAGCCGTCGGTGCAGCTTCCTCCTTCGGCTCCTCTTTAGCGTCCTCAGCCGGCGGCGTTTCCGGCGTCGTCGCTTCCTGTCCGGCAGCCGGGGTTACCGGCTCTTCTTTAGCCTCTTTGTCATTGCCGCATGCAGCCAATCCCATAACCAAAATTGTTCCAAGTAGTACCGCTGTCCATTTCTTCAAAAGAATGTCCTCCTAAAATATGTATTCTCGCTTACTTACCCAAACCGAAACTTTGTGAAACGATGTTGCTAGATGTTTCTGAAAACTATACACTGATCCTACATCCCATCAAGGAGTGTACGCAGATGGAAAACATTCTGGTCACCGGATATCGGGCCCATGAGCTCGGTATCTACAGCAACAAGCATCAAGGCATCCCCTATATCCGCAAAGCGATAGCGAACCGGCTCATTCCGCTGCTTGAGGAAGGATTGCAATGGGTCATCACCCCCGGACAATACGGAGTCGACTTATGGGCGATCGAGGCCGCCATCGAGCTGAAGACAACGTATCCCCAGCTGAGGTGCTCCATTCTTACCGCCTACTTGAATCCTGAGGAGCAGTGGAACGATGACAAGAAGTCCTATTTCCAGCAGCTCATGAAGGGGGTCGACTTTTATGCCGCTGTCAGCAAGGAGCCCTATCGTGGCCCATGGCAATTCACGGCCAGGGATGATCTCCTTCTTCGCAAAACCGACGGCATCCTCCTCGTTTATGATGAAGACGCAGGCGAAGCGAGCCCGAAATTCATAAAGGAACGCGCATTAAACAAGCAAGCGAAGGACGGATACCAGGTCCTCAGCATCGGATCGGAAGAAATTCAATCGGTTGCCGATGAAGAGAGCATGAACCGTGACTTCTGATTCGCCGCTTGTGCCAAGGCGATGACCGTTATAAAAGAGCTCTTTTTTTCGTAATTTCGAAAAAGAGCTTTTTTTATATGTAAAACACATCTGCTGCAGCCTTAAGACAGCAAGTAATCGTCTATGCTGGTATAAGCATATCCGTGTGCAGCTGCGACCGCTTCATACGTTACTTTGCCGCCGATCACGTTAATGCCCTTGGCCAGCGCCTGATCCTGCCGGGCGGCGGATCGTATGCCTTTGTTCGCGATCTTCAGTCCATACGGAGCCGTAACGTTTGTCAACGCCAGCGTCGAGGTGCGCGCTACGGCACCCGGCATGTTAGCAACGGCGTAATGGATGACGCCGTGCTTCTCGTAGGTCGGATGATCGTGGGTGGTAATCCGGTCAATCGTCTCGATAGAGCCGCCTTGGTCAATCGCCACATCCACGATGACGGATCCGGGGCTCATCTCCTTGACCATCTCCTCGGTAACGAGCCGAGGGGCTCGGGCACCCGGGATAAGGACGGCTCCAACGACGAGGTCTGCCGTTTTCACCGTTTCCGCAATATGATACGGGTCCGACATAATGGTTTTAACTCTCCCCTGGAATAAATCGTCCAGCTGACGAAGTCGGACCGGATTGATATCCAGAATGCTGACATCCGCGCCAAGACCGAGGGCAACCCTGGCGGCATTCGTACCGACGATGCCTCCTCCGATGACTGCCACCTTGCCCGGAGCTACGCCGGGAACGCCGCTGAGCAGCACTCCTTTGCCGCCGTGCGCCTTCTCCAGGAAATGGGCGCCGATCTGAATGGACATTCTGCCGGCCACTTCGCTCATCGGCGTCAAGAGCGGCAAACTGCCATCCGGAAGCTGAATCGTCTCATATGCCACCGCGCATACCTTGCGGTCTACCAATGCTTTTGTCAGCTCCGGCTCGGGAGCCAAATGCAGGTAGGTGTAGAGAATCATATCTTCTTGGAAGTAATCGTATTCCTCCTGCAGGGGTTCCTTTACTTTGACGACCATTTCGGCCTTCCATGCATCTGCGGCAGTTCCTACCACTTTCGCCCCTGCCGCGATGTAATCCTCGTCGGTGAAGCCGACGCCGAGACCGGCACCGGATTGCACCAGCACTTCGTGCCCGGCCTTTGCATAGCTGACGACAGTGCCCGGCGTCATGCCGACACGATGCTCATTATTTTTAATTTCCTTAGGAACCCCAATGATCATCCTATGGCCTCCTTCTTCATTAAAACTTGACTCTCCACTTGCATGCATTGTAAACCATTTCCATTGTGCACGCTTACCTGTTTTAAAGTCAAGTTTATCCATTCATAATTTTGAAAGAGAAGATGTTTGCAACGGGACGCTACGTGTTCGCGTTTGTATGATTTTTCGTATAAATGCATGAGGGTTGACGCTTTCGCAATGGCTTTTGCACGACTTTTTGTACAAAATTTCTGAGGGCATGGATTTAGCAGTCTCATTTTTTGAAATATTCGTCAAATTTGTGAAATGGGGCCTTTGCTCCCCTTTAGTACAACTTTTCGCAAGATACGCGCTTTTGCTTGGGCAAGTGCGGCCAAAAAAGACCTCCGGCCGCATAAAACGGCCGGAGGTCTACCATTGCGGCGATCTCGAGCACCCTTGATCCATGATTCATGATTAATGCTGCTTAGATTCAATGATTCATCGACTTTTATGGCTTTCATTACATCGATCGCTTCCATTGACTCATTGCTTCCAACGATTCCATTAACTCCGTTAACTCTATTAACTCCATTAACTCATGGACTCCATTTTCTTCCATTCACTCCAGACCGGGCGATATTTTCTCGCGGTCTTTCCCCTTGTCGGATTCACCCGCATTCCGATTAGCCTGATCCCGGTCCTGACGCATCTCCTCGATCGTCTTCACCTTCAGCCGGGCGGCGCCTTCATAGCTTCGGGTCGGAAGAAGGCTGCCAGCGGCCAGCCGCTGCTTCGCTTCGGCTATGGCGTCCTTGTATTGGGGCAGCCAAGCTTCCCCGGCTACAAGCATCTCGTCAACCAGCTGCCAGATTTCCTTCGGATTGCACACCGCCCCGACGAGCGGATCCATCATGAATGCTTGCCGAAGCAGCTGATCGTCGCCATGTACGGCCGCTTCCACCGCTAACCGCTGTACCGAAATGCTCGCATTGCATACGGCTGCGGGACCAAGCGGCAGCTCTCCTACGAGCGGCATGGAGATCCCGTTCCGGTCGACATATCCCGGCGCTTCGATGACGGCATCGTCCGGCAGATTAGAGATAACTCCCTGGTTGACGACGTTGAAATGCCCTCGATAGACCCGCCCGGTCTCCAAGCCTTCAATGATATAGGAGCCGTGCTCTTCCCCACGGTTCTCTTGGGTGTAGCTGACAGCCGGATCCTTCATCCAGTTCGGGAAATCCGTCTCGAACCAATTCCTTCCCTCCGTGCAGACACGAAGATAGCCGCCGGTTTCTCCGTTGATCCAGCTGCCCAGGTCGATCCAATCCGGGATCTCCTCCGGACGCTTGCGGTACCACGGCACGTATTCGCTCAAATGGCCGTTGGACTCCGTGCTGTAATAGCCGAAGCGCCGAAGCATATCGATCCGGACCTTCTCGGTACGGCTGTATTCCGGATGGCGCTCGAACGCCTCCAGCAGCCCCTCGGTCAAATCCCTTCCCTGATGCGATGCTTTTATATACCAAGTCTGATGATTGATGCCCGCGCAGACAATGTCCACGTCCTTCTTGTCCAGCCCGTAGACCTCGGCAATCTGATGATGGCCGTGTTGAACCCCGTGACACAAGCCGATCGTGCGAACGCCGCCGTACTTATTGCAAGCCCATGTCAGCATCGCCATCGGGTTGGAATAGTTGAGAAGCAGCACATCCGGCAGGCAAACCTCCCGAATATCCTTGCATATGCGAAGCATTTCGGGGATTCCGCGCTGACCGTACATAATGCCGCCCGCGCATAGCGTATCGCCTACGCACTGATCAATGCCATATTTAAGCGGTATATCCACATCCGTCTGAAAAGCTTCAAGCCCTCCAACGCGAATCGTGCAAAATACGTACTTGGCACCCGCCAGCGCTTCTCGCCGGTCCGTCGTCGATTGGATGGTGATCGGCAATCCGTTCTCGTTGATGTCCCTCTGGCAGAGTTCGGTGACCATCGAGAGATTGCGCTCGCTGATATCCGTGAAGGCAATCTGAATATTCCGGAATTCCGGTACAATCAAGAGATCCCGCAGCAGTCCGCGGGTAAACCCTATGCTTCCAGCTCCGATAAACGTTACCTTAAACGACATTCGTTCTTCACTCCCAGCTTCAATATCGGTTGAAGCTATTGTAGCAACGAACCCGCGGTAAGCGTTATCAATATCATGACTTCTTTGCTTTCATCCGAGTCAAATATTCTAACCTGCTCTAGGAGTGATTGCTGATCTCGTCCTGTTTCCAGGAATTCCGGTCCTTCGAATGCCGGTATTCCACCGGCGTGCTCCCCGTATATTTCTTAAACAGCAGGTGGAAATACTGCCTGCTGGAAACGCCGACGTAATCGGAAATTTCATGGATGGGGATATCGGTCTGCTCCAGCAGCAGCTTGGCTTTTTCCATGCGGATCATCGTCAAATAATCCGTGATTGTTCTCCCGGTCCCCTTCTTGAACACGCGGTGAAGGTACCCCGGGTGCAGATTGACTTCAGCCGCAACATCCTTCACCTGGATGTTCCGGTCATAATTATGATGCAGAAAATCAACGCACCGTTTGATATAGAATTCGCTGGAAGGAACGTCGCTGCTCTCACGCTCCTTATACAGCCGGGCAACACACACAAGCAGCTGGATAAACATCAGATGCGTCATGAGCGTTCCTTCCGTTCCCCGCTGGTCAAGCTCCAGCACCAGGCTCTTCAGCACCGGATATACCTCTTCCCGATCAGCTAACACCACAAAAGGAGAGGTCTGTCCGATCAAGGAGTACACCGCCGCTTCCTCATCTGCGATATGGCGCAAGGAGGGTGAACTGCTCTCACGTTCCGCAAAACCGAATTCCACGTTAAGCATGCGGCATGAAGCCGCCTTGTCTACGATCAGCCGGTGGGGAACCTTGGCATCCAAAATAATGAACTCCCCTTTTCTCAGCTTGATCCCCTTCTCCTCATTTCCGTCCTTCACTTCGATGCGGCAGGTCCCTGAAATCATGTACATAATTTCCGTTGAATCATGGTGATGAAACGGCATCGTATAATCCGTCCACTGCTTATAGTAATACGCATAAAACCGGGGAATAAAATTGCCGCTCAACAACTGCCGCTGAAACAGGCTGCCAAACATGCCGCTATCCTCCAATCTCTTCCCAAGCAAAAAAGCCTGGCCTTAGGGCCAAGCTTATCACCATTTTCAAGGACTTGCCATCAGATTTTAAACGCCGAAACGGTATGGTTCAGCTCATCGGCCAGCTCGGCGAGAGATTGCGCGGTAGCCGCAGTTTCTTCGCTCGTCGCAGCGGTTTCCTGCGTTGAGGATGAGATATTCTCAATCGCGGATCCCACGGATACGGCCTGAGCCGCCTGCTCCTCACTCGCAGCAGCGATATCCATCACTTTCGCGGCAGACTCATTCACCATGCTGACGATGCGCTCAAAGGCTTCACCGGCCTGCTCGGTGTACCTGACCCCTTCGTGCACCGCCTCCGCGCTGTCGGTTGTATTTTGCTGCATGCCCTTTATAATGTCGGCGATCTGCTTCGTCGCTTCTCCGCTTCGCACGGCCAGCTGGCGCACTTCATGAGCCACAACCGCGAAGCCTCTGCCGTGATCTCCGGCACGTGCGGCTTCAATCGCCGCGTTCAGGGCAAGCAGATTCGTCTGTCTCGCAATGTCATCGATCACCAGCGTAATCTCACCGATCCGCTGCGAATCCTGCTCCAATCTCGCCATATGCTCGCGAACGCGATTCATCCCTTCAACCGATTGGTGGACCACCGCTCCGCCTTCGGACGCCACCTCGGCTGTCTGATTGACGAGCTCGGATGCCGACGAAGCGCTGCTTGCCACCGATGTAATGGCCGTCGACCACTCCTGGAACAGCTCGCTCATCGTCTGTACGGACTCGGCTTGCGTGCTGCTGCCAACCGCCAGCTCCTCTGCCCCTGCCGACAGCTGCTGGGAAGCCTCCGCAACCGAGAGGGCATTGCCGTTCACCCGCCCGATCATCGTCCGCATGCTCTCGCCCAGCTGCTTAAATACCCGGGACAGCGTTCCGATCTCATCGGCTTTGGCCAAATAGGCTTCCGGGATTTCTTGCGTAAAGTCTCCGCGCGACATGGATTCGCCGATCGCAACCGCTTGACCAAGCGGCTTCACGATGGACCTTGTCAGAAGCGTAACGACAATCGCCATTTCAAGCAGCGTCACAACGCCAGCGATGATAATCAACTGCAGCAACCTGTCCGACTGGGCCGTAATCTCATCGGTCGGAACAATGATTGCGACAGACCACGGCGTCTCCGTATGCCCTGTCCGGACCGGGGTGTAGAGCTTGAACAGCTCGTCATCCTGTTCCGAATATGCCTCGCCCTTTGCAATAGCACTCAAAATATCGCCGGCCGTCTCGCCCGGATAGGCATCTTCAAGCCGCTGTCCCATCCTTCCATCCTCCGGAGAGGTCACGATCACCCCGGTATTGGAGTAGATATGGGCAAACCCGGTTTCGAACAATTTGAATTGCTCCATCACGGTTTGCAGCGCCTCCAGCGAAACATCCACGCCAACGACTCCGATCGTCTTTCCGTTCTCGATAATCGGCACGACAAGCGATGTCATCATCATCTCTTCACCGCCGACTTTGAAGAGGTAAGGATCCATAATAACCTCTTTGCCGCTGTTCTTCGCAAGCAGGTAGAAATCTCCTTCTCCTTCCGCGGTGTAATCATCCGTAATCGGCGTGTGCTCAAGACCGGATTTCGTTCTGGCCCAATAAGAGATCATCCGTCCGGAAGCATCGCTCCCCAGCTTGTTCCGGAATTCCGCATCCCGGCTGTCGAAGGCATTAGGCTCCCAAATGGTCCAAATTCCTTCCCAGGACGGATTGCCCTCCAAATTCATCCGCAGCATTTCACTTACCACCTCACGGTCAGCCGAGCCGGTCTGTTTCATCCCGATAAAGCTGGCGGACAAGGTTCTTGCGCTGTTCATCACATCATCAAGCTCCCGCTGTACAAGGGCGCCAATCTTCTCGCTTTGCGTAAATGCCAGTGTTCTGGCGGAATCCAGCGCTTCATGTTTCGTCGTAAAGCTGATATATGTAATCATTCCTCCCAGCAAAATCGTAATCGACCCTAGAATGACCCACATCATTCGCGTCCGAAGCTTCATGGCAAATAATGATCTCAACCTCTCCCGTAATCCCATCAATCGTTCCCCCCGCCTCTTCTGGTTGCAGCCTTCATGATTTCCTCTTCTAGCTGAGCTAGGATGACATCAATCTCTTCGGGCGACAAGAGATCGTCCGAAGCAAACTCTAGGTCTTTTGTCATGCCACGAGCCCCTTCCCTTCCTACGTTAAGACTATATTCATCTAGTAACTTAAGCATATACACTCGCTTACGGTTCGTAACCGAAATTTTATTGCGTGATCACGCATTTTTTTTGCGGGGTACCTATTCACAATGCTGCTTTATCGTAAATTGCCTTGGTATGAGCCTTTAAAAGCTCAATCAGAGAGAAACGAAGATCGATAGAATAAAGCCATGCGATTCTTCGCTACATTATTATTGCATTTGCACAAAATCGGTATCAGACAGGATTCCGAGCTGTTTCGCCTTGATGGCAGCCTCGATTCGGGATTTGACACTCAGCTTCTGGAACAGGCTCGTTAGACAGTACTCAAGCGAACGCTGGCTCATCATGATCGTTCCCGCAATTTCTTTATTGCTCTTCCCCCGCGCTATTTCCTTTAGAATGTCGTATTCCTTGTTCGTGATCGACTGGGCTTGGTTGCCCGGGGCGCGTTCCAGCATGGTACCCGTTGTCCGGCGAAGCTGCTTCACCAGCCCGAGCGGAAGAACGACCTCCCCCCGAAGGGCGCACCGGACTGCCGTGACAAGCTGCTCCTTTCCCGCCGTCTTCAGTACAAAGCCTGACAACCCGGCATCCATGATCAGATTGAAGTGATAGCTCACTTCAAAGCCGGTATAGATAAGCATGATCGCATCCGGCATCAGCCCAAGAATCTTCTTCGCCAAATCAATGCCGTTCATGCCCGGCATATGCATATCGATCAGCATCACATCGAAATGCCGCGATGTAACGAGCTGGAGCGCCTGCTCCGGCGTGTATGCAAGCATGACCCTCATATCCTCCTCCTGCTCAAGCAGCATCTTCGTTCCCTCCATTACGGAGGGATGGTCGTCCACCAATAAAATTTCAATCATCCCTTAACCCCCTCGATCTACAGCCTGCATCCCAGGTCCAGGCTTATCTTGCCGTTACCGAAATATATACAGCCAGTCCGCCGCCTGCGGCTGAAGCGAACGCGATGGTCCCGTTCATGCAGCGCACGCGCTCCTTCATCCCGTGTATGCCCATGCTGCTGAATTGATCCCTCTGCTTCTCCAGATCTTCCAGCTCCATGCCGATGCCGTTGTCCTCGTAATTCAGAATGACCTGGCCTGATCGGGTGGACAAGCCCAGCTTTACCTCCGTTGCATTGGAATGCTTGGTCGCGTTTGCAAGAAGCTCCTGCACGATCCGGTAAAGTCCGATAAGTCTGTCGTCGCTGAGATCATCTTCGAATGCCGAGCAATCGAACGAAATGGAATAATTGGTACGCAGCTGCGTGAATTCAAACAGCGCCTCCAGCGACCGTTCAAGTCCCTCTTCCTTCAGAAGCGGCGGCCGGAGCTCATTGCACGTAATCCGGATTTGATAGATGACGTCGAGCAGTCCCTGCTCAATCTCCTCAAGCTGACCCAGAAGCTTTGGAGGCAGCTCCGTATCCGTGACGATCTGGTTCAGCTTTCTGTACCATATAATCTGCTCTTGAAGAGCCGCATCATGGAGATCCTGGGAGAGGCGCTTCCGCTCGTTCTCCGAGAGGTGAAGCATAAGGCGCAGCAGCCATACGGGCTGCCGGGAGGGCCCCAGCTTCTCCAGCTCTGCGGTCAAATCCTCGATCACGCGGAAATTATCATACAGCACGCTCCCATAACGCGAGATTGTCTCCAGCCATATTTTTATCGCTTCGTACTGAAGCAACGCCACTTTCTCGCTGATGTAAATCATGCTGTGATCCCCGTTGATCTCGCCGATCTTCACGAAATATCCGCCTGACGTCTCGTGCAGCTTGCAGAGCGGAAGCTGCTCGGGATGGCGATCGCAAATCGCATACAGAGCGTCTTTGGAGAATTCCCCGACACCTCCTGAGACGCAGAACTCTGAGCTGCCGCAGTTCAAGGTGACGAGGCTGACCTTCTCGGTTTTAAGCACTTTTTGGATTTCCTCGACGATCCTTGTATTCAGTTCACTGATCTTCACCATCCCGAACAGGTCCGAGGAGAACCGGTCAAGGCTCATCTGCAGCTGGAAATATCGCTCCTCGCTCTCCCGGATCAGCTTCTCCGCCGCATTCCGCTCCCGCTCCGCCCTCTTCTCCTCCGTAATATCCCGGATAATCGTCAGTGCTGTATTGTCCCCGATATAAGGGATTGGAGCGGTAACGACCTCGATATCGATGACCGTGCCGTCGATTTGGATAATCTGGCTCTCCACCAGCGTTGCAGTGGCCCCTTGCTCATAGACTCCCTTGACCTCCCTTCGAACCAGATCAATCTGATCAGGGGGAACGAATTGCTCATACCCCCTCCCTTCAAGCTGAGCGAGATCCGAGACGCCAAGCAGGCGCATGCCTGCCGGATTCATATAAATACATTCAAAATTCGAATGAAGCACCATCGCGACCGGAGCGATATCCAAAATATGGCGGTTGATCCGTTCGCTGTCGATCAGGGCCCGCTCGGCCGCTTTGCGGGCCGTCACATCCTCGAAGAAAATTCGGACCGCATCCGTTTCGTCGTCGGGCAATGCCGTAACGATGACGTCCACCTTGGCCCCGTCCATTCTCCGGATCGACAGCTCTTCAGGGACGACATTCCCCTTGCGAATGCGCTCGATGACCCTGCCCTGCTTGCTCTGTTCCCAGGGCTCGTACAGCCAGTCCCAAGGATCGGTCCCGAGGAAATCCTCCGGGCCGCCGGCACCCACAATCCGCAGTCCGGCGGGATTGACATAGACCAGCTTGTGCTGCCTGCATACGGCAATGGCCACCGGCGAAGATTCGACGAGCCTGCGGTATCGCTCCATGCTTTCTTTTAGCGCCTGCTCCATCTTTTTGCCCTCCGTAATGTCATGAAGCGCCTCTTCCATCTTATAGCGGGAAGTAACGTCGATCGCGATTCCATCCACCCGGACCATCCGCTTCAGCTGATCCATGGTCGGGATCATCTTCACCTGGACCCAACGCACATCGCCCGCGGCATGGACGATCCGATATTGCGTATGGACAGCTTCTCCCTGCCGCAGCTGTAGAACGCATGATTCAAGCAATGGCAGATCCTCCGGGTGAATCAGGGCTCTCCATGAGATGCCGTTCTCGAAATGCTCCGCCAAATAGCCGCTCATTTCATGAAAGGCCAGGGAGGCGTTAACAATCCGCCCCGCTCCGCAGTCATAAGACCAGATGCCGACATCGAGCGTATGCAGCAGATCGTCCAGCATTCGAAATCTGCTTTCCGCCTCCGCGAGTCTTTTTTTGTCGTCTTTTATCGAATTTCGTTGCTTATGTCTCCTCACCATGATCATGCCGATCATCAACGCGTATATGGCGAGGATAGCAAACGCCGTCCAGAAGTTTTCGTGTCTCAATAAGCGGTTCATCCCTTCTTCGTCATCCATTCTGTCGATGCCATGCCCGATCCAGTCTCACTACCTCCATGGAATGAATCGAAGGGCAGCCAAATGATATATCGGCAAATTTTGCACAAATGCGAATATCGAACGAAAAAAATCTTTGCACACAGACTGCAGTATTGCATCTGCCCCAATAGAATAAGCGGGACGTCCTTGACCGCCTGCTGCTTCTCACCTCCGAAAAAACAAATGCCCGTAAACGGTTCGTTTCCGTTTACGGGCAGCTCTGTGCTGACATGCAACAGCCGGCGTGATAAGCAATCAGGCGAGATCCCACTCCGAATGGATTTTCGGAACATCGGAAATCAGCTGGCGGGTATACGGGTGCTTCGGATTCAGGATGACTTCCTCGGCCGGCCCCTTCTCAACCACTTTCCCCTGCTCCATGATGTAAAGCGTATCGCTCACATAATAGGCCAGGCCGACGTCATGGGTAATGAAAATAATCGTCATATTGTTCTCCTCCCGCAGCTTAAGGAGCATATCCAGGATGGTCGATCTGGAGCAGGCGTCGACCATGGAGGTCGGTTCATCGGCGATAAGCAGCTTCGGATGGAGAATAAAAATTCTCGCGATCATAAGCCGCTGCATCTGTCCGCCGGACAGCTCGAACGGGTACTTATTGTGCAGCTCCTCGTATTTCAGATTGACGAAGGAGCAGGCCTCCTTCATGCGGCGCAGCTGCTCCTCCTTCGTCAGCTTCTCCCCCTGCAGCTTGATGCAATCGAGGAGAAGCTTCTCGACTCTATAGAACTGATTGAAGGAAGAGAACGGGTCCTGAAAGATCGCCTGAATATGCTTCCAATATTTTCTCCGGTCCGAATGCCGCTTCAGTCGCCTCGGCTTGCCCATATATTCGATCGTTCCGGCGCTTTCCTTCAGCAATCCCATAATCAGTTTGGCCAGCGTCGTCTTGCCGCTTCCGCTCTCTCCGACGATCGATATAATCTCGCCTTCATGAAAAGCGAAGCTGACATTGTCAACCGCGGTCGTCTTGTTGCCGCCGAAGCCGAATACCTTCGTCAGATTCTTTCCTTCGATCAGCACGTTATTCCCCTTCATTCGCATACCACTCCCTAAGCGTTTCAGGCTCGACGATGCATCGGTACGTCCGGTCCCCCAAGGTTTTGTTCGCAATCTTTCCCTGGCGGCACGCTTCCTGGGCATACTTGCAGCGATCCGCGAACCGGCAGCCCTCCGGGACGTTCTTCAGGTTCGGCGGCGTTCCCGGAATGGCCGCCAGCTTATGGCCCTTCATGCCTTCCTCCGGCACGATGATGGAGCCCATCAGCTTCTTCGTATATGGATGGATCGGATCAAAGATCATCTGCTCGGCGGTTCCCCGCTCCACGATCTCGCCCGCGTACATGACCATAATGTCATCCGTGACATGGTACAAGAGCGGCAGCTCGTGCGTTATGAAGACGAGCGACCGGATAAAGCCTTTGTCCAGCAAGCTCTTCAGCAGCTTGATCACCGCCTTTTGCGACGTAACGTCCAGGGCGGAGGTCGGTTCGTCCGCGATCAGCACTTTCGGGTTCAAAATGGTGGAGATCGCAATGACGGTCCGCTGCTTCATGCCGCCCGACAGCTCATTCGGATACGCATTCAGCACCCTCGGCGACAGGTTCAGCGTCTCGAACCGCTCGGCGGCCATATCCCATACCTGCTTCTTGGTCAGCTCGGGCCGATGCTCCTTCATGATGTCCTCGATGAAACGAATGATCCGCAGCGTCGGATTCAACGCATTCATTGCCGCCTGCGGAATGTAGGAGATCTCCCTGCCCGACACTTGGGAGCGCAGCTGCTCCTTCCCGAGCTTCATGATATCCCTTCCGCCGACGATAATGGAGCCGCCTCCGAAATGAAGCGGGGGAAAGTAAAATCCCATCAGGCTTAAGGCCAGCGTCGATTTGCCGCAGCCCGATTCGCCGGCGATGCCGAGCGTCTTTCCCTCCTCTAGCGCGAACGTGACGCCATCCACCGCATAGACATGCTCCTTGAGCCGGGTCCGGTAATACGTCTTCAATTCGTTGACTTCCAGAATATGCGTACTCACGTCATCCATCAGCTCCTAATCTTCGGATTGAATATTTCGTCCATGCCCGTATTCATCATGTACAAGGAGAACGTGATCATGGCGATCGAAATCGCCGCCGGAATGAACGCCCACCATGCGCCGGCTACCGGGGCTTCAAACACGAGCGCCCAGTTCATGATGATGCCGAGCGAAATCGTATTGTACGGGCCGAGTCCAAGCATGGAGATGGAAGCCTCAGACAGGATTCCCGACGCGGTCTGCAGCACGAAGGCCATGACGACATAGGAAGCAATATACGGAAGAATTTCAGACACGATGATCCGCGGCGTGCTGTATCCGGATATTTTGGCGATATTCACGTGATCCCGGTTCCGAAGCGAGGAGGTCTGGGCCCGCACGGCCCGCGCCGTCCACGGCCAGCTGGTCACCCCGATGATGACCGCCGTCACGAAGGAGCTCCGTGAATCGATGCTGACCGAGATCAGAATGAGAATGACAAAGGACGGAATGACGATGAAAATATTCGTGACCGCGGTCAGCAGGTTATCGATCATGCCGCCGATATATCCCGAGGTCAGTCCGATCACGAGCCCGATCGCGGTAGCGAACACGCCGGCAATAAGCCCCACCTGGAGCGATGTGCGGATACCGTAGATCAATTCCAGAAACAAATCCCTGCCGAAGTTGTCGGAGCCCAGCAGCAGCTTGGCATCGGGCGGCTGGTACGCAAGCGCGATCATCTCCAGCGGGTCGCTGCGGTTAAACAGCGGATAGATCAGCACAAGACCGATCATGGCCAGCAGCGTGCACGCCCCGAACATGAACTTCGGCGACTTGATCAAGATGCGGAATGAACTGTTCATATCACTGATCCTCCATCTGCGCGGCCTTGATTCTCGGATCGATCCAGCCGTATATGATATCGATCGTGAAGTTGGCGAGCAGCACGGCAATCGCGATGAGCAGCGTGCAGCCCGAAATCAGCGGATAATCCAGCTGCCGGATGGCGGTGAACATCCAGGTGCCGATGCCCGGATAGCTGAATACGATCTCGCAGATCAGGGAGCCGCCGACCATGGTGCCGATGGACAGGGCAAGCCCTGTAATCTGCGGCAGCATGGCGTTGCGGAACACATATCTTGCAATCCGGGAATCCCGGATGCCGAGCAGCTTGCTGTAGAGCACATAATCCGAGTTCAGCTCGTAGATGGACATTTCCCGCATGCCGATCGCTTGGCCCCCGATCGTGACGAGTACGATCGACAGGAAGGGCAGCGTGTGATGGCGGATGACCGAAGCGAAAAATTCCCAGCTTAAGGAAGGCACCAGCTGGTAGTCATAGCCGCCGTGCAGCGGGAACCAATTCAGGGACAGGGCGAACACGTACAGCATAATGATCGCCAGCGTAAAGAACGGGATGGAATTCACGAACAAGGCGACCGGAAAAATCACTTTATCGAACACGCCTTTGCGGTATGCGGCAACGGCGCCGAGGATATTGCCAAGCAGCCATCCGACCAGGATGGCCGGCAGCTGAAGGCCGATCGTCCACGGGACGGCGGAGGCCAGAATTTCCGTGACGGGCTTCGGATACAGCCCGAAGGACGTGCCCAGATTGCCGCTGAGCAGATTTTTCACATAGATCAAAAACTGTTCGCCCAAGGGCTTGTCGATGCCAAACTCAATAAGGAACGTCTCGTACACCCGCTTAATGGTGTCGCTGTCCGTCATGCCCTGCGTCATCTCCGAGACGATCATGCTCACCGGATTGCCTTCGATCATGCGCGGCAGCAGGAAATTAAGCCCGACCGCAATGACCAGCGTAAGGAAATACCAGAAGAACTTCTTGACGATGTATTTTCCGTAAACGCTCAAGCAGCTCACCCCCATGGCCTGTAAGTTGTCGCGACATGTTTCGCTGGAAAAGAGACCTATATCAGGGCCTCATTCGTCCGCTAATATAGGTCTTTCACGCGCGTTTGATTTAACAATCAGTTATGAATCTGATACAGCGCCTTGATGCCTGCTCCATCCATCGAGATTTGAGGCGGGATATTGCTGCCGTCGCCTTCTCTCGGGAAGCCCTTCCAAACCGATTCATTGACGGTATCGAACACCCAAGGGCGGTACATGAGCGGAATGGACGGAATGTCCTTCAGCCAGATTTGGGTGAGCTCGGTATATAGCGCTTTCAATTCCGCCTCGTCCGTCGTCGCCGGAATTTTCTCGATGATGGCATCCGCCTGGTCATTCTTGTAACGGCCCCAGTTCCAGAACGCCATCTCGCCGATCGGAGCAACGCCCTTGGAATACATGATCGTTCTGGCGCGGTCCCAAGGCTGGCTTGGGTTGACGCCGCCGGCCGGCGTGTTCATGATGATGTCGAATTTGCCGGTCTGCAGATCGTTGGTCCATACCGGCGCCTCCGGGAATTTCGTGCGGATCTCGATGCCGATGGCCTTGGCGTTCTGGGCAACGATCTCCAGCGCTGCGTTCCAGTCCGACCATCCGTACGGGCATTCGATTTCAAACGGACCCAGCCGCGTGCCGTTCAAAACGCGGATGCCGTCCTTGCCCTTCTTGGCTCCGATCGAATCCAGCAAGGCGTTTGCGCCCTCCACGTCGGTCGTCCATTGCAGCGGCTTGATGGCCTCCTGATCCACGTATTTCGACTCGGCATCGGTGTTCAGCGTTAAGGAAGGCTCCATTGGCGCAGAGTAGCCGCTGATGGCAAGCTCCGAGATTTTCCCGTAATCAATCGCCATGGCGATCGCCCTCCGGACATCAGGGTTATCAAGCCCCGGCTTCGACATATTGAAGAAGATGGACGGCATGGAGCCCGGCAAATAGTACGGCGCATCCTTCAGGTATGTTCGGACAGGGGCGCCGTCCTCCCACATTTTCCATACCTGCGGAATGAACTGCTGGGATACGTCGACCTGACCGCTCTTGAATGCCAAGTCGCCCGCGGCGTTATCCTTGTAGATGACGTGGGTAATGTATTTCGGTGCCGGCAGCTTGCCGAACAGCACCTGCCCCCAGTAGTTGTCGTCCCGGACGATCGTGATCTTCTGGTCATTGTAAAAATACATCTTATACGGTCCCGTTCCGATCGGGTCGGCGTTCACTTCCTTACGGATCGTCGCAAGATCATTGCCCGCCTTCTTCTCGATTTCTTCCCAGACATGCTTCGGCAGCATCGGAATCAGCTCAATGCTGTCCAGCACGGTCAGCTTGTTGGGATTTTTTTCATTCAACGTAATAATTACGGCATGGGGGCCATCGGCCTTTACGTCCGCAATATACGTCCAGAAGCTGCTCCAATTGATGTCGTATTTTTTGCCGAGCTGATACGTATAAACAACGTCCTCCGAAGTGAACGGCTTTCCGTCGCTCCACTTGGCCTCCGGATGAAGCTCAACCTTCATGTTCAGATCGTCCGTCCATTCGTACTTGGTGCCGAGGAGCGGCTCCAGCTCCCCTGTCAGCTGGTTGACCATGAACAGCGTTTCGTAGACCAATTCCCGGGAGTTCCCATAGTTGATCGGAAACGCGGCGTTCCCGCTGAGCAGGTTGAAATTCGTCGGTGCCCCCCACTGCAGGCCGTTCACATACAGCGTTTCGTTTCTAGGCGTCGCCTTCGGATCTCCTTGCGGTGCCGGCTCATCCTTGCCCCCCGGGGCCGGTGTCTCTCCTCCGGACGGCGGCGTTTCTCCCCCGGACGGCGGAGGCTCGGTTGCCGATGGCGGCGTAACGCCCTGGCATCCGGCAATAAAGAAGGAAATGGCTAACAACAGAATGAAGACGGGTCTCATAACGATTTTCAGCTTCACTCGTGAACCCTCCATTCACAAATAATGTGCTCATCGTGCTCGTTCCTCCGGCAAAAATGCCGGAATTGTGCTGCCGCTTCGCCGGAAGCGTTTTCTCGATGAATTTATATGTCCCTTCATTTCTTCTTTAGTACAGATAAATTTTGAATCCGAAATATGAACCCCAAGGATTTTGAAAGGTAGGCGTCGAATTTTTGGAGGGCGTTGATCATGAGCAAACGTGGAGGAATGGAATCTAATTATCCTAGCGAAGCAAGTAAAGGAGTGTTGTCTGCTGACTGTGATTAAGGATACTCTACTGCAGCTCTTATTTGCGTTAATGCCTTCCGTTGTCTACAACATCTATTACAGGAATCTGACCGTCAACTATTCCCGCAGCTTCATCATCATGATCTGTTCGCTTTGCCTGATCCTGTCCATGACCTTCGCTTCATCGGTGCAGGCTGGGCTGATCTTCGATATCCGCTATGTCATTATGTTCTTCGGCATCCTGTTCGGAGGGCTGACAACGGGCTGGATATTACTCGTCGAATTTATGATCTACCGGCTATACATCGGCGGCACCGGGGTGATCGACGCCATCATTATTCTTGTGATTACGTTTCCGCTATCGGTCATGCTCGCATCGGTGTATCAGAGAACGCGGCATCGGCTATGGATCGTTTTTACGGCCGGAATCAGCTTCTCCTTCATCCCGCTTACCGTACTCTACATCACGAAGCCTGATTACATTATGAACCAATTGGTATTTAACATTCTGGCCATCCCTGTTCAAAATTCCCTTGGCATCTGGCTGCTGATCACACTGTTCAACAAATCGGTAACCGACAAAGAGCTGTCCTTGAAATATATCCAGAACGAGAAAGCGGAGGCCGTCAATCATGTCGCCGCCTCGCTCGCCCATGAAGTCCGCAACCCGTTAACCACCGTCCTGGGCTTCCTGCAATTAATGAAGAGCGGAACCTTCTCTCCCGAAAAAATGAACCGGTTTCTCGAAATCAGCATGGAGGAAATCCGGCGAACCGAGCAGATTTTGTCCGAATATTTGTCCATCAGCAAGCCGGCCGCTTCGCTCCAGCAGCGACTTGAGCTTATTTCCCAAATGCAGGCCGTTGTCGAGGTTATGACCTCTTATGCGAATATGAATAATGTCGCACTTCACGTCCGCTGCCCCCAGACGCCGATCTTCATATCCGGCAGCACAGCGGAGCTGAAGCAGCTGCTGGTCAATTTCATTAAGAATGCCATCGAAGCCAGCAAGGACGTCACCAAAGGTACGGTGGAGATTTCGATTCGGGAGGAGCCGCCTCATGTCGTCATCCAAATCGAGGACAACGGAATCGGCATGACCGAGGAGCAGTTAAACCGGCTGGGCTCCATTTACTATTCCACCAAAATGAACGGAACCGGACTCGGATTAACCTTCTCCTACCAGGCCATCCGCGCGATGAACGGAAGCGTATCCGTCAGCAGCGAGCCGCTGTCCGGTACGACATTTCTAATCCGGCTGCCGATTGCAGAGGGGGTGAAAGGCTGATGGAGGCCGGTGCACCTTTCGGTGCTGCTGTGCTGGTGCTGCAATGCTGTTGATCCAATATTTGGTACTACAATGCCGGTGCTATACTCCATCAGTAAAAAAGATACCGCCTTCTATTCCGAGCCCGCCCCGTCAATATAGAATGAGCAGCCAAACTCCCGTCTGCCCACGCAAAAAAGGCGGGAATACCTCCCGCCTCGCTTGCTATTTCTATTCAAGAAGCCTGTGATTTCGTTTAGTGGAATTTCGGCAGCCAATCGCCGTGCGCCTCGATCAGATCGTCGCACAGGCTCTTGATGTCGTCCATGGACAGCTCTGCCGCCGTATGCGGATCCAGCATCGCCGCATGATAGATATGCTCCTTCTTGCCGGTCGCAGCCGCTTCCAGCGTAAGCAGCTGGGTGTTGATATTCGTGCGATTCAGCGCAGCGCACTGCGGTGGAAGATCGCCCACGTAGGTAGGCGTCACGCCGCTCGCATCCACCAGGCACGGCACCTCGACGCACGCTTCCTTCGGCAGATTTGTGATCAAGCCGGTGTTCATCACATTCCCCCCGATTTTGAAAGGAACATTCGTCTCCATCGCTTCCAAAATATAAGACGCATACTCATGGGAGCGCTTGTGCGTCAAATCTTTATTGTTCACCAGCTCTTCGCGCATCTGCTTCCAGCCCTCGATCTGATTCACGCAGCGGCGCGGGTACTCGTCCAGCGGAATGTTGAAGCGCTCGATCAGCTCCGGATAATTCCGCTTAATGAAATACGGATGATACTCGGCGTTATGCTCCGAGGACTCGGTAATATAGTAGCCGAAGTTCAGCATCATCTCCAGGCGTACCATATCGTGATGCTTCTCCTTCTGCTTCTCGGCAGCCCGCCGCTTGATTTCCGGATAGAGGTCAACGCCGTCCTTCGTAACCTCGAGCAGCCAGGCCATATGGTTGATGCCTGCAATCTTGGCCTGCACGCCTTCCTTGTCCATCCCGAGATTATCGAACAGATGCGGAATGCATGCCTGCACGCTGTGGCACAGACCTACCGTCTGAACACCGCCGAGCGTGTTCATCGCATTGGTCAATACCGCCATCGGGTTCGTATAGTTCAGGAACAGGGCATTCGGACATACCTCCCGGATGTCGGCCGCAAAATCCAGCATGACCGGAATCGTGCGCAGGTTGCGGAATATCCCCCCGATCCCGACGGTGTCGGCAATCGTCTGTCTCAGCCCGTATTTCTTCGGAACCTCAAAATCGGTAATCGTGCATGGGTCATAACCGCCGACCTGAATCGCATTGATCACGTACTTCGCGCCCCGGAGCGCTTCCTTGCGGTCGCTGTAGGATTTGATGACGCAGGTGCTGCCGCTCGTCTTCTTTATATTATTCAGCATGTTCTCGGAGTCTTTCAGTCTTACGGGATCAATGTCAAACAAGGCAAGCTCGAACCCCTGCAGCGCCGGAGTCTGCATGCAGTCTCCCAGTACGTTTTTGGCAAAAACACTGCTTCCCGCTCCGATAAATGTAATCTTGGACATAATAACGCCCTCCTTAAACCCAATGTATTCATGCGCTTTCACATGAATAACTATATGTGATTCCTGCATCCTTGAATATGGAGCAAAACAAGGGCGATATGGACATTTGTCGTTTCATCCATTAATCTATGGGTGACTCTTAAAGATGCATTCAGGGCTTAAGATTATTGAACAAGGAATCCTCCAAAGGGGGCTGATACACGATGTCCATCCTGCCTGACCACTCCCTGTACGCGATCGGCATGAACCCTTCCCCGGGCGCCCATGACCTAACCATGCTGTTCAGCGGAGAAGGCATTCCGGTACCAAGGCACAAAATCGGACCGGCCATCCACGACTACTGCTTAATTCATACGGTGACCGACGGCGAAGGCATATTCGAATGCGCCGGCAAGGTATATCCCTGCAAGGCGGGTGATACGTTCATCATTCTTCCGGGCGTTCTGTTCAGTTATCAGGCGGACGACCGGAATCCATGGCACTATCATTGGGTCGCCTTTCAGGAGAAAGGGGCTCCCTTGCTGCTTGCGGATATGGGGATTACCGCCGCAAGACCGGTCATCCGCTGCAAAGACCCGGAGGAGCTGAAGGAGCTTAAATCCATGTACAGCCGCATTCGCCTCGGCTTCAATCAGTCGGATTATCCGCGGCTTGAGGATCTGCAGGGCTCGGCCTGGCTCCGATTGCTGCTATACAAGCTTGCCATGCTGAATCAGCAGCATCTGCCTTCAAGGGAGCGGGATGTAGCTGATATTGAACGCGGTGTAAGGCAGGCGGAGCGCCTCATCTCGACGCAATATCACCAGCAGCTGTCGATCGGGCAGCTGGCGAGCACGCTCGGTTACCACCGCGCCCATCTCTCGAAGGCCTTCAAGCAGCATACCGGGTTATCCCCGATGCAGTATCTGATGAAGGTGCGAATGGAGAAGGCGAAATCCCTGCTGAGGACATCCTTTTCGATTCAAGAGATCGCCTCTTCGGTCGGCTTCAATGATGCCCTCTACTTCTCCAAGCTGTTCCGCAAATGGACGGGCATGACTCCCAGCGAATACCGCAGCGGCCCGGGTAAAGGATTGTCTGGATAAGCGGAGCGGGGGCGGGAGTGGCAGGAGGACCGGCAATGGCCTGTCCAGCCCTGGGTCCCCGGCAAACGCAAAAAAGCCGCCGGGACGTTGCTCCCGGCAGCTTTGGCCTTTGATAGCCTTGTCATGTTCAGCTTTGCCGCTTTGCTGTCATTTGTCAGCACTGAAACTTCCAGCTTGTTGTCATTGGTCAGCACTGAAACTTCCACCTTGTTGTCATTGTCAGCTCTGCAGCTTCCGGCTTTGTTGTCATTGTCAGCCTGTGATTGCAAACCTGGCCTATGCTCTTGCCTCATAGAGCTGGACAATCTCGACGATCGTTTGGACCGCCTGCATCATCGTGTCTGCGGACACGTATTCGTACCGCCCGTGATAGTTCTCCCCGCCCGTAAATATATTCGGCGTCGGCAGTCCCATGTAGGACAGCTGGGAGCCGTCGGTACCGCCGCGAATCGGCTCGATGATCGGCCGAATGCCCAGGTTCTCCATCGCAGCCTTCACAATCTCCACCACTTCGATCACCGGCTCGATTTTCTCGCGCATATTGTAATATTGATCCCGCATTTGCAGCACGATCCGTTCGGCTCCGTACTTCTGCTGAAGCTCCTCCACAATGGAAGCCAGCTTCGCTTTTCTTTCCTCGAAGCGCTCCCGGTCATGATCGCGAATAATATATCGGAGCTCGGTCAGCTCGACATCGCCCTCAATGG
This sequence comes from Paenibacillus sp. FSL M8-0142, assembly GCF_038597315.1. Taxonomy (NCBI): domain Bacteria; kingdom Bacillati; phylum Bacillota; class Bacilli; order Caryophanales; family Paenibacillaceae; genus Paenibacillus; species Paenibacillus sp. FSL M8-0142. The sequence goes on from NZ_CP152008.1 coordinate 5,025,334, forward strand.
AGGTGAGATGAAAGAAGCCCTCGTAGCCCTCCGTGAACTCCGGCGCTTCCTCCGCCGGCAGCATGCCGTGCACTTCCATCGCAATTTTGGCAGCATTCACCATTTTAGCTTTGGCCGTTCCGGGGTGTACATTCTTTCCTTTGCATGTCACCAGCGCCGCTGCCGCATTGAAGCTTTCATATTGAAGCTCTCCGACCGGTCCGCCATCCATCGTATACGCATATTTCGCTCCGAAAGCCTCGACATCGAATTTATGCGGTCCCCGGCCGATCTCCTCATCCGGCGTGAACGCAACCCGGATCTTCCCGTGCTTCAGCTCCGGATGCTGAATCAGATACGACATGGCAGTCATAATTTCGGCAATCCCGGCTTTATCGTCGGCGCCAAGCAGCGTTGTCCCATCCGTCGTAATGAGCGTGTGGCCCTTGTAGTTAGCCAGTTCCGGAAAATCTCGCGGAGAGAGCACCACGTTCTGATTCGCGTTAAGTACGATATCTCCTCCGTCATAGTCTTCAACGATCTGCGGCTTTACGCCTGCGCCCGTGAAATCCGTTGCCGTATCCACATGCGCCAGGAAGCCAATCGTCGGGATATCCTTGTCCGTATTCGCCGGCAGGGTAGCCATGACATAACCGTTCTCATCCATCGTCACGTCCTCCATGCCGATCTCCTTCAGCTCGTCTACAAGCAGACGGCCCAGTGTCAGCTGGCCCGGGGTCGAGGGGCAGGTGTTGCTGGTTTCATCCGACTGGGTATCGATTTGCGCATATCGAATCAGTCTGTCGATCACTTCTTTTTTCATCATTCTCAACTCCCGTCATACGTATTTCGATTTTGTACTGTCATATCGTAGCAATTGGACTTGCTGTGGATTGGATACCCGGCTCTTTGTATCTATATCGATATTCTTCACTATAAAGTGTCAGGCTAGCCAGCCATCCCTTCCTTAATCATCCATCATTATATCCAGTTGCCGCCGCTCAGGTCAATTTCACCAGAGGAGAGGGGATGACCCAAAAGATCTTAGATCTGGTGGGATGCCTTCTTTTTCTGTTAGGAGGCGCTCCGTTTACGAATCGTTCCTTCCATCGCTGCTGCCCCCAAATTTCGGCCTCAAACTTACGAACAGCACCAAGAAAGACTCGGAGACCGGAACAGCTACAGCAAATCGGACCATGGCGCCTCGTTCATGCGGATGAAAGAAGATGCGAAATGGCGGTGCAAGGATCACATCCTTAGCACCGCCATTTCTTCATTTGATACGTTTTTGATCTAAAAAACAATCTGTCGAGTGAATAAACCTACTATTGCATCAGCTCCCTCGAATACAATAGAACTCCTGCCCCCTTATGATTCAGGGAGGATATGAACCGTCAGTCCATCGAAGGCGCACTGGGCGCCGAATTGACCGACCTCTTCCGCCAATTCATGGTGCGGACCGACGGATTGGTGGGAGAAATGAGTCGCAATGAGCTGTGTCTGATCGGTAATGGCCCCGATGCGCTTCAGCCGTTCCACCATCCGGCCAAAGTCCGATCGATTGAGGTGCTCTTTTCCGGGAGGACGGTTCCAGATCGTCCCCTCCAGCACAACGGCGTCAAATCGGCGCCCCTGCAGCGATTCCCATACGTCTTCCTCGTAATACCCGCTATCCGATGCATATAGGAGCGAAGCCTTCCCATCGTCGATCAGGTAATTCATCGCATCGCCGATCCGCAAGTGATGGCAGGCTGCAATGGCCGTAACCGAATATTCCTTCAGCCGAACCGTTTGCCCCGGATGAATGATACGCCTTAGAATCCCGGCCCCCTGGTCATTCCCGCCGGTGTCCTCCCATTTCGTCCAAACCGAAGGTCCCGCAAGCATCGTCAGCTCCGGCAGCTCGGTTGCCAAACGAAACGCTTTGCCCCGGAGCATCAGATTAACGGAATCGAAATGATCGAGGTGGCTATGGGTGATCAATAAGCAGTCCAGGTCGCGCAGGGCAATGCCCAGCCCGGCACAGGAGGCGAAAATATCCGGCCCAAAATCGATGAGCAGATTATCATTGATTAAGACGCTCTGCCGCCGCCGGTTGTTATGTCCGCCGTTTTCTCTGGCATGCTCGCACGTCAGGCAGTCACAGAACGGGGAAGGAATTCCTTCCACAGCCCCCGTTCCCAGAAAAGTCAGCTTCATGCGTTCCCCTCTTTTTATCAAAATGGAGTTGCTAGGTACCCGATTGATAAGCTGCTCCGCCACACCTGCCTCACGGTGTCATCGGATCCTGAGGCGCGGCAGAAGTAAACCGGAAGTTGTCGAAATACAGGGTCTGCGGAGCCGACTGGCGCCACATCCAGATCTCAATGCCCTTGATCCGGCTGAGGTCCAAATTCACCTGCCGAAGCGGAATGCTAACGGTTTCGCCGCTGCCTGCGCGAATATACTGCATGAAGGTATCATCGCTTTTCCCGTCCAGCTGATGGAACTTGACGTAGAATTGTACCGTCTCGCCAGGATTGAACACGTCGAACTCCAGCGTCTCGAATGCCGACCAGTCGCTGCTGCGGAATCCTTTCCCTGCATCAAACAACCGCAAATTCGGAAAATTCACGTTTGCCGAAAACACAGCCTTCATGGAGTAGGTCCCCTCGGTGACATTCACCTTGGCGAGATCGGTATCCACCGTCTGGGATGTGAAGCGGTTGATCGCTTCATCGGTTTCGGCATCGTTTAAAGCGACCGTATACGGAGCATGGGTTTCATAAACGACAAGGGTCCGATTCACGGTTTTGGACGATCCGTCCTTGCTCACGACGATATCCAGCTCTTGGGCTCCGGGATCCAGGCTTAGCACCAGCGAAAATTGATCGTGCTCTGCTCCCTCAGCGGTTATCGGCGCTTGCTGTCCGTTCACCGTTACCTCCGAGCCTTTCTCCGCATAGATCGAAACCTCGCGGCTTCCGTCCGCTGGGCTGCCGACCGTAACCAATACCGGCGCACCCTCCGAAGCGGTAACGATCTCCTGTGCAATCTCGCTTCGTACCTGCATCACCTTCTCGGGGTTCTCTTCGAAAGTTTTGATGTTCTCATACAATCGGTCATAGAATGGGCGCATCGCATCCCGATACGGGAAGGCGTCCGCTATGCCCAGCTTCGAGGCAGCTTCACGCAGCTTCTGCTCATACAGCCACAGATACTCGTAATCCTCCATGCTCTCGCGGAGCACTTCCAGACGGATCGTGCCAATCGGGCCGTCGACGCCTACTTCCGTTCCGGGATAAAACAAATATCCATCGCCGTTCGCCCCGGGGAATGCCAGCGGATCGGTCCATACATCACGGCTGACGTATTTCTTCTGGGCGGCATCATACTTCTGGAACTGGGTCGTCGCCCAATATAACGTGCCCTCCACGCCGTAATCGCGCTGCATCCAGGTTAACAGCCGCGTTCCGACCAAGTCATCATCCAGATGATAGGAAGGGAACGGATGCTTCGGCTTCACATAGGTGTACCACCAGACCGAATCGCCGGCGGCCTGCCGCTCCTTGGCGAAAGCCTCGTCGAACTTTTCAATATCCGCTACCCAAATATCCACATCCCCGACTAATTCATCGACCGGCTGAATCGTAACGAGATGCGGAACATCGGGAGCCGCCTGTTCGAGAGCATCGTTGATCTGCTTCACACGGGCATATTTATCGCGTGTCGGTTCATCGATCTCGGACACATAATAATACGCTTTAGACAGCAGGCCTGCCTCCCTTAAACGATCCACCAGCTGCTTGTTCCGCTGTATATCCGGCTGCCCGTCAGCCGTCCGATAATACGGCAAGCGGTAGGCGGATATTCTCGGATCGTTTACATACTTTGGCGCCCGTTCAACGTAGCTGTCGATGTCGGAGTCCGGAATCGGCAAGTATCCCGGCGTCAGGCGGTGCTCAACGGATGCGTAGTAGTACTTCTCGATGTACTTCCATGCCTCCTCGCCCACGACATTGCCGTGCGCTTCCTGAACCGGTCCGCCCCAGACCCCGAAATTGGTTTTGGCGTGGCTCTCATCGGTAAGCTCGAAATCCCATACGGTGAGTTCGATTGGGATTCGGACCGGATTTCCTGTTTCGTGCAGTGTCATTTCTCCAGTATACGTACCGGGATGCTGCCCTTTGGGCACATAGACTTTGAACCAGATCCCTTGATTATGTCCTTCGGCTACTTCCAATTGCTGATTCAACGGGATCAAGGCATCCGGATACCAGCCTTTCGGATAAGCCGGCGTTGTGGAAGTCTTTACTTCAATGTAATGCTGTTTGAACAATTGAATATGCTCTCGGCCGATTTTGGCGCTTCCGTCCGTAAGCTTCAGATCGCTCATGGATACCTGCAGCTTGCGTAGTGGTTGATTGGCTTTCACGATGACCTGGCCGCTCTCATATTCATTGCGTGCGGCTCCGATCCGAATGCTGGAATTGGTTTCGCCCGGAAAAGCCTGATCCCGCATCACCTTCTCCGTATTGGTCGGCACCCAAACATCGAACAGGTCGCCCTGGCTAGCCGCGGCCGAACCGGGCAGGAAAGACGTCAACAGCAGCATCACCGACAGCAGAGACAAGCAAGCCTTTTTCCACATCCTATCGCCCTCCTACTCGGCCTTGTACCGATTATATGCAGCTGTATAGATTTCGAGATACTGCGACAATCCCATTCTCTCAATGGTGCTTACATATTTATCCCATTCGCTGAACGGTACATCGCCTACAACAAATTTGGCCGTCATTTCATCAACATACTTATTGATGTCCGTATGAAGCGGCGTGAACTGGGTAAGCTCCTCCTGGGTATACGTAAACTGCGGCCATACCTCCTCCGGCCACTGGCCTTCAACTTTCGCCGCGGCTGCGAGGCTTGGCTCTGTCGCTTCACCGGCCTTGAAGGTTTTGTCCGTCAGCATCGCCGGGTAGAACCCGCCTGCCCATGAGACGAATTTTGACTGCTCCTTCAGCGCTTCCTCGGTATATTCAATCGAACCGTCAGGGTTCTCTACATAACTGACATCCTTCACGCCCATGAAGAACAGCTTGCTGCCCTCCTCGCTGTAGAAGTGGTCAATCCAGCGGACCGTCGCTTCCGGATGCTGATTTTTATCGGTGATGACAAAAGCCCCGACATCGATCAGCGGAGAACGCGCTCTTGAGAAAATCTGGTCGCCGTAAGGTCCCTTAAGCGTCGGAGCCCCTACAAAATGCTCGATCGTTACCCCGCCAATCGCATGCGGACTGTTGGTTTCCGCGGAGCCGACAAGCCCTTCATCCATCAGAGCGTTCACCTGTGGACCTTCGATGGTCATGATATCCTGAACCATGAGGCCTTCCTTGTACAGCTTATTCAAGTATTCCAGCACTTCTTTGTATCTCGGATCGGTAGGGATGAACCGAAGTTTACCGGACTGCGGATCCATATCCACCCGTCCATGAATATTCCCCCGGTTGCCGAGCCCCCACGCTCCCTTCAGTTCATCGAGCAAGGATCCAATGCCGCTTGCGGCATACGGAATTTCGTCCGCCTTGCCGTTCTTGTTCGGGTCCTGGGTCTTGACCGCCTTCAAGTATTCGTAATATTCGTCCGTCGTTTCGGGCTCCTTCATGCCGAGCGCGTCCAGAAACGCTTGGTTGTACCACAGCTTGGTTCCAATAAGCACCGATTTAAAGTTCGGGTCATAAAACGTCGGGAAGGAATAGATGTTGCCGTCAGGCATCGTCATTCCTTTCTTGACCTCCGGATGCTCCTCCAGGAGCTTCTTGAAATTCGGCGCATACTGGTCGATCAAATCATTAAGCGGAATAAAAATGCCCTGGCCTCCATAATTCATCAAATCATTCGCAGACAGCCGCGCCGTGTGGAAGGCATCCGGATAATCGCCGCCGGAGAGCACCAGATTCCGCTTCTCCGCCAGACTCTCTGCAGGCGTCAATTGAAAATCGACTTCGATGTTCGTCTGCTTGGCATATTCCTTCCATACCGGGAGCGAGTTCCAGTCCGCTGGAGCCGAAGCGGCTTTCCCTGCGAAGAACGTAAGCTTGATAGGCTCCTCCACGATCGGAAACCCTGTAGGATTTACAGCCGTTTGCTCCTTAGGCTCCTCCTCCGCCGCCGGCTTTCCTCCGCTGCCGCAGGCGGTTGCCAGACTTGCGGTCAACACGCCTGTGAGCAGGACTTTAGTGAACCGCTTGAAATGATTCCCCATCTTTTCTCAGACCTCCACTTTTCGAAATATATTGCGAAACAAGAGCCGTTTTCTAACCCTTGAGAGCGCCGATCATCATACCCTTGACAAAATACTTCTGAAGGAACGGGTACAGCAGCAGTACAGGTAAATTGGCCACTATGACGATGGCGTATTTAATCGCCTCGGCCTCCATCAGATGCTTCTGCACCGATAAATCCATGCTTCCGGCCATCTGGTCCACTTGGGATTTGATCAGGATTTCCCTTAAGAACAGCTGCAGCGGGTATTTATCCCGATCATTCAGATAGATGAGTGCGTTGAAGTAGGAATTCCAGTGCCCCACGCTGTAAAACAAAATCATAACCGCGATGATCGGCATGGAGAGCGGGAGCACGATTCTCCACAGCGTCTGCATATTGGAGCAGCCGTCGATCGAGGCCGATTCCTGAATCTCATTCGGAATGGAGGTCTGGAAGAAGGTGCGCATGATGATGATGTTCCACACCGATACCGCGCCCGGAATGATCAGCGCCCACATCGTGTTGATCATCCCGAGGTTTTTTACGAGCAAATACGTTGGGATGAGGCCGCCGCTGAAAAACATCGTGAATACGATGTAAGCCGTGATGACATTCCGACCCGCGAAATCTTTGCGCGATAACGGATAGGCTGCAAATATGGTCATAACCAGATTGATTGCGGTGCCCACCAATGTGTACAGCAGCGTGTTCGCATAGCCGGTCCATATTTCCTTATTCGCAAAAACCAGCTCGTAGCCGATAAAGGACAAATCCTTCGGAAACAGCCACATTTCTCCTCTCGATACGGTGAGCGGGTCGCTGATCGAGGCGCTGACGACAAAAATCAGCGGATACAGGACAAGCAGCAGGATAATGGACAGCAAGATATAAATTACGATGAGTGTCATACGATCCTGGATGGATTCTTTCACCCTGATCCCCTCCTTACCATAAGCTGGTTTCATTGACTTTTTTGGCGATTCGGTTCACAAGCACGAGCAGCACCAGATTAACCAAGGAGTTAAACAAGCCGACCGCGGCGGAGAAGCTGTACTGTGCTCCCAGAATCCCCTGTGTATACACATAGGTGGAGATCACTTCGGAGCTCTCGATATTCAGATCGTTCTGCATCAGATAAATTTTTTCAAAGCCGATGCCCATGATCTGCCCGACATTTAAAATAAGCAGAATGACGACGGTTGGCATAATGCCCGGCAGGTTGATCTTCCATATCCGCTGGAGCCTGCTCGCTCCATCCACTTTGGCCGCTTCGTGCAGCGTCGGGTCGATTCCGGCGAGCGCCGCAAGATAAATGATGGAGCTCCATCCCATGCCCTGCCATACACCCGAAAATACATAAATCGATTTGAACCATTCAGGCTCCGTCATGAATGAGATGCGTTCACCGCCAAAAAAGGCGATAAGGTGGTTAATGATGCCGTTCTGAGGTGAGAGAAAAATGATGATGAGTCCTACCATGACGACCGTTGATAGGAAATGGGGAGCGTATGTAACCGTTTGGACAAAACGCTTGAAATGCCGGTTGCCTACTTCATTGAGCAAGAGTGCCAGGATAAGCGGAATCGGAAATCCGATGGCCAGCTGATACAAGCTGATCCCGAGCGTATTCAGAATCAATCGGTCGAAATAAAAGCTGTTAAAAAAACGCTCGAAATGATCAAACCCGATCCATTCGCTGGCCCATATCCCCTTGGCCGCTACAAAGTTTTTGAACGCGATTTGTATGCCGTACATCGGCAGGTAATCAAAGATAAAGAAATAAAGAACAACGGGAGTAATGAGCAAATATAATTCCCAATTTTTACGGAATGTTCGGCGAAACGCCCTCCACTTCGCGGGCACGGCTTCTCGGGCTTCCGTTCGCCTGGCAGGTGCTGTATTCACTAAGAATCCCCCTCCTTCGCATCGTTGGAGCGTGTGGTTCTATCGGCATGTCGATCAAGTCCCGGATAGGCTGCTCTTCTGTCCAAGCATCCAGGGCTCCGGCTCCTTTACATAAACTAACTGCCCCCCCTTTCTCATCGATTCCGTTGCGGCTACGCCGACCGCTACGCTCATGCGGCCTGCGATCGGTTCGGCGATGGGCTCCTTATTTTGCAGAATCATATCCAGAAAATCCTCGCAAATGATCGGATCGGCTCCGTTATGCGAACCCTCGGCTTTCTTAATCTCGTAAATCTTATCCGATAGATCACGCCAGGTTTGGGACTTGCGCGTTTTGACGTAAACCCGCTGTGCGATCTCATCATTCTCGATGCGGCCCTCGGTGCCGATAATGGTGTAGTTCCGCTGATAGTCAGGCGTGAAATGACACTGCATATACGAGGCTTTGATCCCCCCGTCCAGCTCCATTAACACCATGCTGTTGTCCTCCACGTCGATTTCCTCGCGGAAAGCACATCGCACAAGCGGGCCGGAACGATATTCGGGACATGTCGCTTTCTCGCTGCATTCCGGGCACGTGAGCTCATTCGGCTTCGTTCCACCAAAGTAATCAACTCCGCCAAAAGCGGCCACTTTCTTCGTATATCGCCCGGTCAGCCAGTGAATCAGGTCCATATCGTGGGAAGCCTTCTGCAGCAGAAGTGAGGTTGTATTCCTTGAGCTTCCGTGCCAGCTGTGATAGTAGTAATCGCTTCCCAAGCCTACGAAGTGTCTGACCCATACCGATTTCACCTCCCCGATCTCCCCGCTGGCGATAATCTCCTTCATCGTGCGGTACATGTTCATATAGCGCATATTAAAACCGATCATGAAATGTTTCCCTGACTGAGCCCAAGCCGTCAATATCCGGTCACAGCCTTCTACCGTAATGGATAACGGTTTCTCGCAGTACACATGCTTTCCGGCCTGCAGCGCTGCAACCGCGATTTCATCATGGCTGTCATCAGGGGTTGTAATCACAATCGCATCAATATCTTCCCGCTGCAGCAGCTCTCTGTAATCCAGGGTAACCTCCGCTTCGGGGTTTATATTTTGTTGAAATTTGGTTAGTCTGAGGGGATCGATATCCGCACCTGCAACGACCACAGATCTCCCGTTTGGCTGATGCCAATACTTCGTAAAACCCGATCTCCAGCCGAGTCCAATGATACCTAGTCGAATTTGATTCATTTCCTTCTTCCTCCGCCAATTTTTTTTGGCCCCAAACTCCTATCCAATTTTCCAATAAGGGTATAGAAAGAGAGGAGGTACCGTACTAGCACCTCGATGATTTATGTGTACACTCTTTCTACTCCCGAAAATAATCCGAAGACTGCCGCAGCATCAGCTGATAAGGCACAAACAGCTTGAATGGCAAAGGATTCTTGCCTTCAATTTGATCGATCAGCACCTTGGCGGCCATCATGCCGATCTCCTCCTTGGGAATATGAACGGTGGATAGCGGAGGAGAAGTATACTGCGATACCTCGATATTATCCAGGCCCACAAAGGCGACATCCTGAGGAACCTGAAGCCCATGCTCCGCCGCCGCCCGCATCGCGGATATCGCCATCATATCGCTCGCAGCGAACATGGCGGTCGGCCGTTCATTGTCCGGGAGGCTTAAGAGCTCGTACATAAGGGTATAGCTGTTATTCACATCCCAGCCTGTGTTCAGGACCAGCCGCGGATCCATATCCAGCCCGGCTTCCTCCATCGCATAACGGTAACCGCGATACCGCTTCTCCCGCTCGAGATCCCCGGTCAGTCCCGCCCCGCCGATAAAGCCGATCCGGCGATGCCCCCGTTCGATCAAATGCTGTACGGCCGATTTCGCCGCAGCCACGCGGTCATAAAGAATCACGGGCACGGTCGAATCCGATATATCGATGCCTACAACCGCAGGAACAGATTGTTTGATAAATTCATACACATTCGGGTCAATTCCCTCGATGATAATCATGCCGTCGAGCTGGGCATCCTGTGCTAGCTTGTTCATCGCCCCTTCACCCTTGATTTCATCCATCGTGAGCACATAAGTGAGCACGCTGTTCAGCTCGGACAGCTTTTTCTCAATCCCCTGCAAAATCGGCGAGAAATAAGGATGATTATACTTGTTTTGCGTAACGGATACGATGCACCCAATCTGGCGATACCCCGTTGTCTGCGGAGGATGATTCTTCTTTAGAGACGGCCGGGCGGATTCGTTGAGGGCATAGCCAAGCTCTTTGGCCGCCTCGACAATTTTGGTGCGGGTGGCCTGGCTGATGTGCCGGCTCGTATCGTTATTGATGACTCGTGATACGGTGGAGATCGATACTCCAACATGGTTTGCTATATCCTTTAAAGTAGCAATAATGGAACTCTCCTTTCTCTCAATCCGCGATCAAAAAAGCAATTCAAGACAATATATGTACCCAAAACTATGTACCCAAAACAATGAATTATTTTGGCACTTTGGCCCAAACGCGAACTGCCGCTAACGTCATGATAACAGCCGTTTTCGGTTGGTGTCAAAGAGTTTTTTGTAAATTGACCGTAAATTTTTTGCATATTATTTGGGGCCAAACTTAATACAGAGATAACAATGAGCTCACATTCAGCTCTCCACCTCCCTAAACGAAAATAAGGACAGGCCTATGCGTACCTATCCTTTAAAATATTTATTGCCCTGTTCTTTGGACCCTAAAGATCATATTCAGTCCGAATCCGATTAAAACAACCCCTGTGGCTTTATCGATCAGGCTCTGAATTCTCGGGGACATGAGCCATTGTCGAATATAACTTAACATAAGAACGATGGCCGTAAACCAAACCATGGAAAGCACGACATAACAGAGTCCCATCATTGCAAACTGCATGCTAGAATTGTAGTCCGGCGATACGAATTGCGGTAGAAACGTCAGGAAAAAAATCGCAACTTTCGGATTCAAGGTGTTGGTTATTAGCCCTTGCATAAACGCCGATTGCTTGGATGCGACAGGTTGAGCATGAGTTTGCGCCTGCTTCCGGCTGACCAAGGATGATACCCCTATGTAAATTAAATAGATGGCACCGACATATTTAATGACCTCGAAAGCGAGCGCAGATTTCATTAAGATCAAGGATAGACCGAGTGCGGCTGCTGTTGTGTGAACCAACACGCCGGATGAAATACCCAGCGCAATTTTTAGCCCCTCTTTCCTGCCGTCCGAGAGCGTCCGTTTCGTGATTAATGCGAAATCGACCCCCGGTGACATGATTAGAAAGATAATCAATACGAGAAACGTCAGGATGTCATTCATGATTGCTCCCCCACAATAGCCAAAAAATTTTGATAAATAATACTAACGCGTGATTCAGCTTTTTTCAACCCTTGAAATGATCCATCAATCTGAACCTTAAATGACTTCCTAATCGTAAAAAACCGCCCCTCTCGGAGCGGCTTCAAAGAACAAGTATGAAAAATTCAGCTATACCTATAGCTTAATTTAGAATGCAGGCAGTGCGATCTCGGAGTAGTTATCCTCGAAAAACTTCTTCACTTCCTGGCTCGTCATCGCCTTCGCCAGCTTCTGGATCGGCTCGGAATCGACATTGTCTTTGCGCGCAATCAGCGTAATCGTGAACTCGGAATCTTTGCCTTCCGTAATCAACGCATCGTTCTTCGGCGTCAGGCCAAGCGGCTTGGCATAAGCCGGAGTCATCGCAACCATGTCCACATCATCCAGCGTACGCGCCAGCATGAGCAGATCGACTTCCTTGAACTTGTAGTTTTTCGGATTGTCGATAATATCCGCCTGCGTCGCTTTAATGCCGACGCCTTCCTTCAGCTTAATCAAGCCGTTCTTCTCGAACATGACCAAGGAACGTCCGATGTTGGAAGGATCATTCGGAATCGCAATCGTCGCACCTTCGGGAAGGTCCTCGATCTTGTCGTAACGCTTGGAGTAAGCCCCGAACACCGCGTTATAGATCGGCACCACCGGTACGAGCTCCGAGCCGTTATTGGCATTGTATTCTTCCATGTACGGCACGTGCTGGAAGAAGTTCGCATCCACTTCCTTATTCGCCAGCGCATTGTTCGGCTGCACATTGTCGGACAGGATGACGATTTCCAGGTTGATGCCTTCCTCTTTCAGCTTGGGCTTCGCCATTTCGAGCACATCCGTCATCGGCGGGATAAGCGCAGCCACCTTTAGGGTAACCTCCTCGCCAGCTCCGGATTGGCCGCTCTCTTGATCTTCTTTACCATTCTGATTCTGTCCGCAGCCGGCAAGAAGAAGGATCAGAGCCAGCATCATTAACGCCATTTTTTTATTCATCGTCTTTGTTACCCCCATGTAAAATAATTTGTGTAAAATGTGCTGCATGTGTAGTGCAAATGCCCGCGGACGCTCAGACTTTCCGTTTGTCGAGCAATCTTGCAGCCAGACTGCCCGCAAATTGAATCGATTGCACCAAGATCACCATAATGATGATGGTAAACACCATGATTTCGGTCTCAAAGCGCTGGTACCCGTAACGGATGGCAAAATCGCCGACCCCGCCACCGCCGACGATCCCCATGACCGTCGAGTAGGAAATGAAGCTGATGGTCGATGTCGTAAGGCCGAGCGTAAGGCCAGATCTGGCTTCGACATACAGAAACTTGAAGATGATCTGCAGCGTCGACGCACCCATCGAAGAGGCCGCCTCCAGCACTTCCTTGGGCACCTCCAGCAGCGACTGCTCAACCAGTCTCGAGTAGGATGCGATGGCGACAACCGACAGCGGAACGGCAGCCGCCAGCGTACCGATGGATGTTCCGACAATGAGACGGGTGAGCGGGATCATGATGACCACCAGCAGCAGGAGGGGGAAGGAACGGATGATATTGACCAAGCCGTTCATGACGGAGAACAGCGGGCGGTTCTCGTACAGCTGTCCCTTTCGGCATAGAAATAACACTGTTCCGACCGGAAGACCCAGAAATACGGCCGCAGCAATCGAAATGCCGACCATGACGAAGGTTTCGCCGATGGCGCGCCATATTTCCGTGTCATACTGCTGCACATATGTGAAGTAATCGTTCAAATATTGAATAATGCTAGGCGCGTCCATGGTCCGGTTCCTCCGCTTCCCTTGATGCTTCTGCCGCCAGCCCGGTTTGAGAGAGCCCGGACGATGATTTTACGTCGTAAGTTCTCGTTAACCGCCCCTTCTCCATGACGGACACCCGATCGCAAATCGCGTGCACCGCATCCATCTCATGAGACACGATGACGATGGTAACGCCAAGCTCCCGGTTAATTTTCCGCAGCACATCCAGGATGCCGGATGTCGTCTTCGGGTCAAGCGATGAGGTCGGCTCATCACAGAGCAGAACGGAAGGGGAATTCGCCAGCGCTCGCGCAATGGCGACACGCTGCTTCTGCCCCCGCTGAGCTGCGCCGGATACTGCCTCATCTTGTCCTCCAGCCCGACGTATCTCATCACTTCAAGTACGCGCTGCTCCCTGATTGCCCTCGGAGTCTTTGCCAGCTCGAGCGGCAAAGCCACATTTCCATAAGCCGTCCGGTTGCCGACCAGCTGAAAATGCTGAAAGATCATGCCGATCGACCTTCTCGCTTCCCTAAGAGCCCGGCTTCCGAGCGCGGTAAGCTCGAGGCCGTTCACCTGCACGCTGCCCGAATCGGGGCTCTCCAGCACATTCATCAAACGCAGCAGCGTCGACTTTCCGGCTCCGCTTGGACCGATGATTCCATGAATCGTTCCCTCAGCGATGTCGAGGGATACATTGTTTATCACTTGATAATGGTCATTACCATCAACAAAGCTCTTATTCACCTTCTGCAGCGAGATCAGAATACATCCCCCCTTGCCTGTCTTGCTCCCTCACATGAAGAAAGCCCGCGCGGCTGGATCAGCCTGCGAGCAACGAGCTGCAACAATAACATTAGAATCATACCATAAGTTCGGATAAAGTGTGAGCCATCTTGCGGTGCTTTTAGGCCAGGCATTTTTTACCTGGAAACTAAGACAAGTACAGCTGGTGACCGTACATCCCCGTCAATCGTTCAACCGCCCGCTCCAAGACATCCTCCTCGAAGCCCTCCAAACCTTGGATCGCCTGGATCTTGTCTCCCGGAGACATCTCCTTATCCAGGTGAAGGCTCCAATTGACGATGGCGTTAACAGCCTCCTCCGTCTCAAATTGGCCGTAATAAATATGCGCTTTATACAGATAGCTGTCCGCATGATTCGGGACGGCTTCGAGCACCTGATCAAATGCATACAAGGCGGCATCCTCGTCATGGTCCTTGTAGTGAATCTGACCCAGCCGGAAATAAGCGCCCGGATGCCCCGGCACAAGCTCCAGAAATTTCATCGTATCTTCCTTGGCGCGGCTGTAATCCAGCATGGAATAATAGATTCCGCTTCTCAAACTGTACAGATTACCGAACTCCGGATCGAGCTCCAGACCCTGCGAGCAATCGGCAAGCCCCCGCTCCAGCTGGCCGGTCTCCACGAAGCAGATTGCCCGGAATTCATAGAATCGCGGATTGCCCGGAACCGCCTGTATCGCGTTGGAATAAGCATCGATCGCAAGATCCCACAAGCCCATCTCCTTGTAGATATGCCCGCTGGCCGCCAGATAGGTCGGATGGGTGGAAAAGTCCTCGTCCAGCTTGACCGCCTCCTGCAGCTCCAGCAGCGCTTCCTCATTGCGCCCCTGCAGGTACAACGCATAACTGAGCTTGTTTCTGATCTCGGAGGCATCCTGAATTTCGATCGCGCTCTTCAGCGCCTTCTCGGCAGCGGGCAAATCATGCATCTCCATATGAATATCGGCGCGCTGTACGAAATTCGGCGCATCGTCCGGCTCCAGCCGGAGCAGCTTATCGTTCAGCTTCAGCGCCTCCTCGTTGCGTCCGAGCCGGTAATAGCTGTCCGCCATCCAGTAGCAGACGAGCGGCGACTCGGGCATTCTGGCATACAGCTTCGAGATCAGCTCGAAGGCCGGCTCCTCCAGCCCGTCCTCGCGATAGAGCCGCGCCAGCTCGAAGTAGCCGCGGTAATCATCGGGAGCCGCTTCGATCGCACGCTCCAGATCAGCCTTGGCGGATTGCATGCTGCCGGATTTTTTGTGGATATCCGCCCGCTTCAAGTACAGCTCATAGGCTTCCGGGTAACGCTCGATCGCTTCCGATATATACGCCAGCGCCTGATCGAAGGCCCCAAGCTGCAGGTGCAGATCCGCCATATGTTTCCGGAACGAATACGCTTCCCGCATCTGCCGCTGAAACGACAGAAACGCGCCGTAGCTGTAATTCGTGCTGGAAGCAAACAGGGCATAACCCTGGTCGGCTTCCGCTTCATACCGGTCTGCTAGCTGGATCCCTTCCTGCAGGACGCTCACCGCTTCCTTCAGTTCATCCATCAGGTCCAGGCAAACCGACAGCATGTAATAATACATCGGAATGGCTCGGGAAGGCTCCTTGATGCTGACACGGAAGCAGTTCGCGGCCTCCGCCGGATTCCGGCTCTCATAATACGTCATCCCAAGCTCATAATACGTGGAAATGACCGTGCTCGGATCTTCCCGCTTGATCGATTCCTTAAGATCGCGGATGG
The DNA here is from genome assembly GCF_038597315.1 of Paenibacillus sp. FSL M8-0142. Classification (NCBI taxonomy): domain Bacteria; kingdom Bacillati; phylum Bacillota; class Bacilli; order Caryophanales; family Paenibacillaceae; genus Paenibacillus; species Paenibacillus sp. FSL M8-0142. The sequence continues at coordinate 5,041,099 of NZ_CP152008.1, forward strand.
CCTCCTCGTACCGGTTAAGGTCTTTATAGGCGATCCCGCGGGTATACCAATTCATATAGTTGTCCGCATTTAATGCAATCGCCTGGTCCAGGTCCGCGATAGCCTCCAGCTCCCGGTCCATCTCACGCAAAATATGAGCCCGCCGTTCATAAGCACGATGGCTGCCGGTGGTCTCGATCACGCGGCCCAAATAGTCGACAGCCTCATCCGAATAGCCACCGTTATGCAGCAGCTCGGCGTAGAGGAGCTTATCATTAAAGCTCGTAATCCCTCCCTCGCCTTTTCTCATATACTTCAATGCCTGTTCAAAATCCTGTTTCTTGCGATAATAGTTTCCGATGCGCAGCCAGATCCGCTTCATTAACTTCATGCCGGTTCACCCTCTATATATGTAAATACAAGTTCAAATCTCTGATCTTACTCCTACTGTATGACGGTTTGCAATAAAATGCAAAGAGGACCCCGGAGGTCCCCCGATATGATATCTATTATATTGTACAATGTTTCCGGAAATGTCCACTCTTTCATCCATTAGAATTTTGCAACCTTCGATTCCGGTCGTATCCGGCCGGTCGACGGGATCCCTCAGCCGGTGACCCGCAACGGCTCGGTCTTCTCCTTGCGGATCTTTGCGGTATACAATGCAGCCGTCCCCAGCGATATTCCCCATACGAGAAAGAGTCCATACCAGAAGTAGCCCCACACCGCCATCGGGCTTGCATCCTGGACCGCAAAGGCGGGAGCCGATTGCACGCGGCCAATCGCAAGCTGAAATTTCAGGACAAAGTATGAGAATCCCCATAACGTTAGACCTGCTGAACCGATCCAGGCCGGGATGAGAAGCAGCAGCTTCGGCAGCCTCTCTCCCCATGGCATGGCAAAGGCAAGCGCGAACAAAGCGCCAAAAACCGCTAAAACTCCCATTCCCCAATATCCGATCAAGACGCTCCAAAATTCACCCGGCGCCCCCTCGAAGTCGCCTGGGAAAGCCAGCCCAATCCCTAATCCCCACCAAAAATGGGGGAGTGCATACATGAGCGCAGCCATACCGGCGATGTACCCGGCCATTCTCGCTCGTGAACGATTCTTCTCCATCATCTCTATCACCTCTATTAGTTGTTTGAACAGGCGTAGGTGATCGGCGGTATAATCATACTCTCCATCCCGGCAATCGTAGTCCAGCCTTTCGTTCAACTAACAGTCTACATGCCGTTATGAAAAGTAAAGCGACCTCAAGTTTAAGATTGGGTTAAAATGAAAAGCGATATGAAAGACAGCTAGTAAACCTTGTGAATGACATCCTCGAAATCCGGATCCTGCATATCGATGTCATCCAGCTCCCCCCATTTCCCCAGCTCCTTGACAATTTCCAGCGTATTCATTTCGCGCCGGTTCGCCTCGATCGTTACGCTCTGGTCCAGAACGCGGGTCACTCGGATTCGGGCCTGGGTCGAGCTATCGCCAGTCGCCATAAATGACTCCGGGATTTGGAACGGTCCCCGGAAGGTGACCGTAATGAGGGTAGGCAACCCGATGGAATCGCGAAGCGAGCGAACCGTTCCGTCATAAGACAGCCTTCCTTCGTTAATCACCATCACCCGGCTGCACAGCTGCTCGATATCATCCATGTCATGGGTCGTAAGCAGAATCGTCTTCCCGAATTTCTCGTTGATCAGCTTCAGAAAATGGCGAATATTGCGCTTGGCATTAACGTCGAGGCCGATGGTCGGCTCGTCTAGGAAAAGCACATCCGGATCGTGCAGCATGGCAGCGGCCAGATCGGCGCGCATGCGCTGTCCGAGCGACAGCTTGCGCACGGGCGTTTCCCAGAACGCCTGCAGATCGAGCAGCTCCGTAAACTGTTCGAGTCTCCGCACTTTGTCCGCCTCATCGACGGCATACATTTTGGCCAAGATATCAAATGAATCCCGAACCGGCAGATCCCACCACAGCTGACTCCGCTGGCCGAACACCACGCCCAGGCGCTTGACGACGGCTCGCCGCTCCCGATGCGGATTCATCCCCCCGATGATCACCTCCCCGGAAGTGGGGTGCAGAATGCCGGACAGCATCTTGATGGTCGTTGATTTACCGGCTCCGTTCGGTCCGATGTATCCGACGAACTCGCCCCGGTCCACCTTGAAGCTGATCCCCCGAACCGCCTCCTTGATCCGGTATTCCCTCGAGAACAGGGTCCGGATTCCAGAGAAGCGCCCTTCCTTGACAACGGGGGTTTTGAATGACTTGCGAATATCTTGAACTTCGATCATGCTGTTTGCCTCCTTCCTTAACTGCCCGTGCTTTGGTATTTGGTCAAACCGAACTGCCAGAATTTCAAGCTGAGCGCGAGACAGAGCAGCGCGGCTCCCGCCAAAGCCGGCAGCACCCACCATCCCAGCTCGCCGCGAAGTATGTATAGGGACGGGACATAATTAACGAGTCCGACCGGAACGAGGATCAGAAGAATGGACGACATCCATTTCGGGTACAGCGTCAGCGGGTATTGGGCTGCGGTCCTTGCGGCGTCCTCCGTCAGATTCTGCAGCTCCGTGATTCGGGTCGTCCAGAAGCCGAAGGTCGCGGTAGCAAGTCCGATCGAGAACAGGATGACAGCCCCGGTCAGGATGATGTATAACGTCTGCGGTACAGCGCTCCATCCCACCTGCCCGCTCCCCATCATGCCGCCCAGCGACCACCAGAGCAGAAAGCCTCCTTGCAGCACTTCACCAAGCATGATGCGGAATTTCTGCGGCATCAGCGCAAGCAGCACCGGCATCGGCCGCGTGAGCAGCTGGTCCAGCTCGCCGTTCACCAAATACTTTTCCAGATGGTGGACCTCGTCAGCGAACGTCCGGTACAGCGTCTTCGATAAGGTCATCACTGCGAACAGATAGCCGATTTCGTGCATCGACCACCCCTGAATGGCGCCGAATTTATAGAGCACGATCGCGACCATCAGAAATTCGGAGATCTGAATCAATGCGGCCAGGATGGAAGCCAGCACAAAATTGAATTTGTATTGCATGCGGCTTTTGATGCTTGTACGTATCAGCAGCGCATACAGCGACAACCAGGATTTTGCGGTCATCCTCCCTGCACCTCCACCTTGCGCCTCAAGAAGCCGGTCGCCAGCAAGCAAGCCAGCGTAAGCAGCACGCACCAAAATAACGTTCCCCACAAATTAGAGACGTTGCCAAAACCTAAATACAGTCGAGTCGGAACATACAGCAGATAAGGGTACGGAGACCACCAAGCTGCCGTTTGCAGCCAGCCAGGCAGCCATTCGATAGGAATAAAGAAGCCTGCGAGGAGGTTGATCATCGCATGGTTGCCCCAATACAACCAAGAGGATTCCGTCGTCCACAACGCGGATGCGCCGATGAGATAATTGATGCAGATCGATAAATAAGCTGCACCAGCCAGCGCAAGGGCTACAAATAGAAGATCCGATGCTTTTCCGGGAAGCTCCAAGGAAAATGCGAAATAGTACACCAGGTAGATCGGAATCGATTTGTAAATGAATTGATAAGCGATTTGGCCCCATTCCTTGGCCATCAGGTGGCTGAACAAATGGACGGGACGCATCAAATCCAGGGAAATATGGCCGGTTCTAACGGCTTGGGGAATGCCGAGGCCATTGGTGATGAAGCTGGAGATCCAGAGTGCGGCTTGGGTAAAGGCGATATAGCCGACCATCCCTTGCGTTCCGTACTCTCCAAGCGCATGATCCGCACCGAGACCGATCCAGATACACGCGTACATGAAGCCGAACATCGCGCTTGCGATATTGTGCACCATGTGGGCCCCGCGGTATTGCAAATTGCGGGCATAGGCTTTGGAAGCCAAAGTGAAATAAAGCATGCAGCACCTCCGATAAGCATATTAGACGGCGGATCCGTCCACTTCAGACAAGGCGAAAATGAGAGAAGGACACCATCATACCAGATCATTCCATAGATGGCAACCGTTAATTTGGGTTAGAAGCGTAAAGGATGTAAGCGCTGCAGAGAAAGTGGATTTAGCCATACATATCTTGGAACAAGTTAGGAGAGGGTGCGTAATAAATAAGTAAGTGAAGGGGGCTAATCTTATGTTTTTGATACTGCTTGGTATCATGCAAATCGCATTCGGATGGTATGCGTTCCGCAATCCGGATTCCGATTGGATGAGGATGCTCGCACGCATTCCGGAGGACGTGGAACAAGACGATGTCGATTTATTTAAATCGCAAATCGTCGGTATAATCGCTATCTTTATGGGCGTGATTATGATCTTATCCGGGCTATCCTATTACTCAGAAAAATCACCTCTCCAAGCATTCATCGCTTCCCTTGTTCTTGGCGGTGCGGGTATTGCAAGCGGCCTGTATGCGCTGCTTCGCCCCGAATCCCGATGGTTCAAACGACGCGGGGAAGATGGCGAAGATATCGAACCCAGAATCTGGCTCATGAAGCTTGCCGGCATTACCTTGATCGGAATCAGTATCCTTACCATGCTTCTAAGCGCACAGCATCTCTTTGTTTAACGGCTTCTGCGGTTTTAAGCCTGGTCCTATGGCAGCTTCCGGCTGCCGCCTCCCTCTATGAATCTTCTATTTCACAAACTACGTAAACACGACAAAAAAGCCCCCGTCCCTCTTACCGGTTTGCAGCCGGAACAAGAGATAGGGGGTCTATCATTTTATGCTGTCGCTTCAAATCTTGCGGCTTGCGCAGCAGCCGGGAAATGCATCCACATCCGCTCTAGGCCTAATCATCTTTCGCTTTGCGTTCCGATTGCGGCTCCGTTTTTTCAGCGCCTGGGCCCAATCCTGCCTCTGCCTCGCTGCTTATATTGGGATTAATCAAATATTGCAGTTGCCGGCACGGCTGGGGCTGCTCCATTTATTGCAGCTGCCCGAACGCCTGCGTTTGCTCCATCCGCTCTTGCTCCACCGGCTCCTGCAGCTCATTAAAATAGTCGACCAGAAATTGCCGAAACCGCAGCGCGGCCTTGGACAAATACCGCTGTTCCAGCCAAGCTATGGAGAAGGTTCGGTGGCAGGAGGGAGATTCGATGCGCAGCATGGAATACGGCGGCTTGTCATCCCCTTTGCATCCGGGCACAAATGCGAGCCCCAGGCCGGCTGACACCAGGCTGTTCAGGGCTGCCGGTTCATCCACTTCGCAGACGACCTCTCGGCGGATCCCCGCCGACTCGCAAAACTCGTCATTCATTTTACGGAACGGATGTCCCTCCTTGTACTCGATGAAGGCTTCGCCCGAGAGCTCCTGGAGCGAGATGCACTCGCGTCCTTCCAGCCGGTGTCCTGCCGGTACAGCCAGATACACCTCTGCTTGCAGGACAGGCATTTCCCGGATTTTAGCTTCCTCCAGCGATGCTGCTATAAAGCATAAATCCACCTCGCCGTTCTCCAGCATCAGGGCCATATCCAACATGGCATTCGGGGGAATTTGGACGACTCGAAAGTTCACCTCCGGATAAGCGGTACGGAACGCGCCCAGCGCCTTCGAAAGCCGGTTTAAGGCCGTTGTCGCCAAGCGAATGCTCCCGCGCTCCATTCCCGCAAGGTCCGTCACCTCGCGCCGCCCCTCCTCCAGCGCCGACAAGGCGGTATCCACGCTTTTCAGAAATGCTTTACCGAACGAATTAAGCTTAATCTGCCGATTCTGCCGGTCGAAGAGCGGAACGCCCAGATCCTCTTCCAGGCGGGCAATCGTCTTACTCAGCGCAGGCTGGGCGATTCGCAGCTCCTTGGCGGCGTTGGTCATATGCTCCATCCGGGCCACGGTCTGAAAATATTGAAGCTGAAGCAGTTCCATGATGAGTCAACCCCTCTTTCCATAACCTAAAGTATATGAATGCATAACTTAACATATATTTTTATTTATTAACTATCGATTGTAAAATAAATCGTAATCAAAGGAAAGGGGGAATCGATATGCACGTCGATCCCGTAAGACCCCATGCTAATCAATTGATACGCATTTTGGCGTTTACGATGGTTCTCTCATCCATGAGCGCAACGATGTTTAACATCGTGCTGCCTGAAATGAGCAAGGACTTTCAGTTATCCTTTGCGCAGGTAAGCTGGGTGTCTTCGATTTATATGCTCATCTATGCCATCGGCTCCGTCATATACGGCAAGCTTGCCGATACGTATAAATTGAAAAATCTGCTTACGTTCGGCTTGCTGCTGTTCTTCGTCGGCTCCATGGTCGGTTTGGCATCGCAGGCTTACTGGATGGTGCTGCTCGGCCGCATCCTGCAAGCCTCCGGCGCTGCGGTCATCCCCGCCACCGCGATGATTATTCCGGTCCGTTACTTTCCGGCGGAGACCCGCGGGCGGGCGCTCGGGATTACGGCTACGGGACTCGCAATCGGCAGTGCCATCGGCCCGATCGTATCGGCGCTCATGGTAAGCGTGTTCCATTGGCGTTGGCTGTTCTTCATCCCGCTAGTCATCTTGTTTACGCTCCCGTTGTACCGTAAATATTTGGGCGATGAACAGGGGCAGGGCGGCAAGATTGACTGGCTTGGCGGCGGTCTGCTCGCCGGAACGGTTGCCCTGCTGCTGCTGGCCGTTACCCAAGGCGGCTGGATCTATGCCACAGGCAGCCTCATCCTGTTCATTCTATTCATGATTCGCATCAAAGCGGCTAAGGCGCCATTCGTCCAGCCCCGCCTGTTCCGCAACGCCGGCTACTCCGTCGGCTTAACGCTCGGCGTATTCATTGTGAGCATCGGCTACGCCCTTCCGTTTTTGACGCCTCAGCTGCTCGCCGACGTTCATCGGCTTGAGCCCGGCTGGATCGGATTCATTATGGTACCCGGTGCCGTCGTTACGGCAATTCTTGGGCGAACCGGAGGCAAGCTGGCGGATACGAAAGGGACCTCTTACCTGTTCTATGCCGCTTCATCGCTGCTTATCGCCGGGTTTGTGCTGCTGTCCTCCTTCGCCTGGGTGTCCCCGATTGGGATCTCGCTGATTCTGATTCTCGGCAATGTCGGACAAATGTTCATGCAAATTTCGCTGTCGAAGACGATCTCACTGTCCTTGCCGAAAGAGCAGACCGGGGTCGGCATGGGACTGTTCTCCCTGCTGAACTTTTTATCGGGAGCGATCGCCACGGGGATCTATGGGAAAGCTGTTGATGTAGGAGCCACGCATGCCTGGAATCCGCTCAATACAGACCAAGGCGCTTCCACCTACAGTAACATCTATGTCATTCTGGCGGCTGTGCAGCTCGGCATCCTGCTGCTGTACGCCGTACAGTTCGGACGGAACGCCCGGCGTACTCCGGAGCTTCAGGCAACAGGATCCAAGGGATAACGGCGAAGCTCTGGGGCAGCCGGCCACGCCAAATACGCTGCTCGGATTGTTCCTTCGATTGCAAACGGACAGCGCAGGATAGGGCTAATGTAACCGTCAATAAGCATTAAAAAATACCACCGGATGCTTAGAGCGAATATACTACTTCGCCCTTTAACGTCCGGTGGTACTGCTTTTGCTTTTGCTTTTGCTTTTGCTTTTGCTTTTGCTGTTGCTGTTGCTGTTGCTGTTGCTGTTGCTGTGTGCTTTTCGAACCTGTATTCGCATCGTTCGCAGACTGAACGCAGAGCCTTTACATTGCCGCCCGCTTCAATTGGCTGTGATACAGCTCGCTGTAGAAGCCGCCCTGCTTCAGCAGCTCGTCATGGGAGCCCTGCTCCAGCAGGCGCCCGTCCTTCAGCACGAGAATCCGGTCTGCCGAGCGGATCGTGTTAAGACGGTGCGCAATGACAAAGCTTGTTCTCCCCTTCATCAAGCGCTGCAAGCCCTCCTGGATTTTGATCTCCGTGACGGTATCGATGCTGCTCGTCGCTTCATCCAGCACCAGCATCGAGGGGTTGGCCAAGATCGCACGCGCGATCGCAAGCAGCTGCTTCTGCCCCTGGCTGATTCCGCTTCCGTCCGGCTTAAGCATTTTGTCGTAGCCGTCCTTCATCCGCATAATAAAGGAATGCGCATTCGCCAGCTTGGCCGCCTCTTCGACCTCTTCGTCGGTCGCATCCAGCCGCCCGAAGCGGATATTCTCCCGGATGGTTCCCTGGAAAAGGAACGAATCCTGAAGCACGAAGGCCATTTGCGAACGCAGACTCTCCCTGCGTATGGTGGACAGGTCCCGGCCGTCCAGCGTGATCCGGCCGCTGTCCGGATCATAGAAGCGGGACAGCAGCTGGATCAGGGTCGTCTTGCCGGCGCCTGTCGGGCCGACAAGGGCGATCATCTCGCCGGGCTTGGCCTCGAAGCTGATGCCTTCCAGCGTGTCCCCCCCTTTTTCATAAGAGAACGAAACATTCTCGAAGGCTACGGCCCCGTCGACATGCGTTAACGTAACGGCCGCCCCTTCATCCTTCGCCTCGACCTCCTCGTCCAGCACTTCGAATACCCGCTCTGCACCTGCAATCGCCGACAGCAGCGTATTCCACTGGTTTGCCAAATCATTCAGCGGCCTTGTGAACTGTCTGGCATAGCTTTCGAAGATAATGATCGTGCCGATCGAAATATAGCCCTTGATGGCCATAATGCCGCCGATTCCCGCTACGATCGCAAAGCTGAGGTTGTTCAATCCGTTCATCAGCTTCGGAATGAAGCCGGAGATGCTCTGCGCCCAGAAGCCGGATAAACGAATCCGCTTGTTCCGCTCATTAAACTCCCGGATTACCCGCTCTTCCTGGGAGAACGCCTTGATCACCCGCTGGCCGGACAGCGTTTCCTCGATATAGCCGTTCAGATCGCCGAGATTGCGCTGGCGCTCCTTGAACAGCGGCCCCGTCCGCCGGGTGATCCAGCGCATCCCCAGCACCATGAGCGGAACGACCAGGAATGTCAGCAGCGTCAGCAGAGGACTGAGCCACAGCATGACGGTCAGCGTTCCGACCAGCGTCAGCACGCTCGAGAAGATTTGAATGGCCGAGCTGTTCAGCGTCGAGCTGACATTCTCGATATCATTGGTCAGACGGCTCATAATTTCGCCCTGCTGCCTTTTGCCGTAGAACGGAATCGGCAGCCGGTGCAGATGCGTGAACAATTCCATGCGCATCCGGTATACGGTCTCCTGGGCGATCCCGATCATCCAGACGTTATGAAGCCAGGTCGTCAGGGCCTGCAAAATATAGACGGCTGCCAAGCCGATCAGGAAGTAAATCCAGCCCGAATCGTAGGGGGCCTCCTCCGGCCCTTTCAGACTGACCAAGAACTCATCCACGCCGATCCCAAGCAGATAAGGGCCCAGGAGGGACAGTCCCGAGCTCAGCATGACCATCAGCAGCACCAAAGCCAGCTTGCCCTTGCGCCTGGCAAGATAGGACCAGATTCTGGCCAGCGTGCCCGACATGTTTTTGGCCTTTGCCTTCGGTTTGCGGCCTGACGCGCCGTCCGTTCCTTTCCCCAAATCCAGCTCAGGTCTCGGATGGCGGAACGGTTCAATGAATGCCTTGAGCATGCTTCCCGGCCTCCTCTCCATATTGGGATTCATAGATGCGACGATACAGCGGAGAGCTTTCCATCAAGGCTTCATGGTTCCCTTTTCCGATTAGGCGCCCATCGTCGAGCAGCAGAATGAGATCGGCCGAAGTCGTGGAGCTGATCTTCTGCGTAATGATAAACGTCGTGCAGGATAGATCCTTCAACGCATCCAGCAGCGCCGCTTCGGTACGCACATCCAGCGCGCTCGTGCTATCGTCCAGGATGAGAATTGCCGGCTTGCGGACAAGCGCCCTGGCAATGGACAGCCGCTGCTTCTGGCCGCCCGACAGATTGACCCCGCGCTGGCCGAGCATCGTGTCATATCCGCTCGGCAGGCGTTCGATCGTATCGTGAATTTGCGCGCGCCGGGCCGCCTCCTGAATCTCCTCCAGTGTGGCGCCTTCACGGCCCCAGGCGATATTCTCCCGTACCGTGCCCGAGAAGAGCAGGACCTCCTGCGGAACATAACCGATGCTGCCGCGAAGATGATCGGCCAAGATCGAGCCGACATCCATGCCGTCCACCTTAACCGTGCCCTTATCCGGCTCATACAGCCGCGGAATGAGCTGAACGAGGGAGGATTTACCGGAGCCGGTCGCCCCCATGATCGCAATGCGCTCACCTGCCCGGGCCCGGAAGGATATATCCGTCAGCACATCGATATCGCTCCCGGGATAGCTGAAGCTGACTTGCTCAAACTCTACGCTCCCTTCGATCCGCTTCTTTGCGGATCGTTGGCCGTTCTTCTGATCGGCTTCCCGGTCTTCCGTCTGCAGAACCTCCTGCGCCCGCTGCGCGGAGGCTCGTCCGCGGGAGAACGCGACCACGATCCAGGACAGCGCCGACATCGCTCCGATGCAGCGAAGAGAGTAGTTGATGACGGCAACCACTTCGCCGACGCTTGCGCTTCCGGCCGCGATATCGCTGCGTCCGAACCACAGCACGGCCATAATTCCGGCGTTCATCACAAGCAGGATGAAGGGCATCGTGATCTCCGTAAGCCGGAGTGTGGACACGGTGGTGCTCATCAGCTCACCCGACGTCCGGGCAAAGCGATGAATCTCGTGCCCCATGCGAACGAACACGCGAATCAGGCGGATGCCGGTCAGATTCTCCTGGATGACGCCGTTGACGGCGTCCAGCTTCTGCTGCACGCTGCGGAACGCATCGGCTGCCCGTCTCATCATCCAGGCGATAAAGATGAACAATGCCGGGACCGTCAGCACCAGCAGCACACCCAGCTTTACATTGACGACCAGCGCCATGATGATGCTTCCCGTCACCAGAAGCGGCACGCGGCTCATGAACCGCAGCGCCATGAACACGGTCTCCTGGATTTGGGTAACATCTCCTGTCAGCCTGGTTATAAGCGAGGAGGTGGCGAACCGGTTAAACAACGAATAGGAGAAAGATTGAACCTTGTCATACAGCTTGTCCCGAAGATCATAGCCCAGCCCCTGGCTCGTATGCGCGGCAAAGAAGGAGCTCGCTATGCCGGCAATGAAAGCGATGCCAGCACTGCCCAGCAGAACGCCTCCCCACATCCATACGACCGGGAGATCCCCTTTCTGAATGCCGTCGTCGATAATTTTGGAGATGAGCAGCGGCTGGATCAGCTCGACGGTGAGCTCGATCAGCATCATGACGAGTGCGGCAATCGCGGCAACGCGGTATTTTTTCAAAATCGAGAAGACCATACCCATAAGCAATTCCTCCGAAGCCGAAGACCGGGATGTTCGATTCATGATGATGTTCCCACCAGGGTCTTCCTGTAGTCGCAAATTTTGTTTCGTATCAGAGCTCGAATATGTACATTATAATATAATTTCACCCGGAACTAGCCCGCTGAACGAAAAAATATGGCATTCATTTCTTTGGCGACAGGAGCCAGCAGTCAAATCATGAGACGAACAACGAAAAAAAGCGCTCTTCTCTTTATAGAAAAGAAGCGCTTTAATTTCACTATGATAACCGCCGGTTACCGCATGGTTCCCGCTTCCCTTCATGGTTCCATGAAAGCCGCTCTATCCTCCGGCGTCAGTTTCGAGACTAATGCCGACGGGGCCCGTTCCGTATAGCTGACCGATTGAACGATCCACCGTCCCTCCACCATCGCGTATGCGGCCGTAGCAGGCCTTCATCCCGGTGACGATGCTCACTGGTCCCCTTATCCGGGTCACTGCCTGACAATACCGTAAAGTAAGGATCCATGAGCTTGACCTCTCTCGCATCGCTTTATTCCTTTTGACCGTCGATACGCCCCGTAAGCTCCCGAGCCTCGATATCTTTACCCTGAACCCATTCCCGGAAGGAAAACTCGAGCGGACGGCCTTGCGCCAGGGAAGTTAATACGACGCAGTCCTCATACGAATACGCGAAGGTGTGAAGCGTTCCGAAGAGCTGGTCGTAATCCGTGAAGAATAGCGGGGATTGCCGGTTCTTAAATATGTCGAAGGCTTCCGCGGCAGTTAACCGCTCCGGATCCAAACTTTCAAGGTAGCGTTTCCGGCGAAGGGAATGCTCAATGGACGGGCGGTTACGGCCCGTTAGCGTTTCATAATGGTTCACGCAAGCCATCGCCTCCTCGCCGGTACGGATGAGCACTTGATCCGGGCTTGCTTCGGCAACCGCCATGCTGCCATGCGCATCCCCGATCGAAAAGTTGTAACACGCCACATGCGGAATGCTCCGCAGCATGTCGGCGGCCTCCTCTACGGTCGCGCAGGACTCGAGAACCATCCGCACGCTGATCCAAGGGGACACGCCCGTCCGGTATCCTTCGAAGCTGACAAAATGCAAGCCGGCGGCGAGTCCCTTCTCATTGACGCCGTCATGCCTGCCGATCCCTTGCAAATTGTAGCCGGCCGTCGCATAGCCTTGGCCTGTTTGGGACAGCGTAAACAGTCCGTCATAGAACTCAGGGGCAAAATCATAATTTCTGGCGTAAAACCCGCGGGTCATCAGGGCAGAGCAGCCCATCGCAGCAATCTTCGGCACATCGTATCCGCTGAATAAAGCGGCTGCCCTGCCGAACGGAAGCTTCAGCCCCTCCGCCAGCCCCTCAAGCTCTTCCAGCAGCACCGGAGCAAACGTGCGGTAAATGCCGCGCATCCGGTCTGTATCAATCTCCGGCTTGGTCATCGCTTCGAACGCTTGCACAATCGAATGTCCTTGCAGGCTGCGGCCCAAGCTGTATCCGTTGGCACGGGCATCCTCCCGAAGCTGCAAAATGCGGACGTGATACTCCGACATTTCAATCCCCCTTGTCACATTCCATTTGGAAATAAAATCCTAATCCCATTATAGATGAATGGGGTTCATTCTTACTATCAAAAACTCCAGCCCGGCATGTCACCATGCTTGGCTGGAGTTGAAAATTTACGGTCGGATCAGTCCCGGCAGGCTGAGCGCGGTCTTTTCAACCGAGGCGCCCGGATCGCCTTTCACATATTGATCGAAAAAGGCCGCGGACAGCGCGTTGATCGAGCTGTGCATCTGCCTTGGCTCCGCACCCTTGGGCGGAAGCAGCGGGGAGAACAGGTAAAAATCCGTAAAGCTCATATGGTTCGCATGGGCAAATATGATCGTATGCGCTTCACCCGACTCCGCGCGGCTTCGGCGTTCGACCGACTCGGCCCAGAACTGCTCGTAATCCTCCCGGCTGCGGCCGGAAGACGCCATCGCCCGGTCCAGCGATTGTTCAAATACGGCACGGTCGATGCTTAGCTCAGCATTCATCTGCATATACGGCTTGCCAAAGCCGCCTTCCGGCACCGGCTGTCCGTATAGGGTTCCGTCCATATTCAGTGCGGCCTTCACCCGGCTGTCCGCCAGCAGCATTTGCGCCGCGGTCGCCCCGCCGAACGAGTGGCCGAACATGCCGATCTTGTCCATGTCGAGCCGCCCGGACAAGAACCCTGAAGCGGCAGGCCCGCTCATCCGCTCCAGCTCGTCCAGGACAAATTTCGCATCCTCCACCCAGAGCCGGCTCTTCTCCTCGTAGGCATCAAAGCCCGATAAATTGCCAAGCTTGAGCATGGCGGTCCGGTCCGGGAACACGACGGCGGCGGCGTCATAGGCATGGTCGATGCCGACCACGATATATCCCCGGCTGGCAAGCTCCGTTACCTGAAACGTGTTCTGGTTCCGAAAGCCGGAAAGCCCGTGAGAGAAGAGCAGCACGGGATATCGCTCCTGATCCCGGGATACTTCCGCATCCTGCATGGCATAAGGCTGCACATACTTTAGCTGGCTCAGCAGGAACGGAGGCATTGAAATCGACTGGCGCAGGCCTTCCAGAACAATCGGCAGATGCTCGATGTATGGCGCCTTGCCGCTGCCTGTGCCGGCTTCCGCCGGATACCAGATTTGAATCATGAGCCTGCGCCGATCCGCCCGATCCTCCGTAGCCGGCTCTTCCCTTCGTTTATCCTCCAGCATCAATGTCGTTGTTCCGACCTTGTACGTTCCTTGCGGTTCGGCAAACGTGAACACCGGCAGAAGCGACGGCAGGGCAGCCGACAGGATGGCATACAGGCATAATACCAAAGCGATCATCAAACGCTTGAATCCGCGAAGCCGTGGGCGCGGATTATCGCTCATGTCCGAGGCGGCGTTCCTTGTCTTCTTGCGCGAAGTCCCGGCATGATACAACGCCATTCCCCCTGCAGCCAGGCTGGCGGCATAAACCGGCAGCATCTGCCAGCGGTATCCTTCCGTGAATATTTGCGCGATGCTTAATGCTGCGCTCAAGGCCGCCGCCCAGGAGCAGAAGCTAACCGGGCGGCGGCGTTTTCGCGATAGCATGACGCATCCGATGACGATAGCGAGATTCGTGATCCACAGTGCCGTTTCGAGTGTACGCATAAACATCCTCCAATCGTTGTCATGTCCTCAGCGTATCATTCCGGCCTGTAGCCTGACTGTCGGGAACCTTACATTATCCTTACATTTCCTCCAAGCCGATGCCTGAACCGATCGTTACGGTGTATAGTTCTATATAGAGCAAGCGGCCAGGCCGTCGATGATTGAAAGGAAGAAACCAAGTGGAACCTTATGCGAAACCAAGCGAAGAACGTACAATCTTAATCGCCGATGACGAAGCGGACATCACCGAGCTGCTGCGGCTGTTCCTTGAGCGCGAGCACTATCGCGTACTGGAAGCATCCAGCGGCCGGGAAGCGTGGAATCTGCTGCAGCGAGAGCGGATCGACCTTGCAGTGATCGACATCATGATGCCGGAGCTGGACGGTTATCAGTTGATCGCGCGCATCCGCGAGAAGCTCAGGCTGCCCGTCATTATTTTGTCGGCCAGGAGCGGAGATGTCGATAAAGTTACCGGGCTTGGGCTCGGGGCGGACGATTTCATCTCCAAGCCGTTCAGCCCGATCGAAGTCGTGGCGAGAATCAAGGCGCAGCTAAGGCGGTTTTACGATCTTAAGGGGGCGGAGCCGCTTCGGGCGGCTGAACCGCTTCGGACCCTGAACGGACCGCTGGTTCTGGACCATGAAGCCTGCGTGTTGTACAAACGAGGCGTGACGATTACGCTCGGGCCGCTGGAGTACAAGCTGCTCAAGCTGTTGATGGAGGCGCCGGGCCGGATATTCACGAAGCGTCAAATATATGAGAGCGTATGGAACGAGCCGTATCTGGAAGACAGCAATACGGTCATGGTCCAGATCAGCAGGCTGAGGGATAAGCTGGAGGACGATCCGCGGGAGCCGCAGTTTTTGATCACGGTTAAAGGGCTCGGCTATAAGCTGAGCGCAGAGGATGCTCTATGATGACGAAGCGCCGAAGCGTACATGCGAGCCTGATGATCAATTATGCGCTGTTCTCCGTCATCCTCGGGATTATCGGATTTCTGGTGTATGACGGCATGTATGATGCCCGCGACGCCTATGTAAACCGAACGCTGCCCATGGTGGAAGCGGACCGTCTGGTCCGGGAGGATTGGGAGAGCATCCCTTACGAGACCGTGGAGTCTTTCGGAGGGTACATCCAGGTGCTGGATCAGCGCTTGAATGTCGTTTTTGCGAGGGGCAAAGGGGCCGGGGAAGCCCAAACCTCCTATTCGGAGGAAGAACTCTACGCCTTGTTCTACGAAGGAAACCGGTCGGACTACCATTCCCTCGCCCCTTTCCAATCATCGGGCGAAGAATATCGGCTGCTTGTAACGATACCGGACGGGGCGGTCAAGAAGGAAAGCCGCCTGGTGAAGACGACCGCGGACATCACCGATGCGTTTACGGGAATATTGCTGCGCGGCCTGCTGTGGTTCGCCGCTGCATTTCTGTTTAGTTTATGGCTGTACGGACGGTTGACCGCGCGGAAGTTTACGAATCCGTTAGCGGACGTGTCCCGGGGTCTTGAACGGATCGCCGAAGGAGGGGGCGGGGAGCGGCTCCGTTATAACGCCAGCAAGGAGCTGATGCAGCTTCGGCATCATTTCAACCGGATGGCGGACAGGCTTGAGCAGGCGGAGTCGGATAAGCGAAAGCTGGAACAAGAACGGATGCGGCTGATGATGGACATTTCGCATGACTTGAAAACGCCGATATCCACGATCCAGGGATATGCGGAGGTGCTGCAACTCGGCATGGAAGAGGATCCGGAGCAGCGCCGGAAATATGCCGGCCGGATTCATGCCAAGTCGAAACTGATCGCCTCCCTCGTGAACGACCTGTTTGAACTGACGAAGCTGGAGAGCGCGGATATGCCTTTTGAGCCTCAGCCAGGGGATTTTGCCGAGCTGTGCCGCACGACGGCCGCCGATCTGTACGATTCGTTCGAGCGGAAGGGAATCGGCTTCGACATCCGCATTGCCGATAAGCCGGTCAAACTGTCCTATCAGGATGATCTCATGCGCCGGGCGCTCACGAATACATTGGCGAATGCTCTGAAATACAATCCGCCAGGCGCGAGCGTCTGGCTGGAGCTCGAGGCGATGCCTGACGGCGCGCTGCTGACCGTAGGCGACAATGGCCCGGGAATTTCCGAGAACGTGAGACACTCGGTGTTCGAGCCGTTCGTTCGCGGAGATCGTGCCCGGAAAAGCGACGGAGGCAGCGGACTCGGATTATCCATCGCGAAGAGCGTGGTTGAGCGGCATGGCGGAAGGATATGGCTGGATCCGGACGCGGAAGGCACGGTCATTCGGATCCGGTTATTCCGGGAGTCCATGAACGGTCTGGACGAGCCGCGGGCGAAAATGATACACCGTGGAGTAAGCAAGTGACGGCCTGCTGAACCATGCTTCAGGAAGGGAGATGCCTTACGATACAAGGGCTTTCCCCCTTTGAGCGCTGCCAGGTGCAAAAAAATATTTACGCTGCCGACGTTAACCATGAAACTTTATTCCGGGCGAATGCGTCATATTGTAGAGGAAAATAATAACAAGATTGAATTCAGGAGGTTGAGTGTGTGAAAAGAATATGGACTGCCTTGCTAGCAGCTATACTCATTGTTCCATTCCTATTCCAGTCACAGGCACAGGCGGCAGTTAATATCAGCGTCGTGATCGACGGCGTCCGCTTGAAAACGCCGCAAGCGCCGGTCATGATTCAAGGGCGGGTCATGCTGCCGATGCGGGTGATCTTCGAAGCGCTGGATGCATCCGTGAAATGGAATCAGAAGACGAAAACGGTCACGGCCGTGAAAGACGGCACCACCATCGTGCTGAAGATCAACTCCAAAACGGCTACGATTAATGGCAAGACCGTATCTTTAGACGTTCCGGCGAAAAACCTGAAGGGCAACACGATGGTTCCGGTCCGCTTCGTCAGTGAATCGCTCGGCGAGAAGATCGGCTGGAACTCCAGAACCAAAACGGTTACCATTACCACGTCTTCGGAACCGGATATCGGATTTACGGGAGTTAACCACGTAACCCTCCGGGATATCGGCAACGCCGGAGACGGACGCGATCTGTCGGTCAGCTTCTCCAAATCCTCTACGGAGTCGCAGGTTTCGCATTATCGCGTGTTTATCGTGAAGCAATCCCAGTCACTCAGCCTTGCCGAAGCACAGCGCCTGCCTTCGACGGCCTACACGTCAGTGCTTCCGACCGGCTCGGATCTCACCCGAACCCTCTCAGCCAGTACGACGGATACGAATGGAGATTTGATCCGAAATAATCAGCCGTATAAGGCGTATGTGCTGACCGTAGGGAATACTAGCGGCAACTATGCGTTGTCCCCTGCTTCCCCGTCACTGACGCTGACGAATTCGAATGCAGTCGCTGCGGCGACAAATGTGAAGGCCAGCGACGTCAGCAATTACGGCGATGGCCGCGATCTGTCGGTTAGCTTTACCCGCGCTCAGAGTGAAAGCAACATTTCGAATTACCAGGTGTTTGTCGTGAAATCCAAAGACGCAGCAAAATTCGACCTGGCAGCAGCGAAGGCGGTAGCTAGCACGAACTACACAACCGTCAATAAGTCCAGTTCAAGCAATACGACCCTGACAACGGGCTTCAGCTCCACGTCAAGAGACACGTCGGGCGAATATATCCGCAGCGGCGTCGCTTATACGGTATTTGTTCTGTCCGTCAGCAGCAACGAGAGCGCAATCGCAAGCAAGCTGTCTTCCGGTTCGTCTTCGATTACGCTCAGCACAGGCACCACGACGGTTCCAAGCATCTCGCAGGTGACCGACGTGAGCGATTACGGCGACGGGCGCGACCTTCGCGTCAGCTTCAACCGGGTATCCAATGAGTCTTCCATCAGCGGCTACCGGATCTTCGTGGTCAAGGAGAGCGACTATCATAACTTCAGCGTGAGCCGGGCGAATGCCATCAATTCGAGCTCCTACTACACGAATGTCAGCAAATCAAGCAACAATACTCTCACGCTCGGCTCGGGAGCTCGGGACGTAGACGGCGCCTTGATTCGTAACGGCGTATATTACCGGGTGTTCGTAATGGCCCTCGATAATCATAGTCAGAGCAACAATGTTCTTTCCTCCGCTTCGAGTTCCATCATCCTGACGAACAACAGCTATCGTGTAGGAACGATCTCCAGCCTGTACGTCAGTGATGTAGGCAATTACGGAAACGGCCGGGATCTGGAAATTTCATTTAATCGGGCTTCGGACGAAAGCAATATTAGCCATTACCGGGTGTTTGTCGTAAAATCCTCGGATTATAACTATTTTGATTTAAGCAGAGCGGAAAACAACTCTTATTACACGCAAGTAAACAAAACCGGCTACAACAATTACAGGCTCAATCTGTCATCCGACAGCCGCGATGCTGACGGCGCATTGATTCGCAACGGCGTAAGCTACCGCGTATATGTTATGTCCTACGCATATTCGGGCAGCAATCACGCCCTGTCCTCTGCTTCATCGGCGATTACGCTCAGCGGTAACAATCAAAATGTCAGCCCGGTTTCGACGCCTGTAGTGGAAGACATCGGCGACAATGGCAACGGCAGCGACTTGAGAATTTCGTTCAATCGTCCTTCCGACGAGTATTACATCGACCACTACAGAGTATTTGTCGTGAAGTCTTCCAAGTCACTGTCATTAAACGATGCTACGTATAATCAATATTTCACAAGAGTGAACAAAAATTCGGGCTATTCCGTCCGTCTGGATTCGAACGCTCGAGATACAGATGGAGAATTGATTAAGAACGGCACGGGCTACCGCGTATACGTGCTGTCGGTCGGCACCTATGGCGTCAACGCCATTTCCCCGAGATCGAACGAGATCAAGCTTCAGGGCAAAACGCAGGTCGGCACGGCAACCATCAGATCCGTTGAGGATGTTGGGAATAAAGGCGACGCCAGCGACATCAAGGTCAAATTCGACAAAGCAACCAACGAAACCAATATTTACGGATATCGCATCTTGATCGTTGAGGCTGGGGATGCCCAAAATTTCAAATTAGAGCAAGCTAACGCGGTACAAAATCAAGATCGATACGATTTCGTGCCTGTAGGTAATTCTTTTGATAACACTTTAAGACCAGGGACGAAGGACGTAAACGGCAAAGACATCCGCAACAAGGTGCCTTACCATGTGTTCGTCTTATCCGTTAGTAACGATGGCGGAAGCACCAATGCACTGTCCCAGCCATACGGTCCGATCGTGCTTGAGGGAACCGAAGTCGCCGTTCCTGCCGACGTGTATGCAGGAATTGAGGGCAACAACGGCAACGCCAGCGATATCAAAGTGAGATTTACCCCAGCAAATAATGCGGGCACTATAAGTGAATACCGCATCATGGTCGTACCTGATGCGAAAGCGTTCGGGGAAGCTGAGGCCAGCCTGGTTAAACAAGGAAACTACACACCAGTCGCGCCGCCGCAAGGACAATACGACAGCCTTTTGCCTGCTGAAACGAAGGATGTCGACGGCAACCCAGTCAAAGCCGGCAGCACTTACAGAGTCTTCATCCTTGTTGTCGCTGACGGAACCGTCTCGACCAAGAATAAGCTGTCGTCATCTTCACAGCCCTTTACGATTCCCTCCCCGACTCAGGTGACCGATGTAAAGGCCGAGCTGAACGGCACGGGAGATAAAGTGAAGGTGAGCTTTAAGAAGGCAGCGGATGAGCGCAATATTGGCGAGTACCGCGTCTTCATCGTAGCCAAAAGCGAAGTGAATAAATTCAAAGCTGACGATGCGAAGAATCACGTCTCCGGAAGCATTGCCGTAACCGGCAAAGACATCGCTGAAGAATTGACAACCAAGATCGATGATCTCAAAGATGCCAAGGGAGAAGCCATCAAGCCGGACACCGAATACGTTGTATTCGTTCTGTCAGCAGCAAAGGACACGAAGAAGCCGCTCTCGGCTACGGCTACCCAGGCTCCGGCATTGTCGGCACCGTCCAAAGCCTTTGTTATCAAGAAAACAACTACAACACCTTAAGCCTCCACATGAGGCTTATGCGATTAATATCGTAAGCAAGAAGGAGCTGTCCCCCGCGGTTGAAAAACCGCAGGAGACAGCTCCTTTAATGATCTTATAAGCTCGCCAAAATACCGGACGTTTTATCCTCATGGCCAAAAGGCTCGTTGCATCGGTTAAGCCGTCGAGCCGTCCGTGGAACTGTTCACTCGGATACTACGGAAAATGTCGATAACATCCGATACCGCCTGCATACTGACAGGCTTGCTCACATATTCATCCATGCCCATCGCCAAATACTTCTCGCGATCGCCCTTGATCGCGTGAGCCGTGACGGCGACAACATAAGGGCGCTTATCCGCAGGAGCACTTTGCTTAATGATTCTAGCAGCTTCCATCCCGTCCATGAACGGCATCTGAATATCCATGAATATCAAGTCATACGGATACTTCTTATAAGCCTCAACCGCTTCCAGCCCATTGGGGACAGTCTCCGATGAATAACCGAGCTTCTCGATGATTTTCTTTAGCACCAGCTGATTCACTTCATTGTCTTCCACAATCAAAATTTTGAAGGAATTGCCGTCTGCATCATCGAGCTCCTGAACCGGATTCTCCTCTCCTTCATTCACCGCAACCAAAGGGTACTTCAATTGAACGGTAAACGTAAAGACGGATCCGGTCTGCTTCGGATTCGGTTCATACCAGATTTCGCCGCCCATCAGCTCCACAAGCTTCTTGCAGATCGCCAGACCGAGACCGGTACCTTCCACTTGGCGGGTCATGTAATGATCCACCTGATAGAACGGCTCGAACAATTGGGGGACCTTCTCGCTTGGTACCCCAATCCCCGTATCGGTTACGGAGAATTGGATCAGCCCCGATCCATGGATGCTCTGAATACATGACACCGAGACGGAGACAGAGCCGGTCGGCGTAAATTTCACGGCATTGCTAAGCAGATTCATCAGCACCTGCCGCAGCTTTGTCATGTCACCGTACACTTGATCCTGAACATCGGGAGCTACCGAGGTGGTCACCTCAATATTTTTCTCAAGCGCCTTCGGGAGCATCAGGTTCATGGTTTCCGACAGCGTGTTTCGAAGACTGAAGGTTTCTTCGGACAGCTCGGTTCGGCCGGACTCGATCTTAGAGAAGTCCAGAATATCGTTAATAATATTCAGCAGTGTGGTGCCGCTCTTCTTGATGATCTGGACATATTCCCGCTGCTCCTCATCCAGATCGGTATCCAATATCAAATCCGTCATGCCGATTACGCCATTCATCGGGGTTCTGATTTCATGGCTCATCATGGCCAGGAACTCACTCTTGGCCTTGTTGGTTTTCTCGGCAGCCTCCTTCTCGATGATAAGCTTCTTCTGCTCGGTCATGTCCTTCGCGATAATGTAGAAACCGACATTCTTGTTATGAATAACGATCGGCGCCAAGGTGGCGAGCACCTCGACCATATGCCCGTCCTTGTGCCTGATCCCGTTGATCGATTTCTCGGCGGAGGTATAGTCGGCTGAATCGGAGAGCACCCGTCTCAAGTTGTGTTCTCCCATCAGAAGAGATATACGCTTTCCGGCCAATTCGGGAATCGTATATCCCGTAAGCTGCTCGGCCATCTGATTCCCGTTCATAATTTCCCCTTGGAGATTAAAGGAAATGATGGCGTCGTGATTATATTTTTTTAATGAGGTATATCGTTCGATACTTTCCTGAAGCTTCTGTTCGGCCACCTTGCTGTCGGTAATATCGACCATTTGCGAAATAAAAAACAGCGGGGTCTTGTCCTTCTCATCGCGCACGAGGGATACGTGAACAGAAGTCCAAATCCGTCTGCCGTCTTTATGCATAAATTGTTTTTCCAAGGCGACCGTCGGGACCTTCTCGCTTAAGGACTGAACCAGCTTCTCCGGACTATCGACGTTATCGGAATATATATAATCCGTAGCCGGCTGCTGCATCAATTCTTTCTCGGTAAATCCGAACATTTTGCATGCTGCCGGGTTAACACTGATCCAATTTCCTTCGATCGTAACTAGGGCAATGCCAATCGGAGCACTCTTGTATACATGCTCAAACAACGCTTGATGACCAAAAATGTTAGCTTCACTCATACTCGGCACCTCCTAATACCGAATATTATACATCAGCAGACAAAGAATAAGTCTTTTAATTTGGAGGTTTTTTTCTATGAATCTCATTCAAAAGTTTCTTCATCAATCCACGTTAAGTTCAAAAGGGTACTCTCCCCGTACTGCGGCGCCATCTGTTCACTATATGACTCCACTTCCTCAAAGGGAATGTTGAGCTGAACAGCCTCCTCTTCCAGCCCCATATCGATAAGCTCATTTGTCACCAGTTTCCGTATCTCCGGGTCATCGTACAGCAGCTGAGAGGTTTGAGCGTCACGGATAAACGCCAGTTTCGGCAGCCTCGGTGCTTTCAGAAAAAAAAGGCGAACCGATTCCAAATCCGTAGTTTCATCCGGTAGCAGCCGGACTCCCTCCACGGAATCATCCGGAGACCATCGCACAACTCCCAAGGGGGATTTGGTCGATAAGGCAATCTCCTCCGCCCGCTTTCGACTCAGCTCCGCAATATACCGGGGCATGTCGGGGATCGGCTCTATCGCAAATCGCTCCCGCAGCATCCGCTTAGCCTGCAATCTCTCCTCACTGTCGTATTCGGTCTCCCGCTGCTGCATATGCTCGCGTAAATCATCCGCAGCCCGAAAATGGTTGTACAGGATGATGTTGTCTGTATATACCACACGTAAAAAGTCACGGATGCTTGGGGCAACTAGCCATACTTCATCACCAATATCCATCGGGGATACGCAAACAATATAGGCCTGCTCCAAATCGGATACCGTCCCGAAGTCCGTTAGAAACCCATAGTGAATGCCGTCAACGCCCGCTGAGGCAAATGGAATGACATCCGGCGGCGTTGAGATATATCTGAAACGACGGCCTTCCATAATCAGCCCCAAATGAAAATCCAGTGACAAGCCGTTGTCTTTCAGTTCCTCTTCAAACTTCAGCAGCTCCTTAATCGTCTCAGGAACGGCATACTTACCGTAATCTCCCCTATCATTCAATGCGATACCCTCCAATTGCTTTATAGTGGTTCACCAGGCAATCCTTCTCCGCTCTCGAAAGTATCCTCCGCTTGGGCCGGCATCATCAAGGGTAGCGAGCCATACGGCCGTATCCGCACCCTCCGCGACGGAGAGCGGGGCATCCGCTCCTCCCATATCAGTCCGAACCCGTCCCGGGCATACCGCATTTACCTTGATTCCGGTACCTGCCACCTCTTGGGAAACAAGACAGGTCATCGCATTCAGCATCGTCTTGGACATCCGGTAGGCGGACGATGCTCCCCCTAGCTTGAAGCCCGGATCCAAGCTGCCATCCATGATTTCGAATGCACCGAGGCCTGAAGATATGTTGACGATTCGACCATAGTCATGCAGCTTCATCAAAGGAATTGCAGCCTGGGTCATCCGCAGCGCGCCGAAGAAGTTCGTTTCGAAAGTAGCCCGTATCAGACGTTCTTCGACATCCAGGATCGAGATTCCTTGATCCAAAATGACCCCCGCATTGTTCACAAGCACATCCAGCCGTCCATATTCCGTCCGAACAAACGCCATCAGCCGTTCTGCCTCATCCGCTTGATCGATATCCAGCACATGCAGTGCCGCCCGGTGCCCCTCTGCATGCAGGTCTTGCACTGCCTGGCGCCCTTTCTCCTCATCCCGCGATGTCATGATAACAACGATTCCTTGGGCCCCCAGCTGGCGGGCGATTTCCTTGCCAATGCCCCGATTCCCTCCGGTAACGACGGCTACCCGATCCCTGGACGGATCAAAGTTTCTACTCACGGCTCCCATCTCCTTTACGTAAAATGCGTTCCCATCTCGCAATGCTCTGCTCCAAATGAGTCTTTGCCTGCTGCAGCTGCTCCATCCGGCGCGTGATTTCATCCAGCTTCTTTCTGCCCACTTCGATAGCGCTCGGCAGGCACTCCTGTTTGGGGCTGTCGTCAAAGGCGCATTCAAAAAAGCTCACAATCTCCTTTACCGTTAAGCCTAAGCCGAAATACATTTGAATCAGGCGGACCCGCTCGATATCGGATTCCGCATATTGACGGTAGCCATTGGCCGATCGATCAGGGCGCAGCAGCTCCTTTTCCTCATAATAACGAAGCGATCGGAGACTCACCCCGGTTTTATCCGATAATTCGCTGATATGCACATGCAGCAGCTCCTTTTTCGTTTCGATGTATTCGCATTGTAAACCATCACATCATGTGAAGGTCAATGCCAAAAAAGCCGGCCAAGAGCAATCTTGACCAGCTGTGTCTTCGGCCTGTCTCTAGACCTGTCTCTATATGATGTCAAACAATATAAATCCAATTGTATTAATAGCGAGATTCGCACACAAATGAACCATCCAGGAAGCGTAAATGTTGCCGTTTCGCTCGTTCAGCCAGTTAAACAGCAGGCCCGCGATGAACAGGCTCGCGATCAGGAGCAGGAACAGCGGCAGCGTAAACCAGCTGGTCATCATCGCAATATGATAGACGGCAAATGCTCCCGCACTGAACAGATAAGCGAATGTGCGGCCGACTTGATCCTTCAAGGTGAAGAAGGCAAAGCCCCGGAAGAAGAATTCCTCCAGCAGCGAGTTCACAAACGATATGTAAATCGCGACGAACACGAAGTTGCCGGCGTTGACGCCGATATGCTGCTGAAGGGCTCCGGTCACCCGTGAAAAATCAAAGAGCGGCCCGATGAGAGCATAACTGGCAAGGATGAATGCAAATACGCCGGCTCCGAGCAGGAGCGAGGCCAGCAGACCTTTTTTCTCGAAGTTGAACAGCTTCCGAAACGGAACCCCTCCGCCCATCAGCGCATAGCCGATCGGCAGCGTAAGGAACAGCAGCATTTTGATGACCGATTTGACCGCATAATTCGGCCTTATGACAGCATCCACATAGGCCATCACGATACAGCTTACGAGAATGATCGCGATTAAGGACCAGGCTTTCGTTCTGGATTTCATAGATATGAAACTCCTTTAGCATCATTTCCAATAAAAGGTTCAAACTTCTTCTATCATAACATACCGGCAGCTGGTGAAGAGGCGGACTACCTATATTAATGAGGAGAACATAAGCAAAAAGCAAAAAAGAGAGGCGTGTCGCCTCTCTTTCGCCTCTCTTGGTTATTTGCCAGCTTGATCGATTCATACGCTTTCTTGGACTACCTCCGCTTTTTCGGTTTACCGAATCCAGGCAGCGGCGTTCTCGGCCACCGCTCCGGCGGAACATGCTTCAGCATCGCGGAGAATAGCTGTCCCCACCCCGCTTCGTCCAACCGGCTGACCGGAAATCCTCGATCGACCCCAAGCTGCCGGATCAACCGAGTCATTTGCGGCGGGGTGAATACCCCGGACAATGCCTCTGGCAGTGGGAGATCCGGATATCGCAAGGTATAAGCTGCCAGCGCCATAAACCTGGCATGATGCTTTGGAGGAACCAGAGGATCTTTCCTTCTGCGAATGGTAAGGATGCCTGAATCCACCTTCGGCGGCGGTGAAAAATTCGAGGGCGCGACCGCTCGGACAAGCTGGAACTCATAGCTCATTCTCCAGCCTAACATCCGCGGATTCCGCGCGAGCCGTCCGGTAAAACGTTTGGCCGCCCCAAGCTCCACCAGCAGCACGGCTCTTTGAAGGGGGACGGCCGGATGATCCAGCAGCCTTCCCAGAATCGGTGTTGTGATCGAGTAGGGAATATTCGCGACCACGACAAACTCCCGGCGCGGAAGCTGAATCTGTAATATATCTGCCGGCACCACGCGGACATTCTGCATGTGCCCAGCCTCTGCGCGGCTCCTCAGCTTGCTGACGTACTCCGGATCGGTCTCGACGGCGATGACGTTAGCCGCTCTTTCCGCGAGCGGAAAGGTGATCGCTCCTGTCCCGGCACCGAGATCCAGAACGGTTTCGTGGCGTTGGATGCGCGCGAGGTCAATCATATCAAGCACGAGCCGTTTGTTGATCAACCGATGCTGCGCGGAGAAATTGTTAGGATTGTTCTTCGATTTATGATGACAATGTCGATTGTTTTTAGACACAAATATGCACCTCATTCATTCGTTTAGTAATGAAAAAGGCACAGCTCAAATAAACCTTGCCGTCATTGATCAAAAAACGGCAGGATCTAAATGCTCTGTACCCTCATTACCGAATCCGAATGTATGCGATGCAACACATGCTAAGGACAAGCCTCCTTTAACGAAATCAAAAACACCCATAGTATAGCATAGGTACCCGGGCGACCCCCAGGGGATTTTCAGTGTAAATCATTCTTTACCAAAGCGGCTATATCCCTTAGTTCCCGTCGCTGGATAAAAAAAGAGGAGCATTCAGCTCCCCTTAACCACAGTTATACCTCATCGCGCAAAATCCATTTGTACGTTCCGGCACACGCCCTTGTTCCCCGTCTTTTCGCCGCCGTTAGGCATAGCGCGCAAGCGCCGCCTCATAGGCCTTCTTCGGTCTCAAGCCGACGAGTTTATTGACCGGTTCGCCTTGATGGAACACGATGACGGTCGGCGTGGACATGATTCCATAACGTGCAGCAAGCTCCGGCGACGCATCACAGTCGACTTGCAGCACCGACAGGCGATTCCCCTTTTCATTCCCCAGCTCCTCAAGGATCGGGCGAAGCACTTTGCAGGGCGGGCACCATTTCGTACTAAAACTAACCAAAACTACATCCTTCTGGCGCACCGCGCTGCGAAATGCTGATGTACTGACGGTTTGCAGGCTCATTGCTCATTCTCCTCCCAGCGGTTGATTTGGCGGATCTTCTTCCATAATGGACCGGATGCGTTCCTCCAGGTTGGACTTCACCGCCGACAACAGAGCGATTTGTTCCTCGATCTCGGCCAGCTTTTCACGGTACACCGGGACGACCTCCTTACAGAACGCTTCTTTATTCTTCATGACGCAGTGGAGAAAGCCGGCGATCTGCTCTGTCGATAGCCCGAGATTAAGATATAGCTGGATCGTCCGTACCTGCTGTTCCGCAAACGGCGAGTACTCCCGGTAGCCGTTCTCAAGGCGAGTCGGCGTGAGCAAGCCTTGCTTGTCATAGTAACGGAGCGAACGGATGCTCACGCCGGTCCGGGCTGAAAGCTCTCCGATTTTCATACCGTTAACGCCACCTCCTTCATGATCTTGAACCTATCATAAACCCTGACATTAGTGTCAGGGTCAAGAGGCAGATGCATAATTACAGCTATAAAATTTGTGAAGTCGTTAAGACCTCTATATTCACCCAGATCCTGCAATCCGCTTATAAGGTCATGCAATCAGCGAAAAAGTCATGCGGGCCAGATCCGAAGCAAGCTTGGACTTCCGCCATCGATCGGAAAGGACAACCGATACACATCCGGGTTGGTTAGCGCCTCCCACTCCTTGAATCCGATCCGGTCATCAAAATATTTCAGCAGCAACGAGATCAGATTGCCGTGCGAAACGAGGACGGCATTGCGGCAGCCTTGGTTTAGAATATCCTCAACCGCTTGAACGGCCCGCTTCATCGCCGTACTGCTGGACTCCCCGCCATCATAACATAAGCCCATATCGTCATAAGTAAGCCGAAGCTTCTCCCGCCAATCGGGTGAAGGCGATCCGGATAATACCCTCTCCGTAAGCCTTTCATCCAGGGTTACCTCCAAGCCTAACCGTTCGGCAAGCGGGGCAATACTTTGCCGCGCCCTCGCATATGGACTTGAAACCATACAATCGATCGCGTGATCCGAGAAAGACTCGGCAAGCCTTGCCGCCTGCAGCATGCCGATGCCGGTTAACCTGGCTTCCGGTGCCTGCCCTTCGGCTTGGCAATGCCTCACGACATAAATGTTCCTCAGCTGCGTCATCGTCCGTCCTCAATCCTTTCGGAACCGGAAGATAACGGCAGGCGGAATCTCGTACCAGTCGAACTTGCCCTGCTCCAGACCGTCTTTATGAAAGCTGGGCTCAGCCCGTGCTGCAGTCGGGGATCGTCCTGAAGGTCCTCGGACTGCTGAATCTCCTTAGCGTCCAGCAGCTCTTCATAAATCAAATCCAGCAGAACCTGAAGGCGGGCCATACTCTTAAAGCTGGCGTTCACTGCAATGACGATGTTTTCGCGAGGGGTCACAAAGCACATCTGGCCAAAGGAGCCGTCCCCCCGGTAACAGCCCCGGCGGCATAGGTGAAACTGATACCCATACCCTTGTGCCCAGTCGACCCGTTCTACGCCTGGACGGTTATCGCTCTGCTCGGATGTAGCAAGCTCAATATACCGCTCCGATACGATTCGCTTGCCTTCATACATCCCCCGGTTTAACAGCATCTGGCCGAACTTGGCCACGTCTGCGGTGGTAAGACTGAGACCCATTCCTCCAGCCGCGATGCCCATCGGGCACGTCTCCCAGGTTGGCCTTGAAATCCCCAGCGGTTCAAACAAGCGGGGCATCAGAAAATCAACCAGACTTTGGCCGGTCACCTTCTCGATTATGGCGGCCACCATATAGGTAGCGTGCGTGGTGTAGCAATAGCGTTCTCCCGGTTCAAGCTCGACTTCTTGGGCAAGGAACGCCCTGACCCAGTTCTCCTCCCTCGCGATTGCAGGATAGATGTTGCCGAGATGGCCGGTGCTCATGGACAACAGATGATGCACGGTCATTTTCGCAAGATTCGGTGACACCCGGCCCGGGAGTTCATCGGGAAAGAACGAGATGACCGGGTCGTGAAGCTCCAAGTATCCTTGATCCCAGGCGATCCCCGCTGCGATCGAGGTAAAGCTTTTGCTCAAGGAATACAGCAGCTGGAGGCATTCCTTCCGGTAGGGGGCGCGGTACCATTCGGCCACCGACCTCCCCTCCTTCAGCAGAATAAAATGATTCACTTCCAGGGCCTGCTGCTCAAGCCGCGTAAAGAACGAGTTTATGGCGGCGGCTGACAATCCTTGATGCCCAGATTTCGCGATGCTGATGATACGTTCCAACCGTGCTCCTCCCCTATCCTTTTATATATATCGATGTATTTTTCGTTGGCGTACGTATAATTTCACGGTTCTGCCGCTATTTCCTTTTGCCGATGTACAGCAAATGAGAGGAGATCCCCGCAATGGATGGGTCCCTTGCCATATCAATCAGCGTGTTCAGCAGCTGTTCAGACTCGCCCTTGTCCTCCCATGCCTGCATCTGTTCCTGCGACAGCAAGCCGCCGATGCTAGAAGAGCCGATCAAATCGATCGTTTCGAATCCATGGCTTTCCATGAAGGGCTTGATCTCATCAATGTTGAAGTAATACGCACCCGTAAAGCGCCCCGGATCGGCGTGATTAAATATCCCGGTCCTGCGGAACCGATCGATCGCATCCATCGTGTTATTCGGCTTCCAGAAATCCGGGAATTGTAACGACGTCAATGTCATCCGCATTCGGCTCTGGAAAGCAACAAACACCATCCCTTCCTGCTTCGTAACACGGAACAGCTCTCGAACGGCACGAATTCGTTCTTCTTCCCGCTGCAAATGATAGAGGGGTCCTAACATGAGCGAGGCATCGAAGGACTCATCGGGCAAACCGTTTAAATTCGTTGCATTCAATACATGAAAGCCGGCGAAGCGTTCCATGAGCCCCCGTTCGGCCGCCTTCTCCCTTGCCGTTTCAACAAGTCGGGGCGTTAAATCGGAAAGGGTGACTTGATAGCCTTGCTCCGCTAATGCCATTGCATATTTTCCAGGCCCTGCGCCGTTATCCAATACACTCCCGCTTGAAGGCAAATAATGCTTCATATAATGCCAGTTAATGATAAATTCCAACGGCTCCCGATCCAGCCTTCCCCACTCATCGAACCGGGAATAGTATTCAATTACATGTTCCATGCCGATCCCCTGCCTTTTATTCATGGTTTGTTGTTACAAATAAAAAAAACCTATGCCTATAAAGAGGCGATAGGTTTTCCCTCGCGGTACCACTCTTTTTCAATTCGCTGGACGCCTAAAGAATCCGCGAATGATCTTGGAACCTTCTGACGGAGGTCATCCGTTAAGACCTACTGAAATTCAGCCTTACCGCTCATGGGTGAGCTTCAGGGCCTGATTGACTGTCTCCCACCGATACCGACAGCTCTCTGAACAATGCAGCTCCTTACTGTTCCCATTCATTGCGTTTTCCCTTGATTAAATTTCACACAGTATACCCCTTCCAAATAATCCCTGTCAACACCCATTTCAATATCCAATATTCCGGGAGCGGATGGTGAAGCAATAGAGGCTTCTACGCTGCTTCTTCCTAATCCCGTTCAATCCTTCAGCTTATATTGCATCAATTGATATGTTAAAATATGGTGCATAATCTTGAGAAGAGAGTTGGTTGGCGCACATGATGACAAACCTCTATTTCGTTCGGCATGCGCACTCGGTATATTCCCCGGATGAACGAAACAGACCCTTATCGGAACGCGGACATCAGGACGCTGCAAGAGTTGCGGAGCTGCTGGAGCCTGAATATATTCATGTCCTCATATCGAGTCCGTATAAGAGAGCCGTTCAAACGATCGAGGGGCTAGCGGAACGAATCGGGGCCGGGATCATCCTCGAAGAAGATTTTCGAGAACGATTATTATCAAAGCACCCCGTCGACGACTTCGAGCATGCAGTCGCCAAGGTGTGGGAGGACTACTCTTTCGCCTGGGAAGGCGGAGAGTCCAATCAGGCTGCCCAATCGAGAGGGGTCCGGGCACTTGAAAGAGTACTGGAACAGTATAAAGGGAACAACATCGCCATCGGGACTCATGGAAACATCATGGTGTTGATCATGAACCATTTCGATCCGCGGTTTGATTTTAGCTTCTGGAGACAGCTCGATATGCCTGACATTTACAAGCTAAGCTTCAGCGATCAAGACCTTGTGGAGGTACAACGGATATGGAACTGACCCTCGCCATCCACTTGGTGAGGGTCTTAATACGATTCAATGTCACCAGAGCTGATTAAAAAAACAAGAAGAGGGGCATGCCCCTCTTCTCTATTATTTCAGTCCATATTTTCGACACATTGTCATTTCGAGTTCACTATGGTCGACCACTTCTCATGGTTTGCTTTCAGCTTATCAGCTCTTACTTCCGTTCAAGCTCTTTTCCTTCCGCTCGATGGCTATCGATTAACTGTAAAACCCACTCTTCGTCAAAGCGGAGCTTCTCCAGTCGATGCCGGAAAAAGATCTGAATGTAGCGCTGCTCTCCGGCAGGAATCCGCTCGTCCTTGCTAGCATATTCCAACCGTTCTTCTTCATGACGGATTTCATAACGCAGGTAATCCTTGTATTGGTGTAAAATCAAAAACTGCAATTCCTTGCTGATCATTTCAAAGTTTTTCAATTTCGTATAAAAATGCAGCTCGTAATCCGGGGAGTATGGAATCGGTTCTTCCATCAGCCGGAAAAAACGAATTCTGCCTTCGTCTGTAAGTTTATAAGTCTTTACCTTTTTACCTCTTCCCTGCCGGGCACCCTCCGGTTGTTCATCGGGAACCTGTTCGATCAGACCGTCTGCAAGCATGCTGTGGATAAGCGGATAAATCGCCCCCCAGCTGACCTTTCGCGTGGGTCCAACAATTCCGTTCAAAATCTGATGCAGCAAATAGCCGTGCATCGGGTTATTCATCAATTCGCCGAGTATGAACAATTCGTACAAGCGAATGGCCTCCCTTATCCGTTCTACTGCTATTAAGTAAACAACAGTATAACATACGGTGGGCTGAAAAAACAGAAAAGCCGCGGTCACCGCGACTTTTCCAAGTCCGATCCGTTTGGAGGGCCGATTGTCGGCCTATTGTCCACTCCTCTATCCCCCGGCCTGCTGCTGCGCCATCATATTACGACGTTTTGGCAGAAGCATCACGGCAAGCATGTTCGCAACCGCTATGCCGAACAGGAGCAGAAAAACGGCATGCAAACCGGCAGCCAGCTCCGATCTGGAGCTGAGGGATGTCACATGTTGGTTATAAATCGTACCGAACACCGCGATGCCGACCGTTTGGCCCAGCGAACGGAACAGCATGCTGGAAGCGTTCGCGACGCCGCGTTGCTCCCAGCCGACGACCGATTGCACGACAACCGTGGACGGTGTCGCCACGAAGCCCATTCCCAGCCCGATTAGAATGAGGATGCCAATCCAGAATACGTAAGGGGAGTTCAACTGAAGCGCAATAAGCCAGACTGAGCCGGCCACTACCAGAGCAGACCCGAATACAATCGAGGTTTTCACCCCGACCCGGTACATCAGCCTGCCAGCGATGTTGGCGGCAAGCGCCAGGCCAGGGACATCGGCATGACGATCAGTCCCGAGCTCGTCGCGGAGTTCCCGAGCACCGACTGAATCCAGATCGGCGTGTAAACCGTCAACCCTGTCGTAATGCCGAACGTCAGAAAACCGCTGATATTGGTCACGTTCAATACGCGAATCCGGAAAATCGACAAAGGGATCATGGGTTCATCCGCATGTTTCTCAATCCAGAGGAACAGCATTAAAAATACGGCGGATGCCGTGAACAGCCCCACGATCAACGGGGAATTCCACGAATGCTCGGCTCCCCCGCTCAGCAGTGCATAAAGGAGCGTAGAGAAGGATACGGTAAAGGTCAGCGCTCCGAGGTAATCGATCTTTTTCGCCCGGCGTTCGATCGGTTGGTGCAAAAATAGGACGACCAGCAGCAGGGCCGCGGCACCGATCGGCACGTTGATGTAGAATATCCAGCGCCATGACACCTGATCGACGAAATACCCCCCGATCAGTGGGCCTAGAAGGCCAGCTACAGACCAAACGGATGAGAAAATCCCCATCATTTTGCCGCGCTGCTTGCCCGAGAACAAGTCGCCGATAATCGTAAAGCATACGGGCGCGAGTGCCCCGGCACCGAAGCCTTGCAAAGCCCGGAACCAAATGAGCTCAAGCATCGACTGTGCAGCCCCGCACAATATGGAACCGAGGACGAATAAACCGATGCCGACCGCGAACACGGCTTTGCGCCCGAACAAATCGGCCAGCTTGCCGAAAATGGGCGTCGCCACGCAAGTAGTCAGCGTATAAACGGCGAACACCCAACTGAACAGGTTCTGGCCATGCAAATCCGTGATGATATGCGGCGTCGCGGTGGCGACGACTGTCGCGTCCAAAGCGCCGATAAACATCGCCGCCAGCAATCCGGCAACGACCATAATGACATTGGTTTTCGGGCCCATGCCGAAGATGCCTCCTTACTTTGTCTCAATTTCCTCGGCTTATCGGTTACAAACCAAGTAGAGGGCATTGCCGTCAGGGTCACTGAAATGTACGACTTTGGCGGCTTCGCCTTCTACAGCATGATGGAACTCTACGCCGCGAGACTTAAGTGTCTCGATGGCCGACTTCATTTCTTCTACCTCCAAGCCAATCGACATGCTGCCCGAATTTACCGGGTCACCCCCATGTTCGCCGTCTAGATGCAGGAGTCCGATCGTCACCCCTGGTGCTTCGATCTGCGCAAAATGCCCGTCGCTTTCAGGCAACAGCTTTAATCCAAGGGTTTCGACATAAAATTGCTCCGCCTTCTTCATATCCGACACCATCACCGTTACATTGCCACTCTTAAACATCGTGTTTTCCTCCTTATTTGTTTGATCGATTTTTATTATATCAAAATAATATAATAAGTAAACATATTAAATTGATATAATAATAATTACCAAAGCTAGCCCCATTCCCTGCCAGCCAAATAAAAAGAGAGCGCCCAAAAAGACGCTCCCTAAAAACATTTCCTATTCCATTAAAAATTCTCAATCGACGTGCGGATCTATTAGTACAATCCAAAACCATGGAAGCCCCGCAGCAGCGCCGACTCCCTGCTTTTTAGACTCTTAGCGAGCCGCGGAACCCCCTGGCTGCATAGTAGGATTCCGCTCCATTATGGTATACAAAGACCGTGTCGTAACGGCGATCGCAAAAGAGGGCTCCGCCGAGTCTTCGAATCCTTTCAGGTGTGATCACCCAGCTCGATGTCTTCATATCGAAATTGCCAAGCTGCTGCAGCTCCCGGTACTGCTCTTCCGTTAACAGCTCAATGCCCATGGCAGCTGCCATTTCGACGGCACTGCTTTTCGGTTTATGTTCTTTCCTTGACTCCAGCGCTTCGCGGTCATAGCAGACGCTCCTGCGGCCTTTTGGACTTTCAGCCGAACAATCATAGAATATGTACTCGCCTGTCTTGCCGTCGTGACCAACGACATCCGGCTCTCCGCCGGTTTCCTCCATTTCATGGAGCGACCACAGTTTTTCAGGATTTGCTTCAAGCTTTGCTTGTACGTCAGCCCATTCAAGTCCTGGATGGCGGTTCATGTTTTTCTCGAAACGGGCTTTCAATGTTTGGAGTAGTTCTTCACGTTGTTCTGGCGATAACTCCCTCATTGTCATGTTCATTCCTCCTTCGCTTGATCTGCCGCATCTATTATCGGGCATATATGTTGCATTCAATGCTGCCTTCACGGGCATCGAATGCGTCGATCCGACCTTCCATCCCTTCCGGCGGAAGCCAGGCAACGAGTGCCTTAGGATTCATGAATGCTTCATAAACTGCGTGCGGCGGCGCTTTGACGATTCTTGATGCGATGTCCTTTCTTCTGGATCTTTCCAACATCATCATCAGTCCTTTCCATATTATACACCGATGAAACTCGCAATTTAGCCCTATTTTATATCAAATCAAAAGCGTCCATTTCTTATGGTTTGCTTTTTCTCAGCAATGATAGACTCTGTCGGCTTTAACTTACGCCCTCTCAGGAAGCGGCTCTATGAATTATTCTTGGCTCAACTGGTGGTTGAATATTATAAAAGCTCAAATATGAAGTTATTGTTCATTGCAGGCAGCTCCAATACAATTGGTTTACTAGAAGGAGCGTGAGAGATCATGAAGGAAACATTAGCAAGGAACATAGCCATATACCGCAAAGAGAAGGGACTTACCCAAGAAGAGCTTGCACAAATCCTTGGGCTTTCTTTCCAAGCAGTCTCCAAATGGGAGAATGCTCAGTCGATGCCTGATATTGCGTTACTCCCTGAGCTATCGAGAACGTTAGAAGTAAGCATCGATAAACTTCTTGGGTATACAGCGCAGGACAAGCGGATTACGATTTATGAAGAAGAATATAAAACACAAGATTATTACTGGGGGACTGAGCCTAATGATGCATGCTATCAGGTCTTGCAACTTATGCCTCCGACCAAACGCCTGAGATTACTGGATATTGGTTGCGGCGAAGGGAAAGACGCCGTATTCTTTGCAAGAAATGGATATGAGGTTAGCGCATTTGACGTTTCTGACGCGGGGATTGAGAAGACAAGAAGCCTTGCTGAAAAAACCGGAGTTCACGTTCATGTCTTTAAGGCAGATATTTTGGATTACCGTTTAGATACTCATTATGACATTATTTTTTCAAGTGGTGTGCTGCACTACATAAAGCCGGAATATCGTAAAGAAATATTTGATAATTATAAGCAGTTTACAAACGAAAACGGCATTCACGTCTTTAATGTGTTTGTAAATAAACCGTTTATTGCTCCGCCACCTGAAAAAGAACCAAATGCCTATAAGTGGCACTCCGGGGAATTACTCACGCATTATCGCGACTGGCTCATGAAGGAAAGCTCGGAAATCGTATTCGACTGCAATTCATCGGGTATTCCTCACCAACATGCCATGACCAAAATGATTGCACAAAAGATAACCTCCTAGGCTAATGCTGCCGCATGATATTACGTCAACAAAAAAAAGAGGGGCTCTTTCACCCCTCTTGATTTGGCCAATCATCTCCGATTTAATTGTCCTTCCGCACGAGCAGTGTACAGGATTCCACATGTGTTGAGTTGGGAATAGGAACATGAATCACTCCTTTCATTTACTGAGGGCTTTTTTCGATTTTGCCTGCCCATCTTGGCTTGAACGCTGCTCGTAAAGCCTGTTTTATAGATAAAAGTTAGCTTATAAGGATTAGGGTTACCTTCATTAAGGCTCTCTCCAATTATAACTTTATCAACGACGCTCTCAAACACATTCCGGTCAAATGTAGACAGGATGGCATTCGTTTGAAGCACTTTGCGGAAATGTTCAATTCTTTTCTCGATATTGATTTCTTCTTGCGCCGCTTCCTCCAATCCCTCTCTTTCGTCGAGCAGTTCGGTCAACGTGGATTCGAGTTCCTCAAACTTACGCTCATATGTTGGGCGGTCTATTTTTTCTTCCAGATGCAAGTCGATCAGTTTACAGCGCTTATGTTCAATCGCCTGGATTTCATTTATAATTTTGTTCAATTGTTTTTGATTGTTCTGGTCACTAAATACGGATTCCATTCTGATTAATAATTCGTCTAACACATCCTTATGATTACTACAAACTAATTTGTACGTTTCAATAAATGCACCTTCAATAATTTTTTCTTCTATTCCTTTGCTGTGCGGACAAAATCTTTTTCCCTTCTTCGTGTTAGTGGTACACTGCCAAATTGTCTTTTCATGCGATGTACCACTATTCCAACTCCGCCGAGAGAAGTTGGAACCACAGAACGCACATTCCAACTTGCTGCTAAAAGCGAATTTCCTACTGTATTTTTCCCGTTTACTGCCTTGTTTAAGCTTCCCGCGATTTTTTCCTCTACGGTGCAATATATCCTGTGCCTTGTTAAAGACTTCTTCGCTGACAATTGGCTCATGATGATTTTTGATGTAGTATTGATCTTCCTCACCATGATTTTCAAGTCTGCGCTTGGAAATCGGATCGAGAGTAAACGTCTTTCCCTGAAGGAGATCACCTTTATATTTCTCATTCTTAATAATGCCTAGAACAGTTGTATCATTCCATTCGGGATTCCCTCTTTTCGTCTTATATCCAAATTCCATCAGTTCTTTTGCAATCACGTATGCACCAACACCAGAAATATAGCGCTCAAAGATGTAGCGTACAATCTTAGCTTCTTCTTCGTTTACCGATATCTGTTTGGTAACGGGATCATAGTCATATCCAAGGCAGCTTTGAAATCCAACCAGTTCCCCACGTTGCATTTTCATTTTCAAGCCCATTTTTACAATAGAAGAAATATTCTCAACCTCTTGTTGAGCTACCGAACTTAGAATGGTTAGCAACAATTCCCCATCCATGGTAAGCGTGTTGATATTTTCTTTCTCAAAAAATACAGCAACGTTTCTTTCTTTCAACATGCGAACATATTTCAAAGTATCTACAGTATTTCTGGCAAACCTTGAAATGGACTTGGTAATAACCATATCAATTTTGCCATCCATGCAATCCTTTATCAGTCGTTGGAAATCATCACGTTTCTTCACTTGGGTTCCAGTGATGGCTTCATCCGCGTAAATGTCCACCAATATCCAATCGTTTCGTTGGCTAACCATATCTGTATAGTGAGCAACTTGCGACTTATAGCTGCTTAACTGTTCTTCCGTGTCGGTACTCACTCTGGCATAAGGAGCAACGCGCAGACGGTCTGGCCTTCCTCCAACACGATCTGATAGCTTCCGATTGGCTTTGATTACTTCAACTGCATACCCCATTGTTAAGGCTCCTTTCGTCTTATTATCACGATCAGTGTAATAAGAGTTAAGCAGACCAACAATTGTATGAATCAAGAAGTCAGGTCTGAAACAACATCGTATTCCTTCATGGTTTTGTTTTTGATAAGAGTAAACTCTTTTTCCGAAATCAATGACAGAGCAAATAATTGTTTCAACATGGCAATTTGCATGCTATATCTGATTAATTTTCGACTCATCATAAGCCCCCCGTTTGGTTCATTACATCTTAAACAGAGATGCGACAAAGGACGATAACCTTATACGCATCTCTGTTCTTCCTTGTTTTGGTTATATCGCATAAATCCAATTCCAGCGGCCGGTGGTTAACGGCCTCATAGGTATAGTCCGAATACCTCTCCCAGGATCGCTGCAAGCCGCCCCCATTGCGTGATCTGCCTAAAGCAGAGCTGTGGCTGGACGGAAGTATCATTATCCCCCGCATGGGTCATCGCCTTAAATGGAACCACCATTTATTATTGCACGGACAAAAATAAAATCGCTCTCACCCTGCTACTTCAAACACAGATCGAAAAAACAAGCAGAATGGTCATGGCGCACCTGCAAATTGGCTTTCCTAGGCATGCGGGGAACGTACTGGAATGGATGGTATTTAATTTTCAAGGTACGGAAAAACAGTAGAGGACATGCCCCTCTATCATCCTTTTCATTTTGAAGCCAAAATCGGACCTTTCTGCGAAAAAATAAATAGGAGAGGATAGAAAGCTCTTGGTACAGAGATTAGAAATCTCCGGTAGCGTGAGCTATAATGATGGCGAGGTGATCACATTATGGAAGAAATGGTCCCAACAAGAGAGGTTCTGAGCTTTGTCAGAAAGCTCAAAAAAATGATGAATCAATGTGAGGGAAAATAATGTGAGTATTTCGAGATCATCATCTGCATGCTCCGAGAGTTTAATCTCGGTTACAGAATAGATGGGATGTATCTATTGCCGAAAAAAAATAAAAATGGCCACTTAATGCTGTCGCGATTAAATCTCGGTCAATAACCAGCTTTACATGTAAAGAAACTGAACAAAGTGAAGAAAATCCCGTTGAAGGTGGAAGCTAGTGAACTGGGGGATCCCGAAGAATAATTCAAGAGCTTAATGCGCTGCAGGTTGTTCAGATTACTCATTATATATAGGTGCTGGTCATTGTCCGCCGCTCGACCCTGCATGCAATGAATGAACAAGCTGCACTTGCTCTGCCCTCCTATTGCCAAAAACATCTCCAGTATGGCAGATGGAATGAAATCGAATTAAGGCGTGCTCTGCATTTTCGAAATCGCCATGGACTAGCACGCTCTATTGCTGAAGTTCAGCTAAATTAGCGGAAGATAGTTTCGCAATAATACGATCAAAATCTTCTGTTACCTCATTGCAATTAAGCCAGCAGTACCACTTAAACTCAGATGTTGTTTAACTGACATGTATAGACTCCATTTCGTTGGTTTTCTGGAAAAGTCTTGTCTTATCTTGTGCTTATATTGCGACAGTTATGTTGAGAGTTATCCTTAAGGGGCAAACTATATAGCCTGCGAATTAGTATCTAGGTATGGTTTCATCTGAACTAAGTACCTTTCTCAAAGACCGGAAAAGCTTCTTCTTTGGAAACTTGAATCATTTCTTGAGGGAATGTTTTCTTAAAGTACTTTTCTACTCTGTGATGGATATCTTTTTGATACCATTCCGAATGTCCATAGGCTTTGAACAACTGTGGCTTGCCGAGTCGTTCAGAGCGTTTCCCCATCAAACCATTCCCGATATTAAGTGTATCTATCCATATCCGATCTACGATACCTTCCAGTAACTTTGGGAAATCCGGAGTGAACGGCAGTACAGGTGAAATTGACGCTTGTATAGTTATCCCTACCTCATGTACTTCTCTTAATGCTTGAATTCCCAGCTTAATTCCCGGTGCAACCGGAGCAAAAAGCCGCTTTATATCTTCCCGATCGGTTTCAATTGTCATTGACAAAATGGGCTTCAAAGATAGGAGTAAGCACTTGGAGAAGAGCCTGTTGGATAAAGCGATCTACCACAGACGAAATGCCAAATAATCTGACTACGCCGTCGGGTTTCGGGATTTCGACCCTTCGGACTGGTGCCGTTTGATAGGCCCCTTCTAATAGTTGTTGTCGTATAAGCGGCCAGTGCTCATGGGGCTCGGAGTTTGCCGGACGACGCTTAACCATCACTTCAAGGCCCTCCGGGCTTCACCCATCTTTCCTTGGAAGAGTTCCGTCAGGAATTCTGCTTCAACGCGTCGTTCTCGAAAACGTCTGATCCATCCTTGAGTTGACATTTGGCCCTTCCCTTTTTCAGGCGTACCTTACTCACGCACTATGACCTTTGCTGACTCCTGCACGCTCAGCAAAACCTTACGGCCTTGGTTACCATCCTCAGATGGCGTTCCGTGCAGGCCTCCTCGGATAAGGATGCGTACTTTCATCCATGCACCTGTCCAATATACCCATACAGCCCTTGGCGCCTTAGGACTTCGCCTTGTTTCGCAGACTCGTCCGACTGTACTAGCCTCAAATTGGATTCTTGTATCTCAGGTCGAGTGTTTGCCTCCAGCTTCCTTCAGATTCCACCTCACGATGGACACCCTTACTTTTGGCTAACGGTAGGCGCTCGACAGCCCCCGTTCGGGACTTTCACCCTAAAGCACGGCACCCATGCCGGGCGTACCAAAAAGGGTGCAGAAGCAAAAGCGCTTCTGCACCAAACCTTATTGTGACAACAGCTCCAACAATCTCAGGATACTGGTGACCGCTTCCGCGCGGGTCAGCGTCTCATTCGGCGCGAAGAGATTGCGATCGCGACCGTGAATGATGCCCATGATACGAACCTCTTCCACGTAACTTTTCGCCCATGCCGGAATACTGGCATCGTCTGCAAAGCGGGTGTGCGCATGGTCGGTCAACTCCGCTCCTGTTGCTCTTGCGATCATCACCGCCATTTCCACACGAGTGACCGGGCGACCAGGTCGAAATGTTCCATCTTCATATCCTGACACAATGCCTGCCCTTGCCGCCAAATCAATCGCTTGCTTTGCCCATTCGCCAATTTGCTCCCCGTCCGCAAAAGCAGGCGCATCGCCTCCCGCTTCTCCTTCCAGCCGCAAGGCATGAACGAGCATCAACGTAAATTCAGCGCGGCTGACGGCATGATCCGGCCTAAACGTACCGTCAGGGTATCCGGCAACGATGCCTTTTGCATAGGCTTCCTGAATGAACGGCTCCGCCCAATGACCCGCAATATCCGCAAATAACGGCTCCGGGGAAGGCGGGTCCGGCATCTCCTCTTGCATACGTTCCACGGTGATGGAATACGTTCTGCGCGTTCCGTCTTCTGCAGTGACCACGATGTCAATGATATCCGTATCCGTGTGCAAGGGGATGCGAATGCTTCCCTGATCACTCCGGACTTGCCGACCATTCACGCTGATTCCAGCCTGATGATGTGCAGCACGGATCGTGAGCTGGATGCTGTCAGCATCATGCGGGATCAAAGCCTTGTACATCGTAATGTCCCCCGAAAATTCCGGTGTCAGCACGCCTTCTGACAAGATGAGCTCCCTCAGTGTCGCATTGCCGGAGCGTGCAGAGGCAGGCGGACTCGGCGAATCTGAAGGATCGGGCTCACGCACCAGACGAAAGCGCTGGGATATTTTATAACTCTCTTGACCCACCTGATCTTTGGCGTAAATGTGCAAATACCAGTCGCCGCCGTTTTTGTCTGCATAACTCAACGTGCTTTGGTTAATGAAAGGTTGCCAGTCGGCATGTTCATCCAACGGGTCTGAACTCGTTGACCAAACATAACGGAGGGAAGCGGCATCGATCCCGCTGCCGTCGTCCTTCACGTTGACTTGACTGGATATGGTCCGCGAAAGGGTTTCATCGCCGTCGGGTTTCAATTCGATCTCCGGATTCGTGTGATCGATACGGATGAGTACATGCTCGCTCATTTCATTGCCTAATACATCTTCCACTCTGAACCAAAGCGAGTACTGCCCCTCTGTTGTGAAGTCGAGCGGATCATGATAAATCTCCCAAGCCGCTCCTTCATCCAACGAATATGCAATGGGCCGCAGCGCGATCCCGTGGTCATGAGAAGCATAAACCGCTGCGGTCACACTTTGGTTCGTCCACGTTCCGCTGGGATATGCTTTACTGTCATTATCGGTAAAATACAAATCCACATCCAGCTTCAGGCCGCTTCTGCTGATCTTCACGGTCCGCTCAACGATCGTACTCTTATTGCCGATGTCATCCATCGCTTGCGCCTGGATCTTCGTTTGCCCTTCTTCCGTCACCTCTAAGCGGATAGGTGTACCGTTAAATGCACGATCCTCCCACTCCTTGTCGCCGACTTTCACACGAATCGTGTGAACATCTGTCTGCCTTGGGTTAGCGGCGCTGTGGTCGATCGCCACTTCCACTTTGGCAGCATTGGTCCAGCCGTCGGGATGAAGGGTGATCGTCGGCGGTTCCGGATTTCCGCTGTCCACGACGATGTCGAGAGTCTCGGACTTGTCGAATAAGGAGACGGTGATCGTCGCTTTGCCGCCTTTGACGGTGCTGACCTCCCCGTTAGGATCAACACGCACAATTTCGGGGTCATCCGGATCAACGCTATACCTGGCGGTTGTTGTCGCATTGTAGCGATCCCCGTTTTGATGTTCCGTATTCACGGTAATGTGGGTCTTGTCGTCAAGGTTCAACTGATCGTTTGCAATGGACGCAGCCCAGGAGATGAGCGGGTTTTGCCATTGGAGAAATGGCCGATGTCCGTCGTACTGGTACCAGCCCTCTGTGAGATCCCAATCCTTAAATGTTTCCGGATCGCGGAGATCCGCCTCTTCCACAGGTATTCCGATTCCATTGTCAGGGAGTTCACCATCAGTATAGCTATCGGTCAACCAGTAGCTGCCGGTGACATCAATGATATCTCCTTCTTCATCATAAGCATAATTCGCCCCGACCAGCCCGCCAGTCTCAGAATGACCTGTTACCTTGCCTGTCGTGTAACAATGCTCAACCTCTATCACTGAACCGTAACCCCGTGTAGTATTATATCCGATCAATCCACCCACGAATCGATTACCGTTAACATTCCCTGTCGTATACGAGTTCTTAATCCTGATCACACCAAATGGAAGATCTATAACTCTACCGACTAATCCACCTACAAATTCGGCTCCATTAACCTCCCCAGTCGCATATGAATTCGTGATTTCATTGACACTTCCTATATTTCCCGATGAAATTATGCCAACTAAACCACCTACAAGATTATTTATGCCCGCAACGTCACCAGTTGCAAATGAATCGCGAATCGTAATCTTTTTACCAGTCGAACCCCTAAATAGACCTGCCAGACCCCCGACTTCACGCTCTCCGACAACTTCGATATGGGCGGATGACCCGATCACGTCATTTCTAACAATACCGGCTAACCCGCCAACCTTCATTTCTCCTCGAATAAGGGTTCCCGTTACCGTACTGTTTTCAATCATCCCGTAGCTATACCCTACTAACCCGCCGATGTAATCATACCCCTTGATCTCCACGACCTCGAGATGGACATTCCGGATGACAGCCGTTTCTGACGTTACTCCAAACAAAGATTGGTAGTTCTCATCTTCACGGTTGATCTTTAAACCTGTAATTTGATAGCCGTTGCCATCAAATGTTCCGGTAAAAGGAGAAGAGTATTCCGTTGCGATTGGCAACCATCCTTCTCCGGAACTGTAAGTTGAAAGATTAATATCGGCTCCCAATTTGAAATGGGCATCCAGATAATCTCTCACTTTGTTCAGCTGTTCAGCGGTTTCGATAATATACGGGGCTTCTTCCGTGCCTGAGCCGCCGGCAAAATCACTGCTTAACGGCGCGAATGCACCG
Source organism: Paenibacillus sp. FSL M8-0142 (assembly GCF_038597315.1). NCBI lineage: Bacteria > Bacillati > Bacillota > Bacilli > Caryophanales > Paenibacillaceae > Paenibacillus > Paenibacillus sp. FSL M8-0142. The sequence goes on from NZ_CP152008.1 coordinate 5,085,072, forward strand.
TCATCGGCGGCCTGAACCGATATGCCGACATTCCCAAACAGTTGTGTCCAGGTCCATCCGAAAAAAAGAACTAACGCCGCCAACAGAACGGCTGATTTAAACGGTCTCATTTTCCTTTCACTTCCTTTCCAACGTGCGGAGCCCGCCAGTTCAGCATCATTGTCCGTCTGAAAGTCCAATTCTCGCCTTCTCCAAGGCTCCCAGATCAATCTTTTCCATCGCAAGCATGGCCTTGTTCACGCTCTGCTGTTGTTCCCCGGATTCGTCGAAACTGATCGCTTCCTAGTCGGAGGGATATACTTGTCAGCACGATGCTCTATCATCTATCCAACAATCTTAGCAGCATCACCGTCGCTTCTGCGCGGGTAGCCGTTTCGTTCGGCACAAAACGATTGTCGCTGCGGCCATCGACAATGCCCAGTTTTCGGATGGCTTCGACCGCGCCTTTCGCCCATCCAGGGATCGTTTCATCATCGGCAAAGCCGGGTAACGCATTCGCGTTAAGCTCCAGTTGTAGCGCCCGAGCGATCATCACCGCCATCTCCGCTCGGGTGATCCGCGTGTTTGGCCGGAAGCTGCCATCGCTGTATCCGACCACGATGCCCGCTTGTACGGCCTGCGCAACGGCTTGCTTCGCCCACGCACCGATCTGGTCGTGATCCGTGAATGTTAACACAGAGCCGTCACCTTCCAGTTTCATCACACCTGCCAGCATCACAGTAAACTCGGCGCGAGTGACCGGGTTATTCGGCTTGAATGTGAAATCCGGATAACCGCTGACGATCCATTTCGCTGTGGCGCGCTTGATGTCACTTTCCGCCCAGTGTCCGGCAATGTCGGTAAATTTAATAACCGGTTCGATTGGCTTTGGCATTTCACGATATATTTCACGATATATGGTCAGCGTATAGGTTTTCTTCGTGCCGTTTTCTGCTTCTACCGTGAGTACAATCGTATTGTCGCCTTCCTCCAAATCGAATTGAATTCCGTCCGTAATCACCTTGTTCTTCCATATCACTTTCGCCGCGGAGTGAGCTTCTTTGATCACAATCTCAATTCGTTCGGCTTCGGTACAGGCCGTATATTCTGTTGTTCCCGTAGCAAATGAAGGGCTGAGCTTCAGTTGTTTGCCCCCCGCCCATACTTGCAGGTCCGCCAGATCCGCATTGCTGGACAACACACGACCGCTTCCCGAATCTCCGCTTGAGCCAACGTCCCCGCCTGCAGCTCGAGCCGTAGTCGCTTGTTTGCTAAGCGGTGCACTTTCGTTGCCTGCATCGTCAAACGCCTTCACCGTAAAGGTGTACGTCATGCCTGCACGAAGGCTCGTGACCGTGAATTCGTACACGCTTGCTGTAACGGTTTGAGGCATCCAGTTGTCAACATCAACATCGATTCGATAACCTGCCACGCCGACGTTATCCGTCGCGCTCGGCCACGACAGTTTCACGCTCGTCGGGGTGATGTCCGAGACGGTCAGTTCATCCCCCGCTCGCCATTGCGGCGCTTCGCCATCCGGCTGACGCTGCACATAGAGGGTATAGACGGCCTGCTCTTGTGGATCCTCTGCCTTTACCAGGATGTCCATTCGATTCAAGCCGACCTTCAGCGGTTGCACGCCACCATACACAACCTCGCCGACGACTTCGTAGTGTGCTGCCGGATCATCCGTTGCCGCTGTCACGATCACTTGCTCCGTTGCATAAGGAACCGACACATCGTAGGTATAAATATCCGGATCAAACGGGGCCAACGGTTCTCCGTTCAGGGTAATGCCGCTCAGTCTCGCATTCGTATTCGGCCGTACATGAACCGCCATTTCGGCTTGCAGCCGTTGTGGATTGCGAACATATCCCGGCAATTGCAACTCTCCTGTAACCGCGTACACTCCGGCTTGATCCGGGTTATAATCAGCATGCTCCAGGTCCCATTGCACACCCGCGTCCATCGTGACCGGCAGGCTTGTTAATTGAATTTGGACATGTTCGGGAAGATAGGCCGCCAGCTTCTCTGGTGCGACGCCCTTACCCACCTCGATCGCACCGGGAGATGCGACAGCCGCAACCGTTGTATACGGCGTTTCGGACGTTGCCTCCGAAAAGCCGCTTTCCATCTCATCCTTCACGGTCGTTACAGCAAACCAATACCACTTTCCAGCAGTTAAATGGTCGACCGTATAGGACGTTCCGGTTACTGGCCCCTCATCATTATCAAGCATCCATCGGTCGACAACGGGGGGCATCCCTTCCTTCGCTTCTTGCATATAGACGTTATAGCCGTCTACAGCGTCGGATGCCGTCCAACTCAGCACCACTTTCCCATCTCCCTCTGTCGCCAGCAAGTCGGTTGGGGGGACAAGTGTGCTGTCGCTCACCGTTATGCTAAGCGTTGCATCGTTTCCTGCACTGAACATAAAGACCAGTGTAGTCGTACCGATCGGCAGGTTGACCAGGTATTCTTTTGTAATGGTGACGATCGTTCCATTTACGATGTAATCCGCGCCTTCCGATAGCGATGTTGTGCCATTCCTCACATCGATGAGCGTATTGCCGTTCAACTCCATCGTGACCAAGATCGCTTGCTGCTTCAGGATGTTCTTGTCGAACGATGCCTCGTCCGGATAAATGGTGCTATCTTGTGTCGCTTCGATGATAAGTGCCAGGGAATGGGTAGAGCCAGCCGCAATCGCCTGAATGTCCGTCAAGCTCTCGATTTTCTTCGGCGTGAGTTGATCTTCCCTATCGCCATGTCCTAATTGGCCATGCGTACCCTTTCCAAACGAGTACACTTCTCCGGACTTTGTTAAAGCAAGGGAATGGGTAGAGCCAGCCGCAATCGCCTGAATGTCCGACAAACCCTCGATTTTCTTGGGGGTGAATTGAGTTTCCGTATCGCCATGTCCTAATTGGCCAAAAGTACCACTTCCAAACGAGTACACTTCTCCGGACTTCGTTAAAGCAAGGGAATAATGACCCCCGGCAGCTATCGCCTGAATGTCCGACAAACCTTCGATTTTCTTCGGCGTGAGTTGATCTTCCGTACGTCCTAATTGGCCATGCGTACCGAATCCAAACGAGTACACGTCTCCGGACTTCGTTAAAGCAAGGGAATGATATACACCAGCCGCAATCGCCTGAATGTCCGACAAACCCTCGATTTTCTTGGGGGTGAGTTGAGTTTCCGTATCGCCATGTCCTAATTGGCCAAAAGTACCGCTTCCAAACGAGTACACGTCACCGGACTTCGTTAAAGCAAGGGAATGATACCATCCTCCAGCAATCGCCTGAATGTCCGCCAATCCCTCGATTTTCTTCGGCGTGAGTTGATCTTCCCTATCGCCATGTCCTAATTCGCCATGATAACCATGTCCGAACGAGTATACGTCTCCGGACTTCGTTAAAGCAAGGGAATGATTATCGGCAGCCGCAATCGCCTGAATGTCCGTCAAGCTCTCGATTTTCTTGGGCGTGTATTGACGATCCGTATCGCCATGTCCTAATTTTCCATGATTACCCATTCCGAACGAAAATACGCCGACTAGGTTTGCATTTGTCTCTGATTCTTGAGCCAGAGTTGGCGCTGGTATAACCAGCAGCGATAGAATCAGATTGATGAAGAGCATGGCAATCAGCCATGGGGATACATACTTGATCGGGGATTTCATTGATTTCAACATTAATCCTCCTTCCAATGCTTGCCCTCCCATCTGTGGCAAAGGGTTTGCCTGGCGATGCGAACGCTTCCGTGACGGGTAGACAATGAAATGAACATTAACCGCCGATGGCATTCCCGTTAGTCCCTTTGGTCGCAAGATGGTCTGTTGGCATTGTGACTTACGCGGTTTAACGGAACCTCGAGTTGACCAGAGGAATTACTTCACCAAGCAATGACTTTTCCGATGATGTGAAGGCAAAGGAGTATAACTTCATCCGATTTATTATACAAACATCCTGTCCATCTGTGATCAACCCTGCCTGGCACATAAGATCAAAAAGGTTGAACAGGGAGGTGGAGATAATTTTTACAAAATAAAAAGAACGAGTCAGAACAGCTGCAATGTTCTGGCCCGTTCCAACGCTTGTAATCGATTTTTGGATTGCAATTTGCCGTAGATATTGTTAATGTGTGTTTTTACAGTCGCCAGGGAAACATTCAATTTGAGCGCTATTTCTTTATTAGACATTCCCGTTTCCATCAACCGAAGCACGCTTTGTTCTCTGGCTGTTAATACGACCACCGTTCCTTCATGGGGAGTACCGACTTTCCTTTCGACTTGCGGAATCAATCTCCGCAGTCGTTTCACATAGGATAAAGGCACCTTATGACTGGGGCGGTGATGCTGATTTTGGCGCAATCGGATATAGTGATCCAACAATTGCCCAACAGGTGCTCCTTCGTCGACAAAGGTTCGGATATACCCTTCTGGCCACGCCAATGCAAGCGCTTCTTCCAACACGTCCATGCATTCTGCAACCTTTCCTTGTAAGGATAAAAGCCTGCCCTTACGAACAAGAAGTCGGATTCGATCGCTTTGCCGTCCAGTTTCTCTAGCCATGAAAAGAAGACGCTCTATCAAAGGGGCGGCTTCCTCGAATTTCCCCTGCTCTGCCAGAACAGAGACCAATAAATCGTATTCCTTGATCATGGATACCGGAATTTCATCATGGAATCGCAAGCCACACTTTCTCAGCCATCGTTTCACCGGTTTCTCTTCCCCATGCATCCAGCCTTGCATGGCGCGGAACCAGGCGATTTTTCCGGACAAATGGGGATTCGGTTTCTTGGACGTTTGTTGGGCTAACTCGCGTAATATGTGATTTGACGTCTCCTCGTCTCCCTGTACGGCGGCAATGCGGGCGAGCCATAGCGCCGCGATGGTCGCCAGGCTTCGATTATCATACAATCTTCCAATATCATAAGCTTGACGCATAACCTTCTCAGCATCGACCAAGCGATTTCGTTCGTAATGCATTTTTCCTAAGTCGATATATAAATGAGCAACAAAAAGCACATTTCGGGTTTCAGACCAAATCGACAGCAAGGGGGGTAATACCTGCTCCGCCAATCGAAGGCTGTCATCCGACACGTAAATATCCCACACCGGATGATAGCCATCCCCATCGCTTCCGAAGCCAATGAAGAAATCACCTTTCGGATGCTTCTCGACATATTCTTTTGAAAATTGTACCGCGTATTCATAATCCCGATCCATAAATGAGCGGAATGCAGCCAGAAAAGCAAGTCCGGCATGTAATGTTTTGGCTTCTTCAGGAGGAAGGGGATCTGTGTCCTCATCCAGTCTGCGAATCGTTCTCCAATACCCATCTGTGGCCGCTTCGACATGCCCGGACATGTACTGGGAAGCGAGTTTTGTCAAAAGCATCATCGGTCTGGTAAATAGCAGAGAATCAGGAATAGCGCTTAGCCACGTACAGAGCGTCGTCCATTCCTTGTCCATCAGCTCCGGTGTCATCTCCTCTACCAATGAAAGCGCTTGTTCGTAACAGGCAGCCGCAAGGTAATGATCTACCGCTTCATGCGGATAACCGTTCTCTTTCAACCATTTTCCAGCTGCCATGTGATAGGTTTTCCATTGCTTCGGCTCGCGTATTTTCAACTGCGCCGTCAAAAATTGCCGAAATAAATGATGATACCTGTACCACTCCCGCCGCTCGTCCAAAGCTACAAGAAACAAGCTTTCCTCGTCTAATTGTTGCAGAAACGCATGACTTTCGGCGATACCGGTTACCGCTTGACAAAGTTCGCCCTTCATCCTATCCAAAATGGAAGTATAGAGTAAAAATTTCTGCATTGTAGCGGATTGTCGGGCTAACACCTCATCAAAGAAGTAATCCGATATATCACGTTCCGTCCCCGCCATCTTCCAGACCAGCGACGCGGGATCAGCATGTTCATGTAACGACAAGATCGCCAGTCGCATCGCAGCTGCCCATCCCTCCGTCTTTTTTTGTACGGCGGCTATGTCTTCACTGGACAATTCCATATAGGAACACTTCGCAAAAAATTCAATCGTTTCGTCCGGAGCAAAGCGGAGATCGCTTGTATCCAACTGGTTCAACCCATTTCCCGCTCTGATTCTGGAAAGAGGAAGCGATGGAGAATTTCGGCTTGCGAGATAGAGATGGACATGTGGCGGCAAACGTTCCAGCAGATAAGTGACCCCCTTCAAGATTGATTCTTCTTCGATATGATGAAAGTCATCCCAAACGAGCACCGTTGTTTGCGAGATACGATGAAGCCCGTTGACGAGCGCGGCAATCAGTGAAACTCCCGATGGATCTTCCACGGCATGACGAAGCACGGCCTGTTCGTTAAAAGACGGATAAGCTTGTTTTAGCGCCGCAATCGTATGTGCCCAAAAACGCATGCGATCATTATCCCCTTGATCGAGTGAGACCCAGGCGACAGGCTTTTCCAGCGTCATCGCCCATTCACCGAGCAAGGTGGTTTTGCCATACCCGGCTGGTGCTGTGATCAAAGTAAGTGTGCGCTCCAAACCTTCATGTAAACGATGAATGAGGCGTGAACGCACGACCAGCTCGCTTCGTGATTGGGGAATATGAAGTTTCGTGGCTATGATCATGGTTTGACCCCTCCCTTATTTGACAATCGTCATGAGATATGAACATTTTTTCTATTATTTTACCAAAAAACTTTTATTTAGGTAGGGCCTTATCGGAGCATGTCGATGCTCCTTTTACATTTGAGGAATAACACGATGACATCACGTAGTCTCGTCGACGCGACTTTTCTCCGTTGAACCATATCAGGGTGAAATCACTTTGATCGACAATGCTGGGGGTTACTATTAACATGAAATAGAACAAAGTTCGTCCTGCTCGCTAGTCGAGCACAGGAAGGCGGACGATAAAACCTTTCATCGTTTGCTCACGACAATATTCAATCGTTCCCCCATGCTTTTTAATAATGGATAATGTTATGGACAGACCTAGACCTGTGCCTGCCTTATTCTTCCTTCTGCCTTCCGAAGTTCTATAAAACGGTTCAAAGATAAACGGAATGTGTTTTTCATCAATACCATCTCCGGTGTCCATAATTGAAACGAAACACTCGCCTTCTTGACTTGTGCATGTGATGATCACTTTTCCTTGTGGCTTGTTGTACATAATAGCGTTCTCGACCAGATTGCTAATGGCTCTCTGGATTAAAATATCGTTCCCGTATATCTCAACATCAAGATGGATGTGGATTTCAATAGCAATTGTCTGTGTTGAAGCTAAATCGTTTAATTCACTTACTACTTTACGGATCAGCGAACCAACTTCAATCACATCCTTATCCGGATCATTATTTTTAGTAAGAACTAGCAGTTCATTGATCATATGATTCATTCGTTTTAACGTCTTTTCAAAAATGTCCGAGAGCTGCTGATAATCTTCCATAGTCGCGGATGGGTCACTCCTCAAGACGTCCAGATTCGTCTTCAAAATCGTCAAGGGAGTTCTAAATTCATGAGCGGCATTGGCCATAAAACGTTCTTGCTGTTGAAAAGCATGTTCTATTTTTTTCAGCATGGTATTGAACGATTCCGTTAATTCTTTCAATTCATCATTTGGCAGTTCCTTAACAGGAAGCTGCACAGACAAATCGTTGGCATTGATTTTCATCAGCCGTTCACTCAATAAACGCACCGGCCACAGACTTCTTTTGGAAAGATAATACGCCCCGATCCCACCTAATATAATCATGATGATCAGGCAGATCAGCGAAAAAAGGAGAACTTGTCCTTTAAATGCGATCAATTCAGATGAAAAGCTTACATCCGATATGAGCATCCCCTCTTCGTTTACCTGATTCACTTCAATGGTGGGTACGATCACTTCTTGGTCTTGTGGAAGCAGTATATCGTTAGGCTTCACATGGACGGCAGGAAGCATAATTTGCACGAAAATATTGAGCGAAACCATCAGAAACACGCCTGTCAATATGATTAAACCCAGGTTCCACAATACGATTGTTCCCGCCAATGTAAGCCGCCTGCTTTTCGTCATTTTGGTAACCCCTCAATTTGTTTGTTCAGTCGATAGCCGTACCCTGGCACCGTATTCAAAAAGTTTGCATGGATAACGGATCTTATCTTACTACGCAAAGTCGTAATATGTACCCTGACGGAATTGGAAAAAGGGTCCGCATGCTGATCCCACACATGTTCAACCAATTCTTCGGACGAGACAACTCGATCAGGATGAGATAAAAAATACTGTAATAAGGCAAACTCCTTACGAGTAAGGGTCAGCTGTTGCCCAGCACAAGTTGCTGTCATCGTGATCGGATTCAACTCGATAGGGCCATAGGTGAGCAGCGGGCTTTCTCGTAAAAGATCACGTCTCAATAAGGCGCGTATTCTTGCTTTCAGTTCTTCAAAATCAAATGGTTTACCAAGATAATCGTCCGCTCCCAAATTCAATCCTTTCACACGAGAAGGCGTATCAGAAAGCGCCGTTAGAATCAGCACTCTGATTTGTTTGGACAGATGTCGTATGTGTTGCAGCACGTCTAATCCACTCCTATCTGGCAAGTTTAAATCCAAGATGATGATATCGTAGGCATGGATTTCCGCCAGGTGACAGCCTTCTTCTCCATCTAATGCAATATCTACCGCAAATCCTTCCATTTCCAATCCTTTTTCGATCGCATTGGCCAAATCTTGCTCATCTTCAATTACCAGCATCCGCATCTTTTGCTCACCTCTCATAAAACAATGTAGTCGGGGAATGGTTTTTGTTTAGATCGTGATATTTCCGGTGACTGTCACTTGATGGGTATCGGTATTGTAAATCCCCACTCGATAGTTGTCAGCGACATTCACTACAAAGGTTCGACTATCGGCACCGCCTGTAAAGTTCACATAAAAAAATGTATTGTCCGAGTCGATTAAACCAACTCGAAGTGTAGCGTCCCGAGGCAGCCATGTCAATGATATGGTTACCTCTTCGTTCCGAGTCAAATACCACGGGTTTCCAGACCCATCACTTATTGTGGCAAGTGATGATCCCGGCAAGTTGAAGTTAACCGGATAAGTAGCCTGTACACCAACATCGTCAGAATCCCCAAGATTCAATTCAATGATGTTTTCCTCTGATAGTTGAATTTTGTGTACCGGCTGCCCGTCCACAGTGACATCACTTGAAGTTGGGTTTGTGTCATTCACTTGAGAAATTGCTTGTTGATTTACTGTAACAGCTCCAGAAGACTGACCCGAAATATCCTCTGACTTCGAAACAACATCACTCGTTTGAATCGTTACTGGCAGCGCATCATTTGCCAAGGCAAATGCGGTCATGGGCAACACGGTTATCAACAAAACAGCCGTAATTAAAAAACGTTTCATTCTCATTTTTTTCACCTCATTTTTTCTTTTCCCCGACTACTTAACCACAGTGTATTTGATCTGTTGTTAAATTTTTGTTAAGACAGCTGTATTTCAGAAAAAGAGGAAGTCAGCTGAGGAACTTCTGGGGCGAGAACGATGCTTACGGTTATCGAGGCAGTCACGAGCCCCATCAAACATGATACTGTCCACCCAAACCTGCCAGTAAAACCGGTAGCTTTTCCGATGACAACCGGCAGTCGATCCGTTAAATCCACGACGATCTGACAGAGTCACCGCCGTAGATGGCGGGGAAGCAGATAGAGAAGAGTCAGTACATGATCGCCCAAATAAAATTCGCGCGAGTGTGCGCCCATGTTGAGGGATACGATCAAATTCGCCTTGCCGATCCGATTGTTAACGCCGGAGCGCCCGCGGGCGTTAGACCGACGGAAACAGCCGCCTCGGGTTGTCCACGCGCACACCTTCCTGTCTTCAGATCGGCCCCGTACCACCACCCCATTTTCGTTCTCGACGGACTAGGGGAGTTCGTTTACAAACAGAATAGTCACGCGATCCGCAAAGCCGAATTGTTCTGCCTGATTTTGCAGACGGTGCACAAATATGAGGTCAACGGGCTACCCTCTTTTTTTTCTAATCGATAATCTATAAATCATGAATAAGAGAGTCGTATTTACGTTAGATCATCCAACTTTGGCGAATGCTGCGAGCGAATCTATAATAGCCTGCTTCTTCCTTCATGCCAGCAAGTACGGGAAGTATGTTCAAGAATACTGCAGCAGTTGAGGTCATGTACTAGATATCCTCATTGATCGAATAACTTAGTAATGTCGTAACCGAATCTTGATTTCACCACACGATAATTTGCAACAGCATAACTGCCAATGGAATAAGAATCCACCCAATAGGAAATAATGATAATGATGAGATGTGAGAATCTGGAGGTTCGTCGATGGCAAGAAAAAAGCAAAATCAATCGATCAAGAATGATTTTTTCGGAGACATTCAATCAGCCCTCGGGTTCCCTCCAGACTTGGTCTGCCGATCCTTGTTTGCCCAAGGGGAACAAACCATGCAGTGCCTGTATCTGGAATCGATGGTCGATAAAAAAACGATTGACGAATACATTTTGAAATCGTTCACGGAAAATACGTTTTCCGAAGGGGAAGCGCCTCGTTCCGCCGAAAGCGGTTTTTTGCGCGAATTTTCCTTTTCCGATCCATATGAACAGTTGCGGGAACATGCCGTAAAAGCTCTCCTTACAGGCCATTGCGCACTAACCGATTTTGCAAGGGAGCGCGTTTGTCTTATCAATGTGACCGAATCCAAACAACGCTCCATTGAAGAACCGAAGTCGGAATCGACCATTCGCGGGCCGCACGAAGGCTTTACGGAAAGCATTCTGACCAATGTGGGGCTTGTCCGCAAAAGAATCCGCAACCCATTCCTCCGGTTTGATAAAATGAACATCGGCAATCAAACCGGGACGACTTTGCTTATGGTGTACATGGAGAACCTCGCCCCGGAATCGCTGGTCCGGGAAGTGCGCGGCAGATTGTCAGCCATCCGGACGGACAGTGTGCTGGAAAGCGCTTATGTGGAGGAATTCATCCAGGACCGGATTTGGTCTCCTTTTCCGACGCTTACCAACACCGAGCGCCCAGATATGGTAGCTGCCCAGTTGCTGGATGGTAAAGTGGCCGTAATGGTGGACGGAACGCCCAACGTCCTGCTTGCCCCCATGACGTTTTTCGAGTTTTTCAGTTCTCCTGAAGATTATTATCAGCGGGCGGACATCGCCACGTTTATTCGCTGGATTCGGTTGATTTCCTTTTTTACGGCCGTGTTCGTCCCTTCCTTGTATGTCGCGGCCACGACGTTCCACCAGGAACTGATCCCGACCCAACTCCTGATCAGTTTGTCCGCCCAGCGGGAAGGGGTTCCCTTCCCCGCCATCTTCGAAGTGTTGTTAATGGAAGTCGTGTTTGAAATTATCCGGGAAGCGGGGCTGCGTATGCCGCGAGCGGTCGGACAGGCGCTTTCGATCGTGGGGGCGATTGTACTGGGGCAGGCGGCGGTGGAAGCCGGTCTCATTTCCGCCGCGATTGTCATTGTTGTAGCCATAACCGGCATCACCAATTTTGTCGTTCCGGTTTACAGCTTTGGCATGTCACAACGCCTGCTTCGTTTTTCGTTCGTGCTGTTGGCCGGCTTTATGGGCCTTTTCGGCATTTTATGCGGTGCCCTGTTTCTGGTTGCCCATCTGGTGTCGCTTAAGTCCTTTGGCGTTCCTTACTTCACTCCCGCTTCCCCGTCCATAGGAACCGATTGGAAAGATGTGTTGGTGCGGCTGCCCCGGCCCTGGCTGGATCCGAACGGTCTGCCCGGATATATTCGGAATATGAAGAGAAAAAGGTAATCTGGAGGATCAAACATGACCAACCGGTATGCAGCGGGTCTGTTCATCCTGATGATGTTTACCGCCCTGCTTACGGCTTGCTGGGACAGAACGGAAATGAACGAACTGGCGCTGGTCAGTATGATGGGGGTGGACAGAGATCCTGAGAGTGGAAAAATAACCGTATATTACCAGATCATCAACCCGCTCAGCGGCACTTCCGCCAAAGGTACGTCGGGAGGCGAACAAGCCCCTGTATACACTTACGAAATCAGTGGATCCTCTTTTGGAGAAATCAAATCTACGATTTACAAAATGTTGCCGCGCAAGTTATTTATGGCCCACTGCAAGGTGCTGCTCGTTTCTCGACGGGTGGCCAAACAAAACATACGCGATATTGTCAACTTTATCGAAATGCAACCTAATGGCCGTTCGTCGGTCCCGATGCTGATTGTCGACGGATCGATATCTCAGGTCATGAGAACATTAACTCCCCTGGAGCGGGTGCCGTCTGACACGATCGATTCCAGGCTCGACCTGCTGATCCGGAATTCGCTCCTAGTGGGAAAACAGATCAAGGTCAGTGATGTCATTGAACGGATGGAAAAGTCAGATACGATCGTATTACCGTTGATCACCGGAATGACAGAGGCACCTTCTTCCAACAGCGGGGAAAGGTTGGCGGATATCGACGCCAATCAAAACAACTTTATCATCCGAGGCGGGGCGGTTTTCCGTGATTATCGCATGGCGGGCAAACTGAATGATACGCAACTGGTCTGGTACCATTTGCTAAATGGCGATCGAGGTCGCCACGTGCGACAGTTTCAGGTGGAAGGAAAACAGGTATCCGTGGAATTGAGACTGGTTCGCATAAAACGTGAGGTCTTCTGGAAATCCGACCAACCTGTCGTTCGGATCCGCATGGACCTCGAACTTTCCACTGCCTATACAATCGAGTCCGTCCCGAAGTCTCGGAACGAGGTGGAGAGACTTGAAAACAGACTGAATCAGATCATAGCAGACGAGTCGCTTGCTTTCTATCAAATGATAAGGGAGCGTGGCTGGGATCTGTTAAGCATCAACGACTTGTTGCGCAAACAAACGCCAAATCATCCGGATATCGACCAAGCGGCGAAAAATGTACAAATTGAGATTCGTGCAAATACCCGGCTGCTCCGAACGGGAAGCATGAGTCAACCTTATGGAGGAACAGGATGAAGCCAATGATTTCCCGATTCCAGTTTTATCTGCTGACAATCAATTATATCCTCGGAACCACCCTTTTCGTGCTGATCGGGCGGCTGGTCGTACAGGCGGGACAGGATGCCTGGCTCATGCCCTTGTGGGCAGGAAGTTTTGGCATACTCGTCGGTCTGTTCTGGACTTTTCTTTTCCGATACTACCCGGGCAAAAGTCTGGTGCAAATCCCGCTGGAAGCTTGGGGACGTTCTCTGGGAACGCTTGTCTCCGTCTTGTATTTTCTTTATTTCTGTATTTTGGCTGGATGGGCTCTTCGAAATTTAAGCGATTTTTTAAATGGAACCATCATGCCGGAGACGCCGAAAACCGTTTTTCACGTCATGTTTTTGCTTGTCGCCTTTTACACGGTCGCTCAGGGGACGGAAGCCATCGGACGATTAAATCAAATCATCACTCCGTTTTTGTTCTTCCCGTTCTGGTTTGTTCTGTTGCTGGCAATGGTGAACTGGGATTGGGGAAGACTTCAGCCAGCTTTCCATTCCGGCCTGGGTGCCATTTTGCAATACCATCCCTTTTTGGGCTTTCCCTATATGGAAGCCATAGCGCTCACGATGCTTTTTCCGCTGGTCAAACAGGGGGCAACACGCCCCTTTTTGCTTGGGTTGATGACCGCTTCCCTTTCTCTTAGCATGACCTTGTTTATGATTATCGGTTTATTAGGAGTGGAGAGGGCGTCACAACTTACCTTTCCAGTGTATACGACCGTGCAGGAAATTTCCATCGGAGAGGTGATCGTCAACATCCATTCCATTATCTCCGTTATTTTACTGATTCTGATTTTTATCAAGCTGTTGGTACTCGTTTACGGAGCTTCCGAAACGCTGCGTCAAGTATTTCGTCCAAAAACCCGGTGGCCTCATTTTCTGGGTTTGACGATTTTGTTGTCGGCGACCGCCTTGTCCATCTATGAAAACCCGATCCAAAACGAGGAATGGGATGAAAAATATACATTCATATATGACAGTTTCTTTGTTCTACTGATCCCCTTTTTGTTGCTAGTGACAACATGGGTCAAACGCACGTTCGAGAAGCGAAAAGGAGGATGAATTGAACATGTTGATGCTTCACATCCTGCTGGCGCCTTTGATAGGTTTACCGATGTTGGGATTGCTTCGAAAGAGACTTTATCGGGATGCAGCAGTTTTTGGGGCTGTATCTGTTATTGGATACGGATTATGGATTTGTATCGTGAATCATCGTCCTTTTATCATTACGATTTTTATTGAAAGAATGATTGAAATGTTAAAATCCATTTCAACGACGATGATATAAACGTAGAATGAATTGTTTTGCGGGTTCTTCCCAGTTTAGTACCACTATGATCCGCCAATCCTTGTGACAGAACCTTAACAGGAGATATGAAGGATGACTGAAAACGAATGATTACTAGCGGCAAAATTAATGCTTATAATAAACCGTTCCTTCATACCAGCCTTGTAGCCAGATTCTAGGGTACTGATTTTGAACGGGTTGATCTCGTGCGGAATAACCATTTCATAGATTTCCCTATCAAATAATACTTCTGTCGGAGGAAAGCAAGAAGTGAAGTCACTATAATCATAATTAAATAACCAAGCATTAAACTATTTTCAAAATCTTGGTGCATTGAAAAATAAACAAAACAGACTATTAGAATACCAATTACCGTTTTTTTTATATCAGTATCTCCTCGTATAATATGTTTATAAAAAATAAATATATGTGGTAAACTTGGGCATCAGAAGATTATCATAGGTTAAATTTATCGGAGACCAAGCAATGATCAAATATCAGGGGGAGGTCGTCGGAAACGACGGCCTTTTTACTTGGTTCAAGGGTTATGCGGCAAACTGGTCTCGTAGTAGATATGCGGCATGATAGGATACCTAACTAGAGACTGCAATTTTGCATGCTTCTTGAGACAAAAAGGACGCGTAAGCTTATGCTCTTTCATTTTACTGGTGATTCCGGATACTTTACCTTAGGTTTAGGTCCTTTAGCAAACCCGGATATACTCCTTTCAATTTTCTTCTTCCCTTAATAACACAGCTCAAAACTTCTTTTCATCGGGCATTTTTTCTTGTTATTTCGCCCCCCTTCCCTCCCTCTTTTTATTTCATAGCTTTCAGAAAAGATGCTAAAGCAATATCATGTTTGTCTATTATTAAAAACGTTTGAAATCATGATATGCTGTTCGCCGCCTGATTATTTGGCGGAAAAAAACCATGGATTCGCCATTCGGTTTGGCGGAGCCAAACCGAATAAACAGCCGACAATAGCCTAATCCCTTCTGTACATTGACGGGGGATTAGGCTATTGTCGATTAAAAAGGAAAATGCTCCCGAACCTTTGGCGAGGATCCCCGGGAGCATTCACTTCATCATGTCAAAAGTACTTTATTTCGGCCTTTCTTGCAAGGCTTATTTACGCACTTTCGAGAATCAATCTCCTGACGTCCAAATCTGCTGTGACGATTGCGGCCGGCTTCTCCATAAACACGGTCGTTATTGGCGAGGCGTTGTGACGAAACACGAAGTCATCCTGATCCCCATCTACCGCTGGTACTGTCCTGCTTGTAATAAGACGATTTCCCTTCTGCCGGAATTTCTGATTCCATGGGCCCGGTATGCGACTTGGGTGCGAGAAGCGGCATTGAAGCGCAAGCGCAAGGGATTCTCTTGGCGGCAGATCGCAGAAAGCACGACAACATCTAGCGTCCGTTACAGCTTCCGTACGTTGAAACGCTGGTGGGCAAGGCATTTGCACCGCGCAGCAAATGCGGCACTTTGGGTTGCCGGGCAATTCATTGCCGGGGGAGTAGACGAAGATATGCTCCGCCTTTACCCCACCATGATGAATCCAACGCCAATGGACACACTGGATTGGCTGAACAAACTGTTATCCCGATTCATCCCCGCTGGCGCATCTAGACGGGGCTATTGGACTTTTCTAAATGCAGGGTTACCTGCAGCATCACGCTTATAAATTCCTTCAGCATCCGCCGCCAAGGAGCACGGCAAGCGAAAGTCGCCCCCAAAATCGCTTTAAAAATCGCCTGGACGGCAAGTTGCCCTCCCGATCCCACAAAATATGCGCCCTCCCTGGTTTCTAGCGTCTATGGGATACTCTCATAGACCACAGGGAGAGGAGATTTTGCATGGATGAGCAAGCAAGGCAGCAAGAGGCTAACTTCCGTTACGGCTTGATTGCGCCCCTGGTTAGCCGCAAATTGGATCCCGGAGAGCAAATGGCACTCATGCGCGAAATTGTAAGCCACGAGTATGAAACACCGTCGGGAAATGCCGATAACCTTATGCTGCAAGATCATCAGCATTTCTTATTTTCTTTACAAATCAGTCAAATGAGTAAACTCCATGTGCGTATAATAAACGCTTGTAATAGGAAAACAGACTTCTAAATCTGAATTCAAATCGCTATAAACGAAAAAAGACCGTACAACAGTCTATTTACAATTTTTATTCATGAAATAATGCGTACTAAGATCAGTTCTCTAGCTCGCGTACTGTTTCTTTTACCTAGATGCTAACCCGGTGGAAGCAAAGTTTCCAGGGCAAAAATCTACGCGGATTAGCGGTCAGACTAGCTGACGGCTATAAAAGTTTAATACCTGATTGCAGGTCCTTATATCCAGTTGAGTTATTTAACCCCTTTTTCTATGAAAGTCAAGTAATCGCACTCTATGTGATGTGTTCAGCATCCAGCACCATTATCTAAGATTTTGAGCCCTTTTCACGTATTCATAGAGTTGTTACTTTCGAAATTCAGGTTTAGCTATTTTCCTGGCTAATATTCTAAACCCACTATAAACAAAATATCCAATTAAACAACCTGTCATATTCAAAATGATATCATCAACATCAAAATAACCTAACATTGTGACAAATTGGAAACTCTCGATCCCAATTATACTGATTAAACAAATCAACAAAGTCTTAGAAAGTTTCCTGTACTTTGTAAAAATAGTAGGGATTAAGAATCCTAATGGACAGAACGTAACAATATTACCCAAAATATTTATGAAGGCAAATGGAGTCGTTTTAAAACGGAAATAACTTGAGATACTTCGAAAAGGATCTACATTGTAGTTCCAGATCCCGATACTCCTATTTTCAAGTATGGATTGTATTCTATCAATAAAACCAATAGGTTTTACTACAATGATCGCCACGCGGCGGGGCTTTTTCCAGGATGTCGCTTTGTAAATGAGCGTTATCCCTTCGATAATCCAGTCTTCATCGACAAATCGTTTCCAGTACCGGCAGGCTGCACCTGCGCCGCAAGGCGCTGCGTCCTTTTCAGCTTGCCGACGTAGCCGATGTTCTTGCCTTCCCACAGGCTATAGAACTCCTCGCCGCCGAAGCCCTTGTCGAATCGGGCATATTTCACCGAACGTCCGCCAAGGAGCTCGAACGTGTTGTCTAAGAATGAAGCAGCATCCGTAGAGGCATGCGTGTTCCCAGATCGGAGGAAGTCATTCAGGCACAGGCGAGACTACCCCTCAAATGTCAGTAGCGGGTGGTAGCTTTTGCGGCCGGGCTTGTGCGGGTTCTTTCCTTTCTCTGCGCCGACTTGATCGCCGTATACGGTTTCCGCCGTCGAATCCAGATCAAGGACAAGTTTAGACGGCAGGCAGGGCCGAATGACGGTCTGATTGAGCGTTCGCAGTTCGAACCGCAAGTTAGGACAAGATGTTCTCAATCGAATCAGTTCTTTGTACAGCAAGGTATGGTGTGGGCATCGCCCGCCAAGAAATCGCTTCAGAAGCTAGTCGCGCTATAGTTTGCGAAAATGAAAGAGCCGCTCGCAGCCGAGCATCCAACCCACGATGAGATAAAGCAGAATGCGGTAAATCGGAAAGAGAGAATTTCGTCCTTTGCCGCAAGAGATGTCACGTAACGCTTCGGAGAGCTTTATTTTCTCAAGGTATTCCAGAAAGATTTTGATGCCTCCGAAGCTGGTGGCATTCTCCAAGGAAAATTCAGTCTTGATCTTGCTGACGGGTGTGGTAGACTTCACCTAAAAGGTGCTCCTCTCTTTGGGTGATGTGTTTCAGTCAAACACCATTCTACCAAAGATTTGGATCCCTTTTCACGTTTCCACGGAGCTGTACGTTCGAAATTCAGGATTACTTTTCGTTTCTAATTAGTTACCCCTGAAAAATTCGAATTTAGAGTTCGCTCTACTCTCCTTGAAATTTTCAGGTGGACATATTTCCTTTGTATTCCATTTCTTTGCCTTATTTGATCATCTGAGCGGCTTTTCTGAGGTTATGAACCCAAATTCCCAAGCCGATCCAGGTTTTTGAGCCAACAAAGCCCCTGTACCGGCTGCGGTTTAAACCGTACCTGCGTTTCAGTAAAATGATTTTGGCTTCACCTGCAGCGCGGAAGCGTTGCAAATCTTTATACCATAACTGTTTCTCAAGTTCCGCACGTTTCTTGCTCTTCTTCCCTCAGAATGGGGTGCTGATTCGTGTTACACCCAGTTCTGCAAGGGTCGATTCATTTTTCTTGCTGCCGAAGCCGCGGTCGGTTGCCACAGCACGGGGCACCGAGCCAAATCGTTCTTTATGTTGTACCACGGCGGGAACGAGCATTTCGTCGTCCGAGGGGTTACCTTTGTATAACTCATAGCCGGTTACAAACCCATTTTCGGTTTCATCGATTCGCGCTTTGTATCCGAATTCCGCGCTCTTGGATAGCTTCCCTTTTTGATCGGGCGTGCTTCAGGATCAAAGAAGCTGACGATCCGATCTGGAATAATGCGGTTTCCGGATACCACTTGCTTGGCCTGATCGACGAGCTTTTGGGTCAAGGTAATAGCTTCACCTAACTTCTCTTTCATCGCCTTGACGGACGCCTTACCTTTATCCTTTGTAAGATTCATAACAGCTGTTGATTTCTGACATACGTCTTCCGTCATCGCAACGACTTGCTCCGTTATGGCATTGAGCTCGTCCCATGACTGTTGCGTGCGCCGGCGCAGCAACTTGGCGATCGAAAGGATGTGTTGCTTCACTTCACTGTTTTTATCCTCGAAGTTCCGGGTCGCTTCGGACGCCACTTTCCGGATCTTGCCTACCAGGCGAGTGATGACCTTTACGCCATCCTGCAGCAAGGTCGCATCGGTCGGATGATGTACATCCGATTCGACTACGGTGGTATCCGTCCGCAGCTTCCGGTGTTTGAGCACCTTCGCTTCATCCAGTTTTTGAAGCAAAAGCTCATTGAGTTGTTCGACCCATTCTTCGCCATAGCGCTGGCGCGCTTTGATCAAGGTCGTCGGATCAGGCATCTTTTCGTCAATGGGTATGCGGCAAAATCGCCGCCACGTCAGACTGTCGCCTACTTCCTGCACGAGGGATTCGTAACCGAAATTGTAGCGGCGCTTCAGATACATGAGACGCAGGAAGGTTTCAATCGCTTTGGTCGGACGGCCCCTTCGGGTGTGATGCTTCTCTAGAAAAGGCTGCATGAAACGTTCATCATCCAGCAAGGCATCTATTTTAGCCAGTTCTTCAGGCAACGACCATACGCTCTCAGAGATGATGGAATCCCACAATGTGATTTGTTCTTCACGAAGTTTCAACATTTTTCTCACCTCAAAAGGATTTTGAGGGGCAATGAAGAATTCATAAGCATAGGAATTCGGCCCCCCTTTGGATGGTTATCTGGACAATAACTAATTCCATTTTGAGGCAGTGAATTCCTTTTATTTTTGATCAAAACCCTGATTTTTTCAGGGGTAACTAATTAACAGTGAGCAACATTCAACATGCATCGCATCGGGAGTTTGTCTTCATTCTGGAAAGCTGCAGAATGCTACTTTCTTGATTTATTCTTCATTTCTTTCTTTATGCGTAATAGACTCTCCTTCTACATCTATATTAGGAAGAATTTTATCTAACCACTTCGGAATATACCAAGCTGATTTTCCCATTAGAGTCATTACAGCAGGTACTATTGTCATTCTGACAATAAACGCATCGAAGAATACTCCAAAGGCTAGTGCCATTCCAATTGATTTAATCATCGCATCAGGATTCATCATAAATCCGAGAAATACTGCCATCATAATAAGAGCTGCAGCAGTTACTACTCTACCGCTGTCTCTCATTCCATATAAAATAGCTTTACGACTATCTCCAGTATGCATATAACTCTCTCTCATTTTACTAACTAAGAATATTTCATAGTCCATAGCTAGTCCAAACAATATCCCTATTGTAATAACAGGTAAAAAGGCTAATATTGGAGATTCCGATGGAAATCCAAAGAAATTAATGAAATGCCCATCTTGAACAACAAATACCATAAATCCTAATGTTGCTCCTAATGAAAGTAAGAATCCAACTACTGCTTTCAACGGTACTAATAGTGATCTAAAGACCATTACTAAGAGTATATAAGCAAGACCAATTATTAAGGATGCAAATAATGGTAAAGCATCATTCAATTGCTGTGATATGTCAATGTTCATAGCCGTGCTACCTGTTACCATTAATGCAATATCATGTTCTTTTTCTGTTTCTTTAGATTTGTCTCTAATAAGATTTACCAAATCCTTTGTTTCTATATCATCCGGTCCGGATTTCTGGTGTAATTTGAATCATAAAAATTTCTCCGGAAGGTCCAGGTATAAGTGGTGATACAGATTTAATATCTTTTAAATCACTAATTTCTTTCACTATTTCTCCAATAACTTGAGGTGTTTCCTCTGTTACTTTACTAACTTTTGCAGCAACAACTAATTGTGCATTAAAGCCTTCTCCATACCCTTCCGTTAGTAAATCATATGCTCTTCTTTCCGTCATTTCCGTTGATTTAGCTGTTCCATCAGATGGTAGCCCCAAATTCATATGGAAGAAAGGAATTGTAAGAATTGCAAGGAATGCAATGGATACTAGCGATATAATGATAGGATGTTTAGTAACCAATCTCCCCCATCTATTAGCTTTTTCTTCGTCTGTTCTATTCTGACCATTGATTTTTTGCCAAAATCTACTTTCCTTTGCAGGCGACAATTGGTGGCCTATCATACCTAAAATTGCTGGTAAAGTAATAATCGAAATAAGCACGGCTGCCAGTATACTAATAGCGGCTGAAACACCCATAAGGGTTAAGAATGGAATTTGAGCTACAGATAAACCCAATAGTCCAATAATAACAGTCAAACCTGCAAATACTACAGCACTTCCAGATGTTCCTATGGCTATTGAAATTGAATTGTTGATGGCATGTCCCTTTGCCAATTCTTGTCTGAATCGTGTAATAATAAATAGTGAGTAGTCAATACCTACCGCTAAACCCAACATAGCTGCTAGAATTATAGAAATAGAATTCAAATCAATAAAGTAGGCACCAATCATAATACCTAATAAGCTAATTCCTAAACCTAATACCGCTATAAGAATTGGTAAGCCTGCTGCAATAAATGAACCAAAAGTAATTGCTAATACAATAAATGCAACCACTACTCCAATTACTTCATAAATTCCTTCAAACTGTATGCTAGAGAAGGTAATATCTCCTCCCATTATTTCTGTCTGAATACCTGCATCTCTTGTTATTTCAATACTATCCAAAATGTATTCTTTCGATTTTTCTGACACTTTGTCAGCTTCTAACGCAAACGTAACTTGTGCGTAACCAATTGTTTTATCTTCATTTAAGTTGTTCAGCTCTATCGGTGATTGAACACTTGCTACTTTCGAATCTTTACTTATTTCATTAAGTACTTCCGTAATTTTGCTTTGGACATCCTCTGATTCCAACGTTCTATTATCTGGTGCTTTAAATACGATGTTTACAGTTGATTGTTCGGAAGTACCTGCAAATTCTCCTTTAATCAAATTGGCTGCTTTTTCCGCAGGTGTATTGGGAATAGTTAGTTCTCCATGAAAAGATGGTTTTAAACTCAGTACTAATACTGCTAATATCATCAAAATTCCTACAGTGCCAAAAAGTACCGCTTTTTTTATGTGTTGCTGACCAATTTCCTAATTTATAAAGATACTTTGCCAATGTAATCTCCTCCTGTATTTCCTGTCTGTATATGTGCTAAAACAACCAAATTGATAAAATAAACACCATGAACGATTGTTCATTTTTGTTTCAAAAAAATATCCACATTATTTAAATGTGAGACATTTCTTTAAATCGGCTTTCAGTACCGTGAAATGAGAAAAACATCAACTGGTCAATGAGGATGCTAATTTTTTCCCCATCTTCTTGAGTCTTTAAAATGGTATATAATCCTTCTACAAAGTTTGTTGATAGGACATAGAAAATAAATGGTTCTTTCACAATGCTTTTATCTTCAAAACGAGAGAATATTTCTTTTTGAATAATATTATGAAGAACATCCACGACCTCGTTTTTAAAGTTCTCATATTTAGATCCCTTACTCTTACCGAAAAGAATTAAGACTTCTTTACTGTTTCCTGTAAAAATGTCCAAAATCCTATTTTTAATTTCAATCAATTTTTCATTAGGGTTAACATCAGCAACAATAATTTTATTGATCGTAGCAAACAAATCGCTATAAACCGATTCTACTACAGAATTAAACAAATCCTCCTTATTCCTAAAATATTTATACACTGTACCTAATGCAGTATCTGCGTTACTGGCTATATTTCTAACGGATGCACTTAAATAACCCTTCTCTTTAAATTCATCCAATGCAGCTATTAAGATTCGTTTTTTAATTTCCTCTTTTAAATATTGCATTCGTGAACCTCTGTTCATTTTTGAATAATATATATTTTATCATGCATAAATCTACTTGTAAACCAATTTAATTAATTGAGTTTCCGCAAAAATGGATGGCATGTAATTACGGAGGTGTGTATCTTAAGAAAATCCCCCAAAACAGAGATGAAGAGTGGGAAATATTACCTGAAAACAGCAAAAAACCTCCCTTTGATTGGTATAATTTAAGTACCGCCAAAATTAATCTAAACAAAAATGTAAATTATTAGGGTTTTTTAACATGTTCCATTCCACCACAGATGTGTATGTAACAAAACGGGAAACGATACATTTTGCAAAAGACCTGGTATCCGAATCTGGTCAAGTCGAATCCAAATTTATTACCCAAACCATTTACTGTCTGTTGAAGTCCAAAAGTGTGATTCTTAGAAATATCGCAGTCGCCTTGAATGAATTCATTCAGGTAAAGAATACAATTGATCGATTAAGTCAGAATCTGCAACGACCGTCTCCGTCGCTCACCACCCGCTATGCGAAATAAATGGTGAATGCACTTGATGAGGACGCGTTAATTCTGGAGGACGACTCCGATGTGATCAAACCGTATGGTCGAGCATTCGAAGCGTTGGGGCAGGTCAGAGACAGCTCGAATAAAGATTACAAGATTGAAAAGGGTTATTCGGTCACGGAAATAGTCGGTTTGACGCCCCGCAGAAGCAACCCGTCAACCTCTTCTCTCGGATCCATTCTTCCACAGAGAAGGGATTCAAATCAACAAACGAAGTGCTGTTAGAGGGACTCCGTCACGTCATCGGCCATTTGAAAAAGTAGGCTACATTTGTTTTTGACGGGTGTACCCTTCTTCCTCAAAGTCGGAAACGTAGGCCGTTTCGTCAGCTGAATTCTCTACTACCAGCAACATATCGATGATTGGCTTGGCCCGGCACCGAAGTATATCCAACATGCTCTAATTGCAGAACCTTGTTGCCAAGTATTGAACGAATTCGTTCGGCCTCTTGCTCGAAACGTTTCTGAAGCCTTTCCTCACTGGCAGATGCCATTGTCGAATGGTCACGATACGGTGTCAAATATTCCACACCGCTTTCTTTCAGATAAGATATGGAATCGCAGAACTCTCTAATATACCACAAGCGTATATGTAAGCCAAAGCATATACCTTGCCCTCGACCCTTTAAACGGCGTCAGCAGCTATTGGTTCGCTTAACTCGATACTCGTTGGAAGACTTTTAGAAAAAGACAAAAAACTTTTTGACTCCTTCGGCTTTTATAGTGGGACCTGCTTCTTTTCATTGTCGATTTCTTCAACAAGGTTTATTTCGAATCAAATGTTAACTTAATATTTATTGGTTGCAAAGTTCTTTTAAGTGGTGAGTAATAATTTGTTCCGTTTTTTCAATGGTGAATATATCCGGTCTTAATAGAGCATGTATGGATAAACCTTCAATGACTGCAGAAAGCCTTAATTTTTCTAATTCAATATCTATGTCTTTTTTTACATAGCCTGCCTTTATCAAGATTTCAAGCAGTGCCTTCATTAAAATGTATTCTCCTTCGATGAGTTCATCTTTTTTCGTGTTCAAAGCTGCACTTGTAAGTGAACGAATGACGAAAACCAGCCATACGCCAGCTTCAGCTTGTTTATCCCGATCTACAGGAACCAATTCTAACAACGTTTCCTGTACCGCAATGAAAGGGTCTTGTGACCATGATTTATTCTTCGACCGTTCTTTCCCGCGAGCAAGAAAATAATCCATGATAAATAATAGTAACTCATCCTGGTTTGAGAAATAATGTCTCAATGCTCCGGCAGACATTCCAGCCTCAGATGCGATTCTGCGGATAGATGCTTTTTCAATACCTTCGGTTTCAATAATTTTCCAAGCCGTTTCAGCGATGAGCTTTCTTTTGTGATCATGATCAACAATTTTCGGCACTTCAAATCACCTCTTGTTTTATTTAACACACTGTGTTATTATTATTTTATCACAGTGCGCGAAATAAATAAATAAGGAGGATGTTTAGGTGATTGAAATCATTGAATCATTAATTCCTGCCAACATAGATTTCACAACAGCACTCCTCATTATTGTGCTCTGTGCTGTCATTGATATTTTAAGCCCCGGGGTATTGGCGATTACAGCTTATATCCTTCTCATACAAAAAGAAAAAACAGCATCGCGATTGATCGTTTTTTTATTTTCGACACAATTTTGCTATTTTATAATGGGTATCTTGGTTTATCTCGGAGTTGGGCCGATTCTTGGTATTATAGAAAGCATGGCGAACAATCAAATTTCAAGTTGGTTTTATACGATACTTGGAGTCGCCTTTGTACTCATTAGTTTTTATAAGCCTAAAAAAGGGATGGAATCCCGATTTTTGGAATGGTTACCTACGCAAGTGTCTATAAGAGGGATGATCATACTCGGTATTATTGTCTTTGCGATTGAGTTTACCACAGCTTTACCGTATTTTTACTCGATATTACTAATGGATGGTTTAGCGTTTCATACGGGTTTGTCCATTGGCATTTTACTTGGCTATAACGCGATTATGGTACTTCCTTCAATCTTACTATTGATCGTGTTTATACTATGTAAAAACTGGATAATGAATCAGCTTGAACAACTGCGATCAAAATTAGTAAAAGCTCCGTTGTCTTCTGTATTAGTCGGAGTGGCAGTTATTGGGGCGATTTTATTCAATATTGGCATCAGGGGAGTTCTATCTTGATATTCGTTATGTAAAAAGGAGATGTAGCGTTATGAAAGAGATTGCAAGCGGTGCAAGTTTACTTCTATTGCTTCAGGGAGTTGGAGGTATCATAAATCGATTGGCAGGCGGGGGACCAGGTTGGTTTCTCGTCAATTACATCGATGCATTGCAAGGATATGAAATAATAGCCAGTATAATTTTAGTGATATTGGGAGCAATTATTGGTGTGGGTTCTCTTAAAATAAAGGATAAAGTTGACTAACCTATTATGTCTTGATCCTCACCCTTGAAGTTTATTCTATGAGCATGATACTTGGGTGAGGAAGGCTCGTAAAGTGTTCATGGTTATTCAATCAAACGTTGCTCTTCCGCCATTCTTCTTGATTTAATTCCCCGTTTATTGCAGCTGCGGATACAGCACCTGAAGCAGCTGCAACAATAGATTGGTGTAAGTGTGTAGTTGCATCCCCTGCTGCATAAACACCAGGTACACTAGTTTTTCCAAACTCATCGACTTCAATGATTCCAGTATCCAACATCCGGCAACCAAGGGCAACTGGCAAATCCGATCCAAGTTCCAATTCCGGCTTGAAGAAAATCCCTGTGCACGAAATTTCCGTCCCATCCTCAAGCTTGATATGGCTTACCATGCCTTGATTTGATTGGATTAAATGTATTGGTGCATTAAATACCGGGATATTATGTGCGCGCAATTCTTCACGTTCTGCTTCACTCAATTCATCGGGACCATTTGTACAAACTACTAACTGCTTCGACCATCCAGAAAGCAATGGGACAAAATGCATTAATGTCGCTCCTCTGTTTATGACAACTAATTGCTGATCCCTTAGTTCCCAGCCATCACAATACGGGCATACAAACGCACTCTTACCATAGACCTCTGCCAACCCTGGTATGCCAAGATCACGATCCTTCATTCCGATAGCAAACAGCAGTTTACTAGCGGCTATCTTCACCCCCGAAACAGTTTCCAACAAAAATTGTCCATCTTCCCCTTCTATCAACCTGACGATATCTTCCAGATGTGAAACCGATGGATAAGTGCGAAGCTGTTCTTTCGCAATTTTTCGAAAGTCATGTGGGCTAATGCCATCACGTGTTAAAAAGCCATGAGCCTCTCTAGTCACTGCATTACGCGGTTGGCCCTCATCAATAATCAATGTCTTCTTTCTAGCACGTCCTAGTACAAGTCCAGCACTTAAACCTGCAGGACCTCCTCCAATAATAACAACATCAACTTCCTTCATGATTAACTCCCTCCCACTTCGTTTAACTTTCCATACGAGATGTGATTACTCAGTATAATGCATGGGCTTATTTTCAAAATGGCAAATCTACGGCGTAAACTCGATTTGTCATTTTCTGCATATTTCATTCTAGACTTGACTTTTATTAAATAGTCTATCCAATTTCAAGTAATCTAACATGTACTTTGCAAGTGTTATGACTGAAAAAATCAACATTAAAATTAATGTGATGGAAGCGCCGGGTGGTGTACCCAATTCATAAGAAGCGACTAAACCACTTAACATGCCAACAAGCGCAATGACCATTCCATTTAATATGATAAGTGTTGTTTTTCAAAGGCAAATACAATCAAAGTACACGCCTCTTTCTTCATCCGCCTGAATATCATGCCCATCTGGATCAAAAATTCCCGCACTTCCGGAACCGCCATTGTTTCGTACAACGCGTCCCTTATGCGGGAACTCATCTGATGTAGGCGCTTTGGTTGATTCATCCTCATGAATAAGTAAACATGCTTTGCTCTTCTAACTGAATGAGCACTTTGCCGAAGCGCCCTCCTTGTTTGATTGGGATCGTTTTTCCAGGATAAGTTTGATCCAGATAATCTTCAATGATGGCCTGCGTATTCTCATCTACTGGATAATTGTAAAAGTTAAGCCAATGTAAAACCTCTTGAATGGCTTCCGCACGAGACACAACCCTGGCTTTCATTTCTCGTGTGACGAGTGAATGAAAGGCGTACCCTTTTAGATAAAGCAGCTGTAGCAAATACATCATCTCGGAGTTTTGATGCTTGTTGTATGAATGGTTTAACAGCGGTAATATTTCAAGGGTGAGGCTGTGTTCTTTAGGACCTGCCGCTAGGCTGATATAACAAAATTTTCGAGCGCAGCTGATCACTTTCTCCACCATCTCCCAGTCTGTGATCGCCGGGCACATTGACACAAAGACAAAATCAAAAGCTTGGTTCCAGCCTAATGTCTTCGTATCCATATCTTCAAAGGCTGCGCGCACGATCTTTACCTTACCGTCGGCCCATTTTTGATTGTTGTGCTCCAATAGTTCTGTGAACGGAAGCGACGGCTCAACGGCGGTCACATCTGCTCCTCTTTGCGCAAAGGGAATAGAAAATATTCCAGAGGCCGCTCCGATGTCGAGGACAGAGGCGCCATTAAAATTTACGCCTTGATTTTCCAACCAGCCGATAATACGTGCTGACCGTCTTCTTCCTTCATCGTTGAACGATTGCTCATTGTAGTTTTGGGCCGCGATGGCGCCAAAAGTGAATCTCGGCTCGATCCCTGCTGATTTCATCAAGTTTACACCTGTCGTTTGGTCGTCCTTCCAAGCTTGTTCCCAAGCAGCTTCGTTGCGTAAGATTTCGATCATCTAGGTAAACACCTCATTTCTTAATTTAAATGGATTTCAGCTTATGCCTCAAGCTGTTCTCATTCCCCTTCCAACTCTCCTTCAAGCTCTAGGTATTTCTGCCGCAGCTGATGCAGAACTTGTTCATCCGGTGTCCAGTATCCTCGCTGCTCGCTTTCCAGCAATGTTTCGATCATCGCATGGTAAGCCCAACGGTTGTTGTCCTGCAGCTTCCGGCTAAGTGCTTCATCAGCCATATAGACGTCATGCAGACGATCGAATACCCAAGGTTCTACTTTTCCAGTCGTGGCTGCAAGTCCCAGTACATACTCGAATCGGCTGGCCATTTCCTTTGCGCCATGATAAGGATGCTTCAAGAGATCGTTGATCCATTTCGGGTTCGTTAAGCGAGTCCTTACTCCGCGTGCAATCGCATGTTCGGCAGATTCTGTCTTGATTTGCTCCCCTGTCGTATCCGTAATATGAATGTCTGCTTTACGACCTTTCATCACTTCCACAGACTTTGCCAAGCCGCCAAAATACTCATAATAGTGGTCAGAATCCGTTACTTCCCATTCATGACTGCTGCGAATTTGCGACACAATATCCACCTCCAGCATATGTGACCGGTACAATTCCGGCTCCGCCTGTCCTCGCGCTAGTGCGCTGTATACATGCTGCTGGCTGTCCGTGTATGCCGCTCCGAGCTCAGACTCCTCGTTCCATAGCTTCGTCTCGATCATCCGCGTCACCGTCGTGCCATACTCTCCTTCTGCCGGGCCGAAGATGCGGGCGCAAGCTAAGTCATGCGCTTGACTTGCCTCATATCCAGCAGCAAGCAGCTCCTCCTCCATGCTTCGTGTATGAGCCTTGAACCAATTGAGCTCATCAGGTTCATCCAGCTCCGAAACCTTGCGGAATAGGTCATGTAATTCTTCCAGCAAATTCGGAAACAAATCGCGAAAAACCCCAGTAATATGCACCATGACGTTCAAGCGCGGTCGGCCTAATTCCGCAAGCGGGATCACTTCATATTCTGTACGGAACGTTCCGACTCCTCCGCCAATGCGAACCCCCATATAATGCAGGATTTGCCCGATGGTTTCCCCTTGTGTGCGCGACGTCTCAATCCCCCAGAGGATGACCGCCGTCGTGTGCGGGTAGTCCCCGTGCTGCTCGCGATATTGCTGTATGGAGTTTTCGGCGACAATCGCCCCCCGTTCAGCAGCTGTACGGCTGGGCACTAAGCGGGGATCGAATTGGTACAGATTGCGTCCGGTCGGCAATATTTCAGGTGTTCGCAGCACGTCACCAGCGAGCTTAGCTGGAACGTACCGGCCTTCCAACGCCCGCATCAGCCCTTCTGCTTCCTCATTTCGCAATGATCTTAGGTAAGCTTCGTAACCGTACTCGAGCGAAGCTTCCAACTGCTTAAGCCAATCTGGATGTTCACTCTTATACATGTCCGGGATTGCCTTGTTTGACACATAAGCGGTCACTAACGCATTCGCTTCCTCATCGAGCTGGCGCAGCAAGCTCACATGCTTGCCCGAAGTTAGCGCATCCGCCCGAACGCCTTGACGTTCAGCGAGCAGTCCGCGAATTGAGCGAATATTTCCCCGCTCGTGGCGAAGCACGAATTGCATATGGTTCAAAGCGACTTCAGGAGAATAGCTGTCGCCAAGCACATGCAGTCCACTAGGGATGAGCGAACGCTGCATGCGATAGAGCTCCTCCTCCATGTGTTCTACGGTCTCCGCGGAGAAGTCAAGCGACTTCGCTACCGCCTGCAGCTCTTGTAGAATCGCCTCACATCGTTCCGGCGCGAGCTGCTTCGCTTCACGATATTCGTGCAGCAAGGCTTCAAGCTCACGCCATTCGCCATACAGCTCAGCTTCAGTAAAAGCCGGCGCCTGATAGCCGATCAATACGGCATGGCTGCGCCGCTTGGCGATCATCGCTTCGGACGGATTCCCTACGTAATAGTAGTACAAATTTGGCAAATCCCCGAGTAAGTCATCCGGTACACAGTCCCCAGACAGAGCGGCCTCTTTCCCCCGCTGAAACTCTAAGGTGCCGTGTGTCCCGATATGGACGATGGCATCCGCTTGAAACTGTTCACGAATCCATTGATAAAACGCAGTATATTGATGCGTAGGTAGTAACGAACGATCGTGCAGTGACTTCTCTGGATCCTCATGGATACCGCGTGAAGGTTGCAGGCCGATAAACACTTGGCCGATCATTAGACCGGGTATGAGAAAGGAGCCGTTGTCCGTCATGATGTCACCAGGCGGCTGACCCCAGCGGCTTATCGCTTCTTCTCCCCATGAACGACCGGATAGCTTCTGTGTGAAATGGGGATCCGCATAACGGATCAACTGACTCGAAGCTTGAGGATCAGACCATTTTGCGGAATTGACTAGACCGCCCTCTATAAATCTGGCACGCAGCTCCGCCGCTGACAGTTCCTCGGTATGATATCCTTGCTGCTTCAGCCAGCTCAATAAACGTGCTATCGATTCGAATGTATCCAAGAAGGAACCGCCGAACACCGTTCCTTCGCCTGGCGGATAATTGTAGCCAATGAGCGCCAGCTTCTTCTCTGCATTGGGCTTGCTCCGCAGGGCAAGCCAGCGGCGGATGCGATCTGTCAAGCGTTTTGTCCGTTCAGGGATAAGTGCAAGTCGCTTTAGCGGAACGTTTAGCTCGGCGTCTTCTCCTTCTTCCTGCAGTGCCGCTATCGGAAACATCTCCACGCTCCCGTCAAGCTCCGGAAGCATGACCTGAACGAGTAGCAACGAAGGCTCAAGTCCACTCGCAGACTGTCTCCATTCTTGTTCCGTTCTACTGTTCAACAATAGCGGATGCAGCATCGGCACATCGAGCTGTTCCAGCATCTGCACAGCCCCGTCCTGATTTCCTCCGCCGGGACCAATCCCAAGTCGGAAAGGCAGCAGGTTCACGATAAGGTCGACTTGGTGACCGTCGCCAAGTAGCAACTCGCGCAGACGGTCGAGCGGAATGTTCATCACTGAAGGAAACGCGATCGGCATGACGTTCACGAAAGCCTCCAATTGTTCCTTAAGCTGCGCAATACATTCTGCGGTATCGAGCGGATTGCTATTCCCAAGATATAAAATCGCGACATTCGGCCGACCTTCGTCGTAGCGATTGCTTTGCCGGTAGCTGGCTGCAGACGAGTAAACCGTGCGACTGCTCGGCTCCATAATCGTTAACTCCCGAACATATACCGGCTCCTTAGGCTCCGGCAACAGATGGCAGCCGCCGTATTCACGGCCTGCCAGACAAAGCAGGCCGAGCAAATTGTCAGTACCTCCGCCCCGCCAATATTCGGTAAATCGAACGTAGTGTTCATAATCCGCCTTACCCTCATCCATTCCTTCTAGCGGCAAGGACGTTGCCGCATGTGTATGCCCTTCTTGTCTAGGCAAATTTGCAAAGGTCAGACTGCCTAGCCTGAGCAGCGAAGCGATCTCAGCGGAGTTGCCGCCAAGCGGAACGATATGAGCCGTCCCTTTGCTTAGCAGGCTACTCAACCATTCGACAACGTCCTGGCGGACGCCATGTGCATCGAAGATGACAAGGTCAGCTCCAACAAGCGTGGCTTCCACGTCCTCAAGCTCGTCGATCTTCCGATTCCCTAAATCGATGATGGTCAGATGCAGCTGATTTTTCTGATTTTGATCAAGCAATTGATATGCTTCAGACAAATGCGACAACGTCGTTTCCCCGTTTGTGAGTATGGATAGCTTCAACGCGCCATCCTCCTTTCCGTAATCCATAAATCATTATTTTTAGATCAACGTCCGTACAGCTCGTTCGATACTCCCAGCCTCCAATTGTTCTAACCGGTAATACCGCGCTTGCATCGCTTCCGCCAGCTTGCGGGCATAGCCGAATCGTACTACACCATCCTCCGTATCGATCACAAGTGTGCGTATGCCAGCCGCTGCGATGCGTTGTGCAGCTTGCAGGCTTTCCTGCCATGGATCACCTGCCGCTTCTGCGCTGACGTTCGCCTTTCCATCGGTCATGACGATCATCGCGGGGATGAGTCCACTTCTTCTATTTAACAAAGGGCGGATCGCCATAAGTCCCTTTTCCAGTCCAATACCTAGCGGAGTTTTCCCGCCAGCTGGCAGCGTCCTCAATTTGCGTTCCGCGAGCTCTACACTGCGTGTCAACCCGAGCAGCAATTCAGCTTGTTGATCGCGAAAGGCAATCAAGCCCACATGGTCACGCTGCCGGTACGCATCACGAAGTAAAGACAATACCGCACCTTTGACAGCCTTCATTCTCTTATTTGCATTCATCGAACCGCTGGCATCGACGACGAATAGCAAAGCAGTTCCTGTCTTGTTTTCCCTAACCTTCACACGCACATCACTCGGCTCAATCCATAGCTTTAAGTTCGTGTTATATGAACTTGATTGTTGCTTACGTATCCGCTGAAAGGGAGCCGCCATACGAAGCGTGGCATCAAACGCAATGTCTCTTAGAGGGCCGCGTGGCATCGCAGCCCGCACATATCGACCGTTTACCGTTCCTACTGACGCTTGATTTCGTTTCCCAGTTTGCGCTTGTTTCATTGGATGCGGCGAGGTAAAGACGAATGGCTGCACAGCGATTTCCCGTCCAACGGCTTCCACTACAGCCCGCGCCTCTGAGGAAAGAGATTGTCTACTATCGGCTTCGCCGTTGTGGTCGCCCCCAAGTTGTGCAGGCGAAGCGAATTGTGACCGGTCAACTTGCTCGCCGTTTGTCGCATTATTCTCTCCTTCCGCTTGGCTTTCTCTTTGGCTTTCCTTATCGCGATGCGATCCTGGTGATGGATGATCGCCATTCGAATCATGCTTCGTTTGCTCTTGATCCGGCAAGTCTCCAGGCGACTTCCCTCGCGACACTTCCGGTTGAGATGCTGCACGCATCCGGTGCGGCAGCACAAAGCCCGCCGCTTCTTGCAGATGTTCCTGTGTCGTCTCGCTAAGACCCTCCCAAGCTGTGATCGTACGGACCGCTTCGATCAGCAGGATGTCCGCGCGGTGTCCCAGACAGCCAGCTTCCTCAGCGATTTCGGCAGCCAAACGTAGCAGCTCTCCATCAATATGTACAGCAGGCAGCCGAGTCCTAGCCGCTGCGATACGTGCTCTCAATTCCTTCGTTTCCGATTCATAAGCTAGGCGAAACGACTCAGGATCTTGTTCGAAGGCGAGCAAGCGGCTTGCGATTTCCGTTCGCTCCGCAAGGTCCGCCGAGGTTTCCAGTCGCACATATAGCCCGCAGCGATCAAACATCGCCGGCAGCGGCTTCCTATCGTCCGGACTCATAGCTGCGAACAAGCAGAATGCTGCACTGTCAAGGCCACTTCTTCGCTCAGAGCTCTTGCGGACATGCCCATGCGCGGGCTCGCCCGCCACATTGTCGCCAGCAGTCAGGACCGCTTTCATTAACCTTTCGGGCATGATATGCGCATTGTCTACCGTGACGATGTGCCCATCCGCAGCTGCAAGCAAGCCGGGTACAAACGTTCGTTTGCCGCTGCGGACAGCAGCTGCCATATCCCAGTCGCCCCAAAGCCGTTCCTCATCCACGTTCAAAGGAATGTTAATGACGTTAAGTTCCGGCAGAAGCTCTGTAACACCATGGATGAGCGTGGACTTCGCCGTTCCTGGTGGGCCTGCCAGCAGCACCCCCTTTAATCCCGGATTTACAGCATGAAGCAGCAGCGCCTTTTGCGCACGTTCTTGACCGACTACAGCACAGAACGGATACAAGTGAGGCTTAACTTGCATGGGTGACCTCGGACAGAAGGTCGCCGAGCAGCTCGCGTATCGTCTCGTGGTCATATGCTCCCTCTTCGAACGGCCGCTTGCGCATGCGATGCGGCATCACCATCATCGCCGCTTCTACCATATCGTCTGCCACGATCTGCGTTCTTCCCTGGAATGCAGCCATCGCCATGGCGGTTTTCATTAACATGATATCCGCACGATGTCCGTCTACCTTCAGCCGAATGCCGACTGCGGCGGTCCATTTCAGTAACTCCTCGGACGGTTTGATCTGCTCGAGCAGCTGACGCGCTCGTTCTATCCGTTCCCGAAGCTCTAGTTGTTGCGGCTCATAACGTCTTCGGAATTCGTCTGGATCTGCTTCGAATGCTAGGCGCCGGCGAATGACCTCCATTCGGCTCTCCACATCTCGTTCCCCATTCACCTCTACTGAAAGCGCGAAGCGATCCAGCAGCTGCGGCCGCAGCTCCCCTTCCTCCGGGTTCATCGTACCGATCAAGATAAAGCGGCTCGGATGCGAGTAGGAGACGCCTTCTCGCTCAACGGTGTTCACCCCCATGGCTGCTGCGTCGAGCAGCGCATCGACGATCGCATCATCGAGTAGATTGATTTCATCCACGTACAAAATATGTCCATGCGCCTTCGCTAACAGTCCCGGCTCGAACTTTTTCTCTCCTTCTCGAATCGCATGCTCGATATCCAATGTGCCGACGACGCGATCCTCCGTAGCATATACGGGCAAATTCACGACGCTCAGCTCCGGCATTAAGTCCGCGATTGCGCGTACGGCCGTCGATTTGGCTGTGCCTTTCTCCCCGCGGATCAAGATGCCGCCGAGCTTCCGATTGACAAGATTAAGCAGCAGCCCTTTGCGCATCAAGTCCTGTCCGACGATTGCCGCGAATGGATATACGTCTGCTTTCCCCTCCATGTTGATCCTCTCCTTTGTAAATGTTTTCTATTAAGTGAACTGAACAAGGCAAAATCTGCACATATACACGAAATCAAGACATTCGTTATTTGACTGCCGCGATTGCGGGTTGAGCTGAGAAATCCACCGCTTCAAGCAGCCCTTCGATATGGCAATGCATGCGACCGCTTCGATCATCCCTTCCTACGCTCCCTCTCACACCGAACACATCGCGCAGCATGCGATCGGTGATGACTTGCTCCGGCGGTCCGCTGGCATACATTTCGCCAGCTCGCATCACCAACAATTCATCGGAGCAAGCTGCAGCATGGTTGAGATCGTGCAGGACCATGACGATCGTAATGCTATATTTGCGATTCAGATCGTGGACTAGCTCCATAACCTCCCACTGGTGATTGACATCGAGATAGGTCGTCGGTTCATCTAATAAGATTAGCCCCGATTGCTGTGCCAAGGTCATGGCAATCCATACGCGTTGCCGTTCTCCGCCGGATAAGTTAGACAGCTTTCGCTCCGCGAAGGGTAGCGTTCCGGTCTGAGCCATGGCCCATTCGACAATCTTCTCGTCTTCCTTGCGCTTTGCGCCCCATACAGGCTGATGAGGAAAACGTCCGTAACTGACCAGCGAACGCACGGACACGTCCGGCAGAGATGCTTGACTTTGCTGAAGCATTGCCATATGCCGTGCCAACTGCCGACGGGGATAGCTGTCGAGCAGTCTGCCTTGCAAGAGCACCTTTCCTTGCGCAGGCTTTAATTGACCGGCGCAAGTTTTGAGCAAGGTGCTTTTGCCGCTGCCATTCGGACCGATAATGCTGTAAATTTTTCCGACCTCCACCTGCCAATTCAGCGAATCCAGCACCGTACGGTTGTGAAGCCTCACGGACACGTCTTCCAAGCGTAACAACGTCATCTCGCTTCCCTCCTTAGCAAATATAGAAAGAACGGCGCCCCCAAAGCTCCCATCATAATGCCGACCGGCAGCTCCAAAGGAGCAAACATCAAGCGGGCGAGTGTATCGCAAAAGGTCACGACGGCCGCTCCAAGCAGCACGGATGCAGGAAGTAAGAACCGATAATCACTGCCGATCAGCAAGCGGGCTGAATGCGGAACGATCAGACCGACGAAGCCGAGCAGGCCGACGACGCTGACCGCGCTTGCGGCAAGCAAGGTAGCGAGCGCCGTCAGGAAGAAGCGAGCTGCTTCCACCGACAAGCCGAGGCCGCGTGCATTGGAATCGCCAAGGGCAAGTATATTCAAATGCGAGCTGCCAATGAACGCCAGGCTCATGCCAATGAGCGAATAAGGGAGAATGATTTCAAGCTCTGGCCAGCTTTTGGCGGACAAGCCGCCAACCATAAACACGAGGGCACCGTTCACCCGATCGCTGAAGAAAATTAACAATGCGGAGATGCCAGAGCCGAGAAAGGCGGACACGGCCACGCCTGCAAGTATTAGGCGCACCGGCTGTACACCGTCCTTCCAGGCAAGCAAATAAATGATGGCGGCAGCTCCGGAAGCGCCAAGAAAAGCGATAGGTGTCAGCATCGACCATAGATGTGGAAATAAAATGAGAACGATGATGCCGAATAATCCTGCTCCAGATGACACGCCGATGATGTGCGGATCTGCCAGCGAGTTCCGCATCACGCCTTGCAAGAGTGCACCGGACAGTGCCAGATTAGCTCCAACGAGCGTGCCCACTAACGTGCGAGGCAGCCGAATGTTCCACACAATTTCCTTCATTGGACCGTCATAACCGTGAAAGACATATAACCAAATCTCTGACAAAGAAATGCGGACTGCTCCGGTACCGATGCTGAATCCAGTAGCGAGGATTACCGCAGCCGTCAAAGCGACAATGACTAGAACGCCTTTGGACATCGGAACACGGAAAGCATTAATGACCATTCTCATATGTATTCGGATAAACAAGTTTAGCCAAATATTCGACCGATTCACTTAATCGAAATCCCGGGTTTGAGAGAAACCGATCAGACGGCAAGATGACCATACGGTTTTCCTTCACCGCACGCAGCGATGTCCATGCAGGTTGGCTGGCCAGATCGGATTGAATTTTCTTCTCCCCATCTTCTCGCGCCCCGTGGATCAGAATAAAAACATAATCCGGATTTAGCTCGACGATTTTTTCCAGACTAAATGGTGCAGTCGACGGACTGTCGCTTGCTGCTTCCCATGTTTCCGCCAAATTGTTCATATGCAGCATAGTTGCGACCTCGATTCCGACGGTATCTTGCCGCTGCACAGAAAGGCTGTTAGGGGTCACGTTCAGCATGATGAAAGTTGGTGCATCACTGGCCGGTACCCGGGCAGTCCATTCACGAATTTCCTGATCCAAATCGGCAAGTGCTTCCCTAGCTTTGTTTTCCGTCCCAGAGAGCTGACCGAACAACACCGCTTTTTGTTGCAAATCTGCATATGTACTCAGATTGAACAGGGCGAACGGCACGTTACTCGCATCCAAAATCGCCGTTAACTCACGGTGAAACACCACAGAGCCGATCACGAGATCAGGCTTTAAAGCAAGTAGCTTCTCCTTATTGACGGTCGTCATTCCCCCGACTTCTTCGATTCGCTCCGCCTCATCCGGCACCGTTCCACCCGGTGATGTGGCGTGGGCAATGGCGTGACCGTCAACCGAATAAAGCAAATCCAATAGCTGCGGCGATAGGACGATGATGCGCTGTGGTTGCTCAGGCAGCCGAATCTCCCTTCCAGTGTCGTCTTCGAACGTGAGAAACGACGCCTTTTCTTCCTCCCCATCATGAACAGATACAGGTCTAGACTCCGCTGACGGCGATAACTCCAATGCATCACGATTATTGTCGCTCGCAGGATTGGACGGCGCTGCACAACCGGATACGAACATAACTCCTGCTAGCAGTCCTCCGCTCCATTGGCGAAGTAAATTTTGCCGCTTGTATGCATGCATCACTTTGAACCTCCTGTCTTTTGATTCATACAACACTTCACTCAAAATGATGTTAATCGTAATCATTACGATTAACTCATGCATATTGTAACAGCGACTACTTTTATATGTCAACCACTTCGTAATGTTTACTATTAATTTTTTGAAAATCAAAAGGACTTGACGGTTACAAAGGTTCCACAAGGTTTAGGTGGGAGGATGGCAAATATGCTGTAACGCCACCTCTATCGATGCCCCACCCTTTAATGCGTAGCTTGCAAATACATGACGGAATGTATGGCTAGTAAAATCAATTAATTCGTTGTTCTTATCTCGGATATTATGCTGTTTAATCCATGGTCGCAAATGATTCTTATTCCAATTTGAATGCGAAGCCAATCCAACCGGGTAGCCTTTTTTGCTTCTATTTCTTGACAGGAACAAATATGGAAGCCCTGATTCCTTTTGTAACGGCACTGCATATTCTTTGATTTTATCCAATGCGTATACTACTAGTTGATTCGCTGGCTTTGAAACCTCTACTGGTTCGGGACTCAACTTTCCAGTTGAATAAATTAGCATCGTATCGCCGCCTACTTGCTTGATTGAGGCGCTATAAATAGTGATCAACTCACTAATACGCAGTCCCAATTGAGTCAATATATTTAACTTATAATGTTATGTATTTTTCCGATTGAAACACTTACCCTTAGGATAAGCAGGGAGGTTGTAAATCGATGTCTGATTTAAAAAAACTGATCGGTGAAAAAATTCGTAGCATACGTAATAAAAAAAATCTGACCTTACTTCAATTAAGCCAAATAACAGGGCAACAAACCTCATATTTAACCGAAGTTGAACTTGGAAAAAGAAATCTATCCATTGATTCATTGGAAAAAATCATGGACGCTCTTAACATAAAGCCAGGAAATCTTTTAGATTTTCGAGAAATCGATCCAGATTCTCAGGAATTTGAGACCAGAACTGTCCTTGAGGTCCACTATCAATTTCTATTAGGGAAGAAGAGCGAAGATGTAAAGATGATCCATAAGGTAACAACGGAGATTTTCAAATCAATAGATGCCGCAGCGAGGTCTGAATAGCCATTTTTTATCGCCATTAACACAAAAAGAGCGTTTTCTTTTTTACACGGGATTTCGCTCTTGTATTTTCTTTAACTGTACCTGCCAATAATCGCTTCAATAATTTGTAAGTTTTAAGAGCTGACAGTATCCCTATGCAACGCTTAGCCATGTTTTAATTTGGTCTAATGTTGCCTCACTTTTGGCTTGGTTGTAAATATATTCAATCATGTCGTGCTTTTTCTGGATACGGTAGTGATGTAACCCATCGTTTAAACTTCCTTGGCTGTCATACTGGTAATATAACGTAGAAAACATGAGCAGGGTCAAGTAACGATCAATCGCCTGAGTAGATCGAACCTGGTAACGATCCATGGCCGGTTGTACTTTCGCAGTTCGAAAATACGTTTCAATGTCCCAACGTTTGCTGTAATAGCATAGAATCTCTTCATTGCTCAGTGAAATATCCGTGCTCAGAAAGGCCTTCATCAGCTTAGATTCAAAGCCATCTCCCTCTTTCCAACATAGGAGCAGGGCGGCATTTTCCAAGAGATTGAGCTTCCCTTCATAGCGATATACTCGGTAAGCGGAGGAGCCGATCGTTCTCCAGACCTTCAGCTCCTTTAAAATACCCAATTGGACAACCAACCAGCCTAGGTTATAACCAGGTTTCTGAAAATCCCGATCTCAAAAGTAAAAAAAGCGCTTGAAAACCCAAACGCTAGGTGTTATTCATGATAAAATGGCGGCGAAATCCCTTTAAGCACTTAGTTCCAGAAATACTGCATCCGCGTATACCCGACATCCCATGCTTTCATGTCGCCCTTAATCGTGATCTTCAGCTCATCCCCCGGCTCAAGCGGAATCTTGAATAGCGAAGGGAACAGATCAGGATGAGTACGCTGAAGTTCTCCAGAATTGCTCATGATCTCCCTGTCATCCCGAGTAACACTGATACTACCGGAATAATCCGTTGGTTCGGGGCATCCGTAATCGAAGGAGAAAATCGTCTGTCCCTCAGACTTGTACGTGAACGTTCTGGAATCTCCGCCTTCAGCGCCATATAGGTTATAGCGGAGCGGTATCTTCTGTCCGTTGATTTGAATACTGTCCGGTTTGTCTCCGGTGGATGAATTGCCCGAGTTGTCCGTCCATTCAGTGATCGCCACAAACGGACCCTCTACTTTAGTTGTTATTTTGTCTACCGCCGCCCCTAATCCCCATAAAGCTATAAAAAGAACCATACCCGATATAGCCGTTGCCACCAGATTGCGCCCGAGGCTCCGGTAACGGAAACCAAGCTTGTACGCCCCAAAACCGAGGGCTGCTCCAATCGAATTCTGAAGAGCGTCGTTGATATCGAAGCTGCCCAGGAATGTAAGGGCCTGGATCGTTTCCAGCACAAGAATCGCGATGAAGAATAAGATGATGAACCGGACAAAGCTGACCCGGTATAGCCATGGAATCAATATACCGAAAGGAATAAACGCAATAGTGTTCCCGAAAGCCACCATACTCATTAGGTTGGGATGCAGGAGATCAGCTGGAGACGGCAAACTAATAAAGTTCTCGGGCATGAAAATAAAGGTGTAGCTGGAAATT
Organism: Paenibacillus sp. FSL M8-0142; assembly: GCF_038597315.1. NCBI lineage: Bacteria > Bacillati > Bacillota > Bacilli > Caryophanales > Paenibacillaceae > Paenibacillus > Paenibacillus sp. FSL M8-0142. The sequence goes on from NZ_CP152008.1 coordinate 5,125,552, forward strand.
TGCTCCGAAGCCTCTCCTCTGCCGAAAGCGAAGAACATAAAATAAAGTACAATAATGGTATAGACAATAGTTGCGGTTAGTAAAATTTTGCGTTGTTTGACCATGCTTAACTCCTCCACTCTATTTTTCCACTTGTCACTATAACCTACTTGCCTGTTTCATGAAACCCCCACCCCTTAGCTTGATTAACTTTACTTGCCCAAATTCAGTTCTATGAAATGTAAAAAGAGACACCCTTGACTCTCTGACCAACCACTCCACGCAGAGGAGAACATGATATGTCTCATACGTTTATCACAACAAAATCATTGGAACAATCGGTCGGAACAATGGAAACTTCCGCTCCCCTGCATGATACACGCCGCTCATGCTTACTTGATGCAGGGTTTGAACCGGTGATCCGACTTATAGACGTCCGCATTACACACAAGAGCTAAGCATCGCAAGGCATGTAGAATTCAAGGCAATATCTTCACCCAGCGATTAGTTTCTGAAGTATTTGGCGAGTCATGAATGTGATCGGTCGGTCTTCGCAAATCATGTTCCAGATTTATTGTGTTATTCGCTTTTGCTTCATCCAGCAGGGCGGCCATTAACTTCTAGTATTCTTGGTAAGTCTGATCCGACCTCTTGGCTTACTTCCGGCAAATTTTGAAGCAAGAAACGCCGGAATCCCCGGTTGTTCTTCATTTCACCGAATTACACTTTCCACCTCGATCATGCGCCGGACGGAAAGTTCACGACCTTCCTCGCTCTGAAGTTCTTCACATGCTTTTGCCTTTTAGCCAAGATAAGTCATTTCTCACTTTAATCTCGCGATTCCCTTGCGCTTTGCTGCAACGCTCCTTAAGTGGGCAACCTTCAAGTCTGCACATCGGTAGTAACGCATTTGTACTTCATACACGCTTTCATTTTTTTGTATGCTCTCGCGCAGAAGTGAAGCGCGCATGGGCTTAATGACTGCAGGCGGCTCATTCAGGTTACAAAAGGGCGAGGGAGTGGGTATGGGTGAAGGAGTTTACGTCCGCCCTTTGAACGTCGTGTTGTACTCTTCTAACCTTTTCCAAGAACACGACGTTCAAGAGCGACCAGAACTCGTTCCCCCTCCCGACAACTGCAAGATTATAAAAGAGGGATCTGTCCCTAGTCATTTATGACTTTGAGACAGCCCCTTAAAATTAGAGTAGTAACCCGTAGTGCTTGATTTTACAACTTTTCCTCTAGATGGTTCAGTTATGACCGTTATTCCAACACCTCCACATTCGCATAAGGAGATTTTGATGACTCTAACAGGGGCTGCGACACCCCTTTCAGATGCATGTCGAAAAACGCGGTAATGTAATCGCGTTGTGCCGCAAGCGCCTGTTCCGGCTCGACGATTCCAACACTCCCCTGGACGACTTGAGGAGAAAGGCTCAGCTTACTGCTTATTTGCGGCAGCAGATATTGTTGATCGGTGAACGTATAATGCGCCCCGTTCGGTATCGCTACATCTAGTTTCCACCCGCTCGACTCGTTCCAGAACGATGCCCTATCCTCCGCCGTGAGATGGGGATCCACCTCTCCCTCGTCGGTAAAACCAGCATTCATTAGTAAAAACGGGCGGTCAAGTCCATGCTGAGCAACCGGAAGCAGGTGGTTGGGTAAATAGCCCATCGAGCCATCCATATCGATACCGGCGCCGATTCGCTCATCTTCATACATCGCTTGGGCAGCCGTTGCGCCGCCAGCAGAATGACCAAAAATGCCGATTCTAGATAAGTCCAGTGCAAGGTCCAACCCTTCAGGCAGCTCACGTTTCGCATGATCCGGATTGTTCCCTTCCTTGAGCGCCTCCAGTCGATCCAGTACAAACCGGACATCATCAACCCTGACGCTCATCATTTTCAGTACCGTATCCGCCCCGAAATCAGGCAATTGCTCGGTCTCTATTCTCCCTTCGGGAAACTCGACGACCGTTGTCTCATATGTATGGTCAATGGTCACAACGACATAGCCATTACTGGCCAATTCCTGAACGTTAATCGTACCTAGACTTCTCGGAACAGATCCGCCCGGAGAATATATGATGACAGGCCAGCCCTTCTCTCCGTGCTCTGCGGGTGCGTTCAGCGAAGCATGAACGCCGATGTTGGATAGATCGATTCGGCCGGGCTCTACTCCGATTGTCGGCATGACGGTTTCGTCGTAAAATGCAGCTGCGTTTGGCGGTATATATTTGGCTTTCTGGCCAACCTCCCGGGTGGCCGGGTACCAGATGCTGATCATAAGCTCCCGCTTTCGATCCTTTACCCAAGGATCGGCTCGGTCGATATCTGTCAAGTGGAGCTCCGTCACGCCCACTGGCATCTCGCCAGTCGGCTCAGGTAACGTGATGTGAATCCGTTCACCGGTATGCGGTTCGTCGTATTGTACTGGCGGTTCCGCCAAGATGAACAGGCTAACGGCCGCAACCATTACGGCTGCTGAGGCGAACATGGCGAACCTAACCTTACGAGCAGACTCCCCGTTAATAAACTTTATGATAGAATTTACTGTGATCATGTAATATGTCATATAGATCACCATAAACAATCCAACGCAAACCAATATTGGAAGCAGGAGATTTATACCACCCATTCCTCCGAAGAGCTTCCGCAGCCAGTTAAAGATAATCAAATAATGACCGAGGCCGACCAACAGCGGCAACAAGAAGATCAGTGCGTTCTGTTTCAGGATCGTAGCGGCGATTTCCTTGTGGCTCACGCCGATTTTTTTCAATATCTCATAGCGAGAACGATCGTTCGTCGCCTCCGTCAACTGTTTAAAGTATAGGATACTTCCCGTTGCTAGAAGGAACATCACACCCAAAAACCCTAGAATGAAAACATTGAAAGCCGCATTCTCGATGCCGAGGCGATACACGGAATAATAGGTCGACAGCTTCATTTCTGATGTCTGTATAGCTGCAAGCGCATCGGCAGTCTCTTTCGTATTCTTCTGGTCCTCAACGATGTAACCAACATATTGCTTGGTAGGAACTTGCGCTTCCAGCTTGCGAAATGTATCGTCCGCAACGACGACCATAATATCCGGATAATGCCAATTGAGAACACGTTCAAGCGTCATGCCTGCAAATGCTAAATTAACGTTCCCATTAGGCAAATCCAGGGTGATGGTTTCTCCTGCATAATCCGCCCATTCGTAATCCGTATACATGGGGCGAATAGCGATCGCATGGTCAGATTCGTTCAACGTTAACCGGTCAAGACTCAGCGCATCCGCTACACGATTATATGTGCTAGCCGCTATCACTTTCACCGGATGCTCGGCTGCCTTGCGCTCACGATCAGACAAGATATCGTCGCTTGACGCTTCGCCGCTCAGATGAATGACCGGAATCGACATCTTGGCTTTCACGGGATGCGCATCGTCGCCACGTATGATCTCCTCGACCTTTTGATCGACTTCGTCATCCTGCGCAATATGCATGTAACTAAAAGGTGCCGTTACACGTGCCGTGTGCTCGTAAGCGTAGTAAGTGCTGAAACCGAAACTGAAGGCGCATAGTGCGATTGCGGACAAGATGGTAATGACGCTTAGCGTGCGTGCATTCCCTTTCATTCGGTACACCAGGTTGGAAATCATGATTAGGTTCATGCCCTTGTAATAATGGGACTTCCGCCTCTTGGCGTATTTCAGCAGGTAAATAACGAGCGATGAAAAAAGCAAAAAAGTTCCTGCGATGATGCCGACGGTCATGACGCCCAGGTTCGTAAAGATCTGTTCATTATTTTCAAAATTCCGAAGTCCAAATCCGTAGCCGACGATGAGCAACGCGACCGCGGCGGCAGCGGGAACGATCGACGCCCTCGGTTCCTGCTCCCCTTCCTGCTCTGCGCGGAACAATTCGATAAGCTTGAATCGATAGACCAATCGATAAGCTTGTATAGAAGTTATTGTAATTAGTATAAGAAATATAACCACAGTGGTAAGCACCGCAGGAAGGGAGAACGTGATTCCGACATCGACAGCTACTCCCAATAAGCGCATTAAAATCATGGCAAACAGCTTCGACAATAGCGTACCGGCCACAATGCCGAGAACCAGGACGCCGGCTCCAATTGTCATATTTTCATAGAACAGCATCCGGCCGATTGTTTTTTTTGGAAAACCTAATAAAGCATATAGCCCGACTTCTTTTTTTCGTTTGTGGGTAAAAAATTGGCCAGAGTACATCATAAAGACGGATACAAACAATACCAGGATGATTGATCCAACCATGAACACAGATTGCATGCTATCTGAAGATTCGACAGCCTCGACTACCTGCGTACTATATTGTAGTGAAGCAAAGACATAAAATATGGCGACGCTTGCGAACATGGAAAATAAATATATGAAATAGTTGCGAAGATTACCTTTTATATTTTTCTTGGCCAACTCAAATAACGTCATCCGTACGCCCTCCAAGCACCGTCAACACATCCAGTATCTTTTTAAAGAATGCTTGTCGCGGTGTCGTTCCTTTGACGATCTCGGCAAAAATGACACCGTCTTTTAGAAAGAGAACTCGACTGCAGTAGCTTGCCGCTAATGCATCATGAGTCACCATCAGAATGGTCGCATGCTCTTGTTCGTTCAGTTCATTTAGCGCCTCTAGCAGGCTGGCCGCAGCTTTAGAATCCAGCGCTCCCGTCGGTTCGTCGGCCAGAATCAGTCGCGGACGCGTCACAATGGCACGGCAGGCAGCAGTTCGCTGTTTCTGACCTCCGGAGATTTGGTAAGGGTATTTTTCTAGAATATGCTTGATGTTAAATCGTTCCGCAATGGCAGACACTCTGTTCTCCAATTCGTCGACCGATATACCGGACAACGCGAGGGGGAGCAGAATGTTTTCCTTGACCGTCAACGTATCCAGCAAATTATAGTCTTGAAAAATGAATCCTAGCTTGGATCGCCGAAAAGCCGATAACTGCGCCTCGTTCATTTGAAGAACGTTTTCCCCGTCGATCACGATGCTGCCGGAGGTCGGTTCATCGATGGTGGCGGCCATATGAAGCAGTGTTGTCTTCCTGGAGCCCGATGGCCCCATAATGCCGACAAATTCTCCTTCGCCTATGCACATATCGATCCCGTGAAGCACCGGCACGACGTTCCCTTTATTCCCATAACTTTTCGTTAACGCTTTTATTTCAATAACCGTTTCCACTGTATCTTTCCTCCCTGCTTTCCCTTTTTCAATTTCCATCGTACCATGCCGGTGACTAGTTATCCTTACGCTGAACTTACGTTTTTCTACTGGCGAGCTTACATTTTTGTCACGGTACTAGTTGCAGTAGTGTTAGCCGAATTAAGATATAATAGGATTAAGGATATGGAGGCGTATGGAATGAAGATGAAGATAATGATCGTAGAAGACGACCCGACTATTCGGGGGTTAATCGGCGAGACCGTCGGGAAGTGGGGATACGAATCCGTGACCAATTTCAAGACATCCTTGTCGTCCTGCAAATAGACAAACGGGTTATAGCCATGCGAACGATGCGGGTGAATCAGGTCCAGCACTTTGATGTCATAGCCTTTGGCTTTAAGCAGATGACCGGTGTCCCGCAATATTTCCCCCTTTGGGTCCAGAACGACATAAGAGGTCGAGGCTTGCATCACATTCGGCTTAGCATAGAACCGTGTTTTGCCCGCGCCGGAGCCGCCGACAACCAACACGTTCAGGTTCCGGCGATGCTTGCGGCCATCCAGACCGATTTTGACCCGCTGCGTCAAAATTTTGTTTTGTTCCGTCCGTCTGTCTCGATACTTGGCATTGACGGTTTTCGCTCGGCCCCAGCGGGCGCTGCCGTGCTCTTCCCGCCGACGATAATTCCGTGGTGTCGCCAAATAAACCCCAGCGCAAAGCCCATAGATCAGCGCAAAAATCAACAAGCAGCGGGGCGTATCGTCCACCCACTCTATGTTAAGCGGCTGGCGCATCGCCGTGCTGAGATGGACCAACATACTCGGCAATCCTTCTGACCATGCGGGAGCAACCAACAGTGCCAACCAGATGACGGGAATAAAAAAAGCCGCAAAGAGTATCAAATTACTCCTTGCGGCTTCATCGCGTTTCATAATGCCTCCAGCGCTTTTTATTTAGAAGTGGGGCATCAATCATTTTTAACAATAAATCATCCACGGCATCCGTCGGTCGTTTCTCACCGATTAAGTCATTTCGTAACGCATTCAGCGCATGGACGACTATCCCGTGCTCATAATGATTCAAAGACAAGATTCGTTCCTGTTTTTTCATAGCACTCCCTCCAGACAAAACTTAGCGAACCGGATCGTATCGTTTAGGCTGGCGCTGTTGTGACAGGTTCCGGTTCATTCTCTGGGATGTTTGTTGAAAAGCTTCCTTCATGAGCGTCAACTCGGCACGAACTTGCTGCGGTTCCAACCCGTTCCACTTCTCCGGCGCTCGATCAAAGCGGAAGGTGTCGGTTGCAACACCAAATTGCCTGCACAACATATAAGAAGCGGAGTAGGCAACAAACTCGTTATCTGAGCGGTTGTACCGTCCATCGCCACGATCCAGTTCAGCATGTGTCAGTTCTTGGGCAAGCGCTCGAAAAATATCGCCGGCCTCAAGCCCGCGACGAATGGTAATGTTTTTTGTATCTGGCTGATAGAACGCGTGCTTTACCGATGGCAACGCATCACCAATGCCAATCGGAACAGGGGCGAGGTCAATTAACGCTTTAATACGGGCGCGATCATCCGGGAATGCCGGTTCTTCCCGTTTCAACGCGGCGGTCGTTTGCGCAATATCAAACATCTTTTTCGGATTGTAGCTGATACCGGTGCTGCCATCCTGCTTTTGATAGGTTTCGCCCGGTTCCAGAATGTAAAACCCTGTTTCCTTTCGACGAATGAATACCCCTTGTTCCTTCCATGTGTCAAAATCGGCAATGCGAGTCGCGTTTGGCCGCTGCGCCAGAATCAGCAACGCATTGGCCACGCTATAGCGGTCAAAGCGGCTCTGGACATCCAAATATTGCTGGAACGCCTCACCGTTCTGCATCACCGACAAGGTGGTGGCATCAATCGTATCATATGTCCATTGCCGCAGCTCCTGTTTCTTTTGCACCCATGCTTCTTTATCGAAGGATGGTTCGGTTGTACGGAAAGAAGAGGAAGCCGCAGCATCCTGTCGGAATAAATCATCCAGTTCGCTCATTTGGCTTTCCCTCGCTTTCGTCCTTTTGCTTTGTTGGCTTGTTGTTTATCGGCGGCTATCCGCTCCTTTCGAGACGGCAACGGTTCCGCTTGTTCCCGCGGCTGTCTGTCTTTCTCCCATATCCTTTGCTGCCGGTTCTCTTCGCGTATTTCCCGCAATAATTGACGGACGGACACTCGCTCCGGCTCTTGACGAGAAGGTGGATCAGTATCCCTTGCGGTAACCTCGTTGCGCTCGAAGGTATTCTCGGACGGATGGGACGTTTCCGCCGGTTCCTTCTCCGCTGTTGAATGGTCGTCCTCCGATGGAGTCGGCTCCGGCAGTTCGGACTTTCCCATCAATTCATCCAACAAGTCGTCCGTATTCCTTTCTTCTGCGATTTCCTTCGACAGCTCTTGTTCCTGAACTTGCTCGTGACCTGGTTCATGTCCTTGTTCCACAGCAGGAGCTTCGGACATTCCATTGGATTTTTCAATTTCACTCTTAATTTTGGCGGTATCCACAGTGGCCAAGTGGAAACGCTCCACGATCCGATTGATTTTGGACGCATCCTCCGCCCGGACCATCACATCGCACATCCCGTCCACGTTCTTTTTGTCGCGCAAAGCACAGTACAACACGCCATACCGCTTGGCTTCCTTGCAGAAGGTTGCCAGGTCTTCGTTCTTGACCGCAAATACCTTTAATTCTTTCCCACTGCGCAGCAAACTCTCCAACCGGATGCTGCCCTTTGTTCGTTTTTGTCCTTGCAAGGCCGCAAACAAATATACCGCCAAATGCTTAGCGCCTTCGCCGGAAATCTTGGCCATGACTTCGATGCTTTTCAAGCTCATGTTGACAACCTGATTGGCGGCTTCCGTTTCGGTACTCATCGAAAATTTCCTCCTTTCGATCCTGTGCGCCACTTCTGTTTAACGTCTCTCGTAATTCTCCTGATCGCTCCAAAATGCCTTGAACCAGCTTCACCTCCTTTCGAAGCGAGGCAAGCCGTTTAGAACAAACAGCAATTTGCGTTTTGTATTGTTCTCGCTGGCCAGCATCCTTGCAGCGGCGAATTCGGTTGTACAACGACTTGCGCTTCAGGTGCAGGGATTGGATCTGTTCCTCCAACCTGTCACGGAAAGCGAGAAGCTCCTCTTGATGGGTGAGGCGATACTTGCATAGCAGCTTGGTTTGCTCCATCAATACCGACAAGTGTCTCAAATCCTCCCGAAGTCTAAAGGATGGCTTTTTGACAGGCTTTCGTTTTCTAGGAAGCACACCCATTTCAAACAAGTAGCGGATATATAAAGCTTGCAAGCCGCGCAATTTGCGACCAGACCGAACATGGCTCTTACACATGGCACGTCGTCTGCGGACATGGGATGGCCTTTCCCGTTCAGGTATTCGGTTTCGCAATATTCGCTGCTTGATCGCTTCCTCGGTATAGCCATCGCCTAGACTGCGCAAACGGACAAAGCGTGTCTTTCCAGGCGGCCGTATCGCCATATGTTTAACCGCCGTTTTTAGCTCATAACCTTGCTTTTGTAAATGGGCAAAAAACTGTGTCATCGTCATGGAAGATGCAATAGCCTGATCGATGTCCTGCCGGATTAGCCCTCTCCATGTTGGCTTTCGCTCACGTTCCGCTTTCCATTCTCCATAATGCTTGGCTTTGCCCGATTCGGGATGCTCGATCACCGACAAGTGATGTTCCTGGCAAAGCCGGTCGGATGTCTGTCTCAGCAGGGCATAGGAAGCTTTGTTGTCGTAATACCGTTTCCCATCCACAAAGGAAACCGAGTTTAACACAAAGTGATTGTGCACATGCTGTTTATCCAAATGGGTCGATATGACGACTTCAAAGCGCTCCCCCCACAACTCCTGTGCCAGTTTAACACCGATGGTATGGGCGATTTGCGGCGTTGTCTCACCCGGCGCAAACGCTTGATAGGCGTGAAAGGCCAATATGCCGTCCGTCTTAAAAAACTGCCGCTTCGTCCGCTGCATCTGCTCATAAGCCGTTGACGGATCGCAGTTGACACCGCTGACATATAGTTGCTTCTCCGTCTTGGCATCCGCCTGTGTATATACGAGTACCTGCTCCAAACCTCCGCCTTCGCTACGTTCTGCTGTCTTGTCAGGATTTGCGGCGTAATCCAGCACCCGCTTAAGCCTGTCGGTCACACCCCAGATTGCGGTCGTTGCCACGCGAAATTCCCCCCTTACGGCGGATGCACATTTGGATTCACTGGTGGTCTTCGTTCCGGTTCGGTTACAGACTGTTGAATCTGCTGGACTGCGCGGCGCAAGCGGTCGGCTTCCACCTGAAATGCAGCCCGTTCTAGATGTCCAGTCGTATGGGCCTTCACAGTGAGTTGATTCAGGTTATTCCCAATAGCGTTTAGTTCACGCATCATCGCGAAATAATCCAGGGGCGGTAGCGGTTTGGGAGTATACCCATTGATCAGTGCCCGAATGTACGCTTCCCGAGAAAGTCCCGTTTTTTTCACTTCTCTCATAAGGCGAGCATGCTCGCTTTCATTTAAGCGAACCAGAAAAGAGATTGGTCGTTTCCTCATTAGCATCACCCCTTTCCGAAAATGAGCTACCGACAGAAAATCTCATCGCCGCGGGACAATTCGAGCATCGAGGCAATAGCATCGTGCGAACGGGGTCTTAGGGGCTATGCCCCTAACAAGCGAATTTGGATATCCAAATTCAGTGCTTGCTACAACACGAGACAGTCGTCTCGCGTTGCCTTCAAGGCACCTGCCGGGAAAAAGAGAGGGACCCAAAAAACACAAAAAAGACGCCGATCCGCTCAGCGCCTTCCTTCGAACTTTTTTGTTATCTCACCAACCAGCGATAATCCTGACGGCAGTCTACAATGTAATCGACATACACGATTTCATCCTGAATTTGATATAACACCAGATACCATTTTTCCACGAACATCTTGTGATACTTGTTTGACGGGATAAATTCCGCTTCCAGAAAAGGATAGCGCTCCGGCATTCGCGCCAAGGAACGTATCGCTTGCAGTAATTCGTTTTTCGTTTTTCGCGCGGCATCCGGACTTTTCTCCGCAAGAAATCGCACATGAGTCGCCAGCATTTGGCGGGCGCGATCGGAGACGATGATCTTATAACGGGGCATCTTTTCCATGCTGCACCTCGTCAATAATGCCCTCCAGGTAAGCGTCCAGTTCATCCGGCGTCACGCCAACACGGCCCGCCAAACGATCTTCTTGCACAGCGAGCAGTTCTTCACGCAGCTTTAACATCTTCTCGCGACGGGAAAACGTATCAATGTCCATTACGACAAGATCGCCTTCACCGTTCTTGGTCAGATAAACCGGTTCCCCGGATGTTTTGCATAGATCGGCGATTTCATTATAGTTTTGCCGGATACTGGCGGAAGGTTTGATAATCATCTTGGTCACTCCTTGCATAGCTGTATATTGATTTTATTATACCTATTACATGCTATACAATCAATGCGGCTGCACTTATCCCCATATATTCACATCTTATCCACATGCTGTGAAAATTTTCCGTAGCCCAGAAAGAAAAGACGCCAACCGTTCAGCGTCTACCGCTATCGGGATGGTTCACCGCGTCTTCTTCGGAATTCCATCAAATCGTTGTTTACATCCTTTCCGAACTTAGGCGGCTCATCGGATATGAGAAGGGCGGGGGAGAGGAGCCTCTGTATCGTGGCTGCCGCCAATCGCCCCGGCTCATCATTGTCCAGGTGCAGGACAAGTCGATTCACCTGGGGAAAGCACTGCAAGTAATGCGTTAGGGCAGACGGGGGAGTAGAGTCCTCCCCATTTGTCCTGGGCCTGTATATTCCGGCCAGCGACAGCTTATGCGCCTGCCGCCAATCCCGGCCAGCGAGATGTTCCAGCGTACAGTAGGATAAGAGATCAATAGCGCTCTCAAACAGATGCAGTTCCGTACAGTTTCCCGAGGCCGGAATGGAAAACGAATACCGCTTGTCGCTGCCAGCGGCTTCCCCCATATAACGAGTGCTTGTCGTACCGCGTATCGCCGCATAGCGCGGCGTTCCTTGCTGGTCGAAACCGACGAATACCGCGTTGTGATAGCGGCGGCTTTCATACAAACGCCCCGTTTCGAGACAGTAGTCGATCAACGTGCGATGGATACCACGTTTGCTGAGATAGGCCATGACGCGATGCGATGTACGATTCGGTTCAGGAAGTTCAAACCGCGCTGGAGATGAGCGTTGTTGCAAAGATTGCGAAAATGCAGGTGCGCTGCCTGGATGAACGCCTTCCATTTGCAGCACCGCATCGGGAAAAGACATGCCCCGCACTTTGATCAAATAGTCCAGCGCCGAGCGCCCGCCGATCCCCCTTGACCACCAGTACCATTTACCGTTGGAAATTTTCAAGCTGTCGTGTGTCCGGGTGGTGTAGACATTGCGGGAGCATCGGACCAGTTCTGCCGGCTCGTACATTTGCAAATATGTGAGCAGGTCCAGTCTTTTGGCACGTTCGATCTGTTCCTTGTTTACATAGCTCATTGCCGCAGCTCCTTTTGGAAATCCAGGCAGCGTCCGATGGGGTTATGGTTCATCGTGCCTTACCCCTCTTTTTGGGGTACGTATAAGCTCTGCCTTCCTTCAACTTCGTAACGCCTTTCTTGTTCATGAATGCGTCTAAATCGCCTTCATGAACTTGACTGGTCACCCCGTTTGAGTCGCGGATGTAATCATACGTGTCGCCAAATCCGTTTTTCTCTTTGGATATCAACTCCAACGATGGCACGGTTTCTCCCTCCTTGATCAAGCTGGTTCCGTAACCAAAAGGCGGCAAAATCGGACAAAAGCATCCGCCGCTTGGGCTGGCATACAACATGTTCATTCCTCCGGAAACGAGAAAAGGACCCCAAAACCGGAGTCCCATTCGTCATGAAATTGATAATTTTAACAAGTGAGCGATCTTCGACCTGTGAAATGCTCGCACCGATACCATGTTCTTCTCCGTAATGGTCAGCATGAAGTTCCCTTTCAGGGGGAGGAACGACGGTGTCAGGCCGTTATCGCCCACGGCCCACCACTCGCCGTTCGGGCGCTTCCGGTTCTTCGTCCGGAACGCTGTCCACGGCTTCATTCTCCCGCTTATCCATATTAAGCAGGGCATTCAGTTCCGCGAGTCGCGCCGATTTCGTTAGCAGCTCCTGTTCTTTCTCGAAAGGAGCTTCGACTTGTTCCTTCGCTGTTTCCATCTGCTGGAGCAGCGTGGAGAGTTGCTGGCGGCTATGTTCCAGTTTGGCTGGCAAATCCGCCAACATATTGTTCAACCGGGTGATGTTGCCGCCTGCATCCATCCCTAGCGAGATGGTATGGTCCAATGCGCCGCGCAGGGTCGCCTTGTATTCTTTATGGAAGCTGTCAAAGGATAACCATAGGGAAAAACCGAGATAACTGCCCGCCTCCTGCGGCTCGGATGAAGTCATTCCCTTGCACGCCTCCAGCAAGGCCGCGCCTGCTGCCGCTCTCTCCGTGTAGGTAAAATCCTTAATGACCATACCTGGGAACTTGGATTCATCCGTTCCCTCCGGCACAGCCGATTTGGAACGCAGATATAGAGCGACATCCTGTTCATATCCGGCAATTCGATCTTCTGTAGATTTGACTTGTTGCGGCAATACTTTCAGCAACCGATCCTCCAATGCGTAGCGTTGGCTCAAGTGATTAGCCTTGAGCAGCTTAAGCTTGGAAACCTGGATATCCAGGTCCATCTTCTCTTTGATATACGGATTACCGGTTGCCAGCGCCTTGACTTCGGCATAAGAAAGGGCTGCTTCATCGATATCCTCGGCAGAACGTACCGGCGATTTACTGGTCATGATTTGCGAGATAAAGCGCTGTTTATTCTCCAGCGTCTGATACAAATAAGCGTCGAACGTGTTCTCCGTCACATACCGAAAAATGTGTACCTCGCTATTCTCATTGCCTTGCCGGATAATGCGTCCGCTTCGCTGCTCCAGGTCGCGCGGGCGCCAAGGGCAATCGAGATCATGAAGCGCAATCAGCTTCGTTTGCACATTGGTGCCCGCCCCCATTTTAAATGTCGATCCGAGCAGTATACGAATCTGGCCAGTCCGCACCTTGGCGAACAGTTCCTTTTTCTTCACCTCGGTGTTGGCATCGTGAATGTACGCAATCTCCTCGGTAGGCACCCCTTTCTCTGTCAGCTTGCGTCGCAGTTCGTCATACACATTGAACGTTCCGTCTTGCTTTGGGATGGATAGATCGCAAAACACCAGTTGGGCTAGCCGCTTTTCCTCGTGTTCCTTCCATAGCCGAAACACATTGTCCGCACAAACGCTCACTTTACTGCCTTCGTCATCGGGCAACATCGGATTGGCCAGCCGTTGATCCAGTGCCAGCTTACGCCCATCATTCGTAATCTTGAGCATATTGTCTTCGTGCGGCTCTACTTCCTTGGCTCGCACCCGCTCAGCACGGTGGGCGAGATCCGCGACCATTTCCCGCTGGAAGTCGCTTGGCGGCACGGCAACATTGTGGAAATGGGATTTCGGTACGGGAAGCTGGAGCATGTCCGCCGTCTGGATGTCAGCCACTTCCTTGAACATATTCATCAGTTCCGGCAAATTGTAAAAACGGGCAAACCGGGTTTTCGCCCGATAGCCCGTTCCTTCCGGTGCCAGTTCAATCGCCGTGACCGTCTCGCCAAACGTCGAAGCCCAGGAATCAAAATGTTGCAATCCTTGCTTTCGCAGCCGCTCATATTGCAAGTAGCGCTGCATCGTATACATTTCCGTAATGGAATTGGAGATCGGCGTACCCGTCGCAAAGATGATACCCCGGCCTCCGGTCAGTTCGTCCAGATAGCGGCATTTGGCAAACATGTCCGACGACTTCTGCGCTTCGGTTTGCGACAGTCCGGCCACATTGCGCATTTTCGTGTAAAGAAACAGGTTTTTGTACGAATCGGCCTCGTCCACGAATAGCCGATCCACTCCCAGCTCCTCGAAGGTGACCACATCATCCTTGCGGCTGGTATCGTTCAGCTTTGCCAGCTTGGTTTGCAGCGTCTTCCTCGTCTTCTCCAGTTGCTTGATCGCGTACCGTTCGCCCTTGGCCTCCTTCAGCTCGCGAATGCCGCTTGTGATCTCGTAAATTTGTTCCTCCAGTTGTTGACGTTGGCGCTCCATCGATATGGGAATTTTCTCAAACTGCGAATGTCCGATGATGATCGCGTCATAGTCGCCGGTGGCAATCCGCGCGCAAAACTTCTTCCGGTTCTTTGTTTCAAAGTCCTTCTTGGTCGCTACCAGAATATTGGCCGATGGATAGAGCTGCAAAAACTCCGCTGCCCACTGCTCCGTCAAATGATTAGGAACAACGAACATGCTTTTGCTGCATAAGCCAAGATGCTTGCTTTCCATGGCCGCAGCGGTCATGGCAAACGTTTTGCCTGCGCCTACACAATGAGCAAAAAGGGAATTGCCTCCATACAGCGCCCGGGCAACCGCATTGACTTGATGCTGGCGCAGCCGGATTTCCGGATTCATTCCCGTAAACCGAATATGACTGCCATCATACTCGCGCGGGCGAATCGCATTGAAACGATCATTGTACAAGCGCGTTAATCGTTCCCTCCTCTGCGGGTCTTTCCAAATCCAATCGCGGAACGCTTCTTTCAGCATCTCCTGCTTTTGTTGGGCAATTGCGGTCTCTTGCTTGTTCAAAACTCGCTTTTCCACGCCATTCTCCAGCATGGTATCGAAAATGCGCACATCTCGCAAATTTAAGGTATCTTCCAAAATCTTATACGCATTCACACGATTCGTTCCGAAGGTCACGTTGGCTTTAATGTTGTTGCTGCGGTCATTGCTTTTCCCTCGGACATTCCAGGCAGCTGTATATTCGGAATACAAGACGTCGATAGACTGCCGGAACATGTATGGCGTGTCCACCAGTTCGAATATAAACTCCCGGATCACTTCCGGAGGAAGCCACGTCGCTCCTAACCGCACATCAATCTCGGAAGCATCCAAATCTTTCGGCTGCACCGCTTCTAATGCTTTGACATTTTCGCCGTACCGCTCTGCATCCATTTCGGCGGCACGCCGTGCAATCAGAAGTTTGTCACGAACGTTGCCAGACAAATAAGCATCCGCCGTTTCAAAAACCGGCTGTCCTTTCTCATCCAGTCTTTCCGGGTTGGGGAAGATCACGCCGCGCAACTCCTGAACAAGCTGTTCCGTTGTCATGCCGGTCAATTCTTGCATATAGGGGAGATCGACACGTGCTTTTTCTCCAATGGAGACGCCCAGCGCTTCCTCTGCCGTTTCCACATGCCGAACGGTCGTGCGCTGCCGAATCGTACGCTTCGTGAACATATCGGCTTTGCGTAGCAGCTTCCCTTCCTCGTCGAGCACTTCCAATGAACAAAGTAAAAAATAGGCGCTATCGTCGGCGAATGCCAGGCTGTTGGCGCGGCTGTTGATCAGACCGTATTGGGCGGTAAAACGATCATACTGCGCATTCAATTTCCGCTGCTGTTCCCGGATCTCTTCGTCGCTATAATCTTCCGTCTGGTATTCGATCAGTTCGCGCACCGTATCCCGCAATCGGATCATACCTTTGATTCGCCCGGCGGCCGTGGCCGACGTGTCCACTCGGTGCATCCGGCTGTTTTCGCGGTAATACAGTTGGCCGTCCACAAGGGTATAACTGAAATTGCGCACGGTCGGATCGGCCGGGAGGGACGTGTCTTCTTCATCCGGCATTACTTCCCTCTCAACCTCCACCCAATCGGCATGGATATTGGTCAGTGCTTCTCCCAGCAGTTCGCTTAAATTAGCATCCGGGTACGGGTTGCAAGTCGTCTCCTGTCTATTGCCATACATCCGGTCATCAAACGCCATCGTCCCAAGCACCATGTCAGGATGCGCAGCAAAGTACGCATTGATCGGCACGCCTTCGGCTGTCTCTGCCAAGCCAATCCATTCCACACTTTGTTCGGTGACAGTCACCATTCGGTCGCGCTTTTGCAGAAACAAAATATCCGCCGTCACTTCCGTTCCGGCGTTGGACTGAAAAGCGTTGTTCGGCAAACGAACCGCACCCAGCAATTCTGCCCGTTCCGCAATATACTTGCGGACAGCCGGGTTCTGTTTATCCATCGTTCCTTTGGACGTAATAAAGGCAATAATGCCGCCCGGACGCACTTTGTCCAATGTTTTCGCAAAGAAGTAATCGTGAATGAGAAACTTGTGCTTGTCGTAGCGTTTATCCGCCACACCATACCCGCCGAAAGGAACATTCCCTATGGCCAAATCAAAAAAACTGTCCGGCAAAGCGGTTTCCTCAAACCCGCTGATCGCAATCGTCGCCTGCGGGTAAAGCTGCTTGGCGATGCGACCTGTGATGCTGTCCAGTTCTACACCAAATAGCTGCGAGTCTTGAAACGACTCCGGAACTAACCCGAAGAAATTGCCGATCCCGCAGGAAGGCTCTAAAATATTGCCGTTGCGAAAGCCCATCCTTTCCAGACAACCATAGATTGCTTTAATGACAACTGGAGACGTATAGTGAGCGTTCAGCGTTGATGCGCGAGCGGACGCATATTCGTCCGGTTCCAGCAACGATTGCAGTTCGGCATATTCGGCCGTCCATTGCGCGTTCGCTTCGTCAAATACTTGTGGGATTCCGCCCCATCCGACATAGCGGGCGAGAACGACCTGTTCATCCGCAGTTGCCTGGCGGCCTTCTAGCTCCAATTGTTTGAGCAAGCGAATCGCGGCTACATTAAAACCATACTTAACCTTGGCTCCGCCATGCCCTAACTGGTCATCGGTGATACGGTAATTCACCGCAGTCGTTTGCGGTGCAACAGACCGTACATCCTCGACAGCGGAAGGAGCAGAGGGTGCTTCCTCATTATGCGCCTCATCCGATACTTGTTCGGTTAACTGAAGGGATGCCGAGGCAGACTTCGGCTCATCTCCATCCGAAAGCTCCGGCTCTATTTCTTTTCCGGCAGGTTCCTCCGCTTCGGTTTCCACTCCTTGTTCATCAGTTAGCAGATGATCATTAAGCGGATTTTCACGCAGGATGCGTTCAAAATCTCGGCGTTCCAGTTCCTTGGTGAAAAGCGGAAAATGAACATCCCGCAGCATCACGTTACCGTTTTCCACCAGCAAAATCTCATATTCGTCCGCGCCAAAAAAAACCGTATCGCCGGGCGCATAGGCATAACGCGCCTGCTTCCGCTCCATCGTCTCCGACTGCTGTGAGGAGGACGGATGTTCTTGTTCCAACCGTTCGCGAGCAGACGCTTCTTCGGCCATCTGCCCGCGGCGCCCCTCCAGTTGCTCGGCAAATGCAGGAAGTCGTTCCGTTTCCAAACGATTCAGATAACGTCCCGCCGCCAGCAACTCGCCGATCCGCTTCTGTACCTTCATCCAAGGCAACACCAGCTTTTGCTCTTGATCCGTCATTGAACGTCGGGTCAACGTGATGCCTTTGCTATCATGATGCTCATAAATATCCGTGCCGATCAGTACAGGGGCGCGCCCGCCCGTGCCATATTCCCGTTTCAAAAATTCGGCGTTTTCTTTCTCCGATAACGATTGCTGAAAATGGAGAGCAATGCGATATTTACTGTTGGCAAAGCCGCTTCCTTGTTGGAGAATCGCATCGATCACCGCCTACGGCCAGACAAAAGCGGAGGCTGTATCCGCCTCCGCCTGTTCCATAAATAAGGTTTGCTGCTGAACCGATGGCTCCGTCTTTCGTGCCGGGTCAAATTCGTTAAGTACTATCATACTGTTGATATGGCCGGCGATCACTTCCCAATCGTAAAAACTTTGTGCGGTTGGTTCGGTTGCCGGACCCGTCCAAAGATGGAGCACATTGCGATACGGTTCATACCCGATGAGAAGGTCTTCGTCCAGCGTAAGCTCGGACTGACCCGGCGCAAACAGGCTACGCACATACAACGCCCGCTCCCCTTCATTTTCATGTGCGGCGAAGAAAGCCTCGATTTCCGACTTGCTTTTCAGTAAAGGAGCGGTGCGCAGTAGATCGTTGATGGCATGATGGTCATGAAAAAACGGAAGACTCCGATCTTCCGTTTTTCGATCATACCATTTTAGTTGTAAATCAGTTCTGTCAGAATGGTCTCCTCCACCTGTTGCTTCAGGCTGTTCATGTAACCCGTCCAGCCCAGCGGATCGCTCGCTTTGTCCGGGGCCGGGTGCAGACGGAGCAGTTCGTTCATCGTCTGTTCGAGCTGCGTCCGCGCCGACCGGTCGATTTCCGTCAGATGCTGGTGCAGTTCGCCCGAGAGCAGCAGGCTGGCGTATGTGCCTTTCTTCTCGGTTTTCAGGTAGTTTTTGCGCAACATCCCATACTTGCCGATCAGTTGATGATCCTCGGTCAGTGTCAGGTCGGGCAGCAGATAGCCCCCTTGACGGGTGTAAGTCACTTCCATGTTCATCCGTCCTTTCTGGCAATCGTTTAGCTTCATTTTGTGTCAAGGCCGTTTCTCTTGCAACGGTGCGAACGTCTCTAGCCTGTGAAGTCTGACGTTCTACACGCCGCTGCACCCGTATCGTCGATTCGATTTCCCGCAGCATCATCTCCGCGATGTCGCTGATCGCTGCTCCAAGCTGCGAAAGAGCGGGCAGTGTATTGAAATTCCCGATGCCTGAAAGATCCTCCCGTCCAATATAGTGAGGGGCGTTCATACCACAGCGGGTTAGTGCCATATAGGCAACGGAATGATACACAATCTGACGGAACAGCACTTCCACAGGTTGGCGTTCCAGTTCTTCAAAAAGCAGACTGCCCTCAAGCTCTCGAACAAGCAAATCCACATAATCCGAACTGTTGTCATCCACCGCGTTCCGGGCTGCGCTCAGCAGCGCATTCGGCCATGCCGCATCCGGTTCCTGCTCGCCAAACGCATTGTTCAACGTTTCCGTAACGACCGCTATATCGCCCGGCTCCATGCGCCAAAGCGAGACCGGTCGAGGATCTCGGCTTTGCGTGTCCGAGATATCAAACACATGCCGTAACCCAAAATGGTTGCCCCGGTCTTCGATAAGTGCAATACCTTTCGCCCCGCGTTTGACCCAACGGTTGAGCCGCTTGTTCCAGACGTCGATGGATGCGCAAGCTGTAGCATCGGGCCGCTGTGCATAGATTAATAACTGATCTTGAAACGGATACTTGTAGTTCCACGCCGCTGTCGATAAAAAATCCGCCCAACGGTCGGGATGTTCCACAACCGTGCGGGCGGTATGAACGGACAAATCAACGATATGCTGTATTTTCGCGGTCAACGGTACCTTTCTCCTTTCATAAGATCGTAATCTGATTGGCCAGTTGAATCCCCTCCTCCGAATAGCGGGTCATGATCCGAATCAAGCCCTTACTCTGCAAACGGTGCAAGTTTCGACATACCGTCGAAGGAGAAAAACCTACATCGATTGCCATTTTTGTACTGGACAGGTAGACCGACTTGTGTCGCCCGCCCTATCCAGCAATAGCCGTACAACAGCTTTGCAGCTGGCGGGACGGCTGCTCCCGCGATCAGCATGTAGCGTGCTAGATCATTCATTGTACGTCCTCCTTCACAAGGTTTACCGCGCCGTTCTGGTTTTGCTGAACAGATCGGCCAAGCAAGTGATTCTTGCGGTAGCAGTAGATATAGAAGCTGTAATCGCCAAGATGGGGGAAGCAGCGAATATAATAGCGATAGTGAGTGGTTTGTAAACAGAAACCACAAACATCGGAATGCCATGCGCCGGGGATACGTGCTTCCGGGTGCCGCCTGCAATAGGCTCGCATCTCATTCAAATTGAGCAAAAGTCCTTGCCATTGCAAATGTTGCACAAGTGCCGCCAGTTCCTGGCGAAAGGCAAGCGTCCTCCGTTCCCCGGCATGATCCGACCATGACATCCAAAACTGATCGTCATCAGTGCCGAAATCTCCTCGCAAATGACCGATATAGCTGAGTTCCTTGCTTTGAGTCGCGATCGCTGAATAGAAGTAAGGTGTCTCTTCCGATGCTAACGGTTGAAGTTCGCCAAACATCGCCCGAACCTCCGTTTCCACTAACGTTGCTGTTCCGTTTTTTTCTTCTGCACGGCTGACGCTTGCCGCTGCTGCTCCGTCACGCGCTCCGGCCGGGCGTAGCAGTATAAGTAAAAGTTGTAATCCCCGGCAAAAGGAAAGCATCGCAAATAGTAGCGGTGATCCTGCGTCTCCATGCGGAAGCCGTACACATCTGTGCTCCAAGCGCCGCCGATCCGTGCTTCCGGATGCTGGCTGCAGAACCGAAGCATATGCCGACGGCTTTTCAGCACGCCCTGATCGCCGATCACTTGAAACGCCTTGCCCAATTCTTCTTGAAATGTAGGCGTTTCAAAAGGTGAGTTCCGGGGAAACCAGGTCACCCAGAACTCTTCGCCCGACCGTCCAAAATCGCCGCGCAGATGACCGATGCATCCGCGCGCAATGCCCTCCTCAGCAGACGAGGAATAAAAATAAGCCGCCTCCTCCGGTGCGGCACTTTGTAACCTTTCCATTTGATCTATCCTCCCGGCTGGTGAATTTAATGGGTACCCCCTGTTCCAAAGTCATCATAAGAAGACAGGTCGGCATGATAGAACACCATATCGCCGTCCTGCAAACTAAACGTTGCTCCATACGGGTCGACAAAGCGATGCTGAAACCCTTCTCGTCGCCATTGATTGCTGAGCGGCGCGTGGATATACTGCAAATGCGGTTGATTCACATTCTGATTGCGAATCGTTTCGATATTGAAATTGACAATGATGTACCCGTCCCGCAAAAAGATAGGCGACTTATCGTCCAGCCGATTGGTTCGTCCGTACTCGGCCAAGTTGAATCCTTTGGGGACGACATACGGCGCGGCAGGTAGACTGTATTCGCCAACCCATCGCTGCACCGAAGCATGGGCACGCGAAACGTCAATGCCGGAAGGAACTTCCATACTGCCGATAAATGTCCGAAGCCGTGGCGGGAGCAACATGACATCATATCCGCCCACGTAAACGGGCTGCTGTGCATCTTTCAAAAACTGCTGAATAAACGTTTGCTGGTTGCCAGACGCACCGTTCAGCGACCAAAGGGAAGATGCCGTGTTCGTCAGTTCCTGCTGGGACATATTGCGCAAGCGGGTGTCCAGCGTCACATGACGCCGCTCCACATCTGCACTGGAGCCGATGCGAATAAAACGTTTATTCCCCGAATGATAGTACAAGTCCACCTCTTGCCGGTTCTTGCCCTTGCTGTCGACAAAGTAAAAGGTTGGCGTAATCTTGATCCCGTCGTCCGAACCGAACATATTGCCCATACTCTTCAATTCAAATTTAATATGGTAGCCGGTTTTGACAGCCACGTTTTTCTTGCCGGCATCCGGATGGCTCCCCGGTCGTATCGGCAACACGTAAGGAGGCTGATTCCCCCGTGCTGCGCCGTCGATGCCCTTCGTACCCACCCAATAAGCGTTGCCAGTCGGCGTTGCACTTCCTCGTTCTCTGCGAAATACGGTCTCCCAATTAAAGTCGGCAATGTCTGTGATGCGGAAATCATAGACACGGCCGATCACTTCAACCGGCACAACCTGTGTGGCCACATGGTGCGTCAAGTCTAAATTGGCGTTCATTTGTGACGTAAAGGAGGGAGGACTGTTTTCAGCAATGGTTCGGAATAGTACATCATAATTGCCCTCGTCCACCCAAACAGGTAAATAAAACGTTGTCTGAATCTGGCCGACCGGGATCGACGTCCATGTTTCTTTCGGGATCAGCGTTTTCCGATCCGCTTTGTACACGTCAAACGGAAACCATACTTGCTTGTCGCGCATATACTTGCCATAGTCGCGATTGCCGTAACCCTTTATATCCCGATGCGCTCCATTGGTTGGGATGATGACCGTAAATGGACGATCCAGAATAAGCGCGGCTCTCCCTGCGGTCGGCAGCGTTTTTTGATTATGCGCCTGATCGTCAGATACGGAAGCCTGGTTGACGACCGGCGTATGCACCGTCACCGGATTAATGCCATCAATGGGATAGCTTTGGTTCTGGCCGCCTCCAATTCCTTCGATGAGCGCATAGAAGATCGTGCCGGAGCTTGGCTGTTCGGCCTTGTTGGGTTTGCTGGCATCGATCAACAAACCGTTGCTATACAGAACATTTTGTCCGATCTCGGGCGGAGTCGGTATCTCCCTCGGGGGCGGGGCGGTTTCTTCCGTGATCCGGTTGTCCATAATCGTTTGCCCGTTAAAGATCAGTGAGTCATTTTTCACTTTGATTTTTCCGACAGCCTGTTCCGCTGCGTTGGTCCAATCCTCATTCGGCACAGATGGACGGCTGGAACCTCCTTGAATCGTTTGCCCAGGCAGCGTCACATTTTGATAGACCGGATCGATAATATGAGCCTGATGGGTGGCGTCGTGAGAAACCGAGACCCTTGGCTGCGCGTAGCCGTTCGGCTTCAAGGTAACTTGTCCGCTGGGTAACGCGTAGTTGGAAACCTCTGCTTTTTGCAAGCCATATACCTCCAGACGATCAATGAGCCAGTAGCTGTACTTGCGCTCCACGGTATAGCTTTTCGTTACGGTTTGTGTATCCGAGCGTGAAACAGGCACTCTGGTTGGATTGCCTTCGCTGTCCGGGGGACCGGAAACGTATTCCGTCCAGCGCAGCGTGTATGTTCGACTAACGGTAATCGGGTACGTCTTCGTCCCTTTGATTTCCGTAAATTTGTTTCGGTACAGATACGCTTTGGCATTCGCTTGAACATAAAGACTCTCCGATGTCGGGATGCCTTGAAGCACGTCGAAGCGTTCCGCACCGCGAGTATCCGCTTGGATCACAGCCGAAGCATCGGGATTCATCACTTCGTTTTCCTTGACAGCTCCAGGCTCTGTTTCGTCATCCGTACCGCCATTTCCCCCTTTGTATATGCCGATAAAATTGGAGCCTCCGGAACCGACAAAGATGGACCGATCCAGCAACTTGCTATCTCCTTTTTCCTGAATAAACAATTTCTCGTCGGGCTTGTTGTTGTTCGTGATATAAGACCGGATGATTTCATACGTCTGCCCGTCTTTGGTCAGTGCGGCTTCAAACGTGTGATTCACTTCATCTCCGGTCGCATATTCGCCTTTATCCACCTCTTTCAGGACTTGGCCGCCTTCTGTCATATAAATCGCCTTCACCGTATTTTCCTCATGGTATTCGGCGATTAGATTCGTTCCGCCCAGCGCGACCGTAAAGCTGCGAATGCGCACTTTTTCGTTCGTTTCCGGGTTTTCCTGCACCCACGTTTTTCGCGACGGGTCTTGCTTCGGTGATATATAGGAGCGAGCGATGGTATACGTTTTTCCATTGTCTTCGATCACCGCCGGAAATTCATGATTGATCGTTTCCCCGATCTCGAACTTTCCTTTTTCAAATGTCACATCCGGTCGGTCAATCACCCGTCCGTCTACTGTTTTAGCGATAACGTCCACCGGGAATTCCGCACTACGATATGGAATATGCAAGCCAAAGTAATCATCCAGATCGTCCGGAAATCTCCAGCCTTCCGCTTGTTTGATCCCGGACAACGTATAAAACGGACCTTTCCGCACCGAGCCGTCCGCATTGACCGATACCATCACAGCATAAAAGTAAAGATCGTCATTGTTCTGAATGCCTTCCATTCCTGCTTGCCAGAGGCGCTGCGTCACGATTTCTTCGGGGATTTCGTAGTATGATGTCAACGGTTGCCCCGGTACAGGAGGATCGGGATGCTGCCCGATTTGTCGTACTTCCTGATTCATAAACAAGGCATGCGGCCTGCTGCGCGGGTCAGCGCATTGTTTGGGCGATGTTGTGCTGCAAACTTGCTCCCGGGTCACCACCCAGCCCACCGTCCGATACCGAATCGAAGTGCTCGCCGCCGTGCTGGTGATTTCGAATTGAATCTTGCCGTCACGGATAATCACTTGCGGGGGAGCTGCCGCCGCTTGTTGAACGACGAAAAACGGCATAAAAAAAGTGCATGCCAGCAGCATGCACAGTACACGTTGATAAAGTTTTCTGTTGCTCACCGATCATTCCACCTTTGAAATCGTGTGGTTGAAAAACAAGCTGGCCGTGGGCGAGACCTTTAACGTGCTTCCCCAATGGCCGCCGACGTTGGTGACCATTTTGATGTCGGCGTACCCTTCATACCACACATTCTTTTCAAAATCTGCTTCCTGCGGAAACCAGTTATCATAAATCAACCGTTCATGATGTTTAAACGAGAGGAATTGAACCCGAAACTTGACGCGAATATAATCCGCTCCAAACCCGTCATAAAAAATCATGGACGGCTCCGGTTCCAGGTAGCCCATAATATGAATTTGATTTTCTTTCACCCAATCCACATATTCACGAATGTATCTCAATTCCGCATTGGAGTTTTGCATCTTCGTTGCAAACATGGCCTGCGCCCACGTATCATCAATCGTGCGGTAATCTACATTTAACAACAAAGCGCCAAACGTTTTTAAGTGTCCCATCCAGATGTCCACGTTCTGCTTGTTGTATTCGGGGATGGTCGCGTACAGTTCGGAAGACACTTTGCTTTCTGAAGGACGGGAGGGGGGGTACGCCATCTCGTACATCTCATTGGGAACATCGGCCAAAATGTAGGGATAGTCCGCCGCATTTTTCGGAAGATCCGTCTTGCGGAGCAAGCGGCCCCATTCATCCGTGTCGCTCTCAGAGATGTCCTTCGTGTGAATTGTCACCGTTGACGTACTGCCGTCCCATTCCACCTCTGCGCCCAGCACCTCGCTGACAAAACGCAGCGGCACAAACGTCCGGCCGTCCTTGGTTACCACTTGCGTATCTAAAGCGACCTCTTGTCCATTGACAAGCGCAATATTTGAACCGATTTGCAGTCGAATCTGCTGGCCGTCCCGTTCAATCGGCACCGATTGGCTCGGAGCTTCCCAGCCAACCTTGGCACCGAGCGACTCTGCGACAAAGCGAAACGGCACTAATGTCCGCTGGTTCTCATCAACATAAGCTTGGGCATCGGGAAACCATATTTTCTTGCCGTCCAGCACCACGCTTACAAACGCAGGAGGAAGACTGGCAGCACTTGCCGTAGCCCCGAACAAGCTGCTAACCAGGACGGCAATCGTCATGGCCATAAACCATTTCTTCACTCATTTCACCTCTTATTCAAGTAATCCTGACTGGACTGGTTGTACTGTTACTACTAGCATAATGTGCATGAGTCAGACTGTCCACCCTTAGAAAGAGGAACAAGAAAGCGGCATATAGCCCTGTTGCGCCGCCGCTTTTTCGCTTGCGAACGTTTCTTCTATCGGATAGGAGTACGGACAGCTTTTGCGATAATACACTTTCATATTGCCTTTCATTGCTCCCACAATCTCCGTTTGCTTCATCACGCGGCTGCCGCCCAGTGCGTAGTTGTTATATACCTTGCGTCCCATCGGAATTCCCTGCATAAAAGCCACAACGCCTACATCGGCAATCGTGTTATGCCATTCCTCTAGCGGGATGGACGGCAGTGTAAACGTATAGGAAAGACCATTTCGCAGGGCGACCTCGTTATGCTTGTTGATCCGATAGGACAGCTCATCCTGTATTGCGCCCACGATCGTGCTGCGCCGCACTTCATGAAATAACGCCGCATCTCTTAACAATGGAATGTTGGCCTCCGCCTGAATGTCCCTACGAAAACCTTCATGCCAACTACGAGTCGCCGCAGCATACACCAGCACTTGTTCATCCAGCGTAAAGGAATAGCTGTTGCCGTTTGAATCGGTATACGCATAGGGCCGTTTGGTTCCCCAAGCCGGTGCCATAACCGTTTGGCCGTTACGATCTGTCCATTCATCCTCAGCATAGACATAAAACCCGTCGTATCCAATGACGACAATCACCGGAATGTAACGGTTCAACACCCCTTGCGCAACCGGATCGCCGGATATGCCGAAATTGGCGTACAACGTCCGGTAAAACGCCGTGAGCGCTTCCTCCCTGTTGACCGCCACTCGCTTGACCGACTCGTAGCGTGACTCATGCTGCTGATCAGCATTGATGATGAGTGCTTGTGCCGCCGCATCCACCGCAGCATCCATGGCAGCGTCATAACGCAGTTCGAGCAGCATCGTTTGACGCATCAGTTCCACATCAATCTGATTGATTGTGGCAAACGGGAAAAAGATCAGCACACCAACGACAGCCCATTCAATCCACTTCATTGCGTACCACCCCGCCATAAGGAATGAATATTTTATCGTTCGGGCTGACGGTGCTGTTCAGAAAATCAAACAAGACCGTGCCGGGCGTACGGCTCACATTTTTGACCGTGACGGTGAACGTATCGCCCACCCGCAGTTTGTACCTTCTTGACGGGTCGTCTCTGGGGGCAGAGCTACCGGGAAACAGCACCGGCAAGATCTGAGCGTTGTAAAACGCATCGTAATGCACTTCATACGTACCCTGGAACGTTTCCGGCCTGGTCGGATCGTCATATACCGGCACATATTTCTTGCTTTCATGTTCCATCTGCACATTGAAATCAAGGCCCGTCGCCTCAATAGTTTGTCTGAAATCGGTATACATGGTCGGTGAAATATATCCTTTGTCACGTACCGCATCCACAAACGCCGTTGTCGCCCGCAGGACGACTAATTCTGAAATATCATCCTGCTGCTGGAACGCTGTGTAAATCGGGTAGATGTAAAGCAGCAGTACGGCAAGCAGTATCGCAAACACCTTAATATAACTGTTCATGGCATTCTCCTCAACGTGTGACGACTACCAGGCGCAACAGCCGCCCGTCCGTGTCACGTTCGTGCAAGACGCTGTATCGGCCATGGAGTTGGATTCTGTCTGAAAACCATTGCTCCCGGTTCACCGGTGATGCGTATCGGACGCCATCCACCACGATTTCCGCATCTCCTTCTTCCAACCGCGCGATGGCCTGAAACACTTCGGTTCCCGACATCCTGCCATCACCGGACAAGGGAGACAACGTTTGCCGGATGGTCCGGTCCTGCGTCATACCGGCGAGATAGGCCGTATCGGCAAGCGTCGCGCCGTTTTGAAACAGCCACAGCCCGCTAACCACGGCGATCAAAAACAGGAGACAGGATGCACTCATCTCCAACATCGTTCGCGTCGCGTAATCCAATGGCTTCCTCCTTTCAGCAAAAGGGGGCGACAGCTAGACGGACGCCCCTTGGCTTCATTTCATTTTCGCACCTTATTGTTGCCGGAACACGATCCCGCGAATGACATTGCTGCGATCCAGCACCAATTGCGCCTGAAACTTTCCGCTCGGATTGACATAGTTCACATTGGCTTCATCGACGGTATGCTCCAGACGTCCAGGCGCATCGCCAACGACCGATCCATACGTAATGCTGTCCATCGGAACGCCAATGTTGATGACTTTGCCATACCACTGCCCGGTCGGGTTTTTCCCGGTGATTATTTGGATGCCAAACTGTTCCTGATCCGAAAACTTGCGCAGTGCATTGACGACTTGACTGCCCGAAAGTGTCGTGTTGTCATACACTGTAAAGGCCGTCTGAGATAATTCCGTTTGGATATTGCTAAAATTGCTTTGAGCTGCTTTTGTTGAATCTTGCGCGGAAATAAACAACACGACAGCGAGGGTAATGAGCGCAATTGCGAGGAAAATGCCCGCCGCCATTACCAGCGCCTTTTGTGCATTGGACATGGTCGATCTCTCCTTTAAATGTAGAAATAAAAAACGGTCCTTTCCAACATGGAAAGCACCGCTAAGGATGAATCATTGAATGCGTTGCAATTGCTCGTAGTACACCGACATTTGGTTCAAGCTGACAACAATGAGCGGAATGACCAGATAACCGAAAATAAGCGCCATCATTGGTGCGAACCCGATCATTCTGCCCCAGCCCGCCTTGTGCTCAATCAATCGTTCGTACTCCTGCTTGCGTTCTTCCTGTGCATACACGTACTCGGACTCCAAATCATCAAACGCTTTTCGAATCGGCAGCGTGCTTGCCGCCAGTTCCAGCTTTTCCACCATGCGCACGAATGGCTGAAAAGGCGCATCCTCCTTGAGCTGCGCCAGCGCCTGTTCAGCGCCTTGATCAAAATGGAGCAGGCATGTTTGCAGCGGCTCTTCGAACACGCGGGCGAACTGCTCCATCCAAATTAGCAAATGCTCTACCGACATGCGGTCCATATCGGCCAGCATCGCAATGACCGCCTGCAATTGATCCACTTCATGCTTCATTTCCATTTGCCGCATCTTGCGCTGGAACAGGCGAATGCCGACCGGCGCCCAGTAGCCGACCCAGCCCGCCAAAACGGTCAATAGAGCTTGCCACCATTTGACGTATTGCCTGTCGAGTTTCTCCAACTTGCCCATAATGCGCTGTGCATCCGCGCGAAGCGCTTCATCCGAACGTTCTCCTCCGGTCTCCTTTCGCAACAGCTCCAAGAGCGACTCCTCTGTAGGCCTCACCCCCTTTACTTGATCGATGATTCTCCGATCCAGCACGGCTGCTTCCAGCGCTCTTTCCTGCTCCTCAGGCGTCGCTTGACCAAACAGCGTATCAGCATACACCGGCGCGTACAGCACTTGATGCCGATCCGCATAATGCAAAGCTATGAATAGTCCCATTGCTGCAAGAAAAGCCATGCTTCCCGCCACGATTCGCTGGACATAAAACCATTCCAACCGCAAAGGAGAAGCCGTTTCTTTCAGCAGCTTCACCATCCGTTCCGCTTCCGTTGAGCCAGGAGCAGGACCCAAACGGTGAACGAGCCAACGCATCCAGCCCCGGCCGTGCGCCCATTTCTCCCATCTCTTTCGGCTGGTGATTTTCGGCGAGGTCTCCAAGTTCTGAATATGACGAAGCAGAACATAGGAGAGCCAAACGCCCCCCATCAAGCCGAGCTTTATGCTCCAACCCATCACACTGCTGTAAAAGGCGTCCATCGCCGAAAAATAATAGCTGGCCCATGCTTCAATCGGACGGGTAAACAAGAGCGGAAGCAGGGCAATAACGGACAGCCCATGCAACAAAAAACCAAGGCGTTCCCGGCGCAACAGTTCAAAGTTCAATTCACCGGCCAATTTTCCCAATGCCTTCAAATACAATGATCCGCTATCCGTTTGTTTGTCTCCGTATTCCTTCACCAGATACGACAATCCGGCCAAACCTTTCAAATAACGGTTCGGAGCCGCTTCCAAGTATTGTTCCAGTCGTTCTTCCGCGTGGCTGTCGGTCAACACTTCAACGATTTCCTGGCCGTGCAAAGTCATTTCATACGGCGCTTCATCCGTCGCTTCGTAAATCGCTTCTTCTACCATTCCGTGTCGGTGGTAATGATGACGGACATCCCCGAAAAACTGGCGTAGCTGACGCAACAATCGCATTTCCAACCGTTGTACGAATACGTCTTTACGTCTGTTAACATGCCGTGGCAAACCCAACCGCCAATCATCAGCATGACAAGTGTAAATACATCGCGCACCCAAAGCGTGATCGGCACAGCCGCAGCAAGCAACATGCCCCAGAGCCAAAGCGCCGTCCGCATCGTCTCCAGACGCAGCTTCCACTCATCCCCCAGGTGGAGAATGACCAAACGACGACGAATGAAGTGTAGGTAGGTACGCAAGAGCGGTACACGAGAGCAGAGGGTATAGAGTTGCTGCATGCCGTTGTGCAATGCCTGCTTGTTGCTCGTTTTGGCAGGTTGGCGCAAGGCTTCATACTTTCGTGCTGCCCCGGCTTCCCCATAGCGGGACAAAAATTGAAACGCTATGACCGCTGCAAGAAACAACAGAGTCGCTCCGCCAAGCAGCAGGGAAAGCCACTCAAGATTCATCGCCATCCCCCCAATTACACAAAAACGCCTCGAAAGCTGCCTGGTCCGGACCGGAAAGCCGCTCGGCAATCTCTTTGCGGCTTTGTTCGGACAACGGATGAACCGCAACATAACGGCCATCCCGATATTCAATGACATTTCTCGCTTCATACAGCTTTCGATCCGTGGAGCGTTGGAAGTAATCCGTCACCGTCTCCATAAACGCATCCATCTTCTCATCCAGCGTCTTCTTCTCGCGAAAGTCTGTCCGGTAAGGCACTTCCTGTGCAAGCGGTACGCATTCCGTGATGCGCTCGATATAGCGGCGACCGTCCGCATCCCGTTTTAAATGAATATCGAAGTTGATGACGCTGACCACTTGCTGTTCTGCCACCTGTTCATTGGTAAACACGCCGGTTTTGAGCAATGAATTGCGCAAGGACAACACCAAATCGCGAAACGTTTTGGCGTGGTGGGTAAACAACGTAAAAAGTGAAGCCACTTGCGCCATTTGAATCATCCAGGCCGCTACCGGGTCGGTCGCCACCTCACCCAAAATGTTGACCGAGCCGTCCGTTTTTTTCTGTATATCCAGCCCAGCCTGACCGGAGATCGTTTCAGTTTCCCGAAGGCTGAGAATATTACGATTCGGATAAATTTTGCGCAGTTGCAGTTCAAAGCTCATCTCTTGAACGCGAATCGGGAGCAGGGCGGATATATGACGCACCATGGCCATAAGCAGCGTCGTTTTCCCGCTGCCTTGCGCGCCAGTTATCGCCGTAATGCGCTCTCCCATCACAAGATAGCGAATCAGAGCAATCGGCAGTTCCGCATGTTCATCGCGAATCAACTGTTCTAAAGTGGCATTTTGCACATCAAATTTGCGCACAAAAAAAGCCCACGACTCGACAAATCGGGGGCGCAGCACCACGACTCGAGAACCGTCGGCCATTTCATTCACCTTGTATCCGGTCGTTTCGGACAACTGGCCGGGAAAATTATGTTTGTAGATGTTTTGGCATACACGCCGCAGTTCCAGTTCCGATCCAAAGGAGAGGAAACTGAGGTGAATGGATTTCCCTTCATAAAAAAACCACACACTATCATGCGCCCGCGGCACTTCGCCGAGTTGAACATCCCCTTCCCAATCCCATGTTTCTTCCCATACGGAAGGCGGCAAACCGGAAACTCCACCGGACACGCCGTCAATGCGCATATCGCGCAACTCGTCCACGACACTAAAGCCTTTGTAGTGCTGGTAAATGCGCTGCACCACGATTTGCAGTTTATCCTCTTCCGATAGCCGGACGTCTTCTTGTTCATAAATCTCGCCGATCTCTTCAGCCGTGATACGGTAAGACAGCTCCTGTTCTTCTTGGACATCCGGCTTGGGCCGATCCAGATCATAGCGGCGTATGAGTTCACTAAGCGCATGATAGCCGTGACGTTTTTTGTATACATGAAGCAAGATGTCAAACCGATCCTGATGCGACAACGATTCAGGGCGATCAAATGGGATCAACCGGTTCAGATGTTCATGATCCAACGTATAGTGCTGTGCAAGCAAATCCGTTATATATTGCTTAACATACATTTTGTCACGCAGATCGCCAGACGTGCATCCGCGCAGCGCTTTTTTCATCTCGGCCCGCTTGTTTTTCCGTCGCCGGTACTCTTCTTCTGATAGACCGTAATCCGTCAGATTGGCGCTTATCACGTCATGTAGTGCTCCTTTGACGTATTCTTCCATCGCCTTCAACGTGTACACCGGCGCTTCCTGCTGGCGTTCCGGCAAGGTTCGGCTCATGCGCAAATACAGGAACAATACGCCAATCAAGACAATGCCTCCGATCAACAGACCATGTAACACGCCCATCATATCGGGGTCTCCTTCCCGCCGAAAAAGGCATTGTGCAAACCCGTTTGTTCAGTCAACGCCTGTGCCAACGCTCGCACGTCCCGCATAAACAGATAGTTTTCATGTTCCCTCGGCACTTGCCGATTGCGATACATGTATGAAATCGCCTGCCCGTTTTGTCCATCATCCAACCACCGTGTATTGTAACTGACCGAACATGCTTGTAAGCGCCGTCCATAAGGACGCAACAAATTTTTATGGGTCAAAGATGAGTACCGATCATATTTTCCGAACACAAGCACATGCTTTTTAGTTGCGAGCATCGCTTGAAGTTCATCCATCCGAAAAAAACGATGGACAGCCAACCGATTTTGCGGGAGGCACACCACCAGCACATCCGCCAGCCGCAGTAAACCGTTGGTCCATTCCGATGAATTTCCGCTGCCGCCATCCACAAACACAAGATCATACATCCGTTTCGCCATGCTTAGCAGCGGTTCCATCCAAGGCGTGGCCATGTCAATAAAACGATCATCCGGCTTGCTTGAACCCGGCAGCAAGTCGAGCCTGTCCTTTAACAAAGGCAGCGTGTAATCCCGAATCATGTTGGGTTGCAATTTTCGGTTTTGCAGCAGTCGCAACAACGCATCTACACCCATATTGACTGAGACATCCATGTCCATCTCCCGAGAGGCATGCGTTTGATAAAAGCATTGCTTCAAGGCGATATCGTGACTTTCACAATGACCCAGCAGCAACATGTGTGCCGAATATTCCAGTCCCATGACCGAGGCAGTCGCTGCCAGATTGCTCGTTGTCCCGGTTCCCGATACCGGACTCCAAAACACGATTGTATGTCCCGTCACCGTGTCCCCTCCTCTCAATCATTTTGATCAGCCTGATTAGCGACGGAAGATGGCGCGTTCTTGGCGAAGCCGCTTCCATGCCTTGCGAACGGTTTTGTCGTCCCAATCAAACAACTGTTGTGCCATCTCCGATATGGTGCGACGATACGTTCCCGATAGTCCCTTCACATCGATTCGGCCATGATGCTGGTTTTCCAGCTCGGCGGATACATCACGCTCATCCAGCGGAAAACGAAAAACCGCTTCCTCCCAGCGAATGGTCTGCTGAGCAAAAGCGGAATCGAGATACGTCTCGGTGACAGTCAGATGAACAACGGATAGCATCATCTTGTAAAACGATACCGGTTGATTCTGCGCTTCATGCAAGCATAACCGCTGCATCAATTCGACATTTCGCTGCATGGTCAATCGGTTGAAATTGCTGCACCAGATCCGCTTGTCGTAATGGGGCAACTCCCGCCCTTTGACCATTTCGGTATGGTCGGTGTCCAGCAGCATCACATCATAATCCATGCCACTTGCTTTCTGATACAAGTATCGTTCCATCTGCGAATACAAGATAAAACCACAGGCCACGTCCACACCTTCAAACTCGTAGAGCGGGGCGCGTAATTCTTCCTGCGGCAAATATCCTTGTGTCGTTTGTGCGAGAGTGGAGTCCACCACCAGCACCTTGTAATCCATTGCGGCCAGGAGTTTGCCAAGCAATAACAGCACATGGCTTTTATCCGGCGCTCCTAAAAATACAATCTTTTTCATGGTTCCTCCTTATTGATTAAAGATTTCTGAATAATCCGGGTCCGTTTCTGACTCTGGCTCGGACGCAGGCGGTGGATCGGGCAACGTCGCTTCGGGCGATTCTTCTTCTACCACGACCGGAACGGAAGAAGGCGGCTGTTCATCTTCTCCTTGCACCGACTCTTGGTCATCCTGCTCCGGGAAACTAGGGGGCTGCGGCATTTGCTGAGCGGCATTGCTTTGCTGTGTTGCGGCCCGTTCATTCATGAGTTGTTGCTGCACGGTGACATTGCCGTACATCACCCGCATTTTGTCCGCTTCGCTCATTTCATTCAGGTTGCTTTCCAACCTTTCGCGTTGCTGACGAGCCAGCTCAGTAGAAACCTGCTCAACCAGGTTCGGGTTTTGCTCCAATAAATCCAACACCATCGGATTGGCCGGATAAGTCGCCGTCGCTGCCTCTTGCAGTCCCGGTTCGATATAGGGCACCGCGTATAATCTTGCGCCTTGCAGATAAGCATCGATGATCGCGCTTGATGTGAGCAGCAGGTCGGTTTCATTCATCTCCAGCCAAATGACGGTTCCCTCGCGATCAAGCACCTGCTTTTTGGCAAGCACAACGAAATCTTCGCCAGTCGGGAAGTTGATCCTCACATCGATATACTGTGCTTTTCCCAGATGCGACGGAAGCTGAATGATTTGAAACTCTTGTGTCCGCACATCCTTGGCAATCGGGTTGCCCTCATACAGCACAGAAGCAAGAAGCGGCATTCCCGGGCGAAGTTCAACTTTGGCGTGTTTACCGACCGCCTCTTCTTCCTTAACGATCATTTCGGGCGAAACCAATGCGGTCGGCAGGGTCATCGCCGTGACGTCTTCCGGTTCGATCTGGTCACCGGCCGGAATGGTTCGAGC
The DNA here is from genome assembly GCF_038597315.1 of Paenibacillus sp. FSL M8-0142. Classification (NCBI taxonomy): domain Bacteria; kingdom Bacillati; phylum Bacillota; class Bacilli; order Caryophanales; family Paenibacillaceae; genus Paenibacillus; species Paenibacillus sp. FSL M8-0142. Next base: position 5,160,043 of record NZ_CP152008.1, read on the forward strand.
CACGGTCCATACCGTTTGCAGCGATTCTTCTTTAGTCGCTGTTAACTGTTCTATTTGCCTCTCATAATGGGCGATCACTTCCTGATGTTCCTGCTGTTGTTCAGCTTGTCTCATCAAGTGAAAAATGGCAGCCGACACGAGCAAAAGAATGCCGATCAAAATGGCAGCGATCACCAGCATCTTGCGATGACGATAGGTCCAAGACATGCTCACGACTCCTTTCTATACCAATGAATTTCAACTTCCTTCGTTCTTATTGCTTTTCCGCTTGTCTCGCCTTCGTTTTCTCCGTTCCCCTTTAGCTGTGTTGGAACGTTCCGATTCATCCTCCGGTTCTCTACGGTCGAAGCCGGGCCTTTCTTTCATTAACCGTTCATATTTTCGCCATTTACCTTCCGTAAAGAGCATCTCCGTCACCTCCTTGTAGGCACAAAAAAACTCCCCCGACTATGGAGAGTAAGGAATGGCTATTTTTGTTCATGTTGCTAAAGATTATCGTTCATGTTCGCGCTGCCGCTTGCGATACCAGCTTTCCAACAGTTGAACAATAAGGTCCTCCTTTTGTTTTTCAGTGAAATTCTTAGGGAAAAAGCGATCAATGCGCTCCCGCTGAATGTGCATTTTTTCCCTCTGATTGGGCTTTTCCTCCGTCAAAATCGAGAAGATAACATCCATATTGAGCCGTCCGCCCTGACTCAGTTTCTTCATACGCAGCGCCTGCGACAAAGAGGGCGTACAGTCTTCGGACTGTATCGTTTCATAAAGGTCTTGCTGCTCTTTTTCGGCCAAATAAGACAACTCGACAGCCGGATTAAACGCGATCCGTTTTTCATCTACCATTTCAAGAATGGATGGGATCAAATGAGTCAAGCGAATATACCGCTGAATTTGATTGCGACTTTCTCCAACTTGATCTGCTAGCAGTTCATCGGAACGTTTTTGTGTCCCAACTTGGGACACATTTTCTTTACTTGGTCTGCCTGCCTGTCTTTTCATCGCCTCCAGCTTCATCTTATAAGCAAACGCCTTCTCGCTAGGCGCGATATGCTCTCTTTGCAGGTTGCTGTCCACCATAATAATGGTCGCTTGATCGTCGTCCAGTTCGCGGACGATGCAAGGCATCATTTCCATACCCGCCAGCTCGCTCGCCTTTTTCCGCCGATGTCCGGCGACCATCTCATAACCGCCCTCTGCCTTCGGACGTACTAATCCAGGAACCAATACGCCGTATTGCTTCACACTATCTGCCATTTCCAGCATCGCTTCATCCGCTTTTACTTTGAATGGATGATCGGGGAAATCGCTGATCTCTGACAACGGGATGTCCATCACTTTTTCCCGCTGTGCATCGGCGCGGCTCTCATCGGTCGAAAACAAATCATCGACTGTGGTCAGCTTGATGCTGGCGCGTCTGTCGTCTTTCTTTGCCAATACCCTTCACCTCCTTTGTAAATGCCGCATACGCTTCGGCTACTTGTCCGTTCGGATCATGCTTATAAATGCTCTTCCCCTTGGCGCTCGTTTCCGCCGCACGGATGGAAAGCGGAATTTCCGTTTGAAACACACGCAGCTTGTCTCCATAATCACGCCGAAGAACAAAGGAAATATCCTTGGCAAAGTTGGTCCGGTTGTCCACCATCGTCAGCAGCACGCCATCTACCAGCAACTTCGGGTTGATTTGGCGTCGGACACGGGAAATGGTTTGCAAAAGCTGCGTCATTCCTTTCGCCGGTAAATAATGCGCCTGAACCGGAATGATGACGCTATCAGCAGCCGCCAGTGCATTGATGGTCAACATGCCCAAGCTGGGCATACAGTCAATAAGGACATAATCATAGTCCTTTTTCACCTTGTCTATATAGGAGCGCAAGATCGTTTCCCTGCTCATTGTATTGACAAGCGAGACTTCAACAGCAGACAATTCGATGTTACCGGGCATTAGGTCAATCCCTTCGGGATGGTGCAAAATGCCTTTTTGGGGCGGATACGATTCTTCCAACATATTTTTAACGAGCAGTGTAGCCAAAGAAATTGACAAATTATCCGGTTCGCGGTAACCCAACGCATCTGTCAAATTGCCTTGTGCATCCGCATCCACTAGAAGAACCTTTTTACCTTCAGTCGCCAAGCCAATACCTAAATTAACAGCCGTAGTCGTTTTGCCGACACCGCCTTTCTGATTGGCAAGAGCAATCACCTTCGTCATTCGCTGTTCCTCCTTTCATGAAAAATGCCGGCTGCCTGAGAGGGACAACCGGCTCTTTGAAGAAATATCTATATAAAAAGAGAACGCCCCGATAAGGACGCTCTCTTGGATATTCTTGTTTTCAATTAAAAATCACTAGGTGTATCTATCCATTCCAAGTCGAGAACAATAGAAACCTCGATTTTATCGTTTAACACCTTATTCCTGTAGTCCTTTCCATTAGTCGTAAACGAAGCATACTTTGCAGAATACTGATAATTCAGTACTTCTACGTATCGTCTCGACATATTCCTATTACGCACTCCACATGACTCGTCTGCGGAAACATATCGACCGGCTGCACCCAATCGATCTCATAGCCTCCGTCCAGCAGCACCTTGCAATCCTTCGCCAACGTCGACGGGTTGCAGGAGACGTACACGAACCGCTTCGGTTTGGTGCGGAGGATCGTCTCCAGAAAGCGCGGGTCCAGGCCGGTCCGCGGCGGATCCGCGATTATGACGTCGGGACGCAATCCGTCCTTGACCCAGCGCGGCAGCAGCTCCTCTGCCTGTCCGACATGGAAGCTTGCATTGGTGCGGCCGTTGCGCTGCGCGTTGATACAGGCGTCCTCCACCGCTTCGGGAATCGCCTCGATCCCGCGGATCTCCTTCGCATACGGAGCCAGCCACAGCCCAATCGTGCCTGTCCCGCAGTAGGCATCAATGACCGTCTCTTGACCGGTCAGTCCGGCCGCAGCACGCACCGATTCATACAGCTTCACCGTCTGCTGCGGATTCAGCTGGAAGAATGCCCGCGGCGACAGCGCAAACTGCAGGTCGCTCAGCGATTCCTGCATGTTCTCGGCTCCCCACAGGGTTATCGTCCGCTCTCCGAATATGAGGGAGGTCTTCTTCGGGTTGATGTTCATGGCAATGCCGCTGACCTCCGGCATCGTCAGGCGCAGCATTCGAACAAAGTCGTCCTGCCGCGGCAGACGGCTGCCTGCCGTTACGAGCGTCACCTGCAGCTCGCCGGACTGGAAGCCGTGGCGGACCACGATGGTTCGCACCCCATCCTTGCTCCCGTTCTCCTTATATAGAGGAATGCGCAATTCCTCCAACACCGACTTCACCTTTTCCACCGCTTCGTTCACCTTCGGATGCTGGATCGGGCAGCCGCTGATATCGACGATGGAATGGCTGTCGGCTTCATACAGTCCCGCTATGACCTCGCGGCCCTGCCGCTTTAGCTGCAGCTGGGCTTTATTCCGATAATTCCACGGATGCTCCATCCCGAGGATCGGCTTAAACCGCAGATTGTCCAATCCGGCGTACCGGTTGAACGCCTCCCGGACGATATCGGTCTTCGCCGCAAGCTGGCCCTCATAGGATATGTGCTGGATCTGGCAGCCTCCGCATATCCCGAACACCGGACACGGCGGCTCGATCCGGTGGGGTGAACGCTTCTCCACTTCCAGCAGCTGGGCCTTGATGAATTTCGGCTGAACCTCTTGGACCTCCGCCTTGACGACTTCATCCGTAATGGCGCCGTCAATAAAGACCGCCTTGCGGCGATAGTAGCCGACGCCTTCGCCGTTGATGCCGAGCCGCTTGATCGTCACGATGATGATATCGCCGGACTTCAGCTCCTCCGCATTGGTGGTATTGGAAGTTGAACGCCGTTTCTGGTTATATGAATGAGGCGCCTTCCCCGCTTTCGGATTCGGCCTTTCCTTGGAAGAAGCAGCCTTTCGGCCTGATGCTGGCTTCGAATCTTCTCGCAAGTAGGCCGGCTTCCCGGAAGGCTTCGGACGGCTCGACGCCGCCGGTCCGTTCGGTTTGGCTCCTTCTGCCTTGCTATGCTTGTTATTCTTGTTATTATGCGCAGAACGTTGTTGTTTGCTCATGTTACATACTCCATCCTTAAAGGGTATCGACTTCACTATACCATGCGCCCTCCGCGAAAGCTAACTCCTGGCGGCAAGCCGCTGCATCTATGCAGATGAGAGGGAAGCAAGCCCTGTTGAGGATACATGTCGTCGGGCGATCATGAATGAGTCCCCCGCGAAGCGATCGTGTCGGCACGGCGAATCTGCGAGAGCACCACTTTATTTCCCTAAAAAATATTTTTTGAAAAATGCCTTGATGTAAGAAACTTCCGGCCGCTTTTGTCCGTATAAGCCAGTATTATACATCCTAATATAGGATGAACAAATGAATGGGCTGCGGGCACGATTGTAGGAACATTTTACGTACTTGGCCCACATTCAGTTCAATCGTTCGTCTTATATACTTTAAGGAGGACAACGTTCATGTCGTTTTTCAACAAAATTCTGGCCAGCGTCGGGATCGGCGCAGCGCAGATTGATACCCGCCTGGAGAAATCCTCATATTATCCGGGGGAGGAAGTAAGCGGGATCGTCTATATTCGGGGCGGCAATGTGGAACAGAAGGTGGACCGCATCTACCTAAAGGTAATGACCGAGTATATCCGCGAGCGGGATGACAGCAAATTCACGGAATCCTGCGTGCTGGCTAAGGTTAGCATTACCGACTCCCTGCTTGTAAAGGCGGGCGATGAACTGGAAATCCCGTTCTCCTTCCCGCTTCCGCTGGAAACGCCGCTCACGCTCTCCAGACAGCGGGTATGGGTTCATACCGGACTTGATATCGAAAATGCAATCGATCCGAAGGATTACGACTATATTGAGGTTACGCCAGGGCCGGAGGCAGCTGTTATATTCGACGCGGCTTCCGAGCTCGGGTTCCAGTTTAAAACGGCCTCCTGCGAATATCATTCCCGACTGGGACGCGGGGTTCCGTTCGTGCAGGAAATTGAATTCTATCCGGGACGTGAATACGCAAGCCGGATGCGTGAGCTGGAGCTGATTCTGTATCCCCAGCGCGACGGAATTTCGGTTCTGGTCGAGGTTGACCGGAAGGGAAGCGGTGTTGCAGGCTGGCTTGAACGCTCGCTGGATATGGATGAGCGCCACAGCTGGTTGACGCTGAGCAGCGCGGATCTTCAAGAAGGACCGTCGCGCGTTGCGGATCTTCTCGATCAAGTCATTCAACGATCGATACGATAAGCCTGGTCTCCAGAGCTAAAAAAAGATGGCCTCTGCCGATGCAGGGGTCATCTTTTTGTGCGGTTTATATAAAATATTGAGGGTACTTCTGGCGAAGCAGGTCCTGCTCCACAACGACCAGGCGCAAATGGCCTTCCATGGTCTTCACGGCCTGCTCCGTCTCCCCGCTCACGATCAGCCGATAAATCTCCTTATGCTGGGCAATGATCGTCTCCCAGTTGGAGTCCATCGAGAGCCGCAGCAGACGCAGCCGGTTGAAGTGGATATTGAGCTGCTGGAGCATTTTCCATGTCCGTTCCTTCCCCGTGCCTGCGAACAGTATTTGATGGAACTCTTCGTCCAGCTCGAACAGCTTATATCGGTTGCGGTTGTCCGCGCTCACATCCTGCAGCGCAAGATTGGTCTCTAAGCGAAAACGGTGCTCCTCCGGGAAACGCTCGCAAGCCAGCGCAACGATCTCCTTCTCAATCTTCTCCCTGATAAACCGGCCCTCCTCCACATGCGTAAGGTTGATCCTGGATACAAGCGTCCCGCTCTGCGGAATGATATCCAGCAGCTCCTCCTCGGCAAGCTTCATGAAGGCTTCGCGTACCGGCGTTCGGCTGACCTGCAGCTCTTCGGCAATTTCCTTCTCCGATATTTTGGTGCCCGGCTCCAGATCGAGGCGCATAATACGGTCTTTTAATAGATGATATGAATAATCCCGGGTCGATCCTTTGATCCTTGGCCCTGTTGACATACGGTTACCTCTTTCTATCCATACAATTTCTTGATATTCTCTCTCTCGATATCTTTCCAGATACAGTAGTACATCGACCGAACAAGTTTAAGTCTAGATGATATGAATCAACGGACGTGCCGGGAGAAAATGAACGGGAAGCTCCTGAAAATAGTCCCGAAGCCGATCGGCAACCAGCCGCATGCCCGGCTCCTCGCTCGCCCCATGCCCGAGCAGCATCAGCGCTTGGTCCCGTCCTTGCGCAGCCGCATCGGCGACGTATTCGGGCGTCTCCCACTCCGGTCCTTCGCCTGCAATCAGCATATCCATCCGCTCGCGTTCATACAGCGGAATGGCGTGCTGCCCGCCTCCCCGATAGCCAACCGCGATTCCGATCCGTTTGCATACCGTGTCCCGGCTGCCCACAAAGCGAACGTACGGCAGATGCAGCCGATCCTTGATATATTCTGCGATCCCTTGAACGGTCATCCCCTCCGGCAGAGCCACGATGGCCGCTGTTGGCAGATGCTTCTCGAGCTGGTCATTCCAGCCCAAGGTTTTAACCAGCCCTTCGGTTATCACGTCGGGCTCGGTCCGATGCGGAGCATCATGCAGCCGGTATATATTCATCCCCTTGGAGCGGATACGCTCCAGCTTGGCCTGAACGACCGGGCTGTCCCCCAAATGATCCGGCCCAGCTTCATGATGGCTGTAAAAGACGCCCTCATGCGTAATCAACAAATTCGCGCCCAATTCCGCCGCCCGTACGATCACGTCGTGCGAAGCAATGAAGGCAACCGCAATTCCCCGAACAGCCGCGCCCCCGTCCCCCGCCACGATTCCGTCGACCGAGGCATCCGGCGATCCGGATTGTCCCGTTAATCGATCAATGACATCTTGGACCGTTATAGTCATAGGCAACCCATCCACCTTTTCATACTAGTATGGCAGTTGGTTACCACTTTAATCGAGAGTTGCTCCGATTTCAACTGCTTTTTTATCCAGACCTATGAAAAAAGCCTTCTCCCCGCAGGTTAGAAGCGAAGATAGCTCCGTTACCAAGGGAAAAGGGCTGTTAACGACGGTTATGAAATCATGCGTTGGCCTCGATATACCGGCGGACCTCCTCAAGGGTGAATGCCCGCCGGGTCATGGAAGTTATACGCCGTGAAGCTTTAGATTATGAATTATTCATTAAGAAGTCATTCATTAAGAAGTCATTCATTACGATAGCGTCCGCTCAGACGATTCCGACTGCCTCGATATGACAAACAGAACGATCCAGATCAGCAGAAAGCCCAGCAGCTGGGCGCTTGTCACAACCTCCTGGAATACGATCCAGTTAATGAGAACGCCGACCATAGGGAAGCTCAGCTCGGCAAGCGTTGCGACGGAGGCCTTCGTAGTAGTCAGCCCTTTATAATACACCAGCAGGCTCAAGAGTCCCGGCAGCAGCGCCTGGCCGATCAGATTCAAGGATACCGCGGCAAAAGCGCCGGTACCGAATGCCGGCATATTCCATGCGGCTCCTTCGTTCCACGTCATGAAGGCCAGCAGCGGCAGCGCCAGCACGAAGCGCAGCGAGGTCACCGTCTCATACTTCAGCTTGCCGACCATCAGCCGTCCCATCACCGTCGAGCCGCCCCATAATGCGGCTGCGCCCAACGATAAGAGGCTTCCGATCTGCACAAAATCGTTCCAGTGACCAATAGGCAGCGTCATGCCAAAGGTAAGCAGATAAGTGCCCGCCAGAGCAACAATAAGCAAAATGCCAAAGTGGCGAGGCAGCTTCTCCTTCAGAAGCAGGCTGGCGAGCATGATCGCAAACAGCGGCTGAAGCTTCTGCAGCAGCAGGACGGCGTTCAGGTTGCCGTTTGACAGACCCATCGTGAACAGGATCGTGGCCAGCGCGGAGCCGCCCCAGGAGATAAACAGCAGCGCTCCGACATGGCGCCAGCCGATACCTCGCAATTCAACGCGGTTTCTCCACAAAACCGGAATGGCAATCAAGGAAATGATGATGTGCTCGAGCAAAACAATCTGCGCCGACGTCAGGTTTTTCAGAAGAATGACCCTGAACAAAGGGTCCACGCCCCAGAGGGCCGCTCCCAATACGACAAGCCAAAACCCTCCCCGCATTCGGCCCCTTGCTTGTGCGCCGGAATCGTAAGGCTTGACCTTGACACCGGTATTTACGTTATCCATCTCTAGCTCTCTCCTCATCCTGAATACGGAGGTCTTACCAGCAGAAAGCCCCCGCTTGCCGAGCATGTCGGCGTAAACGGGGGCTGATCAAATAAGCCTGCTATCATGCGATTTTTTCGAAAAAAAACCCACAGCAAACCAAGCTTTGATCTTCTCCCATCCGGACTATACCGTCGGCCTTGGAATTGCACCAAGTCAGTCGCGATTGCAGCCTTGCAAGAGCCAGCTGTCGCGAGTCGCGGGCTAAGCTTCGAATCGAAGCATCACCGCCGGTCAGGAATTTCACCTTACCCCGAAGATCCATATTCATGTTTTATTTTTTAAATGCTGCAACAAACTCAAACCAGGGTATCCCGGTTGATGTTGTATGGTATGGAAATTATACCATGAATGGTTTCATGAAAATACATTTTTCTTTCAAATTAAAAAGATATATTTTTCTTTACTAACAATTATACAGCAAATATATAATAGTTACCACAACTTTTTTCACTCTGATTCTAGTCCTGTCTTATAATGGACAGCTCTTTGACAATGATACTGCTTAATCAAACACGCCGAAATGCCTCATCGTCGCAACCGTGATCAGGATAAACCAGCGAATCACGATAAAAGCCCAAAAAATGAGTATCGCTTTGAACAGCAATTCCACCATCCGCTCGATTCTCGGAAAGCGCCCGTACCTGCGTCTCGGCCTGAATACCCATTCCGCTACCCCTTTTGGAATCTTCTTCATGGAAACCTTCCGCTCCATCGCTACACAGCCCCCTCTTAAACCATCATCATAACTCCCGCCAATGATGACTTGAGCTCCTGACGCTGCAACGACCTGCGGGTCAACATCTTTTCATAAATATTACCATTCCATATAGAGAAAATCACCAGCAAAAATCACGGCGCCAGTCGGACACGTTCTTTCCACAATGCCCCTGATCGTGCTGCTTGGAGATGCGTAATTGACGTCTATGCCTTTATATCAAACCTCAGCGCATATATACGAGCAATACCTCTCAGGAATAACGGAAACAGCCCGCAATCAAGGGATATTCCCTTGAGCGGGCTGCTCATGCTTGCACAATAATAGCTTATACCCTAAACCAACCGCTTGTTACTCCGCCTGGTAGCGGTCGTATGCCGCCTGATACACTCGCATGTATTCCTCCAGGCCCATCTTGTTCAGCGTGTTCACGTACTCGTCCCACTGGTCGAAGGATGCGGAGCCATTGACGAACTTCGCCTCCATCTCGGTGACATAATCCTGAATATCCTTGCCGATCGAGGACATGATATCCGTCTCTTCCAGCGTAAAGTTGAAGTTATACAGAATTTCCTTCACTGCATAAGGCTCCGCCTTCTCGGCTGCCGCCATCGCGCTCGGAAGCGTCTCGGAGCCCTTGAACCAGCTCTCCCGCACCAATCCCGGATAGCTGCCGCCAAGCCATGTAAAGTACTTCGCCAGCGCCTGGTCCTGTGTCAAGCCGTCCGGATTTTCGGTAATTTCCTTCACATATTCAAGCTGACCGTCGGCGTTCTTCGTGTAGGTCTCGCCTTCTTTACCCATGAAGTAGAACTGCGCTCCCTCATCGCCATAGAAGTAATCCATCCAGCGAATCGTCGCCTCCGGATTCGGGTTCTTGTCCGTGATCGCAAATGCCCCTACGTGGACCATCGGCACCTTTACGTGGGAGTACAGCTGATCGCCGTGAGGTCCCTTGAGCGCACCGAGACCGATATATTCCTTGCGTCCCATGACGGTCTCCGGATTCGGCACGACGGTAGCCCCGAGCAAGCCTTCCTGCCCTTTCGCGTTCAAAGCGCCGCCTTCAATCGTGAAGATCTCTTTATCCAGCAGTCCTTCCTTATATAGCTTGTTCATGAACTCCAGCATTTCCTTGTATTTCGGCTCCGCCTTCGTAAACCGCAGCTTGCCTGTTTCCGGATCGACATCGACGAACTTATGGCCAAGCCCGCTCGTTCCAAGGCCCCAGGAGCCCTTCAAATGGTCAACGAGACCGGTGATGCCCGTTGCAGAGTATGGAATCTCGTCATGCTTGCCGTTGCCGTTCAGGTCGGTTTCCTTAACCGCCTTCAGGTAGGCGTAGAACTCCTCGGTAGTCTTCGGCTCCTCCATACCGAGCTTATCCAGCCATTCCTGATTGATCCACAGCGGCGTACCGATCAGCATCGAGAGCAGCTCCGGATCGTAGAAGGATGGCAAGGAATAAATGTTGCCGTCCGGCATCGTCAAGCCCTTGCGGATATCCGGGTACTGCTCCATCAGCTTCTTGAAATTCGGCGCATATTTATCGATCAGGTCATTCAGCGGAATGAAGACGCCTTGCTCGCCGTAGCGCGTCAGCTCAGCCGACCCTACCCGGGCGGAGTAGAACACGTCCGGATAATCCCCGCCGGCAAGCGCCAGGTTCCGCTTCTCGGTCAGCGTCTCGAACGGAACAAGGTTGAACGTAATGTTCATGTTGGTCATGTCCTTATACGTCTTCCATACGAGCGTATCCTCGAACTTGCTTCCGTTTGTCGGCGATTTGCCCGTGAAGAAGGTCAGGTTGAGCGGTTCATTTACGATCGGCATGCCGGTCTCGTTGAAATTGGACTTGGCCGTCTCCCCCTCCTTCGTTGCGCCATCCCCGCTTTTGCTCCCGCAGCCAGCCAGCAGCCCCGCTGCCAGCACCGCTGTCAATGTGAGCGAAACCCATTTTTTCACCATAATTGTCACTGCCTCCTATAGTCTTATCATTTGAATATGTCAGCCTTTAATGGCTCCAATCATGACTCCCTTGACAAAATACTTCTGCAAGAACGGATACAAGAGCAGCATCGGCAGATTGGTCACAATGACCGCCGCGTATTTGATTGCTTCCGCATCCATCAGACTCCGGGCCAGCGAATCGTCGCTGATATCGACCATTTCCTGCATCTGCCCTTGGACGAGAATTTCCCGCAGGAACAGCTGCAGCGGATAATTCGACCGGTCGGATAGATAGATCAGGGCGGTGAAATAGGAATTCCAGTGGCCGACCGCGTAGAACAGCACCATAACGGCCAGGATCGGACCGGAGAGCGGAAGCACGATGCGAAACAGCACCCGCATATTCGAGCAGCCGTCGATGAAGGCCGCTTCCTGCATCTCCTTCGGAATGGAGTTCTGGAAGAACGTACGCATGATGATGATGTTCCATACCGACACCGCGGACGGAATAATCATAGCCCAGATCGTATCGAGCATGCCAAGCTCCTTAACCAGCAGGTAGCTCGGAATCATGCCGCCGCTGAAGAACATGGTGAAGACGATGATGAGCATGAACCCGTTGCGTCCCTTAAAGTCCGCCCTCGATAACGGATACGCCGCCGCGATCGTCATCACGAGGTTCAGCGCCGTCCCCGTTACCGTATAGAGCACGGTGTTCAGAAATCCTTGAATGATCTCCTTGTTGGCGAACAGCCGCTCATATCCGACAAACGACAATTCCTTGGGCCACAGCCATACTTCTCCGCGCATCACCGTCTCCGGCGCGCTGATCGAAGCGATAAGCACAAAATATAACGGATACAATACAACAAGCGAAATTAATGATAATATAATGTAAATACAGATTCCGGCAATGCGTTCGCTCCGGCTTTGTGGCATAGCTGCTTCCTCCTTACCATAGGCTGGTCTCGCTGACTCTGCGGGCGATCCGGTTGACGGTAATCAGCATGATAAAGTTGACGACGGAGTTGAATAATCCGACCGCCGCCGAGTAACTGTACTGGGCGCCCAGGATCCCGCTTCGGTATACGTTCGTGGCGATAACGTCCGAGGCTTCCATGTTGAGCGAATTTTGCATCAGGAAGACCTTCTCGAAGCCGACCCCCAGAATGGATCCGATGTTCAGAATCAGCAGAATGATCATCGTTGGGGCGATCCCCGGCAGATTGATATGCCAGATTCGCCGGAACCAGCCTGCACCGTCCACCTTGGCGGCCTCATGCAGCTGCGGATCGATGCCCGCGAGCGCCGCCAAATAAATGATGGAGCTCCACCCCATGCTCTGCCAGACGCCGGACCACACATAGATGCTCTTAAACCAGGACGGCTCCGTCATAAAGGCAATCGGTTCCCCGCCAAAGGAGGTGATAATGAAATTGACAAGTCCGCTGACCGGAGACAGAAACATCATGATCATGCCGACGACCACGACCGTTGACAAGAAATGAGGTGCATAAGTTACCGTTTGAATGAACCGGCGAAACCGGCCCGACCGCGCTTCGTTGATCATCAAGGCAAGTATGATCGGAATCGGGAACCCGACAATCAATTCATACAGCCCGATGCCAAGGGTATTTTTAATGATTCTCCAGAAGTAGAAGCTGTTAAAGAAGCGCTCGAAATGCTTGAAGCCTACCCAAGGACTTTCCAGAATGCCTTTATTGGCGATAAAATCCTTGAAGGCGATCTGTACCCCGTACATCGGCACGTAGTGAAACACGATGAAGTAGAGCAGAACCGGCAGGAATAATAGATACAGCTGCCAGTTTTTGCGCACCTGCCTCACCGTACCTCGCCAGACGCTGCTGCCACGTGTGCTGCCGGGTTTTGTTGAATGCGCTTCCATGTTACGAACCTGACGCTCTAAAATCGGACATCCCCTCACTTTCGTTTCTGAACCTTTCTCCTGCTCTTCGGTTCACATCTGCATCATATACGACCGATTGCCAGGATGGGTATTGACCATTTTTTCGATGTCTCGCCTTTCATTGGATTGCCGGGCTGCCGGGCGTTTTTCCTAAATTAAAGCTTAAAATCTAAAATAATGACTATTCCTTTTTTACGGTGGGTTAACACCACGCAGCACGATCCTTAATACTTGTCCTTTATACTGTGGGGAGGACCATAAACGCGAATACATACAAAAGGGGGATCGTTTATGAACTGGATCAAAAGCAAGAGCAGAAGCCTGTTCTTCAAAATTTTCCTCAGCTTTTTGGCCATCATCGTTTTGTTCGGCCTATTCTATGCCGTGATCTTCCATCTATTTAAATCCAGCCTTCAAAAAGAAATTATCGATACGAGCCAGCAGGCGGTCCACGACACGGCGGAACGGTTCTCCTACCAGTTCAGCCGGCTGCAGGTGCTGTTATTTGACATATATAATCATGCCGATTTAATCGGGTTCAATAATCAGCTCCGCCAGCAGACGGGCAACGAGGTCAATTATTTGAAGGCCCGTGATGTCATGCTCCAGATGCGGAGCGATATCTACAACCCGCTCTTCTTCCTGGAGGATACGCTGATTTATCTGAAGGAGCATGATTTTGTGCTCAGCAAATCCGGAAGCGGGAATGCTCCTTATATGCTCGACCGGTCTTATACTAGCAAGCAGTACCCCTACGCCTTCTGGAACAGCTACAAGAGCAGCGGGGAATCCTTCAGCCTGCTTCCGGCTGCTGTCTACCGCATCCATAATGATCTGTCCGAGAAAAAACTGATGCCATTCGTCTATCAGCAGCTGGACAGCCGTTACCAGATTATCGCGCTGATCGATATCGACAAGGCCGCTCAATCCTTCTTCGGGGAGCCGAGCGACCGCTCGCTTGCGATTTTGAACGCGGACGGGGATGTGCTGTACACATGGGGAGACCTTCGCGCCAATGAGCTGCCGACGTTTGCCTCTGGGCAGCAAGCCGTGCTCAAGGACGGAACTTACTATTTTGCGGAAGCCGGAGACGACGGATTGACCTACATCTCGGCCGTCCCATACAGTCATGTGTCTGCTCAGCTGAGCAGGCTGACCGGGGCGCTGCTGCTCATCTTCTCGCTATCGCTCGGGGTAGCTCTGGCGGCCTCCTATTTCTTCAGCCGCAGATTGCACAAGCCGGTGAAGCAGATATTGACGACGGTGCTCAATCGCAAGACTCACGCGCCGCAGCCGTATCAAGGCAGCATCAATGAATACGATCTCATCAAGAGCCGCATCCAGGACCTGCTGCGGGAGAAGGAGGAGATCCGGGACCGCCTGAACAAGCAAAAATCGGTGCTGACCAGCTACTCCTATATCAGCCAGTTGAAAAGCATCAATACGGATATTAGCGAATGGGAGGATTTCCTGTCGGATGACGGCAGCTTTATCGTCGTGCTGTATCATATCCGGTTCCGCCTGAATCCAAGCGGCGAGCCGCCGCTCCAGACGGACCAAGCGGTCCGCCATATGCTGGAGCATATCCATCTGTTTACGGCGGAGCGCTACCCGGATTCGCATACGTTCCAGATCGAGAAGAACGAGATCATCTCGATCTTCAAGCGCGAAGAAGCCAGTCAGCTGGAAAAACTGCTGGAGGAAATGAAAGATATGCTGAACAACGAGACCGAGCTGTTCCTCGTTACCATCGCTGTCAGCTCGCAGGTCCACGATTCCTCCGGCTTCAATGAAGCCTACCGTCAGGTCAAAGCGCTGACCGAGCAAGCCCCTCTTCTGGAGGAATCGCAGCTGGTGACGAAGCCGCGGACGCTTCCGACGACGGTCCATCTCAGCCCGTCCCAGGAGAAGGGATTGCTGGATGCCCTGCAGGAAGGCAGCGACGGCCGAGCGCTTCAGATCATTGAGCAGGCGCTTGCGGCATTGCAGCGCAAAGAGGCCGGCATTGCCCAGTTCCGTTTCTTCGCCGATGCCGCCGCCTCCAAAATTATCGGCTATGCGGAAATGGCCCAGGTCGACAAAGCTCAGCTTCAATCCTTGAAGCAGTGGGGCTCGCGGCTGGCGGAATGCCACTGCCTGCGCGAATACCAAAGCGTCTTCCGCCAGCTGATCGAAGCGTCCTGCGCCCTGATACGGAAGAAGAAGGATAGCGGCGAGGAACCGCTGATCGCCATGTTCCTGAGCATCATTCATAACCAATATGCGGAGGACCTGTCCCTCGACTATCTCTCCGCCAAGCTGAACCTGTCGAGCGCCTATCTCTCGGTGTACATCAAAGAGAAAACCGGCCTCAACTTCAGCGATCATCTGCTTGGGATCCGCATAAATAAAGCGAAGGAGCTGCTGACTTGCACCGACCTGACCGTTAATGAAATCAGCCAGCGCGTCGGCTACCTCAACATCACCTCCTTCAACCGGACCTTCAAAAAAGCGGTCGGCATGACGCCGGGTGCCTATCGCAGGCAGCAAGTGGTGCAGACCCATGCCAGCAGCGGATGATCGGATCGATGGAATGCAACCACAACAAACCTTCTCTTGTGCAAGGCGGGGCTGAATGCCCCGCCGCCGAGAGAAGGTTTGTTTTTTTATATGCGCACCGCCGCCCGGCATGCTGAAATCAGGCCGGGCGCTTCCTCGTGCTGTGGCTCCTGCAGACGGCAATGGCGATGATGTGCCTGGCGGCAATCGCCGATTCCGTGCCTCGCCAGACGGCTACCGCCGGTGCCGGGCCTCGCCAGACAGCAATCGCGGTGCCTTGCCTCGCCTGACGGCAATCACTGTGCCTTGCCTCGCCTGACGGCAATCACTGTGCCTTGCCTCGCCTGACGGTGATCGCGGTGCCGGGCCTCACGTTCCGTGCCTCGCGGTAATCGTCGATTCCATGCCTCGCCAGACGGCTTTGCGGTTAATCCATCGCTTGTTCGCCGGCTGATACCGGCTTTGTTCCCCCTTTCTTCCCCGCCCGCTTCGCTCCGATGAACATCCGTTTGTTCCACCGGGACAACATATCAAGGATCACGGCGTCAACGAGCCGGTAGAACCCGTGTGCGAATGCCATGATGAACGCCAGCGTTACCGTGAACGTGATCAGAAGATTGATGCCATAAGGCAGAACGGCGCTCAGCTGTAAGAACAGGAAGCAGCCGAAAGTGCATAGGATCGTGAAATGAACGAGATAGAGCGAGAACGAGATTTTCCCCAAATACGCGCACCACTTGCTGCCCAGGAGAGCCTGCAGCCGGCTAGAATTCAGCACAGCCGTCAGCACCAGTCCTGCCCCGATCACGTGATAGAACACAAAGAAGTCAAACTTGCTTGATTCCCATAAGAGCACGGCATAAAGGGTGCCGGCTGGATGAATGTACGGATACGAGCCGAAGAACAGGCCGGCGGCGAGCAGGACGGCATTGATCCAAGGACGCCGGACCCGTGCCAGCCGGTCCCTCCCGCTGTGCTGAAGGTCACTCAGCAGCACGCCGATCACAAACGCAAGGTAATAAGAATCGAGCAGCCAGCAGACAAGGGCGGCGTATAGGACAAAGCGGATACGGCGTCTGCCGCAGAGAAGCAAAAACGCAAAAATGAACAGCGAACCGAACAGCTCGTACGTCATCGTCCACAGCACCGGATTATACTGCGCGCCATAGGTGAAAAACGTATGAAACAGCCCCTCCTTCACCATCGTAAGCAGGCTCGCATCCGCCGCAAACGGATCCGGCATCGACGAGCCGGTCAGTCCCCTGACATCGTCGAACATGCCCCAGCCGGCAATCATGCAGACATAGGCGATCACAACCGACGCAAACGCAGGTCCCGCCAGCCGAAAATACCTTCTTATTGCCGCGGAATACAGAATCGTGCGGTCCCCGGTGCGAAAATAGCGCCAGCTCAGCACATAGCCGCTCAGCGCAAAGAACAGGCATACCGAAAAATTGCCGTTAAACAGCAGGTTCAGCGGCGTTTCCGCCAGCATCTCCTCGAATGCGAAATGCCGGATCTCCTCCCGCCCTTCAATCACGGAAGGCATAAACACCTGAACGAAATGGGCGATCACGACAACAAAGGCCGCAAGCCCTCGCAAGCCATCCAAATACACGATTTTTTTCATGGTCTTTAGCTCCCTTTGAAACCCGGCTTACACGAAACCGGCGACTTATGGTTCCAAAGGGGAGGAAGAAGGACGCTGCAAATTTCTTAGAGATCGTCGGGGGGAAGGAAACAGCTTTGACGAAATATGTTTTGAAAGCGTTTTCTTAAAAATCAGGGATACGATCAGGGAGGGAAAAACAATGCGTATTTATTGGAGCCAAGTTGATCTTGAGAAGCTAACGGGATCAGGTGTCGTTTATTTTAACTCAAAGATGGAGATGTTGGAAGGACTTCCTTGCAAAATGTATCGATTGATCCGTCAGCAGAGCTTGTGGACGCACTGCCACGACTATTTTCAAATATGGTACGTGGCCAAAGGCACGTTGTCGCACACGGTGAACAACCGGGCCTATCAGCTGACCAAAGGCGATATCTTCGTCATCCCGCCGTTCACGCTGCACAGCGTCACGATCCCCAAGGACGGAGATTATGAAATCTACGGCTGCGAATTCATGCCTTCGTTTGTGAATGAGCGGTTCGAGGAGCTTCCGGAGGAGGAGGTCTTCTTCGATGCGGCCTTTCTGGGATCGTTTCTGCGCGAGGATACGGATGCCCAGGCCCGGATTTCTTTGGACGGCGGAACCGAAACCGCAGTGCGTAACGTGATGAAGGAGATGCTGATGGAATATGAGCGGCGCGCCCCCTTCTTTCAGCTGACGCTCAAGGCCCAGCTGCTCGTACTGCTCTCCATTCTGGTACGGCAGGTCAACGGCGAGCTCGTCCGGGAAGGATTCGAGAAATCCGAGAAGTACCGGGAGATCATGACCAAGGTGGTCGATTACATTCACCGCCACTACCAGGAGGATTTGAAGCTTCACGCGCTGTGCGATCTCTCGAATCTGTCCAGGTCCACCTTCTGTCAGGTATTCAAGGATTGGACAGGCAAAACCTTCAACCGCTATTTGACCGACCTCCGGATTCTTCAGGCTATGGTCATGCTCAAGCAGGCCGAGCTCTCCGTCACGGACGTATGCTATTCCACCGGATTCAACGAGCTATCCTATTTCTGCCGCATCTTTAAAAAATACACCGGCATCTCCCCGACGGAGTTCCGCAAACAAGCGATCAAGTAGCTTGGCAAATCATACGATAATCCTATTTTTACGCACGATAGTGAAATGAAATGGCGAAATGAAATGCTACGATATCCTACAAATAACGGGATCAGGGCCGGTTATTGGAGCACCAGGACTTGTTGATGGATTGGGAGGGAAATGATCTATTTTTTAAGCAGACAATCTTTAATCGGACTTCGAAAAAGGGGAGGAAGAAGGATGAAGAAGAAAACATGGTTTGGTTTATGGTGTTTGCTGTTATCGATCATGGTCGCCGGATGCTCGGGAGGAAGCGGGAGCACCGCAGAGCCCGGCAAGACAAGCGGCGAAGAACCGGACCAGCCCGCTGCCGCGGATGCCGTGGAGCTGAGCTTCTGGTACGGCTGGACCGGTCCGGAAGCCGAAGCGCTGGAGAAGCTTATCGCCAAATGGAACGAGGCCCATCCGGAAATTCAGGTCAAGGGCCTTTCGCAGAGCGACTACCAGAAGCAGCTGACCGCCATTACGGGAGGCAATCCGCCGGATGTTGCCTCCCAGTTCGGACAGAACGTCGTCCCATGGGGCCTGCGCGGAGCGATGATGCCGCTGGACGATTATATCGCCAAGGACGGGGTCGATCTAGACGACTTCGTGCCTGCAGCGCTGAGCACGTCGCAGCATGAAGGCGCCACCTATGCGATTCCGACGGCCATGCATGTGTCCATGCTGTTCTACAACAAGGATATCCTTAAGGAAGCCGGTTATGACGGCCCTCCGGAAACGCTTGGCGAGCTGAAGGAATACATTCAGGCGCTCAGCATCGTCGAAGACGGCGGCCGACTGTCGCGGCTCGGCTTATGGCCGGGAATGGACGCCTACACGTTCTCCTATGCCTACGGCGGCTCGTTCTATGACGAAGCGGCCAAGCAGGTGACGCCTGACCATGAAGGCATTCAATCGGCCAT
The DNA here is from genome assembly GCF_038597315.1 of Paenibacillus sp. FSL M8-0142. Lineage (NCBI taxonomy): Bacteria > Bacillati > Bacillota > Bacilli > Caryophanales > Paenibacillaceae > Paenibacillus > Paenibacillus sp. FSL M8-0142. The sequence goes on from NZ_CP152008.1 coordinate 5,179,084, forward strand.
CAAGCTGTCGAAGGAGATCTGGGACCAATACGGCTCGGATAACCTGGACCGTTTCTCATCGGGACTCGGACAATACATGTCGGCGCAGAACCCGTTCTTCTCGGGCAAGTACGCCATGACGGTCGACGGCGAATGGCTGCCGACCTTCATCAAGCAGTTCGCGCCCGATCTGAATTACGGCATTGCTCCGATTCCATATGACGAGAATCATCCCGAACGCAAAAATCCGGGCAATGTCACGACCAGCGTATTCTACATTCCAAAAGGGGCGAAGCATCCGGACGCCTCATGGGCCTTCATCAAGTGGATGACGGAGCCGGAGCAAATGGCCGAGTTCACGGCGGCCATCGGCAACCTGCCGACCCGGACCTCGGCATTCGCGAGCCCGCTCTACGAGAATGTGCCCGGCTTCAAGGAATTTCTCGATTACTCGGCAAGCGAGAATCTGAAGTCCTTCCCGGCCACTTCCTTCACGAACGAGTACATGACGGAATTCAGCGCCCAAGTGGACGCGATTCTCCGCGGCACGGTCAGCATCGAGGAAGGACTTGCGAACGTGAAGGAAAAAATCCAGCCGCTCGTCAAATAAACCATCATGCACTGATTACGATCTTCGAAATGGAAGGAGTACGCGAAGATGAATGCCTCCGCACCCGTACATTCACCAAGACCTAAAGCCCGCTGGTCGAGGAAGGAACGCCGGTACTTTTGGCTCGGCCTGGCATTCGCCTCGCCTTGGATCGTCGGCTTTCTGGCTTTTACTGTGTATCCGTTCTTCGGTTCGCTCTATTTGAGCCTGACGGAATACGATCTGTTCAGTACGCCTAGGTGGGTGGGACTGCAAAATTACGAAAATATCTTGCAGGATGACCGCTTTTACACCTCTCTCGGGAACACGTTCTTCATGGCTTTCGTATCTGTGCCGATTACGCTGGCGGCATCGCTGCTGATCGCCGTCGTCTTGAACTTCAAGGCAAGGGGAATCAATTATTACCGGACGATCTTCTACCTTCCCTCCGTCATTCCGATCGTCGCCAGCGCCTTGCTGTGGACCTGGATGCTTAACCCCGATTTCGGCTTGGTCAATATGGCGCTGCGGGCCTTCGGCCTGCCCGATCCTGCCTGGCTGCTGGATCCGCGCTATACGAAGCCTTCGCTGATTCTGATGAGTCTGTGGGGCTCAGGAGCCGGGGCCTTGATCTTCCTGGCCGCCCTGCAGGGCGTTCCGAAGCAGTACTATGAAGCGGCGCAGGTGGATGGGGCGGGCGCCTGGCATCGTTTCTGGAAGATTACGCTCCCTGCCCTGTCGCCAATCATTCTGTTCCAGCTCATCATGGGACTCATCGGTGCATTCCAGATCTTTACCGAATCGTATATTCTGGCTGGCGGCAAAGCGGACGGCGGCTCCTTGGGCGGACCGGAACAGTCGCTTCTGTTCTATGCCGTCAATCTGTACCAGGAAGCCTTTGTTTTTCTGAAGATGGGCTACGCGTCGGCCCTGGCCTGGATTCTGTTTATCATCGTGCTGCTGATGACGCTGCTGCTGCTCAAAACATCGGGCCGTTGGGTCTATTATGGAGGTGAGTAACGTGGCCGTCAGATTAAAAGCCGTGCTGCCGTACGTCTTGCTTATCCTGCTATCAATCGTATTCCTGTTCCCGTTCCTATGGCTTGTCATGACCTCGCTCAAGACGCCGGAGGAGATTCTGAAGTTTCCGCCGACGATCTTCCCGGAGAAGGTCCAATGGTCGAACTACCAAGCGGCGGTCGAGGCGATCCCCTTCACGAAATATATGATGAACACGTTCCTGATCTGCATCTTGAACATTATCGGGCAGCTGTTGTCCGCACCGCTCGTAGCCTACTCGATCTCGCGGATCCCGTGGAAAGGGAGAAAGGTCATATTCACCATCGTGGTGGCAACCATGATTTTGCCGGCTCAGGTCCAGATGATCCCGCAGTATATCATCTTTACGAACCTTGGCTGGGTCAATACTATCGTGCCGCTGACGATCGGCGCTTTCTTCGGAGCTCCCTTCTTCATCTTTCTGCTGCGCCAATTTCTGCTCGGCGTGCCGATGGAGCTGTCGGAGGCGGCCAAGATCGACGGCGCCTCGGAGCTGCGGATATACGCCCGGATTATCCTGCCGATTCTGAAGCCGGCTCTAGCCACCGTCGCTTTGTTTTCCTTCGTGTGGTCCTATGTCGATTTCATGGGCCCGCTGATCTATCTGAACGATTCGGCCAAGTGGACGATCACCGTCGGCCTGCAGAGCTTCCAGCAGGATCACGGGGCCCAGTGGGAAAAACTGATGGCGGCTTCCACCATCATGGCGGTCCCGATGATTCTGATCTACTTCTTCGGCCAGAAATACTTCATGAAATCCGGATCCGCCTTAACAGGGTTTAAATAATCTTCGGGAACGCCGTTTTCGGCACTTAAAAGCTCCTTCGCGTCATGGCAGACGCTTAGGAGCTTTTCCCGTTGCATAGCTAGTCCAGCATCAGGTTAATACGGCGTATTCCCCGATTGGGTTGTATTCCCGGAAGCAAAGCCTTTAAACAACGTCGGCACATTCGAGTAGCGCGTGTTGACGATTCGCCCGGTGGAGCTGCTGCTGTCCGTTCGCAGGATCGCGTCCTTCACATTCGAAATGTCGCAATTCTCCACGTTCATCACCACTTTATACGACGTGCCGCCGTTCTGCCGAACCAGCTTTCCGATGTCGTCCGCTCTGAAATTTTGAATGTTGATCGTTCCGGCCGCGTTCATTTGGAACACCTTATCGTACGCTTTATACGCCGCTCCCCCCGAAATGTTGACCGTACCGGACGATTTCAGAGTCAGCGCATCCTCGCCGACATCCTGCCAAGTGACATTTGTGATTGTGCAATTTCCGTAGCAGTGGACGCCGTCTGCCGCAGGCGCGCCGATCACGACGTTTTTCAGTGTCGCGCCCGCTTCCAGCCGGAAGATTGGCTTCTGGTTCTCGGCCTGGCTGCCGTCACCAAGCGTGTCCGGATTCGCCACGTAGGTCTGGCCTTTGCCGTCGAAGGTCTGACCGGCCTCCACGCGGATCGTCTCATTCACTACCGTGGCAGCCTCAGCCGTTGATGGCTGGACGCCATACAACGATATCGCCAAGCCTGCGCATAACATCATGCTTAGAAATTTTTTCATCATCCTCATCCTTTCGCTTCATTTTTCAACAAATTCATCCTTTTGCCATGCATCTGCCTGAAAAATACCGCCCCCTTCCGTTCCGAAGTCGGATATCGTACTAGTACCGATGTGCACCTCGGGCTGATACCCGCAAGCCAAAGATATCAAATTTATTCCATAACAGGTATAATCATCATATTAGGTCGTCGATTAAACATTTTATGTAAAATATAATGATTATTACAAAATGATCGAATCCTCTCATTTCTATCGTTTCTATCATCAATAGACCGCCCTCTAACACGAGGACGGCTTGGGATTTCACATTCTTCGGCTATTTAATCGCAATATAGATCTCGACGACGGGATGGGCAGGATCAGCCGCCTGGAAACGATAACATTCAAAGTCTCCCGAATAGGCTCGTACTTCCTCGGCATTCTGGAAATAACTCCAGATTTCCTGCCAGGCCTGCGGCACCGTTTCCTGGAACAGACCCGGCTTCGCCGGGAATACCAAATATCTGGATTCCGGTATAAAGACGCTGCGCTCTACAATAGCTCCATCTTCTTCGCGCTTAGCGACGTCTGCGCTCCCTGCACGATTCATACGCCCTACACTCTCTACGTCCTTTACGCGCTCTACGTTCTCTATGCTCTCTATGCTCTGGCCTTCCGCACGCCTAACGTGCTCAACCTCTTCGCTGCCCTGCCCATCTCCGAAGATTCCTTCCGTTTCATGGCCAATGACGAGTGTATACGCACCTGAAGCGTCGCTTTCGTAATCCGTATATACCGCATAGACAGCTTGATCACTGCCGGCAACCTCCTTGATCCCGCTCCGGAAATAATGCTCCCATAACCGGGGAATCACGCCGTTTGCCCCCGCCTCCGCTTCGTTTGTCGTCCTTGCACCCGCTCCCCATACGGACATAGCCGGTCTGGATTCGATCCGGCGCTTCTTCTGGCTGCCGATGTTTGTATTCATGATGACGCCCTCCTTTAAGAATTGAATCTATGATCTATTCTAAAGGGGGAACGTGGACAGCTGCCTGTCCGGGTTGCCGTAGCGGTTCAACAAATTTTCCGCCCTTCTCCTGACCTCCTGTGCGGCTTCCTCGGGATGCTCGATTATAACCTGGTCGCCAAAGCTGAGAACCATGCCGTAAAACCATTCGTCCACCTTATGAATGACCCGCACGCGGAAGGAGCCGTCTTCCAAGAGCTCCATTTGCTCTGCCGGGAACACGTCCGCTGCCCGCCGGCGAGCCTTCGGCCCAAACCATAATACAACCTCCTGCTCCGGCACCTCCGACCAGGCATCCTCCCAGTCCATCCGTTCCATCAAGGGCATCGGCCTCGGCTCGAAATGATGGTTCGTTAGCTTTACATCCTGCATTCGCGACACCCGGAACACCCGGGCATCCTCACGCTCCAGGCAGTAGGCTTGCACATACCACACATTTCCCTTCAAAATGAGGGACACCGGCTCCATCGTTCGGCACTCGGCCGTGCCGGATGAATCGATGTAACGCATCGATACGGTCCGCTTTTCCTGGATCGCCTTCTTCAGAAGGCTGACGGTTGCTTTCAAACCTTCCCGCTGTCCCCAAGGCTGAAAATCCATAACGACAGAGGGCCTGCTCCGATCACTTCCCGGTCCGTTTTTTACGTCGCCATGTTCATATGCATCCCCTTTCCCGCAGCCCTGCTCTACCTTGTAAAGCAGCGCCTTCACTTTCTCAAGCAGCATATCCAGCTCGCGGTCATCCAGCGCACGGCTCATTCCTTTGACAGCGGTCACTAGCGAACCCATCTCCTCTGCCGTCAACCAATACCGGTCAATTGTATATTGCTCCATCATCTCAAATCCGCCGGATGTGCCCTGATGGGCAACGATCGGCAGCCCTGCCCGGCAAAGTGCATCCATATCGCGGTAGATCGTTTTCGCGGAGACTTCAAAGCGTTCGGCCAGCTCGCTGGCGCTCCATCTTCCCCGGTTCAAGAGCAGTACGGTTATCGTTAATAAACGATCGATTTTCATCATTCATGTCCTTTCCTGTCCGATTCCTTCCATTATACAAAAAAGCCGCTCCCGGCCGCTGTCTAATCTTAATTCGAGCTTAACGGAACCGCTGCCTGTTAATGCAATCGTTAAGTCAGGTTCACAAGCCATTCAAGTCGGGATGCTATAATGACAGACATGAACCATTATAAGACGGACGCGACATTACAGTATTCGGTCGGCAGGATGAAACGGACGGCTTCCCACAAGCGTAAACAATTACATAGAAGTTCATATGTCATCAGAACTGCCTGATTCTCAAAACATCGAGGAGGAACCAACAATGGATCATCGAATGGACGCCATGCGCCGGTGTCACCCCGACTCTGTTACCATTTCACGCCTGACAGGCTTTATTACCGACGGGGTCATTTTGTTAGCGTCTATCGCTTATCTCGTCGTTGCGGGCATCTTCGGCTGGACCCTGCTGCCGGGGTGGATCGCTATCGGGTTGTTGCTGGCAGGAGCCTGGTTTACCTGGTCGGTGCCGGCCTTCACCTATAAGCAGTTTGGCTTCCGGGTCAGCGAAGAGGAGCTGGAGCTTAGATCCGGCTGGATTTGGCTGAGCGATACGCTCGTTCCGATGACCCGCGTGCAGCACGTTGAATTGGAACGGGGACCCCTGCTCCGCAAATACGGACTTGCCAAAGTCAAGGTAGTTACCGCCGCAACCACGCACGTCATCCAGGCGCTCAAGCTGGAAGAGGCGGAGACTTTGAAGAAGCAGATCGGCGAGCTGGCCAAAGTGGTGGATCATGATGAATGAAGCAAGCAGGCTCCACCGTCTTTACATTCTGTTTCCGCTCGTGAACAGCGTCAAATCGCTCGTACCGCTCGCTGCTTTTGTATCGATCAAGTTCTTTAACGGAAAATCCCTGGACGATGTCCCATGGTACTGGTTATCCGCCGGCATTGTCGCCCTTGCAGCCCTTCTGCTTCTGTACGGATACTTACGCTGGAAACGGTTTGCCTATACGCTGGAAGAGGACAAAATCCTGATACGGCGCGGCGTGTTATTCCGGGAGGAGCTGTCCATATATGCCGGACGAATTCATACGATGAATACCGAGCAGCCGCTGCTGCAGCGCCTGCTCGGGCTGACGCAGATCCGCATCGAGACGCCGGGCAAATCAGAGGATGGCGGTGTGCTTCCAGCCGTAACGGACCACGAAGCGGAACGGCTTCAGCTTTGGCTCCGGGACCGGACACGGGCCTTGCAGCCGGATCGGCCTGCAGCGCAAACGCACGATGTGGCAGCACTTGCTGACGGCGACATCGTCAATGCGGATGGTACGGAGCAGATGATCGAAGGCACTTCCCCACAAGAACGCATGGCGTCATGGGAACGGGATGAGGCTGAAGCATCCGGAAATACGCCGGGAGCAGGCAGCGACGGCGGCTACCCTAACGACCGCGGTAACGTTATTCCGCCTGCATCGGTCTCTCCGGAAGAACGGAGCATTTTGCTTCAGCTGCCGTCTCGCCGTCTGCTTACCGCTGCCCTGTCTTCCCCGAATTTGTCCCTGGCTTTGGCCTTCGTCGGCGGTATCATATCGTTTGCGGATGACCTGCTTCCGGATCAAATATACCAAAGCCTGTTTCAATCGGCAGGGCGGATTCTCCCGGGACACTGGGCAGGCATTGCCATACTTGCCGTCGTGCTGGCCTGGCTGCTGTCCGTCATTCTGTATATGATTAAATACGCCGGGTTTACCGTAGAACGGATCGGCAAGCAAATCTCCGTAAGCTACGGTCTGCTCGAGAAAAAGAGGCTGCTGTTTTCCCCCGAACGGGTGCTGGCTGCCACGGTAAAAGAAGGCATCTTCCGCCGCTGGTTCGGCTATGCCGAAGTGAAGGTGCACGTGCTTACGTCCGAATCGGAGAAGCATTTCATGCTTCACCCGCTGATAAAAACCGCGGACATTCCGGAGCTGCTCGCGCGGGTCACGCCCCAGCTGGGCGTTCAGGCCATTACGGCTTCGCCGCCGCCCCATGCGAAATGGATGTATCTTCGGTGGAAGCTGGCCTTTGCCGCTGCGGTCAGCATCGGATGCATCTGGTACTTCGGCTGGCTCGGCATGCTCTCGTTGCTCCTGTTCCCGTTTGCCATAGGGTGGGGATTGGCGGCCCACCGCGATTCCGGCCTGAACATTACCGGCAAGCAGCTTACGATTCGCAGCAGGTTCCTGGCCCTTTCCACGAAATATATCCGGCGGCCGCAGATCATCGCGATCGAGGTTACCGGCACACGAAGACAGCGAAGACGGGGGTTGCTGTCCCTTCAAGTGAAGATGATATTAAGCGACATTAACGAGAGCCTCGTCGGGATGGACGAACGGGAGATCATGGCCGTCTGGGCTTGGTTCCAAAACAAAAAAGGAGAGAGATCAGCTTCGTGACAAAGCTGATCTCTCTCTTTTCATTCAGGCACTTCTTTCTCAGTTACTCAGGTCGCTCCATGCTTTTAGGTACCGTGTTTCCGGTTACTTCGATTTTCCGGGCGGCTTGCCGGTTCCCCCGGCTTTCACCGTTAGGGCGGCGGTCGCCGCGCTTTCGTTATGAAGACGGTCAATGGCAGTCACCACATACGTATAGGTCTGATGCTTGATCACCGTGTCGTCCGAGAAATGCTGCGTCCCGTTACCGGTTCTTCTGAACGTGCCCAGCAGGTTTGCCGGATCGTCTATGCTGCCGGCATTCCCCCCGTCGAACCGGTAGATCGCATAGTAGGTCTCGTCCCCGGCTGGCTCCCAGCTCAGGTTTACGCCATGAGCCTTATTGGCCTTAAGCTTCCGCGGCGCGGACGGAGCCTCCGTATCGAGCCACGGCATGGCCGGCACCAGTGCCGGATACCGGTACAGATCTGTCTTCAACCGGTCCGTAAAGCCAAGCGCATTCTCGGCGAACCACTTCGAGCTGAAGTACATGCTGCCGCGGACTTCCTCGAAGCTGCGGTTATACTTCACCTGATTCGGCATTTCCTCCGGATTGGACCACTCGGCCGTTGTCCCGATTTTATATACGGCTTGCCCGCTATACAGATGCACGTTATGACCGGCGACCACATCGCTCCACCATTCGATCAGCTTGTCGTAGGCGGCAGCCGAGTAGCCGATATTCCAGTAGATTTGCGGCGTGATATAGTCGATCCATTCCTCTTCAACCCATTTTTTCGAATCGGCGTAAATGGCATTGTAGCTTTCCAGTCCATTCGTTTCCGACCCGCTTGGATCACTGGACTTGTTCTTCCAAATGCCGAACGGACTGATGCCGAACTTCACATAACTCTTCTCCTGCTTAATCGCATGGCTGACCTTCTGAATGAACTGGTTCACATTGTTTCTTCTCCAGTCCGCCTTGTTCGTGAAGGCCCCTTTATACTGGGCATACGTATCCTCGTCCGGGAAATCAACGCCCGTTACGGGATACGGATAGAAATAGTCGTCAAAATGCACCGCATCGATATCGTAGTTTTTCACAACCTCCATAATGCCGTCCAGGATAAACTGCTGCGCCTCCGGTATGCCCGGATTGAAATACAGCTTGCCACCGTAAGCTTCCACCCACTCCGGATGCTGCCTTGCCGGATGATCGGCTACAAGCTTGTTGATATCTCCTTGAAGGCTGATCCGGTACGGGTTAAACCAGGCATGAAACTCCATATTGCGCTTATGCACTTCCTCCAGCAGGAAAGCGAGCGGATCGTAGCCCGGGTCCTTGCCTTGGACGCCGGTCAGCCACTCGGACCATGGACCGTACTCGGACGGGTAGAACGCATCCGCCGTTGGCTTGATCTGCATGATGACCGCATTCATCCCGGCGGCTTCCAGTTCGTCAAGGAGCTGGATGAACTGCTGCTTCTGCTGCTCGGGATCGGTAACCCCTTTGGCCGGCCAATCGATATTGTCAACGGTGGCAATCCAGGCGGCTCTCATCTCGGCTTTCGGATGCTCAGCCTGCTTGTTCACGATGATATAGAGCGAGCTGGTCTTCCCCTCATAAGTCGCCGTGATGCGTGATGAACCGATGCTCAAGCCCTTTACAACCCCCTTCTCATCGACGGATGCCACTGCCGGATTGCTGCTAGTAAATGCAACGCCTTCCGTAATCGTTATCGGCTCGTCCATCCACGAATAGGTCGCCGAGACGGACGTTTCGAACGAATCCCCAACCGTCACCGAGGTTAATCCTTGCAGTGCAATGCTCTGCAGAACAGGCACCGGATCGGTGACCGTAATCGCGTGCTGCGCGGCTGCTCCTTTATAAGAAACGGTAATCACCGCAGTGCCTTTCCCGACGGCCTGCAGGCCTCCGCTGCTATCCACGGTAACTACGTCCGGACGGTCACTGGCATAAGCAACCCCCTCCGCCAGCAGAACCGGCTCCATCGCCGTACCGTAAACGGAATAAACCACGCTTGTTCTCAAGGCGCCGGTAACCGAGGTTTCCAGATGAACCGGACCGGATACAAGCAAATGGTCAGGGGAAGGAGCATCTGCCATTACATGCAGCTCCAGCTGAGCCTTCGGCGCGTCGGCGTACTCTGCCGTAATTGTAACCGTGCCCGGTGAAAGCGCTTCAATCGTGTCGTATGTAGCTCCCATAACCGTAGCGATCGTCTCGTCGCTGCTCGTCAGCTTCACGCCTGAGGTTAGTCGCACCGGTTCGGACTCGCCGGCATACGTCGCATAGATCTGTGGCTTGATGGCTTCCCCGACGCCCATCGGCGTCAAACCGCCGATATCGAGCCCGTAGATCTGGGAATCGGTGTAGAATGCGGTCAATCGATCGAAGTACACCGTGCCGCTGTTTTTATTTGTATCTTTTAACTCGGTGATATAAATTTGATTGATTTTGAGAGGAGCCTTGATGGTGGATGGAACGGAAAACTTGACGTATTTCCAGCCTTTCCAGCTGAATCCCGAGGTAGCGGTTAAGTCAACGGCGTGCTTGCCGCCTGCCGCATCCTGAAGCTGCGCCCGAAGCCAGTGATTCCCGCCGTCCCCGTATACCCATAAGCCGAGCGCTTTCGGAGTGCCCGGAACGCTTCTGCCGGCCGAGCCGTCGAGGTCTTTAAAATTAAGATACGCTGCCGACGTGCCCGACTCGCTGCCGACAAAATCATAGGTTAAACTCGCAGCATGATACCCGTAATGTACCGGATCGGGATGGCTGATCATCCCCAGCTGGGCTTTCCCCCTGACGGCGGAGGCAGATAAATTCCCGGGGGTTTCAAACTCCTCGATAACAAGCGATTTCGGAACATCGTCTGCGTAAGCGGCTCCAGGACTGCCCCACACGGATACCGAACTGATCATGACAGCCAGTGCCAAAGCCAAAGACAAAAAGGATTTGCTTCGTTGAACGCTCCTTGAGGTGTTCATATTCACTAATTCACTCCTTGCCACTAAACATCGTGGAATATTGGTAATGACAACCATCCGATTTCATCGAGAGCTGCCGCCCACCTCCTACGCGTGATATGGAAAACCGAAGGGAAATAAAACCAACGATCATCCTGCCTCTATCATATTGAAATTTTGTTTCAAATTTCAATAGTTTTTATAAAATAAAATTTTAGAGATTCGGCAGGAATTTGGAAGAGTGATGGCGTAGACGTCGTAGTCGCTCGCAGGGAACGTTGTAAATCATGTGTAGCGCTCTTAAAATAAGGCTATGTTAAGGCATGGTATACGCCATTTGGCAGATTAACTAAGAAGTGATTTATGTTGAGGTGAGAGAATGAGATTGGATACTGACCGCATTTATATTCGTCGATTGGAATTGAATGACCTTAATTCGTTACTCGATTTACGAATTCGAAATAGGGAATTCTTTAAACCATTTGAACCATCCGCTCCCGCTTCTCACTACACGGTAGAGGGGCAGCGAAGCATTTTGGAGAAAGTGCAACACGATTGGAGTAATGGTTCCCGATACGGGTTTGGGATTTTCCTGAAAAACAATAATAATCTCATTGGACGGGTCAATTTAAGCAATGTAGTCCGTGGAGCGTGGGAAAGCTGCACACTGGGCTATTTCTTGGATGAGCAATATAACGGACAAGGATACACCACGGAAGCTGTTCGCTTAGCATTAAAATTCGCTTTTGGACCTGGAGGGTTACATAGGGTACAAGCCGGGGTTATGCCTCGAAACAAGGCCTCTATTCGTGTTTTAGAGAAAGCAGGATTTCGATATGACGGTTTTTCGGAATACTATCTTAAAATAAATGGCGTTTGGGAGCATCATAATCTATACAGCATCACACAAGAATATTGGGAAATATAAGGGAAGGCAATAGTCGATGCCGCAGTATCAATCTATCCACTGAGGGTCTCAATGGCAAAAAAGCAGCGCGGGCTGCTCCGCACTGCTTGTTCATTGCTATCCGTCGGCCAATTTGATGCCCTTTCCCTTTAGCTCTATCTATAAGCTGACCTGGCTCAACCTTCCGAAGGATACTTCAAGCCCCATTGGCCCCGGATTTGATCCAGCAGCTTCATAATCGCGACAGATTCATTCAGGGGGATGACATCGCTCTCAAGCTGCCCTTCGGCCAGGCAACGGCCCACTTCATAAGCCTCGAAAGCATATCCGATCTCCTTGCGGTCATCGTTAAAATGCACGGTGTCCTCGCCGTCGACGTGAAGCGTTGCCGATTTGGCGTTCAAGAAGGAGGGAATATGAATATGTCCGTTCGTTCCGAAAATGTGGGCTTCATTGGTCATGCCGAGGCGGATCGCCCCGTTTAACGAAGCGGTTTTGCCGGAATCATAGGATAAGATCACCGAGAACTGCTCGTCTACGCCCGTCTCCCCGATATGTGCCGTGCTCCATATTTGATCGGGCTCGGCCCCGAAAATCATCGATGCGAAGGATACCGGATAAATGCCTGCGTCCAGGAGCGCGCCCCCGCCAAGCTGAAGATTAAGGAGTCGCCCTTCGGGGTTCCAGCCGCTCCGGAATCCAAAATCTGCTTTCAACAGGCGGACTTCGCCGATCCGTCCTTCCTTCAGCCACTCGCGCACCTTCACGATCGGCGGCAGGAACCGCGTCCACATCGCTTCCATCAGGAACAGCTTGCGTTCGCGGGCCGCGGCGACCAGATCCTCCAGCTCGCGGCTGTTGATGGTGAACGGCTTTTCGCATAATACGGCTTTGCCCGTATCAAGACATAAACGGACGTTCTCGTGATGAAGCGGATGCGGGGTGGCTATGTAGACGACATCGATGTCAGGGTCCCGAACCAGCTCCTCATAGCTTCCGTATGACCGCGGAATGTCATATTTGGAAGCAAACTCAGCGGCGCTTCCCGCCGTACGCGACCCGACCGCCAGCGCCTCGCCGTTGCTGACAAGCGCCAGATCGGAGGCAAATTGCTGGGCGATCCAGCCGGTCCCCATGATCCCCCATTTGATTTTCGATTGCTGCATCATAACTCCTCCTCGTGTGTGCTGTGGTCAAAAAAATGATCCCTTTCCACCTTGCATACTCTTAGTGCAAAGCTCTGATACCACTCCTGCTTTCCCCGCTTCTGGGCAACCTGGTGAGCGGCATTTGCCTTCCAGGCGGCGATGGCTTCCGGCGACTCCCAGTAGGAGACCGTGATGCCCAAAGACGTATCCCGCGCCGATTCGATGCCTAAATAGCCCGGCTGCCGGGAGGCCAGCTCCACCATTTTGTCGGCCATCGCTCCATAACCGTTGTCCCCCTCGGTACGCTCCGATACGAAGATGCACGCATAATAAGGCGGGCTCGGCGTTTTGGCGTACGGCATGGTCCTCAAGCTCCTTTCATCGGGCCATCAAGGGCCTTCTTTAAGTAAAGTATCTTTGAAGGCGCCTCTCTTGGCCTTTGATTTTCATTATAAGGGAGTTTGCCGCATGAAAATATCTAAAATTTTCCGCCGCCTCGATTCCGAACGTCCGGGCGGCCGCAGCAGGCCTTGTTTGCGGGAGCGATTTTCCCGGGTACGATTCATTTCACTGCTGCCTGTGCTTTGTCCTCCGCTGCCCAGGCCGGGATCGCATCTCCGGCACTTATAGGAGGTCCGGGACATACATACGAAAGAACCGCCCTCCCACTCCTGCAGTCCTGCAAGGAGATGGGAGGGCGGTTCATCCGTGATTACTGCAGCTTATTCAACAGATTGAACATGACCTGCGCGCTTTCCGCACGTGTCGCGAGTCCTTCCGGTGCGAAGCGGCTTGGCGTATGTCCCTTGATGAAGCCGAGGGCATATGCCGTATTAACGGCCTCCTGTACCCAGTCCGGAGATCCGGCGATATCCGCAAAACCGCTGCGGGTCACGTCCGCTGCATTCGGCTGCTTCACCGCATAAGCGTAGGCACGAACGAGCATGGCCGCCATTTCCTGCCGCTTGATCGGCGCTTCGGGAGCAAAGCGGTCGCCGCTCGTTCCATAGACAATGCCTGCATCGGCTGCAGCAGCAACTGCGTCCGCATACCACTTGCCGGGGGTGACATCGCTATACGGCACCGGCCCCTCAGCCTGGATGCCCAGGAGCCGGACCAGCATCGCCGCGAATTCAGCCCGGGTTACCTTCTGGGCCGGGGCGAAGCGTTCCGCGGAAACGCCTTTGATCAGCTGTTTTGCAGCCAAGTCTCCAATCGCTTCCTCGGCCCAGAACGTTGACGGCACATCGGCAAACATCTTCTCGTACTGCAGGAGGCCATATGCGCTGAAGTGCTTGATCGGTGCCGACATGCGGCCGTCCTTCAAGATCCCCGGAATATACTCCAGTGCTCCAGAGTCGGAAACATAGTAGATGGAGACTCTGCTTCCACCGGTACCAGGTGGCAGCGGTAGTTCTAAAATGATTGCCTTGTCGAATTCCTTCAAGCTGTCGGCCGTACCGTTCGCGGACACCCATTCCAACCCGAGCTCGTACAAAGCTCCAATCTGTCTCAGCTGTGCCCCTTCTCTTCGGGCAGCATCTGCAATCCGCTGATTGGCTGCGGACTCCTTCAGCTTCTCGCTGCTCAGCTTGATGGAGCCCTTGTCCGGTTCATTCCCTTGCTCAAGTCTGCGCAGCTGAGCAAGAACTTCGCCCGGGATCGTGATTGTCATATGATTAGCCACAACCCGGATCGAACCTTCCTTAACCAGCTCAGCCGCGTTGCCCGGCAGGATCAGCTCCTCGAATTCGCCGTTCACCGTCAACACAGCCTGACCATTTACCAGCTTGTCGGCCAATTCCTCAGCCGTTACAGTAATCCTGCCCGGAGGCGGGGTAACCGGCGGTTTTGGCGGTATCACCGGCGGCTTTACCGGTGGGAACACTGGAGGCTTGCCCGGAGGGTCCACCGGCGGCGAAGGATCGGGATTCGGATTCGGATTTCCGCCGGTTCGGATGACCTTCAAGCCGTACTCCGACTTGAAGCCTCCGTAGGTTGCCGAAATCACCGTGCTTCCTTCAGCCAGCGCCCGGACGGTCCCGCGTTCATCAATGGAGGCTACTTCCGGCTTGCTGCTCTCATACGTCACGCCCTCGATGACAGGGATCCGGCTGCCGTCCGAATATACGGCCTCCGTCACGGTCTGGTCGGTGTCGCCAACCCTCAGCACCGGCTTGCCTTTGAAACGGATGGATTCGAGGGAGACATCCGTTTCCTTACCGACCATAATCCGCACATCCGCGAAGACTTCCGGCGATACGGTGCTTGTCGCCCGAACGATGGCCTCGCCAAGCTCGATGGCGGTCACGGTTCCGTCCGCCGATACGCTGACGGCTTGCTGCGGCTCGGCGCTGTACACTGACCACGTAACCGAAGCTTCTGCGCCGTCCGGCTTCACTTCCGCTGCCAGCTGACGGCTGTCGCCAACGGCAAGCTTGAGCTGCTTCGGCGATACGACGATGCTTTCCGGCTTCGGCTTCGGCGTTCCGGATTTGGTGAGCGTAAATTCATCGACGAGGCGGCCGCCGAGCGTTTTCGTAACGAACCGCAATTCATCTCCCTTCACTTCCACGGAGGCGTACATCTGGGTTTTCTCTTCATCCACAACCTGGTGCCAGCCCCGTTCGGTATGGGCATAAAACTTCGGCCCGGTCGAGCCGGCCACCACGTATGTCGTGCCGCTGCCGTCCGGTGCAATGGCAAGATTCTTCATCGGATAGGAGCGGACATAGATATGGTCATGCCCATTCAATACAAGATCCACTTCATACTTCTCCAGAACCGGCGCCCATTGATTGCGTACCTCGGCGGAATCATAAATGCTTCCGTAAGGGCCGCGGTGGAAGATCGCGATCGTCCACTCCTTGTTGTTGGCCGCAAGATCCTGCTCAAGCCACTTCTTCTGCTCTTCCAGCTCATATTCACTATTCAGCATGATGAAATGAATGTTTTTGTAATCGAACGAGAAATTCGTGCCCTTCAGACTGTCCAAGCCATTGCCCGGCTGGTTGAAATGGGCCAGAAAATCGCCGTTCTCCTTCGATCCCATCACTTCATGGTTCCCGATCGCCGATACAAGCGTCGTATTCAGGAAATGCGGCTGCGCCTCCCGAAACCAGTCATTCCACTGCGCTTCCAAAAAGCCTTTATCGACCATATCCCCGGCATGCACCATAAATTCCGCATCGGGATGCTCGCCTGCAGCCTTGTCAATCGTCTGGCCCCAGAGCTCGAATTCCTTCGCGGTGGATGCCTGAGAATCCGCAAAGTACAAGAATTTGGTCGATTCTTCCGTCAAGGACGCTGTTTCAAACGAGCCTTGTTCACTGTAATGGCCCTGGCCGTCCCCAACGCGATATACGTATGCCGTTCCGGGCTCCAGGCCGCCGGCTTCGGCCTTATGGACACGAACCGTCCCCAGATCGAGCGTATGGTACAGTTCGTTTGTCCCGCTGACTGTCTGTACGTTCGGCGCATCAAACCCGGTAAATTCGGATTGCTTCACTAGCTCGACCACCGTATGCTCAATCGCCGGGTGCGTATGCCAGTTGAACATCCGCGAGGATGCCGGATCCGCCCCCATGCCAACGCTGATGTTCGTCGGCGTCTCGGTTCCGGACAGCGGAGAGACTTTAAACGCCACAGCCGGGCTGTACTGATTGTCCTTCACCGCTTGAACCGTATAGGTCTTGATCTGCGATGTTAACGCGTTTGTCCTCAGCTCGCCGGCCGTGTCCGTCGTGCCGATCAGCGCGCCGTCCGCCGTAATCTGCACGTCTTGAACAGCGGCACCTTGGGCGTCGGTTACGTGGAATACCGTCTCATAGCCTTCGACGGCTCCCTCTTCATTCCAGTTCAGCGCCAAATGTGCAGCAATCTTGGAAGTGATCGGGAGGCCGAAGAACGTAAACTCCGTATCCCCCGTATCTGTCAAGGTTAGCGCGCCGGATTTCAGCGAGATCACGCTACTACCTTCCGCATCCTTCTTCACGTCATACCCAATCCGTCCGATCACATCATCATCGCTTAAGGATGCGGTATGGATGTCCTTCCAGGTCACCTTAACCGTTCCTTTCGCTTGATCGATATCCGCCCATACCTGGGACGAATCCAGTTTGTCGCCCCGAATGAGCCGCACATTCTCCAGCTTCATCGGATCAAACTGGAACTCGATATGTCCGCTGCGGATCCGGGACGTGTTGACGCCGCCGATATCCAGCGTATAGCTGTTCCCCAAGTATACGATGTCCGGCGTATCATACACGATCTTTGCTGCGTCTGCGCCTGTATTGATCGTGAAATGCCACTCCTTGGTCGTCTGATTCCCGGAGAGGTCGCGGACGGTCACCTTCGCTTGATGGATGCCGTCGGCAAGCGGAACGCTTGGCGTATAGTGGATTCTTCCTTCCGGCGGATACAGCGTATGCTGCACAAGCACGCCGTCTACATAGAAGCGAATCCGGTCCGGATCGATTAGCGTCGTTCCCGGATGCTTCGAAGGATCATAGCCCGCATCCTCCGCATATACCGTGATCGTTGGCGTATTCTTCGTGATCTCTTCGCCGGCGGCAGGCGAGAAGCCCTTGAGAACCGGCGGTTCAATATCGTCGTTAGCCGGGCCGTACAATGCCCGGATTTCGTCCACGTAGATCGCTCCGGCATCCTTCTTGTCCGCCTTGGTCTCCATATAACGGACAGGCATGTCCATGACGAGCGGAAGCGTTCTTCCCTTCGGCACGTCAGCCTCAAGGTACTTCCAGCCAACAAAATTCACGCCGTCGCTCTCATCGGTAAAATTCAACGGGATATTTCCCTTAGCGTCCCGAAGCTGAGCCCGGAGCCAATGCCCCTTGCCGTCGCCGTACACCCACATGCTGATCTTCTCGGGATAGCCCGGAATTTCGATATTGTCTGCCGCGCTGTTCGTCTGCAGATATGCACCGGAAGTCCCCGTCATGCCGGTAAAATCATACTCCAGCTTCAACGCGCCGCTGCCGGATCGGACATAGGTATCGTCCGTCTCGACCGATACCCGGGTCGACTTAAACTGCGCGCCCGCGCTTTCCTTATACCGGCCAAGGCCATTCTCGAAATCCTCCAGCATAACCGGCGGGAGCCCGACGTTCACATCGATGGAGGTCTCCACGCTGCCGTATTTAACATAGATCTTGCCGCTCACATTCTGTTTATCGGCAGCCGTAAACGTGCCGGTGCCGTCAATGGTTCCGATATCGCCTTCGACGCGCCACTCAAAGCGGCTGTTGTCGGCCTGAATGACCTGACCGTTACGGAGGGCCGTGACGGTTAATGTATTCGTGGAGCCGGACGGGAAGGTCATCACCTCATCCCGGAAGGATAGCTCCGTTATTTGATCAACGACTTCCAGCTTCGCACTGCCCCTCAGCGATCCCGATTGAACGGCTATTTCCGTCTCTCCCGGCTGGCTGCCCGCTGTGAATCTGCCATTGGCGTCGAAACTCCCGAATGCAGAATCGGCCTGCCATACTGGCGTGCCTGGTATCGCCGCGGGATGAAGGTTCGCGTCAACAGCCGCTGCCGTAAATACCGCGGACGATCCCGTCAGCACCCGCGCAAGGTTCGGCGATACGACAAGCTTCTCCGCTTGTCCTTCCGGCGCCTTGTTCACGAGCAGAATGCCGTTCGCGGTTTTGCGTTCTCCGCCGTCCGAAGGGGAGTTCAGCACCTTGCGTTCGGTCTCTCCCGGCAGGCGGGCGACGAAGGTTGCCGAGCCGCCGCCATCCAGATTGAGCGCGTTAACAACGCCAAGTTCCTGCAGCATCTCGCCGAGCTGGATGTAATTGACGCCTTCGCTGAAGCCCGGCTGGCGGCCGTCCACCTCGAACAGAACGACAGAGCCGTCCGCCTTCGTGCCAACCACCGTTCTCGGGTGAATGGCCGGATCCGCATGCTGCTGCACGATGCCATCCTTGACCAGCATCACCGTGCCGCCGATGGCCATCGTCACGTCCTTCCAGGCGTCCTCCAGCTCGAACCGGGCGGTCACTTCATCGCCGGGTTGAAGATTCGCGAGTTTGGCCCGCTGCTGGCCCGAAGCCGACAGAACGGCCTGATTCGGGCCGATTGGCGAATTCCCCCGGTCCTTATGAACGGAAGCGACCTTCATGACCAGGGTTTCACCGCTTGCAGCGCGTCCGCTGACGATATCCAGAACGACCTCATCGCCCAGGCTGTTCGTCATCGTCGTCTTGTTGAATTTTTCGGTATACAGCACAAGTGCGTCCGTCCCTCTCAGACGGTTGATAGACGTTAAGCCCGCATCAGCCCCGTCAATCCGGACCGTCTTCGTTAATTTTGGACTTCCGTACAAGGTTGTCCCGTCCTGCCGGATGCCGAAAGCATTCCTGCCGTTCGGCGGGTCGGTCAAAAGCTCTCCGTCTCCCATGAACAGCCCCAGCGGGATGCCCGTCGACATATCATAGAAATCACCGTTCACAGCGACAATCACCCGATTGCCTTCCTTGTCGGCATCGGCTGCCATTTTGCTCACGCCCTGCATGCCGTATACCTTGCCGTCGGTCAGTCCGGGCTGGAGCTCAAGCTGTCCTTGCGCCGGATCGAATTCCACCATGTGAACCTTCTGTTCCCCGCTCCCCTTATGCATGTTCATCCAAGTATATGTAGCGCCCGGTCCAATCTCCATTTGCCGCATATCAATAAGACCGGATGGGGCAGCAGCTGCCGCCGGGTCCGCCGCTTGAAGCGCACCGGCGGGAAACAGCAGGGAAAGGAACATCACACCGCTCAGCAGTGAAGATATTCTTTTCTTGCTTCGAAACATATCATCAATTCCTCCTTCGTTCTTGTGGGGGTGCTTCCTCATGCTTGAAGGCCGCCCGAAATAACGGGCTTGCATACGGAAGTATAACGGCGACTTGTTAAGCCCACCTCCTTTCTCTGTAAATCCGAAGTTAACTCTCTTAAAAACTTGAAAGAGGCGTTTGCGCCAAGCTAGCGGAATCCTCCTTCTCTAATCATATTGAAATATAATTTCAAAATACAATAGATTTTATAAAATAAAATTTTATTATTTGTGCAGGAATTTCTGCCCTCATGCCGTAATCGCGTAAATTGTAGAATCATGGAAAGGAGTTACGTCGGGGCGGGTTGCCGTCATTCGACGCTTTTCGCTCCCCTCTCCCTCTACACGATCCGATCAGACACAAAAAAACAACCGCTGCCACGAAAGGCTGCGGTTGTTCTTAAAGTTGCGCAAGGCTCGTTACTTCTTCGTTACGTTGCCGTTGGCATCGATCTTCGCATTATAGGAAAGCTTGTTCAGCTTCGCGATGATCTCCTTGTTGTACTTCTTGTCCATCAGGTTCGGCTGGCCCTGGAGAATCTTCACCGGGGTGATCCGGCTCGTAATCTTGGAGCCCTGAATTTCAAAATGGACCATCATGGACAGGAGCGTCTTGTCACCGCCGCGCGTGGAGCGGTTGAAGACAAAATTGCCGAGCGAATAGTAAATCGGCTTGTTCTTGTAATACTCAATTCCCATGAGCGTGTGGCTGTGCGAACCGACGATGATGTCCGCTCCCGCGTCAATCATTTTCTTCGCCATGCTCCGGGCGTAATCATCAGGGTAATCGGCGAATTCCTGGTTCCAATGAATATAAACGATCGTAAAGTCATTCGCCTTCGCCGACTTCTTGATCTGGCTGAGCATCGGCTCCATCGTATAAGCGGATGCTGCCCCCGGATGGTTCTTGCCGGCGATCCAGGAATTGTCCGACAGCACGCGGCTGACGCCTAACACGGCGATCTTCTTCCCTTTGACCGTCTGTACATACGGCTTGAACGCTTCGTCAATGTTGCGGCCTGCACCGGTATATCCGATCTTCTGACGTTTCAGATGGGTGATGGTGTCCAGCATCGCCTGCTGCCCATAATCCAGAATGTGGTTATTGGCCAGCGTTACGCCGTCGATCCCTGCGTATACGAGACCTTTCAGCGTATCCGGCTTGGAGCGGAAAGCAAAGGTTTTGTTCGCGGCCTTGCCGCGGACGGACACCGGCGTTTCAAGGTTGGCGAAGGCCATGTCCGCTTTTTTCAAAATAGGAGCCACCTTCTTGAACGGATACAGATTCCCGTAACGTTCGATCTGGTTCCCCACATATCCGTCCAGCAAAATATCCCCGACAAAAACGAGATCGATCGGCTCGTTCTTGGAAGCATTCGTCTTGGTTGCTGCACTCGCCTTGCTCGTGGCCGTCCCGCTCCCGCCAGCCGACGCGGCGGATACGATGGAAACAGGGAGCAGCATTGCGCATACCAAAATGAGGGCGATTAATTTCTTCATCTAAGCTGCCGCCTTTCTATGAAATCCTATGAAGCCTTTTCTTCACCGGAGTATTCTATCATAAATTGATAGAAAAGGGTAATTCTATTAATTCATCCAATTAATAGAACGACCTCCCTCCAATGAATGCCATTCTATATAAGTTGAACAAATGAATGTATATTAGGGCAAGTACGTAAAATGTTCCTACAATCGCTGTTGGTTTCAGATTTCATGATTTAATAGAACTTATTACGGTAGAAATCTGAAACCAAAGGCGACCGTTCCACTTCTTCGGAATCATTTTACTCCCTCGCCTGCATCGTTTTCTTAATTGCAACTTATATCTTTAATATTTCATAGATTTAGACTGAATTCGCGGGCAAAAAGTTTCAATTCGGAAGAGAAATATTGAAAGTGAAATCAATTGCTTATATATTTAAACATGTCGTAATCAAAATGATACATTCGATTTCGTTTTGTTGTCATTTAAGCTGTTATGCGTTACATATTCATAAAAAAAGAAGGAGCTGATCGTAATGGATGTTCATTCCGAAGGGGCCTACGCCTCGCTCCCGATCGACGAAACGGACCGCAAAATCATCTCCATCCTCGGCAAGCACGGCCGAATCTCGTACACGGATCTGGGCAAGGAGGTCGGGCTGTCCCGCGTAGCGGTGCAGGCAAGGGTCACCGCCCTGATGGACAGCGGCGTGATCGAGCGGTTTGCGGCGGTAATCAATCCGGAGAAGGTCGGAATCGCGGTATCCGCCTTTTTTAACGTGGAGGTTGAGCCGAAGCATCTGCAGCAGGTTGCGGACGCATTGGAGAACGAACCGCATGTCACAAGCCTGTACCATATGACTGGACCGAGCAAGCTGCATATGCACGGGCTGTTTACGGACCATAAACAGATGGAAATGTTTTTAAATGAGAAGCTGTATCCGCTGCCGGGCATTACGAGCGTAGATACGCAGATCCTCATCAAGCGTTATAAAAGCCGGATGGGCATCAGACTCTGATGCCGTGTGTTTATCTTTACGAAAGAAAGGACTTATATCGTGAGCTCTAACAACCGCAGCAATCCCTACATCGAATTGACCATCGGCATGTTCCGAACCGGAATCCTTGGTTATGGCGGCGGACCTTCGGTCATCCCGCTCATCCGCCATGAAGCGGTCGTCCGTTACCACTGGGTGAACGATGATGAGTTCGGCGAAGTGCTGGCCCTTGCCAATGCGCTCCCCGGTCCCATCGCCACAAAGATGGCAGCCTATCTCGGTTACCGGGAAAAAGGCGTGCTCGGCGCCATCATTGCCGTGATCGCCCACATTTTCCCAACCTGTATTGCCATGGTTGCGCTACTTTCGGCAGTGACATTTCTCAGCAGCTCCAAAATCGTTGCCGGGATGATTGCCGGCGTAACGCCGGTCATTGCCGTCATGCTGGGCACGATGGCTTACGAATTCGGGGAGAAGGCCGTCAAGGGACTTGGCATTTATGTCGGCATTGGCCTGTTTGTGATCTCGTTTCTGCTGCTGGAGACGGTCCAGCTTCACCCCGCCATCGTGATCGTCCTGTTCCTGGCTTACGGAACCGTGCATTTCAAAGTCGTGGCTAAGCTTAAGAAGCAGCGCGGGGATAAGGAGGGATCGGCCTGATGGAAGACTGGCTTCAGCTATTGATCAGCTTCTTCATCTCCAACGTGCTCGGATACGGCGGCGGCCCCGCCTCCATCCCGCTGATGTATAAGGAAATCGTCACGCATCACGGTTGGCTGAGCGATCCTGATTTCTCGAATATGCTAGCGCTCGGCAACGCGCTGCCGGGGCCGATCGCCACCAAAATCGCCGCTTTCGTCGGCTATGGCGTCTCCGGCTGGGTAGGCATGGTGATCGCCCTCGCAGCTACCGTCATCCCGTCCGCCGCCGCTTTAAACTGGCTGCTGAACCTGCTTCAGAAGTACCGCACGTCCCCGGTCGTCAAAGGCATGACGCTTCTCGTCCAGCCGGTCATCGCGATCATGATGCTGACCTTGACCTGGCAGATGGGCAAAAGCTCGGTCATCTCCATCGGGCTGGTGCAATCCCTCGGCATCGCCGCCGTCGCCTTCTGGGCGATGAATATCCGCAAGGTTCACCCGGCGATCGTCATCGTAGCGGCATTCGCTTACGGCGGACTGGTGCTGTCGCAGGTGGTGTGAGCGAGCAGCTAGAAAGGCATCCCATCTTGGGGATGCCTTTTTTCTTTTTCAAAATCCTCTAATTGGGCTAATTAACATTGAGTTCCGCGCTACACGCAGCAAGAAGTGATTCACCGAGCGAGGTCTCTCTGTACACTCCTTAAGAGCCGCTCGGCAACGCTAAATCAAAGTTAAATAAAATATCCTGAGCTTCTATATTGGATTTCGCCAAGATATGGACCCTCAGTTGTAAAGGCTCGGGTTGGCCCTGCACGCCTCTGGCTTTAGCCGTTAAGTAATAATGATTCTCCCCCAATTTATGCTGCTCTCCGCTTTCTGTATCTGCGAGCAGCTGCCCATTGCTGTAGAATCTATAGCCCAGATCGTTTTCCTCTGGTCCGCCGCCTTGGAGTTCGAACCCAATCGTAACTTCATCATCACGGTAGGCAGCGTTTCGTAACACAATGGTCATGCCGTCAATCGTTTTCGTTTGAACGTCAATATTGGGCTCCGGCATCGTCCAATTCTTTTCTGGATTGAAATAATCATAAGCAAAAAGGATACCCAGGCCGATCAAAATAATAGCTACGGCAGCAATTCCAATTCCTCGCTTGTTTTTGTTCACGTTGCTCATTCCTTTATGCAATCTTGTAAGGCGGGGCTTGTCCCCTCCCTACATGATACATGATTTCATAACTTTATACTAAAAAGGGACGACTCCCGATCATTCCGGAGTCATCCCGAAGCGCTGCTTTATCTTGTCTTTATAACTTTCGTTCTCTCATTCTATTTTTTCCTGCTTAACTTTTACTTCTGTTCTACATCTTCTACTATTGTTCTACTTCTCTTCTACTTCTACTGCTGTCCTACTTCTTCTACCTCCGCATGACGATCCCGATCTTCCCTTCATGCACCTCCACCTTATACTTCTTCACCCTGATCCGTTCGCTGAACAGCGACTCGCCGGTCCGCAGGTCGAACTCCCACCCGTGCCAGGGGCACCGAACGACCTCTCCCTCCCGGCCGTACTCGTAGCTGTACACTTCCGAAGGAAGCGTCGTTCCGGAGACAGGGCCGGCGCAGATCGGGGCTCCCTGATGCGGGCAGTAGTTCAGGATGGCATGATATTCGCCGTTCACGCGGTAGATGCCGATCTCGCGGCCGTCAATTTCGACGACGGCGCGGCCGCCCTCCGGGATCGCATCTTCCGTCAGTACATAATGTACAGCCATAATCGCCCTCCTTTACTCGCAAAGCATAGAGTAGCCAGCGTCCTCTTCCGATTAATCCAGCCGGTACAGCTGCTTCGCGTTTTCGTAGAAAATCTTCCGTCTCGCTTCCGGCTTCAGCCCCCGCAAAATGTGATGGGGCGAATCGAAGTCCCAATGCGGGTAGTCGCTGGAATAGAGCAGGATGTTCTCGGCATCGATCATATTGAAAAGGTCGATCAGATGCTGCGGATGGTCCGGCTCCTCGATCGGCTGTGTCGACAGGTAGCAGTGCTCCCGGATATACTGGCTCGGCATCTTCTTCAGCCAGGGCACGGTGGAGCGGAGCGCCTTGTAGTTTTTGTCCAGGCGCCACATCAATGCCGGAAGCCAGGCCACCCCGCCCTCCACGAGGACGACCTTCAGCTTCGGAAATTTCACGAAGATGCCCTCGCATACCATGCTCACCAGATGTGCCATGAACATCTGGGAGAGGCAGGTATGCCATTCAATGTACCGGGCCGGGTAGCCGGCCGCGGTCGGAGCCGTTGAGCTGCCGCCGCCCTCGGCTCCCGGATGGATCGCCACCGGGAGCCCGTTCCGCTCGGCCGCTTCATAGATCGGATGATAGTGGCGCTGCCCGAGCGGGGAACGCGCCGCGCTCGAGATCATCACCTCGACGATGTCCGGATGCCCGCCGACCCGGTCAATCTCGCGGGCGGCAAGCAGCGGATCCTGGGTCGCCACGACCATCGCGCCCTTAAACGCTTTATGTTTGCCGAGCCATTCGTTGATCAGATAATCGTTGTAGGCGGAGCATATGGCTGCCGCGTAGTCCGGGTCATGCGTGGATGAAATGTTGTAAACGACGCCGGTCAGCACGGCATACTCCACATCGTAGCCTTCGATAAGCTGCTTGATCATGAAATCCGGATCAGACCCGGCTTTCCCTCCGCCAGGGGGAATCGAATCCTTCTTCATCACGCCGATCGGCGAATAGTACCCGGAGCCTGCATAGCCGATGCCGGAAGCCGCTACCCGGGAGCGCCATGGCTCCTCAAGATAAGGGAGCAGGGCGCGGTCATCCTGCTCGTTATGAACATCGACGTCAATGATCTTATAGGTCTCCACTTTCGTCTCCACGTTCGGATTCCTCCTCTCCTCCCTATCTGCTTCCCTTACTTGCCGCCATAGGTGCGCGTATAGGCCGTATTGTACATGGCCAGAAGCTCGTCGGCGCCCAGCTTTTTCGCCTGATCGATAAATTGCTGATACGTCTCGTCGTTAATCGGCGTTTTGCCGGTCACGAATTCCGTCACCTTCTGCTCCAGGAATTTGTTCAGGTTGTTCAGCTTCGACTTCTCCAGCTCCAGCTCTTCCTCCGTCTTGACGATCTGCTTCGGCGCCGGGATGATATACTCGGCATAGCGCGCGTTGATGTCCTTGCTCTTCTCGCTTAGGCCGCGCTCCCAAGCCTCGCGTGACAGCGCGTTGTTCAAGGTGATGAGATCATACCAGACGCCCCAGTCCTTGCGCAGCGTATTGAACGGGGAAGCGCCAAAGTCTTTGTTGTAGACCGGCTTGCCGTCCTCCATCGTATATGTTTTGCCTTCGATGCCGAGCGAGAGATAATTCGTTCCCTCCTCGCTGACCAAATAGTCGAGGAACTGCACGGCCCGCTCCTTATCCTTCACTTTGGCCGAGATCGCCCGGCCGACGGTGCCGACGACGGGACGGGAGAACTGATAGTTCTTGATGCCGTCAGCCGCAAACGACGGGATCGCGTCCAGATCGTATTCCGGAATCCCCGCATCCCGCGCCTTTGCGACAAGCGATTCCAGATCCGCCTTCCAGAAATACGTGACGAGCGATTTACCCGTCAGAATCCGCTCTTCCCACTGCGCCTGCGTCAGGAGCGAAAATTCCGGATCAAGCAGCTTCTCCGTGTACAGCTTATTCAAATACTCCAGCATCGCCTTGTAATTGTCATGATACGGCGCGAAGGCATACTGATCCGTCGTCGGATCCAGGCTGTAGAAGCCGTGAATGCCGGTGAATATGCGGCCGAAGGTCGTGAAGAGACCGGTATCGCCGACGATCGAGTTGGAAATGAGCGGATAGGAGTCCGGATATTTTTCCTTCAGCGTTTTAAGGAATTGGTAGAACTCATCCACGGTCGTCGGCGGCTTAATGCCGTGCTGATCCAGAATATCCTTGCGCGCATACCAGATGAAGTTAAAGCCCTTTCCCTCCGCATCGCCTTCCAGCACAGGGACGGTGTACAGCCCGCCATCCGTGCCGGTTGCCAGCGCTTTGGCTTCCGGGTACTTCTCGTAGAATGCCTTCAGATTCGGCGCCTTGTCGAGATAATCCTGGAGGTTGAGGAATACCTTCTCCGGTCCATGCTCTCTGCCGTCCTGCGTAGGCACCTGGATGAAATCGGTAGCGGTGTTCGTGGCGATCATGATCTGCCGCTTCTCTTCGAGCCCTTCCTGGCTGACTACCTGAAATTCCACCTTGACCCCCGTCTTTGCCTCGATTTCTTTAAAAATCTCCCAGTCGTCCCTGACCTTCCCCTCCACCCGGTCATACACGAGCCATGAGAAGGTAACGGGATTGTCCGGACTCAGCGTCCCGTCATCCTTCCCGCCTCCGCCGCCGCAGCCGGTGACGAGCAGGGCGCACAGCAGCATCAATAGGAGCGCCTTTCTGAAACCCTTCCGCGTCATGCACACAACCTCCCTTTTCTTAAAAATACAGCATGCCTTATAGAAACGGATGAGCCAGCATCCATCGCTACCGTTATCGTTATCGTTATCCCTTGATTCCGCCGATCATCGTCCCTTGGACGAAATATTTCTGAATGAACGGGTAGACGCATAGTATCGGCAGCGTCGCGATGATGATCATCGCGTACTTCAGCGTTTCGAGGTGGGTCAGATCCCCTTCGCCCTGCACATTCGTGCCGGCAATCAAAATGTTGCGCAGCATGATCTGCAGCGGATACATCTCCCGGTCGTTCAAGTAGATCAAAGCGCTGAAGAACGAATTCCATTGATTCACGGCGGTAAAAAGGCCGATTGTCACCATCACGGGAAGCGACAGCGGCAGCACGATCCGCACTAAAATCTGCATGGAGCCGCACCCATCGATGGCTGCTGCGTCCTCCAGCTCTTCCGGCAGTCCCTCGAAGAACGTCCGCATGATGAACAAATACCAGGTGCTGATCAGCGACGGGAGGACGATGGCCCAGATCGTATCGAGCAATCCAAGCCGCTGGACGATCAGGAAGGTCGGAATCATGCCCCCGCTGAAGAGGAGGGTGAAGGCGGCCATCAGCAGGATCACCCTCCGTCCCGGCAGCCAGCGCTTCGCCAGCGGATAAGCCATCGCGGACGTCGCGATGAGGGTCAGCACCGTATGCAGCGCCGTATACCGGATCGTATTCCAATAGCTGACCCACAAATCCGGATTATAGATGAGCTGCTCATATGCGATCAGCGTTATCTTTTTCGGCCATAGCAGCACCGCTCCGCTGGCGACGAGGGCATTATTGCTGATCGATGCCGAGAATACGTATACCATGGGATAAGCCATCACGATGATGAGCACGATCATGAATGTGATGTTGAAGAAGTCAAACAGCCTCGAGCCGAGGCTCACCTTTTGTTTCATGGCGCATCTCCTTTACCACAAGCTGGTCTCCGAATATTTGCGCACGATGCGGTTCGCCGCCACGACCAGAATGAATCCGATCGCCGATTGGAACAGGCCGACCGCGGTGGCGAAGCTGAAGTCGGCGTCGAGAATGCCCCGCCTGTAAACGAAGGTGTTGATAACGTCGGACGTTTCGTAGTTCATCGTGTTGTAGATCAGCAATATTTTCTCGAAGCTGGCTTCCATGAAATTGCCGAGGGTCAGCACGAACAAAATGATCATGACCGGCACCATGCCGACAAAGGTGATATGCCGAATTTGCTGCCACCGGTTCGCGCCATCCATCTTCGCCGCTTCATACAGCATCGGATCGATGCCGGCAATGGCGGCCAGATACAGGATCGTGCCCCAGCCAACCTTCTGCCATATTTCCGAGCCCACATATACCGTCCGGAACCACTCCGGCATCCCCAGAAACATAATCGGCTCGATCCCGAACAGCTTCACCAGCAGGTGGTTGATCACCCCGGTCGTCGGCGACAGGAAGGTGACCAGAATACCGGCAATGACGACGGTGGACAGAAAATGCGGCATATAACTGATGTTTTGCACGAATCGCTTGAACCATTTGCTCTTCAGCTCATGGAACAGCACGGCCAGAATGATGGGCGCCGGAAAGTGAAACAGCAGATCATACACGTTCAGCATGATCGTGTTGCGGATCAGCTTCCACGCATCAGGCGTCACGTAGAAGAACTCAATGAAATGCTTCAAGCCGACAAACTTGCTGCCCCATATCCCCCGGCCGATCGAGTAATCCTGGAAGGCGATGATGATGCCGTACATCGGCGCGTATTTAAAAATCAGGTAATACAGAATGCCCGGCAGCATCAGCAGGTACAATGCTTTGTGCTTTTTTAGCACATATCCGATACGCGATAGCTGCGCCAATCCCCACCACCTCCTTGTTTGGCGTTTGTGTAGTCGACACCTCCGGCTGTTGTCCCCACTATACGAGCCTAAGGCTCAGGGCGTAAAGCGCGCATCTTTTCCTGCGGGCGCCCGGTTTGCAGCCCTTGTGGAGCAAGGGTTTGCGGCTTCGTCCATGCAAAAAAAGAGACTTTTCGAAAAAAATCAGTCTCTCTCTTTGTAACGCTATTGGTGCAGCGTCCGGTATTTCGCCGGCGTAATGCCCTCATATTTGCGGAAGGCCCGGATCAGCGAGTTTCGGCCCCAATATCCGACCCTCTCCGCAATCTCGTCCAGCTTCAGATCCGTTTCGAGCAGCAGCTGCTTCGCTTTCATCAGCCGGTACTTCGCGATATACTCCACATATTTCTCTCCGACCTCTTCCTTGAAGGTACGGCTGAAGTGGCCGATCGACATGTTCATCATGCCGGCAAAAGCCTCGATCGACAGCTCTTGGTCGTAATGCTCGTGAATGTACGCCACAATGCCGGCGATCTGCTGAGCGCGCGTGCCGGGTGCCGGCCGCCGAAAGAGGAACGCGTGAATCTCCTCGAAGCACGCCCTGAGCTCACCCCATGTCATGCAGCGGTTCATGCGTTCAAATAACCGGGAGTAATACGGAACGTTCAGCTCGTTATGCTCGGATTCGGCTGCCCGGATCCACGTGTTCAGCACATCCGCCAGCAGATACTTCATCTGCTCAGCGGCCGCATCTCTGCGCTGCCCTTCCTCCAGCAGATCTAGCACGGACCGGAGCAGCTTGTCGTATTCCCTGGTTTTGCACTGGTTCAGAATCCGGTTGACCTCCTGCACGGACAGGAAGGAATCGCCTCCCTGCAAATCGCGGACGGGTTGACTCCCGCAAATTTCAACGGTGGAGTTGAGCCCCCGATACTGGAGCACGATGACGGCATGCTCGTAGGAAAGGTGAAGCTCCTCCATCGTTTGAACGGTTTTGCCAATGCCGATGGTGGCCTTAAAATAGTCTCCGTATTGCAGCAAAATAAGTTTCGCCATCTCCGCTATATGCTCGGGGCCATCACTCATCGCCTTGTCATGCTGCACGATGCAGGCCAGCAGATTCGGCTTGGTCTGGCACAGCCATATCCGGCCCGGAGCCAGCTTACGGATCTTGTCCTTCATCTCGGCCAGCAGAAAGGTTTTGCCCGTTTCCGTCGGATGCTCCGGCACATCTAGATTGTCGTGAAGCGCAATGGTCAGCACCGTTCTGGCCGCTACGGGGTTGTACGTAAACTCAATCTCCTTGGCGTAGTATTCAATGGACAGGGCGTCGCGGTATTGACCGAGCAGCAGCTTGGTCACGAACTGCTCCTGCACGATCGGCAGCATCCCGTGGACCATGTGGGACAGCTCCCGGTTCTCGGTCATGATGGACTGGGAATAGCGTTTAATGACGTCAAATTCATTTCCTTCATTCGCAGGGCTTTCCCCGGTACGGCGGTGCGACTTCAGTCCATTCCGGATTTCCGCAATCGGCCGGTATAAACGCCGGCTCAAGTAATATGACACCCATCCCCCGACGACCAGAAAAAATGCGAGGAACGCCCAGCTTATGAAACGGGTGACGTATACCGGCTTCATCAATGTGCCCAGCTCGATCATGCTGATATAATGCCATTGCTCGTCGAATGCCGATTTCATAAGCGAGAGTCCGGTCTTGTCCGAAATCGTAAATTGCGGGGATACGCCTTCGGCATGGATCCGCTGCTGCAGCGTCTGCCGGTCCCGCTCGCTTAAACCGTTCTCGGAGATCAAACGGCCCCGATCGTCTATGATCGCCGTTCCGCGGACCCAACTTTCCGGAATATGAATCTGCTCCTGGAGCTTGTTCGTCCTCAGATCGACCAGGAGATACACATCGGGGGCGTTTGTATTGAAGGGATAGCTCATCACCGCCGTCAGGGAGCTGCCGGAGTCGGTGAAATTCATCATTTTTTTGCCGATCAATTCGGCCTCCAGCTGTTTGCGGCTTCGGGGCTCCATCGGATAACGCGTGGTAAAATAGTAGGCTTTGTTCGTATACGTCTCCGCATCGATGATCAGGTCCTCGTGCATGAAAATGTAATACGCCCGCTCGACAAGCTCATCCGACTCCAGCTGCTGCAGCTGCTCCCGCAGCGAATGAAGCAGCTCCGGCTGCAGCTTGCCTCCCGGCGAGTCGGCTGCGCCCATCAGCACGCTTCGCAGCCTGGAGGTGCTCAGCATCTGGATCATGTTCGTCTTTAGCGCCTGGAGCGAAGCGTCCGTCTGCTCGGCGAACCGGCTCATCACGATGTCGTTCAGGCGCTCCGCATCCTGCTCGATGATTCGCACGACCAGCACCTGTGCAAGGACGCTGGCGGCAATGACCGGGATGAGGATGAGCAGAAAATAGTTGGCGAACAGGCGCCAAAACAGGGTGCGCCTCCGCGGCGCTGGGTTCGGGACGGCTCCTTGCTCAGGAGATCGGCTGTGCGCAGCTGGCTTCATGTGAGATCCCCCTTGGTTTTGAAATGGCAGGTGGCGGGGCCTGCGGGGTTTTAGCGGGTGATAAAACGTAGGTCCCTTACGCGGGCTGATCGGTCGAGACAAGGTTGCGGAATCTTGAGACGGGCTAATGCGCCCGGAAAGACAGTACAAGGCCCAAAGGGCTAGGCTGGGCACCTTATGGGTCCAAAGAGAGTGACCCGGAAGTCTGGGGCTGGCCGTAGAACTTAGTTGGGGCACACAAGGCGGGGCAAGGGCACCTCAACACATCCTTTTAGGGACTAGTCAGAGCTGTGCGACCGTGCACAGCCGGAACCCCGGCTGTAGCTCCCTCGTATAAGTCAAGCCTTCTGCTTTCACTATATTTTGATGGAAGTTACAATATGCCCTGTAAGGGGAAGCCTTGAGAAGCACCTCTGACCTTTTCCTCAATCGTCATATATATTGAAAAACCGCATGGAGTAATTATACTCACATGCGGCTTCCCGAACCGACCCTACGCACGTAACCCTTTCTATATGAAGAGTATAAGTCATCAAAACCGACCGATCGCTGTAATGAACTGCGGAGCCAAAACCAAGCACCCACGAAGGGTGCAACGCGGAAGCATGGCAGGCTGGAGGCTGCTGAAAGGACATATTTCAACCCACGCACCCGCGTAGGGTGCGACGCAGGAACTTTGTGTTTCTCCCCGCTGCTATATTATTTCAATCCACGCACCCGCGAAGGGTGCGACGCAGCCAGTTTTAGGAAAGACTAGGATGATGATGACGATGATGATTGACCATTCCGACTAGATCTAGTCGGTTTTTTTTATTGAACGACCCCGGTATGTCTCGTAAAGGAAACTGCTGGGACAATGCCTCCATGGGAAACTTCTTCAGCCATTTTAAAATCCTCTGCAAGCAGGGGAAACATGCTGCTTAGCAATACAACCCTTTTACAACCATGCACGTTTCCAAACGAAACTAAACAACCTGAGTGCGTATGACTCAGGCTGCTTAAATATGCTATTGCAATTTATTTTCTGTTTACTTGACAGGGGTCATATCAGATGAGTTTTGCATTTTTTACTGCGATTGTTACTCGACGGGATTAGATCGCTTAGTGTTTCTTGTACGTACTATTACTATTATTTTAATTACAGCAAAAATAACCAAATAAATAAGGACGGCATTTAGAAAATACAGAGGTGCATTAAACAAAACATGTCGAGTAAAGACATCCCATGTAAACAACTCATATTTATACGCAGGTAAGGTCTCACCATAATAATTCAAAAATCGAAACGGTAATCCTAAAGCATAACGGTCATCGCCAATTGGTTCATAATTAGAAATAAATATAGATAACAAAGGTAGTAACAAACCTACTCCTAGAATTATTAATCTTACTGATAGAGTCATTGTTCCTAGTTTGTTCATTTTCATGTTCACATCACTCTCCCTTTAAGTTATATACAATCAATAGGAAATGTTTGAAATTATTGATTATATATTCCAAATTATCTCAAATTATGTTACTATTATTTTACTATAACAGAAAGGATTGATAAAAACATTGAAAATTAAGAAAAAGAATTTTCTGTCTGTCGTCCTTGCGACTGTGTTACTCTCTGTCTCATTACAACCAGTAGCATCTGCACAGCAAAATGTTATGAGCGATCCTCGACTGAATGAAATTTCTCAGAAATACGACACAGAATTTGTTGTTTTAAGTGACAGCGAATTGGAAGAAGTTAAACAAAATGGACCTCTATTGAGTTTTACAGATCTGGATGAATATGAATCATTTCTTGCAGATACGATAAGCGAATTAGAGAAGTTTGATACCGATCAGAATTCTGTCTTAGAAGTACCAGAGAAAACTGATTCAACTATATCTCCAATGGCTCAGACATCGACAACTTTAAGTTGGTGGGCACCATTTTCCGGAGGACTGAGTGGGATATTTACATGGAAAAATATAGCCCTCGTTTATAATTATGAAAATAACAGCAATGGCCTACCCTATTTTACTGGTGTATCAAAAATCAATTCCTACATCAGTGGTATGCAAGTAGCAGTATCATGGACACAGACAACTGGTACTAAAACATATTCCAATACGTGCTGGGATAAAGATACAGCTAACTTTGTTGTACAAGGCTATTATTTAATCGGAGCTGAAATAAATGGTCTCCCTATTGGAGCAAAAATCAATGATACATGGAATCGCTCACTACAATTAGAAAAACCTGGTCGAGGTTGTTTTTAGTGTAGCGTACACGACGCCAAAAACCAAGGAGTTAAGCGAGGGTAAATCGCTTAATTCCTTGGTTTTTTTCTAATTTCAACCTAATTTATTTCTGAGGGTATTCCAAAGGTTACTTTTAGGAAACCCTCTTTTATTATTTAAAGGCATGGAAACTTTCCTGCCGGAAGGATCCCGATTCTATTGCCTGCCGGCAGTTTTTCGTCGGGGGTTCGAGGGGTGGTGGTCCTTACGCTACAAACTTACCACTTCGCGCCTCGTACAGTGCAAGGACAAGCCCCTGACGGGGTGGGCGAAGCCGATTCAATGATGATGGCCAAAGCCGGACTAGACCGCCCGGCTCCTGGCCTTTTTTTCATGATGCCCATCCTTGCACTGCCGGCGCTGCGTGGTGCGTTTTACGCGTAAGGACCACCACAAATCACAAAGGAGCTGTACCCATGAAGAAAAAACAAGGAAAACATGCGTCAAGCGAGCAAACGGTTCATCTGTTGTATTTGGAGTATTGCGGATTCGATGACGTCCAGCCGCACTTATACGAATTCATGAACATCTTAGAGCGATTGGGACTTGAAGCCGTCACGGTGCAAGAACATCTTGTTCATATCGTCCCAAGTCACCGCATCGAGGCCGTCCGTTCTGTCGTCCACCATATCCTGAAAGACATGGACTTTCCGATTGTTGCGAGGTTTGTAGAAACCGTAGATCAAGAACTGAAGGCGGCATAAATTCCATACATCAAAAATCAGGGCCGTCCGAATGAGGCGGCCAAAGGAGGGATTTACATTGGACATTCGTGGATTGAATACGACAAATTTAACGACACTCATTTCAGTACCGGAACGCGGTCCATACGGAGATCGAACTTATCGGGGGAATTACGCAGGCGAAGTGCTTATCAAGCTAATCTCTTATCTCCAACGTCTGAATATCCGCACGCCCTACATCTATGACCCGATGGAGGGAGGGAAAACAAGCCGCGACGTTTGCAATAGTTTAAAGTTGCCCTACATCGGGGATGACATTCACAACGGGTTTGATGTTGTCGGGGATGACTTTCATGATACAGGGTTTGATTTAACCATGCTGCATTATCCGTACTGGAAGATGATCGATTACGCCCTCGATCTTCCCAAGGAAATGCAATCGAAAGACATGAGCCGCATGCCATGGAAGGAGTTTATACAAGCCGTGAGCCATGTGAATGCCAAAGCAGCTGCCCATAGTCGATACGTTGCTGTGCTGGTCGGGGACATGGTGGTGAAAGGAAAAGGATATATCAAAAGCATTCAAAGGGAAATGGCTTGGGTCGGCATGCCAATTCGTCATTTCACGAAAGTCCAGCACAATGCCTTGAGCTACGGAAGCAAGTATAACGGCCACTTTATTCCGGTCGTAACGGAACATCTTATCTTGTTCAAAACCGATTACCAACCTGGCGGCATGCTGTGGATGTTTGTCCCAGGTACATACGGAAAAAGAGAAGCCGACACCTATATTACCTGGAAGACCGTTATCCGACATGTGACACGAAGCATGGGGGAAGTTACGCCGCGCAACGTTTTTGAAGCCGTTCGGAGTAATTTCCCCGTAAAACTGGAGAAAACGAATACTCCCGACGCTGATCATAATTTCAATCCAAGCACCCGCGAAGGGTGCGACATCATACCCTCGTCAATCATCCGGACAAATTGATCATTTCAATCCACGCACCCGCGAAGGGTGCGACTATTTTTGGCCATCCAAATGATGTATGGCATTAAATTTCAATCCACGCACCCGCGAAGGGTGCGACTGGTTACAGCGGCCATGGTTGCCACAGATATGCAATTTCAATCCACGCACCCGCGAAGGGTGCGACTCCTAACGTTCGCATATTACGCTGTAATCGCACTCGATTTCAATCCACGCACCCGCGAAGGGTGCGACCATCTGGAACGCGGACCAACACGCAAAGGTAATCGAATTTCAATCCACGCACCCGCGTAGGGTGCGACCGCGAAAAAGCACATGAACAATCTCATCCCGGCATGAATTCATAATTGTGTTAGGTAAATCCATATCAAAAATGAAATATCCCGATCTTTACTTTTCGCATTATATCTATAAACAGACTTCTTTCGACAAATTCTGAGGTGCGAAGGACCCGGGGAAATCATGTGAGCTTTACATTCGCACCAATAATCATTCATTCCCTACATTAAAGAATCAACGGACTTTCCATATCGTAAGACGATTTGGCTCCGATGTGTTCGATCTTCTTTTTATAATTGTCACCCAAATTATAGAACCGTAAGCTATCCTGGTCCTTATCGTTGATTTCTTCAAGCTCATATTTCAAACGACGGAATTGGGTCGCATCCAAAATGCACTCAAAGACGGAGTTTTGAACCCTCTGACCGTAATCTACACATGTTTTGGCTACTCTGGAAAGCCTTCTTCTGCCTTCGCTATCAGTCGTACTCACATCATAAGTAATCAGGATCAACAAAGGGACCACCTACTTCCACAAAAATGGAGGATACTCATCAAGATCTCCACGAATATACCTTGCTAATAGCAACGCCTGTGCATAAGGAACCAGGCCCCATGAGATTTTCTCGTTTAAAAATGGGTGCAGGATCTTATCCTGCTTCCTCTCCTGCCAGAACTTTAGCACTTTTTTTCGAGTATCGTCATCCATTAAAACTGCACCGTTCTCTTTACGATAGAAACCCTTCTCATTGATCAGTTTCTTGTTAATCAGCGAGATAACGAAACGGTCAGCATACACACCTCGAAGCTCTTCCATCATATCCAGAGCCAAAGAAGCTCGTCCGGGACGATCCCTGTGAAGAAAGCCAACATACGCGTCCAGGCCAACTGCTTCAAGTGCGGAGCTCATATCATGGGCTAATAAGGTATAGGCAAAAGACAATAGTGCATTGACGTTATCAAGCGGTGGTCGTTTATTGCGGCCATGAAAGAAGAAGTCCTCCTTCTGCTGCAGAATCAAATCATCAAGTACTGAGTAATATTGAACCGCTGCCGCACCTTCCAAACCTCTCAAGCTGTCCAGGTCCTCTGTACTCCGTACCTGCTTCATCGTTTCCGTTAGCGAAGCGGATACCTTCTTCATCCGCTCCACATCAATGCGAAGCGCATAATCCCGAGTAGAGCGCTCCACAATCCACTTATGGTTATAGATTTTGCCGAGAATCATGTTTTTGGCAACAAAGGCACTTCGATGCTCGTCATCCGATATTCGGTACTGCTCTTTCCTTAGCACCACGTTGCCGCGGCTTTCCCCTATTACTCTAGCTAGGAAACGTCCGCTTCTTGTCATAAAGGTTAGCGCAATATTACGCGTCGCGCAGGCTCCCATTAATCCAGGACTTACTCCAGCGTAACCAAACGTGCAAACCGCCTCCAAATTATGAAGAGGATATCTGGCGAGAACCGCATCTTCCTGCTTGACTACAATATTTTCCCCGTCCAAAGACAAATAGGTGTCCGGCAGTGTTACAAACAACGTATTCAGCAGCTTTTTCACTCATTCAACCTGCTTTCGATATATCGAGATACGGACTTCTTACTGAACATTTCCGGCAGACAGATCTTATTTAAGGAGCAGCTTTGACAGTGCGGCCCTGTTTTGACCTTGGGCGTATGGTTTCTTTCGAAATACATTCGCATCTCCCGAAATATCTCTCTAACCAGCTCTCGATCTTGATCCGTTACGATGACCTCTTCCCGGCGTTTGATCTCCTCGTAAAACAAATATCCTTTTGAGATTTCACAGCACAGCATTTCTTCCAGGCACAGTATTTGCGCAACAAGCTGAGAATGGTCGGAATCGTTACGCTTCGGCCGCCCCCGTTTGTATTCTACCGGAACAGGCAAATAGAGCCCTTCTTCCCCGGCAATTGGGACGCCAGATGGATCGAGCACAAACTCCACTACATCGCAAATTCCGGTTACACCAAGCTCACGAGATTGAATGGGGAGAGCTCGGACGACGAGCCTCTCCCCCCTCTTCTCACGAATCATCGGCTGATCGGCTTTCCTGTGCAGGTAAGCCCCTTCCACCGTCTTCACATTTTCTTCCCACTGCTGCTCAATATGGATCAAAGCCCACTGCCGTTTGCAAAAACGGAAGTGCTGAATGCCCGAAAGCATCAAAAAATCATCTTCACTATATCCCTGCATACTCTTGAACTCTTAAACCCTCAAGCGGCTCAACAATGCACTCATAATCGGCAAAAGACTTGGCATCACTCACGCCTTCCTTCCGCTGCACTTTCAAGGATCGATGCACCTTGGCCGAGGAATATTGTCCGAGTTTGGAGGAATGCTCCCACCAATACAGATGGTGAACTTCCATGCTGCCGTCCGGACGAGCGGAGGACGTGTCATTTTCAAACAACGTCCGCAGTGCTTCGCGGATCTTTTCCGCATCCTCCCTCGTAAAGCCCGTCTTCTCGGCAAGCTGTGTGTTGATGCTTCCGTAGAACACATAGACGCCAAAATCCACCCGATGCTTCATCCCCATCGTATCCGAGCTTTTTTTGTTCGGGTCTTTCGGCGTGACTGCATTCACACTCTTTGTGATTTGCATGCTGGTAATATCGATGGGATCTACACTGACTGCCGTATGAATGGATACCGGACCGCGAATGCCGACCGACACATCCGTTCCGCTAAAAGCGAATACTTGTCCAAAGCTTCGAACATCCATCCAGGCTTTGCATGCCGCCTCAGCGTACATTTCGTTATTCTGCTTCTTGCCCTTGGCGAACTCGGACACTTCAGCATTGGCGTCTACACGTTCTTTGATACTGCGGTAAGCATCGCTGCGCCGCTCATCAGACTGCACCAGAATGGACTCTCCCATGTCCTGCAGGCGGTTGCGGATCTTCCGTTTGATGCAGACATCGGAAATTTCACCATGTCCGTCATAGTTTTGACGGGGGCGATTACCATTTAACGGATCACCGTTGGGGTTAGCATTGTGGACGGACAATACGACGGCAAAATCGATTTTATGGTCAAGTATGCTCATTTAAATCTCTCCCTGATCATTATTTTCGGAGGAATCCTCGGCATTCGCCTCGGCCTCTTTGGCTTTCTTGCTTGTGTAAAGATCATTGCGTTGGCTGTAAAAGCCCAGCAAGTACAACCCGCTCAGCGGTTTATCCGTAAAATCCTCCAGGCTTAATTTCGATCCCACTTCATCCAGCAACCGATTTAAGTATCCGGCTTCGGTTCCCATTTTTGCCTGATAAGGCTGAAGATTTGATTGAATGATGGTCCAGGTACGGCCCGGTCTCTGCGCAAAAGAATTCATATACCGGATAGCATTTGTAGCCCTTTTCTCTTCCTTGCCTAACGCTCTTCTCTCCAGTACATCCGCAATCGCCAGCATTCGTCCGAACACATAGCTGCGGTCTGATGTTTCGGTATTCAAGCTCACAGTAAATTCCTCCTTCTCATAAGTTTTTTTCACCAGAGCACAGGCGATGCTCAGTGTCTTCTCCCATTCCCAGTCCTCCATAGCGACCGGATTGGAAGCCCGGTTAACAACGCTGCGAACAATATCGAATGGAATCTTCCGACCGTCCACGATACAAGGCAGCATTCGTTCCATCAGGCCTTTGGCCAGCTTATCGTTGGCTCTCGGTCCATAAGCTGCAAAGGCGATATCCCTTGTTGCTGGAGCTCCTATGTAAGTGCGAGGCTTGTTATTTTGATCTCTTCCATTCCTGTGCTGCCAATAACAAGTTTCATGCCATGCTTGCAGCCGTTCCAGATATCTTTCCTTGTCCATATCCCGGTAATAAACGATAGACATCCGTCCAGGCGTGGCCGCATCCAGTACCATGATGATGGCATTAGATTTGTAGTCGCCATCGAACCGGTAGCCTCTGATCGCTCGCCGGATTTGTTCCGCATATTCCTTGAGTGTACTGTCTCCGGCGCCGGCTTCCACATCTTCATCCCGGTACAGACTGAATGTACCGCCAAGGGGGTCAGGCAAATCCAATTGCTCTGTACCCCAGATCAGAAACACCCTTCCATCCATCTGAATGCCCTGCCGTTCAATTAGCCATTTGAGGGCGTTATGAGCTTTTTGGGACACATCAAAGCTGACAGTGGCCACATCACGACTGGTGCGAAAGCGCCCCCGATAAGTGAATCCGCTGGAATCGTTCGCCGAGATCAGCTTGGATTTATCGCCAGAATTCCGAATCCGGGAAGCGTGCTTCTCCGCATACGGCCGCATTTCACCGCTTACATAGCATAAATCCAGTTCCTTCAGGCTTGTCTCATAGAACCCGATAAAAGCCTCCTGAACGGATTGATCCCGCCATAACCTGGATTCTGGTTCCCCCGGAATTTCTACGGAGAAACGAACGAACGCCGAGCTCTGATCCGAAGCGATCACTTTAAAAATATCCGGCTTCTCCGCATTTTGTTTATCAAGTAAGGGCCAACTAGCCAACAGCTTTCCGGCCTCATCCACCCAAAGGATCTTGTCCCGAATCAGATCGGTCAGCAAAGTTCCTTTGGCAATGTACCTGTACACACTCTCCACCCTCGGATGCTTGTATGGGGATTCACACCAGGATTTGAGCTGATTAAGATAATCTGCATATGGAGTCCCCTTGGGCTTGTCACAGTAAACTTCATAATCGCCAGCCACGTACACCAGCTTGTCAAAAAGCGGATACGGAACCGGAGCACTCGTCCTACTAGCGGATGCTTCCGTACAAGGGATAATCGTGCTGCTGTCTTCCTTATCCACAACTTTTGCCCGGAGATAGTTTCCGTCTCCATCCAGAACGACTTCGATATGCGCCGTTTGCGTTGTATGCGATACAGGTATCAGTGCGTATTCCCGGCCGTTTTTCTTCTTCTCAAACTGTCCGATTAATTTCTCATGCTGTTCATACGTTTTGTTCAAATTCGCGAGCCAGCTCATTTACATCCCTCCATCCGGAAACATTTCATCATACAGACTGTCCACGGATTGCATATTGCCGGAAGCGAAAGCCTTGACAGGAGGTTTGCCTGTCTTGCGGACCATGGTGCATTCTTCAGGGCGGATAAAACGGATAATCCCGTATTCCATTTTCGCTCTCCATAAACGCGTCTCCCGCTCTGCTCGTCCCGTCTCATCCGGATAACTGATGCCGTGCACCATAGTGCCAAAATCGATTTCAGGAACTTCATCATAGGCTCCTATTCCCTCACCGAACGAGCAAGGTTCAACATATCCCTGACATTCGCGTGATCCCAGAAAAATATCCCGGCGTCCTCCCGCTTTAACAGAGCGTTTCGCTATGTTATGATGCTTGAATTCGTTACGATCATAGGCCAGATCTTCGCGATGTGGATTAAACTCAAAATGGGCTTTCACCTGGTAGCGGACATCTTTAAGGTAAGTATAATAGGCCAGGGTGTTGCCCCCGCTATATTCGATAGGACGCATTCCCTTGGATTCCGTCTGGATTGGGTTCATCACGCGAATCTCATCTATATACCAGATTATGGTGGGTTTCCAGTAAACGCTTTCAACAA
This sequence comes from Paenibacillus sp. FSL M8-0142, assembly GCF_038597315.1. Lineage (NCBI taxonomy): Bacteria > Bacillati > Bacillota > Bacilli > Caryophanales > Paenibacillaceae > Paenibacillus > Paenibacillus sp. FSL M8-0142. The sequence goes on from NZ_CP152008.1 coordinate 5,220,366, forward strand.
TCCCCTTTATCGCTTCGTAGGTTGGTAGCTGATAAGAGAATTTTTCTCCTCCCAGCTTGGTAAGCGGGTCCGTAAAGAGCGCATAGTTGCCGAAAACTTCGAATTCGATTTGATTGCGCATTTTAATCCTCCTTTCTTATATAGAATTATTTATACATACATTAAACCAGCATCCAATATAATACAATGGAAATTTTTCCATTTCTCTAAAATCGAATTATACAAAAATGATGCGCTTATGCTAAACTCTATTTGTTATTTGTCGCTGCAAAGCGTGGATTGAAAATTATAAAGAATTATTTGAGAGCCCGCTCATTATTAGCGGGTTTTCATCTTTTTTATAAGATAGCCTCGTCCCATGCTCCCTCCCCCTCGGCATCCACCCCGAATTCATCAGAGTAAGCCGGTTTTAATAACGTCAGAACATGCCCCTGAAGCAAGTGTTGAACATACCCGATATTATCCAGTTTCTTCAGATCTTGATCATAAACATTAACGATATACGGCTGCAGCCGACGAAACAGACTGCCTAGCTCCCCGGCATCCACTTTCCCGTTAAGGGCAGCAATCAGGCTCTCCGCCTCCTCGTTATAAGGAACCACAACGGATGTCGCCGTGTTGCTAATGGCTTCGAAATACAGCTCTGCCGTCGCAAACGAAGCGCGGTTTACCGACTCCAAGTGCTTGCCATGTTTATATTTATAGTTATCTACATAAGCCTTATTGGCGCTGAGCAAATCAAACATGTTCCTCCCAAGCCTTAAAATGGGAAAATCCATTTCGCCCTGAACATGCTTGTAGTAATAACTGAAATAAGTCTTCATCGCGGCAGGAGACAGCAGGTCGGAGCCAAATCGGGCGGGGTTCTGTTCGAAATCACGCAGTACCCGTTCCGTTTTCTCTGCCCCAATGCGGATCTCCGGCAGACTCGTGAGTTTCTCATCGGCAGATTTGATGATGTACACTTTGCGGATGGGGGCTTTCCCGTGACGATTACAACGACCTGCTGCTTGTGCGATTGAATCCAGTCCGGCCAATGATCGAATAACACAATCAAAGCTGATATTAACGCCGGCTTCGATAAGCTGTGTGCTGACACAAATGACGGGTTCCTGAGCTTCAAGAGAATCGATCACCTTCGACAACACTTCCTTACGGTGTGCGGCACACATGTTGGTGCTGAGATGAAACAGCTTCACCCCCCGCTCCTTCATCCACTCCGATTGACTGAGTTGGTCATACAGCTTCCGGACAGCGGTTTTGGTATTCAGAATGACGAGCACGCTCCTGATCTCATCCAATCGTGACCTAACAAAGTCGGTGAGTTCTTCGGCTCCCCATCCTAAAGGCGTTACTGCCGAAACAAGCTCGACGCGTTTAAAATTGTCAGCCACTTGTTCCAGATCCTCTATGATCTCGGCCTCCTTGGAAATATGCAGTTTATGCTTTACGAAATCAAGCGCAGGCTGAGTGGCCGTACAGAGCAGCAGGCTGGATCGGCCCAATATATTCAGAAAATTGAGTGCGGCATTGAAAATCGAGATGCAATTGACTGGTACGGACTGCACCTCATCGAAGATGATCACTGCATTCGAGAGCCGATGCAATCTTCTTACGTTGCGTGTCCCTTTGGCATAAAACGTATTCAAGAACTGCACCATCGTTGTGAATATAATCGGACTGTCCCACGAATCCCGAGCATTCCTGATCTTTTTCCTGTGGACATCATAATCCTCTGTTTCCAGATCGTCCTCGTGCTCAATCACATTCGAGTGATGCTCCAATATCCATTCATCCTCCTGCAAAATCTCCCGAATCTCCGCAGCGTTCTGCTCAATAATGGTTGTGTACGGAACAACATAAATGATGCGGTCCTTGCCATGGATACGGGCATGCTTGAGCGCATAACGCAGGCTTGCCAGCGTTTTCCCACCGCCTGTCGGAATGGAGAGCGTATAGATCCCTGAAGCTCGCTCTGCGAACTCATCACACCGCTGTGACATCTCTCGTCTTAGCCGATTGATCGGATGATCCGAATCCATCCCCTGCTCAAGCACTTGAAGCTTGCATAACAAGGATTTATAGCTTCGAGCAAAAAAAGCCTGCCTGTTCAAGGGTTCTTCCGGCTCCTCATTCTCATCAAATCTGCGCGTATTCGTCCGATCCGCGTCAATTAAGCAGCTGAATATGTACTTCAGCAAGAGCGAGGCGGCAATCGGTAGAAGCTTACGCTCTTTAATTTTAGATAAATATCTGGCCAATTCTTTCTTGGCACCTTCAAAACAAGCATCTATCTCTTCTTCCGCCACAGCCTCGAAAAATCGTTGCTTCGCCTGTTCATACTCATTCAATGCTTTCTTCTCAACTCGCTCCAGAAACGGGGAAGATGCGTTTGGTTCCACAAAATCTCTAAGTCCTTGGTGATGTGATATTACGCAGTTGGCAATCCATTCTGCGGCAAATTTATCGATTGCGGTTGACGCCGTTCTATGATAACGTTCATAGACTAGACGGCCACCGGCCGTGGAATGGTCAACAGAACCTTTTCGAGGGGGAGCCTCCGGGTGGGCTACCGCTTCCTCAATATAATTTTTAAATTCTGTAGTATACTTGCCCATATCATGCAAAAGTCCCGCCAATCCAGCCAGATGGGCAGCACCTATCTTAGCGCCATGCCGTTCACTAAGTTCTTTCACTTCACGTAAATGCTCATCGACCGTTTGAATTTTTCCGTCTGACTGACGAATATGAGCAATATAAGTCATTACACACCCCCAAGACCCAAGACTTAACACCTACAAACGATCCCTACCAGAGATTGAAGACCTATAATACTCATTCGCCACCAACTGACAATTTCCTACCAATAATTCAAAAAAATAAAAAAAGCGATTTTATTACGACAAAATAGAAGAGAGAGGACCGATCGAAATAGTCGCAGTGAAATAAAAGCTTGGCAACTGGAAAGTAATCAAGTAATTTTAAATCAGGCTGCTTGGTTAGAAATTCAAGTGCGAATGTGAAGCTCGCATGAAATCCCCGGGCCCTTCGCACCTCAGAATTTGTCGAATAATCGAGAGTTGTTTCATCCTGACAAAAAGTCAAGTATGAACCTCTGCCTTTTTTCGATAAATGTGGCCGAGAGCACTTTACATTCATACCTAAAATGGATTGATTACTGTTATTTCACGGTCGCACCCTACATGGGTGCGTGGATTGAAATACGAATGGAGAACGCACGTCTACGCGATGCACTCGTCGCACCCTACATGGGTGCGTGGATTGAAATTAGCGAACCGAATAAAAGGATTGTTCGCGTAAAAAGTCGCACCCTACATGGGTGCGTGGATTGAAATGTCTTTGGAATATTTGTGTGCGTGTTTGGCGTTGGACGTCGCACCCTACATGGGTGCGTGGATTGAAATAAACGCCAATTTGACGAGGACTACCGCATTAAGTGTCGCACCCTACATGGGTGCGTGGATTGAAATTCGTAGACGTAAGAAAAGCATTAGGCTTGGCCTAGTCGCACCCTACATGGGTGCGTGGATTGAAATTGCAGTAGCTGCAGGGGATAAATTCTAGACTTCGGTCGCACCCTACATGGGTGCGTGGATTGAAATTTAGTATCGGTTATTGCGATGCTCTCCATTTTAAAGTCGCACCCTACATGGGTGCGTGGATTGAAACAACCAACGCTGGAATTGGTGGCTCGGGAGTCTAGTGTCCTACCCTACATGTATCAGCAATATGTCGTTAAAAATCAGATGATTGTTTTATCTAAAAACGTGGATATATAAATCGTCCCCATAGCCTCTACCCGGACTACGGGGACCATTCCTTATCTCTTAAGTTTAACTTACTTGCCGCCACTTACGATAACGGAGGCTCTTCCGGCTTCACTCATTTGGAAGAGCCTACTGATCATTTGCGGGATTTACCGCCGTATTTTAGAGGAGCTTACATCAACCTCATTTGCGGATTCCGCAATTCCCGTTTATCGCTCTCCTATCGAGTATGGTCCAATTGCCCCCCAGCAGCGTCCATCTCCGCCCCCCGCTCATCCAGCCGTTCCTTCAACTCCTCCGCATCATAACGGACGAACGCCCCGTTGACGGTACCGATATAGACTTCGCCATCGGCAATATTCAGTGCGCCGCTTCTTGCCGCCTGCTCGCGCAGATCGACGTTGCCGGTGGGGATGTCGCCTAACCTGCCAAGGATCCTGCCGTTCCCTTTGTCCAGGACGATTAGGTCGCCGCCAAAGCTAATAAGCAAATACCGGTCCAGGATGCCGAAGCTGCTGCCGACAAGCTGCGTAACATCTTCATTGCTCTTTAAAGAGGTCTTCATCTTCCAGATCGTCTCCCCGGTCTCTTTCTCGACGGCCGCCGGGATCCCGTTCAGCGTCAGATAAATGACATCCCCCTCCATAATACCGCGGGCGGCCCTGCCCTTCACCGTCCACAGCTCCCGCTGATTAACCGCATCGTACAGCACGGTCTCATATGATTTAGCCCCTGTGAAATAATTCCCGTCAAGCGCCCGCTGCACCAGAAGATAGCGCTCATCCAGCACCTCGATCCGCTCCATCTCATTCGCGGGATAGCTGCCCTCCCGCTTGCCGCTCTCCGTATTGAGCAGGGTCCATTTGTCTCCGAGCAGCATCCATCGGGAGGTCGTGCCGGGAGGCGACAACGGCTCATATCGGTATCCGCCGGTGAAGTAAGGATCCCATGCCGGATCATCCATCACCTTTTTACCTGATTTGTACGTCCAGGCGATCTTCCCGGTCATCGGCTCGTACGCCGTCAGCTTGCCGCTTTGCTCAATAAGCACATACGGATCTTCCGGGCCCTGATTCAGCAGCCGATACTCGCCGGACAACGTTTTTTTCCAGCGAAGCTTGCCGTTCTGCTGATCCACGACACTGAGCATGCTTTTCTTGGCATTCAAGTCCAGCCCTTCTAACAAAAGGATCGTGCCCGAGGCAGCGGTCATCGTAAGCCCGAACTCCGCTTTATGCTTTCTTTCCCACAAAATGCGCCCGTCCGTTAACCGGATATGCCGCACTCTGGACTCGTACGCCTTTTTCTCTGGATTATAGGCTGAATACATGGTGACATGTTCCCGCTTCCGATCCGGGACAGCCGTATACCAGCCGAAACCGGCATCCTGCTGCCACAGCTTCTTCCCCGTGCTCCGGTCAATCGCGTACAGGGAGGAGTTGTCATGCATCCCGCTGAATCCGCCGTCATCCCCCTTGATGAGCAGGACGTTCCGGCTGGCTTCCAGAAGGAAGGTGAAATTCAGGTTACCCTGATTTCTCCAGACTGGCCCAGCTTCAATGGTCCGCAGCAGCGGCATGGCCGAGAACCGATAGCTGAATGGATCATGGCTGCCCGCATAATAGTTCCCCTCAAATGCTGCGGCGTTCGGGAAGGTCCATTCCCAGGTGGTCAGCTTCCCGGCCGGGGAGAAGGTCGCCGTAAACAACGCCTCCCGTGCCTCATATCTCCAGGTCTCGCCGATCACCGGCGGCCGGCCCGAGCGCTGCTCCTTTACCTTCGGCTCGCCAAGCAGCTGCTTAACATAGGACTTGCTGTCACCTTCATCCACCAGGTAATCCGTCAAATTCCGCACAGCTTCGATCGGCAGCTCCGATGAAGGCTCCAGCAGCCCGGCAGGGAGCTTCTCCTTGGACTTCACATCCTTGGCCTTAACCCACATGACCGCGGGACGATAGATGGTGCGCTCCTTCTTCCATGGATCCGGACTAATCAGCACCCCGTACCAATCCTGCCACTTCGATACGGCAATGAGCGGCATGCTGCCCGCTTGCGAGGCTGGCCAGCGGACCGAGCTGCCCGGAGCCACGTAGATGCTGCTGCTGTCCGGAAGCTTTAGCGAGAGCGGATCGATATTCCGGACCTGCCCGGCTTCCTTGGACAAATACCATGCCGGGAGCCACAAATTACCCAGCTCATCCGATTCAATGAAAGCCATTTCTCCCTTGACATCGCTAACGCGGAACGTCTGGCCCGGTAGGCCGTAATAGGCGGCGTTGTGATTGCGCAGACTTCTGCTTCGGGACGGAGCATTTTCATAAAAGACTGCCTTCTGCCGAAGCGTGACTTTTCCGGGCTTCAAGCTCCCCGGACCATCCGCATATGCCGTGGGAACGGCCTCCTTCACCGGCTGAACCGGCAGCGAGACCAGCGAGAGACAGGTCGCTGCTGCTAGAACAATGCATAGCCGTTTCTTGATCGATAAACGTGAGCGCACAGGAATCACCCTTTCGAATACAAACCTTTACCATGTAAACGCTATTATAAGGCAATGCGTTCCCATTTGGAAACGAAAAAAGCTCCCTTCCTCCGAAGGGAGCTTGCGAAATTCCTATTCTATGCCGCCCGCATCCGCGGCCTGGGATGTGGTCATGACCGCCCGTTTCTTTTTATGGTTCCAATCCACCTTGATCTCATACTTCTTGCAGATCTCTCGCAGCGGAACGAGGATATCCTCCGTCGCCACTCCGGTCAGCATTTTGGAAAACTGGACGGCCTCCCCGTCAATCTTGAGCTTGGCTCCCTCTCCTGTCACCAGCTTGCGCTTGGTCGGATCCTGCCCCTTCAGCTTCGCAATGACCGCCTCCGGACTTTGATCGGATCTTCCTCCATTGATTCGGAATCCGTTACGGTCACCGCTTCCGTTCCGGCCTTCCTTCACCATGAACGAAGCCTCTACGCCGATGGAATCCAGCACGGCCAGCAGCTTGTCGTTGTAAGCCCCATACGGCAGAGCTACCGCGCTCCGGGTATTGCCGAGCTCCTCCTTCAGCCTTGCCTCGGCGCGAATCAGATCGTCCTTCACCCGCTGTTTATACTCATCCTCCGTCTCGATTCGCTTCTCATCCGGCAGGTACAGATTTCGGGTCGTTACCGGCTTCTTTCTGCCCTTCCCATCGGTATCCCCGTATCGATGCATATCATAGGTATGGTTATAGAAGCCAATGTCATGCTGTGCCATCTCCCGCATCTGATCCCAGGTCAGCTTCGGTCTGCCGCTGGCAGCAGGCTTATCGATGCTCGATACGATGATAAAGTTTGCGGCCGGATATTTATATTCTTTGAGAATCGGGTAGGCAAGTTGGTAAAAGCTTTCGTACCCGTCATCAAACGTAATCAGTACCGCATTGTCAGGGACCGGTTTCCCCTTCCCGATAAAATCCAAGTAATCATCCATGCTGATCGGCACAAACCCTTCCTTACGAAGCAGCTCCATCTGCTGCTTGAACTGCTGGGTGGACAAGATGTCGTCCCGGTCCGGCTTTTCCATGATGTCATGATACATCAGGACGCCAACCTTGCCGGAATAGTGTACGGCCTTGGCCTTTTCTTTCTCTTCCTCACCCTTCTTATCGGTCTCTTTCTCCCATTCCACCCGCTTGCCTAACGCTTGCTGTATAAACGATGCGGGAACCATCAGCTGTCCCTCATAAATCTCCGCAGCAGGCTCTTTGAACTCTTTCCCGTCCAGCGATATCGTCACTTCATCCGGTACCGGCGTCCCGCATCCCGTCACAAGGACGGTCGCCGCGAGCACCAATGCTGGCAATATCTTCGTTAGTTTGAATTTGTTCGTGAATGTACCCCATGATTTCTTCATTCCACTGCCTCCTTGTCTGTATCTGAGACACAGTATAAGGAAGACATCTTAACGGAAGTCGCCGGCAGATCTTAAGAAGCGCTTAAAGGTTGCTGAATAAATGGAGCCGCTTGGCAAGATCATGTTAAGGATGGAGGATAAAAGACAACCAACGGGCTATGGGTCCCGCTGTTTCTCCAACAGAGGCCCAAAGTCGATGCCGGGATGCGGAGGCATCAGGGAGCAGGATTGGAAATGAGACCGGGAACGAGAAAGTTCACACCGGCCCAGGAAAGATGGTCAAGGCTCTCTGTCCGACCATCTTACTGCCGAACCGACGAAAAAAAGCCCCCTATCAAGGGGGCGTTCACGAGCTTCATCAATCGTGTTGCTCAGGCAGCGGCATAAACAGCATATGCACCGGCAGGTTGCTGCCCGACGCGGGAATGAAGCCGATTCGAACGGTCTCCTCCTGCGCTCCGGTCCGGTACAGGACGCCGGCTTCGGATGAATTTTTCAAAATGCTGCCGCTTGTCATCTGCACCACTTCGCCGTTCACGAGCAGGGCGCCCGCATAATGCCCGCCACGCGCATTCAGCGCGACCAGGGTATTCGGCGCTACTTTCAGGCTCATCGAATAGAGCACGCCGGTGTTGCCAATATTCTTCTCGGCTTCGCCGGTAACGGCATCCACGCCTTCCAAATACCCGTCGAGCGAAGGATCCCCGAGCACAAGCCGCTGCGGGCTTTCGCCGACGACGCCGTCGACCTGGACCTCCCGGTCTGCGCCGGTAAACGTTCCGCGTACATGCTTGCCGTCCCGCGGAAGCACCGGCAGCTCTTTGAGCGCGGCCACCGGATCGCGCGATGGGTCGACCGCAACGACGGACAGCTTGATGTCGCCCTCGAGCTCCAGATCCGCGTAGATGGTCCGGACCTGGCTCGGCTTCAACGGAAGCTTCGTCCATTCCTGCAGCAGCACGGCCGATTCACCGGCCGGAATGTGTACCGTATCCGATATTCCGCCGGAGCTCAAGGCTTCCAAATAGCGGGTCACCGCCGCCTTTCCGCTCGTGGATACATACTGGGCCGGGCCGCCGATCCCGGCCGCGCCCACCTTGACCGAAGCAGCGGAGTTACCAGGGTTGGTAGCGATCAGGTAGACGTTCAAGTCCTTCTTCGAGCGGTTCTGATTATGAATATTAATCCGCACGTTGCCGGTTAGCGTATCCTCATAAGCAATGCCCTCTTCCGTTAAATGCTCCGGGCTGTTGCTGCGTATAAACTGCTGGCTTTCGTCCGGGGTGACTGAATAAGAAATTTCGTCCATCATCAGTACAGATGCGCCGTCGATATCGAATTTATTACCCATGGGGGTATATAAACGATCATACTGCTCCTTCGTGTACAGCCATTCATCCACCACGTTCACCGTCTTGCGGACCGAGGCCGATACGCCTTCGCTGTTTATCACTTCCAGCGTGACTTCATGCTCGCCGGGTGTGAAGAATGCCGGCTCATTTCCCTTCCACGTTTCCTTCACGATCTTATATTTCGGATCATGACTCGTATTTCGGTAGACCACCGGCTCGCCCAGACGGTATTCTATCTTGTCCGTCGTGAAGTCGGCAACAGGAGGTGAAGCTGCCGTCAATCGCTTGCCCCAGGTTAACGTAACTTTGTTACCTGTCACCGCAAGACTGCTTCCCGTCAGCTTGGCCCAGCTCCGGACGGGCACCATCATGCTCCCCCGGTATGTAGTAGCAGGCGCATCCATTCGAACCGTCGATCCATCCTTACGGACCGCCGAGCTTCCGTTCTTGAACCGCCACTCTCCTTCGCTTCCCTTTACGACAGCCTCTTTGGTCTTCGCGTCATAAGACAAGCCCCAGCCGTACAGCTTGGCCATCGTGCTGACCGGCACATAGCTGTACCCCTTTCGGATCATCATCTTCTGCGCGGCGGCTACCGGCTTCCCATTGAATATATAAGAAGCGGATCCCGTAGATATTACCAGCTTGTTGCCTTGCGTCTCCGTGCCTTGCGTTAAAGCTTCCGCCCCAGCGGAAGAGCCTGCGGGTTGTACTGCGTCGCTCGAGGCATCCGTCCCGGCCGAAGCTGCATCTTGCCCATCTTGAGCTGCCTGCCCGACCGAAGCTGCACTTGGATCCTCTTGATCTGCGGCCCCAGCCGAAGCTGCGTCTTGCCCCTCTTGGGCTGCCTTCTCACCCGAAGCTGCACCTTGCCCCTCTTGGGCTGCCTTCTCACCCGAAGCTGTGCCTTGCCACTCTTGAGCAACAGCCCCTGCAGAAGCTGCGCTCTGCTTCTCCTGGACTGCTGCCCCGCTAACCGGCTCAGCGCCGGCAACCCCGCCCCAAGACGAGGCGGTCAAGAGCGGAACGGCCAGCATGACTGCTGCCAGCCGCTTCCGCCCCGGTTCGTATACGTTCTTCATCATTGTCATCTCCCTTTTGTTTCTTGATTGGCTTTCGCTTTGGGAAACCGCGTCGCGAAGGTTGTGCTCTGGCGATCGCTGCGCACCGAGATTTCGCCGCCCTGGACCTCGACAATGCTTTTCGTGATTGCGAGACCTAGGCCGGTTCCGCCTGTCTGCTTCGAACGCGAGCTCTCCACACGGTAGAAGCGGTCGAAGATGAACGGCAAGTCCCGTTCGGGAATCGGCTCGCCGTAATTCGTGAAGCTGACCAGGACGAAGCCGTCCACCTCCCAAACTGCAATATCAACAGCTCCGCCTGAGGCGCCATACCGGATCGCGTTGGACATCAAATTCTCGTAAGCGCGAACGAGCTGGCTGCCGTCAGCCATAATCGTGAGCCCATCCTCGGCCTCAAGCCGGCATTCCATACCCGATTTTTCCAAAGCCGGAACCGACTCCTCGATCAGCTGCCGGATGAATTGCGCCATATCGATCTCCTGCACCTCGAGCGGCAATCCGTTGTTGATCCGCGTATATTCGAATAAATCATCGATCAGCCTCTTCAGGTTTTGCGCCTTCTCGTAGGCGATATTCACGTAATATCGAAGCTCAACTTCATCCTGGTAGCGATCCTCCTCAATCACTTCCAGAAACCCCAGGATCGACGTCAGCGGCGTCCGCAGGTCATGGGAAACGCCGGTGATCAGATCGTTCTTCGTCTTCTCGGCACGGCGCTCCTCCAGTATCGATTGATACAGCTGCTTGCTCATCTGATTGATGCTGGCCGCCACCTCGCCGAGCTGGCTTCCGGGATGCTCCGGGATTTCGGTATCGAAATTGCCCTTGGCGATTTCCCGGAGACCGCGCGTAATTTCTTCGAGGTAAACATTCAATTCGTCGGCCATTCGGTTGATGCCCTCGGCTACACGGCCCAGCTCGTCCCGGGAAGAGAGGTCGATTTTATAATCGAAGCGGCCGCTGACGACCTCCTGCAGGCCGGTTTCGATCTTCGCCAGATCGCGGACGAACCACTTCGTGCTCATGTAATAGCTGACGAAGAACAGGATCATGCCAACCACAATCATAACCGGCTCCGACCCGATATTGTTGACCACCCAGGCCAAGGGAACGTTCAGCGTTGGAACCGTCAGGATCAGGGAACTTAAAGCATAGAGCGTAACCAGCAGGGCTGCCGTTATGCCGATGCTTGCAAGCAGCATAAGCAGCATTTTGATGCGGATGTTATCCGGCTGTATTCTTCTCAAGTCAGTCACCTCTGCTTTAGTTTACTCAATTTTGTACCCGATCCCCCAAACCGTTTTAATATATTGCGGATGCTGCGGGTCCTTCTCGATCTTCTCGCGCAGCTTGCGAATATGTACCATGACGGTATTCTTTGATTCCATGAACGGTTCGTTCCATACTTCCGTATAGATCTTGTCCATGCTGAGCACGAGCCCCCGATTGATCGCCAGCATATGCAGCAAATCAAATTCCCTTGGCGTCAGCTTGACCTCTTCGCCCGCCACCGTGACCCGGTGGGAAGCGGCGTTGATGATCAGCTCGTCGATTTGGATTTCGTTCTCATTCCGGGCGGTGCTGCTGTTCAGCTGTTTATACCTCCGAAGCTGGGATTTGATGCGGGCAATCAGCTCCAGCGGGCTGAAGGGCTTAGTGACATAGTCGTCCGCCCCGATGCTGAGCCCTGCGATTTTATCGATCTCCTGGCTTTTCGCCGACAGCATGATGATCGGAGTGTTGTTCTCCTCCCGGATTTTCATGCATGCCTGAATGCCGTCCATCTTCGGCATCATGACGTCCAGAATAATCAAGTCCACCTTATGCGTCTTCAAAATCTCCAGCGCTTCAATTCCGCTGTTGGCGGTAAGCAGCGTATAGCCTTCATTCTTCACATAGATTTCCATCAGTTTAATAATTTCGACTTCATCGTCGACCATCAGTATGGTTACTCCAGACATGGCCCCTCCTATAAAAATGCTGCAGCCTTATGCCCCGTGTCTTTCAGGACAGTCCCGCACAGGCCCTAAGTTGTTGTTTGTATGCCACCATGCTACCACATGCGCGCTGCCGTCGCACTTCCCCAGGGTTCCGCCTTCCTGCGCAGCACCTGTACCGCTGCCGGTAAGCATCGCGCAGCACTATCTGGATAACGGCACTCCCTGCTGCTCTTGCCGTCTCCGGCTTTTCTCTGTTTTTGGCACATTCCCGAATACGAGCCACGAGGCAGGAAGATATCGGACCGTCAACTCCACGACAAGCCACGAGCAGAACAGTGCAGCCAAGAAGCCGCCCGCATACCAAGCATGGGTCAGGACAGAATTACCCGTGGATAGCGGGAATTGCCGATAAACCAGCAGGAAAAACGGATGAATCAGATAGATCCCGAAGGATACCGCGCCCAGCCGCTCCAGCGCTGGGGTCAAGCCCCCCTTGAAGGTTCGGTACACGATCGACGCCAGCTGAAGCAGCACAATCGCCCCCAAATACGTATGCGCATTCCACATCAGCTCGTACAGCGTCGAATTGTACGCCGTCCCGTATAAACGGTTCGTGTAATAAATGTACACATGCCCAAGCCCGCAAGCCGCCCAGCTCAGCCACAGCAGGATCCATGAAACGGTGCGGACCGGCGTGGCGTTCGAGCGGCTAACTACCAGCCAAGCCTTCAGCTTCGGATAATAAATGCCGACGAAGGCCCCCAGCATGAAGTATGCGATATACGTCAGCGCCCAGCTTCCCTTATTCGGCACCTGCCAGTAATATTTGTTCAGAAACACGAAAGCCCACTGGATCGCCAGGCCGATCGGGATGGCCCACTTCGTAAGCTGCGGCACTTTTTTAAACAGCCACCAAGCAAGCGGAAACAGCACATAGAACTGAATGCTGATGAATACGAAATACAGATGCGTGTAGGCTTTGCCCGTCACCAGCTTGGTGAAGAAGCTTTCAACCGTATCCGCCAGCGATCGGTCCGGGTAGTACAGGAAGTGCAGCAGACCGAAATAGAAGATGGAGAACAGCGTGTACGGGATGATGATATACAGCAGTCTTTTCTTATAAAACCCGCCGATCCGCTGCCTGGTCATCGGCTGGCTGTAGTAGTTGTAGAATAGGACCAGGCTGCTCAAAAAGATAAATGTCGGTGTCCCGTATTTCATGAAGATATTCATGAAATTGTAGAGAAAAAAGTACTGGGATTCCTTCATGGCCGATACCGCATACGACGTCGAGTGGACGGACAGCACGCCGATAATCGCGAATGCGCGCACGAGCTGCAGTTCAGGCAGGCGCTCCCTTTGGGTTGCAATGCTTTTGTTCATAACTATACCTCTCATTTTCATCCGGATTTTTCTCTGTGGCCGATTCGGATTCACACAGTATACATGACAGTTCTTAACGCGAGGCTTCCAAGTTCTTAACAATTACTTAAGATTTTGGGTTCGCACCTCTTATGTATTTCGGCTTGTTCCCGGCAAATTCCTTGGCGTACAATGAATATAACCTTTTTTAAAAATCGGGGTGAATGGAATGTCGATCCCAAACGTTCGAAGTAGACGGCATGGGCAGGAGTAGAACCGGGCTTGGCAGCCAAGGGCTGGTCAAGGGTATCTGCCTAATTAAGGCTAAAACAGCTATGCTGGCCTTGCAAGCATATCTTCGCCTATTTCTTATATAGCCGGATGACCCGACTGGTGGATATGCCCTTATTCACTGCTAAAAAAGAAGTCTTCCGCATGCACCCGCCTGCCGGACGATAACAATCCGGGCACGCCATGACCCGGTATCCGCTCCTCCTAAGGCGAATGTGACCAACAGCAAGCGTCCAATATTCTCCTGACGAAAGGTGGAGCTAACCATGAATTCACAATCTTACGAGCATTTTTATGATGCGATCGGGGCCATCAACGGCTGGGACTTCAGCCAAGTCCGATGCATAAGCGAAGGCGCGGCATGGGATTTCTACGATACGGTGCGGCAAGCGTGCCGGAAAACCGATTGTCTGCTGGATATCGGAACCGGGGGCGGGGAGAATGCATTGTCTATCGCGTCCTCCCTCGCCTTCCTGATCGGGATCGATCTTTCCCGCCCCATGATCGAGGCGGCGAGCCGGAACCAGCGCCGGGCTTCGGTGACGAACGCGCGCTTTATCCCGATGAACGCCGATCGGCTGGAATTCCCGGCAGGGCTGTTCAATCTGGTCTCCTGCAGGCATGCACCATTCTCTGCCGCGGAAGCGGCCAGGGTATTAACCGATGACGGCGTACTCATCACCCAGCAAGTGAGAGAATCCGATAAGTCGAACCTGAAGAAGGCCTTCGGCAGAGGGCAAGCCTTAGACCAGGAAGACGGCGCCTTAAGGGATCGCTATATCGCAGAGTTACGGGAAGCAGGCTTTCGCGATGTACAATATGCCGAGTACGATGCTGCCGAATATTATGAACGCGACGAGGATCTGCTCTTTCTGCTGAAGCATACGCCGATCATTCCGGGCTTCGGGGAGGATGAGCAGGATTACCGCATTTTGCAGCAGTTCATCGATGAGTTCCGCGGAGCGCGCGGCATTCGGACGAACGCCGCCCGGTTTATGATCATTGCCAGGAAGTGAGGTGCGGCTCTGGGCAGCATGTCTACTACGGAAGCGCGGTAGATTTGAATTCGAGCATTACGCCAAATTCGCTCCTCGCTTGGTTCACGCCTCTATTTAATAGACGACTTATAACAAAAAAAGTCTGCCTCAAGGTCCATTGCCCTGGGACAGACTTTTTCATAAATAGCAGCACGTATGCTTCTAACTAGCCGTTCACGAGCAGCTCCTTCAGCTGCTTGATCTGCTTCCGCTCGCCGGCCAGAACCAGCGTTGAGCCAGCCGTCAAAATATCGCTCGGCCCCGGATTGATCTTCTGTTCATTCCGCTTCACAATCGCCAGCACGTTGGCGCCGGTTCTCTGGCGAACCTCCAGCTCGGCGATCGTCTTATCGACGCATTTGTAATGCGGCTCGATACGCGCCCACTCGATGATCAGATCCTCGAGCGTAACCTCGATCGTCTCCAGCGCCTTCGGCTTGTAAGTCATGCCGCCGATAATGCCGGCGATTTGACGGGCCTCATCGTCCTCCAGCGTGATTTGGGAAATCGTCTCATCGGGGTTGTCATCTTCAAAATGGTACATTTCTCTGCGGCCGTCATCGTGGATAACGACAACCAATTTATCCCCTGATCTCGCCTGGATCACAAACTTCTTCCCGATACCCGGCAGGTCCGATTCGCGAATAATACTCATCTGTAAATCCTCCGTTCTGGGTTCATTCAATCTCTTGATTATATAGACTCCTTGTCAGAAAGTAAATCGGCTTGGTTCATCTTCTTAGACATTCTTCTTCTCTTTCTTTACGGGGTCGGTCCATTTGAATATTTTATTCATTCCATGGTACATAAGCTTCGATTCTTTTGCAAACAGCGGACCCAGAATCGCCAGAATCAGGACATACAGCGCGGAGAAAGGCTTAAGCACCGCCGCCAAGCCTCCAGCCAGGCCCAGGTTGGCCACGATAATGGTAAACTCCCCGCGGGCCATAATGGTAAGGCCTATGTTCAGAGACGACTTATGCTGCAATCCGGCCTTTCGTCCGGCAATCATGCCGGCCACGATATTGCTGACGATTGTCAAAATCACCGCTCCAAGCGCCAGCCAGATCGCATCTCCCAGTGTGGTCGGATCAATGCTGAGGCCAAAGCTGAAGAAGAAGATTGCTCCAAAGAAATCACGAAACGGAATCACCAGATGCTCAATGCGTTCACTATGCTCCGTCTCCGATAAGGCAAGCCCGAACAGCAAAGCGCCGATCGCTTCGGCCACATGCAGCGTTTCGGAAAATCCGGCAATAAAGAACATCGCCGAGAACACGACGATAATAAAAATCTCACTCGACGTAATATTAAGCAGCCGATTAAGAATCGGAGGCCCTTTTCTCGCGATAACAAAAAACAGCAGCATGTACGCGATGGATATGAGGACCGAAAGGACCGTCCCGCCAACCGTCGTGGATCCGCCAAGCAGCAGCCCGGACATAATCGATAAGAACACCGCCAGGAAAATATCATCAAACAGGATAATCCCGAGAATCAGCTCGGTTTCCGCATTCCCGGTCCGGCGCAAATCCACCAGCACCTTGGCGACGATCGCACTGGAGGACACCGACAGCATCCCTGCAATAATGAGCGTCTCATAGAAAGACATTTGAACCAGAAAGCCGTAAGCCAGGCCCAGAACAAAGTTCAACAGCACATAGATGGAGCCGCCGACGACGATATTGCGGCCGGATTTGATTAGTTTCTGAACGGAAAACTCGAGACCCAAATAAAATAGCAAAAACAATATCCCCATCTGTCCCAGAAAATGAATGATTTCCTGGCTTTCGATAAACCGGAAGTCCAGAATCCCGAGCTTAGGCGCATGCGGTCCGACCAGCATTCCAAGCACAATCAGAAACGGGATGATGGAAAACCTCAGTTTACCTGCAATGATGGAAGCAATCGCTACCAGCAGCAGCGCTGTTCCGACTTCAAATACGATATGGTCCATAGCTGTAGTTCCTTCCTTCTGCCCAATCATAATAACGGATCGAACATCCATTTCAGCTGCTTTCGGCAGATCGTCATTAGCATCTACATTATTTCCAACTAACGAAGCAATATCCAAAATGGTATGGGGAGGCAAACCGAGCAACAGGAATCTGTATGGATCGAGCCTGACCAGACAAGCATCTAGGTTTCATATGCAAAAAAAAAGATGCCCCCCGGCTGTCCGGAAGCGCATCGCTTGAATATCGTTATGTTGTTTATTTGAACCAACCTTTTTCTTTGAACCGCGTAATGGCTTCGATCCGGTTGCTAACGCCGAGCTTATCCAGAATGACCGAAATATAATTTCGGACGGTGCCCGTCGTAATAAACAGCTGGCTTGCAATCTCCTTCGTGTTCTTGCCGTCGGCGATCAGGCCTAGCACTTCCTTCTCGCGCTCGGTGAGCGGGTTCTCCTCACCGCTATAGGCTTCATCCACAAGCTCCGAAGCATAAATCCGCCTTCCGGCCATAATGCTTCGAATCGACGTGGCCAGCTCCCCGCTTGGCGTATCCTTCAGCAAGTAGGCATTGGCTCCCGCCTTTAATGCCCGTTCGAAATATCCGGGTCTCGCAAAAGTCGTAAGGATCATGATTTTGCAGCCGCTATCCTTGATCGCCTCCGCCGCTTCAAGGCCGTTCATGAGCGGCATTTCGATATCCATAATGCATATATCCGGCTTATGGATCCGGACAAGCTCTACCGCTTCCTTCCCCGTTCCTGCCGTTCCGACCACCTGCATATCCGGTTCAAGATCAAGCAGCGAGGCTAGCGCGCCAAGCAGCAGCCGTTGATCCTCGGCGATGACGATTCGGATCATATCCCCGTCCCCCTTTCCGACATTCTGTGAACGCTCGGGACCCGAATAATGAGCGTTGTCCCTTCGCCCGACACAATCTCCAGGCTTCCATTGACGAATTCCAGACGTTCTCTCATTCCACGAAGCCCGTTGCCGGGATGGACAGCATGCCCCATAATGCCCGTTCCATTATCCTTTACCCTGACGATAAGCTCCGTCTCGGTCTGCTCCATCGAAATGGTGCAGACCGTTGCATTGCTGTGCTTTACAATATTGTTGACCGCCTCTTTCAGGCACATGCTGATGACGTTCTCATTCATTAACGAGATATTGTCCGGCGTGGTTGTACCTTCTAGTGTCAGTTCAATCTGCGCTGCCTTCAATATCTGCTGAATCCGGAACATCTCATCCGCAATTCGGGTGCCTCTCATCCTGGTCACCATCTCGCGGACCTCCGTTAAGGCGGTTCGGGCAGTCTGCTGCACATCGTCGATTTCGGCCTTTGCCCTTTCCGGATCCTGTGCGATCAGCCTGCCCGCCAGATCGCTCTTCAAGCCGATTAACGACAGCTTCTGCCCCAGCGTATCATGCAGATCCCTTGCAATCCGCTGCCGTTCCTCCAGCTTCACCAGCTCCGAAATCCGTTTGTTCGCATCTTCCAGCTGCCCCTGCAGACGGTCGTTCTTGTTGCGGTTATAGTTGGTGACCGGAAGCAGGATGACCCCGACAACGCTGACGAGCACGAACGGCAATTGCGTAATGAAGAGCGGGTTTCTTGTCAGCAGGCCGTAGTTGACAGTAATGAGCGTCGTCAGCAGATGAATGGAATACAGCGTAATGAACCCGACTTTATGTTTAATATTCCCGATAAAAAATGCGAGAAACAGCGAGAAATACACGTAACCGAACAGAAGGGACATCGTGATCGATATGAGAATCTGCAAACTTGTCCAGAAATATACGAGCCAGCCCTTCGACAAGAAGGACAGCACGTAGAATAGAAAGAACATGCCGATCATCAAGATGCCCATAACGATCTGGTAGGTGGAGGTTGACCGGAAGATGAAATAGAACGGCAGAATATAAAAGACGACCCATACATAAGGGCTCAGCCCCGTGCTTCTATGAAAAATCTGATACCATTTTTGCATGAAGTCCCACCTTTTAGTAACCGCCGATTAGGTCAATTTCATCTTCCGTATACCTTTCCCTTGCCTGAGCGGGGCGTCGTGCCCCCGTAACATCCTCTATCCTTATTCTTACCCTGAATCCAAGCTAAGATTTACTCTGCACGACCGTTCTACCCTTGATCGCGCTGACCTCCGGAACGGAAGCCGATCCTTGCGGCTTGCGCAGCAGCGCCTTGGCCTCCTTGAAGGTAACAAACACTTTCCGCTCTTCATCCCATAATCGGAAGCTGATCGATTTGAAGCTCGTTTTTAAAGTGATGGTCGTTGCCTTCTGAAGAGGCGGAGAAGCTTCATGCGCTTTTTCCAGATTGTAATTCGGAACCTTGGGACTTAGATGATGGACGTGGTGAAATCCGATATTACCGGTAATCCATTGCAGCGGGCGCGGCAGCTTGTAATACGAGCTTCCCTCCACCGCCGCATTGACGAAGCTCCATTCTTCATCATGCTCATAATAGGTGTCCTCGAATTGATGCTGAACGTAGAACAGCCAAATGCCCAGCATGCCCGAAAGAAGGAAAATCGGTGCCTGGATCAGAAGGAATGCCTGCCATCCGGTCGCCCAGCACAGCAGAGCATATAGCACGAGAATCGATCCGTTCGTAATGTACGTGTTCAGCTTCTCCTTGCGCCCGGCTGCCTTTCGGTTGAAGCGGTAAGAGACGAGGAATACCCAGATCGGCCCGAGACCGAACATCACAAGCGGATTCCGGTAAATTCTGTAGGACAGCCTTTGCCACAGCGATGCATTGCGGTATTCTTCCACCGTCAGCACCCACATATCCCCGATTCCCCGTTTATCGAGATTGCTGCTCGTTGCATGATGGATCGAGTGGGTACTCTTCCATTGCTCATACGGACACAGCGTCAGAATGCCGGTAATCGTGCCGAGAATCCGGTTGGCGCGGCGGCTCTTAAAGAACGATTGATGACAGCAGTCATGAAATATAATAAACGTCCGGACCACAAAGCCGGAAGCGATCAGCGTAATCGGAAGCGTCAGCCAATATGATACCGAAAGGCTCAGGTAAGCTGCATACCAGAGCAGTATCAACGGAATCAGTGTATTCAACAGCTGGCGAATGCTCGCTTTGGTATCAATTACTTCGAAAGGAGTCATGTTTTTTTTCAAGCTGGACAATCTGTTATCGGGCTTAGCCATCGTTGTCTTCCCCCTCGTTTTAAGGCGCAAGGACGTTAGAAATGAATCGGTCACGCACTTGTCTTCTTTAATTATAGACAGTGGGAGGTGTGCACCGTAGTCATAAACGTCATTTCGAGGGGATGACAAATATCATATACCGCTTGGTTTTTGACTCGTTAGGCTAAGTTCGAGTCCCGCTCAACTCCGTGTATCCGCCGGGAACACGAGTCCGATCTGCCTTCTGGCCTCCTCCATGATTTCTGCAGTAATCAGAGAATTCGCCAGGGTGTTGACTGCGCTCTCCCTTTCCCCGCATTTTAGGAGATCGATGAATTCCCGCACTTCGTAATACATGGATTCGTGGGTCTGCAATTGGGTCACGTTCTCGATCGTCCCGTCCCGGTAATGAATCTTCACGTCATACGGCTGGTTGATCTTATCGATGATCATCGTCCCGATCTCGCCCTGGATTTCAGCCGGCGCGTAGGAATCACTGATTTTGGAGTGCATAATGACAGCGTCCATCTCAGGGTATGACAGAATCAAGCTTCCTTCCCCGTCCACCCCGGAGGAGAGCATATAGCCCGAAGCCTTCACGGTATCCGGCTTGCCGAACAGGGTAACCATCGGATAGAGACAGTAGATTCCCAGATCCATCAGCGATCCGTTGGAAAACTCGGGATTGAAGGCGTTCAATACAGTCCCCTGCTTAAAAGCATCATATCTCGAAGAATATTGGCAGTAGCTTGCAAAATAGCGCCGGATCGGGCCAAGCTTGTACAGATTGTCCCTCACCGTTTGAAAATTCGGCATCAAAGTGGACTTAAGCGCCTCCATCAGCAGAACGTTATTTCTTTTGGCGGCGTCGATCATGGCTTGAACCTCGCTTGCATTCGAGGCCATCGGCTTCTCGCACAGCACATGCTTGCCGTGATTCATGCACCGGATCGCCTGCTCCGCATGGTATGAATTCGGGCTTGCAATATATACGGCGTCGATTTCCGCTTCTCGCAGCATTTGATCCAGATCGGTGTACACATCGGGGTCTGCATATTTAGCCGCAAACGCCCGTCCCTTCTCCTCCGTGCGCGAATAAACCGCTGCGAGCAGAAACTCCTCCGCCTCCAGGGCTGCTTGAAGAAAACGCTCCGTTATCCAGTTTGTGCCGATGACGGCAAATCGGGTAGTCATCCTTATATCCCTTCCCTTCCTCTAGGTTCTTGTTCCTTCAAAAGCGAGAATCCGTTCCTTGGCCGCATCCGGTATCGGCGTACTCTTGCCGGTAGCCGTATCGATGAGCACGATCGTCCCCCGCCCGGCGGCTTTCAGCTCGCCGCGCACGACTACGGCGTAGTGCACATCCATGGAGGAGCGTCCGATCTCAGCCACCTTGACGCGCAGCTTAAGCGGATCCTTCAAATACAGCTGCGCCAGGTACTGGCATTCCAGATCAGCCACAACCGATACATGCTTCTCGCTGAATAAATCCTCGGTTAAGCCCAAATGCTCGAAGTATTCAATCCGTCCCTGTTCAAAATACATGAAGTAGCTGACATTATTGACATGACCCAGCATGTCCGTCTCGCAATAACGAATTTTGATTGGAATCTCGAAATGGAATGAATCGATCCAGGTTTGCGGATCGGGTTGTACAAAGGTTGGTTTTTTCATGATGAGTCCCCCTTCTATGTAATAAAGAAGCCGCGGGTGCATTTGAACCGGATGTGGGCAAGACCATAATGTATGCCGCTTGAATCGCCGTGCTCCGCGATATTTTGATCTGATGATTCGGGAAGAAAATCCGTTTAATAGGCGATCTCTGCCTTTTCTACGGATCATTTTACTCCCTTGCCTGCATCTCATTCTATTGTTCATCCGATCTGTCAGCCTTCTACAAGGATAATGAATCCGCGCCGGACCCGTCAACTGCCTTGTGGCTGCGAAAGCCGGAAGGTCCGCCAACCTACCGGCTTTTTCTCCACGTCGGCAAGCCTCTCTCCAGAACAAGCAAAGAGGCAGCACGGGTTATGCCGTACTGCCTCTATCGTTATTTCCTTGATATATAACTGTGGATGCTTTGTTTCCTGTTGCCTGTTGCTCTATTGCTCTGGTGCTCTATTGCTCTGGTGCTATTGTTCTCTGATACTCTGGTGCTCTGCTCACTCTGTTTTGCTATGCTCACTCTGTTGCTATGGTGCATTTGTTGTTGCCTTGGTGCTCTGTTGCTCTGGTGCCGTGTTACGCCGGCTGCCATTTTGATTATTCTGAGGTTGTAATCGATGTTCTGTGAACTTTCTTTATAGCTCCGGGCTTAAATGGGTTCCTTTTCGAACATCGGAATGTTCGTCTTGATGATCTCCTCACATGCTGCATCGGGCCTCTCAAAGAAAGGAGCTGCCGCCTCGGATTTCACATTCTCTTTCTGTAATAGGTCAGGGCCAGCGCAAGCGCCAGTACGGAGCCCTTCACAATGTCCATGGCATAGTACGGCACGGACAGCATGATCAGCCCGTTTTGCAAAATTCCGATCAGCACCGCGCCGACGAATGTTCCAAGCGCATTCGGTTTTCCTGCCCCGAAGACGGAATAGCCGATAAATGCGGCTGCCACCGCGTCCATTAAGTACGGGCCTCCTGAATTCACCTCTGCGGTCATGACGCGCGCGCCCAGAATAATGCCGCCGATGGTCGCGAACAGGGCGGATACGAGGTATGCGATCAGCCGATATCGGCTCACCGGTATGCCGGATAACGCCGCCGCCTCGCGATTGCCGCCGATCATGTACATATATCGTCCATGCTTGGTGTAGGTCAAGAACAGGTGGACGATCAGAACCACAAGCACCATAATGACGATGATCCATGGCACCTGTCCGATTTTTTCGAATGCCGTCGGGATTTTTCCGGTTGCAAAGTCGCCGCTCGGCATGATCATGTTTTGCGATATCGTTGCCCCCCGGGTATAGGTCATGGCCACTCCCTGGAAGATAAACATCGTAGCAAGGGTCATCAGCATATCGTCGATCTTGAAATTGATGACCAGGAAGGCATTGATTAAGCCAACCGCCAAGCAGATTAGCAGCGTAAGGCCGATACCGATGCCGATTTGCTGCCCGTGCCAGACGAACATGGAGATGACCAATGCATTGGCAAGGGTGGCCGTCGAGCCGACGGACAGGTCAAAGCCGCCAACCGATAAAGATACCGTTAATCCGACCGCAATGATCGTTACAATCGAAATCGAGCGGAGGATGTTAATGATATTGCTGGTGCTTAGGAAACTGTCGGCAACCGTGCCGAACACGAGAATGAGCACCGCGACCGTGATCAGCGTGCCGTATTTGTATAGAAAGTCAAACGCGAAACTCGCCGCCGGCTTCTCCTTCAAAGGTTTTGCTGTATTCATGTCAACCCGCCTCCTGTGCAATAAAGCAAAATTTCCTCTTCCGTGGATGCCCGCGTATCCAGCTCTTTCGTAATCGCGCCGTCATACATGATGTACACCCGATCGGTAATGCCGACGATTTCCGACAGCTCGCTCGAGGCATATAGTACGGATTTGCCGCGCTTCGCCAGCTCCGCTACCAGCTGAAAGATGTCCCGCTTCGCGCCTACGTCAACGCCCTTCGTCGGCTCGTCAAATATATACACATCCGCATCCGCCAGCAGCCACTTGCCGATCGCCACCTTCTGCTGGTTGCCGCCGGACAGATTTTTCACCCTTGCCTTTTCATTCGGTGTCTTAATGCCAAGCTGGTCGATCATGTCCCTGGCGGCCTGTTTCTCTTTGCCGAAGCTGAGCCACGAGCCCCATTTGGTAAAGCGCGACAGTACAGAAGCCGTTAAATTGGCGGATACCGGCTCCTCCACGAACACGCCTTCCCGGCGCCGTTCCTCGGGAACAAGCGCAATACCCTGACGCACGGCGTCGTGCGGAGAAGAGATGCGCAGCCGCTTGCCGTTCAGGGATATCTCACCCGTGGATGTGCTCGAAGCGCCAAACACCGCTCGGCACAGCTCGGTTTTTCCGGCGCCGACGAGGCCTGCCAGGCCTACGATCTCCCCTTTGCGGATATGGAAATCGACATGCTGGACTTTCCCCGGGTCATGGAGGCTGCGTGCCTCGAACGCTACCTGGCCGATCTCCCGTTCGATATGCGGAAACTGCTGCTCCATTTTGGCGCCAAGCATGTGCTCCACCACCTTCGGCTGAGCGATGTCCGCAATCCGCTGGCTTACGACATGCCGGCCGTCCCGCATGATGGTGATATCATCACAAATTTCATACAGCTCCGGAAGCCGGTGCGATATGAAAATGATGGCTACCCCGTCTTCCTTCAATTTTCGGACCAGCTTGAACAGCTGCTCGGTTTCGCTGTGGCTGAGCGGCGCCGTAGGCTCGTCCAGCACCAGAATCCGGCACTGCTTGGACACGGCTCTGGCGATCAGCACCATTTGCTTCTCCGCCAAGGTCAGCTCCGACACGAGCTTACGGCTCGGAACGCGGATGTTCATGCGTGCCAGCACAGCCTCTGCCTCTTGATGCAGCCCGTTCCAGCGAATAACCTGCCGGCCTCCCATATCATGGACCATCCGGTCGAGCATGATGTTCTCGCCGACCGACAGGTTCGGAATGAGCGCCGTATCCACCTCTTGATAGACGATCTGGATGCCCAGATCCTTCGCTTCCTTCGGGGACCTGATATTCACCTGGCGGCCATCCAGCCATATCTCCCCCTCATAATGGCTGTACGCGCCCGATAGAACCTTCATAAGCGTCGATTTACCGGCGCCGTTCGCACCGATCAGCGCATGCGCCGCTCCGGCGGCCGCCTGAAAATCAACAGCGTCAAGCGCCTTAACGCCCGGAAATGAAATCGATATTCGCTTCATTTGAAGTAAAGACGCCGCCCCAGCCTCCGTAGCCGGGCGTGTTCTAGTTGCCTCCAAACCGCTTCGCACATGTCCTCTTCCCTTCAAATAGGATAGAGCGCCCTTATCGAATGACCGATAAGAGCGCCTGTATGCCGTAGCTTATTTTCCGTTTGCTTCTTTAAGGGCCTTCATCCAATCTTCCTCGAACTCGGTGCTGGTGCCCCAGTTAGGAATAATATTGGCCAGGTTCACCATATTGACCGCCTCGGAAGCTCCCTCCAGGCTGGAACGTTCAATCAGCACAGGCTCGAGGTTGTGGGTTTCCGGCGTTTCCTCGCCGGCAATCTTCTTGGCCAGCAGTCTGACGTTAACGGCTCCGATCATTTTCGGATCCACCGCCGCCGTCGCTATCCATGGGCTGTTCTCTTTCTGGATCAGCTCCAGGTCCGCGTTCGAAACGTCAATGCCGTAAATTTTGATCTCCGTGCGTCCCGCTTCCTCAAGCGCTCTCGCCGCGCCGATCGCAAATGCATCCCAGGTCGCGAAGATCGCGTCGATCTCGCCCTTCGGATATTTCGTCAGGATGGCGGATACGGCATTCTGCGTTTCAAGGGAGGTTTGGTCGCTTGCAACACCGAAGCGCTCCACCTCTTTAATGCCCGGATTGTTCTTCAACGTTTCTTGGTAAACCGCATTTCGGCGTACCATCGGCGGAAAACCGTCGACCCATAGGTACACAATGTTAGCGTCCGGCCCCTGCTCTTCCACCAGCTTGTCCAGCGCCAGCTTCGCCAGCTGCTCGTCGTCCTGCGAGGTCTGGGTCACGCCTTCAATTTCGCTAAGTTCCGGAAGGGAGTCAAAGGTAACGACCGGAATGCCCTTCGCGGTAATTTTCTTCACGTCTTCAACGGTTGCCGGATCGTCGCCGTGCGAAATGATGAAGCCGTCGTAATCGCTATCAATCGCCTGAGCGATCGCATCATGAAACTTCGCGGAGTCTCCGTTGGCGGAGAAGGTATCCACTTTGAATCCCAGCGCCTCCCCCTCCTGCTTCGCACCTGCCAAAAATTGCGCCGTGTGGTCATCGCCGCCGATTTTGCGGACGACCATCAGCTTGACCGGATCCTTCTCGGCGATGCCTGCCGGCAGATTCTCCACCTTGTCCGAAAGCTTGCCGGCATTGCTGCCTCCGCCGCTGCCCGATTCGGCACAGCCTGTCAAGACGATGACGAATGCGAGCACGAGCGCCGTAAAACTGCGTACATGTTTACTTCCCCTCATGTTCTCTCTCCCCCTGTTTCCCCTAAAAAAGACTTTAATACAAGTAATCCTATAGGATTTAATGAGGAGCGTCAATACTTATTTTTTCGCGTTAAAGCTTTACAAGGGATAGGTGGTAATAAGATGGCGTGAGAAAGGACAATTTACCTCCTTCTCCCGCCGCAAGTACCTAAAAGGAACTTGCTCCGCCCATCTACCACCATTCTCTCGCCACAGGTACCTAAAAGGGACTTGTTCCGCACAATTCACCTCCTTCTCCCGCCACAAGTGCCTAAAAAGGACTTGTTTCGCCCATTTACCGCCGTTTCCCCACCACAGGTACTTAAAAGGGACTTGTTCCGTCTATTTACCACCGTTCTCTCACCACAGGTACTTAAAAGGGACTTGTTCCGTCTATTTACCTCCATCCTCCCACCACAGGTACCTAAAAGGGACTTGTTCCGTCTATTTACCACCGTTCTCTCACCACAGGTACTTAAAAGGGACTTGTTCCGCTAATTTACCTCCATTCTCCCACCACAGGTACCTAAAAGGGACTTGTTCCGCCTACTTACCGCCTTTCTCCCGCTACAGGTACTTAAAAGGGACTTGTTCCGCTAAAGTTACCTAATAAATAGCCAACCAGAAATTCTGGCTTGCCTAAAATACAAAAGGCTCCGGACGATACACAACCGCCCGCAGCCTTGTCACACCCCGAAAGTAAAAGCCAGCGCCAGCCAAATAAGGCGCCCGCCATACTCCCGCACCTCAAAGTTCTACGCTCATTCTAAATTAGCTAAGACGCACACCCATCGTTTCAAGCCACGCCTTCGCGATCAGGCCATGGCCCGCAGGAGACGGATGCACGCCGTCCGGCGCCCAGAAGGAAGCTTCGCGCCGCACCGCAGCGGCAGCAAACAACCCGTCCAGCGGCACCAGCAGTGCGCCGTATTCAGCAGCCAAGTCCCGCACCGCATGGATCTTCGGATCGAGGTCCTCGCGCCATGCTCTCCGATCCTCCGGATGCGGAAGCACGAACGGCTCGACCATAATGAGCTTCGCGTCCAGGGCCGACTTCGTCCGTTCGATCAGCTTCCGATATCCGTCCTTGAAGTCCTGCGTGCTGGTCGGATCCCCGCTATCATAACGGCGCCAGCAATCATTGATGCCTATGTAAATCGATACCCAATTCGGCTTCAAATCCAGGCAGTCCTCTTCCCAACGCGCATTCAAATCGACCACGCGGTTCCCGCTGATCCCTCTATTCAGAAAAGTCACGTTCATTTCAGGAAAGTTCATGCCAAACCACGAGTCGACGAGCAGCGGATACCCGTTACCCAGACTGTTCGGATTATTGCGGTCACGTCCGCAATCCGTAATGCTGTCTCCTTGGAAAAGTACAATATCTCCTTGCTGCAAACGATTCATTTCATGTTCCTCCTTCATAAGTGCGAAGCTGTTGTACGTACAATGGGAAATCTAGCAGGCTGTCACAGCCGGTGAGAACGCTTTACGTTTTATATATTTGTCATGCGGTCCGCAAACTCCTCTATTTTATGGCCCTCCTCAGGAGTTTTTTTCCACATCCCCAGCAGCTCTAGACCACCTTCATGTGATACCGAGCAACGATCGACGAAGGCCTTCCGCGGTCGCCGTTAAAGATACAATCTCAATACACCAAATCCCAAAGAATGCAATCAGGCATCACAAGAAATCGAGGGAAAGGCCGCGAAAATGCCACACCGGCGCTTCTCCCGATTACCAAATTCCCCACCAGCCCTAGATAGCCGCACAGCAACGCCGAGCCCTCGTAAGCAACTCTAATATAACGCAGGACAGACTGGCCACGCCGGGGCCCTCCTTAACCGCTTATTTAAGAGATTCACTTAACCGTTTATTCAAGAAATTCATCGGAGAAGCCTGCTCAGTGAGCAGCTGCAGCACTTCATTATTAGTATTAAAAGATACGTAGCGTATATCAAAAAAGCCTCTCCCAGCAAAACCCGCCGGAAGAGGCTGTTCACGATTTATATGTTCACAAAATGCTGTTCACAAAAGCTGTTCACAAGAGCAATGCGCTCGAATGCCTCAGGAAACCCGCAAACGGTCAAGCCCCGGTCGGCATAGCCACCCAGTGGCCTTCCGAAACCTCCACCAGCTCCGAATGCTCCAGATTGTACTTATCCTCGCCGGTCCGCTCTTCGAGCATCACCCGTTTTTTCTTCGATTCGATCTTGGGATCAGGCACCGGAATGGCAGCCAGCAGCGACTTCGTATATTCATGCTGCGGGTTGGAGTACAGCTCCTCGCTCTCCGCAAGCTCCACGATTTTCCCCATATACATCACCGCGACGCGGTCGCTAATATGCTTCACCATGGACAGGTCATGGGCAATGAACAGATAGGTCAGGCCCAATCGATGCTGCAGCTCCTCCAGCAGCTTTACGATCTGGGATTGAATCGACACATCCAGCGCCGACAAGGGCTCGTCGCAGACGATGAATTTCGGCTCTACCGCCAGCGCCCGGGCAATGCCGATCCGCTGACGCTGCCCGCCGGAAAACTCATGCGGATACCGCGTCGCGAACGCAGGATCCAGACCAACCATATCGAGCAGCTCCTCGACCCGCTTCTTGCGTTCCTGCTTGCTGCCGCTCAGCTTGTGGACATCCAGCGCTTCGCCGATAATATCGAGAACCTTAAGCCGTGGGTTCAGCGACGCATACGGATCCTGGAAGATCATCTGCATATGGCGCCGCATCGCCTTCATCTCCGAAGCCGACAGCCGGTTCACCGACATGCCCTGATACAGCACTTCGCCCCCCGTCGGCTGATGAAGACGCAGGATGGCTCGTCCCGTCGTCGATTTGCCGCTGCCGGACTCCCCGACAACGCCGAGCGTTTCACCCGCCTGGATATGGAAGCTGATATCGTTCACGGCCTTTAAAACCTTGCCTTTTCCCATGTCAAAATACTGCTTCAGCGACTTCACCTCAAGCAGCGGTCCCTTGTAATCCGTGCCGGGAACGATCAGAGGGGCCGGTTTCGGCTTCTTCTTCTCGTCCAGTCGAGGCAGCGCGTTGAGCAGCTTCAGGGTGTAGGGATGCTGAGGATTCTCGAAAATCTCCTCCGTCGTTCCCGTCTCGACAATAACGCCGTCCTTCATGACAACCACGCGGTCGCACATCCCGGCAACGACGCCGAGATCATGTGTAATTAAAATAATCGAGGAGCCGAAACGCTCCTGCATATTTTTCATCAAATTCAGGATCTGCGCCTGAATGGTTACATCGAGCGCCGTTGTCGGCTCATCGGCGATCAGCAGCGCCGGATGGCACGCCAGGGCGATGGCGATCATGACCCGCTGGCGCATGCCGCCGGAAAATTCGTGCGGGTACTGATTATACCGGGCTTCGCTGTTCGGGATGCCGACGAGCTTCAGCATCTCCAGCGCTTGCTGCTTCGCTTCCTGCTTGGACAGCTTCAGATGCTTCACCAAGCCTTCGGAGATTTGCTCGCCGATTCGAATGGTCGGATTGAGCGAGGTCATCGGATCCTGAAAAATCATGCCGATATCGCGCCCGCGGATACTCTCCATTTCCTTCTCCGTCTTCTCTGCCAGGTTTTGGCCGAGAAACAGGATTTCCCCATCCTTCATATAAGAAGGCGGGGATGGCAGAAGACGCATGATCGAGCGAGCGGTCACGCTTTTGCCGCTTCCGGACTCCCCAACGATGCCGAGCGTCTCTCCTTTACGCACCTCGAAGCTGACGCCGCGCACCGCATGGAATTCGGTATCCCGGGATTGAAAGGCGACGCTCAAATTTTTAACCTGTAAGATCGGTTCCAACTTCCTCACCTGCCATATGCATTATGTCATCGCGTAAGACGCTAATAATCTATTGACTTTTAATATATCTCAAAATAAAATATACTATATCGCTCGGAATAATGCAATTTAGAAACAAGGAGGAAAGACACCTTATGGGGGGGACGGAAGCAGCTAGAAGAGGCGGACTCATAGGTTCGATAAGCACCACTTATCATAAGATCCTTCTGAATCCTTCTTATAAATACTTACTATTATTATTGGGAGCACCCGTTAATCTCGTGGTCTTCCTCTTTTATTTGGTCCAGCGAAGGAAGGACGACTATACAGCCGCCGAGAACCGCATTCGCAGCGCGATGCTTGCATCCGGGTATTTGGAAGCCCTCCAGGCCGAGATTGCCCAGCAGCAGAAGCGCAAGCACGAGTTCTTCAAGCAGAAGATCAGCGAGCAGCAGCTCCAGCAGGAAGTTGAACGAATCGCACAGGCCCGGTTTAAGGAGGAGCTACGTGACCGGACGACCAAGGAGCTTCTATTAAATAATAAGAAGCGTTTGACCATGGCCGATACGTTCGACCGACTGATCGCCAATCCGTTATTCTTCATTATATCACTGATCCCGGGTCTGCTGATGTATATTCTTATATTTTTATATCGCAGTCCCTATCTGAAATATATTGTGGAACGGCTTGCGATGACGATTCTCGTCATCTTCGGGGTAGCGGTTCTCGTATTTACCATCCTGTACTTGTCGCCGTTCAATCCTGCAGCCAATATTTTAGGAGAGACGGCAACGCCGGAGCAGATCGCGGCCTTCAATAAAATGCACGGTCTCGATCAAGGCTATCTGACGCAGCTGTGGAACAACATCAAGGGCATTGCCTACTTCGATCTTGGCAAATCGTTCTCGGGCAACGAGGATATTACGAACAGCATCGCCCGAAAATTCCCGATCACGCTGACGCTGACCGTCATCTCGCTCATTATTGCGATTGCGATCGCGCTGCCGATCGGCATTATTTCGGCAACCAGACCGAACTCGTTCTTCGATTATACGTTCATGTTCGTTGCGCTGATCGGATTGTCTATCCCGAACTTTTGGCAAGGATTAATCCTTATCCTGAATTTCTCGATTAAGCTGCAGTGGCTGCCGGCAACCTTCAATCCGGAGAATTGGCTGTCCATCGTGATGCCGGTTATTGTGCTCGGTACGGGACTTACCGCTTCCGTTGCCAGAATGACGCGCTCCTCGACGCTTGAGGTCATCCATGAAGATTATATGATCACGGCCAGAGCGAAGGGACTCGGAAAACAGACGATTCTCATGAAGCATGCGGTCCGCAATGCCATTATTCCGATCATCACCGTCATTGGTCTTCAATTCGGGGGTATGATGGGCGGCTCGGCCGTTACGGAAAAAGTGTTCAACATTAGCGGTATCGGGAGCTACATCGTGGACAAGCAATTCATCCCTGATATACCGGCCATCATGGGCGGCGTCGTTTATACCGCCATCACCATATCGCTGGTGAACGTCATTATCGATATCTTGTACGCGTTCTTCGATCCACGGATCCGATCCAAGATGAAACAATACTAAAGCAGGTGTACTCATGATCAAGAAGCTACAATCTAAGCAAGGCACTGCACACCAGCTGAAATCATCACCGGAGTACCGTCAAGCCAGCTTCACATGGGTTATATCATTGACTCTGTCCGTGATCCTGCTGCTGAACAGCTTTGATTTCGCTGGAGGCGCCTTGAAGCCTTGGGTATTTACCGCCTTTGCTGCGTATGCCCTATTTACGATCGTTCAGATGATTATTACGCTCCTGATCCGGCGGGACCTTCTTCGGACCGGGGACATCAGGCGATCAACCCGATTGCTCGGATACATCCAGCTGCTAAGCATCATAACCGGGAATCTGTTTACCGTTACGTTCGGTTTTAACCTCGTCAAACAGCAGAAGCCTCCCGAGTACACCATTGCGGTGTACATGCTGCTAACCCAGCTCTATGTCATCGCTATCTCGGCGCTCAATTTGTTCAAGCCTTATGTATCGAACACTTTTCTACCGGCGATGTTCATCCTCGTCGTGGTTGCAATCCTTCAACTGATCGCACTGCTTTTGGTTGCTAAGTTCGTTACGAGCCACTATGCGCATCCGAAGCTTGTGTGGCTCGCGCTGCCGATTATTGTTACAGCGGCAACCGGCAACATTTTTGCACTGGTGCTCGGGATTAACCTGCTGGCAAAAATCCGCAAGAATGGCAATCCGGCGATGACGCGCTGGAGCGACGTATGGATCAAGCTGACTGCCAACTCGACGGCGATGGCCGGTTTGTTCTTTGTCATCTTTCTGTTCTGCCTGTCGGTATGCAGCGTATTCACCTTTGATTACAGCGTCGCGATCGACAACAATTACAGCGCGATCCTGCTGCCGCCCAGTCTGGAGTATCCGTTCGGCACCGACAATTTCGGGCGGGACTTATTCTCCCGGATCGTGTTCGGCGCACGAATCTCGCTGATCGTCGGATTCGCATCCACCCTCATCCCGGTGATTATCGGCGGGATCCTTGGAGCCATATCCGGCTATTACGGCCGTCAGACGGACAACATCATCATGCGGCTGCTTGACGTGCTGTATGCGATACCGGGCATCCTGCTCGCCATCGCGATCATCGCGGCATTCGGCGCGAATACGGTCAACCTTATTCTTGCGCTTAGCGTAGGGGCCATCCCGACGTATGCCCGAACGATGCGGGCGAATGTCATGCTTGTTTCCACATACGAATACGTGGATGCGGCCAGAGCCTTCGGCTCCAGCAATTTTTCGATTATTTTCAAGCATATCGTTCCGAATTCCCTTGCGCCTATGATCGTCAAATCGACGTTGACCATCGGTGCGGCGGTCATCTCGACAAGCAGTTTGAGTTACCTGGGCCTTGGGGTAGAGCCTCATATTCCGGAATGGGGAAATATCCTCAAAATCGGAAGCACGTATCTGGAGACCAACTCCTACCTGGCGATTTATCCGGGTCTTGCCATCATTGCCCTCGTGCTGTCCTTCAACTTTTTGGGGGACGGACTGCGGGATGCGCTCGATCCGAAGCTGGACTAGCCTGACGGCCTTAGCAGTACCCAATTAACGGTTTCAAACAAATTTATATATACATCACTCAGGAGGGAATCACCATGAAAAAGAGTTCCTTGCTGTTGCTGTTCCTCTCGCTCGTCATCGTACTGGCAGGATGCAACGTAAAAACCAAAGAGGACGCACAGCAGCAAAACCAACAAGAACCAACGGATTCGTCCACGGACGCTTCGGCGGTGACGATTGAGCTGCTCGGTATGAGCTCTAACGAATCCGATGTCAATATCATCCGTGACCAGCTGACCAAAAACGGCTTCAACGTGAAGCTGAATCTTCAGCCTGATTACGGCAGCTTCAAAGCCCAGCAGGATGCCGGCAACTACGATGTCGCGCTGTCCAGCTGGACGACGGTTACCGGTAACCCGGACTATGCCGTTCGTTCCTTGTTCAAAACCGGCGGCGACTACAGCATTATGTCCGATGAAGAAGTGGACAAGCTGATTGACGAAGCCGCTACCCAAACGCCGGAAGAGGCTGTTGCCACTTATAAAAAGCTCGAGGATCGCCTCGTGACGGAAAAAGCCTACATTGCGCCGCTTTACATCTCTCTGAAGAGCCAGGCGTTCAACAAGGACGTTCTTGACGAGAACTCCGTCCGTCTGTCGAAATCCCGCTCCCTGCCATGGGAAGCCGTTGATTTCAAAGACCAGTCGAAGCGCGCAACGCAGCCGCTTATTTTGTCCCAATCGATTTCCGAATTGACTTCCCTTGACCCGATCAAAGGAAACGACGGTTCCATCAACATCATCAACACCAACATGAACGTCCGTCTGATCAACCTGACCGATGACGACAAAATCACGTCCGAAGGCTCTCTGTCTTATAATCATGCCATTGCGGAAGGCAACTCGGAGTACTATTTCATTCTTCGCGACGATATCAACTTCGCCAAAATCACGGATAAAAAAGCCGTTGACTCCGGCGAGCGCGTTGGTGCAGACGATGTCATCTTCTCGATGAATCGTGCGAAGGACAAAAACTCCGTGCCGGATCACCGTACCTACACCCTTCACGAGCACATCAATACCGTTGAAGCGGTCACGGATCTGAGCGTACTGGAGAACACGAAGGTGTCCGGTGGCGGCGAAAGCGTGAAAGAAGCGCTGGAGAAAGGCCTCGACACCAAAATCACTTCCCTGGTCAGCGACAAAAACCAGGCCAGCACCAAGGACGGTAAATACCAGGTCATCAAATTGACGACCACTGAGCCGTTCCCGCAAGTTCTGAACTACCTGGCTCACCAATCCGCAGGGATCGTGTCAAAGAAACAAGTTGAATCCATCAACACCTATGATGTCGAGAAATTCGATGTGAACAAAGACATTCCTTACGGTGACCAAAACACGGTAACGGAAGGCGACAAATACAACAATACGCTGTTTGCAAGCGGTCCTTACATCTTGTCCTACAAGAACGATTACGAGGCCATCTTCTACAAAAACCCTGGTTACATGAAGGGTACGGAGCATGAGCCGAAAATCGAGCAAGTGAAAGTCCGCTTCATCAAGGACGCCGACAGCACGCTCTCCGCGCTGCGCAGCGGCGAGATTCACCTCTACTACGGCGTGCCTGAAACGAAGTACGACGTTGTGAAGGGCGACAGCAAGCTGAAGCTGCAAACCATTGAGAGCAACGCGGTATCTTACCTGCTCTTCAATACGAAGAATCGCGATGTGGCAAGCAGCGAAGATCTGAGAAGAGCGGTGCTCTACTCGATCAACCAGGATGAAATCCTTGCTTACTACAACAATAACAAAATCAAAGCCTACTCCACCGTGAGCCCGATCGTCAAAACCGGCAACGAGCTCGTAGCGGATCCGGCGAAGGTGAAGGAATACTTGGCTGCTTATAAGGCGAGCAAGTAATTTTAAAGTGGGAAGGACGACACTAGCTGTTGCTGGTGTCGTCTTTTTTGTGCTGGGGGTTAGGAGGGGGATTGTTGTTAGCATTGCTTCGCATGCTTTTACCTTGCAGGCATCGCTCTGCACGACTGCACCGTTACTAATGCGGATGTTTCTCAAAGTATTGCATCGCTCCGCATGCGGATGTTCCCTCCGATCCCTCTTGTCCCCAGATTTCCTTGAACTAGTTATAGCCATCGTAGAAATCCGGAGACAAAGGGGCACGCTGCGCTTCTCCTGGAACATTCCGCCTGCTCCGCTGAAGCTTCTCCTGCAACTTTCCGCCTGCTGCGCCGAGGCTATTCAGGGATCCCGAGAGAGCACTGCTGCGTTGCTCTGCCCGCAGAAGGTGCTAATCCCTTTCCCCACTTCCAGCAATGGATCGTGAGAACGCAAAGGCTAGTCTCGTCCTTCCCATAGGGGGAGAGGAATAAAATCGTTGAGAAGTTAGTTGTCTCAATAATAAAACCAGCTTGACTCCGCCTGCGGATGTTTCTCCAAGTATTGCATCGCTGCGTATGCGGATGTTGCTCCCAGTACTGCATCGCTCCGCATGCGGATGTTCCCTCCGGTCCCTCTTGTCTCGGGTTTTCCTTGAACTTGTAGTAGCTATTGTAGAAATCCGGAGAAGCCGATGCTTCCGAAGTAGCTTTCTTCCAGAAAGCTTTGAGGGGAACGCTGGCGCTTCTTCTGGAACATTCCGCCTGCTGGGCTGAGGCTTCTAATGGATCATTCCGCCTGCTCCGCTGAAGCTAACTCAAGAAAGCTGGGAGCCTCGCTGATTTATTCTGCTTGTATGTAAGAAGTGCAGTGCGCGGATCACCGCTGCCTATCCCAGCTTGCACGAAGGGACGCAAAGGCTAGTCTCTCCCTTCCTACAGGAGGAGGAATGGAATAATAAATCGTTGAGAGCTTAGTCATCTCAATATCAGTAAGCACTTTTTTTCATCAAGGATGTTTGTGGGACCTTCTCCATGTGTAAATACAGGTTAGCCTCGCATATAGCGAGACGACTCTGTCAGAAGATAGCCGGCTCCATGGTAGCTCATTTCCATGAGGGCTGTTCCATTGGAGTTTGCTGAAATGCTCTGTAAATACTGCACTGATTCCTTCCCTAGCTCTCGATAAAAGTGCGAGAGTAGGCAATATTGTGGAGGCATCAGCTCGGCCAGTCTCTTTTTATTAATACCTGCCAAGGAGAATCCCCTATGAAAAAATCAACCCTGATCGTTATCTGCATCATTATTGCATTGTACCTGCTGAGTATAATCAGTTACTTCTTCGTAGAATCATATTGACCCTGAAGCATGGAGCTTCACAAACGTTGGTTGCAGACAAAAATGCAGCACTAGAAGTCTTTTGCCCTTCCCCTAACCCATCACTTTTTCGACATGAACCGGCAGTCCGACTCGAAGATTGTGATCTTCTTCCTCAATTTCCCGGGTAATGGTATAAAAACAGACCGATTCAAATTTGATATCGCTCTGTTTTTGCACAGGAAAGCAAAACGTTTATACCTTCTTAAAAGACTACTCCAATCCATTAGCACTTAGGCTATTACTGAAGACAACTTGAAAGTGGCCACTCGAACATTGATGGCCTAACCTTTGACGTCCTTAGCGAACAGGTCCAAGACCCATGACGGAAAGTTAGTCTCCGACTAGGAGATGTCCGTTACCGGATTAAATGAATATACCTACCCGCTGGCTAATGAGTTCGATCAAAAACTTGGCTGCTTAAACCCATAAAAGCCGCAGTTATGCGGCTCTGCTGTCATATCTTATTGTCGTAGTTTTGTTCTGATATCCCCCCCTTCACCAATAGATTTTCTTGGATTTGAAAATCTATTGGTGATACGAAGGGGTAGCCGTCCGTGATATTTACCATCCTTTAAGATAAGCGGCTCTTCGATGGCTGCAGCGCCCACGAGCAGATATTTAATGCAGCATAGGCAAGGGGGAGGATAAAATTAAACCCGTAATCCCCATAGTCGTTGGCAAATGCATGCGATAATGCCGCACCCGTCATTAAAAAGAAGATACCGGCATGAGCCCATTCTTTAAGTCGCGGTAAACCTGGCACGACGAGCGCAATCGCTCCAAGCACTTTCCAAATCCCGAGAATGGTCATTACGTATAATGGGTACCCCAGCTTCGTCACTAATTCGACATTTCCTCCTAATTGCATCAGCTGGCCGATACCACTTAACGTAATAGCTGCTGCGAGTAGGATGGTGACCGACCAATAAGCAACCTTCCTTCCACGGGGTTGGGTATTACCTTTCATTGTTGTTTCCGCACTGATCAGCTTACTCATTTCGATTCCTCCTCATAGCTATATTCTCTCTTGATTACAAAAAACGAGCCACGAATCGTACCAGCTAATTTTGATTTTTGCCTTGCAAATTTAAACTTCCCTTCCAGCTCCTCGGGTACCTCCATCCCCTCAGAAAGCTTAAAACCAACGGCACGCTTCTTAGGATCATCAACCGTATACATGACATTGAGCGCAAGCCCATCCTCATAAAAAACATAGGTAAATTGGATATTTTCCACTTGGAACCGCGATGTTTCCAATGGTTTGGCCGCAATCTCTATATCACGTTCCTTTTTCAAAATGCGGTTCACGTAATCCAGGGCCTCTTGGCTCTCGCTGGCGGGTACAACCGTAAATTCATGCTTATATTTGTTCATAAAATAACGGGCTTCATTGGCTCGTAAACCAGCGAGTGCTTCGGCTACGGGTGAAGATTCTAAACCGGCGGTGGATACATTTTTGAAATCAACGATATGGGACATGTTCATCTCTCCTCAAAGTTTTGTGAGTGTTACTACTTCGAACTACTTCGAGCAAAACTCGCATCGAAAGCGTAGACTTAGTTTTGTGTGAGGTACTTCTTGAATCGACTTCGAGCAAAACTCGCATCGAAAGCGTAAACTTAGTTTTGTGAGCGTTACTACTTCGAACTACTTCGAGCAAAACTCGCATCGAAAGCGTAGACTTAGTTTTGTGTGAGGCACTTCTTTGAACCGACTTCGAGCAAAACTCGCATCGAAAGCATTACTTCCTAACAACAGGAATCCACATTTCACCAAATACCAATCCGTTTCGCTCCCCCATCTCAACCGTGGCGTTCGGTCCGCCAACATAGGCGATATCCTTTGCCTCCGGCAAGACTTGCCCGAAAGCAATGCCAGTTAGCATATGATTCAACTCATCTGCCGTCTTCCCTTCCCCTTTTACAACGAGATATTCCCCTTTAGGAAATTGAATGACCCGGGTTGCTTCGGGTAGAGCTTCATCGGTCATGACGCCAGCATAATACATCATCTTGTTATTCACCGCTTCGTTCACGGCAAACAAGTATTCATTCGCGGCTGCCGCCTTTAATGCATCCAGCCTTCCGTCCTGCTGTACTTCCTCCCAGAAATCTGCCTTTTCCTTGTTGATACCGGCATAATCCGTATAATCGCTTTGAAGCTCGGTTCCGATCCCTACTACGATAAAGCTGTCCTTTTCCGCAATACTGTAGTTTGCCATTTTTAATCCCTTCCTTTTCTTTAGCTTCGCTTGAATTGTCTTATCGCTTTTGTTGACTTTATAATAACTTTTAATCATGTCAAAAAGTGATACTGTTTAGGGGGCCGATGGAAAAAGTTGTGGGTGGAATGATTCCCCCGCCTGGAACATTGAAAAACGAAAAAGGACATTACATAGTTGTCGCTAAACATGTAATGTCCTTCCATTCTTCGTATTCAACTACACAGATATCATTTTGGTTGCAACTGATTGTTGAAATGCCTGATCATGCTCCACCATAATCATGGTGGGATTAAATTGTTGAATTAGTTCTTCAAGCTGCATGCGCGAATACAGATCAATAAAATTTAACGGTTCATCCCAAATGTAGACATGAGCCCGTTCACACAAACTTTTGGCTATAAGAAGCTTTTTCTTCTGCCCGCCGGAATAATGGGAGATATCCTTCTCAAATTGGATTCGGTCAAAGTCCATCTTGCGCAAGATGGATTTAAACAAGGATTCATCAATCTCATGTTCTTCTATAAAGTCCGATAACTGCCCCTTTAGATGAGAAGTATCCTGTTCGACATAGGAAATGATAAGTCCAGACCCCCGTTTGATTGAGCCTGTATGCTGTATCTCATTCCCCAATATTAGTTTGAGGATACTGCTTTTGCCGCTTCCATTCTTTCCATCAAGTATGATGCGATCACCTTGTTCAACCGTGAAGCTAACGGGTTTATTGACGATTTGATCATCGTACATCACTGACAAGTCAGCCAAAACGATCAATTCTTTTGACTGAAATTCCAATGGTTCTAATTTTAACGGCTCGGTTTTCTCCACATTTTTTAGCAGCTTGGACTTTTCCTCAATCGCCTTTTGCTGCCTTGACTCAATGCTCTTTGCCCTCTTCATCATCTTCGCCGCTTTATGGCCTACAAAACCCTTGTCGAGTTTAGAACCCGAATTCGTTGTCCCGTTTTTGGAGGCTTCCACTTGGTTAGACCAATTTGCTGAACGCTTCGAAGACTCCTTTAACCGCCCGATGTCCTTTTGCAGACGCTGATTGATTACCTCTTCGTGTTCCTGCTGCCTATCAAAATTTAACTTCCATGAAGAATAGTTGCCGCTTTGAACCTCGATATTCGCTCGATTGATCGACAAGATGTGGTCAACGCATCCGTCTAAGAAGCTTCGATCGTGCGAGATTAGAATAAACCCTTTTTTCTTCCTTAAATAATCAGAGACAACCTTTCGTCCATCGGTGTCTAAATGATTCGTTGGCTCATCAATCAATAAAAATTGGCCTTCATTCAAAAATAGTCCCGCCAGCAATACCTTGGTTTGTTCTCCATTGGATAAGGTTTTGAACGGTCGGTACATGACCTCGGCATCCACTTTCAGATAGGATATTTCACGAAGAAACTCCCAATCCTCTGCTTGGGGACAAATTTCTTCAAGAACTTCATAAGTTAACTTGTTAGGATCCGAAACGGGATAAGGAAAATAATTAAATTCGACCGAAGAAAGGATGTTCCCGCTATACTCATACTTCCCTAATAACAGCTGAAAGAACGTTGTTTTGCCCCGCCCATTTCTTCCAATAAAGCCAAGCTTCCAATTGGTATCGATTTGAAAGTTTACCCCTTCGAAAATATGGTCAAAGCTGCCTGGATAAGAAAACGTTAAGTCTTGAACTTTTATCATTGACATGAAAAATTCCTCCTTTGTATATCGCACTTCTTTCTGTATACAAAGTCGGTAAATCCATCTATTTTCATACTCCGCATAAGTTTGATGGATATTAACGACTTATACGGAGTATTACATGCGTAACGATCGTGTCTGAACTACTCATTTCTCTCTCCCCTTTATATTTAGATTTTAAAACATCACAGCTTACCCTATGAGAGAATAAAAAATCCTCCCAAATGGATATGGAAGGATTAGCCGTTAATTTTCATAAATAAGTTTGTAGTTTGCCATTAAATTCATGACATGTACACTGATTTATAGAAATGGATAGACTAACCCTATATTTTGTATTTGGAAGTTATTCAACTCAAATAAAAATATAGATTAGTTAACCATTGTCCATCCATCAGTCCTCTCATCATTATGTTCTTATATTAACAATTATTTTTGAGGAATACAATCATCCTTTCCCCTCAATAAATGTATGGTTGTCGCCTTACATCTTTTCAACGATTGTATGGTGATGTTTTTTAGTTTCGTTTACCCTCGTTAAGAAAAGGAATCCCTGCATCGATCAAGCAGCTCATCCAATCTTTTGTCTCTTGATTCACGTGCATTTCTGCCTTGTCTTTTTACTGCCGTAATCGCCTCCTCATTGGACATTCCTCGACAGCTTACGAGCCAGGCAGCAAGAACATGACCTGTCCGGCCTACTCCACCTGAGCAGTGAACGACCGTTTTCAGTTGCAGCTGCTCTGACTCCGCCAAAAATGGTAAAATACGATAAATAAGTTGGTCCTCTTCTACCAGCTGGAAATCTTCAACGGGAACCCAAAGCACGTTATCTTTACCAAACTCCTGGTGGTAACTTCGAAGCAGATCCTCATAAGCGGCTAATTGACGTGGGGGTAATAAACAAATGACGCGTATTATGCCTTGTGTCCGCATAAATGCAATCCACCTTTGCAATAGCACGGAGGAAACACGAGCAAAAGGAAATCCAGGGCGGCGCGCTCCAAAAACGAAATGTTCCCCTTCATAAGCAGCGGTGAACCCATGTTTAGGATTACTTATCCACTCCGCAAGCTTCATCATGAATTTATTCATATGAACGCCATCTCCTTTTTTTGTTTTAGAAGTTGGACAGTCATATATCATATTCGAGCTCTAAGACAAAGACCCCTTTTCGGGGTCTTTGTCATTTTGATGTTCAGATCACATGCATTTACCTGATCCCAATGCTTCTATGAGCATCTCCTGGCTCAGGTCCATTGGTTTTTTCCCATTTTTTAGAGAAATATTACCGTATCCTTTTTCCAAAGAAAGCGTTTTATATTGCACGGGGAAATAGCATAACCCAGAAACATTTGGTTCTGCTGTTTTCATTAAGCGGATTCTTCAGTGATACGCTGG
This sequence comes from Paenibacillus sp. FSL M8-0142, assembly GCF_038597315.1. Lineage (NCBI taxonomy): Bacteria > Bacillati > Bacillota > Bacilli > Caryophanales > Paenibacillaceae > Paenibacillus > Paenibacillus sp. FSL M8-0142. The sequence continues at coordinate 5,261,877 of NZ_CP152008.1, forward strand.
GTTAAGAAAGGAGGATAACAAAAGCATCAGCCCTAGAATCCGCAAAAATTAAACAGATGGGAGGAAATCCGGTGAATACTAAATCAAAAGTAATGCACGCCTTAGTTTTCCTAATCGTTCTATCTTTTACGTTAGGTTCTTATGCTTTTGCTTACAACAACAAAGACAACATGTGCGGCAAATGGAGTTCTCCCGGAAGCATTAAATATAAATTTATCGGGGACACGCCAAGTGATTACAGAAACATTTTTGCCACTGCTGTCGTTGGGTGGAATGATACACCAACCAAAGTTGGTCTGTCACATGATTATTCTTTACTTACTGCAAATATTTTCGGCATATATAACGAAGAAGGATCGAATATGGGTAGAGCCCATCTATACTGTAAACCTTTTACCTCAGAAGCTAGCAGCGGCGATGCAGGTCTAAACAACTTGTGGTTCTATAATTACTCCGGACCGCTAAACAAAACGAATTTGCAGATTAATACCGCACTGCATGAAATCGGACACTTTATCGGTCTAGGGCACTCTACGGTTTCCCCAACAGTGATGTGGGCAACAGGACTTTATACCGATACTAAACCACTACAAGATGACATTAACGGTGCTAATGCCATGTATCCTTAATCAATGGAAGGGAGGGAATATAATTGGTTAATAGAATAAAGAGTTACGCTCTAACGATTTTGGCGGCTTTTGTAGCTGCTACTCTGGTTTACTTTGTTTATGCACAGGTTAGCGGATCGTCGAATGGAGAAGTAAGAAGAGCCACGGCAAATAACATCGATCTAGCAATTGAAACCTCCCCGGTTGTAGTTATTGGGAAGATTATCGATGATAAGGGAACAACCCGAAACCTTAGACGGGATTCGGTCGATCCGACGAAAGAAGACCAGAACGTCAGTGTTCCAGGAACGGATTATGCTGTTGAGGTAACCAAAGTTTTAAAGGGGGATGTCACACCGAATAGCAAAATTCATGTCGCTGTTCCTGGAGGAAACTACAAAGGAGAATCCACTCCCTTACAGGCTACTTTAACAAAGAATGGTGAGTATATCTTTGCATTAGCTCCTTCACCGTCAGGTCCTTCAAGTTATTACGGTATGATTGAACCATATATTTTTCAATTGAAAAACAATAGGGTTGTCGCAATTACCAATGACGATACTATCAAAGCGGATTTTCAGGAAGTGAACCTGACTGAAGCAGAGCTCACTCAGAAATTCAATAAATAAACTTACACCCACCAATCTCTCCGTCACGGTAATTACCAAAAGAAGTTCTGTATAAAAACAAAACCGCTCCTCTCGCCTATATGGCTGGAGAAGCGGTTATCCCTCACCCTAACTGTTGATCGCTGTCAACTAATATGCACTACGAACGAGGCTGCTAATGAATCATCCGTATAATCCGTGCGAATGAATTTAATTCTGGTAGCGGTAAGAAGGTAGCTGACTATACCGACACGACCGCCGCCGGATCGATGCAGTCCGCCATTGATCGGACCTCGACCTGCCCCGGGCGGCCCGTGACGAACGGCGTTTCGCCGGCAGCATTTCTGCGGTTAAAGGATACCGTCACCGGAATGCCCGGAATCAGGTCGAAGAAGTTGTCGCTGTAGAAGCCTTCCTCCTCCTGGGACAGCCACACATGACGGGCCAGCACGTCACTCTCCAGCACGAACGCGGTACCCCCGCTGCCATCAACCTCGCTTACGCGAATGTTCGGGCGTTGAAGGCGGAGCGCCTTGTCGTTCACGAAGTAATGGGTTTTGCTGTCGAGCACGTCATCCTCCTGAAGCAGCTGCGCCAGCAGCACTACCCGGGACGGGTCATGGCCTTGCAGAAGCCCGTCTTCTGCCGCCCGGAACGCCACAAAGGATGCCTGCGCCTCCGCATCGACCGGATGTTCGGAAGCGTACAGCTCCTTACCGTCAAAATCGAACAGCTGGACGCGCAGCGTTCCGCGAACCGGTTCGTTCACGTCGGAGACGAGATGAACGCGGACCTCCTGTTCCCTGGAATCAACCGACAGGCTGACGTCCCGGAAGCTGCGCTTAGCCACGTACTGCAGCGCCTTCCATCTTCCGAGGTAGTCCATGCCTGCCCAGGAAGCGACCGGCCAGCAGTCGTTCATCTGCCAATACAGGGTACCCATGCAGTACGGTTTGTTGCGGCGATGGGCCTCGATTGCCATTTTCATTGCTTCGCCCTGTTGAATCTGGCTCATATGCAGGAATGCTTCAAAATCCTTCGGCTCATGATAATACTGCTCCATGTAGCTCTTGATGAGCCTGTTGCCCGCCCCATTCTTCTGGTGCGCCAGCATGACCTTCGATTCCAGCTCCATGTCGCCTTCCTCCGCATAAGTGCGGACCGTCTTCGGCTCCGGGAACGACTGGAAGCCGTACTCGCTCATAAAGCGTCCTACATACACGTTGTAATTATCGAACGGTTCAGTGTTATGCCAAACGCCCCAGTAGTGAATGTCACCGCTTGTGGTGGATGGATTGGCATGCTGATCCTTGTCACCGCTCAGCGATACGAGTGGCGATGACGGCCAATATTCCGCGCCGGGCGCATAGCTTGCGACCGCTTCCGGCAAAATCCGGTGGAAAATGGCCTCATAGTCGGCCCAAATCCGCTCGCGCTGCTCATGCGTATAATCCTTCTTCCATCCCCATCCAGCGTTCTCGTCATAGTGGGCCCAAGCAGAGTCAATCTCATTATTGCCGCACCAGAGCACGATGCTCGGATGATTCCGCAGCCGGACGATATTCTCCTCCGCTTCCAGCCGTACGTTTTCCAAAAACGCCTCATCCCCGGGATACATGCTGCAAGCAAACATGAAATCCTGCCATACCATCAAGCCGTACTCATCGCACAGGTCATAGAATACCTTTTCTTCATAAATGCCCCCGCCCCAAATGCGCAGCATATTCATATTGGACTCCGCAGCGGACGCAATCTCGTGACGATAACGCTCAGCGGTCACTTCCGTAATGAAGCTGTCGTTCGGGATATGGTTTGCACCCTTGGCGAAAACCGGCGTGCCGTTCAGCTCAATATAGAACGATGTGCCTCTCTCGTCCTTGTCCCGTACGAGCCGGACGCTGCGCAGTCCGGTTCTCACCCGGTACGACGCTGCAGTGTGCTGATCCCGGACGAGCTCCACTTGAAAATCATACAGATGCGCTTCGCCCAATCCCCGGCACCACCACAGCTTTGGCTCGGCAATGGCCAATTCCAGCTCGACGGTGTTGCTGCCCTCCGCCAATTGGACCTCCTTCTCCCATACCTGTCCGGCTGCCGACACGCGCAGCTTGCCCTGCCACGCCTGCTCGGCCTCAATGGATGCCACAGCCGTCAATTGTGCCGATACGGCCGTAATTTCATCCTGGCGGATGAACACATCATCCAGACGCACCTCCGACCAGGCTTCGATGCGGGCCTCCCGCCAGATTCCGCTCGTGACGAACCGCGGACCCCAATCCCAGCCGTAATGGTACGGCGCCTTCCGCGCAAAGATGCTGACCTTCCGGTCGCCCAGTCCCCCAAGCTCGGACTGATCATTGCTCGCCGGCAGCGGGTATCCCAGCTTCTCCAGCTTCGGCAAATCCTCCTGGATCGGCGAGCGGAACCGGATGCGGATGGCGTTGCCGTCCGCCTTGACGAGTGATTTTACGTCGACGCGCCATGAGCGGAACATATTATCCGCTTCCAGCACCTTCACCCCGTTGAAGTACACATCCGCATATGTATCCAAGCCCTCGAATACCAGCTCAACCTTGGCTTGAGACTGTAGCTGCGGATCGATTTCAACCACCGTTTCGTACTCCCAATCCTTCTTGTCAATCCACTGCAGATCATGCTCATTCGTTCCGTAGAACGGATCCGGGATCTTGCCGTTTCTCAGCAGATCTGTGTGAACGCAGCCCGGCACTTGGGCTGGAAGCCACTCCGTCTCGTCGCTAGCCTTAAAATTCCACTTCGTTAATGTCAGAATGTTTTTATTCATGGTAGTCACCTTGCCCTATTTTTATATTTTGTATGGAACTCATCGTTTAGCATGCGGCATGGCTTCGATCCAGCATCGTTTTCTCCACTCCGAAAAGACATTGCTGCACCATAACACACATAGATTCAAAATCCTTTTTTAGCATTCGATGGGCAGCGCCAAAATCGCCTCCGCCCAATCTTTCCCTAGTCCTTCAAATTCGGAAGCTCATCCAGCGTAACCGTAAAGGGATGCGCATAGGTCTTCACGAGCTGCTCCGCATCCGTATATTCTTCGGAATAGACACGCTCGTCTCCTTCCCCGGTGAAAACAAAACTTCCGTACCAGGTGCAGTTCCATGCCCAAGGGCAGTCATCCGCAAGCATCCGGTCTGGATCGGGGACGACCCCGTTCTCGGTCAACGCGATAATCTTCCTCGCAGCTGTATACGACTCCGCCATGCGGAATCGCTCCGCTTGGGAGCCGTAATCCTGAGCGGGCGGATAAATATCTTCGCCGATGATATCGACGTACGCATCCCCGGGATACCAGTCCTTATGCTGGCCGTTCCATACCCAGATCAGGTTGTTCAGCCCGTGAACATGGGTCATCCGCTCGTACATCAGCTTCCATAAAGCGATGCAGGGCTCCGGCCCTTTCGCTCCCCACCAGAACCATCCGCCCGACGCCTCATGCAGCGGCCTCCACAGCACCGGCACCCCTTCGTCCTGCAGCCGTTTCAGCTGATCGGAGATTGCATCGATATCGCGGATAAGCAGGCGGTATTCCTCCGAGTCCTGATCCGACATCGCCCGCTGAACGTCGAAGGTTGTGGCTTTCGTATAAAACCCGCTCCCCCATGTGCGGTCCGGCGGCAGATCAATCAGATCCTTCGGGGCATTCCAATGCCAGCAGAAGGTGACGATCCCGCCGCGGTTCCACCAATCGATTGCAAGATCGGTGTCGCGGCATTCAGCACCGCGTTCCACCCTGGACGGCGAGTAATTCATGAAGTCGAAGCCGCCAACCGCGGGATACTTTCCCGTTACCCTGTGAATCATCTCGAATTCAGGCGTCGATACGACGCCGATCTGCTGTCCGGTCAGCATCCGCTTTCCGTAAATGCTGCACAAAAAACGCATCAATCGCTTCGCACCCTCCGAGGCCCTTGGATTAATCAACTCGGGCGCAACCTCGAACCGGGAAGTGTTCGCTTTCGTCATTGGCTTCTCTCCTGACCTGTCGTTATGGGACAATTCTTGGCAGTAGCTACCGGCCCTCAATTATCCGCTTTCCGCGCACACCCTTAATTTCATGCCACTCTTTGCACAACATCACGCTTAGTCCACAAAGCCCATACCCCATGCTTTTCATGGGCAGCCTACTACTCCGGACGCTCCATCTTGCCGCGCTTAGCCTACGACCGGCATATGCTCCATCTTTCCTCGCCTAGCCTACAACCCCCGTACGCTCTACGCTTTCCACGAAATGGCGCTGCACGAACAGATACAGGGCGATGAGCGGCAAAATCGCCAGCAAAATGCCGGTGTCCACCACCAAGGCCACATAGTTCGGATCCGCCTTGGCCGACGAGCCGAGCCCCATGATGGACGGCAGGAACTGATTCGCATCAGCGGGCAGCGAGGCGATCTTCAGCGGCATGAGCGCCCCTTCGCTCATGAAGAGCGAGGTATAGAACGTGTCGTTATACTGCCATACGAACGAAAACAGCGTGACTGTAATGAGCGGCGGAATCGCATTCGGCAGCATAATCGCGAAAAAGGTCTTGAGCCCGCCCGCTCCGTCGATCAGCGCCGCCTCCTCAATCTCCTTCGGCAAGCCGCGGAAGAACTGGCGGAAAATATATACGAACAGCCCGGCTTTCAGCCCGGTCGCCGTAGCCGACGTAATGATGGACGGCCAGTAGCTGTTGAGCAGATTGATTCCTTCCTGGCCGCTGAACAGCCGGACCAGCCCGAGCACGTCAAAGCTTCGGAAGTGCAAATACATCGGCACCATCAGCGTGCTCATCGGTATCAGGATCGTCAGAACGACCAGCGCGAACAACAGATTGCTCCCCGGAAAGGTGAACCGTGCAAATCCATAGCCCGCAAGCGCCGTCGACATTGTCGTAAGCAGCATCGTAATAAACACATAGATCATCGTATTGAGCAGCAGCGGCCAATAATCAAGCAGGTCCAGCACGATTTTGAAATTATCCAGCGTGAAATGTACCGGAATCATGTAAATCGTCGGATTATAAATGTCCTGCTTATCCTTGAACGCAACCGAGAATTTGGAGATGATCGGATAAATAATGATAAAGGTGATGCCGATGATCAGCAGATAACGGAATACCGACCATAGGATCGGCAGCGTCTTGTTCCTGATCCGGTTCATGCGTGCCTGAGCCGATTGGTTCACGCGCGCCTTAACCGATTGGTTCATGCGTGCCTGAACCGATTCTTTCGACGGATCCCGAATAATTGCCATGCGTTGCTCCTCCCTTCCTCCCGTTCCTTGTTCCGATCGTAAATGTGACAGCCTTAGTTTTGGTAAAAGGTTCTTCTGGACACGATGATGCCCATGATGACCAGAAGCAGGCTCACCACGATCGTGTACAGCCAGGCCATCGCCGCGCTGAGTCCGAAATTTTGCGTCTTGAAGGCCGTCTCATAGATCGTTCGGGTTACCGTGCTGTCCGTAAACGAGTCGATGATGGTGTAGATCATGTTGGTCAGGATAAGCGGGCTCACCATCGGGAACGTAATTTTCCAGAATGATTCATAAGCGGTTGCGCCTTCGATCTTGGCCACTTCGTACATCGAGCTCGGCACGGCCTGCAGCGCCGCCAGAAAGATCAGAATCTGAACGCCGGAGCTGCTGATGATGTCATAGATCCGCATGACGGCCTCGACGATGTAATCGGTGATCGTGATCGGGAATCCGGCTTCCGTCAAGATCCGCACCATGGAGAGCACGTTAAACTGTCCGGATGCCGTGCCGAGCTCCTCCGCCACGGACGCGTTTCCGACCAGGTTGATGAGCCCTGATGTTTCGGCAGCAGAAATCGCTCCGGAGGCCAGAATGACCGGCAGGAAGAAGATCGCCCTTGCCAGCGCCCGGCCCCTGAATTTCTGATTGAGCAGGACTGCGGAGAACAGGCTGAAGAACAGGATTAAAGGCACATCCACGACCGTCCCCAGAATGGATTCCGTCAAAATCCGGTTGAAGTTAGCGTCCACGAACAGCGCATCCTTGAAGTTCTGCCAGCCGACAGCCTCCAGCTCATACCCTCCCGGGGAAATGACCAGCTTGCTGAAGCTGAACAGAATGGACTGAAGCAGCGGCCCGGCGAACAGAAAGACAAAGCCGATGAGCCATGGTGCAATGAACAGCAGGCCGAGCATGGATCTTTTTTGCGTTAAGGACAGTCTTAATTTCATGCCCGGTCACCACCTACTGCATAGGATTGCGGCTCCACCGTAATGCTGCGAACCGAGGCCGGCTTGTCGGTATAATTGATCAGAATCGACATGCCGCTCTCATACTTCACTTCGACCACGCCATCCGCATGCTGCGTGTGCTCGACCATCCGCTCGGTTCGGACCGGAGCGAGCACCTCGTTCAGCTCGTTGTACAGGGCAACGGCCTCCTCGTACCAATCCCGGTAATCGGCTGCATACATCTCGTCGAACCGCGTGTATTTCAGCTCCGAGCTCTTCTCGTAGGACCACAGATAGCGAGGAGCCGAGCCCATCTCCAGCGACTGGAGCAGCTGCTTGCGGGGATTCTGCTCGTTGCCGATATTGAACGCGCCCGCCGCATAATCGATGTAGCCGTGAATGACCATCTGGTAAAAGGGCACCTCGGCATCGGTAAGGCCAAATTTGCTGCTTGCCGCCGGAACATCGATCAGATGCTTCGCGTACGGCCAGCTGTATGCATTGCCGCCCGATACCATCAGATCCGGGCTCGCCTCCCGCAGCCGCTCCAGCTGATCTTGGGCGATCAGCTTGGCCGTCTCCCGGAATACGACCCGCTGTACCCGGTAGTCGGAGCTCAGAACATCGCCCAGATCCCGCAAGGATAATGAAGCGATGCCGTAACGGCCGTAGGAATCCGCAAACCGGCTCACGTAATGCGGAAGCTTCGCCGGGGACATAAGATAGTAGGTGCCGTAATACGAATCCATCCGGTTCATGTTGCGGTCGTAAGGATGCAGCTCCGCCGTTTCCCTGGTGACGAACCTGGCGGCATCCGATGCCGGCGTAAAGGAACCATCGTCCCGGTAAACATGCTGGAACGCAACATCCGGGTACAATCCGCCGCCTGCGGCCTGCAGCTCCGCCGCCAGCTCCTTCAGCTCCGAGACGCTGCCGACGGCCCCGTCCGTCTTGGCGTTGACCGGCGGCTTATGATGAACGCCTTTGCCGAACCAGCCGAGATAGCGCATGCGCAAATTCGATACCCCATCCTTCATAAGCTTACCGGCAATTTCCCCTGCCTGGTCAAATGTCGTCATGGAGACGACGGCATGATACGGCACGCCGAGGAAGGATCGCTGCTTATCCACGCTGCCGAGCATGTCGAGATAGAACGGAAGCGAATCGCTTTCCGCCAGCGGCGTCAGTTTGTTTTCCTTAACCAGCCGCTGCTGGTATAAGCGAGCCATTCCCGAGTAAGTCGCATCCCCGCCGGATAAGAAGCTGTACCTGACGGAGAGATGGCCGTCGTACATTTTGTCGCTCAGCAGCTGGATTTCCTGAACCGTGCTTCCGGTGTACAGCTCCAGCATATCCTCGCCCCGGACGGCAAAGCTGCTGAACACATGATTGTACGAGTTCTGCTTGCCGCTGATATCGGCCGACACGCTCGCGACGGCATCCCCTTCCTCAATGATGGCAAGCCATGCGCCGTCTCCGCTCTTCATTCCGAATACGGGCATGCGGGCCGGATCGGCAACCTGTCCCCGGCTTTCGCTGTTATGGTTCGGATCGGTGCCGTATATCCGCTGCACGTATTGCTCTTCCTTCACCTTGCCGTTATTCAGCATAATCAGGCTGCCGCTGCCGTCCGGAACGAGCATATACCCCTGCTCCTTCGTACCAGCCGCCCCGAAATAGCGGAGGAGCTCCAGGCTGCGCAGCCGGTAGGTCTCGCTTTCGGTTACCTGGCCAAGCGGCACCGACACCATCAGGGAATCCTCGTCGAGGCGATATTCGATCGGAATGGTGAACCGCGGCTTTGAATCTGCGCTTGCCGCCTCCCCACCCCCGGACGCATTGTCGATGGCCAGATCATCTGCGGTGTATCCGGCCTGCTCGAACGCCCCCAGCATTTTTTTCAGGACCAGCTCTTTCTTGATCTGTTCGTCCAGGCGCTCCAGCACGGCGGGGTTATCCTTCATCGGGTAGTAGCGGGCCTGCACGTATTTAGCCAACGTGGCATCCAGCTTGCTGAGCACTTTCTCCTGCAGCCGATCGGGCGTAATATATTTCGGCAGGGCATCGATGCCCAGCGACACATCGCCCAGAGTGTATGTAACCCTGATGCCGTTCTCAATGCTTTCGGCTTGGAAATTCCCGTTCGTTACGCTCCATGTGTAGTTCGGATACGTTTCGAGCGTGCCGATCGAATCGCGGAACGTCACCGTCAGCTGCGAGGACAGAGCCTCCTTCTCGAACGGCGATGCGATCGGATCCTCCGCCCGGTCCGCCGGGTTGCTGTACCATATGCGGCCGCTTCGTTTGTCCCGAATCGCGATTTCGGTCGTCTCCGGATGGTAGTACAGGCCAAGCCCGGCCGTCTCTGCGACCAGGCTCATGCCTGGTACGCCCTCGGTCCGGTCCGGCAGAACGGTAAGCTCCTTCCCCGGCGCCGGCTCCGAGGCTCCTGCAGCATAAGCAGCAACGTCCACCGCCGGCGCGCCCCGGTTCGCGCCGATCAGAAAGCCCGTTGCAATGCCGGCGATGACGACACATGCAAGCACCGTGTAGAGCCATTTTCTTGATTTCACGGCTTAAGGCCTCCTTTACTGTCTAAATATGATCTCGCGGTAGACGTTCACGAGGAACGTGTAGATCTGCTGCATCATGCTGAAGACAAGCGTTCCAAGAAACACGATGATAAGCATCACGATGACGCTGAGGAACATCGTCAGAACGGTCTTGCCCGCCGAGTATTGATGGATCGTCATGGATCCGACGAAGAGCAGCCCGATGAACCAGATCGTCGCGACCATGGTGAGGAGATAATAGAACACGGTCTCCTCCTGAACCATGAACCGGCTTGCAAGCGTCATCGGCGGGTTAATCAGCACCATCGGAATGAGCGCATAGGCGCTGGCGAGCACGATTTCCTTGAACTTTCCCTCCCCGCCCATCAGCGTGGTCACCGACCAATTTGACACGCACCATAGAAAGAACGGGAGCACGATATACAGCAGCTCATCGAAGCTGTTGAGCCTCCGGGGATCGTTGAAGTTTACGAGGAACCCGGCATACTGCCGCTGCACGATGCTCGCGATGACGACAAGGGCCAGCACGGAGAACGCCACGCCGAGTCGTCCGCGGTTCTCATACTTCAGATCCCAGTATCCGTCAAAGGGATGAACGATCAAATGCAGAGGGAATTTAAAATACTCCTGCCTCATGCCTCCTTCACCCTCCTCTTGTTTCGATGTCGAACCGTCCGATATACGGCATACAGCAGCACGGCGCCTGTCGCTGCCGACAAGAAGGTGCCGAAATGCTCCTTCATTACTTCACGGCGGTATCGTTTGAAGGCGACGGAGTAATTTTTGCGGTCCATCCCCATCTCGAAGTAATGCAGGGCTTCCTTGTTCTCCCCCTTCATAAGCTTCGCTTTCCCGATCCCGATGTACGCGATGTCGTAATTGGCGTTAAGCTGGAGCACCCGCTCCCAATAAGCCTGCGCTTCCACATCGTCCCCGCGGTAATGATGGCGAACCGCTTGATTGACGTTCTGTCCGAATGCCGTCGGCTCAAACACCACGATGCTTCCCTTGCCTCGATCGAGCACCAGCTGATGCTCCCCGAGCATTTCGACTGCCGCGGGCGTCTTGAATACTCCTAACTGGTTGCCGATTCCGCCATACACATAGAGCAAATTGCCCGTATCATCGTATGTGAAAATACGTCCCTGCGTGGAATCCAGCGCGCTGTACATCCCGTCGCCCAGCACCTTGATATCCACGAATTTCGACGGGCCGACGGCTCGCCGGTAGTAAATATCGCCGGCCACCGGGAAATAACCGAAGCGCTTAAGCACATCTTCCCCTGAAGGATTCAGGCGCTTGATCGGCTCCTTCGATCCGACGTCGATGTTCGTGGCGTAGACGAATCCTTTGTTGTCAATATCCAGATTGGAGAATTCCGTCGGTATAAACAGCCGCATCTGCGCTTTCTGCGCATCGGTCGAAATCAGCCTCCAGAAATAATCCCCGTAATCGCGCTTCACTTTGATCGTGCCGACATAGCCGAGGAACGTCCCGTCCTCCTCGAATTGCATGATGCCTTCGTAAACCCCGCGGGCAACAACGAACACTCGGTTCGCCTGGTCCACGGTCACCTTCAGCGGAATAAATTGAAAGCCTTGCGGCAGAACGTCGGACTTCGGCTGCTCAATGACCCGGATCAGCTTGCCTTCAGCGCTTAGCACCACGATCCGCTGGTTATCCGTATCCGCAACGTAGATCTGCTCCTTCTCGTCCGTAAATAGGCCGGATGGATTCGCGAAGGTCTCCTTCTTCCCATCCCGGATGAAGGAATCGATCACGCGGACCACCTTCCAGCTGTCGTCCAGGCAGACGATCCGCCCGTTGCCGCTGTCCAGCACATAAACATGGCCGGAGCCGGACACGTGCATATCGCCGGGATCCGCGAATTCGCCGATCCCAAGCTCCGTTCCCGTAACCGAGCGAACCGGAAGATACGGTGCCGGAGCCGGCGTTGCTTCCTCCCAATAATTGTAGTTATAGCTCTCGTATGGAGCGCTGGCGGCGGCTGTTCCCGGAATCAGGACGGTCAGCAGGGAGACCGCCGCAAGCGAAATGAGCCATCGTTTCGCTGACATGTTATCCCCCCTAATCCTTCATCCCGGAGGTAGCCATCGTCTCGATAATCCGGCTCTGCGAGAACAGGAAGAGCACGATCGGCACGCTCATCAGGATGACCGCCACGGCGGCGCCTGCGCCGGCCCGGGAAATGCCGCCGAGAATAATCTGATTGGACGCGTAATGCAGCGTCTTCAGCTGCTCGCTGTAAATGAAGCCGTTGCCGTCGGTCCCCCACAAAATTTGAAAAAGCAGGATAATGAGCGTCAGCCAGGCAGGCTTCACGTTCGGCATGACGATCGACCAGAATATCCGGTACTCGCTGGCCCCGTCGATCTTCGCGGCTTCCAGCAGGGCATCGGGAATCTGCTCCATAAACTGCTTCATTAGATACAGGCCGAGCGAATAAGCGAATGCCGGAATAATGACCGCCCAATACGTATCGATCATGCCAAGCCACGACAGAATCATGTAGTTCGGCGTCGCCGTCACCACCGGCGTGAACATGAGGGACAGTACGACGACCTGAAACAGAAACGTCTTCCCGGGGAATCGATGCTTCGCGAGCGGATAAGCCGCAGCCGAGGCCAGAATGACATGCCCGACGATGCCGATCCCGGTGATGAACACGGTATTGAAGATATATCGGGAGAAAGGCACCCACGATTGTCCGAGCAGATTGATCAGATCGGAGAAGTTGTTCCATGTCGGGTTGCGGACAAACAGCGTGGGCGGGAACATGAAGATCTCGTCCAGCGGCTTGAACGCATTGTTGATCGCGTACACGAGCGGCAGCGCCATGAAGGCGCCGAACACCGCCAAGAGCGCAAACAGGGAGAAGGTGCCCATGAAAGAACGGTTTACCCGCTTCCTGCGCCGCTTGAGCGATAGGCTTAGAAGGCGGCCGCTTCGTTTCTTCGGCAGTTCATATACAGCTTTCACGAGTGCTACTCACCTACCTTGCGCAGCAGTTTTTGAACGATCAGATTGGTGCCGACCATCAGGATGAACAGCACCGTGGCAATCGCGGAAGCAAACCCCATCTCGAACCGGGTCGTGCCGAAATCGATCAGATGCGTGACGATCGTCTCCGCCGCATAGTTCACGCTCGGGAATCCGGCAAGCGCAATGGAGACGTCGGCGACGGCAAAAGAGGTCGTAAGCTGAATCACCGCGCCGAACATTAGCTGCGGCCGCATCGACGGCAGCGTAATATACCAAAGCTCCTGCCACCGGTTGCGGACCCCGTCAACCGCGCCGGCCTCGTACAAGGTCTTGTCAACGGTTTGCAGGCCGGCAATGAAGGCCAGGAATCCGGTTCCCAGGCTTAGCCACAGCTGCACGAGAATGATGATCGGCATGATGAAGGCTTCCGTCTTCAGCCATTGAATCGGCTCCAGGATGATCCCGAGCTTGATCAGCATCCCGTTCATGATGCCGTAGCGGTCTCCCGAGAAAATCATAAGCCAGATGAAGTAGACGTTCCCCGAGATGGAAGGCGCATAGAAGATCAGCGTCATGAAGGCCCGCATCCTCGGTCCGAGCTCATTGATGACCCAAGCGAACAGGAAGCATGCCAAATAGCTGATCGGCCCGGTGATCGCAGCGAATAGAAGCGTATTTTTAAGTGCGATCAGAAAAATATCGTCTTCGAGAAACAGCCGTGTGTAATTATCCCATCCGACGAACCGCGGAAACTCCAGCATGTTAAAGTACGTGAAGCTGAGGATCATGGAAATGACGACCGGAAGCACGGTAAACAACGTAAACAGGATCATGTATGGTGCAAGCAAAATATACGAATGCTTGCTGGCCTTGATTTCCGCCAGCTTCCGGCTCCGCCAGGTTTGCGGCTTGACGGGGCGAACCGCGGCGGGCATCGCCGTCTCAGGGTCTTGAAGCCCGGCATTATGCATTTTGGATTCCCCCCTATCCCTCCGGCACGCCGAATTCTTCTTGCTTGGTTCGAATTTCATCATGAATATACTGAACAGAATCCATCAGAGCCTCCCGCGGCTCGACACCGCTGATCACCGCACGGTAGAACGCGTTGAACAGATGTCTTCCCGTGGAGTAGCCTCCCGGCACCTCCGGAATTCCCCGAACCCATTCAAACTGGGCTTTTAAATTTTCATAATCGGCCACGGGCCAAGGCAGGCTGTCCAGCGCCTTGATATTTGCTGTCGGATAACGCGCGGCGGCCCCCATCAATCCTTCCATCTCCCGCCCGAAGTTCGTCTGCGTCATGTCGCTGGTCCACCATTTGAGGAATTCCCAGGCGGCCTCCTTATCCTTCGCATCTTCGAGCATCAGGACTGCGCTGCCTCCGCTCGGTACGGTCCGGTCAATCGTTCCATCCTCTCGTACGGTTCCGGGAATCGGGGCAAATCCCCATACGCCGCGAATCTCCGGTGCAAAGACGGACAGCTGATTATACGTCGTGTAATCGGAAATGCCGATCGGCATCTGACCGGTACGGAAGCGGTTCGCAAAATCATACTCCCGCTCAAGCTTGTAGTCGGTGTAGTACTCGGTCCATCGCTTAAAGGCTTCGAGCGCGGGTTTCGAATCCAGATCCGACTCCCGGTCATGGTTGCGGTAGAACTGTCCCCCCGATTGCATGAGCAGGGCCGCAAACATGGAGTTTGGCGGCAGCGTGGTCCACTGGTCGGGCGCCTGCGCAACGACGGGAAGCCCGAACTGCATATGGTTCTTGTTCAGCACGGCCAGCATGCTTGCCACTTCGTCCCACGTTTCCGGCACCTCCAGCCCAAGCTCCTCGAGCACATCCTTCCGGTAGAACATCATGTTGAACGTCTGCGTCTCCGGCAGGGCGTATACGCCCCCGCGGTATTGATACGGTACCAGCGCGCTGTCCCGGAACCGGCCCGCAACGGCATCGAAATCTGCAAACTGCGTCAGATCCGCCGCCGAATTGCGCATCGCGAAGTTCACCGGCAGGTCGTTGCCGATTTGCATGGCAACATCCGGTCCTTGACCGGACAGCGTTGCGGGCAGGAGCGTACCCATGTTGACCAGCTTCAGATTGACGCTGATCCCTGTCTCGGGCGTAAAGGTCTCGTCAATCATGGCCTTTACCGTATTCGCCTGATCCCGGCCGCTGCCGATCCATACGGTAATCGAATGCTGATTCTTCCCATCCGTCACATTGCCGATGTTGTTGTAATCGATGAAGAAGGAGCTGGCAAAGGTATTCAGCTCGTGCTTTACTTTATCTCCTGCCCCCATTCCGCTCTTCGGCAGCTTGACGTCAGGAGAAGCGACATATAAGGCATCGAGCTCAAGCGGCTGCTCCCTGGCCTGCTGCAGCCATGTACCGAGGCCTCCGGTGTTGGTCTTGTATGCCTCCAGCCGGCGCGGAATCGTGTCGGGCTTGGCAATCATCTCATCGAGCTGCAACGCCATGGTCTTCAGCAGCGCCTCCTGATCGCCGGACTGTCCCGACAGCTCTACCAAACGGGCAGCGATCGCTTTCAATCTGTCGCTTTCAAACTGCAAAGTCTCAATCAGCTCAGGAATGCGCTGCTCCACCCGATAATCCCGGAACTCATCCGGATTGGTGCCGGTGATCATTAAAATTTTGCGGTACATCGCATTCAGATTCAGCAAGCTGTCCTCCACTTCGTGAATCAGCGGAGCGAATTCGCCGAGGCTCGCTTCAAGGCGCAGCACATGCTTCCCGCGCGTCAAGTGGAACAGGTACGGCTCCTCGCCGCCAAGCACATCCATTCGGTACCCGTTCTTGAAGCGGAACGGAATACGATTCATCTCGTCAAATGGCACTTTCCCGTCAATCGTCAGCTTCCGCGTGGAATATATTCCTCTTACGAAATTTTGCTGGGATTTGAAGGCGATTTTGTACAGCCCCGTTTCCGGCACGTCCAGCTCCCACTCGATCCACTGACCCGGCAGTCGCCAGTTAAAGCCGCCGATCGTATTGATCCGTACCTCGGATGCGCTGTACGGGCGCACGCTCGGACTTGCACGCTCGCTCAGCGGATACAGCGTCGGGGAGGATTTGGCCGTTGCCGCTTCCGCTTGGATCTCAAGCAGGATTCCCTCGGTTTGCGGTGTTCCATCGGCTTCGTATTTGGCTCTCGCTTCGGAGTAAGGAAGCGGTTCCGGCTGCTGAAGCAGCCTCAGCTCCCGGATCACCATCGGCTCCCTGGCGGCGGTAAGCGAGATCGTATGCTCGCCCTCCGTGAAGTAGAATAGAAACGGCTCGGTTTCATAGCCGTCCGCATCTTTCAATACCGCCTCGATCCACGCGGGGTGCTCTATTTGCCTTGGCCTAAGGTCATTGCCCTGATTGTCCCGGTCCACACTGTCTTTCGCATTGCCCCAAATCCGGTCGAACTGTAAATAAGCGGCTTCCTGAAAAGGAATGCTGCCATCGATCCGAAGCGAGCGCTCGATCGAGGAGCTTTTTCCCTCTACTGGGTAGTACAGCACGGACAGATTGTATAGTCCCTCTTCCTGCACTCGGAGCTTCCACTCCACCTCGCCCTTCTCGCCGGTGTAGAGCGATGTGCCGGGCCTGCCTTCATAATGGTCGAGCTTCCGGAATTCTCCGCCTTCTGCACGGCTGTACTCGGAAGCGGGGATGATGATTTCTTGTCCCGGTCGACCGCTACCTTCATATTTCGACAAATACTGAACGTAGGGCATCGCTTTGCCGGCCTGAGCGCCGGTCTGTATCAAAGAGGCCGGACGTTCAAGCTTCCATTCCGCCGGAGCACCGATCAGCATTTCGCCGGGATCATCCTTGCCCCGGTTGAAGAACAGCATCAGGGCCGCGACGATCAACAAAAGGATCAGGAGTCTGCCCATCCATTTTTTCAGCTGAAATTGGCGTGTCAATGTTCATCCCCCTTATCAGGAGAAGGGAGGCTTAGGCTGCCGCTCTTCGCCCCCCGTCCATCCGTCTTATTTGCCCATTTTGTCGACGGCAGCCTGCGCCTGCTGCTTGTATTTTTCAGCCGTCGCCGTCACGGATTGGTTGTTTACGATAATGTCCTCGATGAATGCACCCGTCGGATAATCCGTATACGCTTCGTCAACCGTAATTACGCCGGTTCCCGCAATATGCTCGCGGATCATGTCGATATCTTCCTGATTGGTGTAAATGCCCTCCAGGTAGTCCTGCCCCGGATATTCCTCCGTCGATTGGATGTCGAACGTTTCTTCATAGATTTGATAGACGATGGCCGGATCTTCGACGCCCTTCGCAATGAACTTCGCGGAAGCGGCCGTATTCGCGTAGGTCGCCTCCGGCGAGCCTTGCGGTCCGTTCGGAATCGGTACGATGCCGACTTCGAAGGTCACGTCGCCCAGCATCCATTCCGCAGCCGGGAACATGGCGACGTCTCCGTCCTTGAACGTGTTCGTTTCTTCCCAGTTCGTCTTGTTGCCGCTCTTCACCTTGACCACCTTCTCGACGTTGTAGAGACGGTTAACGAATTCGGCGGCCTCCAGCGTTTTCGGGTCGGACAAGCCTTCTTTGCCGTTCGCATCGTCGACGATTTTCCCGCCGTTGGCTGCGGTGAAATGCTTCACGGCGTCGATTGCCCAGCCCGAGAAGCCCCACACGTCCGTCTTGCCGTCATTGTT
The DNA here is from genome assembly GCF_038597315.1 of Paenibacillus sp. FSL M8-0142. Taxonomy (NCBI): domain Bacteria; kingdom Bacillati; phylum Bacillota; class Bacilli; order Caryophanales; family Paenibacillaceae; genus Paenibacillus; species Paenibacillus sp. FSL M8-0142. Next base: position 5,279,583 of record NZ_CP152008.1, read on the forward strand.
CGTATCCTTCGTTGCCTGTTTGGCAATCTCCATGAACTTATCCCAGTTCCATTCGCCCTTGGCATGCAGCTCCTGAAGATCCGGAAGACCGTGCTTCTTGAACAGCTCGCGGTTATAATGCAGCCCAAGCCCGAGGGAGATCGGGTTGTCGAACCCGTATTCGCCGCCGCCGATGGCAGGGTATTTCATCTGCAGATTCGCCTCATTGTTTATGTTGTTCTGATCGGTCGTAAATTCGCTGATCGGCAGGAGCTGACCTTTCATGATCGCAGGCAAAGCCGACTTGTACTCCAGCTGCACGATATCGGCAAACGGCTCGCCGGCCAGCACGCTCGTCGTAAACTTGTTCATATATTCCTCGAAGGGCACGTTAACGAACTCGATTTTGACATTGTACTTCTTCTCGACCTCGGCGATCTTCTCTAGGCGCGCCTTCTCGTCGGCCGTATTGCCCGCCGGCGTCAGGTCCCACCAGGCGGCAACCTTGATCACTCGGCCGCCCAGGTCAACCGGCTCGGCCGCCGGCTGTGCCGGCTCTTCTTCCTTCGGCGTTTCGCTTCCCGCCTGTTCCGCAGCCGGTGCGGGCTCGGTCTTGGGAGCTTCCGTCTGGGCGCCGCCTCCGCCGCTGCAGGCAGTGATGACAAACATCAAGCAGATAAGTAATAAAGAAAGCCCTTCCATTTTTCTCACTTTAAAAACCTCCCTTATTTGTAAAAGCACGATTTAACTTGATGTCGTTCCCGGATGCGATGGTTTTGGATAAACGGAACATCTTGAACCTCGGTATGCCCCCTCCATTCCGTTATCTATGTTTGCCAAAAAATATAACATCAGTTTTTCTAGTCGTCAATATTTATTATTTTATAAATAACAACAAACCTAATATTTTTCGATGATAATCTATTCTAGTTATTAATAATCAACTCATTTTGTATGTTGAAAAATGTCGTCATCGCCTTAAAACCCCTTTAAACACAAGGAATCGACATCTTTTCCGCCTACTTGATTTCCCACCATCCATTCCCCTAAAATGTTATTTGTTTGTTATGAATATAAAAAGGCCCCGATGCTTCAATCCGCATCGGAGCCATGCGTATACACCCCATGGAGCTATAATCTAATCGGTCTCTCCCCGGGAAGGCTGCTGAAGATCCCTGACGATGACGTCAGCCTGGATCAGGATCCTCTCGTAACCGGAATCCGGGTTCGTAATCCGCCACAACAATTGATCTACAGCCCTCATTCCGAGCAATTCCTTGTCGATATTGACCGTAGCCAGAATGGGCAGCTGATCATAAGTATTGTCGAATCCGGTGAATTGTACATCCCCCGGAACCTCGATTCCTCGCTGCTTCAAAATATCCATCGCAAACATTGCCGTGATGTCGTTATTGCATACGAACACCTCCGGCAGCTCTTGACCTGCTAAAGCCTTGCTCAACGTTGCTGCCAGATCCTGGTCAATCTCGTGACTGATCAGCTCGGGGATTTGACGATGCTCGATTTTGTAATCGGCCAGCACGGATGTGAACCCAAGATACCGCTCGTAAAAACTCGGCGCATCGCTTATGTTGCCAATGAACTGGTACTTCTTGTACCCCCGGCTCACCAGCTTGGTCATCATTTGCCGCATGCCGTACAAATTGTCGGTGAACACCGTATCCGACTGAAATGCCGGGTCCATATGATCCACCATGACGACGGGAATGTTCAATTTTTTGATATCCATCAAATTTTGCGTCGACACGGAGCCTACGGTGACAATCCCGAGCAGGCCCTGCGGGTTCAACAGCGAGAACATATGGTCATTAGACGGCTCGGTCAGTGTCAGAATGTCAAGGCCCCGTTGATTTAAACGGGTAGAGATCCCGTCGAAGACAGGCCCCCAGTACAGAGACTCCCGATTTTGGTACCGCACGTTAGGGAAGAGGACGAGAACAGCCCCTGCCCATTTACGGTTTTCCGGATCCTGAAGCTCGGAACGACCGGCCGTATGTCCGGGCTGATCCTTGAAATACCCCAGCTGCCCGGCAGCCTTCAGTATCATTTCCCTTGTCTGCGGGCTGACGCCCGACTTGCCGGATAGCGCACGGGACACCGCAAATTTGGACACGCCCGTAAAATCCGCAATTTCTTGAATGGTTACTTTTGATTTCATCGTATCAACCTACTTAAGCATATTTGTAGAACCGTACCAACCCATGTGTGTTATGCGTGTTATTTGTGTTAGTTTTTGTTAGGTTACATTCATAATACTATTCGAGAAATGCTTGCAAGTCAAAGTATATCCTGCATTTTCTTGTTTTCATTTTCATAAAAAATATGACTGGGGACGTATGAGGGGGGAGGACTAAAGGCCATCACCAGCATTCATCCGGCCCCATGAATGAACGTGTGGTTTCGCCTATAAGCGGCCCTTTTGATAAATCGATAAAAAATAAAATAAAGCCGCTCCGGAAGGACTGTCTAACAGTCTCGCCGGAAGCGGCTATACGTTTACTATAGGATGATCATGTTTCGACGCTTGTTATTCTTTAATCAGCAGCGGCTCCCAAGTAAAGCCCTCACCCGTAATTTCGGCACGGAGCTTCGAAATTCGGCTCAGCGTCTCTTCCCGCTGAGCTTCCAAGGATTTCACCGAATCCGCATACAGCTCGCCGAGCTTCTTCTCCGTGCCGCTTGCCATAGCCGTAATCTGCTGCTTCAGAGCTGCGTTGCTCTTGGACAGGGCAGCAGTCTGTGTCTTAAACAGCTTGCTGTACTGGCTCTTTGCGGCTGACTTGCTGATCTGTCCTTTTTTATACTTCCATATCGGGCTATTCAGATAATGCGCGTTGGAGCCGTTTTTCAGCTTCCACATCGGACTATTCAAATAATTTTCATTGACATTTTTCGACATTTTCCATGCCGCGCTGTTCAAATAGGTCGGAGTAATCGTTTTTTTGTAGGTCCACATCATGCTGTTCAGATAAGTATCGCTCATTTCCTTATCCAGCTTCCACAATGTGCTGCTCATATAATGTCGTTTCGCCTCCGAGACATACTTCCACATCGAACTTCTCATCGAGGTGGGATTGATCTCCCGGGCATACTCACGAAGCTTATCCTGGATATCCCGATTTCCCTCATACTTCGCCTTCAACTGCTCGAGATCCGCCTCCAGCTTCTCGTTCCATAGCTTCTGATCGTCCAGCAGCGTCTTCTCCAATTGGTCCAAGGACGCATGGGAAGCATCATAGAACTGCTTATATTGCTTATCAATTTGCTTCTGGAAATTGTTATAAGCATTTACGGTTTTCTTATTGTACGCTTTGTAATCATTCCATACCTGATTAATCCATTTCTGGTCCGCCGCATGCGCCGTCAGCGGCATCATGCTGGAGACTGCAAGCAAAAGGCCGCAGACCATGAGCAGCCATTTCCGCATGAATCTCATCACAATCGCCTCTTTTCCTAATATATACCAAAGGCTATTGTACCTTAATCGAAAGTTGCCTTCCAATAGGCATGACGACCCACTGACTTTCAGACTAGGATGCATGGAAACCGCTTTCTCGGACAAGGACATATCGAGCTGTCTATTTTCCTCATCAGGACACAGCTTCTCCCTTTCGTTCGGCACGGTCTTCCCTTCATTTAAGATCCCATCATCCCGATCCTTCGTCCTATGGTCCTTTAGTAATGAATCGGAAGCAAGCTAGTTACAACTAACCATCTTTGATTAGCAGCAGCCTGAATCGCTTGACCGGTCGAAAAATAGGTGGGACGGGTCGCGTGCGTAAAGCACCTTCCTTCTAACTTGATTCCCAATTGATATGAAAAACGAACGAAGACCCCTTGGCTTACCGCCAAGGGGTCTTCGTCATGCTTGTTGCGGAAATCAGGATTCCGTGGAAATATTCCATGTCACCCCGTACTTGTCCGTCAATATGCCATATGCCGGGCTCCAGAACGTTTCCTGCAGCGGCATGCCAACCTTCCCGCCTTCCTGCAAAGCTTCAAAAATTCGCTTCGAATGATCTGCCGATTGCGAGATGATGCAAATCTGAACCTGATTGCTCGATTGTACGGGCTGGCCCGGGAACGTGTCCGAGAACATGAGCTCGCTGCCGCCCACCTTCAGCAGTGCATGGGATATGCGGTCCTTGGCGCTTTCAGGCAGCGGAAAATCAGGGTTTGCCGGCATTTCGCCAAATGTCTGAATCATCACGGTCTCGGCTCCCAGTACCTGCTCATAAAAACGGATCGCTTCCTTCGCATTTCCATCCAGGATAATGTATGGATTCAAACGCAGTGTCATGGTGGACCCACCTACCTTTTTTCAATGTACGTATCGACTTTCATTATCGCCAAATCCTTGCCGTTTTAGCAACGGGGGCAAAACTGGTTTATATTCCCTACAATGTGCTTGTTCACACGCTCTCTTCAGCAGCGGGAACAGGCTTTGGTTTGCCGTAGAGCACGGTGAAATCCACCGTGACTTCCAGTTCCCTCGGAAGGTTATCCGACATTTTCAACTCCGGGGAAGCACCCCATGCCAATGGCGTCATCTGTACCAGAAGAGAGCTCTCCTCGGGGCTCAGTCTCTTGCGGTACCGAATTTCTTTGGTTTCGATGAGCTCAAAGTAACGGCTGAACAGCTCGATCGTATGGCCGCTCGAATCGCGCTCCCTGCTCTTCCTGCCATATAACAGCTCACGAAGCTCCTGCAAATACGACTTCCCTGGAATGACCTTAATCAGCACGCCATCTTCCTTCAGCAATCTTCCGAACTCAGCATAGTTGGAAGGCGACAATATATTCACGATAGCATCAAACTGACGGTCAGCAAACGGGCTGTGCGCCAGATCGGCTACGCACCATACCAGGTCCGGCGAAGCCTTGGAAGCCAGCAGGATCCCTTCTTTGGCAATATCGATACCGGTTCCTAAATAGCGCTTGCGGCCAGGCCTTTCCTCCAAATTGCTAATAATTGACCGAAGGTGGGAGCCTTCGCCGCACCCGGCATCCAGTAAAGTCTGAATCTCGGAATGCGATTCCCGCCTGCGGATCAATAGATCACATACATATTCGATCAGCGGATCGAAGAAACCGCTGTTACTGATCATGCTGCGCGAAACAAACAATGATTTATCATACTTGCTCTTCGAAGGACGCGGCAGCAAATTGACATATCCATGCTTCGAAATATCGAAGCAATGGCCGTTGCTGCAGTCCAGGCTGGACAGCCGGTTGACGCGCATCGAACTTTTGCAGATCGGACAGCGAAACAGCTGCTCTTGGGAAGCAACCAAACTTGCTTTGGTTAATACCTCCTCTGAATTATAACGGGACATTTCGTTTCCACCCTTTCCATTCGATTAGTCGATGAATAAAGGTGCAGCAAAATAAACCCTTGTCCCATAATTTTCAAAAAATTGGACCGGGCCTATCTCTAAATCTGCACCTCTGATTATCGCAACCGAATGTAATAGATCATAACGAAGCCTCCCTTAATTTAAATAGGACAAAATTGCCCTATTGCCAATTCTATCACAATTGGAGAGCGGATAGAATCTAAACAACAAATTAGCAAAACGGATCAAAAAATGAGGGCTCCGCTTCTGCTATCATGATGAAATCGTTATACAAGCTCATGCATGATTATTATTTTTAACAAAATGACATATATATATTGCATAATGATATCCATAGCTGTAGAATACGGATAAGTAATAAACGCACGAACTTGTCTTTTACTAGAAAGGAGCCGTACACAAATGAATTGGTTTAAAAAGAAAGCAGTCGATGACGAACGTATCGTCAACCTGAAAAACAGCATTTATAAAGAGGCCTATATTCTGATCATGCTGATCTGCAGCGTTTCGGCCGTAATCAAAACCTGGTTTTTACCGGACCGCGGATCCGTTCTGACCGAAATGCTGGTCATCCTGGGAGGCAGCTTGTACTTTAGCATCCGAAGCGTGGCGATGGGGATATACTCCGATGAGGTGGAGGTACATGACCAGCGCAACAAAATGTCGTTTAGCCGGCGCACGGCGATTTCCGGACTGGCCATCGGCTTGATCCTTGCCCTCATCTTAGGGATACGAAGCGCCGTCGTATATGGGGATGGCAGCAGTCAGACCGCTTGGAAGTATTTCCTTTCCGTATTCCTGTTTTCGCTAATCTTCTACATCCCGCTGTTTGCCGGAACGATGACGGCCATTCACCATTTCGCGAATCGAGTGAGCCGAAAAATATCGCAAAATGACCAACTGGACTCATAAGAAGGGAGACAAGGTGATTTTGCATGAAAAATATCAAGCTGAAAATGGCCCGGGTGGAAAAGGATCTCTCGCAGGAAGAATTGGCCCGGATCGTCGGGGTATCGAGACAAACGATCGGATTGATCGAGCTCGGCAAATACAACCCTTCACTCAGCCTCTGCATTGCCATATGCAAGGCGCTGTCCCGTACGCTGGACGACCTGTTCTGGGATGAATGAGTTATGGGGAAACCCGTACATTCGTCAAGACATTCATGACTTTTGAAAGGAGGGGATGCCGCGTCTATTAAAGCCGTAAACTGCCGTGCTTCTGCCCTTTGAACCGTCGACCGAATGAACGACTTGAATAAACCAAAGACCAAGGAGTGAACTCTTTCGAAATGACACTACATAAGACAAGAAAAGCTTTTACCGCGCTAATGCTGGCGACTGTCCTGCTTGGAGGCACAGCGTCTTATGCGGGGAGCGCTCAAGCAGCCGCCCCTGACACCATTCAGGGGAAGGTGACGGAAATCCGGCCAGCCCGAACCCATGAAGAGAAAATTGCCGAATGGGAGGCCTGGGCTGCGGATCATGCTTATAAGCTTGATACGATTCAGCCGGTTGGCTCGGACGGCAAGCCGGACTCGTTTCAAGATCTGGAAATGCTGAAGCCGCTCCTGCATGACAAACGTTTCGTGTTCCTTGGTGAGAGCTCCCACGGCGTAGCCGAATTCAATCTCGCCAAGACGCGCTTGATCCAATTCCTCCATCAGGAGATGGGATACAACGTATTGGCATTCGAGAGCGGGCTGGCTCCTGCCTCCATCGCATACGGAAAAGTCAGCGGCCGCAGCGCCGAGCAGACGATGAAAGATTCGATTTTCGGCGTCTGGTGGTCCAAAGAAACGCTGCCGTTGTTCGATTACATCAAAGCGTCGCATAACAGCGAACAACCGCTTGTTCTGACCGGGTTCGACATGCAGCTCCATTTCCCCCTCCTTGACGGAGGATGGCTGAAGGATAAAGCTCTCGCGAAGCGGCTTGCGGAAGCCGACAAAAAGCTGTCCGACTATTCGGTAGCTTCGGACGCAGCCGCATACCGCAAAGAGAAAAAACATCTGATCAGCGTGTACAAGGAAGCTCAGGAAGCATTGAAAACCGAGGCGAATCAGGCCCATATCAAGCAGCTCTACCCGGACAATCCGAAGCTTTCCCTCCTTCTGGAGAGAGCTTTAGGCGACCGAATCCGGGTAGCGGAGGAATATGTGGAGCTGTCCATTGAATCCACCGCCGCCTTGGAAAAAGGGGACTATATGCCTTTCCTGAAAACGATGGAATGGCGGGATCAGGCAATGCACGATAATCTCATGTGGCTTGCCACCGAGGCATATCCTACGGAAAAATTCATCGTCTGGGGACATAACGATCACATCCGCAAGGCCCAGACCGAAGTGATGGGCTCCCCGTACCCGGTTAAACTGATGGGCGAGATGCTGTCGGACGAGGTGAAAAAATACAGCTATGTAATCGGTCTTTATCCGGCCAGCGGCAAAACCGCCGACAATACGGGTGCCGTCCATGGCGTGCTGCCGCCGGAGCCTGGATCGGTCGAATCGATTCTAGCGGCATCGGGAGCTCCATATACCTTCATGGATCTTCGCTATCGCAGCCATGAATCCGGAAACTCCTGGATGTTTGAACCCCGCTTCGCGTACAGCTGGGGCATGATTCCCGAGAGCCTGATCGCCCGGGATCAATACGACGGCATATTGTTGATCGATGACGTGAATCCGCCCCAATATCTGAGATCGAGCGCTTCATCCAAAGCTTCGTCGCAGGACGAGTAAAAGAAATCGGCATTTTTGTATATCCTTATTCCAACACGAAATCCCTTAGAGTCCGGTTAAGAGCGTGACGCATGCCGGATTCTGAGGGATTTTTGTTACCTCCCCGGTCTGAACCAATGCAAAAGAACACCGCCCGAACCTATGGACGGTGTCCCAAGATCATCTTCACAGCTGCTGTGTAATTAATACAAATCAAACATGCTCACTTCATAGCCTTGGGCTTTGAGGTAATTGAACATTTGAGCCCGGTGATGCTGGACATGCGTCACGACCTCGATCAGCCATTTGGCTTGTGCCGAGCCGTGCTCCAAGTAGAATGGCGTCGTCTTTTTATGCAAAAAGTCATCATCCGACAGGCCGTCCATATACGATTTCAAGTCGGCCAGCCCCTTGTTCATCCATGCGATCAGCTTGTCCTTGTCGCCGCCGTCTGCAGCGATGGCCCCTTCAAGCTGGCGCACCTCTTCTTCAGGCTTCTCCCGCATGATCAACAGATCGGCTCCGGGAACCGACACCAGATGATGGACGAGCTCCAGGAGCGATCGCATATTGGAGGCAGGACGGTAATCCCAATCCTTGTCCGAAATTTTCATGATGAGATTGGAGGAGGTTTTCACGATATGCTCCAGCTCCTCAAACAGCAATTGCTTCATTTCAACCAGTTGACTCATGGGCGTTCACTCCTGCTTTTTAGTTTGAATGATAATGGAAAGAGATTCAGCGACAGGAAGGCGCAACCGTGGCATCGCTTTTCCGGAAACCGCTGGTCGTTATGGTTATCATTACTCAGTAGCGTCCTGCGCGCTATGTTGTATCATTTTCCATTCTGCTCTCTCTAGGGTTATGATACAAGTATAGGCTATAATAGTGACAACTATTGTCATAGTCATTCAAAAAAACGGAGCTGATCCCATGTCGAAATCCAAGCGGCTGATCGAACTGATGATGACCGTCAATCGGATGCGAAAGTTTACGGTGAAGGAGCTTGCCGACCAATTCGGTGTTTCGGCCCGTACGATCCTGCGGGACCTGCAAGAGCTTAGCGAGCTTGGCGTCCCGCTATACTCGGAGGTAGGTCCGCATGGCGGCTACCAAGTGCTAAGAGAACGCATCCTTCCGCCGATCGCGTTTAGCGAGGAAGAAGCGGTCGCGATGTTTTTTGCCAGCCACGCCCTTCGCCATTATTTGTTCCTTCCCTTCGAAGCCGAGTCGTCCGCAGCGCTCCAGAAATTTTATTATTACATGCCGGGCGATGTGCGTGACCGGATTGACGAGATGAAGAACCGGGTCGATTTTCTAACCCATACCCGGAAGCAGAAGGCGGCATTCCTGGGGGTATTGCTGGATGCAGCCGTGGAGCAGCGGGTCGTCAGCATCCAATATGAGACCAAGCACGGCCTGTCGGCACGAAGCATCCAGCCTGTCGGCATTTATGCCAGCAACGGCTTCTGGTACTGTCCCGCTTACTGCTTTATGCGCAGGGACTTTCGCTTGTTCCGCTGCGACCGCATGCATTCCGCCGCCTTTGACGAGAGCGGGGTAGAACCGCTGGATCACCGCCATATTCATCTGGGAAACTGGAGAGAATTCGCGGCGGAAAAAGCCGTCTATGTCCGAATGATTGCCGAACTGACGAGAGAGGGCGTTCAGCGCTGTGAGGCCGAATTATGCCCCGTTCCCCGGATCGACGTGAATCCCGATGGAAGCGGCCGGCTCGAGCAGGAAGTGCCTATAAGCGAAATGCGCTATTTCGCAAAGTTTTTCCTCGGGCTGGGTAACGAGGCTGTCGTGCTGGAGCCCAAGGAGCTCGTGGACAGCATAAGAGATATTCTGAGAGAGCTTACGGAGAAGTATGGGCAGGGTGTATAAGTGTAAAAGTTCGTTTATTTATGATATTTTCCGTTGATTGCTGTAATTGTTTTTCATTAAGGATGCTTATATATTTAAGCTTAGCAAAGGAAATATCCAGTAACCGCGCTGAACCCTAAGGAGCGAATTGCCTTTGAGCAGATCCAGTCGAAGGAAGACGATGTTTGCACTTCTTATCGCTGCCATTTCCGTTTCTCTGCTAGTAACCTTGGTTTTTGTCAGCCAGCCCGCCTATGAACCGCAAACCTTTGAGGTTAATGTAGAAAGTGACTATGCGGTCAATGGGAATATTCCCGGCATCGTTGAGCGTTCCGAGTACATTGTACGGGGGCGATATATAAAGCCGGTCGAGACCTGGGAAATGGCACCCGGTTACGTTAGCGAGATTTATACTTTTGACGTAGAGCAGCAGCTGCTAGGCGATTTGGACGGACAGATTCAAATTGCGATTCCAAAGTATGAGGTGGTTCAATATCCGCTGGAGGAGCAGGTAATTGAAGCTAAAATTCAGCTGCCTTATTTCGATGAAATCCGATTAGAGGAAGATTATGTGCTGTTCCTGACAAAGTCGCAGCTTAGGGACGTGCTGTTCCCTGCAAGCGTTCCGTTCCAAGTACGCCTGGATACCGAGGGGGAAAGCCATCTCGACTATAATGCCCTAGCCGTGGAGGAAACGATGAGCGCCAAGGGGGACCGGATTACATTCCGGCGTGATTTCACAGATATACAAACCATTGATGAAATCTCGGGACTGCACGTCGAAGATTTATATGAACAAATCAACACGGCAGTTGAGCAGGCTGCAAGTCAATCCCAGCGTTAATCACGGCAAGGAGCCCTTCCATCCCGGAAGGGCTCCCTGTATTAGAATATCGGCCATTCATGCTTGGAACGGCGGCTTTCGCCAGCGGGCTTTCAGGAGCTCGCCTGATATACCGGCACGCCCCCAAGTACGGTCTCGACAATACGGATCTTTCCTTCATGCCGCTCCAACATGACAAAATCCGCCCGCGCTCCTTCATTAAGCCCGTGCAGGTTCTTCCGTCCGACGGCTTGGGCCGGCGCGTTGGAAGCCATGTCCCAGGCTTCAGCAAAAGAGCATAGCCCCGATGCAGCAAGCCGCTCGACGGCATCGGCCAGCATCATCGCCGAGCCTGCGAGCAGCTCGGGCTTTCGTGCCAGATGGAGCCTTCCTTCGGGGGTCAGCACCACCTCGCCGCCGATATGCGTTCGGTAGCTTCCGGGTGCCATGCCGCTTAAATAGACGGCATCGCTGACCAGCAGCGCTTTGCCCGCTTTGGCCCGGAGAAGCACCTTAATGACCGAATCCGGCACATGATAACCGTCGGCTATGAAGCCGCACCACAGCTCATCCAATGCCAGCTGCTCCCACAGATAATTCGGGTGCCGCGGCAGCGTCAGATGCGCGCCGTTGCCAAAGTGGGTGGACATGCTTGCTCCGGCCAGTGCCGCCTGGCGAATCTGCTCCGGCGTAGCCGCCGTATGCCCGATGGAAACGATGATGCCGCTCTGCACGCAGCGGCGGATCATCTCCGGTGCTTCCGGCCACTCCGGCGACAGGGTCAGGATGCGAATCCGGGAGCCGGAGGCATCCTGCCACCGCTGCAGCAGTTCCCAATCGGGCGGCCTGATATACCGTTCATCATGGGCTCCGCGCGGCCCTTCCTCCGGCGAAAGGAAAGGGCCCTCCAGATGAATTCCGCCGATGCTCTTCCCTGTCAGCGCATCCTCCCGGCAGGCTTGATCGATGGCGCTTACAAGCTCTTCGATCTCCCGGTCGCCGTTCGTAATGACGGTCGGGTAATACGTCGTTACCCCCGTCTCCCACAAACGGCACGTCAGCCGAATGACGGATTCGCTTGTCAGCGGGAGCGAGTTAAGGTCAATCCCGTACCCGCCGTTCAACTGAAGGTCGATCAGTCCCGGCGCGATCCAAACCTCTCCGTCGCCGCCGCGAACCGAATGCTCGCCGTAGGTGGCCAAAGCCTCGCCGCCATCGCTGCCAGCTTCAGCTGACGCCGCCCCTGAAATTTTGCTGTCTATGCCGTCTGCAGACATCTCTTCTATTCGGCCAACGCCATCTTCTGTAAATATCTCTGTAATGCGACCTTCGCTACTTATGGTAATTCGAATCCGTTCGCCGGTTGCGTAATGAAGGCCTTCGCGGACAAGCGCCTTACTAGTCATGGAGACCTTCCCCATAGGCGTCCCGGTCAAGATACAGCGTGCAGTCCGGATGACGCCTTAGAATACTGGCCGGGCAAGCCTCGCTAATATCACCGGTTAACGTTCTCCCCACGGCGTGCCGCTTTCTTGCTCCAGGAACGATGCAAAACAGCTGCGTCCCCGACATAAGCGCCGGTATCGTCAGCGTAAGCGCCCGCTTGGGGACATCATCCAGGCTGGCAAAGCAGCCGTCATTCACCTGCTGCAGGCGGCATGCTTCGTCCAGCTCGACAGGCTTCACGAGCGCCGGATCGTCAAAATCGGCAACCGGCGGATCATTAAAGGCAATATGCCCATTCTCGCCGATGCCGAGAACCACGATATCGATCGGCGCTTCAGCCAGGAGGCGGCCATACCGCTGACACTCCGTATCCGGATCATTCAAGCCGTCGAGCAGATGCACGGCTCCGGGGGAAACCCGGTCAAACAGCTTCTCGGACAAAAAGGTGCCGAACCGCTGCGGTGCAGCTTGCGGAAGCCCGATATATTCATCCATATGAAAGGCCGTCACCCGGCTCCAGTCCAGCCCCTCGGAACGGACCAGCTCCTCCAGGCATTCATTCTGGGAAGGAGCCGCGGCGAACACCATCCGGATACGTTCCTTTGCGGCCAGCAATTCCTGCATCGCAGCGCGGATATCGGCCGCCGCCGCCATTCCCATCGCTTCGCGGCTGTCATAGATGCGGACCTTGAGCCGGTCCTTCACCTGCGTATTCACGAGCCCGAAAGATTGATCGTGCATATCCCCACCTCCTTCATCTGTGCACTTCCCTAGCTTGGAAGACTTCTCCCATTATGGCTAATTCCCCTGCATGCAAGAACCTGCTCAGAACATGCATTTCCCGGCATGCTGAGTCTTCCCCTATACTCCAGCTGATCCGGTTCGTTCCTTCTATATTGCAGGTGCCTTCTCTCCGATGCTGATGTCTTTACGCTGTCGCGATGCCTCATAGGTGCCAAGGATGATCTCCAGCGAATGGATGCCCTCCGTTCCCGGCACGATCGGCTGCCGCCCTTCGCGGATCGCTCTCGCCAGATCTTCGATCTGCATGCGGTGCCCGTCCGGGATGATGCGGAAAGCCTCAAATTCAGGCAGCGTCACGTCCTCGCCATCGATTTGCAGAGACACGATATCGTCTTCTTCAATCACCAGTTCACCCCGCTCGCCGCGAATCGCCAGCCGCTGTCCCTTGGCGTTCCTGGCCGTCGTCGTAATCTCAAGAATGCCCAGGGCTCCGCTGGCAAATTCCAGCGCCGCCGTCACCGTATCCTCCACCTCGATGCTGCGCAGCACCGCCTTGGCTTTGGCCGATAGGGAAGTCACCGGGCCGGCAAGCCACTGCAGCAGATCCACCGTGTGAATGCCCTGATTCATCATCGCACCGCCGCCGTCCATCGCCCAGGTTCCGCGCCAACCAGCGCTGTCATAATAAGCCTGGTCCCGATACAGCATCACATAGGCCGAGCACAGGCTGAGCTTGCCAAGACGTCCCTCCTGGATCAGCTGCCGGGCGTAATTCGCCTGCGGGGACATCCTTCTTGGAAAAACCGTCGCAAGCCGCACCCCGGCCTCATTGCAAGCCTCAATCATACGCTCGGCATCCTCCAGCCGGATTGCCATCGGCTTCTCCACCAGCACGTGCTTGCCCGCCTTCGCGGCGAGCACCGTCTGGTCCGCATGCAGTCCGCTCGGCGTGCAGATACATACCGCTTCCACGTCGGGGCGGGCCAGCAGCTCCTCTAAGCTCCCACAGACGTCCCCTCCGTATTTCTCCACGAATGCTGCAGCCGACTCAGGCTTCGTATCGAACACGGCTGCCAGCTCCGCTTCATCCGTGCTTTCGATGCACTGTGCATGAATATCCGCAATAATTCCACAGCCAATGATGCCGAATCGTATCGGTCTTTGTTCCATTCGAATACACCCCGCTCTATCGATATTGGTTGTGCCCGGTTTCCAGCGTGCTTCGGACGATGACACGGGCGGCTTCGTCTGCTTCAATCGTGCCCTCCGACGCTTTGTAAATATCACGGTGGGAGATCTGTCCCGATCCTCCCCGTATGCGGTCTAGGAAATCCTGTGCCAGCAGCTTCGGCGGAGCCTCCAGCTCGAGTGGCCGAAGCTGTTCCGCATCCGTTAGGAGCACCGTTTCCCGGCTCTGCAGCAGCGGATCGCCCTCCAGCCGGATCTCTGCCGTGCCGATCGTGCCGGTGATGAAGATCCGGCCGTCCCCCCAGGTCCAGCTGCCCGCCGGCGTGTGCCAATCGGCATACAGCTCTGCGGTGACCCCGCCCTCCATGACCGCATGCACGGCTGCTGTGTCGTAAAAGCTCGGATGCTCCGGCAGGATGTTTTTGGCCATATGACCGGATACCGCCTCCACTTCCCTGCCGGTCAGCCAGCGCAGCAGATCAAAATCGTGAACGAGGAGGTCGTTGATGATGCCGCCCGATTTCTCCTTGTCAAAATGCCATGCCGGACGGTTAGCGGGGTTCAGCCGGTGCGGCTTCCGCATCGCGATGTGGACAATCTCCCCCAGCTCCCCGGCCATAACCAGCCTGCGTGCCGTATACAGCGAAGCGCGAAAGCGTTCGGTGAGCATCATGCCGATCTCAATCCTTCCCCGCTCCATCACCCCCTGCAGACGGCGGAGACCCTCGCGACTCGTTACCGCCGGCTTGTCGATCATCACATGCTTCCCGTAGCTCTCGCACAGCTCGATCACATCGATCTTCTCGTTATTGACCGCCGCACAGCCGATGATGCCGACATCGTCATCCTCCAGCAAAGACTCGCGATCCGACGTGATCGCAAGGCCGAACCTTTCTGCCACCTCGCGGGCCAGTTTCGTGTTATCCGGTTCGTAAACACCGGCACATGGATACCCGAGCCGCTGCATCTCTTCGATAAACATGCCGATGTGGGCGTGCTGACATCCGATAATGCCATATTTGATTCGATCCGTCATTCCTTACACCTCCACAGCCCGAAGCCATGTTCGCAGCATCTTCATATCCCAGGCCAGCCGCTCGATCGGCGGGTACGGAGCCGCGCATTCCAGCGTAAGCCAGCCATCATAGCCGCTTTCCTTAAGCCCGCGGAGCAAACCGCCGTGGTCGACCTCGCCTTCGCCGAGACGGCACTGCAGAAAGCTTTCCTCTCCGTGCCGGGTCAAATTTTTAAACGTTCCCGGAGCCCCGGCGCTCGCGATCCGCTTCTCATCCTTGATATGGACGTGGAACAGCCGGCTTCCGAGCCGCCTGACCGATTCCTCGCCGTACCCGGTATCCGTAATGTACATATTGCCTGCATCGTGAATGAATCCGACATTGTCCCGGCCGACCAGATCCGACAGGTGAAGCGCACCGTCTACTGTCTCCACCAGCGAGAGATTGTGGATTTCCAGCGCGATCCGCTTCCCCGCCTTCCTCGCTTCGTCCGCGCAGCGCCGGATCCAATAGGCCGCCTTCTCATAGTGCTCCGGCTCGGCCAGAAAAGCGTTCGGCCCCCCGGGGAACACCCGGATCATATCCGACTCCAGCAGCACGGAGCGCTCCAGCAGCTCCATGAAGCGGTCGTATTCCGCTGCGCAAGCCTCAGCTTGAGCTGTTGAGAAATGACCCATGTAGCCTGCCAAGGCGGGGATCGCAAGGCCGTGATCCTCGGCGGCGCTCTTGATTTCCCGGACCTGCATAAGCGGCATGTCCGGATGCAGATGCGGCTCCCGGCAGGCAATTTCGATGCCGTCAAAACCAAGCGAAGCACTGACCGCCATCGCTTCCTTCAAATCGTAATCGATCAGCGAACCGCTGAACGCGGCTATCCTCATTGTAGATCCTTCCCTTCCGGCGGCCGCCGCCAAAGGCAATGCCTCTGGCGGGACCGTTATTTGATTCCGGCCATATTGTGATTCTGCACGAAATATTTTTCCGCGAACAGGAACACCAGCAGAATCGGCACCAGACTGACCAGCGCCGCGGCAATCATCAGCTGCTCATTTCCCGTCCATTGTCCGGACAGCGACAGAATCCCGATCGGCAGCGTGTATTTCTCATTGGATGTCAAGTAAATGACCGGCGTCAAAATTTCATTCCACTTGCCCATGAAGGTGAAGATCGCCAGCGTCGCCAGCGTAGGCCTGGCCATCGGGATAAAGATCCGCCAGTAAATCTGAAACGGATTGCAGCCCTCCATCTTCGCCGCTTCCTCGTACTCTTTAGGTATATTCATGAAAGCCTGCCGCATGAGAAATATTCCGAACGGCTGGGCCAGCCACTCAATCACCCACAAGGGAGTCAGCGTATCCAGCATGTTCAGCTCATTAAAAATCATAAAGTGCGGAATGATGATCACGACCGCGGGAATCATCATCGTGCCGAGCACCATGACGAACAGCGCGCTTTTCAGCGGAAAACGGAGACGGGCGAACGCATACCCAACCATCGAGCACGACAGCAGCGCCCCCGCAACCGACAAGCCCGCCACGATCACGCTGTTCATCGTATAGCCGCCGATATTTCCGAGCTTAAATACAGCCGCATAGTTCGACCATTGGAATACTTCGGGGATCCATCGGGGCGGAACGGTCGTGTATTCCCGATAGGTCTTGAGCGAGTTCATCAATGCCGTCGCGAACGGCACCAGCATCACAAGCGAGCTTATCCCGATCAACAGGTAAGCAATGCTTCGTCCTAGCAGCTTATACTTCATGCGAGTCCCTCCTTCCTGCACCAGCTGACTGCCTGACGATCCTCGCCGAGGAGGCCGAACCAAGGAACTCCACGGCTCGAAGCCCCATAACCCTTTTCTTTCCCTCCGTAAAATATACCCTTCCACCGCAAACCAATCGCCGAAGCATCTTCCGTATTGACACACAAGATTTCCTTTGTCATTCGTAATGCACCCACTTCTTCTGGCCCCGCAGCTGGATCAGCGTCAGCAGGAACAGGATCATGAACAGCACCCACGCAATCGCGGAAGCATAGCCCATCCGCATAAACGTGAAGCCTTCGCGGTACAGATACAGCATGAGCACCAGACTGGAATGGTTCGGTCCTCCGGCCGCGCTGATATCCCCTCTTCCCGTCAGGACGTAGATCTGCTCAAATGCCTGGAAGGTAGAGATCGTGCTCATGATCAAGACAAGGAAGGTGGTTGGCGAGATCAAAGGAATCGTAATGTACCGGAATTTGCGGAGCGCCCCCGCCCCGTCGATCTCGGACGCCTCATACAAGTCGCCTGGAACGCTCTGTAAGCCGGCCAAATAAATGACCATGATGTAGCCGATCCCCTTCCACACCGCGATCATCACGAGGAGCGGGATTGTCAGCTTCGGGTCCTGCAGCCAGCCTTGACCGGCGAGGCCCAGCTTCTGCAGCAGCATGTTCGCCAGACCGAAGCGCGGATTGAAAACCGCGTCCGCGACATACAGAATGACGGTCCAGGAAGAGATGACCGGTATAAAATGCGCCATGCGGAACCACTTCAGCCCCTTCAAGCGCTGATTCAGAGCAACCGCCAGCACCAGGGCCAGGAAGGTCTGGAGCGGCACGAACAGCACGGTGAAATAGAGCGTGTTCCACAGCGAACGCCAGAACATCGGATCGTCCGCCATCCGGCGGAAATTATCGAGCCCCGTCCACTCAGGCGGGTTCAGCATGTCGTAATCGGAGAAGCTGAAGTACAGCGATGCCGCGAGCGGCCCCGCCACAAACACGATGAAGTGGAGAATATAGGGGGATGCCATCAGCAGCCCCCATCGTCCTTCATGATCCCAGGTCCGTTTTCGGGCGGGTTTGCCGTGCGGTAGAAGCTCGGCTTTTGGCTTTGTCTTATCGATCAGCGTGTTGTCCATAATCGCTCCCGCCTTTCTTGAGCAGATCTTGCATTATTTTTTATAAAAATCGTCCAGCACCGCTTGAACCGCCGCATCAGCATCGCTCAATGCCTGATCAATCGTCGCGTCTCCCAGGAATGCCCGCTCCGCGTTCTCGTTGAATTTGCCGACCCATTCCTCCCATACGGCGTTATTGTCCAGCGTCTGCGCGAATTCAAGGCTGTCGAGGAACGCCTTGCGGTTCGCCGGCTGCTCGCCCGCTTTCAGGAACACATCCGACTGCGCAACGGATTTCTTGACCGGCACCGCTTCGCCAAGCTCCGTCCACTGCTTCTGCACCTCGTCCTCGGTCGCCCAGTATTTGATCCATTCCCAGGCGGCTTCCGCTTTCTCGTCACTCGACTTCTGGTTGATGACCCAGGAGTTCGCGATCACCGGAGATACTCGTTTGCCGTCGGGACCCTTCGGCAGCAGGGTCACGTCATAGTTCAGCCCTGCCTCGTTCGCCGCCTGCACCCTTGCGTAAATGCCGATCCGCATCGCTGCCGATCCGCTCGGAAATACGGCCGTATTGCTCTGGAAGCTCTTCAAATCCACCGGGTCCGTAATAATCCCGCGCTGCATGCCGTCTACCATCCATTCAAAAGCCTGTTTGTTCTCCGGCGTGTTGACGATCGAATTCTCGGCCTTCTCGTCGAGAACTCCGCCGCCATACGACTTCATTACCGAGAACCAGCCCTCGGTAATACTGAAGAACGTCAGGCCGAATTGATTGACGCTTGCCGGATCGAAGCCGGCATCCTCGGCCGTTTTCCCTGCAGCATCGACCGTCAGCTTGGCTGCCGTCGCCTTCAGATCCTCCCAGGTCCAATCCTCGGAAGGATAATCGACGCCTGCCTTATCGAACAGATCCTTGTTGTAGAACAGCACGCCGACCTGGATGCCCTGGGGCACGCCCCAATAACGGCCCTCGGCGTCCTTGTTGAAATCCAGACCGTAATATTCCTCGGCCTTCAGATCGCGGACGATCCAGTCCGTCAGATCTTTAGCCGCGCCGCGCTGCGCGTATTTCATCACATAGACGCCGTCCGAGAGCCATACGTCCGGTGCCTGACCGGCCGCAATCTGGGTGTCGAGCTTCTGATAGAACTGGCCGTACGGCGCGCTCTGCGTCTTCACCTTAATATTCGGATGCTGCTCCTCGAACCGGTCGATCAGCTCCTTCATCTTGGTGTCGGAGCTGTCGCTGGAGTAGTAGCCCAGCAAAATCTCTACCTGCTTCCCGCCGTCTTCTTCCTTGGGAGGAGAGGCTGCTCCGCCATCCTGTTTACCGCCTCCGCTGCAACCGCTTGCAAACACGGTTACAATCAGCAAAGCGGCAAGCCAGCTGTACAAGCCTTTTCTTTTTTTCACGATCGATTAACCCCCTGTCTTCATATTCGTATGGATTACTAGCATTGTAATGAATATCCCGGCGGCGGCCCATGTGCTTTCTTGACTGACTTGTGTATTCTTGCTCCCGACTGCTGTTCTTTTATTTACAACTTGTGTTTTTTTGCTACAATGTTCCTTACAATCCACACTCCATAACTGAAGGAAGGCGGATCCATAGATGAACAAGCAGCGGATGTCCTTTGGCAATCTGACCATCAACCAGCGACTGTTCGTATTGATTATTGTATTCATCGGTCTTCCATTCTTTCTGCTTGGCAGCTTCTGGTACCAGTCCTCCACCGAAGCCATCGAGAAGTTTGCCGTCGACACGAATAAACGCATCATCGAGCAGACCAACGTGTCGCTAGATTCTTATATCAACAATCTGGAGAATTCTACGTATCCTTTCATCCATAATCCGCAGATTCAACAATTTCTGTCGGCCCAGCCCTTAACTCCCTACCAGTACTTCCAGCTCGCCAAGAAGGTCGAAGACGATCTGTTCGCCCAGATGATCTACGGCCGATCCGATATCATCGGCATCTCGCTGGTTGCCAGCAACAAACGGCAGATCACCGATTACGAACAGGCTCCCGGACTGCTCAATATGACGGATATCCGCAAACGCAACCTGTCCTATCTCTCCCGGATGGATCAGCTGAGCGACTTTCAGATCCTGGGGCTAAGCAAGGTTGGACCCACACCGTCCCTGACGATTGCCCGGAAGCTCTATGACAACTCGTCCTTTCTGTACAAGGGCCTGCTGGTCGTTGATCTCAATCTGCAGCAGATCGGAGCGATCTGCACCAATGATTCCCTGGGCAGCTTCAACGTCTGGATTATGGGAAGCGAAGGGCAAATCATCTATCATCCCGATTCCAGCCTCATCGGAACCGAGGTCGAAGAAAGTCTGCTGCAACGCTTGGAGAGCCGCAGCAGCTCCTCCTTCTTTCGCCACCAGGATCCGGCCTCTCCGGCAGAAAAGATGGTGATCCATGAGCAATCGCGGATTGCCGGCTGGACCGTCGTTGCCGATCTTCCGCTGAGCAGCCTGATCGGCAATCTGATCACGCAGCGGAATTATTCTTTGGCGGCGGCGGCCGTACTCATCGGCATCTCGCTGGCTCTTGTTGGGGGCTTCTCCTTGTCGTTGACACGGCCGCTTGTGATGCTGCAGAAGCTGATGGCCCGAGTGGAGAAGGGTGACTTTGTTCTGCCTGCCAAGACGCATTCATTCCGGAACAATGAAATGCGCGCTGTTTTCCATAGCTTTTACCGAATGACGGATGAGCTCAAGCGTCTGATCCGGGAGGTTCATACCTCGCAGCTCAAAGAGCGCGAGCTGATTATCAAACAGAAGGAGTCCGCGCTGCGGTCGATGCAATCCCACATCAATCCGCATTTTCTATACAATTCCTTGGAAATCATTAACTCTTACGCTATCGCAGACAACCATATGGAGATCAGCCGCATGACGCGCGCGCTTGCCCATATGTTCCGTTACAATATTAGCCACGCCGGATCCATCGTCCTGCTCCGAGAGGAAATTGCGCATATCCAGGCCTATCTGGAGCTTCAGCAAGCCCGCTTCCGCAAGCTTGAAGTCGAGCTGGATGTCGATGAACGCTTTGTCACCCGGGTCCAGGCCGTCAGACTGACGCTGCAGCCGATCGTCGAGAATGTGTTCATTCACGGATATCGCGGCAGGAAGCCTCGGTATATCGGCATCAGCGCGCGGGCCGAGAGCAGCTGCTTCGTCATCGTCATCCGCGATGAAGGCAACGGCATGCCGCCGGAGAAGCTGGCCCGGATTCGGCGGTCTCTACAATCGGCGGTGTATCCGGGAGGAGATCTGCATGCCGAGGAACCACAAGGGGAAGCTACGAGCGGCATCGGCCTCATGAACGTTCATGAACGGCTCGCACTTACCTTCGGCTCCGGATATGGGCTGCAGCTGATCCATTCGGCGCCGGACGAAGGAACCATCTTCGAAATCCGTCTTCCCTATACTGCTGACGAGGAGGCTTCGGCATGTACAAATTGATGATCATCGATGACGAATATGCGATTCATTTGAGCCTAAGAAAACTGACGGAGATGTCGGGTCTTGGGATTGAAGTGGTGGCTGAAGCGGAGGATGGCGCCGAAGCGCTGAAATTGATGGAAGAGACCTCGCCCGATATTATCGTGACGGATATTTGCATGCCCGAAATGGATGGACTGGAGTTCATCCGCAGGGTTAGAGAGAGCCGCAAGCATACGTTTATCCTGATTCTGTCGGGTCACGACAATTTCGAGTATGCCCGGCAGGCGATGCGCTGCGGGGTATCCGATTTTCTGCTGAAGCCGGTCGATCCTGCCCAGTTCCATGCGGCGCTGGTGAAGGCCTGCGAAGAGCTGGATCGCCGGGTGGAGCGCTTCTCCCGTCAGACCGCTTGGACGCTTGCCCAGCAGCGGTCGAAGGCACAGCTCGTCGACCTGCTCTGGTCGGCGCAGGAGCGCGAAGCCTTGGCGCTCGCCGGCGACATGATCGCCCATTTCGAAACAGGCGGACCGGCAGATGTCAGTCTGCCGCGCTATGTTCGAATGCTTATGCAGGAATTGCTGCTAATGCTGGAGGAGCGTGGATTAAAGCTGCCGGACGGGGAGCTTAGGAACGGCATGCACACCCCGGACATCGCTCAGGACGATGACAAGGAAGCCTGTAGACAGCGTCTTCTTAAGATCATAAGCGAGACCATCTGTTGGATAAAAGGCATGCGGAATCTCGGCGCGCATCACAATATCGTGAAAGCCAAGCGTTATATCGAGGAGAATTATGCGGCGGAGGATCTGTCCTTGCAGGAGGTGGCCGACTCGCTCGGGATGTCGGTGACCTACTTAAGCCGGACCTTCAAGAACGAGACCAATATGAATTTCGTCAAGTATGTAACGCAGGTACGGATGGAGAAAGCGAAGGAGCTGCTCGCACAAGGCGGCTTGTCCGCGCAGGAGGCCGCATATCGCGTCGGGTACTCGGACTATGTCCACTTCAGCAAAACGTTTAAAAAGGTGCATGGCCTTACCCCGTCGGAATTCCGAAAGCAGAGCAAGACCATGACGCAGGGCCCGGCCCGATAAAGCAGGGATAAATATTTTCGCTAAGCTCCGGCCCATGCTGCTGCCCGCTCCAGCAGTCCGCTCACAAATGCATGCTTCTGAGCCGAGTAGGATAACAAGGTCTGCGCACCGCGTTCAAGAATGTGCTCCTTCATGTCGCTGTAGCGCTGCGCTTCCTCGGGATGCTCCCTCAAATAATCGCGGAGCAGCAGGTTGTTGTTCCAAAGCTCCCCTCGATATTGAACGACGTGCACATTGTAATAATGGAGGCCTCTTTGGCGAAAATATCGCCTTCCGGGAATACCGGCTTCGCCCAGATGCTCGTATCCGATGCCGTTCAGACGCCGGATGATCTCATCCGCTGCAGCAGACGGGTCCTCTACACCCACCAATATATCGATGATCGGCTTGGCGGTCATTCCCGGCACGGATGTGCTTCCGAAATGCTCGATGGCCTTCGTTAACTCGCCGACGGAACGCAGCAGGCGCTTACGCTCCGAAAGGTATAATTCCCTCCAGCTCTCGACATAAGGTTCAAGGTGGACCGGTTCATCGATCTGCATCGTCATTCCCCCAATCAGACGCTTCGTCCCCTTTCGCTCGTGCGGCGCGGGCACGAAGCGGGAAATGTCGGCGGGTAAGCAGTCCAAGAAGCTGCCCGCCGACCCATTACCATATCATCCCTCATTGGCGTTGCGGCAGGCAAGTGAATGTTTAGCGCGCCAGCTGCTTGACCCCGGCCTGGATATGCTCCGCATAACGTTCTGCCTGCTCCCGGAACTGATGAGGCGTTAGCCGGTCCGCATCATACATGGCATAGGGCGGAAGGAACTCCCCCTTGCAGTGCGTCAACGTGGCCTGAATCGGCCGCAGCAGCTCACTAATCGTAAACCGATTGTCACCGCCTGCACGGAACCCGTTCTCCGAGCCGCCTGCCGTTATTGCAACCATAAACTCCTTATCCTTCAGATGATTGCCGTCCGGCCCGTATGCCCAGCCGCGTACCAATACATCATCGAACCATTTTTTCAAAAGCGGCGGGCAGCTGTACCAATAGAACGGAAACTGGAATACGATCCGCTCGTATCCGAGCAGGAGCTCCTGCTCCCGCTTTACATCAATATGCCAATTCGGATATTCCTTATACAGATCGTGGACATGCACATTTTCGATTCCTTGGATTGCATCAAGCAGTGCCCGGTTCGCGCGGGAATTCTCCAAATTCGGGTGAGCAGCAACAACCAATATATTCATGCGTTCTCTCTCCATTCGGTTTGATGTTGTAGACACCCTCATTATCGTTCCGATCGGGATGTTTGAAAAGTACGCTCTTTTTCCGTACATGGTCAGGTTTTTCGTACCTTGTGGGGTGCTCCGCATGATCGATAAACAAAAGATGGCGGCTCACGGATAACATCCGAAGCAGCACCATCCCTTGTTTTGATATGCTTTTTGATTGTGGGGCTGTCATCAAGCAGCGGATTTACTTATGGGCCAGCCCCTTTACAATGCAAAATTTTAAGTTTTAGCCGTTAGCCCCTTCAAAATACATTTAGGCATCCCCTCTATTACTCGCTCAGCATAGCAACGATCAAGTGAACGGATTCAGCCCGGGTCGCAGGCTGGTGCGGGGCAAACATGCCGCCTCCTCTTCCTTGAATCAGCTTCGCGTCGTAAGCTGCAGCCAAATACGGCTTAGCCCAAGCAGGGATTAGCTCTGCATCGGCAAATGGAACGCTCGCCGTGGAATCCAATGGCACCCCCTTCGCTCTTGCGATCATGACAGCCATCTCGAGTCGGGTAATTTCCTGCGACGGCCGGAAGGTATGATCCCTATACCCTTGAATGATTCCGGCCTTGACGGCCCCAGCCACATACGGTCTAGCCCAGACAGGAATCCGGTTCATATCCTTGAGGTCTGCCGAAGCCTCCTGCTGATCCAAATCCAAGGCCCTTCCCAACAACACGGCAAACTCCGCACGAGTAATGTTGGCGTTCGGCCGGAAGGTCTTATCCGCATATCCCCGAACCCACCCTAGCTCAACAGCTTTCCGGATCGCAGACTCAGCCCAGTGTCCATAAAGATCGGTAAGGCTTATCCCTGGCTTCGGAGGTGTTGGTTTCACGACCTCTTCCCCGTCATCTCCCTCCGCATCCCTGCCGTCTTCCTGTCCGCCCGTATTCGGCACAGAAGGGGCTGGCATAGGCGTTGATGGCCCGCCATCCGAAGAGCCGCCCCCAGCGCCCGGATCGACGACGGCGGCTGCTGTCGTTACGGATATTTCAGGACCGTCGGTGCTCCATCGTCCATTCGAATCGCCGGCTTCAATCTTGAATGTGTATGGCGTATTCGGTCTTAATCCGGCAGCCTCGTACCGGTATACGGATCCGGTCACGGTCACTCGTTCTGCACCATTTTGATAGATTATAAACTTATCCACCTGATCGGCTTTAATGGTACCGGACCAATGCAGGGTGACGCTCGATGGCGATACTTTCTCCGCTACGAGTCTCCCTTCCGTCCAGCTAGGCGGCGCTTCACTGCCTGGAATAACGCTTGCCTTGAATTCGGCGACAGCCGCAATTAAAGCCGTAACGGCTGCTTGAATTTCTCCTTGCGTGACATCCTCGCGTTCCATGACGGCTTCAGCAGCCTCAATGGCTAAATGGAGCTTCTGCTTTGCTCCCAGCGGATATTCCCCCGGCGCACTTCCTTCTACGGCCTCGGCGTAGACCGCTCTCGCAACCGTAATGGCTTCATTCAATTCACGCTTATCCGCCGGTACGGACGGATCGACGATCACCGAGGATTGGAATGCCTTTACCGCCTCCTGAAGTGCGATCACAGCCGCGTCGATCTCCGATTGCGTTACATCCGCTTTACTCAGCATCTGCTCGGCGGCTTCGATCGCCTCATACAAGCGAAGCTTCGAGCCTTCAGGATACTGGCCCGGTCCATCTCCTTCTACTGCAGAGTCATAGACGCTCTGCGCAACGGTGATGGCCTGCTCTAATGCCGCCTTATCCGCTTTAGGCTTCACGGACAAAGTAAGCGGAGCCGCAGACTTGGTGATCTTCTCATCGGTTAGAGCGTACTTGATGTTATCGAAAGCGAAGATGCGGCCATTCGCCGAATCCCACAAAAAGCCGAGTACGATCCGGTCAAAATCTTTTATGGCACTCGTCGTTTTTACCAATTGCCCGTCAATGTACATCTTTAAATCTGTGCCTGAAGTGTAGTCCCATTTCAACTCATGCCAGCCCTTGCTGCGTTTCACTTGGGTTGCCTCCCAAGCGGTTGAGGAGCTGCTTGCCCGTACGGAATAATAATCCTGCGACCCATAGCTACTGCCATCGTAAAGCACGCCCATTCCTGCGAGCAAAGTGGTTCTCGCGTTGCCGACATGGGCTACAACCCGCGTGTTTCCGGATTTGGAGCCGTCATCGTACATCATGATCGTTACAATTCCTTGCTGCTTGGTCCCGAACAGCTTCTGGATCGCATTGCTGCCGTTCCCGGTAACAAACAGCGCACTGCGCTCGCCTTGATAGGCGACTTTATCGGAGATCGCTCCTGTCGTAATCTCGGTTCCGGTCTCCGGTATGAAGTCCCCCCACCCGGCTTCAAAGCTCTGGGAGTATTGAAGATCCTGATATTCCTGTACCTCGGCCTTAACCTCGACGGAATCCATGCCGGAAAGGTCGCCGATTGCAGTCAAAATGCCGGTGTCCGGATCAATGTTGAACGATTTCGGATCCGCCTCATATCGAACGCGATAATAAGGCGCATGCTCCATCACAACTCCGTCCTCGGTTATGCCGTCCACTCGCAGCTGAACGGATGGATTGGATTCGGATAACTCGAGTGAATCCGCAGCGACCTGATATGATTCAATGCTTGATGCAGCATGCACGGTTACATGGGCCTCAGCATAGATAGCCGGATGAACCGTGCTTTCAGCCCGGATGATGGCTTCACCGGGACGAACGGGTGTAATGAACCCATTCGGACTTACCGCTGCGACCTGGCTGTCGCTGCTTGACCACTTGACTCCTTTGAACCAGGTGTCCTTCGGTTCGAACTGGGCGGTTAACGTTTTGCCTGCCTGCTGCGCGTACAGGTCCAGTTTCTCATAATTTAAACTCATCGATACCGGCAAGACCTCGGGAACCTGATGATTCGGTTCGTCGTTCGAATATTCGTGAGCGCCGATATCAATGGAGCCATCCGTTATCGGGTTGTTGAAGAAATCCTTATCTGCCGGAGCCCACACAGAGGGAGTGAGATTCCGAATATCCGTCCCTGCATTAATAGCCGGCGATCCCGGTAACAGCTTATATCCATTCAATTGCTCAACATCGAAAAAACCGGCTCCTGCATCAATAATATCCTTCGGCTCTTCGCCGGGTCTGGCCAATTTCGGGCTTTCGAAGATATTATCTTCTACAGCTGCACCAGGAAAGTCGGTATCTTTGATATTCGTCCCGGGATAGAACACATTATGCTTGATCTCACCGCCGGAAAACGTGCTTGCCCCCATCGGCGTATCCGCTTTCGTATAGAAAATATTATTATACAATTTGGCGTATTTACCGGAGGCATTAAAGATTTTGGTCGAAATATTCGCATCCGTGAAGAACGTATTGTTATGAATAAGCGGCGCGTACGCTTCCCTTGTCGGCAAATAATGCAGCAAATATCTGCCGTCGCCATCGTTTACGCTGATATTATACCGGGCGACGGAATTGGTGGAGCCGTCCATAAAAAGAATAAAGCCGCCTCGATTACTGTGACTGTAGTTGTATTGATACAACGTCCCCTCACAGAACATATCGACGTCAAAGGCTTGACCGTCATTGTACCCGTAGATGCCGCCATATACTTCGTTGAATTGCATCACCATATCCTTGACGCCGATGACCCAAAGACCGGCATAATTGACATTCCCCACGTTCTTTGCGGAATGCTTGACTACGGTGTTGTACTCCATTCTTCCATTCGTGCCGACATTGCTCATGACAAAGCCATCGCCTTGAACCTCTTCCACGTAGTTATTTCTGAAAATAATATTTTCAAAAACCCTTGGGAAGTTGGCTTTGACATCGCCTTCCTTATACAGCCCGGCGTTACGGATGCCTTCGATATCCACCCGCTTTACAATATTGCCTTCAACCAGAACATCCGAAATATTGCCAAGGATCAGGATGCCTCCGCTGCCGATCTTCCACCCCTTCGGATTCCCGTCCACATCATGGATATAGTTATTCTTGATGACGATTCCCTTATGGGGGTTCGCCTCCCATTCCGTTACCGTGGTGGAAGCCGTACGAATATTGATGCCTGCGCGCTGGGAAACGACGTTCGGGTTGTAGTTGGTCAGCTCAAAGTTGGAAAACTCGAGATAGCTTCCGTCCACGACATCGATGGTGGCTGACATCGTCTTGTCGGCTACCCCTTTATAATTAAGTATGATCTTTGAAATTTCCGTTGTGGTTGTTCCATTTCCGTTAATTACAGGACGGCCGAGTTGCTCGATATCACCATAGCTGCTGAATACGATTGGAGCATCTTCGGTACCCGAGATGCCCCGAAGCTTAAGCGAGCCATTCCATACGTCCCCTGCTTTGAATAAGACACGGTCACCCGGAGCAAATTTCATGCTGTTTACTTTCTCAAGGCTTGCCCACGCATGATCTTCCGACCTTCCGTCATTCGCATCATTCCCGTCTACACTGACATAATAGGTTGTGCCGACAGCTGCTTGAGGTACCGCAGCATCCGTTAGGGTATGAACCGCTTCATCATTATAGTTAGCGGCTGCATTGGCCTGCCCCCCTGTTAAACCGGTTGTTGCCAGGGAGAACCCTAACAGCATGCTGAGACAAACGGCAAACAGCCTTCGAATCGGCTTTATTTTACCAAGCTTCATTTTTTAACACCCTCCTGTTCTTATGATCTAATTCGAGAACGAAATCGTCTTAAGCACCTCCTCGTCGATCTCCATCGTTGCTTGACGCAGTTGGTCTTCAACGAGCTGCTCCAGCTGCCTCTCCATATATAGCTGAACCAAGGAAGTTCTCGCTTGCTCATAAGGCACGTAGCCCTTGTCCTCGGTTTCGAGAAGCCTTAGCATCATCGGGCCGTTATGATCACGTAGAATGCCGGTAAACTCCCCGGGCTGCATGGTCATGAACATCTCCTGCAGCTCTTGTGCCCCATCATCGTCTTTGGACTTTGTATCCATGTCCAGCGTGTCCCGCCGAACGGCGATATCCTTCGAAAACCCTAATGGAACGATAGATTCCTGGACACTGCCAGGCCGCGATAAGAGTTGATCCCGCAGCTGCTCCAACGGTCGCGGGCTTTCCGCCGAGATGATTTCGTAATCAAAAGAATAGCCTAGATGAAAATCGTCCGATTTAATCTCGTCATACAATGGCTTCAGCTCTGCATCCGTAAGCGCAGCCTTTTTCTTCTTGACCAGGTCATCGATTAGAGCTTGATAGTTCATGCTGTGGAGATACGAATAAAATGGCTCGGCCCCATACTTCTGAAGACCGTAAATCGGCTGCTTATTGCGAATATTCTGCTGCCTGTCCTTATTCTCCGCTTCGAGCTGCTTCAAAAAGGAGGCAAAGGACGAATCTTCGATGATCCCGTACCGTTTCATCAGCATTTGCTCGATCTTTATTTTTTTCAAATCCTCGATCGTTTTCTGTTTGGCGTAGTCCAGTGGATTCTGTCCTTGGTAGGAGGAGGTCCAGAAATCCGCATGGTAATCCGCACGATATTTGCGTTTGAAATCACTGACGGTTAAAGCTTTGTTCTGCTGCAAAAAAAATCGAAACTCTTCAGCCGTCACGGGTTCATCATTAATCGTAAATACAACGGGATCCTCTGATGACTGAGCCGCATGGCTCCAGATCACGGTGACGGAAAGTCCGGTGACCACAACCAGCAGGAAGACGAGCAGCATTCCCGTCCTGGCAGGCCTCTTTATTACCAACAGAATCTCCTCCTTAAATTGAAATCGCTTTCATTTTATTGCCACCCTTATTATAGTCGGGCTTCAAGCGTGGATATAATGAACATATTTGACGGATACCGTACGATTTTTACTTGTTGGTTCATCCCTTTGCCTTGCCCTCGCATATCGTAAAAAAACCTCTGCAGCTAAAAGCTGTCAGAGGTTTAGAACCTTATAACGCCATCTTATGTTTCATACCAATAGCCTTTGATTCCACGCTCAAGCCGGACAAGGGCTTCCAGATAATAATAATCGCCCCAAATCATATAATCGTCCGGGGCCCGGTCCCCCCTTACGTGATAGGAGCCATGCTTCAGCAGCCCTTCCGCGTCCGGCAAATCGGTCGTGGCATAGCGCTCAACGAGTGATTTCATGCTGCGATTCAGCGCATCTTCAAACAGAGCCCGATCGGGATCGCTGTCGCCTATCAGCTCCAGCAGCTCAAGCAGTCCGCACGCCGTAATCGCCGAGGCCGAGCTGTCGCGCGGTGTGCCATCCTCGACCGGAACATCGAAATCCCAGTAAACGACCGCATCCTCCGGCAGACGATCGATAAAATAACGGGCCATGCGCTTTGACGTTGACAAGAAATCGGCATGCTTCGTATATCTGTATGCAAGGGCAAAACCATAAATCCCCCATGCCTGGCCCCGGGTCCACGTCGATCCGTCCCGGTAGCCCTGGTGGGTGCCTCCACGGAGCGCATTTCCATTGTCGGTGTCGAAGTAGAAGGTATGATAGGAAGAACCGTCCCCCCGTACCAGAAACTTCTGGCTCTTAAGAGCATGCTTCATTGCTACATCATAATACTTAGCATCACCTGTTTGCTCATGCGCCCAGAACAGAAGCGGGAGATTCAGCAGACAGTCGATAATGATCCGCCCCCCATTTTCGGGATCGTCCTCTTTCCCCCATGCCTGAATAATTCCGATCTTAGGCCTCCACCGCGCTAATAAGGCATCGGCTGCTTGGAGCGCAAGCTCGCGCGCAGCTGTATTCCCGGTTACACGCCACTGTGCAACCGCGGACAGTGAGTATAAAAATCCGATATCATGGTGGTCCAGCTCGATATGATGGTCCAGACGATGCTTGAAGTTGGCTAAATAGGACTCGGCTGCTTCTTTATAGAACGGATCCTGACCAAATTCATAGGCGAGCCACATCATGCCGGTATAGAAGCCCTCGATCCAGTCGTTGTTCTCACCCCAATCATAGCGCTGTCCTTCGATGATGTGTGGTAATTTTCCAGGGTGTTTTTGAATATTCTGTTTGATTTTGACGAGGGCGTCCTCAATCGCAAACTTCCACATTTTACTCTCCCCTTTGCCGATTATTCTGTCTTGATTTCAACAATAACGCTCCTGGAGAGAGCTTCGGTGATCTTGATCGTTCCTCCAGGCGTCTGTTCTACCTTTGGCGGATGTTTGAGAACGCTTTCGTTCCTTTCAGAGCTCGAAGCGCCGAATACCGCAGAAATCAGGAAGCTGTCCCCCGGTTCAAGCTCCGCGATCAGCGTAGGGATCATCGTTCGCGGCTTCAGCAAATTCGTATTGGCTTCCGGATAGACCATCATCGCGCCGTCATATCCTTGCAAATTGACGATGCCGCTAATGCCTCCAGGCATAATCGCTGCAATTCGATCCGCTGCCGTCCGGATGGCGTCCGGTTCGCTTCCGGTCAAGCCGGTCATCCTCCCCACTGCGAATCCGCCTTCGGCCGCCGTCAGTCTGCGGCCCGTATGAATGCGGTGAATCCGCACATGCCACAGCCCTGCAGGAATAAGCCATGTCCGTACCTCGACGTCGTGCCAAGGCAGCCATCTCGAATACACAAACTGTTGTTCAACCTGAAACTCCTCGCAGTAACGCCGCACACGATAATGCTCATCCCGCTCACTCAGGGCAAGCATGGAATCGAAGGCCCCTTCCGTCAAGCCGTAATAGCCTTTGGGAACGCTGAAGCCAAAGCGCGTGGAGTAAGCAAATTTTGAGTATTTGGCTGCGCTGTGTGCCATAGTGAAATTCGCCATTTGCCCCGATGCCAGAGCAACAGCATGTCCATCATCCTCCGGACGGCAAATCATCATGCGAGCGTGTGGCTGAACGGAGATCGGCTCCAAGCTGGGGAGGGGTTCCTCCTCCACCGACCAGAATGGATGGTCATCCGGCAAATCCAGAATGAGAAAGGTTTTAAACGCCCAGTAAGGAGATCCGGGAGCATTATAGCTCTCCGCCATGATCAGATTAGGGTAAGCGTAGCCTATGCTAAGCAAACCGTCCGTCGTAAAGATCGGCTGGGCGAGCCACCACCGCAAATGGCGCATAATAATCCCTTTCATGACCCCCAGCGAAAACGGCTCGACGCCGGCATATACGAGCGCGCACCAGAAGGAGACTTGAGCGAAGCGGTAGGTCTGACTGCGTCCAAAAGGAATGCTGCTTCCATTCTCAGCAAACCAATAGATGAACTGCTCGGCAAATATCTTCGCCCGCTCCCGGTAAACCTTGGCGCGCACCGGATCATCATCTTCCATCAGTTTGGCGTAGATCAGCGTGTAGAAATGCATGGCAAAAGGAATGTAATAATCCCGCTGATCCGTCTTGCCGTCGGAATACCAGCCATCCCCCAGATAATAGGAATCTATCGTATCCAGGTACTCATCCATGATGGCCTGGTTATATGGCATTCCTACCTTCTTGAACCCGATATTCACAAGAACCGTGAACATCAGCCAATTATTCGGATTCGAACGATCCACCAAGTTAATTTGATTCAACCACCCATACAGGTTTTCCTGCTCGCGCTCGTTCAGCGGGTGCCAAAGTTTATGCGGCGCAAGCGCCAGCCCAAGCCCCAGCACGGCCTGCTCGACCATTCGCTGGTCCTTGGTTGCAAAGGCCCCCCAGTATTCCTCGTGTTCCGGGTCGGTTCCGTTAACGATCCCCTTCAGGTAGAGAGGCCATAGATCTGATTCGCCTCCCCCGCCGGCATGGGGAACCAGCCCCCATAACGGCCTTGCGAAAGCCTCCATGAGAGCAATCGCCTCATTGTATTCGGCAGCCGTATCTCCAAGCTGAAGACCGGCGCATCCCGGCGTGAATCGCCGTTTCAACGGCTCCAGCATATCCGTAACCGCCTGCCTCACATCGGCTTTCGTACGAAATGCGTTATATGCTGCACTACCATTCTGCCGCAAGCTATCGCTTCCTCTCTGACTCATGGACCAGGATTAGTTCCATGACATATATTCGCTGGGTGTCTTTCCGTATTCCCGTTTGAACAATTTGATAAAATAGCTCTTATTCGCATAGCCCAAATAATCCGATATTTCTTCAATTGATTTATTGGATTTCTGTAATAATTGTTTGGCCTTCTCCAGCTTGACCATATTGACATATTCGATGAAATTCTGGTTGGTTTCACGCTTGAACAGGCGGCTGAAATAGCTGGCATTCAGATTCAAATATCCCGCGATTTCCTCAAGGGTCACTTTCTCGGTCACATGCTGTATGACGTACTGCTGGGCCCGGATCACTTCGGGCCGTTTCGATTGGATTGACAATACGCTTAATTTGCGGGAGAGCTCCTTTAAATAATGCCTGATCCAGCTGAGCAAATGCTCCATCGTATGAATGCCGTTCACGGCGTCATACAGCCTCTCTTCGGAAATGCTCTGCTGGACCTGCAGCGTGACCTTCGTCTTCATTTGCAAATCCATGAGAAGCTGAAGCACCCATTCTTTGACGTCTGCGGGATGAAACCGGCTCTTCTTCACCCATTTCGCCCATTCGTTAAGCATTCCTTCCAAGCTTTCCGAGCGGTTCAGCGCCAGAGCGTCATTCATTCTCGAGAAAAATGCAGCATACTCCGCGTACATATCTCCATCCGCAAAGGAGGATTTCTCGAAACGATGGACTCTCGCTTCCTCTAAATAAAACCGATGGTTCAGCTCCTTCATCATAGGCATCAGCACTGCCCGCAGCTCGGTAGGCCCGGACGCTTCCCTCCCCAGCAGACAGGTGATCGATATTTTCAGATATTGTTGGACGGCGCTTATGGCATTCTGCAAAGAGTAATGCAGCAGCTGCTGTTCCTTGACAGGGTCCTCGCAGCAGATCCACACCACCAGTTCGCAATTATTGTGATGAAAAATAACGCTCCGGTGCATGGTGTCCAGCACTTCCTGCAGGATATTTTCGACGGCAAAAGCGATGGTGTAATCATACATATTGCGAGCCCGGGACACTTCCGATATCCGGTCGATAGATACGATCACAGGCAAGTAATATCTGGCATCCAGGACAATTCCGTTCAACCGGGCGTGCTTGAGCCATGCCTCCTTCGTCCAAGACGGCTGGTACAGCGTATCCTTCAGCAGCTTTTCTTTGAGCGCCGACCGGTTCAGCGCATCCTTCTGCATATACTTTATGACTTCCGACGCCTGTTTCTTCTCCTCGTTCAGATCAACGGACAGGTTGTGAAGCACATCCTGCAGCTGCTCAACCTTCAAGCTTTCTTTAAGAATATAATCGCTTACCTTTAATTTCATGGCTTGCTGTGCGTAATGAAACTCATTGTGGCAGGATAGGATAACGGCTCTAAACCGGGGATTGATCTTGCTGAATTTCTCCAGCATCTCCAAGCCATTCATTTTGGGCATTCCGATATCCGTTATGACGATGTCGGGCAGGCGCTGCTGCGCATCCTCCCATGCCTCCAAGCCATTCGAATAACAGCCGATCAATTCGATACCAAGATCCTTCCATGAAATACTTTGAGACAAGTAACGTACTACCGGATAATCATCATCCACCAGTATTGCTGTCAGCACCCTGTTCACCTCGCTCCATCTCGAATGGAAATATTAACGTGATGGTTGTTCCTAAGTCCTGCTCGCTGTCGATCTCCAGCTGAATGTCCGCTCCGTAGATTAGGCGCAGCCGCTGAAACACATTGTGCACGCCGATTCCGGAAAACCCTTTCCTGGCAGATGCTGCAGGCTCCTGTGTGCTCATCACCTTGGCGCGCAGCTCATGCAGCTTGGATTCATTCATGCCTACCCCGTTGTCCCGTACAGATATGCGCAATTGATTCGAAGCATTGTCACGGACCTGTGCCGCCGTAATAAAGATGTCTCCGGCATACTGCTCAAATCCATGAATAATCGCGTTTTCAATGAACGGCTGAATCATGAACCGGGGAACAAGGGCCCCCTCACAGCCCGGCTCGTAATCAATACGCAGTCGAACCTGATTCGCATGGCGAAAATTCATGAGCCGGATATAATGCTGGACGGTCTCCACCTCTTCGCGAAGCGGAATGAACTCATTATCGCGGTTAATGGTCATCCTGAGCAGTGAAGACAGCGAAGCGATTAGTTCGGCATTTTCCTGATCGCCCCGAATCAGAATGTTAAGCCTGATCGAATTCAGGAGGTTAAACATAAAGTGCGGATTAATTTGTGCCTGCAGCATTTCCAGCTCCGCCTTGCGCTTCTTGGATTGTTCAATCGTAATCTGCTCGATCATGGATTCGATCCGATCCAGCATATGATCAATCGTCCGTGCCAGGAGGGACACCTCATGATTGCCTCTAATACCCGAGCGCATATCCAGCCTTCCCCGGCCGATATGGGTAATAAAGCGGCTTAAATCCCGGATAGGCTTCGTGAATGTCGCAATCAGCACGGTTAGCAGCACACAAAATAATGTAAAGAAAAACACCTGTAATCCAAAACTGATTAATAGAATCTGTTTGTGCTTCGATACGGCCGAGGATAACGGGATTAAACTAACCAGACGCCAGGAATTCGCGCGGATCGGCTGCTCGGCATACACATATTCCTGACCGTTCATTTCGACTGTCGATGACTGTTCGTCCCTGTTCCACCATGCTACTTGACTTCCGATCAAGGAAGGGTCTGAATGGGAAATGACCATCCCCTCTTCGCTTAGCAGCATCATCTTCTGATCCGAATTTGCCCGCTGGATTAGGTGGCTTCGAATTTTTCGCTCATTCACGCTGATAATGACATAACCAATGACACTGCCGGCCGACGTCCGAATCGGGCGCCCTATGGTTATGATGTGGGAGCTCTGTTTTTGCAGGGGATTGAAGCTGTTCTCCTGCAGCCCGACCCAATAGGTTGAGAAGGACGGAAGTTGATTCAGGTGTTCAAACCACGGCTGCTTATACAGCTGCTTGGGATCGAAATCGCTGTGAGAGTAATTGGTATATGTAACATCGTTTTTTCCTAATATGGTGACATAGTATTCGTCATGCTGCCGGAACAGCTCATCAAGCAGCCGAACGAGCCTGCTGTAATTCACCAGGTTCTCTTCCTTAAGCTTGCGATTCTGCCTGGCTGTGATCAGCTGCCTGATTTCGGTATTCGTGAGGACGATGTTCGACAGCTCCAGCGTCTGATCGAGCACGCCGTTCACATCCGACTGGACCGCTCGCAGCGCATCCTCAGAGCTGACAACCGCCCGTTCGAGCAGCAGATCCTTAGTTAAATAGTTTGTCAGTAAGTAGATTCCGCCAAGCGGAAGGAGAAAGCATACCAATGCCGACCAAATAAGCTTTTTGCGTAACGAGAACCTTGGTATCATCACAAAAACGACGCCTCAAATCGGATTGAATTGGAATAGGGAAAAACCTGAAGTTTTCCCCTGCCCATGATCTATATTTCTAGTAAATGAAGCATCCATCTTCCGTACGTTTATGAACGGATTAGTTTTGATTATTGTTTACGACCTCGGTAATTTTCTGATCGATGCTGTCAATCGTCTGATCGAGGTCCTGATTATTGAGAATGTACAGCTCCGCCTCCGGAATCACGACGTTCTTCGCCTCATCGGCATATTTAACAGGTACCGGGGCGGATCCCGGTATAGTGTTGTTGATGGTGTATTTCAACGATTCTATATCGATCTTCGAAGGATCGATCGAGGAGTTGACAATGGTGTCCACAAGCTTATCCGTATCGGATTTAGCCCAGCCGGAGAATACTCTGCCTCCGATTTCGAGCCCTTCGGATGTGTACCATCTGACGAACTGGTGAGCTGCTTCCTTATTCTTGGACTTTGCAGCCACTGCCATATATGTCGGCTGCACCGGGGAGTAATGCTTGCTTTCCCCTTCGAGTTTAGGAAGCGGAGCAAAGGCTGTCACGAATGTCGCCGGAATCGCTTCGGTTCCCCCGGATTCCGCAACCATCCAGTCTCCCATAGGAAGCATTGCCGCAAGTCCGTTGAAGTATTGATTACGATAGGCAAGCTTTTGGGAAATGATATCTTCGTACGGGTTGACGCTCTTATCCTCATACATCATTCGTTTCATCATTTCCAGATTCGCCTTCAGCAGGGGATCCTTCGCATTGGATGTGCCGTCGCTCTTGAGGAAGGTATTATCGGAAGGCTTGCTCATGAGCTGCAGCTGGAAGTAATCCGGCCAATTATGCAGATAAGCGCCATAGCGTTTCTCCGCGCCGTCCCCCTTGGTCAGCTTCTTCGCATATTCCTCGAATTCCGCCCAAGTCCAATCGGTAGGGACCGGTAATCCGGCTTCCTCCAGCATGGCCTTGTTCATAATCACGAACCACCGCTGCATGGAAGAAGGAAGCGCGTAAATTTTGCCGTTTACCTTGGTATCTACCAGGTATTCATCCTCGTATTTATAGCCGTCCTTCTCAATGTAGCTATCTAGCGGCTCGAACAGTCCGATATCCGCCCTTTGCGAATAATTCGTATACGGAAGCTCCACGATGTCCAGCTGGTCGTTTGAGGCCGCCATCAGATCAAGCTTCTGCATGGCAGCAACCGAGTCTCCTTTCTCGTTCAGAAGATCCAGCTCCACCTTAATGTTCGGATGCTTCTTCTCGAATTCCGGTATGATCTTGCTCCACTGCGCTTTTGCGTCTGTCTGCCACGTGCTTAATTTGAGTACGATCTGTTCGGGCGCAGCCTCCTTGCCCGGTTCGTTCTTGGCTTGGCCAGACTCTGAAGTGCTGCCCCCGCCTCCGCCTCCGCAAGCTGTAACCGCCAAGGCAAGAGACAGACTTAGCAATAGCGATGGTATTTTTTTGATTTTCATATAGACCCTCCTCTAATAGTAACAGGTTTTTTCAGGTTGTCATCAACATTTGTAAGTGCTTACAGGATCCATCCTATCATGCGTAAGCTTCTGGCGTAGGCACCATTTTTTACGGAAGCCAAACGATTTTGACTTTATCATCCTTTCACTCCCCCAAGGGAGATGCCCTCAATAACCTGCTTCTGGCCAATGGCGAAAATGATCAGCAGCGGGAGTATGGCGGATACGGCACCGGCCATCATCAAGGAATAGACATCGCCGTATTGATCCCCGAACAGCCGAATGCCGAGCTGAATCATAAACAGCTCTTTGGACTTTAGGAAGATCAGCGGATACTGGTAATCGTTCCACGTCCAGATAAACCGGAGAATGGCGTACGTCGCGACGCCGGGACGGATCAGCGGGAGGGCAATTTGCCAAAAAGTTCGAAAGTACCCCGCCCCGTCCATTTTTCCGGATTCGATGTATTCATCATGCACGCCCATGAAAAATTGCTTTAACATGAAGGCCCCGATAATGCTGAAGCTGTTCAGCAGAATCAGGCCGGCATGGGTATCGATCAGCTGCATCCAGTTGAACAACAGAAACTGCGGTACCAGGGAGGCCTGCGGCGGCACCATGTACAAGGCCAGGACCAGAACGAACATCGCGTCCCTGCCCCAGAATCGGAGCTTGGAGAAGCCGTAAGCGGCCAACGCGCACACAAAAACATTAATGACCGTCGTTGCGATCGTGATATAGATGGAGTTCCAATAGTAACGGACAAATTGGCCGCTCCATACGGTCCGGAAATTCTCGATTGCATTCCAGTGCTTCGGAATCCATTCGATCGGGAATTTGAATACGTCCGCCTCCGGCTTGAAGGAAGTGGACAGCATCCACACAAACGGAAGAATGAACAGAATGCCGATTAAGGCCATGATGACGGTCCAGAAGGCTTTTGAAATACTGATTCTCATGTCAATCTCCTTTCTTGCCAAGTCGTCTTAATAGTTGACCCATTTCTTCTGGGCCAGCATCTGCGCGCCGGTAATAAGCAGACAGATCAGGAATAAAATCATCGCCATGCTTGAAGCGTAGCCTGTCTTCAGCTGATTGAAGGCCGTGTCATACAATTCATACACAATGACGGTTGTGGAATTAGCCGGACCTCCCTGGGTAAGCACCTGAATCAGGTCGAAAATTTTGAAGGTTCCGATGATGCCGGTCACCAGCAGGAAAAAGGTGGTTGGCGAAATGCACGGCAGCGTGATGCTGCGGAATTTCACCCATGCATTTGCCCCATCGATCTCAGCCGCTTCGTATAGGTCCTTCGGAATCGATTGCAAGCCAGCGATGTAAATAATGATGTTGTATCCTAGAAGAATCCACACCTGAATCATCATCAAGGACGGCAGTGCAAAGTCGATGTCCGCAAGCCATTTCGGGGGATTGTCGATCCCTAGCGACATGAGCGTCTTGTTTACAGGCCCGAGCGAAGGGTGGAATAAGACCTGCCAGACCATAGCCACCGCAACGATGCTCGAAATATAAGGAAGAAAGTAAATAACCTTGAAGGCATCCTTCAGGTATACATGCTTATCAATGAGTACAGCAAGCACTAGCGCAATGATCATGGTAAT
Organism: Paenibacillus sp. FSL M8-0142; assembly: GCF_038597315.1. NCBI lineage: Bacteria > Bacillati > Bacillota > Bacilli > Caryophanales > Paenibacillaceae > Paenibacillus > Paenibacillus sp. FSL M8-0142. The sequence goes on from NZ_CP152008.1 coordinate 5,318,910, forward strand.
CGGTACCGTAATGATAAAAATAAGATTGTTGACCAGGCTCTTCACGAATGCGCTGTCATGAACCAATCTGACAAAATTATCAAAGCCGGCGAATTTCATGGCACCCATGCCGGCAACAAAGTTCCAATTCGTAAAGCTGAGCAGCAAAGACCCGATTACGGGAATGAGCGTCAGAACCAGCAGTCCCAACATTAAAGGAGCCACAAATAAATAGCCGGCGATTCGCTCCCTCGCGACCATGCTGAGCCTCACGGAATTCTTTGTTCGTTTCATATTTCTCTCCTCCTGGCGTTAATGCTTGGCAAAGCGTAATTCGAAAGCCCTTTTCGAATATGGCGATAGAAATGTTGTATCTTCATTGTAAAAAAGCCGTCTGCAGCATATAAGAAATAGAAATGAGTATTTTGGAACGAATTTTACTTTTTTGCGCACAACAAAAAGACGAGCCCTCGGCGGGCCGTCCTTTCTCTTGTCCTATCCATATGATTCGCGGCTTCCCTTCCTCCCTCATGGTACGATAAACCGTACTAAGTACATTTTAGAATCGTACTGGGTCTAAAACGGATATTGTGCTACATTACAATCATCGAGATTTCTAAAACGAACGGCGATGCCGGGAGGGATCTAAACAGTCAGCATGGTTGCCACTCAGCTGGCTTAACCGGTATTCCATCGTTCAACCTATAGATCGCGGAATGATTCAATGGGGTTAACAAAAGGGGGGAGTGAAGGGATATGAACAGATTTGAGCATCAACCGCATGAAACGGCCGGGATATTGACAACCCTGCAGTTGATCGGCGGAAAGTGGAAGCCGCTGATCCTGTTTATTCTGCTTCAAGACGGAACCAAGCGCTTCGGAGAGCTGCGGCGGCTGCTTCCGGGTGTCACCCAGGGCATGCTGACCAACCAGCTGCGGGAGTTGGAGCAGGATGGGCTCGTTGTGCGAACGGTCTATCCCGAGATTCCGCCTAAAGTGGAATACTCGATCTCGGAGCATGGAAAGACGCTGGGAACGGTGCTTACCGATATGTGCAGTTGGGGGTTTCAGCATCTGGAGTATACCGGGCGCATGAACAGCCGCGAAGAGGAGCCGGTGAGGAAGAACACGGGCAGCTCGTAACGCAATTCAAGCGGCTCTAGTCAGCGCTTTGAAATGGAGAGGCATGCAGAGCTAAATGCCTCTAGTTAAGCGCTGCGAAATGAAGAGGCATGCAGCTTAATGGCTGGAACATGGCGGTGAGGGGTTCCCTGTGCCGCCATGTTCCGTTTCGTTATAGGAGCCTTGTCTTGTCTATAATTTAGAAACGTGAGCCGCTTTTCGGCTTGATTAATATGTCGTATCGATATATATTTATATCGATACGACATATTTTGGAGGTGCTCATGTACGAACTATTTGTGTTAGGCGAATTGATGACGGGTGAGAAGCATGGCTACATGCTTCAGGAAATCCTTAAAAATGCCGGCGGCCCCTATCGGCAGATCAGTTCCGGTACGCTGTACCCGCTGCTATCCCGAATGGTGGAGAACGGCTGGATCCACCTTACCATGGATGAAGTCCCAACAGGTAAACGGCCTCGCAAAATATATCAAATCACCGATGCGGGAAGAAGTCGGTTTTTAGAGCTGATGGAGAAGCCGCTGGAATACGGAGCGGATACAACAGAGCTGCTCCATTACAAGATGGTGTACTTCCGTTATGTCCCGAAATCGGTCCGGCTCGAATGTCTTAACCAGTATTTGAAGTACCTTGAAACAAATCTCAAGCATGTCAGCGATTTCGAGGCAGAGCTGATGTTCTATAAACCGGAGCCCGAGAAACAGCGGACGCAGCTCCTGCGCGTGCTGGATCACCGGAAACGGATCGGATCAGCCGATATCGAATGGGTAAGAGCTGAAATCGAGCGTCTCGCGTCGGAACCGGAATAAGCTTACCTAATCAAGGATGATAAAGGAGGAATTGAGAGTGGAGCGTTTATGGACCAAGCCGTTTATTCAAATGACGGTTGGCATGCTGTTTCTGTTTACGGGCTTTTACCTGCTGCTTCCCACGATGCCGCTGTATATCAAGCATTTGGGGGGCAGCGAATCCCAGGTAGGCCTTGCTGCAGGGCTGTTCACCTTGTCGGCGGTCGTCTTCCGCCCGTTCGTGGGAGCTCTCGTCGACCGTCACGGTAGAAGGCCCTTTTATGTGTGGGGACTGTTATTGTTCGTCATTTCCATGGTCTCGTATGACTGGGTCGGCGGCATTCTGCTGCTGCTCGCCCTCCGGATGGTACATGGTGTAAGCTGGGCATTTGCCACGACGTCCGTGGGGACCGCCATCACGGATTTGATTCCTGCCTCGCGCCGGGGCGAGGGGATGGGCTGGTACGGCATGGCCATGACGGTTGCGATGGCGATCGGTCCGATGCTCGGCACCGCGCTTGCCTCCGGCGACTCTTTCCACACCCTGTTCCTTGTTGCCGCCGGACTTTCCTTAGCTGCATGGGTGCTCGCGTTTATGACCAAGGTCCCCTTTCAACCGAAGCCCTCGGCCGGGCGGATTCGGCTGATCGAACCGTCGGTTCTGCCGGTAACGGCCGCTATCTTTTTTCTCGCCGTGGCTTATGGAGGAATTACGACCTTCCTTCCACTATTCGCTGCATCCATCAGCGTCAATCCGGGAACCTTCTTTCTGGTTTATGCCATTGCGCTGACCTTGATCCGTCCGCTGGCCGGCAAGCTGTCGGACCGCTTCGGCGAAGCCGCCGTCATCATACCATCCCTCATTATAACGGCGCTGTCGCTGCTTCTCCTCAGCCTTTCCGATAGCCTCGTCGGTCTGATCGCCGCCGCCATCCTCACGGGATCGGATTCGGCTCGGCGCAGCCTGCACTGCAAGCGGCAACCCTGCGAATCGCTCCCGAGGACCGGCGGGGCGCTGCCAACGCTTCCTTTATGACTGCGTTTGATCTCGGCATCGGCCTTGGGGCCATTATCCTCGGCTGGATATCGGAGCAAACCGGGTATCCGCTGCTATTCGCGATCGCCTCTGTCTCCGTCGTGGTGTCGCTTGTCATATTTGCGCTGTTTGTGAAAAGATTGCTCAGAACCGATGCTGTCTTAGTAAGCGCAGCCGGAACACCGGTAGAGCGCGCGGAATAAGCAGGAGAGGCGAATATGGACCCGCGATCAGCAAAGCTGCGCTTGCTCTAGCATCTCGCCTAAGGAAATTTATCCGTAACGAAAAAGACCCGGCCAGCCCGGCGGTTATCGCCAGCTGATCGGGTCTTCCGTTTTTATTTTGTTAGCTTCCCCCATGAACGGAGATCGCCGCTGTTACACCATAATTTTGCAGATGTCGTTCGTAAACTCTACCGGATCGGCAATCGGCAGCCCTTCGATGAGCAGCGCCTGGTTGTACAGCAGATTGGTGTAGAGCGCCAGCTTATCCTGATCATCCTTATGCGCCTTCAAGGCTTGGAACACCTCGTGGCCCGTGTTGATTTCAAGGACTTTGTCGGCCTTCACATCCTGCCCGTTCGGCATCGCCTTGAGGATTTTCTCCATCTCGATGGACACTTCGCCCTCCGCCGACAAGCAGACCGGATGGGATTTCAGGCGCTTGGAAGCCTTGACGGATTTCACTTTACCCGCCAGGATGCCTTCCATCGCGGTGAACAGCTCCTTGTTGTCGTTCTCCTCCGCTTCGGTCTCCTTCTTGTCCGCATCGGATTCAATTCCGAGATCACCGCTCGACACGGATTTGAATTCCTTCTCCTTATACTTCATCAGCATCTTGATGGCGAACTCATCCACATCGTCGGTGAAGTACAGAATTTCATAGCCCTTATCCAGCACCATCTCCGTCTGCGGCAGCTTCTCGAGGCGGTCAATCGAATCGCCTGCGGCATAATAAATATACTTCTGATCCTCCGGCATTCTGGATACATACTCATCCAGGGTAACCAGCTTCTTCTCCTTCGAGGAGGTGAACAGCAGCAGGTCCTGCAGATCGTCCTTGTGCATGCCGTACTCGTTATAGACGCCAAATTTCAGACCGCGCCCGAATGACTGATAGAATTTCTCGTATTTCTCGCGCTCATCCTTGAGCATGCTCTGCAGCGCGCTCTTGATCTTATTCTTGATGTTCTTCGCAATGAGCGTCAGCTGACGGTCATGCTGCAGCATTTCGCGGGAGATGTTGAGCGAGAGGTCCTCCGAATCGACCATCCCCTTCACGAAGCTGAAGTAATCCGGCAGCAGATCGCCGCATTTTTCCATAATAAGCACGCCGTTCGAGTACAGCTCCAGCCCTTTCTCATATTCCTTCGTGTAATAATCAAACGGCGTATGCTCAGGGATGAACAGAATCGCGTTGTACACGACCGCGCCGTCCGCCTTCACATGGATATGCTTCAGCGGCTTGTCGAAGCCGTAGCGCTTCTCGTTATAGAAGTTCTCGTAGTCCGCGTCGGTCAGCTCGCCCTTGTTCTTGCGCCAGATCGGCACCATGCTGTTGAGGGTCTGCTCCTCCTGAACCTCCACGAATTCGTTGTCCGCGCCTTCCTTTGGCCGCTGCGTCTTGACGTCCATCTTGATCGGATAACGGATGAAGTCGGAGTATTTCTTGATGATCGCCCGCAGGCGGTACTCTTCCAGAAACTCGTCATATTGATCTTCTTCGGTGTTCGGTTTAATCTTGAGCACAATCTCCGTACCAACTGTATCTTTCTCGGCCGGAGTAATCGTATAGCCGTCCGCGCCTTTGGATTCCCACTGATAGGCCTCGTCGCTGCCAAGCGCCCGGCTGGTTACCGTTACGACGTCGGCGACCATGAATGCCGAATAGAAACCGACACCGAACTGGCCGATGATGTTATGGCCGTCCTTCGCTTCAATTTCGTTCTTGAACGCGAGCGATCCGCTCTTCGCGATGACGCCGAGGTTGTTCTCCAGCTCTTCCTTCGTCATGCCGATCCCCGTATCGGTAATGGTCAGCGTACGGTCCGCTTTGTTCGGCGTAATCTTAATGAAATAATCGTCTTTATTGAACACCAGCTGATCGTCCGTCAGCGCCTTGTAGTAGATTTTATCGATAGCGTCGCTTGCATTCGAGATCAGCTCGCGCAGGAATATTTCGCGCTGCGTATAGATGGAATTGATCATCATCTCAAGCAGACGCTTGGATTCCGCTTTAAACTGTTTTTTCGCCATGAGAAGAGGTCCCCTTTCCGTTATGAATCAGGATTTTAGCACTCCATCGCATAGAGTGCTAACACTTCTTCTATTTAAACATGTTCCAATTTTTCATGTCAACCTATTTGAGGACTTTTCGGTACGAAAATAAAAGCGCTGTCTTTATCGTTGTATTCTGGTGTAATTCTGGTGTAATTCTGGTGTAATTCTGCCGTTATACTGCGGATTCCCTGCTGATACTCTGTGGATGCACCGCGGATGCTCTGCTGATAACTCTGCTGATACTCTGCTGATACTCTGCTGATACTCTGCGGATCCTCTGTCTAGTCTCCGCGGACACTCTCCGGATCCTCCACCGGAATTCTCCGCATAAAACTTCACCCCGGCCGCGCTGAAATCCAGCCACAACCGGGGTTTGATTTTACGTTTCTATGCTGCCGCCCAATCTCCTCGACAAGACCGGACGTATCCACAACACATAATACAGACCGCATATCAGCAGCGCCCCGGCCGTGGCAAGGAAGGGAAGCTGATAATCCTGCCTGGCCAGAATCAATCCCGAGACAAAGGTTGCCCCGGAAGATCCCAAGCTCCGAAATACCGACCGCATGCCGGCATATAGATTCCGTTCCTGTTCGTTAAACGCGGACATCAGCAGGCTGTCAAGCAGATTGGACAGCATCGTTACGCCGCCGCCCCGCAGCAGGAACAGGACGACGAACAGCCATACGGGAAGTACCGTATACAAAGCCGCGAACAGCAGAATATTGACGATAAATACGGAAACGATCGCCGTATGATAACCGAACCGCTCCATGACGTAAGGCGTCATTAGAGAGCAGATAAAGAGCAGAATGGCACCGACGGCCAAGATGAGCGATACTTGATCATCCATCCAGTCCAGCCGGAATTTCACGATCACATTCAGGAAGGAGCCCGTCATCGCGATACACCCTCCCAAGAGGGCCATGAACACGGCAAACAGCCATAAGGTCCCGGAAAGAATGGGCGCCGTTAGCTTGGATGCCCCTTCGGAAAGCGGACGGCCCGGCGCTTCCTCCTCCCTGCCCACACGCTCGGCAAGCAGCCAGAACGCCCGAACGGCTCCATGAATCACGAGAACCAGCCCGGTGAGGAGAAGGGAGGCTTCATACCCTCGACTTCCTTCTGCCCCCTCCGCGATATATCCGGCCACCAGCGTGCCGAGACCCGTAAAGGCCGTAAACACGGCAAACATCAGGGAGAAGGCGCGGGCTTCCTCCTTACGGGAACGGCAATAATGGAAGAGAAGCTGAATCTCCGTGGTTTCGACGAGCGTCAGCCCGGTCGACACGAGAATCTGGGCGGCATAGAACCAGAGCAATTGATCGCTGACGGCAAACAGCACATTTCCTGCGGCGATAAAGAACACGCCGGTAACCAGCAGTTTTTTTCTTCCCGTCCGATTCGCGAGCAGAGAGACCGGAATGGCGAGGATCCCCATGATCAGAATGCCCATCGATACCAGCGCGCCGATCTGATCCTCCCTCAGCCCCCGGAAGAGCAAATGCAAATTCAGAACCAGCGTGTAAAGACCGATGCCTATGCCGTACAAGGCTTCGCTTATAAGGAACCGGCGTACGCCGGTAGACAGCTGCAGCAGGTCTTTGATGTAAAAGGACATGTGATTCCCCTTCTGTCGGAATATCCGAAACGATAAGAATATGAGCAAAAACCAGGATCAGCTGTAAAGCTTTGCTTCCGAACGCATCCGCCGGGAGAGCGTCCCCGGATCGGTATCCTCCGAGGCGTATGCCTGCAGCAGAATTCGGAACTCGAACGGTTCCGGCTTAACCGTATGCTCCGGAGCCTGCGCCGGACCGCAGCTGTTGCTTCCGAGCCCGTTCTGGCGGTAATCCAGGTTGAACGTAATATATTCGCTCGGCATCAGGTCGCTGGCATGTTTGGCATATTCCACATCAGAGTCGGAATACCGGCTCGCGCTGAAATTCAGGGCAGACTCGGAAGCGGCAAGCAGGCCAAGGCCTGCGCCATCCGCGATGGAAATCCAGCGGACATCCGTGCGGTTCCCGTTCTCTTGCGGATAAATGTACGGCGTAAACAAGCCTTCCACCGTGCTGCGGTACGTACCGAAACGCCCTGCCTCCTTGCTGTCCGGATAGCTTTCGCCCGGACCCCGTCCATACCAGCGGACATGCTCCATATCTGCCGCAAGCTTCATTTGCAGCCCGATCTTCGGCAGCGTGGATGGCGGCGTACCGATCGGCTCGCCCTTGATATTCATGATGATCAAGCCGCCTGAGGTGATCGTATAGACGGTTTCGCAACGGAACCCCCAATCGTACACCGGCGGCGCGATTCGGGAGACCCAGCGGGCTTGAATCGAAGCAGAATCCGGTCGCTTCCATTCGAAATGGTCGACCCGCTCGGTGAGCCGGTCCAGATGGGCCTTCCGCCAATCCGCCAGCACGTACATGTCGTTGTCGATCGGCGGCCGCCAGAAATTCAGCCGCGGACCGTCAAGCGTAAGCAGCTTGCCGCTCACGGACAAGCTTTCAAACCCCGGCCGGGAGGAATTCAGCGACAGCTCGATGCCGTCCATCGCCGCCTTGAGCTTGCGCTTCTCTTCAATGATCCGCAGCTCCCCCCGTCCAGCCGTATCCGTAGGCCGGAATTCGGGTACCGTTGCTGCCCGCAGCTGGAATTGGGACCAAGCCACCTCGTGCCCGCGCTCCGCCCAGCGGCAGTCCGCAGCCAGATGGAAGGATACCTCAAGCCACAGCTCCGCATAAGGATTCACCACGGCCGCCGCTTCCTCGAGGCTCACGGGAAGACGCAGCTCCGCGCTCTCGCCCGCTTCGATAAGCGGCAGCTCCAGCACCCCGCTGCGGACAAGCTCGCCATCGGCCAAGATCCGGTAATGGGCCTGCAGATGCTCCAGCGTAATGAAATCGTACCGGTTCATGACGAGCAGCGTGCCGGCTTGCGGCATGGTAACGCGGACCGGTTCAATCACCTTCTTATACTCGAGAAGTCCCGGCGAAGGCGTTCGGTCCGGACGCACCAATCCGTCGATGACAAAGTTGCCGTTATTCGGCACGTCGCCGTAATCTCCGCCGTACGCATAATCCTTCCTGCCGTCTTCCGTCGTTCTCGTCAACCCATGGTCGATCCACTCCCACACGAACCCTCCCGCAAGACGGGGATACCTTTCAAAGGTGTCAAAATAAGGGCGCAGTCCGCCGGGTCCGTTGCCCATGGCGTGGGCATATTCGCACAGAATATGCGGCTTGGGATGCCCCTCCAGTTGACCTAACCCCTCCATCTTCTCAACGGAGGAATACATCGTGCTCACCACATCGCACACCTCGGCTTCCCGGTCCTCCTCATAATGGATCAACCTCGTGGTGTCATGCTCCCGGCACCAGTCCGCCATCGCGCGGAAATTGCAGCCGAAGCCGGATTCGTTGCCGAGGGACCAGAACAGCACGCAAGGATGGTTCTTATCCCGCTCCACCATCCGGCGGACACGGTCCACATAAGCCTCCTTCCACGCCGGATCATCGCTTAGACGCGAAATATTGCCGAGCAGCTCGAAGCCGTGGGTCTCCAGATCAGCCTCTTCCATGACGTACAGCCCGTACTCGTCGCACAGATCGTAGAACCGCGGGTCATTCGGGTAATGCGCCGTCCGCACGGCATTGATGTTGTGCTGCTTCATCATCTGAATGTCCTCGAGCATCGTTGACATCGTCACGGTCCGGCCGGTATCCGGGTGATGATCATGGCGGTTGACTCCTTTGAGCAGGATCGGCCGGCCATTCACCATGAGCTGGCCTTCCTTGACTTCAACGCTCCTGAAGCCGACGCGCTGCGCAATGGTCTCCAGAGACTGCCCTTTCGAATCCTTCAAGGTCATGACCAGATGATATAAAGCCGGGGACTCCGCACTCCACAGGGCCGGGTTGATCACCTCGATTTCAAGCTCCGCCGAGGAGGAGCGGGCGATTTCCTTCCCGATTGCGCCAATCTCGGTGCCGTTCCCGTTCAACAGCTGCAGCTGGACCGAGCCGTCCTCCGTCCCCTCCAGCTCCAGGAGGACGTTCAGCTTGGCTTGCCGGTACTCCGCATCAAGCTCGGTGATCACGCGGAAATCGGCGATGCGAAGAGCTGCAGGCTCCGCGACCAGGTACACATCCCTGAAAATGCCGCTCATCCACCACATATCCTGATCCTCCAGATAGCTTCCATCGGACCACTGATATACGCGCACGGCCATCCGGTTCACCCCGGTCGTCACATAGGGCGTCAGATCGAACTCGGAGGTCAGCCGGCTTCCTTGGCTGTAGCCGATAAACGACCCGTTGAGCCATACATGAAACGCACTGTCCACGCCGTCGAACTTGACGCTGATCCTTCTGCCGTCCCAATCGCCGGGGATCTCAAATTCCCGGACATAACTGCCGGTCGGGTTCGCATCCGGCACATGCGGCGGATCCACCGGGAACGGATAATACAGATCCGTATAATGCGGATGGCCGTAGCCCTGCAGCTGCCAATGTCCCGGTACGGGAATATCGTCCCAATCCGAAACGTTATACTCGGTTAAATAAAAATCTTCAGGAGCCGCCTCCGGCTCCTCCGCATAATGAAATTTCCACATGCCGTTCAGCGACTTGTACCATGCCGAGCTGCCCCTGTCATAGCGGAGCGCTTCCTCGGCATCCGTAAACGGGATGAAATAGGCCCGGCTCTTGGAGCGGTTTCGCTCCAGCACGCCAAGATTATCCCAATCCCGGTCAATCGGTCTGACTTTCATGCTATTCTCTCCATCCTTTCCATATTGCTTTATCGTTGCTGTCATCTGATCTAGCCTTTGATCCCCGTCGTCGCGATTCCGCCGACGATATACCGCTGGGCGAAGAAAAATACGGCAAGCGGCGGAATGGAGATCAGGCATGTAATGGCCATGATGGACTGCATGTCGACGCCATGCATGCCCCTGAACTGGGACAGGCCCAGCGTCAACGTATATTTGGTCTGATCATTCAGGAAGATGAGCGGGCCCAGGTAATCATTCCAGCAGCTCATCATATGAAACACCGCAACTAAGATCAGCGACGGTCCCATGAGCGGCACGATGATCCTCGCCAGAACCGTCATTTTTCCCGCACCGTCAATCGTGGCCGCCTCGTCAAGCTCTCTTGGCAAGGTCATGATGAACTGCCGCAGCAGGAAGATGAAATACGCGGAGCCGAACCAGGACGGGACGATCAGCGGCTTAAGCGTATTGATCCACCCCAGGTAGTTGAACTCCATATACTGCGGGATCATGGTCACTTCCCAGGGGATCATCATGGTTGCAAGCACGATCAGGAACAGCGCATCACGTCCCTTGAATTGGAACCGGGCGAACCCGTACGCCACCAGCGTGCAGGAGATGAGCTGCCCGAGCGTGGACAGCAGCGTCACGATCACCGTATTTTTCAAAAACAGGTTAAACGGCTGGATGCTCCAGGCCTCCGCGAAATTGCTGAACCGCCAAACGGACGGCAGCCATTTCGGTGGAAACAGATACAGCTCCTGCGGGGACTTTAGCGCGGTCGTTACGGCCCAGAACAGGGGCGCAATGAACAGCAGGGAGCAGAATACAAGCAGCGTGTACGTGATTACTTTTCTCATGCGTCAATGCCCCTCTCTGCCGGCAGCCCGGCGTTTGACATGCTTCGGTTTTGCCTTCTTCATCTCGCCCTCATAGAACACCCAAGCCTCCGAGGACTTGAACACAAGGAACGTAAGCGTCAGGACGATCAGGAACATGAACCACGCATTCGCTGCAGAGTAGCCCATTTTGAAGTATTTGAACGCATTCTCGTACATGTACATCGCATAGAAAAAGGTGGATTTCAGCGGCCCCCCGCCCGTTAACAGGAGCGCCAGCGTCAGCTGCTGGAAGGCGGCGATGATGGACGTGATCAGGTTGAACAGCAGCGTCGGCGTAATCATCGGAACGGTCACATTGAAAAACTGTCTGATCTTGCCGGCTCCATCAATGGAAGCCGACTCGTACAAGTCCTTCGGGATGCCTTTGAGCCCCGCGAGAAAAATAAGCATCATCGAGCCCTGGCCCCACAGGCTTGCGATCACCATCGCGACGAGGGACCATTTCGTATCGTTCAGCCAGTCGGGACCTTCAATGCCGAATACCGACAAGAAGTAATTCAGGATCCCGTAATCCCCGCTGTAAACCCATGACCAGATCATGGCGAGGGCCACGCCGGAAATGACCGACGGCAGGTAGAAGGCGGTTCGGAAGAAGGCGCTGCCTTTTACCTTCTGGTTCAGCAGCATCGCCAGTCCCAAGGCGACGATAATGTTCAGCGGCACGAATAAAGCCGCAAATTTCAGCGTAATCATCAGGGATTTCCAGAACAGCGGATCATCCGAGAACATCTCCACGTAATTGTCGAAGCCGACGAAGGTGACTTGGCCGACGATCGGCCAGTCAAAAAAGGATATAACAAGAGAGAACAACAGCGGGCCCAGCGTGAAGACCAGGAAGCCGAATATCCATGGAAAAATGAAGAGGTAGGGCGCTGCCCCACCCCATCGTTTTCGTCCAAGCCGCTTCGGGGCCGCTGTCTGCTGCTGCGGGTTAAGCACATTGATCCGGGCCATAGTAGCGAGCCTTCTTTCTATCGTTTATTTCAAATAGCCTTCGCTGTCCTTCACCGCTTGGTTCAGGGCCTCTTGCGCATCGCTGCCGAACATGACGGACTCCACGGCTGCCGACAGCTGGCGGTTGACTTCGTTCCATTTCGGGTTGAGCAGGAAGGCCGGCGTATTGTCCGAACGCTCCAGCATCGTGTAATACGGCTTGTAGAGCGGATCTTGATCCTTCTTCAGCTCATTGACGACGCTTGCCCGGACCGGAAGGTCAGCCACGCGCATTTTGATCGCCTCATCGGATACATAGAACTTGATGAACTCCCAGGCCAGATCCTTATGCTTGGAGTCCTTCGCAATCGACAGCGCCGATTCGGCAAGAACCCCCTTGACCGGCTTGCCCGGGAAGGCCGGCATCTCGACGGTGCCCACATCGATTCCGGCTTCCCTGAACGATTCGAGCGGCCATATTCCGCTCTCCCACATCGCGATCTTTCCGGCCTTGAAGATGTCCTCCCCGCTCTGCTGTCCCTTGCCACCGGCAAGCACGGCGGTACCGTTCTTCAGCATATCACCCAGCATCTGAATGGCTTCCGCCGTCTCTTTGCTGTTCATATAGCCTTCAATCGTCGTGCCGTCCTCCGATATGAATGAACCTCCGTTGCTCCATACCAGGCCTTGCAGGTCATACGTGTCGTTCTCCGCGCGTACGCCGAAGCCGTACTGCTTCTTGGACGGGTCCGTCAGCCTCTTGGCAATGTCCTGGAAGTCAGTCCAGGTCCATCCGTCGTTTGGATATGCGATTCCCGCCTCATCGAACAGCTTCTTGTTGTAATACACGACCCGCGTCGTGAATCCGGCCGGGATCCCGTACAGCTTATCCCCGATCTTGCCGTAGTTGAACAGGCCTTGGTAAAAATCGTCAATGTTCAAATCCTTGTCCTTGGACGCGTAATCGTCCAGCGGCTCCAGCGACTGATGATACGTCGGGAAATCCCACATATACATCACGTCCGGCGGGTTTGCAGCGCCGAAGCCGGCTGCCAGCTTTTGATCGAACCCGTCTGCATAGGCCTCTACCTGGACCTTCGTGCCGGGATGCGATTCCTCGAATTTTTTGGCGATATCCTGTTCAATCTTCAGCGCATCGCCGGTATCCCAAGTTGCGAACCGAAGCGTTGTAACCCCGGCTTGCGAGCCATTGTCCGGCTCCTTCGCCGTACCGGTGCCTCCGCCGCCGCATCCGGCCAGCATGGATGCCGTTAACGCCATCACGGATACGATAACCATCCATGACCTTCTTTTCATCATGTCGATTCCCCCTAAAGAGTTGAGGTAATATGAATTAAACCGCTTTCATCATAACCCGATGAAGAGCGGTCCAAAACGTGCGCTGATTCGCAGTTTATCGTGTTTTTGTTCGAAATGGTCATTCTCGGTGTTCGTTTGTTTACGATGATTCCCCTTTTTGTTCGGTACGGTATTGGCTTGGCGTCTTCCCGGTGCAGCGCTTGAACCATTTGCTGAAATATTTGCTGTCCCCAAGACCTGTCCGCTCGGCGATTTCCTGCATGGTTAAGGAGGTTTCGCGCAGCAATCCGTAAGCGAGACGAAGCTTGCGCTTATATTGGAAAGCGATGAAGCTGTCGCCAACCGTTTTTTTGAACAAAATCGAAAAATGGCTGCGGCTTAATCCCACCTTCTGGGCCAGCTCCGCCGCCGACCATTCGGCCGACGGAAACGCATGCAGCAGATGAACGGCTTGCAGAATCGGTTCGGGCCAATGCTCCGCGCTAAGTCCGTACACCCGCTCCAATTCGGCTTCCTTATGCAGCGATTGAAAGGCATCCTGTACATCCTCCAGGTCCTCAAGGCCTCGCCGCGAATCCCACGTCAGCTTGCCGCACCGGCTCTTCATCTCGATCAGCAGGCTCTCTATACCGTCCTTTAGCCCATCCGGAACGACCCAATAACAGCTGTCCGACCCGTAGCGAATCCGCTTGCCGCTGTGCAGTCTCGGCTCATCGGCTTCATGCTCCTGAAGAAGGCTCTCCCATGAGCTGCCACAGCCGGCGGACTTAACCAGGTACAGCGCGGCAGGCTGTCCTTTCATGCGCCAACTGCCGCTCCAAAGCTTCCGCAGCACCTCCAGGAATTTGTCGTTATGCCCATTAAGCCAAGCATACAGATGCGTGGACAGCTGATCGTCCTGATCCTGCAAGGATACTGCCGTCTCATACAGCTCCCGCTGAAATTTGCCCAGCAGGGCCTCGAGCTCTTCATCCTCGAAGGCGGTCTTCAACAAATAGGCCGAGGCTCCGAGCCGCATCCCCTCTTGGGCATATTCGAAGTCCCGATGGCAGCTGAGCAGAATGATTCTGGTCTCCGGCGTTGCTTCCTTGACCCTGCGGGACAACTCGATCCCGTCCATCTCCGGCATGACGATATCCGTGATGACGACCTGGGGACGATGCTCCAGGAAAGCTTCCCAGGCTGCCTGGCCGTTAGGGCTGTCCGCCACAACCTCCATCCCGAAGCGGTCCCAAGCCACCGTTGTGCGGAGTCCCTTGCGCACGATACTCTCGTCATCGGCAATCAGCACCTTGATTTTCTCTGTTTCCAACATCGTCAGACTCCTCCTTTTTCGGCCAGCGTATGGTGATTGTCGTTCCTTCTCCCTTCACGGAATACACCGTGAGCCCGTACAGCGGGCCAAAATGCAGCTTGAATTTTTGATCGGCGTTGCGTACGCCAAGCCCGCCCCGTCCCTTGCGTTTTACTTCAGGCGAGAATAGCCTCGCCAGCTGCTCCTCCTTCATGCCTGCCCCGTTATCCCGGAGCATTAGCACCAGATCGTCGCCGTCCATCCTGATCGACATATCGATCTCTCCTTCGCCGTCCGTGAAGGCGTGGAAGAATATATTTTCAAATAACGGCTGAAGCGTCATCCGCGGAATCAAATACGGAAGCAGTGAATCGTCACATTCCAGGCGATAACGAAATACTTCCCCGTACCGGATTTCCTGGACCTTAAGAAAATGCTCGATCATGCGCAGCTCCCTGCGAAGCGTGACCAGCTCCTGGGAGATATCAAGATTTCCCTCGAGCACCATCGTCAGATGATACAGCATCAGGCGGATGTCCTCGGCGCCCTCGAGCCTGGCTTTCCACTGAATGGAGTTGAGCGTGTTGAACAGCAGATGGGGATTGATCTGATAGTGAAATGCCCGCAGCTCCGCCTCCTTCTTCAGCCGCTCGCTTCTTTCCACTTCGCCGATCAATTCCTGAATCCCCGTAACCATCCGGTTGAAGCTCATATCCAGGCTGCCCAGCTCGTCTCGGCCATCGATCGGCGTGCGGGTGTCCAGCTTGCCGAAGCTGACCTTCTGCATCGAATCCTTCAATGTCCTGATCCTTGAGGTGAAGCGCGAAGAGAACAGGTAGGCGATGCCGAAAGCGAGCAGGCAGGACAAGATGGCAACCGTCATCGTGTTCGCCCGGATGATGCCTGAGGATCGATAGAAGGCTTTCGCCGGAATCCGGGCCTCGAGCGTCCATTGATTGACGGCGAGCGTCCGTGACCAGGTTACATCGCTGTCTTTGGGCGAGTAGGCGGCATCCGTCTCGTAGATGACCGTACCGTCCGGCGAGCTGATCTGCAGATGGGCATGGGTATCCTCCTCGAATTGCCGGAACATCTGCAGCAGCTCTTCCGCATACTCTTCGATGAGAATGATGCTGCCGTCCTGGGACTTGTCCGGATGGTGAATCGGAACCGCCAGGCCGATGACGCTTCGGTTGCCGCTGTCGCTGCTCTTGATGAAATGATCCTGCGGATAAAAGCCGAGCCAATAGGTTCCGGCATACGCCTTCGGCTTCGACCGCCATAAGGGGATACGGTCAAGCTTGGCGACATCCAGGTTGTTCTCCCCGTAGTAATAACCCGAGGTCGTAATAATGTAGATGCCGGCCGTCAGCTGGGTCCGAAGGGATTTCAGCAAGGATTCAAAATCATTCTTCTCCAAAATGTCGCGGTAGGTGGTGGGTGCCTGGTTTCCAATCCCCATGCGGCTCGGATCCAGCAGATAGGAATAAATCGTTTCGGCCGTCTGCTTCATCCGGCTCAGGGTTGAGCTGGTTTGCTGCTCCAGCTGGGCGACGGCATTATCTCCGTATTTCCCGAATTGGGAGTTGATGATCCGGGCCGACTGGTAGTAGGACAGCGCGCCAAGCGAAAACAGAGGGATCAGGGTTACGATTAAAAACCAGGAGAGCAGCTTGGTTCGGATGCTACGATAGGCGCCGGCGAACATGCGGCCGGCTACCTTTTTGGTCCGCTGAAAGCTCATGATAATCTCCCCGCTGTCTTTTCGTCTTTTTTTTCAAAAACAAGCTTTAAGCCTGAAGGCATTCACAGCCCCGGCGGAATTGATACCGCTTTCATTATAAACCTCAACCTATGGCTTGTAATTAGGCGCCAACTGGAAAACACAGGGGAAACGGAAAAAGCACCTCCCCCCAAGGCAAAAAATGCCCGGGAAGAAGTGTTTCTCTAAGGTCGGTTAATGCGTGTATTCATGTCCGAGTATCAAAAATACGCTGGAGGTCCAGGTAAACGCCCGGTCTCTCAGCCCCGCTCCGGTCAGGGCGTCAAAGTTCTCAGCCATGCCGCTGCTGCTAAGCATCCGGCAGAACCGCTGCGCCACCTCCATGGCCAGCTCTCGGTCACCGGCTGCCGCAACGCCTTCGACGAGCAGCATCGTCGAGGGAGCCCAGATCGGCCCGCGCCAGTATCCGTCCGGCTTATAATAGCGGCTGCTGACGCTCTCTGTGGCCCAGCCGTTCCAGGTCAGGAATCGGGTCTCATCCCGAAGTCCCGTAAGCAGCGCGGCACGGATATGCTCCGGCAGCCGCTTGCCCAGCAGGATCGGGACGAACAGCAGCAGGCTGTCGCCTTCCGACACCTCATGCGTGCCTGAACGGCAGGCCGTGAACCTTCCATCCCTCCAAAAATGGCAGAGCATGCGCTCAAGCGTATCGTCCGCTTTCTGCTTCCATGCGGCAGCTTCCTCCGGCAACCCGAGAAGGCCGGCGATTTCGGCCAGCACCTCCATCTGAATAATCAGATAGGATGAGAGGTCGGGGCTTTCCACAGGAATCCCGTTATTGAACGCCGTGCTGTTATCCCAGCCCGAATCGTTGCCGTGGTTGTACTGGGGAATGCCGTCGCCGTCATGATCCCGGTACGTGAACCACCACTGCGTCCATTTGGAGAGCGGTCCGTACACCTCGCGCAGCTGCTCCTCTTGTATGAAATCGGTGCGTCGCATCATCCAAGACAGCGTCCAGCCGTGAATCGGCGGCTTGTTGCAGTTCCAGAGCTCGTATTTATCATTCACGAAGTCCGGAATCAGCCCGCTCTCATCCTGCCGGTCGAAAAAGATCATAAACTGGTCCCACGCAAGCTTCGGGTTATGCCGCACCAAGGCCATTGCATTAAAGCAGTTGTCCCAGCTCCAAATGTTGGTCATCCAGTTCTTTGACATATACATCGCCGGGCGGGTCAGGCAGCCTTCGGCGGGAACCAGGCAGGACCAAGTGATATAGGCGGCGAGCTCTCTGGCTTCCTGCCAACGCTCCGGGACGGTTAAGGTGCGGTTTAACCAGCTGCCGTAATCCTCCTGAACGAGCCGCACCGCCTCCTCGAAGCTCTCCCATTCGGAGCGCGGCGTCATTACCGTCATGAACTCTTCCACGGCAAATTCCGCCGTGTCGGTCTCCTCATCCGCTGAAAATACGGCGGTTACCCGCGAGCTCTTGATCTCATCCCATGCAACCTCCATGCTCATGCGTCCCGCAAGCCTTGTCAGCATAAAGCGGCAGCCATGGGTAAAGCTGTTCACTTCCCAGCGGTCCGGGTCCGTCTCATAAGCATAATCATATGCGGCGGGATAAAAGGTAAGGCGTATGCCGCATCCTTTCGACCGGAACCTGACGGTCCGGGAGTCGGATAAACAAATATCTGCGTGGCTAGCCGAATCCGTCGCCTCCAGCCTGATTTTTTCAGGTGATGCTATAGATTCAAAAGAAACCGGCTCGTTGTTTCGGTCCAGCAGCTCAATCAGAAAGGCCTCGCCAAACTTGTCGTCTCCTCCGCGGACTGTACGCAGGTAAAGCCCCTTTCTCCGCTCCTTAGCCTCGGGCAGGAGGGAGATCGCCAAGAAGGACTCTCTTCGGCTGAAAGGCACGATATTCAGATCAAAATTCATAAGACATCTCCTTCGAGTGAGGTATCGCTTTCGGGGTATCGCTTTCATTGTAAAGCTTCTCTTTGAAGGAAAGGACCGCCGGATGTCTTATCTCAAGAGGGAAAATTGTTTGCGAGAGCGGTGTAGGGTGTCTTTTTGTCAGATGGAAGGGGTTCATTTGTTTGAGAGTGGAAGAGCAGGTTGCTGCCATTACGGTCGCTACAGTCGTTAAAGCCGCGATCCATGCAGACGCCAGTACTGCCGCTTTCCTTCGTCACGGACCGTTACCCCGAGCTTTGAGAGCTCCCGACGCAGATCGTCTGCATCATCCTTGTCATCCTCTCGCAGTGCCTTCTCCCTCGCCTCGAACAGGGCGTTCATGGCTGCGGTCAATTCCGGGGAATTTGCGACCCACCTGCGGTATTCATCCGCATACGGATCTCCTTCCCGCCACGGGTAGCCGTGCCTTAGAAACTCCTCCGTGAACAGCCGGGCTTTCCCTTCAATCTTCTGTCTATACAGCTCCTGACCCTGCTGACCGACAAGGACGAGCTCCTTGCCATCCAGGAAGGCGGCGAATATGTCTTCTCTCGTGTAAACAGCCTCGGCGCCATTCACTGATAGCTGCAGTTCCCGGTCGGATAATCGTACGTGGAGGCTCTCTCGTATGGCCGCATGGGAAAGCCACATGCCCGCAAGGAGCCCGAGCAGTGCCGTAATCAGCGCAACCCACGGTCCATGCAGCGAAGCAACCAGCTCCAGCGGCCCCTGGAATGGCACCCATGGCAGGCTGGACGCCCATTCCGCGATGACAGGAAGGAACCAGCCGAGCACGCCCCCAAGCACCGGCGGAATCGCCCATATCAGCATTTTATCCACTGTCGATAATCCAAGCTCCGTCCATACCGTTCGTTTATCCAATACGATCCTCCCCTTTCCGGAAGACGCTGTTGACGGCTTCCTTCCATAACTCCTGATACGGCAGCTTCATGCCCATCATCATGTAGCTGGTGATATTGTCAATGAGAAGTGCCAGCAAATGGGCCTTAACCGTCACGTTCTCGGGTTCGATTATGCCTAACTCGGCTCCCCGCTGCATGACCTTCTCGAATCCGTCCAGAAATTCCCGCTGCATGGCGATGACTCGCTCGCCATAGTGTCCGTTTCGGCCGGCAGTCAGCATGAATTCGTTCAACAATCGGAAGACCGGGGCAAAATGCTCCTCATCCTCTGGAAACATACGCAGCCCGCCCTCGTACAGCTTCAAGGCGAAATTCTCCGCAGTCAACTCTGAAACCGAGAAGTAATGGTCGAAATGGTAGTCACTGAACATGTATTCGAAGACCCGCTCGATGAGTTCATCCTTTGAAGCAAAATGATAATAAATCGAAGGCTTCGTCATGCCTACCGCCGCTGCGATCATTGCAAGGCTGGTCTTCTCGATGCCGTGCTGCGCAAATAAGTGCAGGGCCGCTTCAATCAACTGCTGTGAAGTCATATCACGTTTCTTCATTGGTTGCTCACCTCTTTTTTAACTATCGTTAGGTAAAATAATAGCGTGCAACTCTCCGTTAAGTCAATATTTTTTAACGATAGGTAGAAAAACAGAATGCAATAAACCGGACCGCACAATAAAATGAAATAAGCCAGTGCCAAGCGGCACTGACCCGAAGTAAAGTGTAAGGCTCATCCTTAAGTCGATTGCAGGTTACTTGGGTACAAGGGCAGCAAAAAAATCGAGTTCTTCCCCCTCCCTCAGCCATGTACGCGTTAATCCGGCAGTCTGCCGCTTTCCGACTCCAGCCCTGATCGAAGCACCTGCTCCACCTTGGTCAGATGTGCTGCGATTCTCGCACCGGCCTGCTCCTGATCCTGCCGCTCAATCGCATCAAATATCATTTGATGCTCCGTCAATAACCGGGCGGCGGTTGATTGTTCCTTGTAGAACCACAGCTCCCTGGACTTCTGAATGGTGTCCGTTAAACGGTCGGATAGCGACTCCATCAGCTGAATCAGCAGCGTGTTGCCGGACGCTGCCGCAATCGCCATATGAAAAGCGACATCCGCCCTCTCGCCTTCCCCCGTATCGTTTACTTTCAGCCCATGCTCCATCTGCGAAAGGGCATCGCGCATTCGGACAAGATCCTGCTCCGTCCTCCGTTCAGCAGCCAATGAGGCGGTACCGGACTCCAACACCTTGCGGACTTCAAGCAGCTCAATAAGGGACTCGGCCCCTTGGAACAATAAGTCGGCGCCGCTTCGGGGCTCGCTGGGAAGAACCGTCTTCACATATGTCCCGCCTCCCTGACGCACATCGACCCATCCCATGGCCTTGAGGGCGCTGACCGCCTCACGGATCGTGGATCTTCCTACGCCATATGCGGCCGCTAATTCAACGACGGAGGGGAGCTTCTGGCCCGGCTTGAGATGCCCCTCCCGGATCTGCTGAAGCAGATGCTCCCCCACAATTTCATGCCCCTTCTGGTTCTCCACTTTGATCGTTCGCATGGTCCGTTTGCCTCCTGCTCATTTTTTGTACTATTCATTACTATAATCATGTCATATAATAAAACAAAAGTCATCAGATGACCTGATCAATTAGGAGGGAACTCGTTTATGTTAGACCCGTCTCTCGCCGCACAGCTTCGCTCCATCGTTGGCGATGCCCACTTCCGGGATGATCAAGAGGCGCTTATCGCGCATTCCTATGACGGCACTCCGATGCTGCAGGCTTTGCCTGACGCTGTAATCTATCCTGCCAACACGGAGCAGGTTTCCGCCATTATGAAGGCGTTATCAGCCTATAAAGTCCCGCTCGTGTCCAGAGGCTCAGGCTCCAATCTCTGCGGAGGAACCGTTCCGATTCAAGGCGGCGTCGTCATGGTGATGCACCGGATGAACCGAATTCTGGAGCTGGATCTGGAAAATTTGACGGCCACCGTTCAGCCCGGGATCATTACGGCCGACTTCATTCAACATATTGAATCCTTGGGCTTGTTCTATCCCCCGGACCCAAGCAGCATGCGCATCTCGACGATCGGCGGCAATATCGCCGAATGCTCGGGCGGTCTGCGCGGTTTGAAATACGGCACGACGAAGGATTATGTGATCGGGCTCGAGGCCGTGCTCGCCAGCGGCGAAATCATTCGTACCGGCGGAAAGCTGATGAAGGATGTAGCGGGATATGATTTGACCAAGCTGCTGGTCGGCTCGGAAGGCACGCTTGCGATTATTACCGAAGCGACCTTGAAGCTGATTCCCCCGCCGAAGAGCAAAATGACGATGCTCGCCATGTACCGCGATCTATACGGAGCGGCACGGACGGTTTCCGACATTATCGAATCCAAGATTATTCCGGCGACGCTGGAATTCATGGATAATCCGACGATCCGTGTCGTCGATGATTTTGCCAAGCTTGGCCTTCCGCTGGACATGGAGGCGATCCTGTTGATCGAGCAGGACGGTGACCCCGAAACTGTAACCAGGGACATTGAGCAGATCCGCCAAATTTGCATGCGCGAGCAAGCCGACAGCATTCAGGTGGCTGCCACCCGGGAAGAGGCGGAGCGGCTGTTGACAGCGCGAAGAAGCGCCTTTACGGCGCTGGCACGGCTTCGTCCGACCACGATTCTGGAGGACGCGACCGTTCCCCGGTCCAAAATCGCCGATATGGTCCGCCGGATCAATGACATTTCAGCCAAGTATAATGTGACGATTGCCACCTTCGGTCATGCCGGCGACGGCAACCTGCATCCTACGGCAACGACCGATGCCCGGGATGCGGAGGAAATTCACCGGGTGGAGCAAGCCTTTGAAGAGATTTTCGCGGCGGCCCTTGAGCTTGGCGGCACCATTACCGGCGAGCACGGCGTGGGCATGGTGAAGGCACCATTCCTTGAGTGGAAGATCGGCGCTTCCGGCGTCTCGCTCATGAAAGGGATCAAGCAGGTATTCGATCCCGATAATTTGTTGAATCCAGGCAAGGTGTTTGCCAAAGAATCACGAAAAAGGGTGGTAATTCATCATGACTAGCCAAGCGAATATCGGGAAAAAGCCCCAGATCAACCATACCAATCCCCTGGCCCGTACCTTGCTCGAAAAGCTCGATTACGATCAATTGACCAACTGCATGCGCTGCGGGTTTTGCCTCCCGGCCTGCCCTACATTCAGGGAAACGGGCGTAGAGCCCGAATCTCCCCGCGGGCGCATTGCCTTAATGAAGGCCGTGGCCGACGGGCTGATGGAGCCGGATGATCGCTTCCGCGATCAGATGAACCATTGCCTGGGCTGCCGAGCCTGCGAGCCGGTATGTCCGGCAGATGTGAAATACGGTCAGCTCATTGAGCAGGCCCGAGACGCCATTGAGGATCATCCGGTGCATTCCATTCCTGTGAAGGGAATGCGCAAGCTGTTCTTCAAGGGCGTCTTCCCGCACCGCAAACGTCTGAAGACGCTGGGAAGAACGCTGAAATTTTACCAAAAATCCGGCTTGCAGCGCGTGGCGAGAGGAACCGGCGTCATGCGTCTCTTCCCCAAGCATCTGCGGGACATGGAGCGGATTCTGCCGGACGCCACCGCCGATGGCGTCGTCGAACAGCTGGGAACGGTGTATCCGGCTAAAGGCACTCCGATCGCTCGCGTCGCTTTATTCAGAGGCTGCATCATGGATGTCATGTTCGCCGGCACCAACGTCAATACCGTGAAGCTGCTGTCGGAGGCAGGCTTCGAGGTGGTTATACCGCCGGAGCAGGTTTGCTGCGGCGCACTCCATGCCCACAGCGGCGAGCTGGAGCTGGCAAGAGATATGGCGAGGATCAACGTGAGGGTGTTCAAGGAGCTGGATGTGGATTATATCGTATCCAATGCCGGCGGCTGCGGTGCCCTGTTGGTGGAGTATGACCATCTGCTTTATGAGGATGAGACTTGGAAGGAACAAGCCGCCTGGTTCGCCAGCCGGGTCGTGGACATCAGCAAGCTGCTCGTGGAGCATGGCAGACTGCCTGCATTCAGTGAATCCGCGACGTCCACCGAGCCTGTCGTTGTGACCTATCAGGACTCCTGCCATTTGCGGAATGTGATGCGCAGCGGGGCGGCACCAAGGCAGCTCATAAGCCAGGTGCCCAACGTCAGCTTCCAAGAGATGAGGGAAGCGGACCGCTGCTGCGGCTCGGCAGGCATATACAATGTGACGCAGCCGGAAATGGCGGGTCAAATCCTGGAGCATAAGATGGAGAATGTCAACGCCACCGGAGCCAGATACCTGCTGACCAGCAATCCGGGGTGTCTGCTGCAGATGAAGCTGGGCGTGGAACAGCACGGCTGCAGTGAAACGATGGAAGTCAAGCATGTGGTTGATTTTCTATATGAGCGAATGAATGAACGCAACGCTTGATTCTGCATGACTGAGGTTCCGCATGACTGGCCTGAATTCCGCATGATTTGGCTTGATTGGGCTTGTCTCGGGTTGATTCGGGCTGAGCAGGTTGCGCGGGTTGAGCGAGTTGACTTGCCCCATTAAAAATCGCCGGGCCACTTTCTTGGCACCGGCGATCTATAAAATGGATCACATATTGAAATTACAGCAATCGTCTTCCCATCATCATGATGGTATCAAGCAAAGCCTTCCATTTGCCTGCAGTCTTCGCGCCGCCTGCGGCAGCATCTGCAGCTTCATTACGGGTGGCTTTCGTTTGTTGAGCCAACCTGCATCGTTCGAGTTCCTGGCGGAGATCGTTCACATGCTGGTTGGCAATATCTTCATTATTGATATTCATTTTACCTTCCTCTTTTCTTTTATAGCGACAACATTCCGACATTACCGATACCTGCAAACTTCTCCTCCGTCCCCTTCACTATAATACTGCCGCTCATGCTCCGAAGGTAAGGGTATAAAACACCTTTAATTCTTTTTTCCGCGATCATCACTTTCCCAAACAGATCCAAGGAACGCAGCTTGGCCTCCAATACATCCTCCGTAACGTCGTCTTCGAGGATCAATGTTCCGTCTACAATGAAGCTGGCCGGTTCCTTTAAAGCAAGCAACTGGTCCTTCGACCATGCTTCCTCGCCTTCCACGAATACGAATGCCTGCTCATAGCTGACGATTTCCGTATTCACGTCCGGACAGCGTTCCCAGACCAGATCCTCGATATCTTCGCTGCAGATCACGACCGAGGACGATTGAATTCCGGCGATGGCGCGGCTGAACGCCTCCCTTGTCACGTCAGCATCAAGCACAATGGGGTGCTTGGTATATAATTTACGGTCGGCTAATCGGCGAATCGTTCGGGCGTTCAGTCTCAGCGTTTTCGTTACATGCTCGAACCCTGCAGGAATTACTTTTACCTGACCGTTGATCGACTGCATTTTGTCATAGAAATAGGGGCTCTGCTCCTCATGGATCATCGCGATGCCGTTCACATGGATCGTTTCAAGCCGGGCGGCGAATTGTTCCATGTCCAGATCCTTCTCCAATTCAAGGACGCCATTCACGACCAAGTACCGGGGCTCCTTGAGCGAAGACAAATACGCGTTGGTCAGACGGAATTTCCCGGACTCAAACCGAAGCTCGGATTGATAGGCTTGGATGCTCGCTTCCGCTCCCTCCATTTTAAGCAGCGATGCGGTTATGGCTCCCTCCAAATGTTTTGGAACATACACCTCGCCCCTCACTACCATGTGCAGCCCGCTATGCTCAAAAGCTTCAAGGGTTACATCCTGATCTATGACCACCGTGCCATACGTAAATACATTCTCCGGCTGCTTCTGCCTAAAATACTCGGCGTTCAATCTCAAAGTGCCTTTAAAAAAGCGGTAGCCCCTGGGGATTTCCAGTGTTTTGCCGATGTTGCCGGCGTTCGTGAGCAGCGCCAGAAGATGGGCGGTCTCTGCCCGGTACAGCACCATGCCCACATTGTCGATCCGTTCAATGCTTTTCACGCTTTCCTCTGTTGCCTCTGTAAGATCCAGCATCCCCACATTGCCAATGATTCTGCTCATTTCATATCTTCCTCCCAATAGGTTCTTAATTTCTTGATGGCGGCTTGCAGCTTGTAACGGATCGTGGCGGCCGGCAATCCAAGCTGTTCCCCGATCTCCTGACTGGACATGCCAAGCCAGTAGCGCTTAAACACAATATCGCTTTGGGACTGAGGCAAGCGGCCCAGCCATTCCGTGGTCTCCATATCGAGGTTTGGCACGGATAACAAGGTAGCATCCAGATCATCATCCCAGGGGAGCAGCCGTTTTTCCCGCCGGGTAATGTCGATCAAACGATTTTTGATGACCCTGAAGAACCAAGCCTTTTGCTTGTGGAGCGGCCACTGTGCCAGCTGCGGCTCCTTCATCGCCTTGATGAAGGCATCCTGCACCAGATCGTCGGCTTCGTACGCGTGCTTTGCGATCGACCGGGCGTAGCGCTGGACATCCACCTTCAAATTTTCGTACAGATCATTTACGTCCATAGCCGACCTCGTATCTTCCGTTTTCGTCTTTCTTGTTAATATAACGTTTGAACGACTGCAACTGATGGATGGAATATAAATATTTTTGAAAAAAAAAAACGCCAGCCCTTTCGGCCAGCGTGCAAGCATTTTTCGCTAATCCCATATGGAGAACAGTAACAACAATACCGCGGCAATTCCGAGCCAAAGCGTATGCTTCGATGCCCAGGCCGAACGTAAACCTTCATTCATAGATCCAAACCTCCCTAACAATGATTTGTAGCACACTGCGCTTTAAAGCTCGTTTACTAATCCCACCAGCTAAGCATTGACACCAAAATGATGGCAGCCAGTACGCCGTCCACAAACTTCAATTGAAGTTTGGCCATCGAATCACCTCCTTATTAGGTATTATTGATTGACCAATTACTATTAGTAAAAAATAATGGGCAGACGTTGCGCGTATCTTGTACGCTTGCTATTTGAACAATCCGTTCACACGCCCTGCTTCTTCATCAACCTCTGAATGGTCTCCTTAATCGCTTTTTCATGCGGCGTCCAGGATAACGGTCCGATGAGACGCTCGTATTTTTCCCCGCTCAGCACGAGAGGCTCTTCGGTAAGATACAGCATCTCCACGACCTCCTTCATCACGGGATTGAACAGGCCGATCAGGGATAAACCGATGCGTCCCAGCGGTATGACGGCTTTGCGGCTCCCGCTCGCCTCCTGAGCGATGCGTACCAAGTCACGACCTGAGATGACGCCAGGACCGGGAATGTGCCAGTTTTGCCCGTAAGCCTCCTCCTGAACGGCGATATCCAAAATCATCCGGGCCGCATCCGGCAAGTAGACATATTCGCGGGGAACCGTCATATTTCCGATGAAGGCCGTAGGCTTACCTGCTGCGATAGCCTCCATCGTCACGGATAGATAAGATGCTTGAGCCGAGGGGCCGTAATAATCCGGTAACCGGGCGATCAACGGGCGGGTGCGGGGTTTCCAACGTGACGAAAACAGAAGCTCCTCATAGGCAAGCCTGGTTTTGCCTTTTCGGGTATGGGGCATTTTCGGGTGCTCCTCCGTCGCTTTCTCCATTCTGCGTCGCCCATAGGGATATATGCCGTCCACGACAACTACTCTTGCGTTCATCCGCTGGGCGGCCTGCATTACGGATTCCCCGAGTGGAAGCAGCCGTGATTCCATCTCGTGATACGGAATATTCGCGCTGTGAAAAATGACATCCGCCCCTTCGGCCGCCTGAACGATGTCCTCCGGTTTAAAGGCATCCCCGGTCCGGAGCTTCAACAATGGGGAGCTGCCAATCTCCTCGGCAAGTGCATTTAACTTGGTCATCGATCTGCCGAAGGCAATCGTTTCGATCCCTCTTCTCACCAATTCGGCAGTCAGCGGATTTCCTACTCCGCCCGTTGCACCCAGAACAATCGCCTTTTTCATAATCAAACATCTCCTTTGTTTTTC
This sequence comes from Paenibacillus sp. FSL M8-0142, assembly GCF_038597315.1. Classification (NCBI taxonomy): domain Bacteria; kingdom Bacillati; phylum Bacillota; class Bacilli; order Caryophanales; family Paenibacillaceae; genus Paenibacillus; species Paenibacillus sp. FSL M8-0142. The sequence goes on from NZ_CP152008.1 coordinate 5,345,931, forward strand.
GTTATTGATTGACCAATTACTAATGTTCAAAAAAATAATGCCTAACTCCAAATGACTGGAAAATCAGAGCTCTTACACTACAGTGGGGCAGACGTGACCTGCCGTTAGCTGTGCTCTCCGATAAGCTGTTGCGGCAATCCGGGGGCGCCCCTCCCGGTAAGGGGCAGGCAGTCGCGGCGAGGCAAGATTGGTGCTCTCACTGTACAGGGTGTGCATTCCCGGTGGACGTAGCTTGGTGCTCTCACTGTTCGGGGCGCGCATCCCCGTGAATGTAGCTTGGTGCTCCCACTGTACAGGGTGTGCATTCCCGGTGAATGTAGCTTGGTGCTCCCACTGTACAGGGTGTGCATTCCCGGCGAACGTAGCTTGGTGCTCTCACTGTACGGGGCGCGCATTCCCGGTGAATGTAGCTTGGTGCTCTCACTGTACGGGGCGCGCATTTCCGGCGAACGTAGCTTGGTGCTCTCACTGTACGGGGCGCGCATTCCCGGCGAATGTAGCTTGCTCTCAAGCAACTATGGCAGACCTTACGGCTCGATGCTTTGATGCCTCCATGGTGTAAAGTGCTGGGCTGCACTCACCTTTACCATCTCCCGCTGCCATCGGCAACCCCTAACGCTTCGGCATGATGCTCGGCATGTCCATGGCCATTGCGGCATTACAGAGCATTCCCCTTGCAAGGAAATTGGAGACTCTCACATCCGCATCCTGAAATCCGGCATGGATGAAGGCATTCTCCACCAGCTCCTTTACCTCTCCCATTCCCTGCTGCATCGCTGCTCGAACAGGTGCATCCGAGATCGTCTGTGCCTGCATCTGCAGTAAGATTTCACTACGATGAGCAAGCATGATCTCCTCGTAAGCACGGATCAATCCCTCTTCGAGCTCCTGGGACGGTGCCGAATCAATCACCTGACGGAAGGCATGAACAATCCGCTTCCAAGATACGGCCAGCGCTTCAACCAGCAGCGATTCCTTGGTAAAAAAACGGTACACGTAAGGCTGCGATATGGCTGCACGTTCGGCAACCTGTGCGGTTGTCGCACGATAATAGCCGATCTCTGCAAACACCTCGATTGCTGCTGCAACAATATCCTGACGTCGGTTCGCGGAGGCTTCGCGCGGCATACGGAATCACTCCTTTCAGAAGTTAATTTTTAATTTTTATTATTGATTGACCAATTACTAACTGAAATCAGTATATGCGAAAGAATGTCCGATTGCAACAGTTATTTTTCATGATTTTCCATTCGGCTAAGTTGAACTAGAAAACGAGGTCCAGGCAAGGATGGGGAATCATCCTTTCGACATTTCACTTTTATATGCTTATTAAGCATGCCTAGATAAAGGATATTCATGCATACTATCGAATTTACTTACTATTGCTCCACTACACCCATGCGCCAAAGTCAGGCCATATGACAAACAAGGTTAATACCAGAAGCAGTTCGAATCTACTGTGACGATTATGAGGAGGGACTTTCGATGTACATGGAAACTGAACAACAGTTAAAGCGATGGCTCCGCCATCGGGGTGTGCTGCAGCAGCTGCTTGAAGAAATACGGGACGAGCATCTGGAATATAAGCCTTGGCCGAATGCTATGACATTAGGGAAATTGATAGTCCACATGGCTGCATCTTCCGATATGTTCCTGCAATCGATCAAGCATGGGGCCTTCTCCCCGCCAACGTTCCCGACAAGCTTCGAATCGATCAGCGATATCCGGGAGATCGTTCAAGCCTCAACCAATGCTACGGAAAAAGGCTTTGCTGAACTGACGGAAGCCCAATTGGAGCAACCGCTGGATTTTAACGGCTTTGTGGCCCCGGGCTCCGTCTGGCTAGGCAACATGGTCGACCATGAGATCCACCACAAGGGACAATTGTTTACTTACGCGAGATCGGTCGGCATTGAAAAGTTACCGTTTTTCATTGTTCAACCGCCTAGAGCATAAGGGGCGAATCTAGACAAGCGGGCCAGGGCTGGCAAGGTGTTTCCCGGGTTGATGTGCAAGTCCCATTTCGGGACTTGTTAGCCTCGCACGCGCGCTTTCCATCGCTGCAAGTCCCTTTTCGGGACTTGTTAGCCACGCGGGCGCGCTTTCCATCGCTGCAAGTCCCTTTTTGGGACTTGTCGGCCTCGCGGGCGCGCTTTTCCTGGCTACAAGTCCCTTTTCGGGACTTGTTGGCCTCGCGGGCGCGCTTTCCATCGCTGCAAGTCCCTTTTCGGGACTTGTTGGCCTCGCGGGCGCGCTTTCCATCGCTGCAAGTCCCTTTTCGGGACTTGTTGGCCCCGCGGGCGCGCTTTTCCTGGCTACAGGTCCCTTTTCGGGACTTGTTAGCCACGCGGGCGCGCTTTCCATCGCTGCAAGTCCCTTTTCGGGACTTGTTGGCCTCGCACGCGCGCTTTCCATCGCTGCAAGTCCCTTTTTGGGACTTGTTGGCCTCGCGGGCGCGCTTTTCCTGGTACAAGTCCCTCTCCGGGACTTGTCAGGCCCCGCGGGGACGCCGCAAAGCGCCGCCCGCGCCCCCATCAAAAAGCCGGTTATTCCCACGCCTCGGGAATAACCGGCTTTTATCCATCACCCTTGCTTCGCCAGCTTCGCAACGGCCATCAAGGCCGCATGAATCTCGCGCTCCACGGCATCCGACACGACATTCGTGTTCGGATCATACTCCGCCGCGAGATCCGCGTCCGCGAAGCCGTCGATCGCCACGATCGCACCAGCGCGGACGCCGCGGAGGGCGGCCACTACATAAAGCGCCGAGATTTCCATCTCCACGCCGAGCGCGCCGGCCGCCTTATATTTCGGATGGGGGAATTCCTCCACCCCGTTAAAGAATACATCCAGCGTCACCGTCATCCCTTTGCGGACGACGCCCTCGCCTAACGAGAGTGCGGATTCGTACAGCGCCTCAGCGACCGCGCTGTCCGCCACAGCCGGGAAGCCTTCCGGCACAAGCTGCTTCGTCAGCCCGTCCGTACGGATGGCCGCGGTGCTGACAACCAGGCTTCCCGCCGGCGTATCCGCCCGGTAGGAGCCGGCGGTGCCAACGCGGATCAGCGTCTTTGCACCGGCGCGAATCAGCTCCTCGAAGCAGACGGCCGCCCCCGGGCACCCGACGCCGTGGCTCGTCACGGCCAGCTCCACGCCTTCGTACGTCCCCACGAAGGTACGGTATTCGCGGCTGAACGCCAGCTCGCGCGCGCCTTCCAGCTTGCGGGAGATCACTTCCGCACGCTTCGGATCGCCGCAGACCACGACGAATTCGGGTATATCCTCAGAGTTCACTTGCAATATCGGCATCAACATATCAATCAAACTCCTTACGTGTCCATTCGTCTTCCGGTATATCCAGCGCTTCCCCGCTAAACCGCTGCTCCTTGAACGGATCGGCTTCATTATGGAAGCCGTTGCGTTCCCAGAAGCCCGGCCGGTCCTCCGCCATAAACTCAATGCCGCGCAGCCACTTCGCGCTTTTCCAGAAATACCGATGCGGCACAACCGTGCGCAGCGGCCAGCCATGCTTGTCCGTCAGCGGCTCTCCGTTGAAGCGGTAAGCAAGCAGCACATCGTCCCGCAGCAGGTCCTCGATCGGCACGTTCGTGTCATAGTCCGGATCCGCATGGAACATGACGTACTTGGCTTCCGGCTTGACCTTCAGCTCCTTCAGGAAATCCCGAAACAGAACCCCTTCCCACACCGTATCGAATTTGGACCAGCGTGTGACGCAATGAATATCGGTTTGGAGCGTTACCGACTTCATCGACAAAATATCCTCATACGAAAATATCCGCTCCTCCTCAACTTCGCCGAATACCCGCAGCGTCCACTCAGACATGTCATAAACCGGTACCTCCCCTTCATGCAAAATGGGGAACTTCTCGGTCAGCGTCTGTCCGGGAGGCAGCTTGACGCGCTGCTCCTCGGTCAGGTTGCCGGCCGCGACCGGCTTCATTTTTTTCAAACGTTCCGCTTTCTTATGCACCTTCCGCTCATCTCCTTATGCAAAGTCTCGGGTCCATTTCCGAAAGATCACCGGGGCATCAAGCTTTATCGCGAGCTTGAGCCCTGCTTCAGCGCATCCTTCTGGAAGCTCTTATCCTTGAAGAAGAACATCGCCAGGATTGTAACGACATACGGCAGCATTTGGGTGAAATGTGTCGGCAGCGCCAGTCCCTGGAACCGGATGCTCAGCGCATCCATGAACCCGAACAGCAGACTTGCCGCCGTTACGCCAAGCGGGCCGGATTGGCCCAGCATTGTGGCAACCAGCGCGATGAAGCCGCGACCGGCGGTCATGCCCTCCGTAAACATCGTCACTTGTCCAAGCGACAGCTGCGCACCCGCAAGCGCGCACAGCACGCCGCTAGCCAGTACGGCGCCGTATTGATAACGGGCTACCCGAATCCCGACGCTCTTGGCCGCCAGCGGATTTTCACCCGCAGCCAGGAAGCGGAATCCGCTCTTCGTGCGATAAAAATAGTACCACATCAAACCCGCAATCAAAAATGACAAGTACACAAGCGGCGTCAATCCCGCCAAAATCGGCCCTATCACGGGAATATCCTCAATGACGGGGATATTCCATTTCGGCAGCCCCACCATTGTGTTGTCGTAAAAGGCGCCTTTTACATCGAAGATCGCCCGCAGGCTGAACGTGGTAAGCCCGGCCGCCAGCGCATTCATGGCGATCCCGACGACGATGACGTTCGCCCGCAGGTTTATGCTCAAATAGGCAAATATCAACGAAAAGATCGATACAATCGCAATCGCAAACAATATCGCATAAAACACGTTGCCGAAGTAGTAATTCCCAACCACTGCGGAGAACGCACCCAGCAGCATAAAGCCTTCCAGGCCGACATTGAACAATCCGACGCGCGAGCAAAGGGCGCCGCCGAGGGCTGCGAGCAGAATCGGCGTCAGCACCCGGAGCGCCGAGTTAATCAGGGCAAGGTCAAACAGCTGTTCCATCGGATTTGTTCTCCTTTCTGCGCTTCAGGAAGCTATATGTGAATCGGGCGGAAATAAACAGGATCAGAACGGCTTGGATGATATCCCCCACCTCAAGCGGCACTTCCGTATTCCGCTCGACGCCCATGCCGCCGGTCTGCAGCGCGGCCAGAAAGATCGCCGCAATCAGCGTGCCGATCGGATTCGATCCGGCCAGCAGGGCTGCCATAATGCCTGTCCATGCATAATCCGCCGTGGATAATGCGCCGTCGATATAACGATACTGGGAGCCCAAGATCTCGACAGCACCGCCGAGACCCGCAAGACCGCCGCTTGCAAACATGGCGCCGATCATCATCGGCCCCCGCTTCACCCCGCCGAACAAGGCGAACAGCGGGTTCCCGCCGAGCATCCGGATTTCATAACCGACCACCGTACGCTTCAGCACCACGAAAATGATCAAAGCCGCGAGAACGGCCAGCACAAACCCGACGTGGAGGGGCATGCCCGAGATCAGCTTCGGCAGCCAAACGCTGTTGTCAAGCATTTCCGACTGGGCCATCGCCGCTGAGCCTGAGCGGTCCTTCAGCGGGTAGGCAACCAAATAGCCGGCAAACAGTACGGCCACATAGTTGAGCAGCAGCGTCGAGATCAGCAGGTTCACGCCGAATCTCGAATCGAAGTACCCGGCCATGACCGACCATAATCCGCCTGCGATAATGCCGGCGAGCAGAGCGGCAACGCATACGAGCCAGCCCGGTCCCGGCATATACAATCCGACCAATGCGGCGCAGAGCGCCCCGAACACCATCTGACCTTCCGCTCCAAGGTTAAAGAAGCCCGCGCGGAAGGCAAGCGCCGCGCCCAATCCGATCAGAATGATCGGCGTCGCCCGCGAGAGGGTGTTCGTGAAGAAATACATTCCTCCGAACGCGCCTTTCCACATTTCCGCATACGTCTCTAAAATGTCGCCTCCGGCAATAATAATTGCAATCGCTCCAGCCAATAGACCCACGATGATGGCTGCGACCGGCTGAAGCAGCGGAAGCGTTAATTTTGTCCATTTGTTCATTGCAATGTTCCTCCCGCCATCAGCAATCCCAGTTTTTCCTCCGTCGCTTCCTTCGCGGACAGCTCGCCTGCAATTCGGCCTTCATACATAACCAGTATCCGGTCAGAGAGCTTCAAAATCTCGGTCAGCTCGGAGGACACGAGCAAAATTCCCGTTCCTTCTTCGCGCCGTTTCAACAGCTCGCCGTGAATCGTCTCCATGGCGCCAATGTCGACGCCGCGCGTAGGCTCCGCCGCGATCAGGAACGGCGTGCCCTGCTCCAGCTCGCGGGCGACAATCAGCTTCTGCAGATTGCCCCCGGACAAATACTGCGTGCTCGTCTCCAGCGAGCCCGTCTTAATCGAGAATTTCTGCACCCATCCCGAAACGAGGGCACGGATGTCCTTCAGCTTGAGGAGGCCGCTCTTCTGCAGCCGACGATGGTGACCCATCAGTCCGGTATCCATCACCGTGGCCGTCCGGTTGGCCCCCCACACGTAACGGTCCTCCGGGATGTGCGCAAGACCGCTCTCCCGAATATCTCTTGGTGCCTTGCCCGTAACGTCCTTGCCAGCGACGGCGATCCGGCCGCCGTCCGGCTGGGCCAGACCCGAGATGAGCTGAAGCAGCTCGGATTGTCCGTTGCCGGATATGCCCGCTACTCCTACGATCTCGCCTGCGCGGACGCTCAGGCTAACCGCATCCAGCACCGGCTTGCCCTTTGTGCCGCGCAGCGAAAGGTCCGTTACCTCCAGCACCTTATCTCCAGGCGTAATCGGCTTGCGATCCAGCTCCAGCAGCTCACGTCCGACCATCAGCCGGGAGATTTCATGCGCATCGGTAGCATGCTTATCCACCACGCCCGTCACCGCTCCGTCCCGAAGGACGGTAATGCGGTCGGCCACATCAAGCACTTCATTCAGCTTGTGACTGATCAGAATAAAGCTTTTGCCCTGCTTCGACAGCTGTTTTATAGCCTCCAAAAGCTCCTGGACCTCCAGCGGTGTGAGAACCCCCGTCGGCTCGTCCAGGATAATGATGTCCGCCCCTTGATAGAGCACCTTTAAAATTTCGACCCGCTGCTGCACACCGGGAGCGGTGCTGCTTACGATCGCCTGCGGATCCACCTTCATGCCGAATGTTTCGCATAGCTCTTCCACCGTCTTCACGGCCTGCTTCCGGTCAAAGACGGCCCCTGCGCCCGGTTCGTTGCCGATAACAATGTTCTCCGCGATCGTAAAGGAAGGAAACAGCATGAAATGCTGATGCACCATGCCGATTCCGCTCTGTATGGCATCCAAGGGACTGGCAAAGGACACTTCCTTGCCGTTCAGACGAATCGTACCCGAGGTCGGCTGCTCCATCCCGTACAAAATCCGCATCAGCGTCGTTTTACCTGCACCATTCTCTCCGACAATCGCATGAACTTCACCTGCGCGCAGCGAAAAATCAATGCCGCGGTTTGCGCTAAACTCGCCATACTTTTTCGTAATACTGTCCATCTGGAGTAGCATGTCGGTTATGCCTTCCTTTCGCTTCTGAATAAAAGACCGACTGCCCTATGCGCAGCCGGTCCAGGTGAGAACTAGTTTTGTTCCAATGCGTTCGTTACTTTAATTTTTCCAGCGATTATATCGTCAGAAATCACCTTGAGCTGGTCTACAATGTCTTGTCCAATGAACGGGTTCAGCGGAGTTTTGCTCTCATGCGTTACATAAGTGAGGCCTACGCCGCCTTCCTTCAAGCCATACTCGCGAACATCAAAGGAAAATTTGCCTTCCACAAAGTCTTTGACTGTCTCGTACGCAACGGCGTCCGTTCCCTTCAGCTGAGCCAAGACAACATGCTCGGGATCGGTGCCGGTGTTGTCCGTATCTTGGCCCGATGTGTAGAAGCCCTTCTCTTTCGCAGCTTCGAATACGCCCAGGTCGCCGACGGCGGACATGCCTGCTACGAAATCCGCGCCTTTGGAATTTTGCAGGAGCGCAAGCTCTTTCGCTTTCGCCGGATCGTCAAATCCGCCGACGAAGTTAACGAAGATTTCGACATTCGGGTTGACGGATTTCGCGCCTTCCTCAAACCCCTTGATATACTTGTGCATAATCGGAATATCATCTGCCACGACATTGCCGATCTTGTTCGTTTTCGTTGCCAATCCGGCAGCCGCTCCAAGGAGGTAAGCCGCCTCATGCTCGCGGAATCCGACGCTGCGAACATTCGGCAAGTCGACAACGGTATCAATGATCGCGAACGGTACGTCCGGATTCTCCGGCGCAACCTTCTTAAGCGCATCTTCCATCTGGAATGTGGTTGTGATGATCAAGTCATATTTCTCTGCCACGGCGGTGCGCAGATTTTGCTCGATCGAGGCCGGATCCGTCGATTCGATCGTCTTCACTTCCACGTCGAAATCGGCAGCCGCTTTCTTCAAGCCTTCGTCCATCAAGGCAAAGAATGGATTCACGCCGATCTTCTCAGGAAGAACGAGCGCAATGCGTTTCTTATCTTTAGACCCTTCAGCACCGCCAGCTTCAGCGCCTTTGTCGGTCGACTTATCATTGCTGCCGCAGCCTGCCAGCAGTCCGACGGAGAGTACGAGTGTTAATAGAATTGACCATGTCTTCTTCATGTCCTGAGCTTATCCTCCTAAGTGAGCACGTTTTATACTATTATCCTAGGGTATAGACAAGCAGATGTCAAAACAAAAATTTTAGCGTTTTATGTAGTTTAATGTGTTTTTTAGCAAAAATTTGGCCGAAAACTGCATATATCACAGAACATTCCTTAATAAAAATGTCATTAATGTTCGGAAAATGCCAACATTTGATCAGTCGTTTTTACCATAGAACCAGGGTGAAAGCGCATTATTTTCAAAACAGCCGGCATTCAACCGCTCCTTATTATTTCTATATCGTACAAAGCAGAGATACATCCAGACCTTCGGCCGTACTAGAGGAAGGCAATTTATTGGAGAATAGACCACGACTTGGACTTCTTCCTTTACCATAGGACCATGGATTTTGTTTAGAGGACCACCACAATTATTGCATCTAGTCCCAGCTAAAACCTTTCTTAATTAATTCGAGAATTAAATACAAGTTAAAAAATGGTTTTTATTTGCAACATTTATGAGTTGTTATGCATTAAGAATATGAACGATCATTATTTAGTAGTGATTTTTATAATTCATGAAAAGAGGGAGAAAACTCTCCAACTCCCCCATCATTTAGGAGGAAGCATTTCAATGAAAAATAAATGGTTGGCTATAATTTTGGCATTTTCCGTATTGATTGGCGGGGTGATCTATTCAACGGGTACAGTTAATAGTAAACAAGGTTCAACAAATATCGCTACACAGACGGACCATACATCCGCAGACAAGAGGATCGATACATCAACATCAAAACCGAAATCTGTGCATGGTCAAATTCAGATTTTTCCTTTTGAAGAGGCAGTTAACCGATCTGATTTAATTGCCAAAGTTAGAATAGGAAAAAAGTCAGGAGAATTGAATGAGCCTGTACCAAAAACGGTATTTAATGCTCAGATATTAGAAACTCAGAAATCCGATGTGAAGGTTGAGCTGGAATCTATCCAGATTATTCAGCAGGGTACCGATGAAATATTGTTCAATGATAACCCTATATTTAATGAGAATGAGGAATACATTTTATTCCTGAAAAAAGCCGTGGGACCAATAACACAAGAGTATCCTGACTTATATTGGATCACTGGAGAAGAATCAAACATGTATAAAGTAATCGGGGATCAACTAGTTGAAAGACAGGCATTCATTAAAAATGAGCTTCTAGATATTCAAGATAAAGCTTCGTTGCTAAACAATCCTCCGGAAAACCTACCCAAATTCTTGATGAAGCTGAACTGAGCAAAAAGATAAAGTCTTTCGTGAAGAATTAGATATTGGCCTCATGCTAAAGGGGATGCCTGACACGGCATCCCCTTTCCATTAAAATGAAGCAGCCTATGAAACAACAACTGATCCCGAATCCAAGCTTACTTCAAAGGCATCTCAATCGATGAGCTGCGCCGCCCTCAATAACCGCTGCAGCATCGCCGCCGCTTCGCCGCGGGTCAGCTTCGAAAGCGGCTTAAGCGCATCGTCGGCTCCGTAGACGATCCCTTCGTTCACAAGGACGGCCGCTGCCGGTTTGGCCCAATCGGACAGGTCTTGAAGGTCTCTGTAACCGTCAAGAACAATATCTGCTTCCTTCTTATTCATTACAGTCGTTAATCCTGCCAGCTTCATCGCTCTGGCCATAACGGCCATAGCCTCTTGACGCGTAATGCCTTGATCTGGCCGGAAACGGCCGACCGCATCCCCTTGGATCAGCTCATACTGCACAGCTTGTGCAATGACGCCGCTGTACCAGTCGCCTGCATGGACATCCTGGAACGCGGAGCCTTCACCCTTCACCTCAGGCAAGCCGAGAGCCCTCACGATCATGGCGGCAAATTCGGCACGGTTCACTTGAGCGTTCGGCGCAAAATGGAGCGTCGCATGATCTGCACCTGAGCCCGCTCCAGCTCCATCCTCGCTGCTCCCCTTTCCGCTTAGGATCATGCGTGAGGCAAGATCATTCACCGCATCGTTGGACCAATGAAACGTAACATCGGCAACATTCGCTTGATGAGCAACGAAAGCAACGGTTCCTTCATCCAAACGGTGCATGATGGCCTCAACGCTGCCATCCTTCCTCGGTTCAACGCGTGTCGGGATGTGGTATAATTCCCCGTTGTCATCCACTCCGACAGCTGTCGTGATGCGGCCCGGCATTCCCTGCGTCCAAGTGATTCGGTGCTCCATATATTGCGGGAATCGCTTCAGCTCAAGCGGCTTATCATGGGCCTTCGCTTTCGCTGTTATATCGAAATCGACTGGGGAACCGACCAGAGCAGCCCCTGATTCCGATAGAGCCTTCTTAACGGCTTCTGCCTTAGCTGCATCGGTAGCAGCCATCTTCAAGGTCACCGACATTTGATCTGCCGCTAACGGCAGCTTCGGATTGTCCGGCTCGTGCCAGCGAGACGATGCCATCACGGCTGCAGGAACATGGAAATGGCCCAGCGTTGATCGGATTTCAACGGCTCCCTGCTTGGCGCTAAGCAGATCTATCGCTTCTCCGCTTGCCTCCAGGGAGACCTGATCCGCAGGCTGATCCAGCGCGATAATGATTACCGGCTTGTAGTCCACTGTCTTTAAACGGGCTTCCAGCTTAGCCGTATCCAATTTCATCGATACGACGGTATGTCCATTTATCTCATGGGACAAACCAGCAACCATCCCTTCCTGTGACTCATCGTTTAGGGTAACTCTGATCTTCACGCGATTCTCCGAAGGTGCGGCATGGTTCGATTGGCTCGGCAAAGCCGGCCCTTGGCCCGAATCTGGCGCCGAGCCTCCAGGAGCTTCAGGAGTTCCGCCGCCCCCGGTTGACGCTGCTTCCGTCACCGCCGCTCTATATTTCTGCTGCTGACCATCGGGCGCCGTAATAACCACCTCGATGACATGGTTCCCAGCAGCAATGGGAAGGTCTGGGCTTTTTTGCCCGGAGACGAGATCGATCGGTCCGAACACCAAATCTCCGGCTACGCCGTACACGCTGGCCGCAACCGTCGCCCTCGCATCATACACCTGCGCCGTCACTGTGATCCGATTCGTTTCCTTTGGAACAGCTGCCTTGTAATCATAGTGATATCGATCGAATGCAGGGCTAAGACCGACTTCGCCTTCGGATGACTCAAAGCGCAAACCTTGCAGGCTTGCGTCGTACGCCGGAACCGCAGCTTCCTTCACCGTAAAGCTCCATGTATCGGCCCCTTGAATCCCGGCAAAGGAGGCACCTGAAAGATTACCGGTAAAAGCCCCCGGATCGATCTCGACATAATAAGCCATCCCCTCATCGAAATCGTTCAGCGGATCAATAATCGCCGTGTTGCCGAGAATCGTTACTCTCCCTGCATCGGCCGCATCGATGGTCTCCACAACATGCGAATCCGGGCTCTGCCTGATCGTAATCAATCGGCCCGAGACAGCTGTCACTTCTTCTTGAAATACCACTCGCAGGGGCACGTCTTTTTCCACTCCGACAGAATGATGAGACGGCGTATACGACAATGCTCTAAGCTCGGTCGGGGACTGGAGCGGCTTCCATTTGGCGTACAGCGTGACATCCTGTGTACCGAATGTCAGCTTGCTGCCGGCCGGATAATCGCTCCCGCTGCCGTCCGGCTCCGTGTTCCAGCCTTCGAAGACAAATTCATCCTTGCGCAGCTGTCCCGTATTATCCGCCACCAACGTCTCGTCTCCTCTGGCAAACAAACCGCTGCTTACCGGAACATTCCCTGCGGTGTGTCCGTTGCCGTCATAGGTTAACGAGTAAAGGTTCGGCCATTTCGTTGTCACCTTTACCATACGGTAGCTGCTTTTTCTGCCGGCAGCATCTTTGGCAATGACATTAAAATAATAGTCCGTGCCTTCAGAAAGACCGTTCACCACAAGGGCGGTTTGATCCGCCGCATAGCTTCCGACCGGCTTACCGTTCTTCTCCATCTGACTGACGTCCCCGATATTCGGGCTGCCTGATGAATATAAAAGATACTGCAGCTCGTGCTGCTCCGTCATATTGTCCACAGCCTTGGGCCATTGCAAAGCAACCGAGTCCGTCGTGATACTGTCCGGATTCAGAGTCCCGCTGCCTGGATCCGGCGGCGTTGTATCCAGTACGGCCTTCGTCAGCGTCGGCGTATCCCTGGTGCTGGATGTCCCGTCCCCGAGTTGTCCTCCGCCGTTAAAGCCCCATCCCCAGACGGTTCCATCCTTCTTCATTGCCACGCTGTGAAAACCGCCTGCCGCAATTTCCCGAACATGCTCGATGCCTGACACCGGGACCGGAATGAGGCTGGATGCATTCGAGCCCACGCCAAGCTGCCTCTGACTGTTATCCCCCCAGCTCCATACGTTTCCCGTCCGGTCCAGGGCAAGGCTGTGGTAGCCTCCGCCCGCAACGGCAACGATATGCTGCAAGTTTTTAATTTGCACGGGTCTTGTTCGGTTGGTTCGTGTGCCATCCCCAAGCGTGCCGTATGTGTTTTTTCCCCATGCCCATACGGTGCCGTCTTGAGTAACGGCCAAACTATGGGAGCCTCCGGCGGCGATCGCCATGACGTCAGTCAGCCCGGCAACCTGCACCGGAACGTACCGATCCGTCGTCGTCCCATCGCCAAGCTCCCCGTCCCCGTTTACTCCCCAAGCCCATACGGTGCCGTCGGATTTCAAGGCAAGGCTGAAGTAACCGCCTGCCGCAATCGCCGTCACATCGTTCAGACCGGCGACCTGAACCGGAGTATTTTGTTGTAACGTCGTTCCATTGCCCAACTCGCCGTTGTCATTCTTCCCCCAAGTCCATACGCTCCCGTCCTCGGAAAGCGCCATGCTGTGATAGCCAAGCCCTCCGGAAACGGCCTTTATTCCGCTCAGCCCGCTCACCTGGCCAGGCACGTTCATATCCGTTACCGTCCCGATTCCTAATTGCCCATTCTCATTGGATCCCCAGGTCCATACGGTACCGTCGCTCCGAAGCGCCATAGTGCTGCGAACGCCGGTGTGAACGTCGATGACATGGTTCAACCCCTTCGCCATCACCGGCGTCGTGCGGGCACTCCAGGTGCCGTTACCCAGCTGTCCCCTGTCTCCATACCCCCACGAATAAACTTCACCGCTGCTTACGAGCGAAGCGGTATGATAGTACCCGGCCACAAGCTTCGGTGCAGCGGCCGGTGCCGCAAACGCATGACGATATCCCGCGACCCAATCCAGCTGCAGCAGAAGCATCGCCATGCACAGCAGGATTTTCACTGAACGCCTTAGCATATTCTCCTCCTTCGTTTCATTAAGCGTTTATAGCCACAGCCCGATTGGGACCGCGGCACCAAGGATGGTATCAAACTTATCGCAGGAAAACGATTGACAAACGTTAACTTTTCATCTTTTTTTTCATATAATCTAGTTATCTCGACTCAATTCCCGTAAAAATAACGTTCGTATATTGTGAGGGTATCCTATGAAACTACTGACCGACCCACCTATTCTGAAAATGAAAATAAGCCCTCCCGGGCTGAAAAAGCATCTGATCCATCGGGATCGGCTGCTGCGAATGTTGACGGCAGGGCAAGGAGGACAGCTGACCACCATTATCGCCCCTGCCGGATACGGCAAATCGACGCTGCTTGCCCAGTGGGCTTATGAAGCCGGCAAACGATGCGCCTGGGTGTCCCTGGATGAACGGGATAACGACCCCGTCCGCTTTTGGCGATACGTCACCGCAGCTCTCGGCTCGGCGCTTCCCAAGCAGCTGGGAGATCGCCTTCTGGACCATACGCATCTGCTGCCGGGCTCCTCGGTCGAAAGCTTTCTGGATACGCTGATCAGTGAATTATACGAGCATCATGAACCGCTCCATCTCATTCTCGAGGACCTGCACAGCATTCACAATGCGGCCATCCATGAGGGGATTTCCTACTTGATCGACTACCTCCCAGAGCATCTCCATCTCCTCATCTCCTCCCGAACCGAGCTTCCGTTCCCTACGATCAAGGGCGTGATTAACCATGAGATCCGTCATATCGGAATAAAGCAGCTGGAGTTTACATTGGATGAGACGGAGCGTTTTTTTCATCACGCAGATGACACTGGGCAGCAGCCTCTCCTGACTCCAATGCAGCTGGATACCGTCTGGAGCCAATCGGAAGGCTGGATTGCCGGTCTCCAGCTGGCTGCCGTTTCCCTTCAGAACGGCATGGGACCGGAACCCTTTATGGATGATATGAGGGGGAATCCGTCTCTGCTATCAAAATACTTGTTTCAGGAGGTCGTGAGTAAGCAATCCTCCAAGGTGTTTTCCTTTCTGCTCCAGACGGCCGTCCTTTCAGAGCTCCATCCGCAGATTTGCAATGCCGTAACGGATTTCAGGGACAGCCGCCCGATGCTGGAGGAGCTGCAGAAGCTGAACCTGTTCCTGGTACCGCTGGATGAACAGCATGCCTGGTTCCGCTACCATCATCTGTTTTCGCAATTTCTGCTGGACCTCCTGCAGCGTGAGTATGACGGTGAGCATGCGAAGCGTCACCGGCTTGCCGGGCAATATTACGCCGCCATCGGCTCCATGGATGAAGCCATCGACCATCTGTTAGCAGCGCAGGACTTCGAGGCTGCCGTGAATTTGCTGGAGCCGCATATGCAAAGCGTGCTTGAACGGGGCGAAATCGCCACGCTCCTAAAATGGTTTGACCGAATCCCCCCTCAATACCCGATGACACCCGAATTATCATTGGCGCATGCCTTTATCGTGGTTCTTACAGGGGATCTGATTCGCTCCGAGCGCATGCTGTCGCGGATTGAAGAAGCGTGCGCTGCACTCGCGCCTTCGGATCGACGAGAGAAGCTCCAGAGCAGCATATTGTTCGTGCGCTCCAATCTCGTGTTTTTGAACGGGGATTTCGCCAAATGGCTCGCCTTCAGCGAAGGCTTCCTCAATAACCTGATGCCCGACAATCCCATATACTATCAGTTCGATTACAATCGGCGGGAGCCATACGTAAGACGAACTCCGCTAGGCATGAAGGGTGCACTATCGGCCGATACGGAGAAAATTGCCCATCTGTTTACCGGCGTGCTCGAATCCCATGGCTGGGATCATTCGCTTATGAATTTATACGTGAAGCAATCTTTGTGCGAGGGGTATTATGAATGGAATCGCCTTACCGAATGCCGTGAGCTGCTGGTTCACATTCGAAACGCCCCGCCAGCCGAAGACACAATGGGTTTGCTTGTGCCGCTGCATATTACCGAAGCCAAGCTGTACGCAGCGGAGGACAAATTCCATCTTGCCCATTATGCGCTCGATGAAGCGCAGGCCGCTGTCCTCTCCGGAAGATCAAACCTATGGCTCCCTCCGTTAAAGGCCGTACGGGGCTTGCTTTATCTCCGGGAAGGGCGGATATCCGAAGCCCGGAAGGAAATTTCCGCCCTTCACGTTTCGGTCAAGGACAGGCCTGCCTATAGCCGGGAAACCGAATACCTGGCTTTCATCCGCCTGTTAGGCAGACAGGGCAGGGAAGCCGAAGCGCTTCATCTGCTGGACCTGTTAAAGCCCCAGGCGGAGCGCGAGCAGCAGCGGTCCAGCATCATCGAGATCACGAGCCTTCAAGCGCTGCTGGAGCATCAGCGTGGTCAGCGACGGAAGTCGCTTCAGCT
Organism: Paenibacillus sp. FSL M8-0142; assembly: GCF_038597315.1. Lineage (NCBI taxonomy): Bacteria > Bacillati > Bacillota > Bacilli > Caryophanales > Paenibacillaceae > Paenibacillus > Paenibacillus sp. FSL M8-0142. Next base: position 5,362,214 of record NZ_CP152008.1, read on the forward strand.
TCTTGGGCATGCTTTGCATGTGGGAGCGCAAAACGGTTATGTCCGTACCTTCCTGGACGAAGGTGCGGATATGTACCGGCTTCTGAAGCTGTATTCCAACCAGGCTGGGCAGGAAGATAGCTTGAACTCGGAAGCCCTGCAGAACCTTGACTATGCGCGCACGCTGATGGAGCATTTTTCCTTAACGGATCCTTCTACCGCCAAGCCGGCCATGCCGGTTCTTCCGGAAGGGCTGAATCGGAACGAAATGAATCTGCTGCGCTTGATCCGGCAGGGTGCCGCCAATAAACAAATGGCCGCTGCCCTGGGCCTGTCCGAAGGAACGATCCGGGTGTATTTATCCAGGCTGTACGGCAAGCTCGGGGTGACCACCCGAACGCAGGCTTTGGTTAAAGCCCAGTCGTTAAATCTGCTGGAAGAGTGAATGTAACATATATAAAAAAAGGAACCTTTCGCGGTCTGTGGACCCGAGGTTCCTTTTACTTTTCGATTTCCTTTAGGCATCCTTCCATCGCTTATGAGCTGAAGGATCGTATCCATTTAAACCGGTTGACCTTCACGATCGCCACAAAACACTTCAAAATCTGATCCGATTTCAAGCAAATGAATACAATCAGCGGCGACAGGCTGAACGCGAAAGCGCAGAGCGCCGAGGACGGCAGCACGATGAGCCACATAAAGATGAAGTCGTTGTACAGCACGAAGCGCGTATCTCCGCCGCTGCGGACGATCCCTGTCAGGGCCGGCATCTGATAGGCGGTGCCGACGACCGTAATCGATAGCACCGTCATGAAGTGTCCGGCAAGCGTCTTCGCCTCTTCGGAGATGGAGTAGAAGCCGAGGACGGGGCCTTTCAGCAGGAACAGGACCGCGCCGGTCGCGAGGCCAAGGAATACATACAAAATCTGCAGCGTTTTGGCGTAAGCTATGATTTTATCCATCATGCCTTCGCCGATCGTCTTCCCAATGAGCACCGCGGTCGCGCTGGCTGAAGCGTAGATGATGACCGTGACCATCTGGAAGATCGTGTTCGCAATGGAGTTGGCCGCGATCGCGGATTCCCCCATATGGCCCAGAATAGCGGTTTGTACGGCCATGGCCAGTCCCCAGATCGCATTGGACATCAGAATCGGGGAGCCGACCCGGATATACTGCTTGAACAGCTCCCGGTCGATATGCAGGAAATCCCGAAGCGCGAGCCCGATTTTGCGGTCGAATCGTTTGATATAGAAGCAAACGATGATACATTCCAGGATGCGCGCCGTCAGCGTAGCGATCGCCGACCCCTGAACGCCCAATTCGGGAAAGCCCAGGTGACCGTAAATCAAAATATAATTCAGTACAATATTAATCACCAGCGTGGATAACGACACGATAAAGCCGATTTTCACCGTCTCCACGCTCCGCAGCGTGGCAAGCAGCGAGCTGGTCACGGCAAAGAAGATGTAGGAGAAGCACATGATCCGCAAATACTCGACACCGGCGGCGATCACGTTCGCGTCCTTCGTGAACAGGGACAGTACCTCTTGCGGGAAGAAGAATACCACCAGCCACATGATGACGCCGAGCGCAATCGACATCCGCATGCCGATGCTTGCGGCTTGTTTAATCGAATCGATCCGCTTTGCCCCCCAGAACCTGGAGGACATGATGACAAGCCCCTCACAGGCTCCCATCACGAGCATATGCAGCAGGAATTGAATCTGGTTCGCAAGCGCGACGCCGGACAAAGCCGTCTCGCTGTAACCGCCAAGCATCATATTATCCGATAAATTCACTCCTACCGATATCAGGTTCTGCATCCCGATCACAAGCGTCAGCCAGAAAAATCGCCGGTAAAACCCGCTCTCGCGCACAAATAAACTCATGTCGTCTACCCTTCTTCGTCTATAAGATGTCTATTTATTTTATTTAAATATATATGAATTGCAGAAAATGAAAAGAACAATCGGAATCGAAACACACTCATGACGCAAACGATGCGATAGATTCATAGATTTGGAGCGGACATAATAACATTATAATGTTTTTGGGGTAAAAAACTAGTCGTGAAGACGGAGGGGACTGCGAATGGCAGCTGCCCGTCTTCGACGGCATCCCTCCCGATTCCGCAGCATGTTCCCTGCCATACGTCATAGCAATCGCCAAGGATATGAATCTGCCTATGGATGAGGCGGCGCTCCGGCTGGCTTTCGTAGTCGCAACAGACTATGTACAAACCAACATACCGTAGATATGATGGCAATGGATTCCCAATCCAAATTATGGAACGAAGGAGAATGTGTATGACCGTGTGGAAATATCCGTTATCCACCAAGATGATTCAACGCAGTATGATTGCCGTGCTGGGAACGGCGCTTCTCATCTCTCCACTTGAAGCTTTTGCTGCCAATTCCGCGCCAAGTCCCGAAGCTTCCCCGTCCAGCCAATCCGCGAAAGCCGAGCCGGTTGCTCCTTCCGGACAAGAACCGGTGATAGAGGGCAGCCTGCTGAATGTTGGCGAACACCGTTTTCTAAACCGTAAGGAGCTGATGCAGGAATGGGATGGTCTTGATCCGGATTATGCACCGGAGAAGGCCGTCGCCGCTGTTCAATCATTGCTGTCGGAGGAAGACTTTGAGCAGCTGTTCCCTTACCGGCTCGGCTCGGAAGCGTGGTTCCAGGTCGCCAAGGGGAAGGAATATTATAAGGCCGACCAGACGGATTATTTCTCATATGACAATCTTATTTCCGCGGTCGCGGACGTATCGAATCTGAAGATCAAAATCAGCACGAGACAAGGAGCCCCTTCAGCTCAAGAGATCCAACGGCTGGACAAGGAGGCCCGGATCGAGACGCTTGTGCTGCGGTCGGCAGACTTTAACGCTCCGGAGAATCGCAGCAAGCCGATTGAAACCGTTATCATTGATGGCGGTACGTTTCTGAAAGAAGGCTTCAAGAAGGACCGCAAACGCGAGCTGGCCGCCTTCCTCGCCAACCTGTCGCATGAAACGGGCGGCGGATGGGCGACGGCGCCTGGAGGCCCGCTGCGCTGGGGATTGTTCTGGAATGAGAACATCGCGGGCCGGACGGGAGCCAATCCGGACGCCTTCGTCGATCCTGCGTCAGCCGAGCTGTACCCGGGAACGCCCGGCAAGCGTTATTACGGCCGCGGACCGATCATGCTCAGCTGGAATTTCAACTACGGTCTGTTCAGCTCCATCATTTACGGGGACAAAAGCGTGCTCCTTAACCAGCCGGAGATTGTCGCAGCCGACGGCAAGATCGGTTATATGACCGCGATTCTATTCTGGATGACGCCGCAGAATCCGAAGCCTTCGGCCCATGACGTCATGGTCGGCAAATGGAAGCCTTCCGCACTCGATAAATTTAGAGGCCTCGGCGACCCGGGCTTCGGCACAACGATTATCGTCTTGAACGGTCTGGAAGCAAACTTAGGTGAAACCGAAGGAAGTCCGGTCCAGCGGCGGGCAGGGCACTACCGCGATATTACCGCCCGGATGGGCGTCGATATTACGGGCGAAAAGGTGGATACGCTCGGTATGAGACCTTTCTAACTGTCGCCTCCATTGGCGGGATAACCCGAGACAAGCACCGCCGGTCGGAAGATTGGTGGTGCTCCTTGCAGCTTACCATCGTGCGCAGGCTTGAATCCCATAATGCCAACCCTTGCGCGATCGACGGGCAGGGCTCCTGATGCAGCCTACCGTCTTAAACTGCCTTGCTGTCCGATAATCCAATCGCTGCGCGATCGACAGGCGCGACGCCTATGCAGATTACCGCTTACGTAGCCTCTCCATCCAATGACACCAGTCGCTGCGTAATCGCCAGACGCTTTGCCTTCGGCAGCGTATTCAGCACCAGGTCGTAAGAATGATCAATCATGTCTTGCAGATCGGCTTCGCTCAAGGAACCGTCGATCGTGACCGTATTCCAATGCTTCTTGTTCAGATGGTATCCAGGCTGGACGGCTTCATGCTGTTCCCGTAAGTTCGCTGCAATCACCGGATCGCATTTCAAGGAAATATGACTGACCTTCTGGTCCGCTATCGTTAACAGAGCGAACATTTTGCCGCCGACCTTCATGACGACCGGGAGCGGACCGAACGGATAATCCTCCAGGGCTCCCTTTTTTGAAAGGCAGTACGCCATAATCGGGTCTCGCAAGCGACCACTCTCCTCTTCTAAAAATAGACTCATCATAGAATCATTCGAACCGATAGATTCGGGACTACCTTACATCATAATTTTCCTTACCATCCTTGTCCATGATTTGTTCCTGCTTTCGTGTTCGATCATGTTCGGTCACTCCCGCACGGTTAGTTCATCATTTCCGCAGGATTCCTGCTCATTGCCATGACATTAGTTATCACCTTGCGCTTATTCGATAAAAAATTGTTTTCAATCTCACAGCTTGGCTCAAGGCCAACGTGGAGGCTTGCTCATCTTTCCCGGCATATGCTGATCAAAAAAGAGAGGTGAGCCTCTAAGAATATGCCCTATAAAAGCAGCACCATCAAAAGCAAATGGAAGAAAACGAAGTGGCTGTTAGAGGACGCCTATTTTCGGCGTTATGTCCCGCAAACCCTGCTCTTTAGCAAAAAAAACCTGACCTCCATGCTGAACGACTATAACACCGTCTTCTTTAAGCCGACCGACGGGTCCGGCGGCAAGAACATTATTCGGATCCGCAAAACCGATGGGGGCTATCAGAAGCAGTTCAAAACGAAAAAAACGTATTATTCCGGCATCGATCAGCTGTATCAGGAGCTGAAGCGTTTTGCCGGCAACCGTTCCTACTTGCTTCAGAAAGGCATCCGACTCGCGAAGAGCAACGGCAAGCCGTTCGATATCCGGGTGATGGTCCAGAAGACCAAGAAGGGAAGCTGGGTCGGCACTGCCTTGTTTACAAAGGTCGGCAGTCCCGGCAAAGTCGCCACCAACTACAATCAGGGAGGCAAAATCGGCACGTTCCGGCATACGATGGAGGGCGCCGGCTTCAACCCCGCCTTCATCTCCCAGATGGAGACCGAGCTGAAACGGGTCGGCGTAGCGACTGGCCATAATTTTGACCGTCACTACAAAGGCTTTAAGGAGCTTGGACTCGACGTTGCGCTGGATTTCAGCGGGCGGCCATGGATTCTCGAGGTGAACACGAGACCGCAGGTCTACCCGCTCCTGACGCTGAAGGACAAGAGCCTGTATAACCGCGTTATTTCTTTTGGCAAGCAGTACGGCAGATATAAATAGCCTGGTCCCCTTATCATGGTTGATCATACGAACAACGGCCGGGCATTATGCCCGGCCGTTTGTCCGCTTATATAGAGGTCAATATAAAGAGAAATCCGATTATGACTTGATCGCCACCACTTCAATCTCGACCAATCCATCCTTAGGTAAACGCGCTACCTGCACAGCGCTGCGTGCCGGATAAGGCTCCGCGAAGAACGAAGCATAGACTTCATTGACTGCTTGGAAATCGTTCATATCCTTTAAAAATACGGTGGTCTTGACGATATGCTCCATCCCGAAGCCGGCAGCTTCCAGAATCGCCTTGACGTTCAGCAAAGAACGTTCCGCTTGTTCTGAGGCCGTCTGCGCAAATTGTCCGTCTGCATCCATTCCCAGCTGACCGGAGGTAAACAGCATATTTCCGTATTGGACGGCTTGCGAATAAGGGCCGATGGCACCTGGAGCTTGGTTTGTGGAAATGGTTGTTCTCTGTTGTTCTGTCATGTTGTCTCTCTCCTCATTAGCGTGTCTAAGCACGCATTTATATTTTTTGATGGTACTTGGTGCATTTCCTTCAGGGTAATTCTTAATTGGCAGATGCGGTGGTTGCGTTAGGCTTGCTGAGGCTTCGCTCTTGATCGCCCCCATACTCCTTTAGCATTTCCTCCTGCTGCTCAGGCGTCAGCTTCGCGATCCCGAACCCGGTAAAGCCCCAAATCGTTGCAAAAATGATGCCGGTCCAGCACAGCACGGCCCAAGGCAGATAGGACAGCGTCGCCACGCCCAGCGTTCCTGCCATATAGGCACCGGCCGCCGTCCATGGCAGGATCGGCTCGGTAATGGCGGCAGAATCCTCAACCGTCCGCCCCAGATTTTTCGGATGCAGCCCCCGCCGGATATACGCCTCACGCAGCATCTCGCCCGGCATTAAGATGGATACCTGGCCGTTGCTGGTTACCCCGATCATCGTCAGACCCGTTGCAATGGTAGCCAGAATCAGCGATCCGGTGGAATGGACGAGTTTCAGAAGCTTATCGACAATCAGCTCCAGCGACTTGGTTAGCGAGATCGTGCCGGCAAATGTAATGGCGCTGAAACAGATAAGCAGCGTTCCCATCATGGAGCTCATGCCTCCCCGGTTAATGAGCCGTGGAATGTCCGCAATGACCGCCTGAGGATCAAAGCCGCTCACGTGTACCATTGCGATATCAAATCCGCTTACCACAGAGGTTACTACATCATGCAGTGTGAATCCGTGGAAGATCATACCGTTCGCCATCGCGACAAAAGAGGATATCAGCATAACCGGAATCGTCGGTTTTTTGGTAATGGAGCCGTATAGTACGATCAGAACAGGCAGAATCAGCAGCAAATTCCAGTCGTAGATCGTGGTGAGCGTATTCATGATCTCGGTGACCTTCTCCGGAACTCCGCTGCTCGATGTATGCGTGTTCAATCCTGTCACTACATATACAATCCCTGCCACGAAAAAGGACGGCAGCGTCGTGTACAGCAAGTGGCCGATGTGCTCATACAGGTTAACGCCGGTGGACAGTGCCGCGATATTGGTCGTATCCGAGAGCGGCGACAGCTTGTCCCCGAAATAAGCGCCTGCCACTACAGCACCTGCTACGGCTGCAAGATTGGCATCCATACCGGCGCCAACGCCCATGAAGGCAACTCCGATCGTACCGGCCGATCCCCAGGATGTGCCGGTACACACCGATACGACGGATGTGACCAGAAAGGCGGTAATTAACAAGAACTGCGGATCAATGATTTTGAGCCCGTAGAATATCATCATCGGAATGGTACCGCCGACCATCCATGCGCCGATCATGAATCCAACGACGATCAGAATAAGAATGGCCGGCATCGTCTTCGCTATTTTTTGCGAGATGGACTCCAATATGTCGTTATAGCTGTAACCCAGCCTGATCGCGATGATGCCTGCGACAATGGCCGATGTGATAATCAACGGCTCCGGAGGCAGCTCAAATAAAACGAAACCAAGACACAGCAGAATCACCATCGTAAATATCGGAAGCAGCGCAAGAAACATGGTAGGCTGCTTAATTACTCGTTCCTTTTTCGGCTTAGCCATATCAATTCCCCCTGGATGTAAATAAACGTTTGTTTTTTAACGGTTTAACGGATATGCCGAAGCCATCCGCGCTAAGCCTTCTTGAATAATCCCTCGCGGAGCGGCGATATTGACCCTGATGAAGCCTTCACCGCCTGAGCCGAAGGATGTGCCATAACTGACGCTTACTCGGGCCTTCTCCTGGATCCAATCCACCAGATCGCTCTCCCGTCGGCTGACGGCCGAACAATCGATCCACAGCAAATAAGTTCCTTCCGGCTCAATAATCTTTAGTTCGGGCATATGCTCGGCGATATATTGTTTCGTAAAAGTAATATTGTCCTTAATGTATCCTTGAAGTGCCGTTAACCACTCCTCACATGAGGTATAGGCTGCTTCGAGCGCAGGTATGGAAAAAAAGGTTGGATTGTGGATGCCCGCCTGCAGCAATCCCTGCTTAAACCGCTCCCTCAGATCGTGATTCGGAATTATAATGTTAGCGATTTCGAGACTGGCCAAATTAAAGGTTTTGCCGGGCGACGTACAGATGACGGACCGCTCCGCGATCTCTTCCGACAGCTTGGCGATGACCGTGTGCTCATGTCCCTGATGAATGAAATCCGCATGGATATCATCGGAGACTATCAATGCATCATACTCGATACAGAGCCTGCCGATGCGCTCCAGCTCCTCCCTTGTCCATACCCGTCCTACCGGATTATGCGGGGAAATAAGCAGAACCATTTTGACGCCTTCCCGCATGCGCTGCTCCATGTCCGCAAAATCGATCTCATACCGGCCGTTCACCAGATGCAGCGGACTCTCGGTCAGGACACGGTCATTAAGCGTAACCGCTTTCGCAACAGGCTGATAAACCGGCGAGTGGATCAGCACCCTGTCACCGGCTTCCGTACATTTCTGGATCAATACCGAAACAGCTTGAATAATTCTCGGGCAATAGACGATCCAATCCCTCTCTACTTTCCATTGATAAGCTTGATCCATCCATTGACGGACAGCCTCATAATAAGTCGGGAACGGATCTGTGTATCCGTAAATACCGTGGCGGGCCATCTCGCATACCTTGTCCACAACGGCTGGCGGCGCCGGCACATCCATGTCGGCTACGGAGAGGGCGATCATGTCGCTGCCCAAGCTTTGCGCCATTCCGTCCCACTTCGCACTGTTCGTACCAAACCTGCTGACAATATGGTCGAAGTTGAATGTCATGATGTCACCTTCCTTGGTTGTTATTCTTTCATTCATGATGATTGATGGACTAAAGCCGGTTATTTCAGCTTCTGCAGATATCGGTACACGGTAGGCTCGGATATGGATAAGGCTGCGGCGACTTTGGATACTCCGCCTTTTAGCAAAAATACGCCCTGTTCATTCAATTCTTTCACGATATCGATCTTCTCTTGGGATGATAGCCGATCAGCCGGCATGCTGATTTTGCTAAGAACAGACTGGATGATGTGCTGAAGCAAATCGTCGACGTTTCCTTGCAGGTATTCCGTTGACGGCTTCTCTTCTTTCGGAGCATCGATCGATGTCGGCGGCGTCAGTGAAGCGCCTTGCAGTATACTGTTGATCCATTCGGCCGCAACATCCATATGCGTAACATCAATATTCAGACACATGAGGCCCACCAGCCCGCCGCTTCGGTCTTTAATAAAATACGTTGCCGACCTGAAAGTCTGCCCTCTCGGACCGGAGGCTTTATAGTTTGCAATGAATTGCTCTTCGCGGTATGCCTCCGCCTTCAGAATCTTCAATACGAGGTCGGTTGAAGCATCACCGACCTTGCGTCCGCTAATATGCCCGTTCTCGATAAAAATGATGGAGCGTTCCGGATCACTGATGTCGTGCACGACCACCTCGCATTTCGGCCCGATAATTGCCGCGATGAACGAAGCAATCGGAAAATAGCTTTCGAGCAGCTGCCGGGTCTCATTCATGGAACGTTCTCCTTTCTGTTGAGTGTAATTGTATAATGTCATAACTGCATAAATAATAATTATTTATCATGATAATATTATATTATACAAATGAAACGTTTACAACTTTTATTTTAAAATCAATTCTCGCTCTGGACATTAACGTTACGTCATCGTTTATCCTATTCATACATATTCATGAAAACAGTTATGGGAGGGGAACGTCATGGTTGACCATTCAACCATCATGAAGAACGGACGGTGTATGGAATGCGGGGCAATGGAGCTTGATCAGTACTCTTGTTATGAACAATTCGGCTTTCCTCTCGCTTGGGAGCATCAGGATCCGGAATTATACGCCCTTCATTTCTGGCTTGTCTCCTGTTATATGATCCAGCACCCTTCCAATTATACCGATGCAGGGTACGACCAGTTAGTCGACTTATTTCGAGATGCTTATGACAACAATTGGGATGCGGCAACGATATTACGGGAAAACCGCGAACGGATTCAAACCGTAGGCAAAATAGCGAATCCCCTCTCAAGTAAGGAGAGATCCCGCAGCCAGAGAAGCTGGACGCGTACGATCAATGATGTTTACATCGGCGGGGAAGCGATGGCGATCGACAACATCAAGAAGTGGCGTGACGCCATACGAAGTGAACTCTAATCGACTGCACGAATTCCCCCTGAACGAAACGACACTCCTTTGCATCAGCCAAACGCAAAAAAAGGCCCTTTCACACCGGTCATAGCTGACCTGTTGAAAGGGCCTCGTCGGGCGCCGACTGAAAAATGCCAAGCGAGAAGCGCAGCGGTCCTCCGCTTCAACAGCCCGCATCGACTGTGCCGGTATCAAGCTTCAGAGCGTGCCTGCAGATCCCGCCACACCTTTTTATTGCTATACTGCTTCTCCATGCTGATATCCCTGCCAAACCATGCCGGCGGCACGAACGCTTCAGCGTCTTCGAGCGAAGGAAACTCCACTTCCAGCACCAGCAGCTCGATTTGGCTGTAGTCATCGATTTCAATGATGCGCTCTCCCCAGCGGGCAGTGACTCTCCTCTTGGTAAGCGGGATCGCCCCGTGCGCCGTCACCACCTGTTCATACAGCCCTTCCGAAATGGAATACTCAACCTCTTCCCTGGCCAGCCCCCAACCCTTCTTAAAGGTATGGGTGAACTCCACCACCCCGGTCCTCATGTCGATGATTTTGCGCACGCGCAGCTCTTGATCGCCGTCCAACGCCAAATACGTCTGCTCGATTTGCTGCTCCTTCTCGACGATAAGCGCCCCATTCTCGATAAGAGCTGCAGGGTATTCGCCCAGCAGGTATTTCCGTTCGATTTCAACCGCCATAACTCCTATTCGCCTCCACTCGTTAAACCCTTGCTATCGTTTCTCAATTATAAAGACGAAAGGGGCAAGCTACAAATAAAAAAACGATAGTTGGCAACTGCGGTCAGGCAGCCCTACTATCGCTCTCGGTATAACTTATTTTCGAATCAGCTTCTTATAGGCTTTAATGGTCTGGGTGTGCATCCCTTCATGAAACAAGCTGAATGAAAGAAACTCGCCAACCGTTTGAAGCGTGAGCGGTCCAATGGTGACCGGATGCGCCGAGGATTGGTCCATGCGGCCTTGGAAGGTATCCCGAATCCGCTTGATTTGGCCTTCCAGAAGCTCAATCAGTTCAGAGAGTGCAGGGGCCTTGGAGGTCCAATCGGCCGGTTTGGTCCCCGTTGCAAACCAAGCCTCGAATCCCTCCGGCAAATGCGGCTTCTCGCCTGCCGTCGCAAAGGAAAACTGTTCATGAACGGTGTAGATATGCCCCAGATTCCAGCGAATGCTGTTCGCGAATCCTTCCGGCACGATGTCGGCCTCCTGCTCCGTTACATCCTTCGCCGCTGCAAGGGTCGATGCTCTGGCAAAATCCAGTTGATTCAGCAATGCTTCATTCATCATCTGATATCTCCTTTCTAATCGTATGTAACTATCCTATCGAAATTCCATAGAGTTCGCAAGAATAGGCGTGTTCCCGTGAGGGGAGATACATTTCAGTCAGTCGATATCGAAAATAAAAAGCTTGTATCCCTTCTTTCTTGAGGGGAAATACAAGCTTTATTGCTCTACTGTAACTACGCCGCCGTTCTTGCGATGATTTGGCTGCGTTCCAAAGCGGTACGGGCTGAATCATCAGCAGGGCGGTAACCTTTTTCCAACAGCTCCTTGATATAAATCTTGTTGTAGACGAAGGAAAATACGATTCCGCTAATCCATGCCCCGAGCCCGAGCGTAAATGAACCAAAAACTGCAGAAATAATAAACATAATAACTGCCCATTTCAAATCCCCGCGGAATAAAGCCGGAAGAAACGCGAAGAAAAGGGTAGTCCAGCTAAACCCCAGCTTCACTCGTTTGGTGACCCCTGCATCATTCTTTAAATAAATCTTCACCATTTCACATCCCATGATTCATAGTGAAAAAAGCAGCAGTCTCTCATATTCTCGTGCAGTTCTTAGGTAGGAATCCGATAGACAAAAACTACTTCTTTTATCCTATGACTATATTACCATTTCATGACATGGAAGTTAATCTATATTTTTTCCTATGCCGCTGAAAAAGAATGTTTTTTGGGTAACCCCTCAGTCCCATGGCCCTCCCGATGATTTGAACCCGTTCGGCCAAACTGTTTATACTAAAGAAAAACTATACATTTACGTACATAAAAGGAGTCGATCATGATGAACTACCGTCGTCTTGGCAGCAGCGGGCTTAAGGTGTCGGAGCTTGGCCTCGGCACGAATGCGTTCGGCAAACGAGCCGATGAGAAGACCTCGATCCGCATTATCGAACATGCTCTCGATCACGGAATTAACTTTATCGATACGGCCAACATCTACGCGGGCACCGAATCGGAGCGAATTATCGGACAAGCGCTCGCCGGGAAGCGGCAACATGTCGTGCTGGCCACCAAAGCGGGGTTGATAAAGGGGACGGGCCCGAACGAACGCGGCTCCTCCCGCTATCATCTCCAGCAGGAGCTGGACAACAGCTTAAAGCGGCTCCAGACCGATTATGTCGATCTTTATCAGATCCACACCTTCGATCCGCACACGCCGCTGGACGAAACGCTGCGCGCCTTGGACGACATGGTCTCTGCGGGCAAGGTCCGCTACATCGGCGCCTCCAATTACGCGGCATGGGAGATCATGAAGGCCCTCGGCATCAGCGAGCTTAAGGGGTATGCCCGGTATGTATCCACGCAAGTAAGCTATTCGCTGGCCGACCGCACGCCTGAACGGGAGCTTGTGCCGCTGTGCATGGATCAAGGCGTCGGCATTATCCCGTATTTTCCGCTGGCAGGGGGGATTCTTACGGGGAAATATAATCAGGACAACCGGGTGCCGTCCGGTTCCCGGGCGGATACGGACCCGAACTTCCAGCGTTTCCTTGAGGATCACAATCTCAAGCTCGGCACTCAGGTCTCCCAGCTGGCTGCCGAGCATGGGCACTCCCCAAGCGCTTTGTCCCTGGCATGGCTGATCCATCGTCCTGCGGTTTCCACCGTCATTGTCGGCGCAACGAAGACCGAGCAGCTTGATGATAATTTGAAGAGCCTGGACATTAAGATGGACGATTCGCTTGCACGCAGCCTGGATCAAATCAGCGAACCGTTTGTTCATGGCAAGCCGTTTGCAACATATCGCCTCGATTGAGCAAAAGCTCTTAGGAGCCATGAATTCATCGTGGCTCGCTTGCGACCAAAAGCACACCCAGCGCAAAATATGCAAGAAACATAGAACAGCGACCGTTCCCGATACGGGGACGGTCGCTGTTCATTGCTGTATTGGTTTCATCTGCTGCTTTTGGTTTCATCATTTCCTGATTCCACGCTTCCTTAGCGCAGCAGGAAATCATCAGTCGTTATTATTGCCGCGGGACTCTCCGCCCTTACGGCCGATTTCCTCATAGAATTCCTTATCATGCGATTTAGACGTGGCTTCGCCGCCCTTGCGGCCAATCTCCTGATAAAACTCCTTGTCGTGATTTTTGGCCGTTGCTTCGCCGCCTTTGCGTCCTGCTTCTTCTCTGCTCATTTTGTTATCGTTGTTAGCCATGTTTCATCACTCCTAGTCGTTTTATTGATTACTGCTATGTCTCATATTTAACCATTCCCACTGGGGTGAAACATCCGATATCCTTCGTACTATTATTTAGTTCTTCACGGTTTCGTTCACAACGTATGGCCCGGTTCCGAGCGTCGAATGCTGGTGCTTGGCAGCCGGCTTCAGAACGGGCGCTTCCCCATAAGCCGTCGGATTAGCCACATACTCGAAGTTGCCCGTACCGTCCGGCAACGGCCCGTTCGCCCAGCGTCCCATGCTGCTCTCCTCGCCTACGGAGAAGTTCATGAATTGCCGGGTTGCCTCCGTAACCGCACGCTCCCGAGGGAACGACGCCGGTGCGATCGGACCGTCAATCGCTTCGATCTCCTCGATGGCTGCCAGCCATTGATTCTGGTGCATAATATCACGCGCAATCATGAACGACAGCATATCCCGGACGCCAGGATCGGTCGTCTGTTCGTACAGTCGCACGACCTGAAGCAGCCCTTGGGATTCCGCATTCAGGTTCGCCCGGAAATCGGCCAGCAGATTGCCGCTCGCGATAATATACTTGCTGTTCCACGGATAGCCGTTGCTGTCCGTCGGCATTGCGCCAAGCCCTGACACGATCGCATGCTGCGGATTCATACCGCCGAGCGCGGCGGCAATAGCCGGATCCTTGGCCGCTTCGTCGACTTGATCCGCCGGTGCACCGTCCAGCAGCTGAGCGATCATCGTGCTCAGCATTTCGACATGCGCGATCTCCTCTGTCCCGATATCAAGCAGCATGTCCCGATATTTTTGCTCCGCACGACAGTTGAAGCCTTGGAACAGGTACTGCATCATGACGGACATCTCGCCATACTGTCCACCCAGCACTTCCTGAAGCTTCCGGGCAAACACCGGATCCGGTCTTTCCGGTTTTGCGCGGTATTGAAGTTCTTTCATGTGAATAAACATCAAGTCGTCCTCCTTCAGGGTTGGATTGATATGGATCGAACGATTATTTCTTACCCGGACCCATCGATATTAAACAATTGTGCATCATGAAGTCCGCGTAAGCTTCAATGTTCCGTTCATAAATCAGAACCACCCGTCAAACGGGTGGTTTGCTCTTGGGGTATAACCCCTTGTTGCCAAACTGCGCCTAAAGACGCTAGCCTGACAATAAAATTGTTCAGGCTCAGTGTAATTTGTCACTTTCACTTACCAGTTAAACTGGTTTACTTCTTCTTGCTACTGTTTTTGCTGAATGGGTCTTCATACTCTTTCACACTCAGTTTATCAATTGCCTGGTCGTGTGCTTCTTGCTCACGGATATATTTTGCCACGGTGGCTTCATTCAAGCCCACTGTGCTGACGTAGTATCCCTCCGCCCAAAATTTTCGATTACCATATTTATACTTCAAGGTAGCATGCTTCTCGAATATCATGAGTGAGCTTTTCCCCTTCAGGTATCCCATAAATGATGATACTGAGATTTTTGGGGGAATTGCTACCAACATATGTACATGATCGGGCATCATGTGACCTTCGATTATCTCCACTCCCTTGTATTTGCATAATCGTTTGAAAATTTCGATTAAGTCTTTCCTCACTTGATTATAAATCTCTTTCCGTCTATACTTCGGGGTGAACACAATGTGGTACTTGCACATCCACTTCGTGTGAGCTAAACTATAGCTCTTGTTTGCCATCTAAGACCATTCCTTTCATTATTGAGCCTGAACATCTCAATTTTATCGGAATGGTCTTGTTGGTCAAACCCTCGATCCCTCCACCCGCATAGCGGGTGGTTTTTTGTTTCGCACGCTTCGCGAGCTCAACTGGCTAAAGCCATAATAATTAAAGCCGCGACCCGCGCGGCTAAAAGCGTAAACCAATATTTTCGTCAATTTATACGGTCCCCCTCCAACCGGACTGCTAATCCGCCAAGCATCGTCCTTCCCCAAGAATGCCTATATCGTCCGTGGACGCTCATGCAATAAATCCGACGGAGCGGTGCCCATGACACGCTTATAGGTTCGATAGAAATAGGAGAGGTCCTGATATCCTAAAAATACGGCAATCTCCTGTACCGTCAGCTGCGATTCGGTTAACAAATAGGCTGCCCGTTTCATCCGCTGAGCGTGCACGTACTGGCTGATCGTCTGCCCCGTTACGCTCTTAAAGAGCGCCGCCGCGTAATTGGGGGTTTTGCCAATGGCATCACCCAGCTCCTCTTTCGTTATTTTCTCACGGTAATGCCGCTCGATATATGACTTCATCCGTTCCGCATGCAAGTGCTTTTCTGGCGGAATGGCCCCCCTGTCCAGCTCGCGGCTGATATAAATCAATACTTCTGTCAATAATGCTTCTATCATCATGGCATAATACGATGGGCGCTCCTGCCACTGCTGATGGATCCCTTTCATACGTTCCAGGAGCAATTCATAACAGCCCGGTTTATGCTTCAAAACGTCTTCCCGTCCGAGCACGGGTAAAGCCCGGGAGACGTCTTCCGTCCATTCAACGACGATTTGCGTATGCGTTACGGTCGGGATGCTTTTGGCATAAAACGGAACGCCCGCCGGAATAACCAGAAGCTCGCCCTTCTTCATGATCTGCTTATCCCCATTCAGCCAATACACGCATGTTCCATATGTCACAAGGCTTAACAGCCATGCTCTCTTCGCCGGGTCTGCTTCTTCATACCAATCGACGCCGTTAATTTGCCTTACATCTATCGGAGTGACCATAACCCACCTCTTTCACGATACTATAGTCTAATCATTGTACTATAGTTCCTATCATGATTCGACAAGACAGGCTACAATGTCATCATTAGGAAAGTTTGAATTGAACTTGTATAACGGAAACAGACTGAAGGGTACAAAATAGTACGAATACAAAGGAGGATCCAATAATCATGCTCAAAACAAAAATCATTTGTACGATGGGACCTGCGTGCGATTCCATTGAGGTGTTGAAGAATATGATTCAAGAGGGAATGACCGTTGCCCGTTTGAATATGGCCCACGGGGAGCCGGAAGATCACGTGACCCGGATCCGGAATGTTCGTCAGGCCGCGTCCGAGTTAAACAAGTATGTGCCTATCATGATGGACATTAAAGGACCGGAAGTGCGGATCGGCAAGCTGAAAGAGCCTTCCTGCCTGCTGGAGCCGGGTCAGGAGCTCATCCTGACGACGGAGGAAATTCTAGGCGACGCCCGCCGCATCTCGGTCAACTATCCAGAGCTTCATCAAGTGGTCAAGCCGGGAGACCGCATACTCATCGATGATGGCCTCGTGGACCTGAACGTTCTGCATATCGACGGGCACGACATCCATTGCAAAATCATTAGCGGCGGCGTGCTCAAACCGCGTAAAGGCGTCAATCTGCCGGGAATAAAAACGACGCTTCCCGGGGTCACCGAGCGGGACGTGAAGCATATCGGCTTCGGACTGGAGAACGGGATTGAGATCATTGCCGCCTCTTTCGTGCGCCAGGGCGATAACATTCGCGAGATTCGCCGCATCCTCAAAGAACGCGGCGCGGACCATGTGCAGATCATCGCCAAGATCGAGAACGAAGAGGGCATGCAGAACCTGGATGACATCATTGAAGCATCGGACGGCATCATGGTTGCCCGGGGAGATCTTGGCGTCGAAGTGCCAGTCGAAGAAGTGCCTATGATGCAAAAAGAAATGATCGATAAATGCAACCTCGCCGGCAAACCGGTTATCGTGGCCACGCACATGCTCGAATCCATGCAGGTCAATCCCCGCCCAACCCGCTCCGAGGTAAGTGACGTGGCTAACGCGGTCATTCAAGGCGCGGACGTTGTCATGCTGTCCGGGGAATCCGCCGCGGGCAAATACCCGGTGGAATCCGTGCGCACCATGGCGGCCGTCGCCCGCCGCGCCGAGACGATGATCGATTACAAAGATCAATTCGCCTTCAAATCCAGACAACAAGTGGCTAACATTACGGAAGTCATCAGCCAGGGAGCGGTCAGCTCTTCCCTTGTCTTGAATGCGAAAGCCATTATTACGGCGACGGAGAGCGGATTTACCGCGCGGATGATTTCGAAGTACCGGCCGAAGGCGCCGATTATCGCCGTCACGCAGCACGAGGAAGTGCTGGCGAAAATCTGCCTGCTCTCCGGCGTCATTCCGGTAAAAGGCGACAAGGTTACGACAACGGACGAAATGTTTGAATCCGCAACCCGGAATGCCATTAAGACAGGCTACATTGAAAAAGGCGATATTATTGTATTATCCGCCGGCGTGCCGATCGGCCAATCCGGCAACACGAATCTGATTAAGGTACTGCAAGTTTAATATTTTTTAAGACCTCCCCATGTTTCAGCCGTGCCAATTGCTACTCAGAGCAATAACGACCTAGAGCAATAAAGCGCAAATGATATAACGCTCTATATGGGGGCAGGATAAACGTCGGATTAGGACCGATTACGATAAAAAAGGGTTAGGCAGATCGGGCTTCGAGCCCTCTGCCTAACCCTTTCATATTAAAGATGCACCGATTGTCCTAGCAGCCGCCCCCGAACAAAATGAAATCGAACCGCTGGCTGTCCGCAGACAGCTCGGGAACGAGCAGCGTTATCGTTATATAACCGCCCCGGGATCTTCTCTGCTAAACAACTACGGCCGTTCCGCTGACGGCGACCATCAGCATGCCTTCGCGAATGACCTCATAATCAATGTCGACGGCTAAAATCGCATTGGCTCCCATATGATCGGCTTGCTGTTTCATTTCGGCGATGGCTGCGTCCCTTGCTTCCTGCAGCTTGTTCTCATATGCGCCCGAACGCCCTCCGACAATGTCGGTGATCGAGGCCAGAAAATCCCTCACCACATTAGCGCCCATAATCACTTCGCCTGTCACGACGCCGATATAACGTTGAACCGGATAACCTTCAAGGGTGGATGTTGTTGAAATTAACATGGAATATTCCTTCTTTCGTATTGGTTTCCTCTTATTACGCTGGAAAAAGGAATCGGTTGCGGTGATCCCCTCTTCCGCGTCTACCTAACATCCTGGAATAAAAAAACAAACGGCATTCCTGCCGCTTGTTTTTTTCGCTTTTTCGTCTATTCTGCTATCTCTGCCGCTTCGATTAGGCAAGGGCTGCGTATTGCTCCCCGGCTGCATGAAGATAATACGCAAGACCGGTCTGCTGCTCCTCCAGCATCCGGAGATGGAAGTCATCCTGCAGGAAAAACTTCGTCTGCGCCGCAAAATCCGCCGGCGTTATCGAATGGCCATGGGCGTTCAAGAATGCCAAATGCTTGCCGATCAGGCGCTGTACGCGTTCATCGTTATGCTTGACCCCGGACGTTAACGACTCGGCCATCGCCGCCATGAATGCGGAGGCCTCAGCCGCTTGCTCGTTCAGATCCGCTGCATGGATCTGCCCATCCTGAAGCAAATCAACGTCATAGGCGTCCTTCAAGTAATCATTCTGTTCCTTTAACGCTTCCTTCCAGGCTTCATCGCTATCAAAGCCTTTAAACATTTCCTCTGGTTTCATCGGTTGTCCTCCCTCCAGTTCTTTCATTGATTTTCTGAGCGTGTCCAGTATCGTGTCCAGGCGGTCCAGGCGAGCTGCAAGCAGCTCTTCCTGCTCCGACAGGATGGTCCGACGGTTCTGCGAGCCGTCCAGCAGCTCTTTGATTTTATCCAGCGGAATGTCGAGCTCCCGGTAGAATAAAATTTCCTGCAGTCGTTCCAGCTCGCGCTTCCCGTACAATCGGTAGCCAGCGTCGCTGATTTCGGCGGGGATAAGAAGACCGATCTTATGGTAATGATGCAGTGCCTTGACGGTCACGCCCGACAATGTCGACACTTCCTTTACCGTGTACAGCATGCGGTTAACCTCCTTTCAGCTATCAGTCTAAAGCCTCCTCCAAGAGGAGAGTCAAACGTTATTTGGATTCCAGCAATATGAAACGAGACGGTTAATATGTATGATTCCTTATTAACGAACAAAGCCAAGACCTGTCTGTAACAAGTCTCGGCTATCCTCTTGCTAATAATCGCTGCGTTGCGCCCTTCACTTCCCCATGATTGTAATCCGAAGTTGACGCTGATCATCGTGCTACAGTCAGCATTACACCGCACTCCGGGAGAAGCACAGCGAAACAGAGCTGCAATTTACCATGGTTCACTGAAGCTTCCGCGATCGTCGTCGCAATAGGCAATCAGTTTATCCCGAAGCCCCTTATACCAAGGGGGCGCGTCGTCAAGAACGAGATCGCTATGCTCCAAGGAGCGGAGGATTCTGGCGAAGCTATACAAGCGTCCAAAGCGCCGGAACCTCGGAAGCTCCTCTTCGGTCTCCGGCTCCAAGCTCCGGATGGAGCGATAGCCTTCAAGAAATGCCTCCCGCTGGATCCGGCACTCCGTATCCGCCAGCGTTGATGCGATATCCATCGCAAACCAATGATACATCGAGTCGTCAAAATCGATAACTTGAAACGAGCGCTGATCCGCTTGATAGAATACGTTATCCAGTTGGAAATCATAGTGGATCAAACCGAAGCTCTGTCTGGACGCAGGCATGAACTGCAGCCATAGACAGATGCGGTACAGCTCTTCCCTCGCCTCCCGTTCTTCGGGATGCCGCTTCAGCACCCCGTCGATCCACTGCAGGATCTGCTCCGGACCTCTCCGCCGGTATAGCCCCGGCTCGTATTCACAAGATAACCTGTGAAGCCGTGCAAGCGCCCTCCCCCAATCCCGGCACTGCCGCTTCGACACAGTCTCGTTGTTCAGCACGGCACCGATGGCCGCGCTAAATACGACACCGTAGTATGTGCCTTCCGAGGTCCGTACCGTTTCGACGATATTTCCGCCGGATGATGGCACAGGAAGTACGCACGGGTACCCCCGCTCGGCCAAAAACCGCATATAATCCAGCTCGGCGGTCAGCTGTTCCATGCTACGATCCTCATCCGAACTAAAACGCAGAAAATACCGGACGCCCTGACGGTCAAGCACATACACGAAATTGGTGCTTGCTCTCCAGAGCTTCATCGTCCCTTCGTCATGCTCCCATCGCTTCGCCATTTCGCGGGCCACCGTATCGCCGGCCAGACCTCGAACCATTGTCGTTAACCTCATCATCTTCTCAAGCGTTCCTCCCATGACAGCGCGAGAGGACCGAGCGTATATCCCTAAATCCCGAGCCCTCTCTCCTGTATCCGATTGTGAATGAAATGCGTATTCAACAACGTCACCCCTTTCCATGGCTCCTTCAAGGCCCGGACGTACATACGTCCCTTCCTTGATGTCATTGTACAGGAGCGGCAGCCGCCGCGGATGGGGGAGAATGGGTATAGGCGATTTTTACTCGAAGCTTGTATCCAGACATGCAATAACCCCGCGACATCGCGGGGCTCCGTGCATGCTTATTGTTCCTTCCTCATTTTTTTTCCACTTGCAGTATCGTAATGCGCTTTGCCGCATAGGTATCCTTGATGGCGTCTTCGGAAATCACGTTCAATTTGATAAGCCCGGCAATCTTGGACGCATCCGGCTTGGAGAGCAGCCGCCATACATCCGGATCCGGCAGCGCTTCGTACAGCTTCTGCTCATCGAACTCCTTCCGGTCTTGAAGGACCAGCTTAGCCCGATACGTCCCCGCCTCCAGCTCCTGGACCCCCTGCTGCTGGCAATGCTCAATGATTTGCCCGCGCAGCTCCGATAATTCCTGCTCCAGCTCTTTTTGCTTTTGCTTGAGTTGATAGTATCTTCGCAACTTCACATCCATCGCATCTCACGCTCCTCTACACAACATATGTATGCAGATGGGCGGCACAATTAGGATAAAATCAAGCAAAAACGCGTAAATCCCACCGCTTGGCGAGACTTGTCCTGTGAGTTTTTAAATAGGCCGTTTCTAATAGAGAGGACGCCGAGCAGTAGACAGGCAGAGAAGCTTGGCCCCTCTGCCCTGCCTGGATTCATAGTTGCTGGTTGCTGGTCGCTGCTTGCGCTGGCGCCATCCCTTCATATCGGGAAGGTTTGCATGGATGGATCACCGCCGGGCTTTTCGAAGTCCCTCCTCAGAATATACGACTCCCCTTCCTTCATAAGAAACGACAGGCGATGGCCGCCAGAAGAGTTATCGTGGCGATCCTCCTCGTTCGTGCTCGACGCTTCCACGGGAACGGGAACAAGGGGCGTGGAGGACCACACCGTGCACCGGCCTGCTCTCGATGCATACACCTTCGCTTCGGATAACTCCCCATCCTCCCATCGTATATCCACGACCCAGCCTCCCCGAGCGCGCAGCCCTTTTACATCGCCGCTGCTCCATCCAGACGGGAGCGCCGGCAGCAGCCTCAGCTCGCCTGCATGCGACTGCAGCAGCATCTCGCCAACGCCTGCAATTCCCCCAAAATTTCCGTCGATTTGAAAAGGCGGATGGCAATCGAGCATATTCGGGAATGTCGAAGAGGCAAGCAATTGAAGCAAATGCCCGTACGCTCCCGTTCCGTTCAATAGCCGCGCATAATAATTAATGATCCAAGCCCGGCTCCAGCCGGTATGTCCTCCCCCATGCGCAAGCCGCCGCTCAAGCGTCCTCTTGGCGGCTTCGGCCAGCTCCGGCGTATGAAACGGGTCGATCTGCTCCCCCGGATATAACGCGAACAATTGAGAGATATGGCGATGGCCCGGGTCCGCCTCTTCATAATCCTTGAGCCACTCCATGATGCCTCCGTGCCTTCCGATTTGCGGAGCCGGGATGTTACGGATCGCTGCTTCAAGCTCGTCAAGAAAGCGGGTGTCCTCCCCAAGCAGCCGCCCGGCCTCCAGACAGGCTTGCAATAAAGCATGGGCAATCTGCGAGTCCATGGATGGGCCCATGCAGAGACTGCCCACGGCACCATCCGGAAGCATGAAGCGGTTCTCCGGAGATACGGAGGGCCCGGTAATCCGCCTGCCCTCCCCGTCTATCGTCATATAGTCCAGCAGAAAGATGGCCGCTTCCTTCATGACGGGGTATGCCCGGTCGCGAAGAAAATCGGCATCTCCTCCGAAGCGGACATGCTCCCACAGGTGCAAGCACAGCCATGCGGCTCCCATCGGCCACACGGTGCAGGTCATCAAGATCCCCTCGGGTCTGGTCTCCCCCCATACATTCGTATTGTGATGGGCCGCAAAGCCGCGGCAGCCGTACATCTCCTCGGCCGTCTTCCGGCCGTTCGGCAGCATTCGGTGAATCAGATCGAACAGCGGCTCATGGCACTCCGGCAATCCAAGAAGCTCCGCGGGCCAGTAGTTCATCTGGATGTTCGCGTTAATCGTGTACTTGGACTCCCACGGCGGCGTAAAGCTGTCGTTCCATATCCCTTGGAGATTGGCTGCCAGGGACCCCGGCCGGGAACTGGACAGCAGTAAATACCGACCGTACTGCACATATAATTCAATTAGTCCAGGGTCATCATCCGGATACGCCCCAGAGTTACCCTCCGGATCTGCGCCTGAGTTTCCTTCCGGATTCGCCCCCGAGTTACTGACCCTGACCCTCTCCTTCAAAAGGTTCAGCCGCTGATCGGTAGGGAGGGAAGCATAATCCCGCGCGCCGGCGTCCACCTCCAGCTTCAGCGAAAACCTGCCGAACTTCTCCCTGTATTCCTCCACGTGGCGGCTGAACAACCGCTCATAGGGGATCGAAGACGCATGGTCCAGCTGCTGCAGGCACATCTCTTCCGGTTTCCGGCACCGGAACGTCGTCTGAGCGGATAACAGCAGCGTTACGGCATCCGCACCTTCAACGGACATGAAATCGCCGATGATGCGGATATTCCCCCCTTCAGCGGCTCCGCGCAAAGCGGCGCAGAAGGAGACGCCGTCCGCCCCGGCCTCCCCTTTCATAGTCAGGGTGTCATTCCCGATCGATCGGGTGCCGCAGTCGAAAGGACGGCGCATCAGGTTTGCGGCAAAGGTCAAACTGCCGGGGCGGTCTGCCGTCAGACGGATGACCAGCACACCGTCCGGCGCGCTTGCAAAGTACTGCCTGCGGTACGTGATTCCCCCCGATGTGTAGGTCACGGCCGCCATGGAACGCTGCAAGTCCAATTCCCGCTCATAGTGCGTCGCCGGTGCTTCGGCGTTCAGGAATTTCAGCAGCAGATCGCCCAGCGGCTGATAGGGCTGCTCATATTTCGGCGAAGAGGTCATTGCCATCCGGGCCAGATGCTCGGCCTCCGCTTGACGGCCATCCTGAAGCAATTGCCGGATGTCGCCCAAATATGGGATAGCATTCGGGTTGCCCCCCCTTCCCGGTCCGCCGTACCATAGCGAATCCTCGTTCAATTGCACCCGCTCAAGGCCGGTTCTGCCAAACACCATCCCTCCGAGCCGTCCATTGCCGATCGGCAGCGCCTCATTCCATTCCGCCGCAGGCGAGGTATACCATAACCGCAGAGGCCGCTCAACGCCTCCTGATAATGACACCTCGTCAGTCCCCATGATCCTTGCTTTAACCTCCGCATCGAATCGCTGCCTCCCGTCCATGTTCGAGCCCTGGTTGCCCATACGTATTCATGCCTCCCATTCCTATGGAAAAGGGGACTCCAGACATCGCTGAACATCCCCTCTTCCCCTATATCAGATCAAGGTAATTCCGGTACATCCAAAGCACCGCCTCCCACCGGCGTACGGGCGAGATGATCCACCGCTTCCTGGCCGAGACGATCCTTCAGCTGCTGGATAAACAAGCTTTGCGGCGCAACATGCCGACCCATCGACTCCCAAAAACCGTCCTCCCGCGGACGCGGGTCGTAGTCGTTCGGCACGAGCGGCCTGACGTTCAAGCCGTCCTCCGTCGGAACATGCCCGATTGCGTAATTCTGAGCAGTCGGCGGCTTCTGAGCGACGAGCCCGCCCTCGGTATTCCACATGACGTAATTGGCGCCTGCCCACCCGTGTCCGCTGCCGAGCCAAGCCCGGTCGCGAACGCTGATCCGTGCGCTGACATTGTCGTACAGACCGCCCGTCGACCAGCGGTGATGAGGCTCGCTCGTATTGTACTCCCGGGTTGCCCTGTTATCGTACATTACATTGGGTCCCTGTACGCGGCTCTCAATGACGTAAGCATGCCGGGAGGTTTCGGTATAGTTTCGCTGGACTAGGTTTAACTGCCCCTGAATGAAGAGGCTGTAGCGTCTTCCCCCGGTGATGATGCTCACCATGTCGTACATTTCGCTGTCCTGCACCGTTACCCATTTGGCCTGCCGGCCGACCTGCACCAAGGCATAAGAGAAGTGGTATCCTTCCACCTCGCGAACCCAGGCATTCTTCACGCTGTTCATCATGATAAAGCGCTCGGCGTGGTCTTCATCCGAATAATACGGCGTATCCAGAACGTCATTATCCATCTTCGTGTCCGTCTTGCTCGGGTCAAAATCGGATACGGCCCGCATGTTCTCGATGCCGACCTGTTCGATCCGCTCCTCGTCCGTCGCTTTGAAGAGCTTGCTGCCGCCCCACTGACGCTCGATGGCGTTGGCCAGCGGTGCGTCAACCGTAATCCGGTTGCCGTCAATTGCGGTGATCACCCGGTCAAAATCAAGGTTAAAGGGCGTCCATTGCTTCGTTCCGCCGGTGAGCGGCCTCATAAAGATATGATCCATGCCGATTTCATGAATCCAGCGCTCGCTGCCGATCCGTCTGACGATAACGGAATCCCCCGCCTTATAGCCCGAAGCATCCTGAACATGAAACGTTCGGGAGCCCGCCGGAACATACAAGTCCTGGATGTCCGTCTCCGTCCCCTCCACGATCGACGGACCGGCCGTACCGCCGACCTCGATCAGGTTTCGGGCAGCTGTCCCCGTGCCGCGGATGATCGTCCCATTGTCGTCCTTGCCTTCGCCCCGGAGCACGACGCCGCTTGCCTGAATGCGCAGGGTTCCGCCGACGAAATACGTTCCGCTTCTTAGCAGCACGGCGCCCCGGAACCCGTCCGCATCCCGCGGGAGCCGGGACACTTCATCAATCGCCGCTTGCAGCATCGCCGTATCGTCCCCGCCGGTCGGCTCCACGGCAACCTCCGCCTGAACATCCGGCAGCCTTACGCCGCCCCCTTGGTATCCGACATGAGAGAAGTCGATGATCCGATTGCCTTTATAGTCGGGAACGTAAACCATCCGTCCGTTTTTGCCGACGTAGGCGATCCGGCTCTGCCCGTCAGGCACCCCGTTCTTGGGCATGACGGTATAATACAGGCTGTCGTAGTACGTCCCGCCGTCCGACATATGGAACGTCATTTGGATCTCATAGGTTCCCGGCACTTTCATACCGCCTGGAAGCTGTATGGAGGCATCCTCGCCAGCGATTAGCGTTTTCGTCCCGAGATTTCCTCTCGATTGGCCGTCCCTCAGCCATCTCGCGGAGACGCTTCCGCTTAGATTCGGTGCAATCATGACGACCGGCAAGGTCTTGGTCTCCTCCAGAATCGCCGCCTCGCCGATTCTTTGCGTCAATGCCGGATGACGAAAGGAAGTGAAGGCAACATATTTCGCATCTTCGAATTCGTGCTCATCCTTCACGACGAACCATAAATCCGGCGAACGGACCGTCTTGCCGCCCACGCTGGCTTCGGCGTAGATCCGGGTCGCGCCGACTTTGCGGCCGGTCACAGTCCCGTCTGACGTAACCGTCGAGCTGGCTCCATCCGCTAGATACCGGATTTGGTGAGGAGGCAGCGCCGCCCACTCCCCGTTCGCCCCTCTTCCTCGGACCTCGAGAGGAGTGGTACCGCCAATCTCCAAGCTTAGCTCGTCATTGTTGCCAAATGGAGTTCCGTCCTCCTTCACGAAGGCAAGCTCCGTTACATCGACCGGAATCTCCGAGCTGCCGTCCTGCATATAAATCTCCATCTCCTTCAGCTGCACGTTCAGGTTCCGCGACAGCTGCAGCGTGATACGGACTTGAGATGCCGTTACGGCATCAAATGAAATACGCTCCTGACCGTCCGCCCGAATGCCCTCGGTCTTTGTGAACGCGCGGCTCCATGACTCCCCTTCCAGCGAGTAATCGATTTCCACAGCCTTCAGGTTATCCCCCCGGTTCAAATCAAGTATGACCTGGTTCAACGGCTGTCCGCTTCCAAGCTCGACCTGGATATGCACGCTCATATCTTCGCGATCCGTGCTTGCCGGCTGCCAATAGGTATCCCTGCTGCCGTCAACGGCTTTTCCGGCTTCCCGCCCGCTTACGGCAGAGCTGGCCATGGCCGGCTTGTCGAGCGCAAGATTCACGGGAGCGCCGCCGGCAGTCAAGGCCGCGTCCCCTTTTACCGGCAAATTTCCCAAGGAGAGCAGCAGAACGCCCAGCAGCAGGACGGCAATCCTGCGGTTTTCCCATCCATCGCGCTTTCGTGCCTTTTTCATCATTCATCCCCCATCCTTCGTCTAATGTCGTGATTGACGATCGATCCGTGATTGACGCGCTCCTCCTTCCTCCACTTAGCGGATTATGATTCCATCGTAGGGCTGCCCGGCCCGTTACGCCATGCCGTAACTTGCGGAGACAGGGTGTTTTTTTAAGAAATATGCTCTCCTAAGAAAACACAATCGCAAACGAACGGAGCCGCATGTGCCGTTGGCGTTACATCCGTTACAATGAGGCTGCACGAAGCTGTGCGACCATGATTAAGCGGCTTGAAACCGAGGGAAGCCTTAAGGCAAGAGAAGTTGAGGTATGGGTGATCGCACCTGTTTTCGATTCCTAGGAGAAGCCGGCTTTAAGCAGACTGCGGACTTGGCATCATCATCTTGACGGTGGTGCCCATCCCCCCGCCTTCCGAGCTCAGCCTAAGACCATAGCGTTCACCGAACACAAGCTGGATCCTGCGGTGCACATTGAGCAGCCCGATGCCTCCAATCCCTCCGATGCCCCACGCGTCTCCGCTTGCAGCTGACGAGGATTCTGCCGTCGCAGCGTCCCACTCATGAGCATGGGAGAACCGGTCTAATATTTCGCGCTGCCTCTCAGCGGACAGACCTGCGCCGTTATCCGTCACGCTGACCCAGAAGATGTCATCGCTCAGGCCTGCTGAAATCGTGATCCAGCTCGACTCGTCGATGCCGTCCGGAAACGCGTGCTGAAACGCATTTTCGATCAGCGGCTGCAGCGTCAAGCGAACCATGCTGAATAGCAGCAGCTCAGGCGGCACCTCCACCCGCAGGTCAAATTCCAGTTCATGCCGATGCTTCATGATGGTCATGTAGCTCAGCACATGGTTCAGCTCATTAGCCACTGTAATCTCCTCCAGAGACGTAAGGAGGGAGTAACGCATCATATAAGCAAGAGAGGATACCATTTCCGTAATTTCGGACGAGCCTCTGACCTCTGCGTAACAGACGATCGTCTCCAGCGTGTTATACATAAAATGCGGATTGATCTGCAGCTGAAGAGCCTGGAATTCCGCACGCTGCCTGGCGATAATGATCTTCTGCTGCTGCAGCTCGCTTTCGTACACCCGCTCGATGAGCTCCGACAGACGGGTTACCATCAAATTGTAACGCTGCATCATCTCGGTCAATTCATCGTCCCGCTCGGGAAGCTCAAGCGGCGTCCAGCGGCCCTGCTCCGTCTGCCGCATCCCCCGGATGATGGTCTGGATCGGCTGGGTGATGGAACGCACGAACCGGTAAGCGAGCAAGCACGCTGCAAGCAGGCTGACAAGGCCGATGCCCCAGACGGTGGTGCGGATATTGGCGATGGGCTTGCGCCACTCTTCGAGCGGTATGGAGGTGACCAGACGCCAGCCCGAATAAGGCGACATTCTTGCCATGAATACCCGCTCCTCGCCATCCGCCGTCGTGTACCGGAAGGAATCCTCGCCCGCATCCATAATCCGGTCCCTCAGCTTCGGATCCTGTGCAGGTGATGAAGCGTCGCCCACCAGGCTCTCCGGCTGGTACACCACGTGGCCGTCGGCATCGGCGATGTAGAAGTATCCTTGCTCCCCAAGATCGATTCCTTGCCAAAGCGTCGAGAGCTCTTGAGACCGTACCTCCATGGCCAGCACGCCCTTTTCCGCGATGGAGGACAGGCCCTTGATCTGTCTTGTCATCCGAACCACGCTGCCGCCTCTTCCCGGAATGATGCTTGCGGTATCGATCATCAGCCCGCTCTCATCCTTTGTCAGCCTGCGCAGATCCGCAAGCTGTGCCGACTTCTCCTCCGCGCTGAACACCGGCTCCGCAACGTCGGAGCTGAAGCTGTAGACAGCATTGCCGTCGTTGGAGAGAATATACATGGTCAGCAAATCCGGCCCCCGGTCCATCTGCGGGCGAAAGACCATTTCCTTAATCGTCGAGCTGATATGATAGTACTCGTAGTTGTCGGCGGGATTCGGCAGATCCACGAATTTTTTCAATTCCCGGTTCGTCAGCAGCGTAATCATCGTCCGGTCATACGACTTAATGTACATATCCGTATGAATCAGCGCATTCTGTACCGTTTGTGACATATGCCGGTCCAGCTGCTGGTCCAGTTCTGCCGATGAACGGGAATAAGTGACAATGCCGATTAGAAGTGAGGACAGTACGATGATGGACACGCAGTACAGAAACAGCTTGCGGTACAGCTTGCTGCTCATCCGTTAAACCCCAGCATGGACCGGTATTCCGTCGGGGTGTGCCCCGTCACTTTCTTAAACATCTTCGTAAAATGGGGGTAATCCTCATAGCCTACATTCGCGGCGACATCGATGATCCGCATATGCGGCAGCGCCAGGAGCTCCTTCGCCCGCTCCATCCGTCTGTGGATACGGTACCGGACAAAGGTTTCGTTCGTCATCTTCTTGAACATCGCGCTAAAATACGTGGGCGTGTAGCCCGCCATTTCAGCCACTTCCTCCAAGGTGATTTCCTCGGACAGATGCGAATCGATGTAGGACTTCACCTCCTCCAGCGGATTTTTGAAGTTGCCCCAGCGCTGGGTGATCAAATCCGCGGTCATTTGCTTGACCCTTAGTTCAAACGCTTGGAGCAGCGGCTCCGGAGCAGCCCCATGACCCAGCGGCTTGATGGCCGTCAGCTCCATGTATCCCTTGGACACCAAGCGCCGGTAGATCATGCCCACCGCGTCATCCAGCAGCTGCTGCAGCTGCTGGACGCTGAGCCCGGCTGCCAGCAGCTGCTCTCTCCATTCCTTTAACAGCTGATCCAGCCGTTCCGTCTGCAGCATCCAAATTTCCTGTCCAATATTTTCGATCCAGTCGACATAGGAAGCAAGGGACACAATCCCTTTGTGACGATGCTTCATGATCGCATCGAACGCCTGATGAAGCATCGCCCCCGTCACCGGTTTCAGCAGATAATGCTTTACGCCGTAAGCCAAGCACTGCTGGGCATACTGAAATTCGCCATACCCGGAGATGACGACGATCTGAATGTGCCCGTACTGCTCATGAAGCTCCCGGCACAGCTCCAGCCCGTTCATTCTGGGCATCCGAATATCGGTCAAGAGCACGTCCGGCTCGGCCTCCTTGATCCGCGACAAAGCATGCTCGCCGTTTACGGCCGTATCAATCGCGTCAAACCGCAGGCGGTAAGACTCCGCCATTTTAACCAGCCCTCTCCGAATGACGGGTTCATCATCAGCAATAAGCAACCGCATTATTATCAGCCTCCTGTATGTAGAAGAATCCGAATGATTCCGATGAACAATCTCGCCGGCGGGACGAGAAGGTACCTCCTGGGTCAGCCGACAAGCGGCTTGACCGGCGGATACCTATTTTTTTCGCAGCCCACATCAGGTGAAACGCTTACATATCGGCTTTATTGTATAGAAAAATTCGCCTTTGCTTGATAAGTCCTGCCGACTATTTTGCAGGGCACCGAGGCTGCGCGCCAGTAGAGTCATCTTGTGCGATCCACGACATTCTCCTTGTTCTTCCAGCGCTCCGTCGCTTCCTTAATGATCTCGTTCCCACCTTTGGCCCGATATTCCTCCAGCACCTTCGGCCAATCGGAGATCGGCTGCTTGCCGTAGATCATTTTGACCATGCTGTCCAGAATGAATTTCGGTCCCGTATCTCCCGTCGAGGCAAGGTCCGGGAACTTGGAGAAGCTGTTCAGGTTCGCCGTAAAGGTAATGCCGCCTCGCCCTTCGTTGCTGAGCACATCGCGGAATGCGGCCACTACGTCCTGGCCGTCTTCCGTAAGGGCTGTCTGCTTCTTGTTGTAGGTCAGCTCATGCACAAACCACAATTGGTTGGCCCGGAACCCGGCTTCATCCACTTCCTCCTTCTTTACCGGCCATGTGTAGTTGACTTTACCGTTCTCAATCGTGTAGTTCTCGCCTTCGATCCCGAACGAGAAGAACATATCCGCTTCCTCTGTCAGCATCCAGTCAAGAAACTTAATGATCTCGATCGCTTTTTCCTTGCCGACCTTGTTGTTGATGTAAAACGTCGTTGAGATCGAGCTGTATAAGCCCAGGCCGCCTTTGCCGTCCGGCCCGGTTGGAGACGGATAAATATCTACTTTCATCGAAGGGTCCACTTCCTTCAGCTTCGTGCGAAAGCCGATGAGCCCTTCGCCGTTGGAAGCCCACATGCCGGACTTGCCTGAATTGATGTTGCGCCTGTAATCAACCTGCGAGAGCGAGGCAAAGTCCTTCGGGATCAACCCTTCGTCATACATGGTCTTGTACGTTTGAAGCGCCTTGGTCATATTCTCTACATCAAAAAACTTCGGCACCACCTCGCCGTTCAGCTCCATGAATTGAAACGGCAGCACATCGTAAGCGCCAAGGAAGGTATCCGCATATTTGAAATTCTCGCGATACTGATACGGATGCTCAACGCCCAGCTTCTTGAACGCGCGCAGCATATCCAGGTACTCCTCGACCGTCTTCGGCGCTTCCTTGATGCCGGCCTTCTCCATCAGATCCGTACGGATAAATGTAGCGCGGCGCGACAGGTTCTCCAGCCAGGAGGGAATGCCGTAAATGCTGCCGTTATACGACACCTCCTCCCATGCCTCCGGTGTCACCATTTTCATCAGATTCGGCGCATGCTCCTTGAGCAAATCATCAAGCGGCATGAATACGCCGGCTTCCACCGAGCCCGACATGGAGGCCGTCGTAGGCCCGCCTCGCATATTTCCCACAACATCCGGGATATCGTTGCCGGCAAACATCAGGCTCATCTTCTGGTCGAATTCCTTGTGCGACATCAAACGGATATCCAGATCGGTGTTCGTCATTTCCTCCAGCTTCAGCACCCATTTGTCGTTATTGATATCCGGCGAGGATTCAATATAGATATTGCCGCCCGTAGAGAATGAAATCGAGAAGGACAGTTTCTCGGATGCGGCCGCCCCATCCTTAGCTCCCGGCTGAGCTCCCGCTTGTCCGCCCTCACCCGCTTTTCCTCCGCAGCCTGCCAGCAGCGTTAGGATCAGGCAGCTCACGAGCAAAACCGAAAAGCCTCTCTTCATCAACCTCTCCCCTTTCCACGAAATCATCAACCGTTCATTTCATCTGGAGATCAAACAAGCTCCAACATGCCATCGATCCATCTCGATCCTTATGATTCATAATTCATATCTGTCCATGCCTATCCGTCGCTTATCCATGCCGAGCCATGCCCAATCAGTCACCCTGCCACTCAAAGGTAAGCGCTTACGTAAAATCAATTTCATGGTAGCCTATATCGCCTCATTTCCGTATTGGCGTTTTTTATGATCCTGTGTGTTCTTTTACGATCCGGCTTGATCGAGCCGATTATTGTGTCCATCCCCCCTATCTGGTTGGTCATGGCAATCTCCCGCAGGCGAGCCTGCAGCGAAAAACAGCCTCAGGTTATTGATATAGTATAGTGCGAACGAGTACGAATTCCAATGCGCGACCGCGCAGAACAACCCTTAACGCCGACGCCCCAGTCGTGACCAAAAGCTGCGCGGATCATCAAACCCATAATACGCTTAATGGCGTTGTAGGTACGAAGCGGTTGTTATCAGTGTTATCAGATTGCACGCGGTTTTCTCTGCCATTACGTACAAGCTCTCACCAGGAACAACCGTCAAACGGAGGCGTCGTTCCATCCGATTACATCATAGATGCTCGCTATTATCGCTATATGTGAAAAAGCGTCCAATCCCAAACCACAGTGAAGAACCGCGGATTACGGAAAAGGACGCTTAAAAAGCGATTGATATAAACATCTCTACATCAGTCTGTCGACTTTTTTGCCGGCCATGCTTGAATCCCGCGAAAAATGAGAGCACGCCTGAGGGACAAGGCGCGATGCAATACCGGCTTGCTCGTTCCATCAGCCGGGATCGACGCGTAATCAGCATCGCTGGTGCATCCTTCTTGCGAGACTCGTATGCCTCACGGCGCGTAATGCTGCCGCTATTCATCCGGATGAAGGATTTCCCGGATCGGAATCGCCATATTCCAGGTCTCCGTGCAGTCATGAAATCCGCGGCTCCCATCCGACGTCGCCGCGAACATCCAGGCAGGGCGCCCTCCCTCCATAAGCAGAAACGGGCGCTCCAGATTGCCCATCAGCCGCTCGGTGCCGTCATCCCAGCGTACCCTGCGGGAGTACGCCGGCTCCCCGGGCGTCGTCGTCAACTGCCATCGGCCGCCGGAAGCGGACCATGCGTGGATGCCGCCATATCGCTCCCCGGACAGCGAGCCGTCCATATCCTTGGCAATCATCTCGTATCCGCGTGGTGTACGCCATATAAACGGATCCTCAACATGAACCGATGGGGGAAATAGCGGCTCATCGCCGCGAACGTATGGACCGTGCACCGATCCTGCACAGGCCACCCCAAGCTGCATGTTTCCGTAAGAATGCCCGGCATAAGGTCGGGATTTATAGATGAGCAGCACCCGGCCGTCCGGATGGATGCATGGAGCCGGATTGGACACCAGGTAGCTGTCGAAGCGGTCCGGGCGCGGCGTCAAAACGGGTCGGTCCGGCCGGGTCCACGGCCCCCCAACGGATGGCGCCGTCGCGATGCCGATTCGTTTATTCGCTCTTGCCGCCACGGCAAGCGGATCATCCGGCCGCAGCTGCCTTCCGTCCTCCGGCAGAGGGAACGGGAACGTGGTGCCCATATAATAGAGCACATATATCCCGTCCACCTTCACGATGTGCGGATTATGCACGCTGGATCCGTCCCAATAGGCCGGGGATCTGGCGCCAAGCACCGTTTCCTCGTATCGGTACGGGCCGGCCGGATGATCCGCAGCCGCCCGGACGATCTCCGAGGCCGCAAGCCACCCGGGATGCATGGGCAGCGATTTCGGCCAGCGCGAAGCGAACATATGATATCGGCCGTCCTCCCCCTCGATTACGCTTCCGCACCAGACCCAATAGCCCGGCATGCGAAAGCCTCCGGCTGCCGGTGCAGGATCAAACACCAGCCTCATGGCTTTTCCCTCCTTCTTCTATAGGCAGCAAGGTTATTTTTTGCAACTTCATTAAAGAGTTTCCGGCTAGTGATAAGCCCCGGATTTCAAGATGGTGGAGTCCCCGCGAGCTTACCGTAAGCGGGCCCGTCTCGAGCTCTCCCCAGCTCCCGTCGCCGCCCGTCTCCTCTATCGTTGCCTCCACCTTCTGCTCATCAAGCGACACCTCGAACCGGCCGCCCGCCTGCTCGGCATCGGCGGATAATGTGACCATAAGACGACATCGGACAGGTCTTTCTTCTTCCGAACGAAATGTCCAGTGAACAGCTGCACCGGGATCAGCCCAGCCAGTTACGCCGTCATGCCCGCGTTTGCCGTTATCGTAATGAACGCCTCCCTCAATCCATCCATCGTATGCCCAGAACGTGTTCGGCATTCCGGCAATGAATCTGGGGGTCGGATCCGCCTTCAGCTCCCCCAGGATCTTGACCTTGATCACCGTTGCATACGGATGCTTCCGGACCGAACGAACGTCAATCTCCACGTCCCAAGGCCCAAGCTGCCGGAAGGCAAGGCTGCGGGGATGCTCATGCTCTCCGATGCCCCCTACCGGCTGCGCATACTGGACCCGGCTCGCGAGACCGGGCAGGATCAATCGCCCGTCCGAAGGCCAATCTCTTACAAACAGATATAACGCGGACTCGTCCGGCTTCCATGTACACCAGCCCCACTGCGGCACGCCGATCGGACTTTCCTCTGTCCCGTAAATCGCTTCGCCGCTGTACTCCAGGAAACGCCCTACCGTCTCCAGCAGGCGCCTTGACGTATCATCAATCGCCCCGCTTCCCATCGGCCCAATGTTCAGAACGAGATTGCCGCCCGCGCTTACGACCCGGAGCAGCTGCTCGATCAGCTCATCCGGGCTCTTCCAATTATCATCGTCATAGCGGAAGCCCCAGGAGTCGTTCAAGGTGTGGATCGACTCCCAGTCCGGCTGCACCGGACGGAATCGAAGCTGATTATCGTGCGGATTGCCGTAATCCGCAAACCGCTCGTCCCGAAGGCGCTTATTAATGAGGCAATCCGGCTGAAGCCTGCGCACCCGGTCACGGAACCATTCGGCGTGCTCATCGCTGATCTTATGGCCGCAGTCGAACCACATCACGCCGATCGGGCCGTAACCGGTCAACAGCTCCTCGACCTGGGGCAATGCCTTCTCCTGAAGATAGCGCTCGAAGCGGGTTCTTTTGCCGTCGTCATCCACCCAATCCTCCAGCAGGTCCCACGCGCCGACATTGTCCGGGTAGTCCAGCGTATTGCCTTGCGAATCCGGATGATGCCAATCCATCGCGTGGGAGTAGTAGATTCCAAGGCGAATCCCCTCTGCTTCGCAGGCCGCCGCCAACGCTTTGAGGGGGTCGCTCGGAAAATGAGCGTGGCGAGTGATGGAATAATCGCTGACCTTGGAGTCGTACATCGCGAATCCGTCATGGTGCTTTGCCGTTACAATCATATATTTGGCACCGGCCCGCTTCGCCAGTGACACCCATTCATATGCGTCAAAGGCATCCGGCTTCATCCCTGCGGCAGCCTCGGCGTACTCGGCAACGGGAATCTTCCCGCGCAGCTGGATATGCTCCGCATAATTCGCTTCTACGCGCTTCCCCTTCCACATGCCGCCCAGCATCGAATAAGGCCCCCAGTGCACGAAAATGCCAAACCGGGCCGCTCTCCACCAGGCTATGCGCCGGTCGAATTCGGACGCAAACTCATCCCTCTTCCATCCCTGCGCCTCCATCGGCCCTGTCTTTAGTCCAGCACCGTCCATGTATTCATCCCGTTTCATGCTCGCCCTCCTTGCCCTGATTCATCAGCAGCTCTTGGTCGTTCATGGCTTCATTATAGGATGTCGGCAGGTGCCGATTGATTGTTTTTTTGCGTTGGGGTTGTGTTTTGTTTGGGAGCATGGCCGAAATAGGTATTGATAGTATTAATATTGGTATTCATGTTGATATTGCTATTCATGTTGATATTCAAATGGATCTGAATCGTCCCAACGCAACGAACGTCAAAACAACAGGCCGGTCACGACCGGCCTGTTGCTGCTTTATCATGGATCAAGTTTTACCGTAGATGAGCGTGCCAAAATGACGGATTCATCTTCTTCCACGATTAACCAGAACATTACATAGGCTCTGCCCAATAGCTGGCTTAAACGCTGACACGGTGGTCCTGCAGCAAGGCGCAATTCCGATAGAAATCATCAATCTGCCGCCGTTCGCCATCCGTCAGCTGCTTTAAGGGCTGGCGTACCTTCGGGGAGCGCAGTACCCCTTGGAGATATAAAATATACTTTTCATACGCGATAACATCGTATTGGATCATGTGCGAGATCACCGCATTGGCCTCCGTCTGCAAAGACTGTAGGAGGCTCATATCAGGCCTTTGGGCAGTGCTGATATGATCGTGCATTTGAATGAATGGTCCCGGCATCATATTGAAGGTGCTCCCGATCGCGCCATCGGCTCCGGCACAAGCCCCGCTTAAATATACCTCGTCATGCCCGTTAAAAATCATGAACCGCTCATGGCATAAGGCGCGGATTTGCTGCATCTCAAACAGGTTCAAGGACGTAAATTTCACGCCGATACATTGGGAATGACTGCTCATGTCCGTGTAAAAATCCATCGTCAGACTCACGCTGGTAGCACCCGGGTAATGATAGACCAGCATGGGCAACGGCACGGCGGACATGATCGTTTCATAATGCTCCCGGATCTCTTTCATCGTTACTTTGTAATAGAACGGGACGACGGCCGAAACGGCATCTGCGCCAAGCTCTTCCGCGTGGCGGGCAAGCTTAACCGACTCCATGGTGCTGATGCAGCCGATATGCGCGATCACGATCACCCGGCCGTTCACCGTCTTGACGACGGACTCAAGCACCTGCTTCCGTTCTTCCGTCGTCAAAATAAACGCTTCCCCGGTGCTTCCTCCAACATAGAAGCCCGTAATTCCCAGCAAGATCTGATGCTCCACCAAACGCGATAACGACTCGTAATCGATCGATCCGTCCTCGTGCATAGGGGTCAACAATGCGGTAAATATGCCTTTAAACTTGCTTCGTTCTCCAGATACCAGGTTCAAGGGGAGTCCCCTCCTTATGGATTAGGTCTTAACAGAAAATCATCCTCATAAAAGCTGTACCCGCGAATTTGCGCTTTCGGCGCATCGTCGGCAATATATTGGACAACATAGATTTCCCCATCTTCAAATTGCACCCATCCCGAATAACCGAGATCGGCTGCCGGGCTGCGGTCATAATCGATGGGCATGATTCTCGTCCACTGCTCCCGCCGCTCGGCCGTCTTTGCCGATTCCTGATCCGTCAGTGCGACAAAGAAGTTCTGCGTCCAGGTGCCGAGCCAGCCTTTGCCGCCTTGCATGAAACGGTACGCGATCATAATGTTTCCGCTCTGCAGCATCCCTGCAACCGGACGATGACACCCGGGGATGGGGACGCGGTAGGGTCCGCTCCAAGTCTCGCCCTGATCATAGGAAATCGATTTGTAACAATCGAGCCCCTGCCCGGAGTTCTCCCGCAGGAAGGCAACCAGGGTTCCATCCGGGAGCGGAAGGATGCTCCCCTCGCACAGCTTCAGATCCGGATGCGAGGCCACAGTAACCGGTCCGTACCAATCTTCGCCTTGGCTATCCGAGTACCATAGACGCTGCTCGCTGACGCCTGTCTCCGCATTTCGCTCATGGGCGGACAGCAGCCACCGTCCGGATGCAAGCTCGCACAGCTTATCCGGCACGATCCCGGTAACCGGCGTCTCGATGGGCTCGGACCAGCGGTTCCCTTCGGCATCCCCAATCCATATATAATTCCGTCCCCCGTTCTCCTTCTTCTCCCTAATCAGATCTGCGACGATAACAAGCCGGTCATCCCGCAGTCTCGAAATCCGGGCGCAGTTCCAGTAGGGAAATCCTTTCGTCCATGCCGTGAACGGTTGTTTGTCACTCCAGGTTCTTCCTTTATCCGTACTTTCAGTCAGCATCAGCCGCGTTGCCGACCTGTCTCCGTGATGCGTGCATTGGGAGAATACACATACCAGCTTGCCCGCTGCAGTAAGCGTTACATCGGGCCATGCCTCATACCATTCCTCGTCTCTGCTGATCGCAAACTTCTCAATCGCCACTAACGTTCACCCTCCTTAACCGTTCTCGCCACTTCCACGGTTATTGTCTTCGTGGTTGAGTGCCCGGCCTTATCCCTTGCTTCATAGGTAATGATATACGCCCGCTTCTCTCCGCGCCGATGGTTTGCGGCCAACAGCTGAAAGGACGTATCCGCTGTTCCGATGTCCGCATCCCGAATTCCTTCAAGAGGGTCCGGCGTGCCTTCGGTTGTGACAGACACCAATGCAATCGAATCGATTCCGGATGATTCATCCTTGGGGTCAAGCCTTATCTCCACCGGCACCCACTTGCGGTTAGGCGGCCAGAGAACCTCAAGATTCGGAGTGGCCGTAAGCTCTGGCTCCGTCTTGTCAATGGGAAGCACTAGAGTTTGAGTCTCTTCCACATTGCCGGCTCCGTCCCGGCTCCGGTACTCCATCGTGGTGATTCCTTCCGCAGAAACGGAGACCGCTCCTGAATAATTCGTCCATTCCCCGCCATTCAGCCGATATTCCGTGTGAGTCACCTTGGAGTCTTGATCCGCTGCCGTTAGCTCCACCGTCACATCGGACGTATACCATCCATTCATTCCGTCCGGCTCATCCGGCGTAACGACAGCCTCCGTGACCGGTGCGGCTGCGTCGAACGGAAGTTGATACAGCTTTCTGATGTCGGAGGGATCCAGCGCATGGCGATATATCCTTAAATCGTCCAGACTGCCGTTCCAATCCCGATTGGCAACTGTGCCTTTATCAAGGCCGACCAGCGGCGGAGCGTCTTCGTTCGTCACGTTCATAGCGGCACCGTCAAATTGGGCCGATGTCGCAGCCAATTCCCCGTTAACGTACACCAGAAGATTGCCGCCCTGCCGGACACCGGCAACATGCGTCCATTCCCCGGTCTTGACTAGACCTGATGGCGTTGCTATGCCAATCTCCCTGTTCAGCGGCAGCCCGTTCAAATTCATCCGGACTGCACCGTTCTGTTCAACCGACATCCACCACTGCGGGACACCTCGGCCGGCCGTTCCGTACCATAACAACAGATGCCGCTGCCGGGAAAGCGTCTCCGGGTTGACCCATGCCGCAAAGGTAAAATCGCCGGTTCCAAAATGAAGATCCTCAGCCTTCGCGATCTCAACGTGCGAACGCTGCATGGCATCCAAATGGAGAACATGGCCCTGCCCATCGGAGCGGACCGTCCCCGGCCGGATCGCTGCGCCGTTCTGCAACAAGCCAGTATGTCCTCGGCCTGTCACATCCGTCACGGCGCCATCGCTTATCTGCTCGAAATTCCAGTGGAGCAGCAGCTCCGGACGCGGTCTGGACCTATCCAATTCAATCGTATAGCTGCGCGTGCGATTCCCAAGCCGGGCCGTAACGAGAAGCTCATCAAGCTCGCCCAGCCGGATCGTTCTTGGTACTCCTGGTGCTGCCGGCTCGCCCGCTATTTCGATTTCGACTCCAGCTTTCGATGCGATCGGCGTAACCGTCACTGCTTCGCTTCCTTCATACAATGTAAGGCTGTAATGCTCGATATCGCTCCTAAACACGGGGGACAGCGAGCCTTCCGAGAACACCAGGTCGTCCAGCTGCGCATCCTCCGTTTCGAACCAAGCCAAATTGAATGTTGCAAACATGATTTTGTCATAGGGCGTATAGCCCCCGCCTTCAAACAACAGACCTATCGTTCCGTCCGGCAGTACGGTGAGCGAGGAGTAGGCGGAATGCCCGCTGTATACCGTTTTCGCTACCGGCCAGGTGGCTCCGTCGTCATGGCTTAGGCGGACCGTCATCTTTTCCCTGACGTTCTCGCTAGCCGGATTGGCGAAAATCAGCAGCTTGCTGCCAAGATCATTATCGGCTGGCAAATAACGCACAATGCTCGCTTGCACAACCGGATCAATCAGTTCAGGCGCGTAGTGCACAGGTGACCAAGTCGCTCCTTGGTCTCTGCTTGTCGAGATTGCCCTCCGTTTCAGTTCTTTGTTGGCGGACAAGCGGTCGTTCCGCATCAAAGTGCCGTCCGTCAATTCCACCACGGTGGCCTCGTTCGTATCCGCCTGAATATAGCCGCTCTGATACCAGGTTAAGCCATGGTCATCGCTCTGAATGTTCCGGCCAATCGCCGGGATCACCAGCCTCCCTTGGTTAGGTCCATGCCGAAGCTGAATGCCGATTGCAGGCCCTGTTGCATCCCACCTTATATCAGGCGGCTGCACCTCCCCAAACCGATTAACCGGTTCCGACCAGGAAGCGCCGTCATCGTCGCTGTATGCGCTCCAAATCGTGCGTACGCCCCTGCTCGTTCCATTGTTGATCTCCTCAATCGTGTCGTCGCCATAATTATGGTTCATAAATAACCATATGCGGCCATTGCTCTCATCTTGTACCGCAGTTGGATTGCCACAGGTATCCGTACCCATGTCGCACACCGTTTGGAGCGGCCCCCATGTTGTGCCGCCGTCCATGCTGCGCTTAAGCACAAGGTCGATGTCCCCCGTATCCGAGGCGCTATTTTTCCGCCCCTCGGCAAACGCCAGCAAGGTTCCGTCCATGGTCGTCAAAACGGTCGGAATGCGAAACGTATGATACCCTTCCGTTCCTGCCACGAACAAATCGATATTGCGAAACTGCGCTTCCCCACCGGCCGCTGCCTCAGCTTCGACAGCTTTACTTAAGCTAACGGGGCCATGAGGGAAGCAGGCAGCCATAACAATAAACACCATCCAGCCAATAAACGCCTTGCGAAGCGGCCTCATCATAAACGAACCCTCCTAACCTTTAATGGAGCCGACCATAACCCCTTTAACGAAGTACTTCTGCAGAAACGGATACACAAACAAGATGGGGAGCGTGCTGATGATAATAACCGCTGACTTCAGAGTGGCGGCCGGCGGGGGATTCTGCACGTATTCCAGCTGTGCCTCGTTTTGCGTTATCCCCGTTAGCAAAATATTGCGCATGATGACCTGGATCGGCATCTTGTTAATGTCATTGATATAGATCGATGCCCCAAACCAATCATTCCAATGATGAACCGCATAGAACAAGCCGATCGTTGCCATAGCCGGCATGGAGAGAGGAATGACGATTTTGAACAGAATCAGTTGAGGCGTAGCCCCGTCAATGACGGCGGACTCCTCCAGCTCCTCCGGCAGTCCCATGAAGAAATTGCGAAGAATAAACAAATTCCACGCGCTGACCAAGCTTGGAAAAATAAGCACCCAAAGCGTATCCTTAAGCCCCAGCGTATCCATCAGCATATAATTAGGGATCAAGCCGCCTTGAAAGATCATGGTCAGAAAGATGAACAGCACCAGCCCGTTTCGGCCCGGCAAGCTACGACGCGCCAA
The DNA here is from genome assembly GCF_038597315.1 of Paenibacillus sp. FSL M8-0142. NCBI lineage: Bacteria > Bacillati > Bacillota > Bacilli > Caryophanales > Paenibacillaceae > Paenibacillus > Paenibacillus sp. FSL M8-0142. The sequence goes on from NZ_CP152008.1 coordinate 5,403,514, forward strand.
GCCGTAAGCCAGCATGGACGTGAACAACAGATTGAGAATCGTGCCTACGATTACACGGAAGAGCGTAACCTGATAAGCGTTCAAAATGATCTTCCCCCGGTTAAGAAGCACGTCATAGGCCGTAAAGTCGAGCCTTTCCGGAATCAGCACGAATGCCCCCCGGCGCATGGATTCTTCTGCGCTGATGAAGGACGTCGACAGCACCGCCAGAAACGGGATGACGAACACGAGGGACAAAAAGATTAGGAAAACAATGTTGGCAGCATCAAAAATTCGTTCGCTTGTCGTCGGCTTTATTCCACTCACCGTATCCCTCCTTACCAGATTCCCGTTTGGTTCATGCGTTTCGCGAAATAATTCGCGCCCAAGATGAGCGTCATGGCCAGAAGATTTTTAAATAAACCTACAGCCGTGGCGAATGAATAGTTAAGCGATGTCAGGCCTTCTCTATACACATACGTATCGATGATGTCAGCCACCTCGTATACCGCAGGCGAATACAGCAGCAGCACCTTTTCGAACCCCGCATTCAGCAATCCCCCGATCGACAGGATAAGCATAATGACAATGACATGCGAGATGCCTGGCAGCGTGATATGCCATGCTTGGCGAAACCGGTTGGCACCATCGATTTTTGCGGCTTCATACAGTCCCGGATCAATTCCAGCCATGGCTGCCAAATACAAGATCGTGCCCCATCCGACGGTCTGCCACACATGGGATACAACGAGGATGGACCGGAAGTACTTGGGCTCCCCTAGGAACAGAATCGGCTCTCCGCCGAAAAACACGATGATCGCATTAAGCAATCCATTGTCCGTGGACAGCATCATCATGATGAGACCTGCAACCACGACGGTCGAGATGAAGTGCGGTAAGTACGAGACGGTTTGAACGAACCGCTTGAACAGTCCGTTCTTCAGTTCATTCATCAAGAGTGCCAATACGATTGCAGCCGGAAAACCGAACAACAGATTGTAGAAGCTGATCAGGAACGTATTTCGGAGAACATTCCAGAAATAATAGGATTGAAAGAAACGGACAAAATGATCGAAGCCTACCCATTCGCCCGTTAATATCCCGCGTACTCCTTCAAACGGCGAGATGTCTTTGAACGAAATGATGACGCCAAACATGGGCACGTAATCAAAAATAAGAAAATATAATAGACCGGGCAGGATTAAGTAATAGTAGAATCGATGCTTTTTCACTGCAGGCCATCGGCTTTTTTTCTTGGACTCCGGCGGGGGAACCGTCGCTGCTTTAAGCTCCATGATAGGCGTGCCCTCCCGCTTTTATTTTTTCAGCTCGTGATATTGCTTCGTGTATTCATCGATCCACATCTGCAGCCCCGCCTTGTTCAATTGTTCAATGTATTGATCAAATTCACCCAAAGGTCTTACGCCGGTCACAAACTTTACGAGCTCCTCGCTCCGCAAACGATCCAGGTCCTCCAGCATGGGAACATTCTGCTTCAGCCGCTCCTTGTCATAGACGACGGTCGCATCCAGCGGCATTTTGGCGGCGCTTACATTCGTAATTTCATGATTTAAATAATCGGCGTGCATCTTCTTCACCGGATCGCGGAAGGCGTATTTGTTCTCCGTCGCAAGGCCCAAAGAGAGCATATATTCGCCGGCATACCGAAGCTCCGGACTAAGCAGCTCGATCTCGAACTTTTGGTCATCTAAATATTTCCAATTGCTGCCGAAGGCTGCATTCAGAGTATTGGTCGGCAAGTCCTTGTATTGATAATTGATAAACTTGATTACGGCCTCCGGATTTTTGGCCTTTTTCGTGACCAGCATGCCCGTTGTGTTTCCGCGCGACGCCGTCATCAGCTTGCCGGCAGGACCCGTAAGATCTCTCGCAATCGCATAGTCCGCGCCTTCCGGAAGGTTTGGCTTGATCTGCGGGAACAGCAGCGTAATTCTTGAATACCACATGGAAGACATGCCCACCCGGTTGGTCTTCAGCAGCTCGAGCGGGTCAAATTTGGCAAAAGCCTCCTTGTAGATGTAGCCCTTCTGATACCAGTCCGCCATCTTGGCCAAGAAATCCCGGTAGCCCGGCGCCAGCTCGACCGGCTTGATTTTGTTATCGGCAGGGTCGAGCCAGTTGCTGTTGCCGCCTTCAACGAAGCCGCCCATGAGCGCATTATTGATTCCATTGATATCGGTCATCATGGGAATGGTATCCGCTTTGCCGTTGCCGTCAGGATCGCCCTCCTGGAACGCCTTCATCACCGCCTCGAGCTCATCGATCGTTTTCGGCATTTCCAAGCCCAGCTTCTCCAGCCAGTCTGTGCGAATCCATACCGGATAATGAACGGAAGGCAAGCCGCGGGGAATCCCCCAGATCGTCCCGTCTTTATCGGTCATATAATCCCAGGCTTCCTGCGGCCATGCCTTCAAAATATCCTGGCCGTGCTCCTCCAGCAAATCGTTCAGCGGAATGATGGCCCCCTTCGAAGCATACTGATCCCAATCCCCCTGAAATACATCCACTTGATCCTTGGACCCGAGCAGCAGGTTCAGCTTTTCGCCCTCGGAGCCTTTCGGAGGCACAATGGCGATCGGCTCAATGCCGAGCTCTTCCATATACATCTGTTTCATTTCCTCCAACGCGTCCGGTACGCTGCCTTCCGGCTTCTGATTCAAAGCCCCGGTATTCTGGTAAATATAAATTTTGGGCATTTCCCCGGAGCCCTTGCTGGAACCTCCATCAGCTTCCTTGGATCCGGTTGGTGTTCCATTGCCCCCGCTCCCTCCGCCGCCACATGCCGCGATCGCCAGGACGAGCATGGCCGTCAGCGTGGTCTGTGCGAATTTTTTCATCATAATCCCTCCTTCTACTTTGCGGGTCCACGATTCCAACATGGCCGGGACCTTCTGTCAGGTGACACCTTATCACGGATTGTAAACGCTTTAAATGAAAAACGCCGTACATTTATAACAACATTTCTACTTATCAATTATTTGTTATGGAAGCTAAAAATCCCGGTACTCCTTTGCGGAAGTAAGGAGCCGGGATCATGGTTAAGAGTATATTTTTTTGTATTCGCCGGGGGTGAGTCCGGTTATTTCCTTAAACACTTTAATAAAATAGTGGGCGCTGCCGAATCCGACCTGTCTGCCGATCTCATTGATTTTAAGCCTGCCTTCCGCAAGCAGACGCTTGCTGTTATCGACCCGAACCTGCTTCAAATAATCAATGAAGGGCTGACCGGTGCTTTGCTTAAACAATCTGCTGATATAAGCCGGATTGAGGTTCAACCGCTCGGCTACCCACGAGAGCGAAATATCTTTATCGTACTCGTTCTCCAGGATCTCGATGATTTTGGCGATATGCTGATTGCCCCTGGCATGAATTTCTTGACGGATGCATTCAATTCCACGAGTTATAAGCGATTGAAACCAGAGGACAATGTGATCCAGTGATTCCAGATCAAGCAGCTCCCGATAGGGATCTGTTCCGTCCCCGAACAAAATCTCGATGTCCGTTCCGAACGAGCTGAAAGAATGCCGGATTGATGTAAGCAATTGAATGAAGATCGGCTGGATCTGGTTGTAATGCAGCTTATTCTTGCAGGCTTCGATCTCGGCCACAAAGGCTCCGAACGTCGAGAGTGCTTCCTCCAAGCAGGCGGTCCGGATGTAATTATTGAGCTTCTCCTCAAGCTGGCTTGGATAAATAAAGGTCTGCCCGTTGTCGGCACGGATATCGTCCATGGATATAACATAGCCTTTGCCATACAGAATGCGATATTTCAGCGCCTCCGCCGCTTCTTCATACGCAAGCGGCAGCTCGCCGATCCCCTTGCAGATGCTTCCAACGCCGAGGGAGCATTGAGCTCCCAATCGGGCATTGACTTCATCGAGCAGCTGCTGCGCCAGGTGGAATAATGGCTGGCGTCCCTTGCCGGGAAAATGAAAAACAACAGCGACCTTGTCCTTTTCCACATTGACCACGAAAAATGCGGTCTCCTGCCCCAAAACCCTGCTGTCCCGCAGGGCATCCATGATTTTGATCTTGCACAGATCCTGAGCCAGCATATCCTCGCCATTCGAGGCCAGCTCCTCATCAATAGACAGCAAGAATACGGACAGATCATGAAGGCTGATGTCGAGCCCAAGATAATCCTTCTTCGCTTCAATCTCTTCAAGACTCATGGCATGCCGCTGCAGCAATGATTGTTTAAACCGTTCCAATTGGAAAGGCAGGCTTTCCTCCAGCCGTTCTTTATAATAATTGCGCTCATCGATGGTCGAACTGACAAAGCTGCCGATGACGCTGAGTTCATCATTCGCCCCCTTATGCGTATGATCCGGAACGTGAACGCTCCTTTTACGGTGCCTGAAATCCTGATGATCGTTACCCTTTCCACGATCCGGCCGGATATCATCCTCCCTGCCTTTCGCCAGCGCATTCAAGCGGGAAATGGGCTTATACAAGCTTCTGGACGAAAAATAGGACAGCAGCAGCGAAAAGAGGATTAAGGCGCCGGCTGTATAAGTTATCGTCTGTTTGATGTCAATCGTGCCCTGGGTATATACCCCCATATCGGAGACGTTGACAAACGTCCAATCCAGCAGTTTCGAGGAGGAGTAGCTGACCAGCTTCTTGCCGCCGTCCAGTTCAATGGAGTAAGATCCCGCCCCGCCTGCATGTTGGAGCGCTTCGGATAATCCGATTCGCGGAAAGTCATCCTTACCGGAAGCTTGGCTGCGGAACACGATATTTCCGCTGGAGGACACGACATACATGTCGTCATTCGCGTTCAGTTTGCTGATAATATCCGCATAAATCATGGATGCATCGAGGTTAACGATAATCGCATTGTTGGCTTTCTTGGACTTGTAGATCACGGACAGGAGCTCTTTCTCGCCTTGAGGGTATTGCTTGGCGACCCGGGTGTCCAGGAAAACGGGGTTCATCTGCATGTTTTGCACGGCTTCATACCAGCCTTGATCATAAAAGTCCTCTCGGCGGAACTGGCGGTTCGAGCGGTCATTGTCCGAGGTAATCACCAGGTTCTTGCTGCTGTCGTAAAAATATACGGAATCCACGAATTGATCCGAAAGTTTAAATGAATTCATTGTGAGGAAGGTGTTCTTCTTAGCCTCCAAATAAGCATACAGAGCAGGCAAATCCTCCTTCGGGATCGCCCCTTGTAGGCTCTCGTAATAAGCCCCGTTCGGGAAATTCTCGAAGCTGATAAAAGAACGGTTAAGCGCAAGCAAATTCGAATTTTCCTTAATCCGGTTCAATAGAATCTCAAGCGTGTTGATCGTTTGGTTCAAATACTGCAGCTTGTTGTTTCCCGTCTCTTCCTCGACAATGTCAGATACTCTGTAATAAGCGAAGATATTGGACACCAAGCTTGGGAGCACGGTAATCAACACGGTCGTGACGATTAACTTTAAGAAGAACTTACGCCTTTTTATTCTTCCAATCGAGTCGATCCAGATTCTCAGCTGAGGCATCATCCCTATCCCCCTTGGTCCGAAATATTGTATATTGCATGCCGGAACCTGTAGAGAATCGTGCTGTTCAAGCCGCCGTTCCAGGAATTAAATAAAGCGCTTTCAATTACTTTTAAAATGATTATACCTTATAGGCTTGTTGTTGGGGTATAGGGAGGGATCGTTTGAGGCAAGTATGGATCCTTTCCTTTTCTCAGCGATCCCGCATGTTTGGTTGCGTTAGTATTCATCATTTTCGCAGCAGGTTAAAAATCGCCTCCAGTCGGATCGTATGGCTGCATGACTCGCAGGTATACTTCCCGCGTTGGTTGTTTTCCTTAAAATTAGCGTAACCCGCGCTTCCTTCGTAAAGCCGGAATTTCTTCTTGCAGCAGAAGCATTCCACCTCGTAGAACAGCATGCCCCGCCCCCTCCTCATTCGTAATCTACGTTACTTACGGCCCGCTCAAAGATGCCGATCAGCTCCTCCGTGTACTCCTTCACGCTAAGATCCGGAGTACGCATCAGCTCAAGGCTGAATCCATCAATGGCATGGCGAATGGCTAACGCCGTGACCCGTGCCGACAACGGGGTAAATGTCCGGAAGCATCCAGCCTCCGCACCCGCATATAGAATCTCCTCAATAGGCTGATAGATGCCCTCGTCCGCATCCGCTGAGAACCGAAGCTTTCCATCCTTCGTTCGCATGCCTGCCGCGATTTCCACGACGGCAAATACCATTTCCCGGTGCTCCGCAATAAACGCCAGATTCGCCTCCATATACTTCCTAAGCCGTTCTTTCGGTGTGGCTGCGTTAGCCACAACTGGACGGATAAAAGCCTCCGCCGAGATCGCGTAAGCCGCCACCACTTCTTCCAGCAGATCATCCTTACTGGCAAAATGATAGGTAATCACCCCTTTGCTAACATTGGCGCGCTTGGCGATTTGCCCGATGGAAGCTTGGGCATAGCCGACTTCGGCAATCGTCCCGATCGCGCATTGGACGATTTGAGCACGGCGGGCTTTTTCGATAAACGACAAGTCATTGGGGTCATTTGCTTTATTTTTAGTACTCATGTTTATATTTTAGTACGATCGTACTAATTAATCAATAAAGAACCGGCCCATCTTTTACCGATGGCCGGCCCTTTCATCGCTGTCTAACGACAGCCATTATCTTTTTGCTTAAACCAAGCTCCTTGGGCTGCTGCTGCCCACCCAACCAATGGCCAGGTAAAGTCATTTTAGCATCTTGAATTATTGCACCTGATCGAGCAATCGATAGGCCTCTTCCTTCGATGTCACCGCCAAGAGCGCTTCTCTGAAATCATCGTCCATCAGCTTACGGGACAGCATCTGCAGCACTTTCAAATGCGCATTTTGTTTACTATTGCGCGGCACGGCAATCATAAAGATCAATTTGGCTTCGCTGCCGTCGAGACTCTTCCAGTCGACACCATCCCGCTGAATACCAAAGACCACGCTTGGTTTCAGGACAGCATCCGATTTACCGTGAGGAATCGCAATATTCATGCCGATGCCGGTGGAGCTTTCTTGTTCCCGGGCTAATATGGCCTGTTTAAAATCACCGTCAGCTCTGACCGCCCCATTCCGCTCCAATACAGCGATCATTTCGTCGATAACAGCATCCTGTGTCGTACCGGCCAGATTCAGGTTAATGAGATCCGGTGTTACGATATCCGTCAATTTCTCAACGCGGATAGGAGACGCTTCCATCGTTGTACCGTTACTGTTCTCGGCTGAAGCCGCTTCGGTTGCATCCGCAGCCACGGCTGCAGCTGGGGCCGCTTCGGCTCCGGCTGGCTTTTCTACTGCTTCTGCTCTTCCTTCTCCAACAACTGCTGGAGTCACAGCTGCAACATCTTTCTTGAGCAGGCTCACCATGATAACCGACACGGCTGCACCGACCATGACCGCTATGAAGAACATCAACACATGATCCACGGCACCGAGCACGGCTACAATCGGACCGCCATGGGCTACGCTGTCACCGACACTGCCCAGCATGGCAATCACCGAACCTGTCATGGAACCGACCATAATACTCGGAATGACGCGTAGAGGATCTTGCGCCGCGAATGGAATCGCTCCTTCGGTAATACCGAACAATCCCATCGTAAATGTTGCTTTTCCAGCTTCACGTTCCGCAGGCGTAAACTTCCTTTTGTTCATCATGGCCACCAGTCCCATGGCAATCGGAGGAACACAGATGGCAACGGCAATTTGGCCCATAATTTCATAGTTTCCTTCACCGATCATGGCCGAGCCGAACAGGAACGCAACCTTATTCACGGGACCACCCATGTCAAAAGAAATCATCGCTCCCAGAATAAGCGCGAGCAGAATCGAACTAGTACCCTGCATTCCCGCAAGCCAGACGGTTAACGCTTCAAACAGATCCGCAACCGGAGCGCCAATCACAAAGACGAAGATTAACCCTACAACTAGCGAAGCCAGTACCGGGATAACGATAATGGGCATAATCGGCTGCAGCGACCGAGGAACCTTGATCCTTTTAATAGCAAGTGCAACATAACCCGCCAGGAAACCGGCAATAATCCCCCCGATGAATCCAGCTCCTGCTTCACTTCCATAAAAGCTGCCGTTCGCAGCAATGAACCCGCCGACCATACCTGGTGCAAGACCGGGCCTGTCCGCAATACTCATGGCGATAAATCCGGCAAGGATCGGAACCATGAAGGTAAACGCAGCCGCGCCGATACTTTCAATCGTTTTCCAGATCGAATCTTCCGGTATCACCAGGCCACCCGGCGTTTTCACGCCGCCCATCGTCAGGGCGATTGCGATGAGCAGCCCGCCGATCACGATAAACGGCACCATATAGGATACACCGTTCATCAAGTGGCGATAGATCGGATTTTGTTTGGGTTTGTTCTCTCCCGTCAGAGCTTCAGCCGACTTGGACTGTGCCTGGTAGACGGGCACATCCCCTTTCATCACCCGTTGAATCAGTTCTTCCGGACGACGGATGCCATCCTGCACCCCAACGACAAGCAGTTTTTTACCCACAAACCGGTCCTTCACCACCGTCTTATCCGCTGCGATAATAATGCCATCCGCTTCGCGGATATCCTGCTCCGTGAATTGATTCTCCACGCCAATGGAGCCTTGGGTCTCCACTTTCATCTCAACGCCAAGCTTCGCGCCTGCCTTCTGCAGATTCTCAGCGGCCATATACGTATGTGCAATTCCGTTAGGACATGAAGTAATCGCTAGTATTTTCATGTTCGTCATTCTCCTTCGCTGTCATGTTCCCGCTTACATTTATAGTGTACACGCTGAAAGCGCTGTTATCGGATGAACTTATTACCGGAACTTTCGGAAAAAACGGATTTATTTCGTAAGCAAAATATCCCTCTAAGCGGGCTATGCCACGATGCTTATTCCAAACGCTTTGCAGCATCCTGAAAAATATAAAAAGCAGGACGTATACCGTCCTGCTTGATCATCACCGTTTCTACCATTCATGTTACCCTTTTAACCTATTCAGCAATCGTATCGCATCCGTTTCCTTAGACAACGCACTGACCAGTGCCGGCTGCTCACTGATGCGCGACAATTCCTTGAACAGCTGCCGCATCTCTTTTCGCTCATCATGCTGGATCGCAAGCAAGAACACAAGCTCTACCTTCTCGGTCCCCCAGGTAATCGGCTGCTTCAACGTAACGACAACGATGCAGGACTGTGTAACCCACTCCGAGCCGCCATGAGGGATGGCAATGCCTCCTCCTATCGTCGTAGCAGACAGTTTCTCACGTTCCAGCACACTTTCCGTATACCCGGCCTGGACATACCCTTTGTCCACCAGCATCTGCGCAAACTTGGAGATTAACTGTTCCGGACGCTCTAGCTCCTGCTGAGGAAAGATGAGAAAAGGTGTCGTATATTTCAAAAAAACCGATTCCTCAGCCGCCCTGCCGTCCGGCTCATCAAGCCGACGGATCGCTTGCTCCAGCTTTCGCTCGTCACTGTCCTCGAGCAGAGGGGAAACGAGGATATGAGGTATTTTTAGCTTGGGCAGATCAACGGTCGTAATGACAAGATCCACCTCATGAGCTGCCAGATAATCCTCAACTTCCGCTTTGGACATCGTTGTCTCTACATGCACGGACGGGAATCTCCGCTCCACCTTCGCGAGAAGGAGTTGGGACATCCCTACCCCCATATGACACACGATAATGACCTTTTGAGGGTGACTTTCATTCTGGTGAAGCCGCTCCACGGACGCCTGAAAATGCAGCGTCAAGTACGCGGCCTCCTCTTCGGGAAAATACAGCTGGAACGCTTCCCCTACCTCTTCCAGTGCCATAATGACCCGATCGAACATATACGGGTACATCTTTTTGATCTCAGCCAGCATCGGGTTGGACACAGGCAGACCATAATGAAGACGGTTCATGGTCGTGTACAAATGCAATTTTAACCCGTTCAGCAATACGGGGTCCCTGGAGAAAGGAAGCATATTCAGCTCCGACATCCGCTGGGTCAGCTGCTCAACCAGGCGGGGCAAGAGGGGGTGGCTGTCTGCCAGATCGCTTCGTCCAACGCCCTCATTCTCCTGCGTGTATCGGATCTTCCCGCCAAGCAGGTGCAGGGTTAGATAAGCGGTTTCCTCCTTGGAGAAAGGGACGGCAAACAGTTTTTGCAGCTGCTTCAAAAAGTCCGTCGCCCATGCAAATTCCGTTTTGTTTCCCAAAAAGGCCATGTCCTGATCAGAGAGCGAAATCGGCTGACCCAGCTTGGTCCGTTTGACCATGAGCAGAATATGCAGCATCAGGCTTTCAAAGGTTTCATCGGTGAAGCGGAGCTGATGCTGCTTTTGCAGCGCCTTCAACTCATGGGACACGGCTGCAATCTCGTGCGGTTCAAACTGGTTACGCATCATCTGTCCCGTCAACTCCGGACGGTTGATCAATTGGTTCAGCCGCGCCAGCGCCATCCGTTTGTTCTTCTCCGTACCCTCAATCATGAAGCCTACGCGCTGCTTCGTCACTAAACTCAGATCAAAGCTTCGCAGCCAGTCCGCAATCTTGTCCATATCCCGTCGGATAATCGCCTTGTTCACGTAAAACGGCGAAGCCAGGTTCTGCAGGGTTACGGGCTTCGCGTTCATCAAGAGCCGATATGCCAGGTGCAGCACCCTTCCCTCATCGGATTCATCCTCGCCGGTACGCTCGTTGGAATACAAACGGTGGAACAAATCAGCCCGATCCGCTTCTCCAATCTCCAGATAGACGCCAAGTCCCGGCCTTTTCACCAGACGGCCACTGGAGTGCTTAACGATATATTCTTCAATCACCTTCAGATCGTTACGGATCGTCTTCTCCGAGCACTCGGTCTGATCCGCGAGATCCTGAACGAGCCATTGGCGGTTCGTTTCCATTAACAAGTTGCGAAAAATCTCTTTTTGCCTGTTATTCATTCCGGTCTCCTATTCAGCTTATTGGGAGAGCTCACGCTTCGTAGAGCAGGTACATCGTCCTACGTATATCATATCCGGGTCGCTATGGCAATCTGAACGGGGACGTTACACGGGAAGGGAGCTATAAAAGGGCTTGTTGACAGGAAAACGGAGCGAGCGGTAAACCAAACAAGGATGCCTCAAAAGTCGGCACCCTTGTTCTTGATCCGCTTATAATCCTCGTACAACTTAAGAAATCCCTTCGGCTCCTCGGCGTATCTTTCCCATAAAAGCCTCCACAGCCTCCTGCGCCGACGCCGCTCCCGTCACGGCGGATATCACCGCGACGCCATCCGCACCCGCTCCAATCACTTCCTCCACGCGCTCCACGGTAATCCCGCCAATGCCAACGATCGGCAATCGGATTCCAGCTTCGCGCAGCTCACGGAGAATTGCCGGGCCTTGCGCAGCCTTGGCATCATCCTTTGAGCGGGTCGGATAGATCGGTCCGATGCCAAGATAATCGGCACCATGGAGGATCGCGCGCCGGGCTTCCTCCACCGTATGCGCCGAGACGCCCAGCATCCGGTTGCCGATCCGTTCACGTACCGAAGCCGCAGATTCGTCGTCCTGGCCGATATGCACGCCGTCGGCGTCCAGCTTCAGTGCCAGCTCTACATCGTCATTGACGATGAAGGGTACGCGTGCTTGCCGGCACTGCTCCTGGATCCGGCGAGCCAGCCGGAGCATCGGCTCCCCGTTGAGGGCTCCAAGTCCCTTCTCACGAAATTGGACCATGGTTGCGCCTCCAGCCAACGCCTCCTGCACGACCAAGCTAGGCTCGACGATGCAGTTCACGCTGCCGAGCACGAGGTACATCCGCAGATGCCGCCTCATCATCTCAGGTGCCACTCTGCCTGTCATTGCAGCACCTCCTGACGGCGGCGATTGTATGCCCAATGATTGGTCGGGCCCTGTCCCTGCCCCAAGTTTAATCCGTCCTCAATGGCCGCTTGAATGAATAAACGCCCGCTCTGAATCGCATCGAAGGCGCTCAAGCCCTGGGCCAGACCTGCCGTAATGGCTGCAGAGAACGTACAGCCGGTCCCATGCGTATGAACGGTGTTCACGCGCTTGGCGCTGAGTTCCGTAAAGCCGGTGCCGTCATATACCAGATCCACCACCTGATCTCCATCCTCCTCGAAGCTGCCATGACCGCCCTTGATGATGACGATCCGCGGACCGAGCCCGCCGATGCGGCGAGCCGCTTCCCGGCAGTCATGCCTCGTGCGGATTCCCATTCCCGCCAGCACCTCCGCCTCCGGAATATTAGGCGTCACCACCATCGCCAAGGGAAGCAGCTCCCGCTTTAGTGCATCAACCGCTTCAGTACGCAGCAGCTCCGCACCGCCCTTGGCGATCATCACGGGATCGACAACGACGTTCTCCCAGCCAAACGACCGGATCTTAGCGCTGACCAGGCGGATAACATCCGCATGAAACAGCATCCCGGTCTTTAAGGCGTCCACGCCGATATCGCCGCCCACCGCCTCGATCTGCTCCGCCGCCGCTTCCGGCGGGAGCGGATAGACGCCATGGACGCCCAATGTATTCTGCACCGTTACTGCAGTCAATGCCGACATGCCGAATACGCCCAGCTCCTGGAACGTCTTCAGATCCGCTTGAATGCCTGCGCCGCCCCCGCTGTCGGAGCCGGCAATCGTCAGTGCTCTCGGAATCCGCGCGTCTGTCATCGGGACATGCTCCCTTCCGTCAGGATGTCCGCTTCGCGGACCGATGCGTGCCCTTCGAGCGAACCGGAGTGGAGCTTTGCAAGCTCATCCAGGAAGGCGATCTGGAAGCTGCCCGGCCCGAGTCCGGCCGTTTGCTCGGCCGCGCGGGCGGCTGCTGCCCCATAGAAGGCAAGGCCAGCCGTCCCCGCCAGCAGCAAATCCGGCTCCACAGCGGCGAAGGCCCCGAGCACGGACGTGAGCAGGCAGCCCGCCCCGGTTACTTTCGTCAGCATCGCATGCCCGCCGCGAATGATTCGCGCCGAAGCACCGTCGCTAATCACGTCCTCCTCTCCAGTGATAGCCACCACCGTATTTAGCCGCTGTGCAGCCCGCAGGGCCAGCTCTAAGTTCCCGCCGGACGCAGAGTCGTCTGCATCGACCCCCTTGATCACCCGGACTTCGCCGATCAGATTGGCAACCTCGGCCGCATTGCCCCGCACCAGGGAAACCTTCACTTCACGCAGGATCCGCAGCGCAGAAGCGGTCCGAAACGGCGTTGCCCCCGCTCCTACCGGATCGAGGAGGACCGGGACGCCATGCGTATTGGCGGATTGCCCGGCAAGGATCATCGCATCCACTTGTTCGCGGGACAGCGTGCCGATGTTGAGCACGAGCGCTCCGGCAATTTGGACCATATCCGCCACCTCGTCGGGGGAATATGCCATTACCGGCGACGCGCCCAGCGCGTATAAGCCGTTGGCCGTAAAATTCGTAACCACCACATTGGTCATGTTATGGACAAGAGGCTTCTGCTGCTGCACCTTCGTTAAAAGCCCCGCAAGCTCCGAATCCCATGTATTTCCGCTCATTGCCATCATCCTTTCCCATTCTTTTCTTGGTTTTTGGCATATGACATACGACATATGAAACCCATAATCTCATCTCAACCCGAATTCTGATTCATTCTCAAAATGCATGACCTTTCGTTACCCCTGTCTGTCCCATAACTCAAATGCTCAGCGCCCATACCCCGTGGCATCGACCAACGGCTGGAACGGCACGGGCCATTCCTCCTGCTTGTAAGCCATGTCCCAGAACATATACTCCAGCTGGCAGCTCAGCATGAAATGCTCGCGCATCCGCTCGCGCTCCTTCATCGTCGCTCCTTCCGCCCACGCATCCACACGGCCAAGGAACTTCCCTGCCGCATCCTCTCCGCGATTCCCGTAAAAATGAATCCATTCATGGAACGGATGGGTGCGATCCGGCTTAACTTCATCCAGCAGTCTGCGGCCGATCTCATAATACGTCCACGGACAAGGAAGCAGGACCGCCATAATTTCGCCGAGGGTTCCCTCATGCGCAACGGTCAGCATGTGACGGATATAGTGGTGCGCAGACGGTGCAAGAGGGTAGCCCTGGAGCTGCTCATAGTTCACTCCCGCGACCGAGCAGAAATTTTGATGCGGATGCACCTCGCTGTTGAGGATAAACGCAATCTGTTCGTTGAACGCCGCCATATCCTCCCGGCTCGTGCACTTGGATATGGCGACGCCATAAATGCGAATGTAGGCATTCAAATACTCGAAGTCCTGCTTCACATAGTGAATCAGCTGTTCGCTGTCCAGCTTCCCGGCGGCAATTCCCCGCACGAAGGGATGGTTTACGATCGCCTCAAAAATTCCGTCCGCCTGCTGGCGAAGCTCTTGGGTAAACGTCATGGTTTCCCCCACCTCCATCTTGAAATGAAGAGCAGGAAGTCCTCCTAGCGACCCGGCAATCCCGGAATCCGGGCAATCCTGGCATTGGCAGCCAAGCATCCGTTACATGTCCCACAAACCTACGCATACCGTGCATCCTTTTCATAATGGTAACGGCTGCATCCGGGATCCGGCAGCCGTTGTACCCGGCTACATGAGCATATCCGGCATCCCTTTATGTACACGGCATATGGCAACCTTGCATGCTGCTAGCTCGTACTCGTGCGCTATCGTGCTGGGCAACGAATATGCAGAAAATTTACGTTCTTCGGAGCATGACAAACAAAGCCGCCCCGAAAAACGGAGCGGCTTCAGCAATAGTCCTCTTGCCCGGCAGAAGCAGGAGCAAAAAGGACTCTATCCGTGAAGGCTCCACTTTCCTACGCTAGTACGAACTAGATCAGGTTCAAAGGGTCCAAGATACGCTCTTGTCTCAGCCGCTGACGGCTCCCCTAGTGGACTTCCTATTCTATTGACTATTACTGTACATAGGTTTAGCGGTGGTGTCAAACGTTTCCGTGTTTGCTACAATACTCGGTAGATATAACCCCCTAACCCCCTTATTCCAGAAAAAGGTGACCGTTCATGCTTTCATTCGCAAATGCCATCAATTGACCGATGCTTACCTTATTGAAGCGGTATTGTCATTTCGAGCTCTTTCAGGAAAATAGGTTTTTTGTATTCATGGGTGACAAAGACTGGCTGTTGATCCGAATTTAAGGCCGGGAATTCGGTTACGTAAGCATTATTTTTGGCATCAATTAACCTCGTCTTCGTTTCCTCGGAAGGAATGATGTACATGTCCCATGGGTAAAAATTGTACTTGCCTTCCAAATCCTCGAGGATCAACTCGGTTTGCTGAAGGGGGTCAGTGACTTCTTTCCGGTAATGTACGATCGTCTTATCTTTTAAGCGTTCCACTTTCGTCACTAAGAGGCGGCCTAATTCCCCTTGAGGAATAATTAGAGGATGATCGGTCGACGGTTCATGCTTCATCGGCACTCTAATTCCATATACCGGCACATCCCCGCGCAAATACGGACGGAACGTAATGGACTTCGGCGTAACAAGAGGTAATTCAAATCGAAAGGTTCCTAACTGAACATGTGTACCGTCTTCGACGTAGCCATCTCCATCCATCTCATAAGGTTTGAACTCCATTCCAGTATCAGTAATAGCTAGGATATCATACATGGGATCTTGCGCTTTAGCTGCCGGCCGCCTGTATACTAGCTCCACGTCCATCGTACCCGTACCGGATTTAAAGCCTATTTTCTTAATCAGCAGGGTGGTTTCTCCATCCGTTGCACTCCTCATCGGCATCCATGATTTCGTTCCGGAAACGGTCTTTTTAATGGGAATTGAAAAATCCCAATGACCTTTAACTCCGTCCACGTTTGCTACCTCGATCGTTAGTTCGAATTCATCCGGTAACTTCTGTTTGAATGGCAGCAAGCTGATTTGTCCAATTCCTGTTTGGCTATCAATAGGTAGAGGACCGCTGCCACCGACACGGTCTGCGTATGGCTTGCCGTCAATTTTGAATTTGATTCCGTCTATGAAACCATGCCTACCGGAGAATCCATCCTCAACCTGTTGTATATAACCGATGGAGAGACGATCACCGTCATACATCACCTCTTGAATTTGCAGCGTAATCCCGTTGTCGCTCACAGCTTGCAAGACTTGCGCCGTCATTCCATTTTCAGAAGCTGTTTTCAAGGCTGTTTCGCGAACGTACTGGTGCAGCTCCTGACGCTGGAAAACAGAACCTACGAACGGTATTTCTTGTAGTACGGATGCCATAATAGGGGAGACGAAGCCGCTGCCGAGTATCACTGCACAGGCCACAAGGGTTCCGACTGCGGTTAGCGACAAGCGGCGGATAATCCGCTGTGAGCGGTTATTATGAAGCATGCCTGTACAATCCTCGCTGCTAACACTGTACCGCACACGCTCCATCAAACGGTCTACATCGGTCTCCATTGATTCATAGGATCGTTTCGCATTCTGAATCTGTTGGTCGATCATGAACTCCTGCCTCCTTTAGCGATCGGTTAAGTTTTGCTCTTCCTCGTGCCAGTCTAGATTTCACCGTTCCTGTCGGCACGCCGGTAATGTCTGCGATTTGCTGGACGCTCAGCTCTTCAAAATAGTGAAGGACGATGGGAATGCGCATAATCAGCGGCAATCGTAAAATCACTTCATACATCTCGTTGCTCGTTGCCAAACGCAGAACGGTCTCCTCCGTACTAACGGACAATCTTTCGGGAAGAAGATTGGTTACGATCTCGCGAAAACTTCGTCGCTTTGCCATTTTGCACTCGTTTATGACGATCTTCGCCAGCCAAGGAAAAGGATCTCGCAGCTGATCAAACGTCCCCATCGCATAATATGCTTTGATGAATCCGTCCTGGACGCGGTCATCGGCTTCGGCCTTGCTGTGAGTCAAGGTATACGCAAGCCTGTACAATCGGTTCGTATACTTCTCCATCCAGTCCCTTAGTCTTTCTTCCTGCTCCACGAATCTCACGCTCCTTTCACAGGTAATATGCAGATCAACCGCTGTCGGTTCCCAAAGCGCTCAGAAAAGCAGGGGCTTGCGCTAGTCTAATTAACTACAGGGCATATTTTTGAAAGAATAGAATCTGGATCATACGTCGGTTCAAGTTGCGGAAAAAAGTCAGGAAAAATGGCGAGATATTCCTTTTCACACCATCGAACCGTCCAATTGTTACCCGGTGGCAATGCTTAGTGTTTGACGAATGCGAAAACACTGGACAAACGAAAGCAGCCTGTTGAGCGGACTCAACAGGCTGCTTTTACTAGTATCCCATCATACTCTCTATATAAAATGGGGGCAGGACACGATTTATTTCTCCAAGCCGTAAAATTCATACAGCTGATCAATCATCAGGTTTGCCGCCAGAATGCCACCTGCGGTGTTCCAAATCGCGTCATCGACCTTATGGGCTTGACCGTTCTTAACGACGTTCAGGTTTTTCCACAACGGATCGTTGACCCATTCCTGCTCGGTCTGGTTGGCGCCGCCGTCGCCGGTTTCGTACGTGAAGTAGAACAGTCTGTCGGCATCCACCTCAGGAAGCCGCTCCTTCGTGATCTCGTCCACGAAATTGTCCTTCGCGTTCTTCGTCATCTCATTACGTGCGATGCCGATCTGATCGAAAATAACCCCCGAGAAGGTGTTCGTATGGTAAACGCGCGTCTTGCCGGCCATGAAACGCACCACAGAGACGGTCTCATCCAGCTTGCTACCGGCTTTCTCCTTGAAATCCTGAATACGCTGGTCGTACGCCGCGAGAAGCTCTTCCCCTTCGCTTACCTTGTTCACTGCCTGTGCGTAGAGCTTGAAGTTGTTCTGCCATTCTCCGCGAAGATCCTCCGCAAATACCGTCGGCGCGATCGCCTTCAGCTGCTCATACACTTTCTCCTGACGCATTTTGTTGCCGATGATCAGGTCAGGCTGCAGTCCGGCAATCAGTTCAATGTTAGGCTGGCTCTCCTCGCCGACCACGGTAACGCCTTCCATCTGGTCTTTAATATGCGGGTACCACGGATCGCCTGTCCAGGATTTAACGGCGCCTACCGGCTTCACGCCCAGTGCGAGCAAGGCTTCCGTTCCTTCGTTCGTAAGGACGACCACTTTTTGCGGCGTGCCCTTGATCGTTTCGGTTCCCATCGCATGCACCACTTCGTACGAATCGCCGGATGCACCGGAGCCGTTATTCGCAGGAGCCGTTCCGCTTTCTTCGTTCGATGGCTGGCTTGCATTATTCTGCGTTCCATTCGATCCGCAGCCTGCGAGTATGACAACCATAATAAGCGCCAGCAAGCTCCATTTCAGCCCTCGGCCCGGTTTCTTAGCTGTTCCTTGTCCCATTCCTATCGTAATCCCCCTCGTATCATTTCCGCTTTATTGAAAATCATTATCACTTACCGATTCAAAACTATAACGGTTTCCAGCAAAAATATCAATATATTTTTTGAGAATGATTATCAAGTTCATTGACAGATCGGCTCCCTTTCACCTAAAATTCATATGAACTTAATAATCCATGAACTTAAGAAAGTGAGTATATATGCGCTTACTCGGACTATTGATATCGCTGCTGGCGCTTGCCGCCGCGATGATGGGCAGCATCGCGTTCGGCGTAACGAACATTCCGCTAACGGAAGTATGGAACTCGTTCGCTCACTATAATGGCGGCAACGAGCATCTCATCATCCTGACCGCAAGGGTTCCCCGGGCACTCATCGCAGCAGCCGTAGGGGCGAGCCTCGCAGTCGCAGGCGCGTTGATGCAGGTCATCACCCGCAACCCTATTGCATCGCCCAGCACGCTAGGCGTGAATGCCGGTGCAGCCTTCTTCATTATTATGGCCGCAGGCTGGCTCGGGGTTGACGGGCTGCAAGCATTTACCTTGGTGGCCCTGATCGGCGCCGCTGTCAGCGGAGGCATCGTATTTATGCTCGGCAGCATCGGCCGTGACGGCATGACCCCGGTCAAGATTACGCTGGCAGGCGCCTCCATGGCCGCATTCTTCCACTCCTTGACCCAAGGACTGATGCTCTCCGACGGTAAAATGTTCGACCAGGTGCTGATCTGGCTCGTTGGATCGGTTGCCGGTCGGGACTTGAACCAACTGAACGCCGTCTGGCCTTACATGGCGGCAGGTATGCTGATCGCCCTCCTGCTCGGGCGGCATCTAAACGCGCTCTCCATGGGCGATGACATCGCGCAAAGCCTTGGACAGAAGACCGCGCTTATCAAGCTGCTTGCTGCGGCCGCAGTCATTCTGCTGGCTGGCGGATCTGTTGCCGCCGCCGGACCGATTGCATTCATTGGCATTATTATTCCGCATATCGTGCGCTATTTTATAGGAAATGATTACAGATGGATCTTGCCCTACAGCGCGGTGCTCGGCGCCATCCTGCTGGTAACGGCCGATCTGGGCTCCAGGTATATCGCGATGCCGAAGGAAGTTCCTGTCGGCGTTATGACGGCAATCATCGGTGTGCCGTTCTTCGTGTACATTGCCAGGAAAGGAAGGCGAACATCATGAGCAAGCACCGCATCCTCCGTGGAGGAAAGGCCGGCATCTCATTCATGCTGGAGCGAAGAACCGTCTGGGTATCCCTCATCCTGCTTGCCGTATGCTTCATCGTCATTGTGGTTAGCACGGGCATGGGAAGCCAGCCCATATCGCCGCTGAACGTCATCAAAGCGCTGGCGGGCAAAGCCCCGCCGATGGAGCAGGTCATCGTCATGAAGCTCCGGCTGCCACGGGTGATCATCGCCGTGCTGATCGGGGCGGCGCTGGCTGTAGCCGGCGCCATCCTGCAGGGCGTAATCCGCAATCCGCTCGCCTCTCCTGACGTGATCGGCATGACGGAAGGCGCATCGCTCGGCGCGGTGCTGTTCATCTTCCTGTTCACCGGAACCGTATCGATTCACTGGATGCCGCTGTTCGCAATCCTCGGCGCCTTCCTCATTACCGGGCTGCTGTACGTGCTGGCCTGGAAAGGGGGCGTATCGCCGCTTCGTCTCGTGCTGATCGGCATCGGGGTGTCTGCGGCGGTCAAATCGATCTCGTATATGCTGATCATCTCCGGCCCGCTCCAGCTGGCCGATCGCTCTCTTACTTTTATGGCAGGCAGCATATATGGAATGTCCTGGGATAAGGACGTTATGACGCTGCTGCCATGGGTAGCGGTCCTTCTGCCGGTGACCTGGCTGCAGGCCCGCAATGTGAACATCCAGGCACTCGGGGACGATGTTGCCAGCAGCGCGGGCGCCCATGTGCAGAAGCAGCGCCTGCTGCTGATCGGCTTAAGCGTGGCGCTTGCCGGGGCGGCTGTCTCCATCGGAGGCGCGATCGCCTTCATCGGCTTGATGGCCCCGCATATGGCCCGCAGGCTGGTCGGACCTTCCTTCGGCAGCCTGCTGCCGGTAAGCGCCCTGATCGGCGCGATCGTGCTGCTTGCCGCCGATCTGGTGGCGCGGACGGCGTTTCTGCCGCGCGACGTTCCGGCCGGCGTATTCACCGCCGCCATCGGGGCGCCGTTCTTCCTCTATTTGCTGTACCGCAATCGGAATCGGTTTTAATATAAAAAAAAGGAGCTGACATGATGAGTGCACTCGAAGCGAAAGGATTGAGCCTCTCCTATGGGGGCGACTACATCTTTGAAAATTTGGATTTGACCGTGCCCGTAGGTAAAATCACCGTGTTCATCGGCAGCAACGGATGCGGCAAATCGACGCTGCTGCGCTCCATGGCCCGGCTGCTGAAGCCGCAGCGCGGCGCGGTCGTGCTCGACGGCGCCGACATTGCCGGCATGTCGACCAAGGATGTGGCCCGCAAGCTGGCCATCTTGCCCCAGGGTCCGACGGCACCGGAAGGGCTGACCGTCCTGCAGCTCGTCAAGCAGGGACGCTACCCTTACCAGAGCTGGCTTCGCCAATGGTCGCCTGAAGACGAGAAGGCCGTCATGGCAGCTCTTGAGTCGACCGGACTTACGGGCCTTGCCGATCGAACGGTGGATTCGCTATCCGGCGGGCAGCGTCAGCGGGCCTGGATCGCGATGACGCTTGCGCAGGAGACGCCGCTGATTCTGCTGGATGAGCCTACGACGTATTTGGACCTGACGCACCAGATCGAGGTGCTTGATCTGTTGTACGAACTGAACGTGCAGGAACAACGAACCATTGTCATGGTGCTGCATGACATCAATCTGGCCTGCCGTTACGCCGATCATATTGTCGCCATCCGGGACGGCAGCATCAAGGCGATGGGAAGACCGGAGGATATTATCTGCTCCGAGCTGATGCAGACGGTGTTCCAGCTGCCGTGCGAGATTATTCCCGACCCGCTGTACGGGACGCCGATGTGCGTTCCGCATGGAAAGGGCCTTCGCCGGACGCAAACCGCCTCGTCTGCTCCAGAGGAGACGGAACGGCTCCGAGAGCTGACAACCGCATAGCAACCGAAATGCACGGGGCTGTATTCCTCACCGAAGTCGTGAAGGTGAAGGGAAACAGCCCTTCTTTATGGAATTATCTGTATGGGATATTCGACACAAACCAGTTCAACAAACAATAAGGTGGCGTATATGCTGAAAGAACCTATAATTACGCCGGCTCGAATGCTCGGCTCTAGCTTAGCTGCAGGCAGCCTTCTGGGGATATACCTTAAATTCATCGAGCATTTCACTTCATT
The DNA here is from genome assembly GCF_038597315.1 of Paenibacillus sp. FSL M8-0142. Lineage (NCBI taxonomy): Bacteria > Bacillati > Bacillota > Bacilli > Caryophanales > Paenibacillaceae > Paenibacillus > Paenibacillus sp. FSL M8-0142. The sequence goes on from NZ_CP152008.1 coordinate 5,425,153, forward strand.
CAACGTGTATACGCTGCTTCTGAACGTCGATTATATCCCCGGCCTAAATCGTCTGGAGCTGCCGGAATGGGTGGAGTTTCTGCTCCATCTTGCGATTTCCGTCCTGCTTAGCGCTGTGCTGGCTCAGATTCTGCGCATGCAGCTTTTGCCGCCTGCACGAGCCTTCACCTTTGTCGCAGCCGCCTGCACCGGTGTGGGCGTTCTGCTCTACCCGACAACGGCATTATCCGATCGGACGCCGGAGCTTACCGATCCGGTCTCTTTCCTGCTGTGGCTGTCCGGCCACTTGCTGTATGGGGTTGTATTGGGGAGGCTATTGGCGGGTGCACGGGCACGCACGCGCTTGGAGTAAACAACGCGAATAAGCCGCCCCGAAACGGGACGGCTTCTCTATATTTCCGTAAGACTGCTTAACGCCCTACAGACAAATCCTGATCCTCATGGCTTTCTTCTGCATCCTCGGAATCCAACTGGTCACCGGAGGCCGCTATGCCATCCATAAAATCTTGAATCTGTCCGCTATTGCGGGTCAGGGTTGCTACGGCAACCTCATGCTTCTTCGCAATGTCGGACTTCGTCACGGAGATGTTAAGCAGTGAAGTCGCAATATATTCTAATGCACTGGCGTATCCGCCTGGCTTGCGGTACTTCGGATTGGCTTCCCTGGAGAAGTTATTCCAGACGATCAGCAGGCTGAACACTTGAAACAGCTGCTCCTCGCTCTTAAGCTCGTAATCCCGGCAAATCTGCGGAAATAACGACTCGGCGAGCTCACGGTGCTCGTCCGCATTCCAGTCCATCCAATCCAGCTTATCGTGAATCATCTGGCGCAGCTGGTCAGCCTTTTGCTGTGGTACGGATGCAGCTCTGGTACCAGGGAACGGAATGACCTTACCTTGGATCGTGCGTTGATCCTTCTCAAGACAACATCTTTTGTACTTATTCCCGCTTCCGCAGTGACATAGATCGTTTCTTCCTAGCTTTTTCATTTCCTAGCTCCTATTTAGATGATTTCTTCTATTATACATGGAAAAGCTCGAAAAGCGCACCTCTACCTGTAAAATGCTCATGCATGCTTCCCGTTCCTCCCCTGATTCATCTCCTAAAGGGATAGTCCTTTACGCTCAGAGACGAATGGCCGGGGCGAATAGCAAAAAAAACGCGGGTTGCTTCGTGGAAAGCCGCGCTCTATTTTATTATTCTATAATATTTCATTTTATGCAAGTAAGAAGTAACAAATTTGTAAAAACTTATCCCTTCCCATGATTTACATACTTCATTTCGGAGCAAGCAGCCTTGGTTATGTAAGAAAACCGAAGCCAGCCCCCGTGATGGAGACAGCTTCGGCTTGATCTAATTAATAACCGAGCGCGGTTTTCGCTTCCTTCCACTTCGCGTTCAGCTTGTCGAACGCTGCCTGCAGATCCTCGGCCACGACATATTCCTGTACATAGTCGCCGGTTCCGATGCCGATCTGGGCTTTATTCGCAATCTCGTTAAACTTCGGATCGGTCGCCTCACTCTCGATGAGGGTCGGATTGAACGACTGGAATTCAGCCAGCTGCGGAATGGTGGACTCGGCCGTCTTGATAATCGGCATAAAGCCCGAATCTTCCACGTAGCCGGATTCTTTCACGAAAAATTCCACCCACGCGGTTGCCAGCTCCTTGTTCTCGCTGTCCTTGCTGACTGCAACGAAGTAGTCCGAGCCAAGCGGTGCGTTATACTTGCCGCTGTTGTCGTAAGGGAGCGGGAAGAACCCGATGTCCTCTGAAGCGGCGCCTGCGCCGATCACCTGGGGAATGACCCAGTTGCCAAGGAAATACATCCCGGCTTTGCCGGCAGCCATTTCCCCTTTCGAAATCTCCCAGTTATTCGTGTACAGATCCTTCTCTACCCACTCCTTCTGCACGAAGGTACGTGCAATCTGGGCCAGCGTGCCCCATGCATTATCAACCTGGAACGGAGCCTCTTCCGATACCAGCTTCGAGTGATATTGCGGATCGCCTGCCACATACCATGCCGAGTTATCGGCCCAGTTGCCCATCGTCCACTGAGCGCCGAAGTTCATGTAGAGCGGAATGATATCGGCTGCCTTCAGCTTCTCGGCCGCGGCATAGAGCTCATCCAGCGTCCCCGGAACCTTGTCGATCCCGGCAGCCTCGAACGCTTTTTTGTTATACACGATCCCTTGCGTATTCACGCCGGTCGAAATCCCGTAACGCTTGCCTTCGAACAGCGTGTTGTCCGCGAAATACACGTTCTCGAACATCGCATCCGGCAGCGGCTCAAAATATTTCGGATACTCCGAGGTTGCAAGGCCGGTCGGAATCATGAGCACGTCACCGGCTTCTCCGGTCGTCAAACGTACCTGGATATCCTGGGCGTAGTTCGTCAAGCCTTCGAATTCGATTTCGGCCTTCGGATACTTGGCTTTAAAAGCCTCCTCATACTTATCGAGCGTTCCGTCATTCACAAGATCCGTACGGTGCGTCAGCACCTTTAGCTTGCCGCCAAGCTCGGTCGCTCCCTCCGTGCCGGCCGTTTCGCTGCCCGTGCTCGCACCAGGCGTCGTGCCCGCATCATTCGCTTTGTTGCCTCCGCAGGCGGCCAATATGGATGATACGGTAAATAACAGAAGCAGCAGCATTGTCAGTCTGTTCTTCATTTGTCTCTTCCCCCTGTACTTTGTAATGATCCGGCGTCTCCCAAAAAGGGAATGCCGATATTGTTATCGCTTACAACTCAAATATTAATAGCTAACAAGAACAAAACAAATGAAGTACATTTGTTTTTATTGTCATAAATTATGCTAACCTATGATTATTTTGTTAGGCGGGGATTCTATCGATCATACCGACTCCCGACAGCGTGCCTCTTCCCAAGCAAATACCGCACCGCATGCGCCAGAAGCTGCATGCGATGCGGTTCACTTCACAAAGCAATAAACCTATTTAAACTTGCGTGTTATCGAGCATCGGAACTCTCACCGGCTTCCAATGCCAGGGAGCCGCTTGCGTAGAAGCGCCGCACCGTTCCGGCCGCGCGTTTGCCGTACATGCAATAATCGTCGTTCTCCGAAGCCTCCTGCGCGTCGTACAGCCGGGCCGGCCAGTCCCACAGCATATATCCCTGCATCCAGTCCCGCTGTGCGCATGCAGCGAACATCGCTTCATAGTACCGCTCCTGCTCCGCTTCGGACGGCCCGCCCGGCAGCGACCAGTCATTCGGCCGGGCCGCGGAGCCTTCGCGGCTCGGGCATCCGGCTTCCATGAAGAAGAAAGGCTTGTTCCACTTTTTGACCGTGTCTTCGATTCGGTCCAGCTGCGCTTCCCATTGATCGATCGGATAATAGCCGCTCGACGAGATGATATCGACCGCGTCCCACCAGGTCAGGCGATCCTCCTGGTACTTATCGCAATTATAGGTAATCAAGCCTCCATATACCGACCGGACATCCGCAATCAGGCACCGCCATTCGGCCTCGCGCTTATCGGCCTGTACCATCTCGCAGCCGATGCACAGCATTTCGCAGCCCTCTTCTTCGGCGATCACAGCATAGTGGCGGATGAACTCCCCGTAGGAACGGAACCATTCCGCCCAGCTTGGCTCGCCAGGCACCTCTTCATCGAAGAAGCTGATATGCGCCCGCCATGTGCCGTTGCCAACGTTGACGACCGGCTTCAGGCACACCTTCAGGCCAAGCTGCTTCGCCTTGCGGATCGCCCATCGGACCTCGTCATCCGTTACCGTCGGCTCCTCGCGAAACGGAATCTCCGTCGATTGCGGCGTTGCTTGCACGGCGGAAAGCGCGAGTGCTGTCCAGTTCACGTTCATCTCCGCCATTCGCTCCATGGAGAACTCCGCTTCAGGCCCGCTCCAGGTGCCCCGGATGCCGGTCCACCCCCATGTCATGCCGTTGACATACTCCGGCCATATCTTGTTTGTATTCATATTGGCACTCTCCCTCTCCGTTATGTCGTTTTTATCTCTTTTTTAGGCTCCGGCAAACCGGGTCTACGCTGTTCACAGCGGTATACAATTCATCATTTGGTTGGGTCCGGGAGGTTGGGGACTCGGCGTTAGCCTACGTCGAACTCTAGTGCGTCCATCCGTCACATCGAGCCCGTCGAACCCTAGTGCGTCCATATGTCACATCGCCCCGCCGAGCCCTATGCACCTATCCGCACCCCGGCTCGTCGAACCCTATGCAATCCATCCGTCACATTGGCTCGTCGAACCCTATGCACCTATCCGTCACATCGCTCCCACCGAGCCCTTTTTGATCCGTCACCGTCAGCCTTCCCCTAATTACTTGACCGCTCCGTTCGTCACGCCTGCAAAAATATACCGCTGCATGAACAAGAAAAGCACCACCGTCGGAATAAAGATAATCAGAATACCCGCTGAAATGACGTTCAGCTGCGCCGCGTTCGGACCGATGAAGGAATAAATCGCGGTGGATACCACCTTCAGATCCTGCTTCGGCATGTACAGATACGGCGTGTAGAAATCGTTATATATCGAAATGCTCTTCAGAATGATCAGCGTTGCCGTAGCCGGCGCAAGCAGCGGGAAGATGATGGAGCGATAGATTTTGAACAGGGATGCTCCCTCGATCATGGCACTCTCGTCAAGATCTTTAGGAATGCTGTTGACGAATTGGAGATAAATGACGATCTGGAGCACGTCCGCGCCCAAATAGAGCAGAATCGGCGCAAGCATCGTATTGTAGGCGCCCAGGCTTTGGATCACGCTGAACGTTGCGACCTGAGTCGTGACCATCGGGATAACCTGGGCTACAAGGTACATGCCCATGATCGCCTTTTTCAGCTTGAAATCAAAGCGTCCTACCGCATAGGCAACCATTGTTCCGAGCACGATGTTTCCCGCCACGGAAATGGCCAGAATGATCAGGATATTGCGGAAGCCGAGGCCCAGATCGCCAATGTCGATCACCCGCTTGAAGTTTTCCAGGTTGAAGAAATTGTCCGGCAGCGCAAGACCCGATTGATAATACTCCACCTGGGTCTTGAAGGCTCCCACCGCGATCGAGTAGATCGGGAAGAAGACAACGAACAGCGCAACCGCCAGCGTAAAATAATTAAAAATCGTCATTGCGATGGATCGTTCCCGCTTCATTCGCTTCTCCCCTCCCTAAACAACAGCTTCCGCTGAATGACGATAAACAGCAGCACCATGATGAGCAGCACGACCGCCATGGCCGAAGCCAGACCAAAGTTTTGATACTTAAACGCCGTATTCACCGTATGGATGACAAAGGTTGACGTATCGTTTGCGCCCAGCATCATGACAAACGGAATATCGAATGCCTCAAGCGCGCCCGTCAGGGTCAGGATGAGCATCAGCTCCAGTACGCCGCGGATGCTTGGCAGCGTAATATAGCGGAACTTCTGCCAGCCCAACGCGCCATCGATGGAAGCGGCCTCATAAAGATCGCCGGGGATGGACTGGAGCGCACCGATGAAGATCACCATGTTCAGCCCCATGTATTTCCACATGGAGATGAATGCCAGCGCGAAATTCACGATCCGCTTGTCGCCGAGCCAGCTCTGCTGCCAAGAATCCAGCCCGAGCGCGCCAAGGAGCGTGTTCAGCGAGCCGTATTCCATGTGGTACACGTTCTTGAACATGATCACCGTCGCGACGCTGTGCAGAACATACGGCAGAAACAGAGCTACGCGAAAGCCGTTTCTCCCCTTCAGCTTCCCGGTCAGAATGACCGCGAAATACAGGGCAAAGACGACCTGCACCAGACCGCCGCCCAAATAGTACAGATTGTTCTTCAATGTGCTGAACACTTCAGGCTTCGTAAATATTTCCACATAATTATCCAGTCCGATGAAATTCATATCCCAGCCGAGGCCGGTCCAATCCGTCAAGCTGTAATACAGCAGGGAAATCGCCGGATAATACGAGAAGGTCAGAGACAGGACAACAGGAATGGTGAGGAACCCGAACAGAATAAGATAGCGCTGTGTTTTATAACTGAAATTGAACAAGCTCCCTTCCTCGCTTTCTGCTTGAAGTGGTACCGATTTCATAATTATAAAAGACAGCATGCTGAAAAATAATAGATTCGGTTTCGTTTTATTGTCCTCATTTTAGATAACAATCACCTAACAAAGTCCCGGTATTCCTTCGGCGTTTTTCCCGTCATCTTCTTGAACACCTTCGTAAAATAAGCCGGGTCGGGGTACCCTACCCGTTCGCCGACCTTATACGTCTTCAGGCCGCGATCCTCTTTCAGCAGCCGCTTCGCCAGCGCGATCCGCTCGCTGATGATATAGTCCGTAATCGTCTCTCCCGTCTCGGTCTTGAACAGCTTGCTTAAATAGCTCGGCGTTAAGTAAACGAGATCGGCCAAATGCTGAAGCTCGAGCTCCTCGGTAAAATGCTGCTGGATATAAGCTTTGACCGTTTCAACGGCCCGGTGCTCAGTCTTTACCTGCTCCAGCAGACCTGCAAGCTTCTCTACCGCGCCCTTCAGCGCTGCGGCAAATGCACGCCAATCCTCGAACCGCCCCGGATCATGGGGCCATTCAACCTCATCCTTGGGAATCCCGCGGTGCACCAGCTCCTCCGAGCCATGGGCCGCAATCGCTGCGCACGCTTCTTTAAGCTCCGCCCACCCGGGTGCCAACGGTGCAACCTCATCCAGCCAGGCGCCGGCCAAATCCGGCAGTCGGGCATAATCGCCCCCGTGCAGAGCCGGAAACAGCTGCTTGTCCAGCAGCCGCACCAGGCGGTAGCGCTCCTCCGGCTGCCTCCGCGCCCCTTGCCCGTCCCCCTGGGCTCCGCATACCCGCCGTTCTCGGCTGTACCACGCCTGCTCCAACGAGCGCAGCGCTTCCTCGTAGGCCTGCGGTAGCCACTGGCTGCCGGAGAACACGCCGCTGATGCCCGCTTTGACTGCGGTTCCGGCAGGCAGCTGCTGCAGCAGCATCACCGAGCGTTCCCTGGCTATGCCGGCATGCTCGATGGGCCTCACCGGCAGGATCACGGCCCTTCGGCCGTCGATGCAGCCCACGATTCTGCGCTCCTCCCCCCACTCGGCGGTGAGATGCTCCAGTCCGGCGGGCGTCACCTCCGAGGAAGTCTGAAGCAGCAGTATGGCATAATAACCCCGGAACAAAGGCTGGCGGTCCAGTCTTGCGCACACCTCTTCGAAGAGATGCTCCGGCACCCTGTTCTCACCCGGACCCAGCAGGAAGCTCACCAGATCATCTGACTCGAGTCTTCGTTCGCTTCGCTCCTTCTGCACCATCTCAAGAACGTTCGCAAGCAGCTGATGCAGCTCCTTGATGTTGACCGGCTTCAGCAAATATTCCACGGCGCCCTGGCGCATGGCCGTCCGGGCGTACTCAAAATCGTTGTAGCCGCTCAGCACGGCGATTTTCGCGCCGCTCGCGAGCTCCCGCACGCGTGCCATCAGCTGTAGGCCGTCCATCTGCGGCATTTTGACATCGGTAATGACTAGGTCCGGCTGCAGCTCATGCATTCGGTCGAGCAGCTCCTGGCCGCTTGCGAACGTCCCGACGACACGGTAAGGCTCGCCCGCGTCCCGAATCAGCTTGCCCAGCCCCAGCCGAATTCGCTCCTCGTCATCCACCACAGCAATCGTAAGCATCCTCAACCAACTCCTGTTCTTAAATGTTGCTCTGTATCGTCACTTGGAATCGTAATCCGGACCGTCGTTCCGAGCCCCTCCTCGCTCTGAACGGCAAGCCCGTAAGCTCTGCCATATCGCAGCTGTAAGCGTTCATGAACGTTGCGCAGACCGATTCCCCGCCCTTCCGCTGCCTGCGGCTGCTCCTCCTCCAACGCTCGGCGCAGCCGCACTAGCGCTGCCGGCGGCATGCCCAGTCCGTCATCCGCTACGGAGAAGATATGATGATCCCCCTCGCGTTCATGGGTAATCGTCAGATGCAGGACGGCTTTCGTTTCATCAAAGCCATGATTCACGGCATTCTCAATGATGGGCTGGAACAGCAGCTTCATGACCCGGATGGAATGAACGGCTTCCTCTTCCGGCAGCGAGAGCACGAAACGATCTCCATATCGGTAATTCAGCAGCTCAATATAGGCTTTAATATGTGCCCACTCCTGCCTCGCTTCGACGATTTCGCTGCCGGCGTGAATGCTGTACCGCAGCTGCTGTCCCAGCAGCTGAACCATTTCTCCTACCTCGGCATCATCATGAAGCACGGCCGTCATCCGGATCGTCTCGAGCGTATTGTAAATAAAATGCGGGTTGATCTGGTGCTGCAGGCTCTCCAGCTGAGCTTCCTTCTTCCTCGCTTCCATCGCGTAGATATCGTCGATCAGCTGCTTGATCCGGGCCATCATGCGGTTGAAGGAAATCCCGATCAAACCCGCTTCATCCCGCCTGCGGACCGGAAATACGACATCCAGGTTGCCGGTCTGCACCTGCTTCATATGCTGGACAATGGATCTCAGCGGCCGCATCAGCGCATAGATAAGGACGAGCGAGATCATGAGCGCAAATCCGGTGACGCCTACGGCGGCGGCAATGGTGATCCGGCGGGTATCGAAGGCCTCCTTCATCAGCGGCTGCTCCGGTACCGTTATCAGGATCAGCCATCCCGTCTTCTCGGATTTCTTGTACACGACGAGCTGAGGCTCGCCCTCAATCGTCATGCGGAAGCTCCCCTCCCTTCCGGTAACCTGGGCCAGGGCCGCATGCTCGTTCATGCTGCGCGCCAAGTATTTTTTCTCGCTGTCGTAAATGACGGTTCCGTTATCATCCAAAATAAAGGTCTTTCCGCGGGTCGTATCCTCGAGGTCGGTCACGATATTCTCGATCACGCCGATGTTTGCATCGACCGCAATCGTCCCGATGGAGTGATATGACTTGTCGATGATGTCGCGGACGACCGTGAACATATACTGCTTGCTTCCGGCAGGAACCGCAATCTCCTGCGTGCTGACCAGCACGGGCCGGCCGTTCGCCGCGGTGGCGAGCTTTCTCCAGCCCTCGTAATACTGCTGCAGATTCGAGCGGCTGCCGCCGCTTTTGACCACGAAATACGGGTTGCCGTAAAGATCGAACAGATATACGTTGCTGGTACCTTCCTTGATATTGTTCATAAAATAAATGCTGCGCTCGACCTTCCGCGTAATCTGCAGCTTGACCTCGCTCTCGTTCGGGCGGTCCGCTGCCTTAGACGGGCCTCCCTCTTCGTAATACCGGTTCGACATGTCCAGCCCTGATTGAATTTCATTCAAATACGAAGGGATAATGGAAATCTTCATCATGTCATTCACGTAATCGTCCAGCTTGCCCATCATCTTGCTCGACAGCTGGGAGACATAGGCCACGGTATTCTTTTCGATCGAAGCCGTATAACGCTCCGCCGCAAAATACGTGATGAGCCCCATCGGCAGCATGATCAGAAATAAAAATACGACAGACAGCTTGCGGTCCAGCCGGCCGGCCGGCCGCTCTCTCCATAGCTGCGCAATACGGCGGAAGCCTGTCACATCAGTCAACCTTCCTTGCATAAGCTGTTGAATTCCGGATGACGAAGTCCCCGGCCAGCAGTATTTTCTCCAGCGGGCTGTCCGGCTGCTCCACGCGTCTTAGCAAGCTCTCCACCGCCCGCTGGCCGAGCGCCTCCTTATGCACATGGATCGTGCTTAACGACGGGGACGAGCTCGCCGCATCCTCGATGTTATCGAAGCCGGTAACCGAGCATTGCTCCGGTACCGCTACATCCATTCTTCCGAGTACGGTCATGACGCAAATGGCAATGGAGTCGTTCGCGCATACGAAGGCCGTCGGCAGCTCATCCATCCTCCCCAAAATTCCTTCCAGCGCCTCGGTCAACTCGGATCGGTTCTCGCCCTCAAGACGAAGCAGCTCCTCGTTCTGGCCGAGCGGTATCCCCTGCTCTTCCAGAATGGCCCGATATCCCTGATAGCGGTCCGCGAAGCTCCTCGAGAAGTGGATGTTGCCGACGAACTGCAGCTTCCGGTGGCCGCAGCCGATCAGGTAGCTGGCTGTCCTGCGGATACATTCCACATTATTCATGAACAGCGCATCCGACGGGATCAGCGGGTCTTCATGGTCAATGAGCACGAACGGAATGCCGAGGCTGCGGATCTCAAGCAGCAGCTGCGACGAGATGAAGCCCACGCCGATGATGCCCTTGACGCCGGCGGGATTGATGAGATTGGCGAAGCTGTCCTTGAACTGGTCGGTCACGATCACCATCCCCATATCTCTGCGCTCAAGCTCGCTCGTTATTCCGTCGATGATGCGCCCCCAATACATCGAGTCGCGGGTCTGATAGCGGACGTTCGGGACGAGCACGATGACGGTTTCGCGCGCAGCCGTCTGCCCGCCCGCCGCCTCGCTCTTCCGGCTTCCGTTTTTTGGCGCTTTATTCGCGAAATACCCGAGCTGCGTCGCCACGCTCACAATTCGCTCCCGCGTTTCCAGACTAACGCCGGGCTTTCCTGAAAGCGCTTTAGAAACCGCGAACTTCGAAAGGCCGAGATGATCGGCAATTTGCTGCATCGTTACTTTGCCTGCCATGTGAACAGCACATCCTTTTTCTATCATCATTATGTTAGTTTGTTGTTATCATAACATCATAATAATTAGGAAAACAATCGTGATTTTTATCTTTTGCCTTGCGGTAGAGAACTTGCGGTAGTGAATGTGAGGTCGAGAACTTGCAATTGAGCCTACAGTGAAGTTCTTGTAGTGGAGCTAAGCAAAATAAAAACGGCGCAGGAATGACTCCCGTGCCGTCTTGTTTCCCGCCGCTATTCGGCGGGTAAATGATTGAACGAATCGGCCATTACCAGCCGGATGCTTGGTATTACCGGCTTGTCGCTTGCCGAATAACCGGCAGCAGACCGTCTGCGATCCGCTGAAAGCCCAGATCCGTCGGATGAACGCCGTCCACCATCGCCTCGCCCGGATCGTCGCCGAGCAGATCCGACCCGTCCACGAACACAATATGCCGGTCCCCGGCCTTATTCCGCTCCGCGACAAGCTCCGACTGGAATTTCAGCCTGGCGAGCCGCCCTTCCCGGATCTCCGGCTTGAAGGACTCCGCTCCATGCGGAATCCGCGATACGAGAATGATCGGCACATCCGGATGGGCTTCCCGGTACGTCTTGATGAAGCCCGGCAAGGTACGCCGGTACTCCTCGGTTCCTCCGCAGTTCGCTTCATAATCGATAACGAAGCATGCCGGATCCGAAATCTGCGAGGCAAGCATTGCCAGCTCCGGCTCGCCTTTTCCGTTGCCGGAAAAGCCAAGGTTTATAAACTCCAGATGGATATGCCTGCTAAGGATATTCGGATAGGACATGCCGGGCCGTGACGCACACCCGCCCTGGGTGATGGAAGTGCCGTACAGGATCACCTTTTTGCTTGAATCATACGGTTCCGGTGCCCACACCTTCGCACCTGGTTCCAATCCGATCCACAGCTCTCGTACGCCCTGATATAGCGGCATATTCAGCATGAAGGAGCGCTCCTCGGCGTCCTCGCAGGTGAACAGGCTGCTCTCGTATTCTTCCTGACCGGGCTTGAAGCTTGCCGTTCCCGCGTGAATCCAGCGCCCGGGGCCTCCGATATAGGCATCCATGCCGCACTCCCCGGTCGGCGGCATATGATACATACCGGAGCCTGACGTTAAGCGGACGCGAACCGATACGGTGCGCGAATCGGTTCGGAACCGGATCTGGCCGCCCGAGGTGCAGTTCGACAAAGCATCCACTTCCGGGCGGACCGGTACGTCCGGCACCGCCGGCAATCTCCGGTACAGGCGCTCGGCCTGAAACCAGCCGAATCCGGCTACGAGAAACGGGGCCACCAGCGGGGAATGCCACTGCAGGCGGTCCGAGAGCGGGCCGCCGATGCTCATATTGCGGTCCAATTGATACAGAGGGCTGGATGTTAGCTTCTCGCTATCACTTCCCATGCTGTTTACCCCCTGTCCCAGGCGGTGACCAGCTCTTCTTTGCGTTCCTTCAGCAGCTCTTCCTTATCGTCCCGATAGAACAGATTGTAGGTATCGAACGGGATCATCCGCCCGTCAGGATGGACGATGTGAACGCATGATTTTTTGACCGAGCGGACATCGAAGTTATGGGCATCGAGGAACTGCATGATAATGACGCGGAACACATTATCATAGGTAATTTGCTCCGGCACAGCCGCCAAAGGAAGGCAGCAAAGCAGGCTCTTCAAGGACAGCGCCGAGGACTGCGGGGAATGTCCGGTAGAGAGCAGCTCGAACATTTTGCCGCGAATGACCGGATCCTGCTCAAATACGATCGTATTGCTGTCGCCCTCAAGCAGAATGTTCGGATCGATCATGCCTGTCAGAGGCAGCACCTCCCCGCCCAGCTTGAGCGCATAGCCCATCGCCAGGCAATCCGGGTGGCAAGGCACCGGCAGAATGTCGGCCTCCTGGAACACTCCGGACTGATCGATGATCATCCTGCGCACTTCGCTAACCGTAAGCCGATCCGTCGACGGGTCATAGCCTTCCAGACGACCTGCCGCCTGAATCGGCTGAATCGTCACGCCTCGCACCGCCCGCTGCTTCATCCCATACTGGATAATGTCGCCGATCTCGCCGTCATTGAGCCCTTTCTTCAGCGTAACCACGAGCGTAGTGGAGATATTAAATTCGTTTAAGCGATCGATGGCCTGCTGGCGGATACGTCTCAGATCGGCCCCTCTCAGCTCCTTCAATACATGGGCTTCAAAGCTGTCGAACTGCAAATAGATCTCGAATCCGGGCATATATTCCGACAACCGCCGGGCAAAATCGGCATCTTGAGCAATACGGATGCCGTTGGTGTTCACCATGATGTGTTTGATAGGACGGCTCTTGCACATATCCAGGATTTCGAAGAAATTCGGGTGCGTCGTCGGTTCCCCGCCGCTGATCTGCACGATATCCGGCTCGCCTTCGTTCTCGACGATCCGGTCGAGCATGAACTCGATCTGTTCAAGCGACCGGTAAGAGGTACGGTGCGGCGATGATTCCGCGAAGCAGATCGGACACTGCAGATTGCAGTGGTCCGTAATCTCGAGGAGGGTCAAGCAGCTGTGCTGCTCATGATCGGGGCATAGACCGCAGTCGTAGGGACAGCCGTAACGTATCGGCGTGTTCCACTTAAGCGGCATTTCGGAGGGCTTAATAAACTTCCGGGTCTGGTGATAGTAATCGACCTCCGTTGAGATCAGCACTTTCTCCGGGCCGTGAACAAGGCAGCGCTTGACCATATAGATCTTGCCGTTCTCCTCAATGATTTTGGCTTCGACTTTACGGTAACAGGTCGTGCAAATGCTATTCGTCAGTTCATGATACAGATAAGGCCGGTTCGGCATAATGTAACGCTCCTTTATCTTGATCAGCTTGGAAGATGGGACTCCGGGATCGATCGGCGAAGCTTGCTCTTGCCGCCGATGAGCCAGGCGTAGTAGATCAGGCCGGCAATGCAGGCCAGCTGGATATTGTTCAGCCCCAGGTAGGGGTGAGGCGTCGGCTTGATCCATTCGACCCCTAAACGGAACAGCAGGTACCCGGCCATGAACCATTGGAACATCCGGCCCGATACATAACCTTCACCGGGGGATTGGCTGCGGCTCTGACGGTACAGCGGGATAAGCAGCAGTGCCAGGACGATCAGAAAAACAATCTCATACAGCTGAGTCGGATGGCGAAGGACTCCATCGCCGAAATCCACGCCCGTCACCCAGGACGTCGCCGTGCCGTACGTATGGTCGTCCAGACCGGTCAGAAAGCAGCCGATCCGTCCCAGCCCCATGCCCAGGATAAGCGGGTATACGAAATCATCGCCGGTAGAATGCTTCCAGCCCACCCAGCGTTTCGTCAGCTCCACCCCGATTAGGCCCCCTAGGAGACCCCCAACAATCGTTTTCCCGCCCCACAGCAAATGGAACTGGCTCAGCTGCTCCCACGTGGCGGCCGGATCCTCCAGCCAAAACAGCAGCTTGGACCCTATGGCCGCGCCCGCGATCGTCCCTGCCAAAATTTGCAGGCTCATCAGCTTGGACATGCCGCTGGGCCGCCGGGTCCACAAATAGACTCGAAAGCCGATAAAGTAGGCCAGTGCTTCAAACAGCACATGCGGATGAATCCGCCAGGAACCTAGGTATATATAAACGGGAAATTCCATCTGCCCACTCCTTGATTTACAAACTTAACGCATAAGATTCATTGCCTAATAGGAAAACAGCATGGCGCCGCAAATCGCAAGCAGCAGCACCGCCAATCCGCCGAGAATGGCAAGCAGGGACACAATGACGCTCCAAAACGCGCTCTTGGGCCGGGGCGGCGTATGCGGAGCATAGCCGATCTCGCCGCAGCGGTAGCGGCAGCAGCCGTTGTCCAGGTTATAGCAGTCCTTGCAGATCGGTTTCCCGCAGCGCCTGCATTGACCGATGGCCGGCGCTTCCGGATGGTTCATGCAGCGGTAAACGTCCATCCTTTCACCTCACTTGGAATTTCTATCCTTGTATTTTCTTATTGTAACCGCTGCCGGGTCGGTTGGCTACGGTTCGGTATCGGGAGCGTCTGCGAATGCGGGCCGGACATAAGGAAAGCAAGCCCTTGGACCAGCATTCTAAAAAGGTCCGAGGGCTTGCCATCCGCTCGTTCATGTTCTATATCAAAACGGATTCCATGCATGGAATGGAATGCTAAGGTGCAGGCTGTGCCGCTGCTTTTACTTTAAATCCTCCCACCGTGCCCACATCTCCTGCGGGTTCAGCTCGTACACGCCATTGTCCCGGTACATGAAGTGATGCATGATGAATTCCCGGCGAATCGTCGCAAAGTCCTCATGGAATCCGGCGATGAACTCGTTGATCTCCTTCTCGCTGTACTTTCGTCCATTTTCCAGCATGGATACGATATGCGTCAGCACGATGAGCTTCTTCTTCAGCTGTGCCGGAATGCTCTTCAGCTTCCCGTCTTGTGTAAAGAAGTTCTTGATCACCGATTCCCGCAGCTGCTGATCCGCATCCGGGATGCGCTCGGCTGTGCGCTCCGGGTTCAGGCGCTGGTAGATTAAATTCTCCGTTGCCGACGCGCTGTTCTTAATGAAATAATGATTGAGCGAAAAATAAATCGTGTTCTTGTCCCGGCGCTCTTTAATGAGGCTCGCTTCCCGCAGCTTGGCGGCATGATGCGTAATCGTTGCCGGCGTAACGCCGATCTTCTCCGCAAGGACCTGCCCGTTCAATTCCCCTTCGGCGAGCAGGATGAGGATTTTAATCCGCGTTGGATCCGCAAGTGCTTTGTGATAGTTGACCACTTTATCCAGTTGCATTGTCCGGGTCCCTCCAATCGGTCCATTTAATCACCATCTAATTTAATGTTCATCTAATCAAATATTAAACGAATGGCGCGGAAAAGTAAACCAGCATGGGCACAACGTACGTACACCTCAGCTGGCTTACCATTGGTCTGCTGGAGGTCTACACCATCGGCAGCGTTATCCTGTCAAAATGAAAAGACCATCCCCTTGAATAAGGAATGGACTTTTTGATGGATGCCTCTTATTAGAAAGGCGGCTCACTCCCACCATCCGGCGCCTTGCACCGAACCCCTCTAGATTACGGCAGCGTCCACCCTGGCCGGGTCGGCGTTCTGGCATCGCTTGCATACCTTGAGCGCCGTGCCGTCCGATTTGTTCGCGGTATAGAGCAGCTTGATGCGCTTCGTGCTGCATACCGGACATGTGCCGCGGCCCCGGGAAGGCGTGTTCCACAGGGCTCGGCCCCGTTTCGTTTTAGCCATGTTTCATATCTCCTTTAGTTTGATATCTCTCTCTTGTTTCAGCGAACCTGTACACGAGCAGCCCCCTTGATGCGTTTATCCCATGTTATGAGAATCCATATCCTTAGGGATACAAGCCGCTATGCATGTTCAACTCCATTATAGAGGCCAACTTGATGCAAAATATAGGGAATAAACGCCTCTAAACCTTTTTTACATATATCGCTTCGAGGTTCGAGCTTCACCTAATCTTGATATCGAATGTATGCTGCAAGCTTCGGGATATGGATCCGGAATTTTGCTGTCCTGCTATATGTCATGAACATGACAGGCGGGTTATGCCTTTGCATCTCCAGGATAAAAAACCGAGCGAAACGATGGCTTCCCCACGTCTCACTCGGTTCGTTGTTTCTATAACCCGACCCGCCTTAATCTTCGTCGTCTTCTTCCTCAATCTTCAAGATTCTCCCCGATTTCGCGAGGACCTCGACTTCGAACAGCCGGTTCCCGGATGTCAGGATAAATATTTCATATACCAACACGCCGTGCTCCAGCTCCATATCGACATGCACAATTTGACCCGGAACGCGGGCCAGTGCAATTTCTTGGGCTTGCTGCATTGAAACTCTCTGCCTGGTCATGGGTCCTGGAGCATGGTAGTAGTTTCCGTACATCAAAGAATAACTCCCTTCATCATAAGATCCGCTCCTGTACCATATGAAAAAGGCCGGCTGTTGGTGCGTCTTCATCTACCGGCCGTCATTTCATTTTCCCTCTACCTTGAGGCTTCCTTGCAGCACGGCACGGTGAATTGGCGCCATGATTGTGCCTTTCTCTGTTCCTTCCCATAGCTTCCGGCTCCGCTTATGTGTTAAAGTACACGATGGAAGGATTTGGGACATTATCCGAGGGAGGGACCTAATGCGCAATCACGGAACTGATTTTTATGACAACGACGCGAACTTCGAGAAGTATATGCAGCGCCGTCAATGGCAGGAGAACGCTAACGATACCTTAGAGAAGCCCGTCATTATGGAGCTGCTGGGGGATATTTCGGATCGTCATATACTGGATCTGGGGTGCGGGGATGCCGGATTTGGCGTGGAATTGTTGAAAAAAGGTTGTGCAGCCTACGTGGGAATCGAGGGTTCCCGCAAAATGGCGGAGGCCTCGGAGAGCAATCTAACCGGTTTCAACAACGGGACCGTTCAGCACATGAGGATGGAGGATTATGCGTATCCGCGTGATACCTATGATGTGGTAATCTCCAGGCTCGCCATTCATTATCTACAAGATATCGAGAGCGTCTTTCGAGGCATTCATCAGACCCTTAAGCCCGGCGGAAAATTCATCTTCTCCATTGAGCATCCGGTCATTACCTCTACCCTTCAGCCGTCCGGGATAAGGACGAATTGGGTCGTGGACAACTACTTCATCGAGGGGTACCGGGAGCAGCAGTGGCTTGGGGGAACGGTCCATAAATATCATCGCACGGTGGAGGATTATTTTATGGCACTTACGGAAGCAGGCTTTCGCGTGGCGTCCCTTCGCGAATCAAAGCCGGTTCGCGAGCATTTCCTAACCGAGGAGACGTATGAACGCCGGCGGCGGATTCCGCTGTTTTTGTTCTTGGAGGGGGTTAAGAACGGGTAAGGCTTCATTGCGTTGATGACCACGAAAAGTCTGGCATTAGATGTTCAATCATGTGTTCCAATGAACGACTCAGGACTTCATTCGTCCTATGATAATCCGTGAAATAATAACGGCCGTTTCCATGGTGATATTCCAGGAAACGGCCGCAATTCAATGCTGTTCAATTCATTCATTTCATATTTATTCATTTCAATGCAATACAATAAAATAAAATGCAATGCGATATAATACAATGCGATACATGTAGTACGATACATGCAATACGATACATAATACGGATACATGCAGTACGGTACATGCAATACGGCACAATGCAATACGGCACAATGCAATACGGCACAATGCAATGCAAAGCAACGTAATCCAATGTAATCCATGTAAGTCCGATGATACCAGTATACGCGTTAATCCTTGTACGGATCGAATTCATCTGCACCCGCCATGCAGACGCCGATCGGCTTCAGCACATGCAGTACCTCAATCGTCCCGGCGTGCGCATCCAGAACGTCCTGGAGCTTGCGGTACACAAACGGGCTTTCGTCCGTACCGGCGCCGCGCAGCTCCACGCCAAATTCCTTAACTGCCGCCAGCATCTGTGCTGTCGAGATTTGTCCGCCGCTGCGGGTCCGGGTCTTCCAGTTCATTCGGCCGGCCGCCTGCGTCCGGCTCATGATGCGTCCTGCCCCATGTACGGTGCTGTAGCAAGCGTCCCGGTTTTCCTCCGAATCCTTGCCCCGAACGATCACGGATATATCACCCATGCTGCCGCCGATAAACCCGGTCTGCCCCGGTGCCGACGGCGTGGCTCCCTTCCGCACGACAATGGCTTCTCTCCCGTCATGCGTCTCCTTCCAAGCATAATTGTGATGATTATGCACCTCGAAGTCGGCTTCGGCCCCGAGCATCGACAGCACCTGCCCGATGACGTAATCCCGTCCGGCATAGGCGTAACGGCCCGCAAGCTTCATCGCCCGATAATACATATCGCCAAGCTCGCTGTCCAGGTCGAACAGCACCGGCGGTTGGTCCATCGATTCCCCCGGGGCATTTGCCAGAAAATCGCGTCCGGCACTCAGATTGAGGAAGCCGCTCGCCGTTTTATGTCCAAAGCCCCGGCTGCCGAAGTGATTGGCGACCCACAGCCGTCCCGTCTCCTGCTCCTCAAACAGATCGACGAAATGGTTGCCGCTGCCGACCGTGCCAAGCTGGCTCCGGGCCAGCGCCAGCAGCTTGTCGTGCTCCTTCTTCCCGATCGAGCGGTACACGTCCCAGTCCGGATCATCAAACAGCTCATGATCGACCCGCGTGTTGTTGACGCGCCCGATCCCGAAGGAAATGCTGCGCGCGATGTCGTCCATTATGCGTCCCAGCATCGGCTTGATGTCCTTCGCATGCAGGTTCGTCCGTACCGCCTTGTTCCCGCAGGCAATATCGTAGCCTACGCCCGAGGGTGAGATCTGGCCGTCGTATACAACGACGCCTCCGATCGGCTGACTGTACCCTTTATGATGGTCGGCCATGAGCAAGGTCCGGATGACATTGCCGGTTTCGGCGCATCTGCGCGCTTGGGCCACCGCGCTTTCATCCGGCTTTCCCCACACCCGTACACCGTCGATGTTTTGATATCCCATTTTCCGTTCACTCCAGTATTTTAAAAAATGATTGCCTTCTGTTCTAATGCTTCCCCTAAAGGTTACACGTATGAGTGCTCGTTAGGCGTATTTCTCTACGCGTTTCTTAGGAGCTGACTCCTTAAGAGTGATCTTGAGGAGTTCTCTTCAAAAGTTCTCCTCATTCTCAAGAGTCCTCCTTAGGAGTTTTTTCCTTGGGAGTTCCTTGGGAGTTCCTTGGGAGGTTCCTTAGGAGTTCTTCCAAGGCGTTTTTCTTGGAGCCAGCCTCAAGCGTTCTTTTCATGACCCCACCTTAAGAGCTCCCATAAACAACTTACTTATGCTTCTCCCTGCGTTGCCTGTTTGTTTGAAATTCCAATCTCCTCCAAAAGGGAGCGAATGCGTTCCCGGACCGATTCATCCGGGTCAACCGCCAACACCTGAACCAGCACTTCGGACAGCCGTGCTTTCCAAGAAGCTACCGTCCATGCCTCCAGCGCGGTAAGCGCCATATGCCGGTTATTCACCACCGGGCTGTTTAGGCCGGCTGCGATCAGCTCAAGGCCGATCCCTTCATGACGGTCCAGGTTCTGAAGGATGCTGCTAAGGCACCGGTGTGCCGCAAATTCCTCGCCGAACCCCATCTCCTCGCCCGGGCCCGAGGCAATCTCCGCGAGCGGCAGCCGCTGCCCGGCGAAGTCGACAAGCTCCCGGATTCGCATGGAATCGTTGGATTTCATCAGCTCCAAATAGTGCGAATCTAGCAGCGGGTTCACCGTAAGCTGAGCAAATAGCTCCTGCCAGATATCAACGCCCAGCCTGCGGGCAGCGGACACCCCGTACCATTGCTCCGTGGGACTTCCGCTCTTGACCGCTCCCATGACGACTTCTTGCCACATCGGCTTCGATAGGATGCGTTCGCAAGTGCCGGCAGCGGCTTGTCTCCGCTCCTCGGTCCATCCCGCGGTTAACCGCTGCACCCAGCCTTCATCCGAAGCGTCCAGATATTCACGGAGCTTCAGAATGACCGTCAGATGCTTCGCCGTCCGCCCCTGCTCCTCCGCGAGCCGCACGTAGTCCGTTACAACCTGCGGGGCGAACTCGTAATCGTCGATATCCTCGGCGGGTCCGCCATGGAGCAGCGCCTGAATGATATCAGTCGCGCCTTCAAACAGCTCGTCATCGACGCGGCTTGCCGAGAGCGCTTCATGAAGCTCGCCGTTCCGTGCGCAAATGCAAGCCAGGTATTCATCCATGATGCTGTTTGGGCAGCCGTAACGAAGCAGCCACGCCCGAATTTCCGGTGTATCGGGCTGCAGCCGTTCGACTGTATGGATTTTTCCCCAGCCATGGACCGTCTGGGCCAATTCAAACAACACGTCATTGCTGTTTTCCATCCCGTTCGTGATCGCTACGGCGGCATACAGTGTAAATTCTTCATGCCTTCCCAGCGTCAGGAGCAGGTCCTTCGCCGCTTCGTTTCGGAACAACCCGAGCACGGCCATGCCGAATTTGACGACATTGCGGTGTGCCCCGCATTCCGCAAACCATTTAGCTTCGTAAAACAGCGGCTCCGGCTCGATGCCGGGAGCTTGCCGAATCTCCTCCAGCACGGCATCGATGCTGCCGCCGATATCCAGCTTCATCAGCTGTTCGTATACGGCCTTACGCTTCAACGCCCCAGGCTTTCTCGTCAGCTTTACCAGCAGGCGGATCAGCTCCCGGACATCCTCCGAAGCGCCGGCTGGTGCCGCATGGTGCCCAAGCGCGCCATCCAATCCTCCGGCCACCCAACGCATTCGGCTTCCCGCCCAGAATTCCTCATCATCCGGCAGGGAGCCGTCCACCGTGCCGCCCTGCTGCCGAATATGATCGTATATAGAGGTCCTCCCCTCCCAAGGCATCCGTTTCGCTTGATTAAACAAAATGACCATCGCACTCATCCTTCTCCCATCCTTCATATACTACCGACCGGAACAGATCGTCAAGCTTCGCATCGATGCCGACTTCGTCCCTTTCGGCCGTCCGCATGTCCTTCGCGATCCGCTCGTATTCGGCTAATTTGGTCTCAATATATTCATTGATCACGGCGATTTTAGGCTCATCTTTCATTTCATCCCCGGCGATTTTGCGGGCGAGCAGCTCCTGAACGGCCGTCTTCAGCCCGCTCCCTTCGGGAATCAATGCATCCGCCAACCGCTGGAACTCCATAGGCGGCATCGCGCCATGCTTCTCGATCCACTCGCAAGCCAGGATCGGACGAAGCACGTAGAAATATTTTTTGATCTTGACGGTATCGCCTTGGAGGTAGGTCCGGTAGTTCCCTCTGGCCATATGCAAGTAATGATGCATGCACGCTCTAGGCGAAAACATCTGCGACGCGTGCTCCCGGATTCGCGAAGCGGCCGAGTAGCATTCCAAATACCGGATTGGCGACTGCAGCCATTCGAGCAGCGGCGGGTTTGATTTGCGGAAGAGACGGAGCGCTTTTTTCAAATCCCACCCGTTGATGTCCAGCCTATCGCTGATCGGTCGTTCAATCACGTCCCGCTTGTCGAATATGGATAAGTACCACTCAACCGGCCGGATATATAGAAAACGCACGTCATAATCGCTGTCCCGGGAAGGAAAGCCCCACGCCCGGCTGCCCGACTCGCACGCATATAGAATCCGGACGCCCTCCTCCCGTTCAATGCGCTTCAGTTCTTCGAGGATCGTTTGCTTGATCTGCGACATGTTGAATTCCTCCTTTGGGGGTCTATTGGTGCGGTCGCATCACTTCGGATGCCGGAAGCGTCATCGTCCACTAAACGTGGGGCCGAAAACCAAAATTGGTGTCTGTCAGCACCCCGCATGCGGATCAATCCTTTGTTCGTCGCCTATCAGCACTCCGCATGCGGATCATGTCTCCAATCTCTGTTGTCCTCTAATTTTTGGAATGATCTTCACAGTTGTTAAAATTAGAGGACAAAGGAGAACGCTAGCGCTTTTCCGACCTGATTCCGCCTGCTCCGTTGAAGCAGGTTTTTGAGAGCTAACTCACGTAGTACAACTCACTCGTGCGCTGGCAGCGCTCGCTCGCGCTCCGAAGGCCCCTTTTAGGGACTTGCTCGCCACTGCCCGTCTCGTTCACGCTCCACAAGTCCCTTTTGAGGACTTGCTCGCCACTGCCCGGCTCGTTCACGCTCCACAAGTCCTTTTTAGGGACTTGCTCGCCACTGCCCGTCTCGTTTGCGCTCCGCAAGTCCCTTTACGGGACTTGTTTGCCTCGGCCGGGCTCGTTCGCGCTACACAAGTCCCTCTTTGGGACTTGTTTGCTCCGGCAGCGCTCGTTCGCGCTCCGCAAGTCCCTTTTCGGGACTTGTTTGCTCCTGGCGCGCTCGTTTGCGCTCCACAAGTCCCTTTTGGGGACTTGCTCGCCACTGTCCGGCTCGTTCACGCTCCACAAGTCCTTTTTAGGGACTCGGTTATCTTTGTTGCCTCTATCTTCGCGCATTCCGGGGGTATTGAACATGGCAAAAGTTTTACGAAGCGGCAAATCCGGGTTAAAGTTTTCCGTTTCACCGCTTTTCAACCCCTGATACAATAGAGAGATAGCCTGCTTAACGAACGGAGGTTGACCATGGCCAAGGAAAGCTTTGACAAGGAGATCCAGTTTCTGCGCATGCTTGCACTGACGAGCGGCGCCTACAGCCGGCAGCAGTTCGCCGACCGGCTCGGCATTTCCGTACATACCTTTGATAAAACCATCCGGAAGCTGAAGGACATCGTCAGCACCGTGCACCAGCAGCTGCCCATGGAGCAGGGCGCCGAGCTGGCTGATGCCCTCCGGTTCAGCTACTATGAGTCGGCCGATCCGGTACTGCTGTTCCTGTTCCGCGCCAAGTCGGTCAAGGAATCCGAGGGACTCCGGATTTCTTTGCTCCTCAGCGCCATGCGTGATGAGACCTTAACGGTCTCGGAGCTGCTGGACGCCTGCTGCGGCGGAACCCCGGACGGCGTTCCCTACCCGGATGAAAAAACCGTCCGCTCCGATCTGAAATATCTCGAGGAGGTCGGCGTCATTTGCAGGGAGCCCGGTCCCCGGCCTTACCGGTACCGGATCCGCGGCGAGCTGGTCCATGAGCTGTCCGAAGAGGAGCTCCTGGACCTCTATGACTTCGTTGATATCATGGCAAATACGCAGGTGCCATCCGTGCCGGGATACCTGCTCCGCGACGGGCTTAAAAAGCAGCTTCAGCGAAGCGAAGCCATGCCGTTTACCGAAACCTTTTTATACAAGTATCACTATCATTCCCGCATCTTAGACGAAGCGCATCTGTTCACCCTCCTTAAGGCCATCCGTAATCGGCACAAGGTACGCTTTCTGTACTTTTCGCCGAAAACGGAGCTCAGCTATGCGTCTAAAAATACAAACCCGCTGTTCGAGCGGGAATCCAAGGGCAGATGGGAAAAGGTGCTTCCGTTGAAGGTCGTCTACGACCACCAGTACGGCAGATGGTATCTGCTCGCTAATGGCCGGGAAGGCATTCGCAAATATCGAATGGAGGGCATGACTCAAATTGAGGAAGACGCGGCGGTTGACGAGGCATGGTTCGAGGCGAAAATGCAGGAGCTGGAGGAGCGTATCCGGCACAGCTGGCTGATCGATACCGGCCGTCCGGTGACGGTTCGGGCCCGATTTTTCCACCCCGGGGTCTCCGGGCCGAGCTTCGTGAAGGAACGCGTACTGCTGCAAGGACAATGGGGAGAGATCATCGAAGAAGACGAGGTCTCCTTCATATACGAAATTACCGTGAACGGCACAACCGAGATCAAGCCTTGGCTGCGGAGCTTCGGCTCTGCCTGCGAAATTCTGGAGCCGCTGACGCTCCGCCAGGAAATGATCGACGAATGGAAGGAGATCCAGGCTGCCTATGAATCCGTTTGAAAAAATTTTTAACTACCAGATCCTATCCCGTCTCGAGGACTCGGGCACGTTCATGGTGACCTCGCAGGAGCGCAGCTGGCTGAAAACGATGCTGGACCATCCGGCTGCAGCGGATGCCTTCTCCCCTGCCACGCTGGAGAAGCTGCGGGCGATCCTGGAACCCGATGCGGGAATGGAAACCCCGGAGCATCTGCTGGAAAAAGCGAAGGCCGCTGGCAAACCGGTCGTCCACCCGCTGCTGCGGCCATTGCGCCGAGCGATCATGCGCAAGCGCGCGATCAACATCTCCTACGCGATCAAGGGCGGGCGTACCCATAAGGACCAGCCTGGGCTGCCTTATAAGCTGGAGTTCTCCATGGTCAAGCAGGAGTGGTACCTGCTCTGGTATCACCGGAAGAACCGCTCACTGCTCCGCACCCGGCTGTACAGCATCCTGTCGGTGTCCGAGGAACCGATCGCCGAATCCGATGC
Organism: Paenibacillus sp. FSL M8-0142; assembly: GCF_038597315.1. Classification (NCBI taxonomy): domain Bacteria; kingdom Bacillati; phylum Bacillota; class Bacilli; order Caryophanales; family Paenibacillaceae; genus Paenibacillus; species Paenibacillus sp. FSL M8-0142. The sequence continues at coordinate 5,449,638 of NZ_CP152008.1, forward strand.
GGACCGCATCCTGGAGAGGATTCCGCAACTGCTCGATGCAAGGCGGACGGAAGCCGTCATTGACGTCGTCCCCCGGTATAACGGGGAGCTGTCCCGAATTCTGTACGCTCTCTCCTGCTTCGATAAGGAAGTAACGTATGACGAAGGGCAGGATACCTACAGCGTCCGGCTCTTGGTGCCCGGTGACGAGCAGGAGTATCTGCTATCCAAGCTTCGCTTTCTCGGCCGGCGGGTGCGCATCCGGGAGGGTGCCTATTTACGGCGGCGGATGCTGGAGTCATCCACGAAGGCGCTGGAACGGTACGGCATCGTCTCGGCCTGTAAGGAAGAAGTGCCAAAGGGATAGGAAATTATGTTAGTGAGGTGAATACATGAGGAGCAAACGGTATTTCGTTAATGTATTTGGTAAGATTTTCGCGATGCTGTTGTTGGTTATGGCCCTTGGCTGCTCGGGAACCAGCAAGCAGGATGTGCTAGATTTTCTATCATCCGATTCGAAAGATCAATATAAAATCCATTTATTCTATGAAACTTACTCGGGTCTCGACATGCAGCTTCTTGAATTCATGAACTCCAGCGATGTTCTCTTGAAAGTGATTCAAGGCATTCAGGTATATGATCTCGAGACCCCGACAAACCGAGACATCGCCGACAAAATCGGCCTCAACCGATTTCCTGCGATCATGGTAACGAACGATAAGGAAGTGGTGCTGAAAACTCAGGAGCTGGAGGACATACGAAGCTTTTTCAATGATATTGTTCAGTAACACCAATCCATTGCTCCTATTTAAAGCTTGGATCTTCTTTTCCTAAACAGCATGACTGCGGCTCCGATGATGGCGAATCCGGCAAAAATAACAGCTCCCACAGTATAATATTTCCCATGCGCATTCGTAGAATCAGATGGAAACAGTCTTCCCCCCGCTGAACCAGGAGGGAGCTTCCGACTTTCTTGATATTGCCGAATCAGTTGATTCCCAAGCGATTGGATGTCGATTTCCTGTGTATTGCTCAGCTGATGTTCACCTGCTGTTTGTATATATTTCTCATTTTGACTCATCCCCAACAGACCAAAGGCTTGATCGTAGATCAGCTTGGTATCCGGTACGGCTGCTAATTGTTGACGGGTATCGACAATTGCCTGAACCGGGCTGATTCCACTCGAGAGCTTGAAGATGCTCCAAGTCCCATTTTCTTTGATGACGTCTACGTTCCCTACCGGTTTGCCGTTCTCCTCCATAACAAATAAAAACCCGCCGTGTTCAAAAATATCATCGCTTGTGTGCTCCCCGTCTGCACTCGAAGACTTCAGAAATTCGGATGAGACGATGTAGTAAGGCTGCCCTTCACCAAGCTGTACATCCTCCGTGTCGGTGATCCCATAATCATCCTTAACCGGACGTAAAGAGCCTGATGTGTAAGTCATAAACTCAGGGTTTACCAGTTCCCTAATTTCCTCAACGGGATCTACGGATGCCTCAGCCGGATGGATCATAAACAGCGAAAAGATCATCAATAGGACGAAACCAAGCTTCTTTTTCACAGGCAACATCATCCCTCCCCACTTATTCACCGAGAAGCGTCAACATAGAGGCAAATCTGATCAAATCTGATCGGCTGCTGATTCTATATTAGTACCTCAAGTATATAAAAAGAAACGATATCGCCAATAATATCGCTTCTTTATTTCATCCAGGAGATCCGTCGAAAGCGAAATGTTCCTTATACAATGCTAGGCAGCGACATCTTTTTAAATGTGAATTTCTTTAATCACCTTCGCAGGATTGCCGCCGACAATCATGTTGTCCGGAACATCTTTGGTCACCACGGCTCCTGAGGCGATAACCACATTATTGCCAATCGTAACACCCGGATTAATGACGGCGCGTCCGCCAACCCATACATTGTTGCCGATCATAACCGGCTTCCCGTATTCCGGTCCCTTGATCCGTTCATACGGATCCACCGGATGCGTAGCCGTGTAGATGTGAACGCCAGGTCCGAACATACAGTTATCGCCAATCCGTACCTCGCATACATCCAGAATAGTGCAGTCAAAGTTGGCGAAGAAATTTTCACCGACATGAATGTTGTAGCCATAATCGAATCGGATGTTCGGCTCCATCTTCAGGTTATTCCCGGTCGATCCCAGCAGCTCTTTAAGAATCCGCACCCGCAGTTCCTCGTCGGCTTCGGTGGTTTGGTTATACATGCGCGTCATCCGTCTGGCATAGGCCTGCTCACGCACCAATTCAGGGTCCCAAGCCTTGTATAGCTCTCCATCGAGCATTTTTTGCTTTTCTGTTTTCATGTGGTACTCCCAATCCTCTCTCATATCATGTATTTGTTCCGAAATGGTTAGCGTCCGGCGAATATGGCCGAAGAACCCGGGATATCAGCGGTTAATTGCCTACAATCGTTTCTCCACCAGCTGAAGCGAATAGGCCAGGCTTTCGAGGGTCATTGTGATCAGCCCGTACATATAATCCTCCTCCGGATGCTCGAGCAGGGTCAGCTGCGGCATATGCATCTCCGGAATCGATTTCAGGCATTCCTGACGAATAAGCTCCACATCGGCGTGTCCGACCAAGCTCCCCGTAAGAGCGATCGTCTCCGGATTCATAACCGCAATCAAGCTAGATACCATACGGCCAGCCAGTGCATGAAACGTCGACCGGTCATGCAGCTGCCGAAACTGCTCTTCTTGGGACATGCCCAGCGGCAAAAAGGCAATTTCTCCCGCAAACCGAGTGCTCCCTCTGTGGATATGTCCATTCACCATCAGACCTGCCCCTGGAAGGCTGCCTTCGATAAAGGTCGCAACCGCAACCGATGTTTCTTCCTCATATCCCTGCTTCCGGTAGAAGCCGTACACGGTGAGATTCATGTCGTTCTCGATAATGACTTCCACCCCATGCTTTTCACGAATGGAAGCCTCCAGCGGAACGTTAACCAGCTCCCGGATATCGCTAGTATTCATGACTCCCTGATGAACAGCTCCCGGTACGCCAAGGCCAACCGCACGGATTTGCGGGAATTGACCGATGATCTGGTCAACCAGCCTATGAACCGCAGCAAGGTCAACCCGAGCATGCTCCTGGTATCCTTCCTCGATGGTCTCTCCCGCGAGGTTAGCTACCTTATAGGTTAACGAATGGGTCTTTACTCCAGCTTTGATCAGAATGCAGGCAACATAAGAAAAATGCTCATTATACTTGTACAATCTGGCCGGGCGGCCGCCGCTTGGCTCCTCCATCCCCAGCTCCAACAGCTCGCCGTTGCCGAGCAGCTCATTTAAAATGCTGCCGCAAGTGGCAACGCTCAGACCTGTTGCTTGTGCCACCATGGACTTGGTCCCCTGCCTCATGGCTCGGAGAGCCTGCCGGACTAACTCTTGATTCATTTTCTTGATCTGCGTCGTATTATTGCTGATTGGACTCATGAATGGTGCGCCGACTCCCTTGCCTATTATTAAAATACTTTTAATAAGTAATAAAATATATGATTTCGCTCTTGCTGTCTACCCTTGTATCATTTGAATTAGGGATGGACGAAAGCTTTAGCCCTTAGCATTAGAAAAAAATTATTCGCGAAAAACAAAAGTCGCCTCATCACGGCGACTTTCTTATGTATTACGGTTGTACGGCAGATCTCCAAGGACTTTCCTGCGGAACAGCTAGGAGATGACAAAATAGCATTTTCTATAGTCTATCCGTCTTTTTTACATTCATCGTTTTCATTCATACAAACGGTACATAGACAGCTCGCTGCTCATAGGTACGGTCATCGCGAATGCTTCCTTCACATCACGGCCCTGCTGAATGATCTCATAGAACAGCCGCAGCACGAACATTAGCGCATCGTTACCGTCCGGATAGTCATCCGGCCCGATGAACATGTTACAGCCCCGGGCAAGGAACGCTTCGGCCAGCGCCGGATCTCCCAGCGTGCAGCCATTCGCGATCACCGTCTTTCCGTCCAGCCTTGCAAATCGCCGGATCTCGTCCGGCCCGAAATCGCCTTTCGGTTCGTTTGGCTCATATACGTCATCACCGAGCTCCGGCATGATTAGACGGCCTTCATCCCCGTGAAAACTCAGCAGAATCATATCGGTGCCTTCATATAAATCATCGCCGGACAAGACGTCGATCAGATCATTCGGCCTGCCGATCCAGTAGGTAAAGACGCGTACCCCGAAACACTCCAATGCCGCTCGCACGGCCTGGGCCTCCATATCACTATCCGGTCCGCATACCAGCGCGACCTGCATCACAGGCTTACTCATTTTCTCCATTCCTCCTGTTAACCTAACGATATTTTTGAGCGCAGAGCCCGTTATATATTGGGAATCTGCCAATCGATCTCCGGCAGACCCGCCTCACTTAAGAAGCGGTTCGCCCGGGAGAACGGCCGGCTTCCGAAAAAACCGCGCATTGCCGAATACGGACTCGGATGTGGTGACCGGATCAGATGATGTTTCGGGTTCGAAATCAGTTCCGCCTTCCGCTGGGCATGGCTCCCCCAGAGGAGGAAGACGACCGGCTCCTCCTTCCGATTCAGCGTCTGGATCACCTGATCCGTGAAGGTTTCCCATCCCATCTCCTTGTGCGAATTGGGCGTGCGCGCTCGAACCGTCAGCACCGTGTTCAGCAGCAGTACTCCCTGCTTGGCCCAAGGAACAAGATAACCGTTGTTCGGAATCTCGCAGTTCAGATCATCGTGCAGCTCCTGAAAAATGTTCTGCAGGGACGGCGGCGGCGTCACGCCCGGTTTGACCGAGAAGCTCAGCCCATGGGCCTGCCCCGGCCCGTGATAAGGGTCCTGCCCCAGAATGACCACCTTCGTATCGGCAAACGACGTATAATGCAATGCGTTAAAAATATCGTACATATCCGGATAAATCCGTCTCGTCTTATACTCTTCCGCAAGAAATTTGCGCAGTTTTAAATAGTAAGGCTTCTCAAACTCCGGCGCCAAATAGTCGGCCCAATCATTTTTCAATATCGCCACTGTGTATCACCTCGGTTAAAACAATGGATGTTGGGTAAGGGACTTGTCCAACCTATCTATTTTTACGAGTATGTCGTTTGCCTTTCAGAACAGTTAAGGGTGCATGCTCCCATTCCTTGCTGAATGCCCTGCCAAAATTCCTTACGGATTCTTCATGGACGAACAGCGTAAAGTCCTGATCCGATCCATAAAATCTTAACTTGTAGCAACCTTCTGGTCCTGTCTCCTCCCAGTCCAGCTGATATAGATGTTTTTCGAACGACATGAACAATCCTTTCAAAGGCATGCTGTGCAGGGGTTCAACGGGAAAGCGTGAAGTGACCTTGATATAATTTCTGATCGTTATATTGGTCCAGCCAAACTCAAGGTCATATATAAGCTGCCCCGCCTTGCAAAACTTGAACTGAAGCCGACATCCCTCATCCTCACCAGGTATCCGGGATATGAACCTAAATTCAACCCATGTCCCCGGCTCACGCATATCCTGAAGCACCGCCAAAGGATGACCTCCTTTTGCTAGGCATACTCTATCATTCGTTAACGAACCTATCACGATGAGCAGCTGTTCTCCTTCATCAACGCTGCTCTCCTAATGCTCTCTTTCGTCCAAGGCGGCGCCTGCGGGTGATTCATAATAGCCTCGTAATCCAGCCAGTGTACCGCTTCGACCTCGTCCGGACTTTTGCAATAGGCTGTTCCCTGGTCGTGTTCACACAAAAAAACTACGTTGATGACATGAATTCCATCGTCGGTTACAAAGGAAGAACTGTATACGAATGCAGCCTCATCTTTAACCTTGATTCCGACCTCTTCGTACAGTTCGCGCCTTGCCGTTCGCTCGAGAATCTCCTGCGAATGCCCTTCTTCATCGACTTTGCCTCCTACAAGCGATAGAGTCCCCCCGGCATGCTCCTCCTTCATGCTGCGAGTAATCAGGAGCCATTGCCCGTCCCTGTATACAGCGCCTTCCACGTTGACGATGAACATCGAATCCCCCTCCTCCCGGTCAAGGACCTTATGTAAGTTCGTCAGCTAATCAAAAGATTACTAATCTTTCATAAAAGAAATACATTGTATCAACTTTCCAGTCCAGAGAATCTACTATAATAAGTCCGGAATTGGATTTCTACTTATTCCAAATATAACAAATCGGAGCAGAAGGGATGAAATATAACTTATGACAATGAAGCCAATACATTTGTAGCGGGTACTACGAATTGGATTGTAGAAGGTGGGAGACTACAAGAAATTGTTCGATAATGATATCCCAAACACGATCCCGATCGAAATGCCAGTTATAAAATTATCCATAATCCAACCCAAGATGACGCCTATGAAAAGCCCATAGCCTAATCCCCAGTACGACCGTTTGTCCTTGCTCATTGCCGCCTCCAACTCCTCCGGAATCATTTCCTAGTATATACGCTGGAATATTGCTATTGTTCCGAAATTGTTAGATGCATCATCGTTAGTCTCCCATTCAAACGAAACTAAATAACCAGTCACCGGTTAATTTACGGCGACTGGCTGCTTAAACTTGCAAGGTGTTTTGATCCCTGTCTCACAAACGGGGGGCATTCTCAACAAAGTGAGACAGGGTGCTTTCTATTAGGGGGATTGTCAGAAATGCCGGGAATGCCCGTATACATCGTGCGCACGATGCGTGGTTTGGAGTATGCCCGGATGGCTGTCGCCTATGAAATCATCCCCCATACGTTATTTCTGCTTACGAGGATCTGCCCGTCTTGCTTCCCTTTTTGAACCCATCGGACTTGCGCTTACGGGCTTGGCCATCCTTAGGGTTCAGAGCAGCTTCCGACTTCAGCTTACGTGCCATCTCTAAATACGGATTATTAACGGCCTCCGCTTTCGGCTTACGTGGCGAATTCGTGCTCGAATCGCGAGCCGCGTCTGATTTCGGTTTACGAGCCTTGTCGGTCTTTGGCTTGCGAGTGGTATCGGCTTTCGGTTTAGCAGGTCTGACTGCTGCCGACTTGGCTTGGCCGGGCTTGGCCGAGCCCGATTTCGGGGATTGGTCTACCTTGGCGGCTCTTAATGAGCCGGACATCGGATAGGCATGATCCTTCACTTCCGGAATGGACTTTCCGATTAACTTCTCTATATCCCGGAGCAAAGGCACCTCGTCCACTTCACAGAACGAAATTGCCGTTCCACTCAGCCCCGCGCGCCCTGTTCGGCCAATCCGGTGAACATACGTTTCGGGGATATTCGGGAGATTGAAGTTAATGACATGTGACAGCTCGTCGATATCAATGCCTCGCGCGGCGATATCCGTTGCCACCAATACCCGCGTCTCGCCGCTTTTGAAATTATTAAGTGCGTTCTGACGGCTGGTTTGCGATTTGTCGCCGTGAATGGCCTGAGCCGTAATATTCACCTTGTTCAGACCGCGCGCAACCCGGTCAGCTCCGCGCTTCGTACGGGTAAAGACCAATGCGGATGCAATCGATGGATCCTTCAGCAGCTCGTTCAATTGCTTCTGCTTACTCCCCGTTTCCAGCAGGTACACGGATTGCACGATACGCTCGGCCGTAGAGGAAACCGGGGTAATCTCTACTTTCACGGGATTATGCAGTAGTGTTTTGACCAGCTGGGTGATTTCTGAAGGCATCGTTGCCGAGAAGAAGAGCGTTTGTTTTTTGCTCGGCATTTTGGCGATGATCCGCTTCACGTCATGAATAAAGCCCATATCCAGCATACGGTCAGCTTCATCCAGCACCAAAATCTCCACATGCTGCAGATCGACGTGCTTCTGATTTATGAGATCGATAAGTCTGCCCGGGGTGGCGATGAGAATGTCAGCTCCTTGCTGAAGGGCCCGCTCCTGCGTTTTTTGCGAAACGCCGCCAACAATTGCGGTCGAACGCAGCTTCGTAAACTGGCTATAAGCTTTGACGTTATCCGAAATTTGCAGGGCAAGCTCGCGAGTCGGCGACAACACCAGCGCGCGAATGCGGCGTCCCATACCTGGTTTAGGAGGCTGTTCGTTTAACAGCTGGATCATCGGTACCGAAAAAGCAGCGGTCTTCCCTGTCCCGGTTTGGGCACAGCCCAGCAAATCTCTGCCGGCTAACACAGCCGGGATGGCCTGAGCCTGAATAGGCGTCGGCGTCTTGTAATTTTCCTTGGCCAGCGCCTTGAGAATGATCGGGGATATATTTAAATCTTGAAATGTCATGGGGTCTCCTTTATGGTGAATACCTGAAATTTAAGTCTAACACATAACGATACCACAGATCGGCATAAAAAAAGAAGCGGAATTTTATTTCCGCCTCTTGAAGTCCGGCTACGCTGTTGGCGATTCCCCGAATTGTTGATATAGCTTTTACCTAACCTTAATGATCCTCCAGCATTGCTTTTACATGGTCAAGCGAAATCTTGATACTCTCATAGCCATCGATCTTGAGGCGGTCCTGCTCAACAACGACCCACTTGTAACCCAAGGACTTGGCCTTTCCGATAATGCCTTTCAGATCAAGGATGCCTTTGAATACCGGCAGCAAGGGGGCTGAAGGGGCTGATTAGGTCAAGTGGGAACTTATAACCTGGTTCAGGATTACAATATGCTGATGCCTTGAGCCCGCAGTTCCGATCAATGGCTTTTATATGCAGTCAGATTACGCACCAAATCTCTGCCGATACCCGCATTTTCGGCATAGCTCCTCGACGGCTTCCCGGCGCGAAAATCCATCCACGAGGTTGTTGGCCCGCTCCCCGTCAACGATATCCGAGAACGACGTTCGGTGGATATTACCCAAATTAATGACGCCTTCCCCGTCCAGACAGCACGGCACGACCGTCCCGTCCACGAGAATGGCCGCCTGGGTGCGAAGCGCATGGCAGAAGCCTTTGCCGTCATCCTCAGGTGCCGACAGGCTAGGCCATTGGAATTCGTAGTCCTGGTTCAGGTAGACGTTCTCGGCCACCTTCACGCCACCGCCGGGCTCCACCTTTTCCTCGATGCGGTAGTCGAGATTAAATTCCTTCTCCAGAATTTCAAGCGTCTGGCGGTTTCGCTGCTTCTCCAGGTTCGTTTGGTTGTCCTGCGTCAAATTCCACAAGCGGAAGGAGAAGATCACATTATGCTCCTTGGCATCCCGTACGAAAGAGAGAATGTCCCGCAAATATCCCTCACGGTCCGTGGAGCCGATATGGCCGTCAAAGCTGTGGAGCGAGAAGTTCATCTGCCTTAAGGCCGGCTTTCCCAGCAGCTTATGCCGGTTCTTCGCGATCAGCGTGCCGTTGGTCGTGATGTTGACCTTGAACCCTTTTTCATGGCTAACATCCAGCAGCTGATCGATCTTCGGATGAAGCAGGGGCTCCCCCTTCACATGCAGATAAATGTAACTCGTATGCGGCTTGATCTCGTCCAATCTTCTCGCGAAGTCCTCCACCTTAATAAAGTTGGCCTTACGCTCCGTAGGCGGGCAGAACGTGCAGGCCAGATTGCAAATACTTGTAATTTCTATGTAAACCTTCTTAAATTTCTTCAAGATTTTATCCCCTATCCAGATGTCTATGATCGCATGATGATCTGCTAGTTTGCTAGCTATCAATCATCCACATCGTACCATAGGCTGGCATTTACAGCTACAACTACAGCTACAGCTGTAAATATTAATCTGATGCCATTCTGTATAAAGTGAGAGAAGAGGGAGCCCCCTCTTCTCTCACTTGCTCGAATTAACGTTCACCGTATATGTTGGAATGCGCCACTTATCAGTATCAAACATACTCAGCAAGCTCTTCAAGTGTCATGAATCTTAGCGTGACGGAATTTCCCGTGGGGCCTCGTTTGGCTGCAGCTTATAACCCTCCTTGGCAGGTCGAGCTTCTGTTGAAGGAGCAACAACTTGGTTCCCTTCACTTACGACCGCCTCCGAAGGAGCTGCTACTTTGGGCTGGATTACAATCTGGCTTCCTTCATTCTGAACGCCGGCTTCCGCCGGGGCAGCTTCTGTTGGATAGGTTACAACCTGGTTCCCTGTTTTCTCAACGACAGCTCCCCTAGGAGCAGCTTCTATTGGAGCAGCTACAACATCGCTTCCTCTATTTTCGACAATGACCGCCATAGGGGCAGCTTCTTTGGGCAGACTTACAACATGATTTCCTTCATTCTCAACGACGACTTCTCTAGGGGCAGGGGCAGCTTCTTTGGGATAAGTTACAACTTGGTTCCCTTCATTGCCAGCTACGGCTTCGGAAGGCGCTGCTTTAGGGGCCGCTTCTCTTGGTTTAGCTTCCGGCCGGCTTTCCTCATTGCCAACGACTTTGGGCGAATTGCCAGACGCCCATGCCGCTGCGGATGTGCTAATTGCACCCACTAAAAACAACGCTGTTATGGTGAGGTACACTGTTTTCTTTTTAGGCTTCTTTACATTAAGCATCATCATCAATCTCCTTTTCAATTGTTTGCCGTCACCGGATAAGGAGGCACAAAATTGCACGGGCAAATTCCTTGATCCTGCCATGACGCTTAAGATCGTCTCCCCATAGCGTTTTCGCTGGGCATGAGACATCTCTTTTACGACTTCTTCATCACAGGACAGCTCGCTCCAAAGATGAATATCCTTGCGAAGGATGTGCACCAAGGGATTAAACCAGTGTAAGGCGCTTGCTCCGAGCGTGAACGCTTTGATCCATAGATCCTTCCGTTTCAGATGGACCAACTCATGACGAATCACCATGTCCAGGTTAACGGTATTCTCTATAGGGAGATAAATGGTTGGTCTCCATAGGCCGACGAGAACGGGACTCCGAACGATGGGGCTGTAGGCAAGCCTGACGCTGCTTTTCACGCCAAGGGCTTCCCTGACGAAAGCGAGCTGTTTGGCTGCTTCGCTGCTTTCCGGAGCGATCGTACGGGTTGGTTCTAGTTTCATTAAAAATCTGCGATAACAATACATCTGCCATGCAGCAAAAGCTATAGCGCCGAATGCCCATAAGACAATAAGTACAACGGCCGCGGTTGCTGACAGGGTCAGTTCCGGGACAAGCAGCTTCGGATGAACTGCCGAATATGGACCAGTCAGCGCATGCTGCACAGTTGAAGACAGCTCGTTCGCGGTGGGAGCGGTTGCTGTTGCATTGAATGTAAACAACGGCGAGATCCACTGAATGCCAAGGGCTACGGGTACAAGATAAAAGCCTACCGCCATTTTGCTCATTCCATAGCGCCACTTTGCAGGAAAGGCATTAGCGGATACGGTCCGCAGCAATAGTATGCAGGCTACGACGGCACTTCCAGCAACGGTAAGGGTAAACAGCATTTGGAGAATCGTATTCATCATGCCCCCTACTTTTCCGAGAACCATTGCTTCAGCTCTGCAATATCTTCATCTGAAAGCTTATCGCCGTCATACAAAGCTGAAATTAGATTTTTAACCGAGCCTTGATATAATCCGTCCAGAACTTGCTGCGTTTCCATGAGCTTATAATCTTCAGGCGAAATGCGAGGCGTATATTTATTCGTCCGTCCATGCCTCGTAGCCGTTAGTGCCCCTTTGTCCACCAAGCGCGATAAGAAGGTGGAAATGGTCTGCGCCTTCCATTCCTTCCCTCTCTCGGCAAACAGCGCGAGCAATTCTGTGGATGTGACAGGCGGAGTACACTCCCAAATCACCTCCATGAGCTCCATCTCAGTATCCGATAATTTTTGAACCTGGTTCACGGTGAACACCTCTTTACGTCGTTATGCGTCCATAACGAGTATAATCACTACACTGTGTAGTGATTATAACCTACTACATCATGTAGTGATATGTCAAGCGAAGGGAGTGAATGTACGACTTCATCGAACTTATGCGTACATAGAGCTTATGCGTACATCGAGCTTATGCGTACATCGAGCTTATGCGTACATCGAGCTTATGCGTACATCGAGCTTATATGTAAAATTAAAGAACCGCGCGGGAGCGCGGTTCTTTTATCTACAATACAGCTTAAATGATCAAGAGCGCCGACATTCCTCGGTCTCCTCTTATTTTTTCACTCGTACAGATGGCTGGTTTAACGCCGCTCTGTATCTTGATTCTTGCCGTTATCGTCTGCTGCCTCGCCTGCTTTGTTCCCCAATGCTGCACCAGCGATACCACCCGCAATGGTGCCGATTGGACCTAGAACGGAGCCTACAACAGCACCTGCAACGCCACCGCCAGCGGTGCCTAAAGCTTCTCCAGCGTTAACATCCATCTTGGTTGTGTCGCGGTCAGAATCAACCTTTGAATTACGATCGTTTTTGTTAGCCATCATAGCTCACTCCCTCGAAAAATGGTGACAGGAACAGCTTTCTTGCCAGACCCGTTCCAAAGCCTATCTTGCCCTAACCGTGGAGAAAGAATTCTTACAATTGTTCCTGCCCGGATTCCTCTCCACTCCAAAATAGGTTGCGTATTTTAGACGATGTTTGCGGATTATGGGATTATGTAAACGCTATCACCCCTGCTACAATGAACATGCAATTACGAAATGAACTATGTTCAAGGGGGATCAACCATGAAAAAGCTGTCGATTTTACTATTAACCTGCGTGCTCATTATAGGAGCGCTAAGCGGTTGCGCCAGCGGCGAGTCCGACTCCGGTTCGTCGAATAAGCTCGTCATCTACAGCCCGAATAGCGAGGAGATCATCAAAACGATCATTCCGATGTTCGAGAAGGAAACCGGGATTACGGTTGAGCTTGTTACGGCAGGTACGGGCGAAATTATTAAACGCTTACAGTCGGAAAAACAAAACCCTTACGCTGATGTAATGTTCGGCGGTTCGATGGCCGGCTTCCGTGAAAATGCCGCGCTGTGGGAGCCTTATGTGTCACCTGAAGACAAAAATTTGATAGAAGGTCACCGCAATAAAACCGGCTTCGCTACCCCTTATATCTCGGATGGCAGCGTGCTGCTCGTCAACAAAAACCTAATCGGCGACATCAAAATCGAAGGCTATGCGGATTTGCTGAACCCGCAGCTCAAAGGGAAGATCGCTTCCGCCGACCCGGCAAGTTCCAGCTCCGCCTTCGCCCAGCTAACCAATATGCTGAAAGCGATGGGCGGCGATTATGAAAGCGAACAAGGCTGGAACTATGTAGCCCAGCTGATCGAGAACCTCGACGGCAAAATCGCCAGCGGCTCCGGCGCGGTGCACAAAAGCGTCGCAGACGGTGAATATGTCGTCGGCCTGACCTACGAAGACCCTTCCAGCACCTATGTGAAGAACGGGGCTCCGGTAGAAATCGTTTATCCGAAAGAAGGAGCGGTATTCCTGGACGCGGGTTCGGCAATTGTCAAAGACGCTCCGCATATGGACAATGCCAAGAAGTTCATCGACTTCATTCTCTCTAAAGAAGCACAAGATGCATTTGGCACTCAATTAACGAACCGTCCGCTTCGCCAGGATACGAAGCTCGGCGACCATATGAAGCCTTATGAGGAGATCTACATGATTGAGGAAGACACAGACTATGTAAGTGAGCATAAATCCGAAATCGTTGAGCGCTATGTCGATTTGTTCACTAGCGTTAAATAAAATATAGAATCAGGTGACAACCATGAGCGTGACCATAACCATTCAAGATTTAGTTAAAAAATACGGCGACACGACCGTCATTCCCGAGCTGTCCCTGGAGATCAAGCAGGGTGAATTCTTCACCCTGCTCGGGCCTTCGGGATGCGGCAAGACGACGCTGCTGCGCATGATCGCCGGCTTCAACAGCATTGAAGGCGGAACGATTCACTTTAACGAGCGTGTCATTAACCAGGTGGAGCCGGGGAAGCGGAATATCGGGATGGTATTTCAAAGCTACGCGATCTTCCCCCATCTGACCGTCAAAGGAAACATTGCGTTCGGACTGGAGAATCGGAAATTATCCAAGGCCGAGATTAACGCCAAGGTCGACGACATCTTGAAGGTCGTTCAGATCGAGCCTTATAAGGACCGCATGCCGAAGAACCTGTCGGGCGGCCAGCAGCAGCGCGTAGCGCTAGCAAGAGCGATCGTGATCCGGCCGGATGTCCTGCTGATGGACGAGCCTCTCTCCAACCTCGATGCCAAGCTTCGGGTCGACATGCGCAACGCGATTAAAGACATTCAAAGAGAAGTCGGAATTACCACCGTCTACGTCACGCATGATCAGGAGGAGGCCATGGCGGTATCCGACCGCATTGCGGTCATGAAATCCGGCGTCATTCAGCATCTCGGAACGCCTCAGGAGATTTACCAGCGTCCTGCGAACGTATTCGTTGCGACCTTTATCGGCCGCACCAACATTCTTGCGGGAAGTATAACGAAAGCGGCAGGCGGCAGCTATGCCTTGCAGCTCGGCTCCGACTATGCGGAAGAGCTGTCTAACATCGAGGTTCCGAAGGCCGATGCCGCAGCTAATACGCTAAATGTTCAAGTCTCGGTTCGGCCGGAAGAGTTCATTCTGACCGAGGATCAGACCGGCATGAAAGCAACGATCGTACACAGCGTATTTTTGGGGCAGAACACCCATTATTTTGTGGACTTGGCGTCCGGTCAACGCGTGGAAATCACCCAGGAATCGAAAGCGTCACAGATCCTCGAGCCTGGTCAAGTTATCTATCTCAAGGTAAAGAAAGAGAAGATTAATGTCTATGATGCGGCAGGCGAGCTGAACTATACAAGGGGCGCCCGGCTATGAGAGACACTCGCAAACGATTTGATGTCTGGACCAACATTTCGTTACTGATCTTTGTGTTCTACATCCTGTTTCTGGCCCTGCCTTTGTTTACGATGCTGTTTAAAAGTCTGTACAACGGCACGACCGGTGATTTCTCGCTGGCTTACTTCACGAAATTTTTCAGCAAGCCCTACTATTTAAATGCCCTGTTCAACAGCGTCAAAGTCACCGTCAGCGTAACCCTGCTTGCCGCGATTATCGCTACGCCTCTGGCCTACATCATGGCAACGGTGAAGATTAAAGGCAGCTCGGCCATTCGGGTGTTAATTCTGATCTCGTCAATGTCGGCTCCCTTTATCGGAGCTTACTCCTGGATCCTGCTGCTGGGAAGAAGCGGCGTCATTACCAAATTCGTGAGCAGCACATTCGGAATCCAAATGCCGGATATCTACGGGTTTACGGGGATATTGGTGGTCTTGACCTTGCAGATGGTCCCGCTGATCTTCATGTATGTATCGGGCGCCTTGAAGAATATGGACCAATCGCTGATGGAAGCTGCGGAAAGCATGGGCTATAAGGGCTTTAGCAAAATGCGCAAAGTGCTCCTCCCGCTCATCACCCCAACCTTGCTGGCCGGGGGCCTGCTCGTCTTCATGCGCGCGCTGGCCGACTTCGGTACGCCGATGCTGATCGGCGAGGGCTACAAGACCGTGCCCGTGCTGATCTTTAACGAGTTCATCAGCGAGGTCGGCGGCGACGACGGCTTTGCGGCAGCGATCAGCGTCATCGTCGTTCTGTTCGCCACTACGATCTTCCTGCTGCAAAAGTTCGTGGCCAATCGCAAATCCTTTACGATGAGCGCACTGCATCCGATCGAAGCCAAGAAGAAGAAGGGATTCGGCAATATCGCGGCCCATGCCGTTATCTATCTGTACACGTTAATCGCGCTGCTGCCGCAGCTCTATGTCATCTATACTTCGTTCCTGAAATCCAACGGCAGAGTGTTCGTTAAAGGGTTCTCGCTCCAAAGCTACCAGGATGCCTTCAGCAATATTGGCGGCGTCATTCTGAACACGTTCTTCCTGGCCATCGTGTCGCTGATCGTCATCATTCTGCTGGCGATTCTGATCGCCTACGTTACCGTTCGCAGAAAGAATGCGCTAACCAACACGCTGGATATCTTCACGATGTTCCCGTATATCGTTCCCGGCTCCATTCTCGGGATCGCGCTGCTGATCACGTTCAACAATAAGCCGCTCGCTTTGAGCGGAACGGCCGTCATTATGATCATCTCCTTTGTCATCCGGCGCCTGCCGTATACGATCCGATCCAGCGCAGCGATCCTGCATCAGATTAACGACGGGATCGAGGAAGCAGCCATCAGCCTGGGGGCTTCCCAGATGAAGACGTTCTTCAAGATTACGCTCCCGATGATGCTGGCCGGCGTTGTCTCCGGCGCGATCCTGAGCTGGATTACCATCATTACGGAGTTAAGCACGTCCATCATTCTGTATACGGGCAAGACCAAGACCGTAACGGTGGCCATCTATACCGAGGTCGTCCGCGGGAACTACGGGGTGGCGGCAGCGCTGTCCACGATTCTGACCGTCATTACGGTGGTATCCCTGCTCGTCTTCCTGAAGCTCTCCGGACAGAAGGAAGTTTCCATGTAAAACCAACAAAACACAGAATACATCCAAGTCGGCACCTGCAGTCTGTAGGGAGCGGCTTGGATGTATTTGGATTATCTGCGGTTGCTCCGAGTCAGTATAATAGGTTTGACAGCTAACCGCAGGTGGAGGGCAGCATGAAGCATATCCGTAATCGTAACTTCAAGGAATCAACCCGTCATTTATTTCGCATCTATGCGATGATCCCGTTCTCCATCTTAATCGTATTGTTCCTGGCGTTTACGATCGTGAATGGCAGAATGAACCTGACCCAAAAAACGACCGAAGCCGCCCAGTCTATCAGCCAGACCCTATCCGGCGTATACCGGCAGTACGAGGAGGAGATTCAGCGGATGGCCGCCTCTCCTACCGTGATCAACTATGTAAGCTCACATCTGGGCAGCGAGCAGGTATATTCCGAGTTCTATGATTTCAACAATCGGCAGAAGGTCAAGAGCATTTTTCATATCGTCAATACCGACGGGGTCTTTCTGGCCAGCTCCGCCCCGCCCGACGTGCTGTATTCCAATTTCGCCTTCGGCAACCTCATTCATCGGATCGACCAGCGGCCCGGCGACACGCTGACGGAAATGAACAGCTTCCGTTATTCGCATGACCGCGATACGAGCTATACGTTTGGCCAAGCCATCGTGAAGGACAACGAGACGATTGGCTATATCATTTATCAGCTGTACGAAGCCGATATGCAGAAGGTGATTTTCAAGCAAAATAATGAGATTGCCATGATCACCGATGAGCATAACACCATCATAGCCACGACGAGCAATGTGACCAAAGGCGGCTTGAACAAATTCAGCCCCAAGCTCGATAGCAAGGGACGCGTACTGCTGAACGAAGGCAAATACTACATGTATGCCAAGCGAATCCCCGGCACGCCGATTCAAGTCATTACGCTGAATTCCTACAAATCGGAGCAATATACCTACTTTACGGTATCGCTTTTTGTCCTTGCTGCCGGCCTGCTGTTGTGGGTGTTGATCGAGTTTCTGGCGAATAAAATGTCGGCGCGCAACTCCGAATCGATCGATAAATTAATCCATGCCTTGGAACAGCTGCGCGAAGGTAATTTCAATGGCTATGTCGACATTCAGACGAACGACGAGTTTCAAATTCTGGGTAATGAGTACAACGTGATGCTGGATCGGTTGAAAGAGTTGATCGAGAAAAATAAAGAGCTGTCGGAGCTCCGCACGATTATCGAGGTGAAGCAGCTGCAATCGCAGTTCCATCCGCATTTTATTTTCAATGTTCTGGAAACCCTGCGCTATGCCATTAAGATCGACGCGAATCAAGCCCAGGAGATCGTGCTGATTCTATCCCGGCTGCTAAGGTACAGCATCGGGCCTGACCGCAGCGTCCAGCTGAAGAATGACATGAACTATGTGCGCGATTACCTGAAGCTGCAGCAAATCCGGTTCAACGACCGGCTGGAATATCGGGTTAACGTCGCGGAGGAAACCTTGGATGTATACGTCCCCAAGCTGCTGCTGCAGCCGATAATCGAAAACGCTATCAAATATGGCTATGAGAATCAGAGCAAGGTGCTGATCGAAATTAACATTTACACCTCCACCGGCAAGCTCATATTGGAGGTGCGCGACAACGGACAAGGCATGAGTGAGCAGAGGCTGCAGGAAGTGAACCACATTCTGCAGAGTCAGACGAATACGACGCAGCATATCGGGCTGTACAATGTTCATCGCCGTTTAGTGCTGCTTTATGGCGAGGAATCCGGCATCCATATTGACAGCGCGGAAGGAAGAGGCACCTGTGTCGCACTTACGATTCCTTACGAATGGAGTGGATATCATGTTTAAAGTTCTGCTGGTCGAAGATGAGGATATGATTCGCAGGGGGATACGGTTCAGCATCGACTGGGTTCAATACGATTGCATCGTCATCGAAGAAGGACTGAACGGACAGGATGGCTACGAGAAGATCTGCGAGCTGAAGCCCGATATCGTCATCACCGACATTACCATGCCGATCATGGACGGGATCTCGATGATTCGCGAAGGCCTCAAGCGGCATACCTTCAGCAGCGTCATTATCTCCGGCTATAATGAATTCCACCTTGCGAAGCAGGCACTCCAATTAGGCGTGACCGAGTTTCTCGTGAAGCCGCTCGAGGACGAGCAGCTGGTTGAAGCCCTGGAATCGGCCAAGTCTAAAGTGGACCTGCTCCGCAAATATGAAGTGATCTCGAAGCATCCGCAGGAAAAGGAAGAGATTCTTAGCAGCAAATTTCTGGAGAAGGAAACCAAAACCTCGAAGTATGTGTCCAAGATGATAGCCTATGTCCAAGAGAACTATGCCAAGAAGATCAGCATTCACGATCTCGTGGAAGAGCTCGACTTAAGCGCCTACTACCTGAACCAGAAATTCAAGGCCGAGACAAGCTATACCTTCAATGATTTTCTCAATCGCTACCGCATTCAGAAATCGATCGATTTACTGAAGTCAGGCGATAACAAAGTATACACCATCGCGCAGGATATCGGATTTAGCGACTACAAATATTTTATCAGCATCTTCAAAAAGTACGCCCACGTCACGCCGAGCCAGTACCAGGAGTATTTCGAGAAGAAGCAATCGTAGGATGAAAGAATGCCTTGTGGCGCGGCGGGTGGTTCCCCAGGATAATCGAATCACACTTTTCTCAATACCATCCACCATTGTTTATCATACGAATCGATTTCGATCTCTTCCAGACCTAGGTTTGCTTCGCTAATCCAGCTTCTTGCGAGCTCTATATAGCTGCTGTGAAATTCGGAGGAATAACCTACCTCATCATATCCGGCATACGTAATGTTATCGAAAATCATGTACCCTCCGCTTTTTAACTGCTTGCAGCTTGTGTCCATGATTTGGATAAACGCATCGTATGCTGCATCCTTCAACATGCCTTTTCGGTGATAATCCATGACAGCTTGCAGCATTAGAGGTTCGATCGTCCACCAATCATGATTTACCGTATCAATGCCCTCACGGTCGGCGATAATGGTCTGGATGATATCGTTAATTGCGTGATGGAAAGCGACAACGTCAAAAGAAGACGCTGGATAATATAAACCGATATTTGCGGCATCGTCCTCAATCACCTGTACGTTGATTGCCATCCCTTTCGTTTTGTCCTGAAAGCTTCGGGTCAGCTCCCTGTTGAGATTGGCAGTCACATAGGTGCCCATGTTGTTGGAATAAGCGTCTAAAGCTTTTGGAATGTAAACAATATCACCAGAACCAACCTCCAAAAGACTTAATGCACGGGGCATATTCAGCTCCATGAAGAGATTGTGCCAAGATGCTGAATAATACAATTGAAGGTATTCGAATACCCTCGGCTTGGATATATCGATCGGTACTGCTAATATGTCCTTCAATATATTTTCCAATTGGACCGCGTTCATCTGTTCTAATTCAGAAATCATGTCCCGCGAAAAGTCACGTTTTAGAATATCATCAAACGCGCCGGCACTCAGTTTCTCTGCTAGTGTCTGCATGTTCATCAGAGTATCCCTCTCTTCGTTTTAGTTTCTAGAGTTATTCGATTATATGGGGGTTATTCCTCTATAAATGATTAAAGAATCTTCTTATGCGTCGCAGGATGATGGCTGTTTATATGATGGAAAGAAAAGACGCCGTCCGACGATGGCGTCTTCTATGCTTACACTACGCTCAGCAGCATAATCGAGATTTGGAATCTACCGCTTTCCGGAACGATGCAGAGCACCTGCTCTCCTTCAGTGAGATGTCCTTCATTCATCAGCTCCTCCAGCATAATATAGATCGATGCTGCGCCTGTGTTCCCTTTTGTATATAAATTCGTAAACCATTTCTCTTCCGGAATCCTCACTCCGCCAAGGTCCAGTAGCCGGAAGACTTCGTCCCTGAAAAAATGCGATGAATAGTGGCACACCATCCAGTCTATTCTCTCAGGATCAATTCTCCCTTCCTCCACGAGCTCCAGTATTCGATTGGTGCCTACCTTTGTTATTTCATTGACAAGCCTTACATCCTGCTTCAAATTCAGAGCTCCTTGGTCGGCTGCTTCATGAATGGATGGATAGTCCAGCCAGGAACGGATTCCACTCTCCTTACTCATGCCTGAATACATACACACCTCATACTGGTTCGCATAGGATTGGTTATCGATCCATTCAATACGCAGCGACGGCCCATTGGGGGAGGGCTCATTTTGCAATACAGCTGCTCCTGCCCCATCTGAAAGCATAAAACGTAAGAAGTCCGTGTCAAAAGGCACCCGGTTGTTGCTATAAATCCCCTGCGCTTCAAATTTCGTATGTTTGAATTCGCGACTCAAAAACTCGCTGGAACAGGCGATGGCTGCTCGGTGCTCGCCAGCTTTGATATGTACATACGCATTCTTGAGTGCATGCATCCCGCTGGCGCATAAACCGGAATGAGATGCAATTTCCATAGGGGGGAGGCCAGTCTCTGCATGCACCATACTCGCAAACCCTGGCAGGAGCAAATCTGCTCTTGTCGTACCTGTCGCTAAGAAGTCGATATCTTGTTCGGTTACGTTGCCGTTTCGATCCAAGGCATCCCGAATGGCCAGGGAAGCCATCTCAGCGTTTGTGTATAAGCTCTTTTGCTCTTTATCCATGGCATAATAGCGGAACCGAATTTGATTCTTTTCCAGAATGAGCCTTTTGGTTTTGGAAGATTTTCCTCCAATCTTGCCAAGGTAATCTTCCATCTCTTCGTTACTAACCGGAGAACCAGGGAGAAACTTTCCCACACTTGTGATATAAACGGAATTCATAGCACACCTCGCAAATATTTTTTTGGTTAATATTGGTATATTATATTTGTATAAATGCAAGATATGCCCAAAAATTCTAGATAATAGACTTTATTATTCTTCTTTCATGGATTTAACGTACAAAAGGCCCAACTCTAACTCCTGTTCAGGTTAGAATGAGCCTTTTCATGTTAGTTCTCCCGTCCAGCTGCCCCGTAGAAAAACAATTCCATCCATTGATCCATGCTCCAGGTCATCCGGTCTTGATCCGCTGACTCCCAATGCCGCCGCAGTTCATTCTGGAACATCGTGAAGTAACGCACCAACATCTCTTCTGATCGATCCTCCCGAATATATCCCTCTTGCTTGCCAAGCGTGATAAACCTTTTGAAAAAGCCCACGATTTTCTCCTCGCTGTAACGGTCCATTATGTCCATCAGCCCACTCAACTCGGAGGATGGGACTTTCGGAAATTCCTCGCCCAAAATGTTCAGATTCCGTGTCTCCAGTTGCATGATTTCCTTCGTCTTCTCCGGAAAAGTCAACCCGGAATCCAGAATGGCTTCATACTGCTCCAGCTGCTTGTCCATCCAATGGATCAAGGAATCGGCATAGAGCTTCTCTTTTGTACCGAAGTAATTATATATCGTTGCAGGAGAGACCTCTGCTTGCTGCGCGATTTCATTAACGTTGACCTTCTGAAAGCCGTGTTTGAAAAATAATTCAATCGATGCCTCGAAAATTTGCTCCATTTTCTTCTGCTTCCGTCGTTCGTAGCCGTTCATCAGCCTTCACCTCATATGTAAGTTTAATCAAAGTTTTAGACTGATTCAATAAAAATACTACAAAACATATTGAACCATCGGATTCGTGTCGATATAATTGTTTTAGAGTGAAATAATAAATCTACTACATAACTTTTATTGAAAGCCTATGGACTGTTCCAATCATGATGGGAGTGAAGCGAAATGAAACAGCTGCGAATTCCTTCTTATTTGCACGATGTATTTGGAGAAAGGCAATCGGTAGGAGCCATTCTGACAATCCTGCTGTTTGGGGGCATGCTGACGGCTGCGTTATATTACCGATTCCCGGAAATGACCGGCCATTTGCCGGCATGGCGCAGCACGTTGGCCTTATTATTAATTTTCGACGTGTTTGCCGGCTGCATTGCGAATTTTACGGCTTCCACCAGCAACTTCTATGCAGCGCGGCCTGCCAATCGAATCGTATTCATTGCGATCCATGTCCATATCGTCCTGATCGCTTTTCTACTGAATACCGACACGGGTTATGCCTTGGGAATATGGGCTTATACGGTGATCGGAGCATTTATCGTGAATGCTTTAATCGGGAAGCACACGCAATTATTCGCAGCGAGCTTGCTGATGGCCGCCGGTCTGGCCTGCATGCCCATGCTGCCGGGAATCACGTCTTATATGCTGATCATTGGCGTGTTGTTTGTGATGAAGGTATTGTTCGGCTTCGCGGTCGATCATTATGGGAGGGGGTAAATCCTGCCAGTGAAGGGAGTTGAATGATGAGATTTATAAAAAAAAAAGAAAATAAACAAAACATTTACCTTATTATGGGTGTTATATATTTGACAGAATAAAAAGACATAAAATATGTGATTAAAACATTTATTAGGAGGTGGTTACACGGAGCACATTTAATGTAATTTAAGCTTATTAACAATAAAAAGGTGAGGTGCTTAATCAATGAAATTATTGAAAAAGGTATTTTCCCTAGCCCTTGTATTATCAGTAATGTTAATGAGTCTTGGATTCATTGTAAGTGCCGAGGAAATCAGGGATCAGACACCATCTGTTATTGATAAACCGTATGAATATCCTATAAAACCTGGCACAGATGAGTGGAAAGATCTTGCGGACAAAGAAGAAAAACTAAAAGTAAGCCAGATTCCTGAAGACGTATTAACTAAACTCTCCACAGAAGCACTAATTGAATCTGTTTTGAACTATCCTCTTCTAGTTGATATGCTTGCTTTCAATTCATATGAACAAGGTTTCAATGCTGTAGCATCAAATTTTAACGGTCTCCAAGAACTTCTTAAAAGAGATGATGCGGGAATTAAGCTGTTTGAAAAATACAATAAGAAAAATTCCTCTTTGAATGTTGAACAGACTAATTATCGTGATTCTATGTATTTGAAGGTTATGCTATCGCAAAATGTTCTATCTTCTAAGTTGTCTGCTGAACAGCTGAAAGAACTAAAGTCAGGTCATGATTCATCTGTTCAGGCGAACACATACGTTAAAACTCCGAACGGGACAAATGTATTAGTTTACCAAAACCCTGAGATGTTATCCTCTGCAGATAAGGCGCAAATCGCAAAAGATATTGCACTTTCCTATCCAAATGCAACTAAACTGAGGGACGCAACTTCAGTCTATAACTGTCACTCATATGCTTGGTATAGTACGTCCTCAACCAACCCATATTGGATGGATAATCCTAGCGCTTATTGGACGGATGGTAGTTACAAATCCAGCTCTTCGGGTGCAGCTGGTTATAGAATTTATTATTCCACTTCTGGCAACGAGCACACAGGAATTATTAATTCGGTCTTATATGGTCCCCCAGCTCCAGGAAAAGGATGGTCCAGTCTCACTGATGTAACTTCAAAATGGGGGATGGCCGGCTTATATAAACATAGGGCCAATGATTGCCCATATTATTCAAGTGAAAGTGCTCTGAGATATTATTACAGGTAGTATATTGCTTATTAAATAGAGGCAAAATTCCCCATGACGTCGGGTTTTTGCCTCTTTTACATTATAAATTTTGTTCCCTCAAGTTCAGACACCCGGCCAAATACTATCCTGAGTAGTCGAAAAAACGATTTACTCTGCTCTTATAATTATCTTTCAGGTTCAATCTGGCTCAGAAATATCAAATTATCAAATATTTTTGTTGAAAACAACTTCCGTCTGCCTCAGCCTATCGCCAAGCACATAAGCCAGATGCTGTTCGGCCAAACGCATATGTCGGTAAAAGGTCGCCCTGCTCATATGAAAGGATGCTGCGAGCTCGCTTTTATTCCGGTCCTTGCGCAGATAACCCGCGATTAAGATTTCCTTCTCCATTGCCGTCAGCGGCCCCGCCTGATGAGTGTCGGCCAGAATCTCCTGAATGGTTGCCCTCACCTGCATCCCGCTCCAACAGAAACGCCGCATGACAGGGAGTTCTTCCAGCTTGTCTAGCTCAAACAGCCGTTCGAGCATTTGCTTCATTTCATTTCTTTCAATGGATAGACGATGATCGTTCTCCCTTGGAAGCGCTGGTTGAGCTGCTGCTGTCTCTGTTTGCCGAATGATCCGCTGAATCCACTGATCAAAGGCCGATTGCCGAAAATCAAGCTCCCATGTCGTCAACTCGATGCCCGCGAATCCCGTCACTTTCCCGCACGCTTGAAAGCCTAGTACCGATAATAAGGCATTCAACTGCGGATCCGCTGCCGCCAGGATCCCCCGCAGCCCCCTAGTCATATGGACCAGCCACTGCTGCATCAGCAAGGCCCCCAGCTCTTCGGGGCGATATAAGGAATGCTCGGAATTGACTGCGGACAACAGGACGAATATCGTATCGGCCGCCTCCAGAGGAAGCTCATGCAGCGAAAAAGCTTCTTCGCCCAGCATCTGTCTGCATCCAGGCGCGTATCGTTCCAGCAAGGACATGCTCAAGGCGTGCAGCCACAGACCTGCGCAGAACGCCAGCGGTCTCCCCTTCTCGTCCCGCACAACAAAGATCCCCTCGGGAAATTGAGCGGCAATCCCGTCCAGCAAAGCCGGGTAATCGGCGGGTTCGACCAGCTCGGACTGCCAGTCGGAACCGAGAATCGACGCCTTCATAAAGCGCTGCAAATCCGGCAGATCCTCCAGCTGGAACGGCTTCTGCTCGCCGGGCTTCAGGCTTGACGAGAAATTGGCATAAGCATGGGCAGAGGGCAAAAATTCGCGGTACAGCTCCAAGATATGGGCGCTCAGGCGCATCTGCATCCGGTGATCGACCGAATGGAACCGCTCCGCCAGCAGGACGAACGCTCGATGGCGAACCACTTCGAATTGCTCGGGGGTTCTGCGCGCGAAATCCTCCCGTAGGATTCGAGCGACGACCTGGTGCAGCGATATTCCGTCGAGCGTATCCCGAACAAATGAAAGGGCCGTCAGCTGGTAGTAGTCCGCCCTTCCAAGGGCTTGTCCAACAAACGGTTCAGCAGCGCCTCATCGGCTGCCGGCAGGAGCGACAAGGCCGTCAGCGCGCGGTAGAGGTTGGGGGAGGCTGCTTCCCGCAAAAATTCGGCGCTCAAAACTGCCGGAACTTCCCGCCATACATCCCGCTCTTCCGCAGATTCGGAAAACAGCATATCCACGGTCAAGGCGAGCGACAACGGGTGGCCGTCCGTCTTCTGGGCAATCTCCCTTTGCAATTCCACAGGCAAGCCGCTGCTACCTAAATAATCGTAGACCTCTTCTCGCGTAAACAGCCGCAAAGGGAATCTTCGTAGTCGGGACTTCCATTCCGGATTCGTCTGCCACTGGAGCGGCAGTCCATTGCGCGAGGCACATACGAACAACACGCGGGCAGACTTCAATTCCGGAAGGAAGCTCGAAAACAGCCAGCCTTCCAGCCTTTCGATCTCCTCACAGTTGTCTATGAGCAAGACGGTAGGCACCAGCGACAACTCCGAAGCGATGTAAGACAGCAGCGCCGCATCCCGATCCCGGGTTCTACCGTATTCGGTTGCCAGACTCATCTCCAGGCTCGCCAAAAAAGAAACCGATGTCGTTAAGCCGCCTCGTCCGTCCAGCCAAAGAGAACGTACAGAAAACTGCCTTGCCGTGCGAGCCATTTGAAGCAGCAGCGTTGTTTTGCCAATGCCCCCGATCCCTGATATCGAAAAGATGGATGTCTTCGCCTGGGCGTCCGTCAGCCAATCCGTGAAGCTCATCATTTCCCGATCAAAACCGATGATGCGATGCCTTGCCATGTTCTCCATTCGTTATATCCTCACCCCATCCGCTTCCCGCAAGCCGAAATCCGCTAACCAATCTACCTTCTAATTGTATACTATACTATGTTTCGAGATTGCGGACAGGCATGATCAAGGAAGAAACGCAAAAAAACGCGCACATTCCTGGCCGGAATGTACGCGTCAGCTATTTGGTTGCGATTAGTTGATGAAATTCAAGTAGTGGAGCATCCGATATAAGAGAACGGTGCTTTGGGCCCGCGTGGCAAATGCCTGCGGAGCGAACGCTGCATTCCCGATGCCTTCGATCATGCCAGCGGCCAGCAGCTCGGCAGCCGGTCCCTGGGCCCAGCCGGATACCTCGGCATGATCCGAGAAACGTTCTAACACGGAGGCGTCCTGCTGCGGAAGCTCTCCTGCGTACCGGACAGCTCTGCCCAGCATAACCGCCGCCTGCTCTCGCGTGACCCCAGCGTCCGGACGGAACGAACCGTCGGCATAGCCTTCAATCAGGCCCGCCGCGGAAGCCGCTCCAACCGCACCCGCGTACCACGCTTCGTTCGGCGCAACATCAGAGTAAGAAGCTCGCTGCGGCTTATCGGCCAGTTCGAGCGCACGGGCGAGCATCGCTACGAACTCGGCGCGGGTCACCGTACGGTTGGGGTCTAACCTGCCGTCAGCCGATCCGTTCACGATCAGCTTGTTCGCCATCCGCTCGATATCGTCTTGCGCCCAATGCCCCCGGATATCCTCGAAGGTTCGGTTAGAGCGTACCGCAGTGTATATGCCGTTATGCGCGCTGTACAAAGTCGCCGTCTCCCTTTCGAAAACGGACGGGACATAGTGCAGCTTCCCAGCATCATCCACCCGGATGACCGTGGAACGATTAGGATCAGCCACAGCGTTCATTGAGAATGTCCGCTCCATGTACGTGCCCTCGGCTTCAAGTCTCTCATCACCATCGCCGTACAAGTCAAAGCTCGTCGGTTCCGCCAGCATGACGTACCCTTGGCGGGCCAGCTCTTCCTCCAGCTCGCGGTTTGCAGACTTCGTCATTTTCGCAATGGCGATCGTTACAGTCGCTCGATTCGGAAGGTCGCTTAGAACGTGCAGCGGAACGCTGTAGCTTGCGCCGTTCACCCCAATCCGAATGGCGGCGTTCGGCCTCGCCGCAAGGAGATCCTGCAGCGCTTCCGCCGGAAGATCCACCTTCACCACCGGCTCTTCATTGTCGATGTCGATGACGATTTCATCCCCGCCGGCAGCCCACGACCGAACCAGCTCGGAGCCCGGGATAAGCCGTAGAACGGTGCGTCCGTCCTGCTCCTGCTCTTTCTTGATGGTCACCCGAACGTGTTGACCGTTGATCCTTACGGTCATCCTTGGATCCGGCACAGGGGCAGGGGCGGGAACAGAAACCCAGCCATAGGATGGGGATTCAACGGGTTCAGGGGTCTCCAGTACAGGTGGATTGGCAGCGCTCAGATCGATGCGTCCTACATCCGCTGTCTCACCCGCTAAGACATTCACGGTTGTCGTATGGCTGCCATAACCCTCTGCCGTCACCGTAAGCGCATGGATGCCTGCGGTCACGTTCGTTAGCGCAAAATCCCCATTAGCGTAGGTGACGTCCGTTACGCCGCCGGCCGATACCGATGCACCAGTCAGCGGCGTATTACCAATGCCATATACCGAGCCGATGACCGTCCCTGTTGCCACAGGCGCTGACTGCACCATAACCGTAGCGGAAGCCGTGTACCCGCCATCGGCCGTTGTCACCGTAATGATCGCCGTACCTTCAGCGATCGGCGTCACCTCGCCGCTCTGGCTCACCGCCGCGACGGCTGGGTCGCTGGAGGCCCAGGCGACCGCAGGGTTTGTCGCATTCACCGGCGTAAGGACGGCTGTCAGCTTCTGCGAAGCCGCTCCTACGGCAAGGGTTAGCTCCGTCTGATCCAGCGTCACTCCCGTAACGCGGACCTGGTCTTGAATGTGAGCTGCTTCTACCTGGACGCTGCTCCATGCCTCGATGGACTTCTGTTCATCCACCTCAAATACCTGAAGATATTGACCCGGAATCGGATGCAAAATATCCGAGCCTAGCGAGTATAGGACCGCTTCGCCAGGCAGCGCACCCCCCCTTAGGGGACGCACACCGGCATCTGGCCCGAGCAGATATGCAAACATGTGGCCGGGATCGCTCGGGACCGCCGTCACGCTTGTCGACCCGTTCACGCTGCCTGGACTAACGACAAATTCGTCGATGTCAGGAGCAGATTCATCCACGTGCAGGGTCAACACCGTGCTGACCGTGCTTCGGCCCGCATCGGTTGCCGAAATCGCAACCGTGAATGTGCCGCTCTCCTTAGGACTGCCTTCGATCATGCCATAGGCTGTCATCGATAGGCCATCCGGAAGTCCGTAGGCATTCCATGTCAGCCCGCCCCTTGAACCATCGAAAGCGTCCATCGCAATCGAATAGGGGGCGTCCTTGATTGCCCGCGGAAGATCGGTCGTCAAGATGCCTGGGCGTAAATAAGGATAGCCGCCATTGACGCCAGCATCCATGGCCCAAAGATCGGTGAAGTCCCAGCCGTGATAGTTGGAGGCTGCCTTCATGTCATTGGTCGTAAGGCCCGTGAGATGAGGCGAGCCTATGATATCCCCACTCCCCACGCCAGTGGTTAAGGACGATGCCGCGATATCATAATACGAGGCGTTGATCGTGGCAACCGCCATGGTTCCGATAAAACCGCCCACGGCGTAATAGATAGCGCTTCCGGATTGCATGACGGCAGCCGAAGAATAGCTGTTGGCAATGGTTCCGTATATCAGTTGTCCGGCTAAACCGCCCCCAAAATAATAGTAACCTCCCCCCGAATTCGTTACCGTTCCGGTGGCATACGAGTCGTTGATCGTGCCCGCTCCCTGAGATCCGACCAACCCTCCGGCATACTGATTGGGGGTATCTCCGCTCTTCACGGCAGCGGATGAAGATGAGCGGAGAATGCTCGAATCGCCATTGGCCGCTCCGGCCAACCCGCCTGCAGCACTCACGTAACCCGTATCTCCGGCCGTAACCGTGCCCTGCGAATGCGAGTTGATGATGCTGCCGCCGATCAGATGACCCACCAATCCGCCGGCATAGCTGCCACCGTTCACTTGAACCGTAACGTCCAGATTACGGATCGTACCCGAAACACGGCCGAAGAAGCCGGTAAACTGCAAAGCTCCTCCATCAATGGTGAGGCCTTTGATCCGGTATCCCCTTCCGTCGAAAATGCCGCTGAAGACGGTCGCTTCATCGGCTAAGGGCACCCAATCGTATCCGGTCATATCGATGTCGCCGGTCAATCGGATATTCCGATCCAGATAGGACGCTTGATTCCGATCGATATAGGCCAGTTCCTCTGCGGTCCCGACCCACACCCAACCGTCCGCTTCGGACGGAATCGAGGCGCTACCGGACCGGACCACAGACGCAGCGGAAGCCAAGGGAGCAAGCACCGCCGAAAAAATGAGCAGTACCGCCAGCATGATGGACATTTTTTTCATAAACCCGTTTCTCCTTTTACATCAGCGAAGTCAAGCGATGAGTCGTAGATATACTCCGTGATCTGATAGATTCAACATCTTCAATCAGTGTAAACCAATTGTCGATCAAGAACTGTCTCATTTTTGTTTCATGTTCAAGGAGGGCTGTTATAAACGAAAACCGAGCCAATCCCAGAGGCCGACCCTGCGTTCCGCTTCCATTTTCTGAAATATATATGTCATTTTCTGAAATTCATCAGTCCTATTTTTCTAAGACAAGAGGCTGATATTCGGTTTGCAAAAATAAAGCGCATGAGGCGAAATCAAGAGGAACGGGGCCTAATTAATGACGTTTTTGTAATCTTTAGACCTAATTTTGTGACGCTCTTGTCATTTTTAAAGCAGCGGCATCCAGGAAATGGGTGATGCACTTTCTCTAAAAGTGCGTTAGTCTAATTGCCGGGAGATCAACCGATTTACCAAGGAGGGATGCCGCGGCACATCGGATGGACACCCAGTCTTGCCAGTTCTTCTATCCTGCAAACCCCAACAAGTTGACGGGGCGAAGTACCAGCACCTTAGATTATGCAGCATGCTGCGGCCACCATCATTAACAGGGAGGAAGGCTGCAGGCTATTCCCTATTTTCCAACTATTCCTATGGGAAAATATATTTTCAGGTGACTGGGCGGATAAGGGGAACACCCATTTAGACCCCTATGATCGCTTGAAATCAAAACGATCACGAGATGTACCGGTACATAGTACGGCGCATGCCATAGAAATGCGTGAAGGGGCAAAAGCCAAAAATAAGGAGGAGCTTATACCATTGAAGTTAAGATCACGATTATTCTCTAAACTTGTTGCACTTACCGTTATTGGAGCCATCGCTGCCGCTCCGCTGCAGATTGCAAACGCAGAATCGAATGATGGAGGAGCGCGTCCGTGGATGAACACATCTCAATCCGCCGAGAAACGCACGGAGCTATTGCTTGACGCCATGACGCTATCCGAGAAAATTGATTTTGTTACCGGGAACGTCAATAACAATTACGGGTTTTATAACGCTCCTATTGAGCGGCTTGGCATTCCCGCGTTAACGATGGCCGACGGGCCGACCGGCGTGCGGGTCGCCAATCCGGAAATTCAGGATAAACAATCGACGGCTCTCCCTACTCCGATTGCGCTGGCCGCAACCTGGAACACGACAACCGCTTCGGAGTACGGAGACCTGGTGGGCAATGAATCCTTTAACACCACCCATAACGTCCTGCTCGGTCCTGGATTCGATATTGCCCGTCTGCCTTGGGGCTCCCGGAATTTCGAATCCATGGGGGAAGATCCTTTGCTGCAGTCGAAGATGGGCGTTGCTTATGTCAATGCGGTGCAAAAATATCCGGTTATCGCGACAGCCAAGCATTTTCTGTTGAACAACCAGGAAACCGACCGTTTCACGGTGAACTCGATCGCTAGTGAACGCGCGATGCAGGAAGTATACCTGCGTCCATTCGCCGCAGCCATCGAGAAAGCCAGCCTGGGCTCGGCCATGTGCTCCTTCAATGAGATCAACGGCACGCCGGCCTGCGAAAATAAAGAGGTCTTGACTACGATGCTCCGAGACCAGTTGAACTTCAATGGTTTCGTCATGAGCGACTACGGCGCCAACCTGAGCACGGCTCCTTCGGCCAACGCGGGTCTTGACTTGGAAACCCCCGGGGACCCTTACGGATTTTGGGGCTCTAAGCTCATGAACGCCGTCCAAAACGGCGAAGTCTCTGAGGACGTCATTGACGAGATGGTAAGCAATATTCTGTATCAGATGTTTGACAAGGGGCTGTTTGATCATCCGGCGGTAAATAAACAGATTCCGGCAGCCGAGCATGGAGCGAAAGCACAGCAGATTGCCGAAGAGAGCATGGTGCTTCTGCAAAACAAAGATAATGCTCTGCCGCTGAAAGCAGACAGCCTGAAATCGATCGCCGTTATCGGTCCGGATGCGGACAACTATGCAACGGTTGGCGGCAGCTCGCTTGTGAAGCCGACTTATACGGTAAGCCCGCTGGAGGCCATCCGCAAACGTGCCGGAAAGGGCGTTGAAGTGAAATATGCAGCCGGTACCGATCCGATTTCCACCGCGGATATTATGAATGGACCATCGGCCATTCCATCTTCGATGCTAAGCCCCGTTGATGAGAACGGTAATGTAATTCAAGGCGAGCATGGACTTCGCGCGGAATATTTCAATAACACGAATCTCGAAGGTCAACCTTCCGTGGTACGCACGGATGGCCAAGTGAATATGAACCTTGGTTTTTATAATTATGACGGATTAAACGGACAGTCCTCCAAGCTGACTCCCGTCCCTGGCGATTTGAACGGCAGAATGTCGGCACGCTGGACCGGCGCGATTGCAGCCCCACAGGACGGCGAATACACCCTGTCGCTCTCGAGCTTCGGCTCCAGCAAGCTGTATTTCGACGGCAAGCTTCTGATCGATAATAAAGGTGAGAAGGTGGCTACCGAGAAAGCGACGCTGCAGCTAAAAGCCGGCGAAAGCCACGACGTGCGCATTGAATACCGCACGGATTGGACGGACGGCGACAGCGATTTTGGCGGACTGGTCCGCTTCGGCTGGGAAGCACCGGAAGAGGTAACCGATTCGAAGATGCAGAAGGCTGTTGATCTTGCGGGTAAATCCGACGTTGCCGTCGTGGTGACGCGTACCTATGAAAGCGAAGGGTACATCGACCGTTCCGACCTGGATCTTCCGAATAACCAGGAGCAATTGATCAAGAAGGTGGCTGCAGCTAATCCGAATACGATCGTGGTTCAAATGAGCGGCAGAGCCGTGCAAATGAACGGCTGGCAAGATGACGTTAAATCCATCGTGCAAGCCTGGTATGCCGGGCAGGAGCAGGGTGACGCCATCGCCAGCGTGCTGTTTGGCGACGTGAATCCATCCGGTAAACTGCCGATTACGATTCCTGTCGACGAGCATTCCACCCCGGTTTCGGATGAAAAGCAATTCCCTGGAGTAAACGGAGACGCGGAATACTCTGAGGACATTTTCGTGGGATATAAGGGGTATGAGAAAGAAGGCATCCAACCAGCGTTCGCGTTTGGTCACGGCCTGTCCTACACGACCTTTGACTATAGAAATCTGAAGACGAAAGCTAAAGGGAATGGGCAGGACTCCACGATTGAAGTCTCGCTGAACCTCCGGAATACGGGAGCTGTAACGGGCGCGGAGGTTGTACAAGTCTATGCAGGCAAGCTTCCGACCAGCGTAGCAACACCGTCCAAACAGCTGGCCGGCTTTGCCAAAGTCGAGCTTAAACCGGGCAAACAGCAGCGCGTAACGGTTAAGCTTGATCCTAAGGCCTTCTCATATTGGGATGAAAATAAAAAGACCTGGGTTATGCCTTCCGGACAAGTGCCGATCTATGTAGGCGGCGCCTCCGACGACATTCGCCTTACAGGCAGCGTCGCTGTTAAAGGCTCCGGCAAATAACCATACGATTCATTCATTCTATTCATCAATTCTTAGCCTGGGGCGTTTTCGCCCCAGGACTTTTTGTTAGGAGATAAGGAGGAGCGGAATTTGAAACTAACGGAGAAGAGGACGGTATTGGAAGTCAAGACCGCGGCCAAAGCCGTAACAGAGACCAAGCTCCTATCCGGCCGGGCGAATAAACCGGGAAGCACACAGCGGCGCAGACGGTTCCTGCTCAGTCTGCTGCTGCTCGTTCTCCTGCTGCTGATCTGTTCTATAGCCATCCCACCCGGTACAGAAGGCGAAATCTCTTCCGAGGTATGGCTAACGACCGGCGATCAGACCAACCTGCTCACCCAAAAGGAGCCCGTCGCATTCACGAATCAAGCTTCAAGCCAGGAAACCCTCAACATCAAGGTGAATCCGGAAATCCGTTATCAAACCATGGACGGTTTTGGCGCAGCGATTACCGGCTCTTCGGCGTATCTGATCAACCATACCATGACCGAAGCTCAGCGAAGTTCCCTTCTGGGCGATTTGTTTACGGAAGAAGGCATCCGCCTCAGCTTTGTCCGACATACGATCGGCGCTTCCGATTTTTCCGTGGATGAACAAGGCCGCCCGAGCAGCTATACGTATGACGATATCGAATCGGGAATGGATTACGGCATGGAGCACTTTTCAATAGCTAAGGATGCGGATGTGGTCTCCCTGCTGCAAAAAATCCTGAAGAAAAACCATGCGGTCAAAATACTGGGCACCCCCTGGACCGCCCCGCCGTGGATGAAATATGGGGAGAAGACATACAACGGCTGGTATTTGGATTATACCAATCCCAAGGTTTATGCCGCTTATGCGGATTATTTCGTGAAATACATTCAGGCGTATGAGGCATCGGGAATTCCGATTTACGGCCTGACGGTTCAGAACGAACCGGCATTCACGTCGCCGGACTATCCAAGCATGAGCATGGGTGCCGAGGAGCAGGCACGGTTCATCCGGGATTACCTCGGCCCCGCCTTTACCAAGCAAGGGATCGGGACTAAAATTATCGCTTTCGACCATAATTGGGGACTTGGGGAAGCGTACGCCCGACAAGTTCTTGGAGACGCAGGAGCCGCTTCGTATATCGACGGAACCGCGTACCATTGTTATGAAGGCTCCGCGGAGGCCATGTCGGCCGTTCACCATGATTTTCCGGACAAAAATATATACCTTACAGAATGCAGCGGCGGACAATGGAGCCCGGACTTTGGCGACAACCTTAGCTGGCAAATGGACCACCTGATCGTCGGTGCACCGCGAAATGCCGCCAAAACGGTTCTTTTCTGGAACCTGGCGCTGGACCCCAGCGGGGGGCCGACCAACGGAGGCTGCAAGGACTGCCGAGGTGTGATTACGGTGAATCCTGCAACGGGAGACGTGGAGAAAAACGTGGAATATTATGCTCTCGGGCATGCCAGCAAATTTGTGGATCCCGGGGCTGTCCGGATCGCATCTACTCGTTACAAAGGTTTATTAGAAACCGTGGCATATGAGAATCCCGACGGCTCCCTTGTCCTGATCGGCGCCAATCCAGGAGCCGAGGAGCTGCCCTTTAGCGTGGAATGGAACGGTAAAGCTTTCTCTTACAGCCTGCCTCCCCAAAGCGCCGTCACTTTTAAATGGCTGCCGGGTTCCGGGAGCCGCTCCTAAAAGGAAACGTTTAGCTTTCTTGGCTTTCTATTATTACTTCAAGGAAGCCTGTTATAAACAAAAAAAACCGAGCGAACCCCAGGGACCGGCCCTGCTCTTCGCTCGGTTATTTCTGCTTCAAGTTAGTTCCTGCACTTTGCATGCGGAATCCTTCCAAACATAAGCTGCATTAAAAACCGGAAATCATCCTAGAGATAGATGTCTTAACTTATCCGGATTCGCAACCGTATAGATTGTCTGAATTTTTTGATCGCGGTAAGCGAAGGAATATACGTATTGAACGGTTTCATCCAGCAGGAATCGGATCCCCGGGAGTCCGTTCACCATGAGGAAAGAGTACGTAAATCGGCCTGCATACGTTTTGATCAGGAATTGATGGAATTTCAGCACGAGCTCAAATCCAACCACAGGCACTTGCGCCGCTTTGACTTTGCCTCCGCCATCCGAGTAGAAAACCACATCTTCGCTAACCAGCTCTAGCAGTCTAGTCGTATCTCCCTGCAATAGCGATGCCACGAAATCCTTGATATGCTTCTCCGCCGTCGATACCGACGGTTGCTGGTCCGGATCGAAATGGATGCTCTTCTTGGCGCGATGGAAAATTTGCCGGCAGTTCGCGTTGCTCTTCCCGACCATATCGGCAATTTCTTCAAATGAATACTGGAAAATCTCCCGCAGGAGAAAAACCGCCCGTTCCATCGCATTCAGCTGCTGCAACAGCAATAGGTAGGCCGTGGAAATCGACTCTGAGCGCAAATACGTGTCGGAGGGATCGCCAACCGAAGCTCCATCCGAAGCCCCCCTCTCAATGAGAGGCTCCGGGAGCCAGGGGCCGACGTACAACTCCCTTTTTTTGACGGATGAGCGTAAAAGGTCCAGACACCGATTCGTAACGATTTTGTATAAATACGCCCGTTCATTTCGAATGGCATCCGCATCCTGAAGCCTTTCATAACTCAGGAAGGCCTCTTGTACGATATCCTCCGCATCCATGACGCTTCCGAGCATTCGATAGGCTAAAGAAAACAGCGGAGCTTTATAAAGCTTATACAATTCCTCGATGCTCATAAAGGTCAGTCCTTTCCTTCCGTTCAAGGGAGAGGATGTGTTGCACCGCTCTTTTGGCACTTGCCGTCGCGGCATCCACCAATAGTTCACCATGTGACGCCCAATCTCCTGCTACATATAAACCGCTAATTTCGGGAACGGCCGGTCCGGGATTAACACGTCCGTTCACATGCATAAAATCATGAGAAACCGTCATTTTCGGCAGGTATTGTTTGACAATCAGCTCTTCCCGCCACCCCGGCTGCACCAAATCCAGCATCCCCTCAAGCTCGCGCAAATCCTTATTCGGGTCGGTCTCTTTCCCTTGGTATTTCAGAACGGATATGACTTGCGCACCGTCGTCGCTTAGATAAGCGGCACGGGATTGATTGGAAAGAAAGACGGTTTGATCGATGCCGTATACAAATTGTTGTTTGGGTTTCGGTAGACGTCTCAATGCAACATCCAGGCAGGCTGCCGTGACTTCGATCGCTTGTTCTTTCCAGGTATGAAGGGCGGTTTTTTCTGAAAAAGGCACCAGCTGATGGGCAATCGAAGGCGGTGTGGCGAGAACGACATGGTGTGCGCCGATCTTCGCTCCATCCTTGCACAGCACGTGACGCACGCTGCCATCCTGGACATCGATGGACGTAACCAGGCTGTTCGTTACAAACCGCACGCCGAGATCGGATGCCTTTCTTCTTAACGCTTCGACCAATTCGCCCCAGCCTCGGTCCAGATACAACACACCTTTAAGGGCACTTTGAAGCTGCTTCAATGCAGGACCCGCTGCAGGCAAATCCGGCCCCACCACATAACTTGCGGTTCGCAGCAAAGAATAGAAAATATTACGCACCATCGGATCCCGCAAATTCGATTCGACCCATTCGCGAATACTGATGCGATCATAGGGATGAGTATCCATTTTGCCGAGTTTCCCCAGCCAGGCAGCAAGCTCCAGCTTCCCTTTCCAAGACAAGAGCGGGGTCGTGAATAAAGATTTCATATCCGTGGGCAAAATGCTCAATTTCCCCTTCCACACCCCATAACCTTCAATCGAGGGCTCCGCTCCCTGTACATGAATTCCCAAATCCATGAAAGTCGCGTAAGCATCTCCCTTATACAAGGCATGCCCGCCCAGATTGAAGTAAGCCCCTTTTTTCTTCATGGACATGGCCCGGCCGCCTAATCGTTCCTGTTTCTCAATGATGAGCGTTTGCTTCCCTGCTTTCGCTGCATAAATTGCAGCGGTCAACCCGGCAATCCCTCCGCCAACAACGACCACATCATACTGTTGCATCGTTCATCATTCCCTTCCGATTTTTACCTGTATGACGGGCAAGGGGTGCGGAGTGTGACAGGAATCGAAAAAAAATTATGATGCTTATCTTTCCGTGAAAATGAGAGCCGTCCCGAGAAGGGAGGCGCTCGGAACAAAAATATCTCCCCGGGCCGTCTCAACCACCGGGAATCCATTCGATTCAAGATGCCGCCGGGTAATGGCAAGGTCTCGCACCTTTACTGCATATCCGGCAAATCCCGGTGAGGACGTGAAGGCTTCTCCCGGGATCGTTTTCATATCATGGACCACATGCCCCATATGAAGGATTTTGTTAATTTCGGTCTTCATGGACAAGCGAGAGGCTCCAATGAATAAAATCCTTGTAACTTTCCAGCTTTTTTTACGTCATAAAGTATGACACCATATTTTGGAGGGAAATTCATGAAAAAAATATCGCAAATTTCAATCGCGCTGCTATGCAGTGCGGCTCTAATTGCTCCAAGCTACAACATATCTTCAGCAGCTTCAAAACAGGAACCACATGTAATCATCAACAACACAAGTCTATCCTCTGAAGATATACTTCTAAAAAACAACCAAGTATTTATTACCTTAACGGGAGCCAAGACTTTAGACGATTTAACGTTTAAGTGGAACAATAAGACAAAGCAAGTGACCGTCCAAGGAAAAGAGACTCATTTAATACTCACGATCAATAAAACAACTGCACAAAAGAATAGTGAACCCGTAAAACTTAGCTCCGCGCCGTTCATCCATAAAGGCAAGACCATGATTCCTTTGCGCTTTGTTACAGAAGCAATGAGCAGCTCCGTAACCTGGAATCAGGCGACCCAAACCGCATATATCACAAAAGCAAGTTCAAAACTGACCAAGGATTATAAAAGCGACGAGCTTAGTACTGCAAGAAATGCAGCCATAAATTTGCCAAGGGTTTCCCAACTACCGAAAGAATTTGAGCCGACATTGGATACGTTTAGTCTTCAATATTATTTTCCTGAACGGGAATCCGGCCAGTTCATAGAAGTAAATAATAACGTAGTTAGTTACTATAAAATTTCTAACCATACGGCTTACCTGAAATGGCAGGGCCTCCTGGGTGATAAACCAGGCACAGCAAACGACCTGTATTTTATTAATCGCATGTTAATAGATGAAGCTGGAACACTTCCGTCATTTAAGGGTACAACCTTTGCAAGCTTCCGTTGGATGCCTCATATTGGAGCTACGGGTTACAGCCTTATTAACAAACAAAACTGGAATAAGGTCACATATAAAGATCAGGAACTCGAGCAAAATCAAATGAAGGAAAATTATATTATCGTGGAAATTCCCGAAGAATAAATAATCTATTGTTTTACGTAAAAAAATGACTTATTCGGGTCCAAATGTTGAGGAAGATGATGTTTCAACGACATTTTATCGAGGAGGATTTATACGATGGGTCTTTACTACGAAGTTCATGGGAGTGGCAGGCCAGTTGTATTAATCCATAGCGGCGCTATGGATTCTCGTGATTGGAACTTTATTACGCCAAAGCTAGCTAAGATATTCAAAGTCATCATTTACGATGTACGTGGAGCCGGAAGGTCCCCAGTTCCAGAAGCACCAATTGACCATGTTGGGGACTTAAGGCAGCTATTAGCCGAACTTAACATTGACGAAGCTGTACTCATTGGTCATTCCCTAGGAGGTCAAATTGCTGTTGATTTCTCTCTGACCTATCCGAGCATCGTGTCTAAACTCGTATTAATTGCTCCTGGCCTATCCGGGTATCAATTTTCTCCTGAGTATGCTGAACTAGAGAAACAAGCTGCCAAAGCGTTGCCGGACGTCAATAAAATGATTGATCTAACATTGAGCGAACCTTCCTGGAGCATTTCACCAGGAGAAGCCTATGATTTACTACGTGAAATGATGAGACACAACATTCAAAAGACATTTGAATGGAAAACTTACGAAACGGTTTCCTTACCTCCCGCATTAGGAAGGTTGGACGAAATTCAGGCAGAGGCTTTATTATTGATCGGCGAGAATGAATCCAAAGATCTTTTCCGCATAGCTGAGTTATATAATCAAATTCCTAAAATTAAAGTCGTTCGAATACCTGGCGCGAATCATATCATTACCCTGACCCATCCTGACGACATTTGCGAACATATCCTCCATGATTTGAGTCTTCATAAACAGGAAGGTCAATAAATGTAGAAACGAAACTCTTCATTAACAGAAGGCATCCCGCTTTGTCTCCAAAAACGAAATGTAATCATAAAAAAACTGCACCTCCGTTGTTAGTTCTGTCAAACAATAGGGGTGCGGTTCCATTATCACTATCATATGTTTCTGATGCTCACTCTATGGGGTGCTCTCCCCAAGTTGGGGAGAGCCATTGCTCCGCATTTATTTGAACTCTTGCCCGGTTTGCCCGATTTTTCTTTTCATAAATATGGCCACTTCCCCATCTACAACATCATCATTGGTGTAATGAGATAAATCAATGCCTTCGATTTCAAATCCACATTTTCTGTAGAACCTTATAGCATTTACGTTCGTGTTTTGCGTCTCCAGGTTTATTGCTCTTATTCCGTTTCCTTCTGCAAGACGTACTAATTCATCCATCAATTGTTTGCCAACATGCATTCTTCTACAGTCTTCCGAGACTTGGAAATGCCAAATCAAAACGGTATTATTCCACTTTATTTCCTCAGCGATTACGACCCCGATTAATCGAGTACCTATGTATGCTCCTAGTGAATATCCCATGGGGACGATCTTGCTGTAAAGCTCCAAATCATCTTCACTGTCTGTATATTCTTTGTGATACGGTGCTTCAAGCTCTACTAATTGAATGTCGATCGTGGTTCTCTCTTCATTTTCAATTTTGGTCACCTTGTACTTTGCGTTTGAGGAATATCCACACTCCCCAAGTTCAGTTTGTTCTTCGTCCGTGAACCTATGAATCGGTTTAATGCATATAGCTTCTA
Source organism: Paenibacillus sp. FSL M8-0142 (assembly GCF_038597315.1). Classification (NCBI taxonomy): domain Bacteria; kingdom Bacillati; phylum Bacillota; class Bacilli; order Caryophanales; family Paenibacillaceae; genus Paenibacillus; species Paenibacillus sp. FSL M8-0142. The sequence continues at coordinate 5,489,804 of NZ_CP152008.1, forward strand.
TGGAAATCACCCTCTATAAAAATAATCCCGACTGTCCCGCTGCCTAAAGACACGTGCACGTCATGTACAGACTACGATGCATTAGTCGTTGTGGTTGTATCCTAGCTTTTAATAAAAACAATCTTCACGCCTACCACCTGATCCTGCCCATTCACCGCCTTGTACACGCCGTACGCCCCGTCGCCAATGCCGGTACGCGAGACAACGCCTCCCTCGAGAACACCCGCCTCTTCCCCGCTTTCGGTGATATCACAGCAGGCATAATACCATTCCGTATCCGTGCCGTCCGATGATCCTTCCGCATCCGGAATCCGGTATTTGTGAATATCAAAAATCCCAGCCTGTCCGCTGTCCACCCCCGCCACGAAAGGACACTTGATCCACTCCAAGGATGCCCCTTGTTCCGCAACGGACTGATGGTATGCCGTCAGCTTGGCGTTGGCTTCACCCCAGTCCGGGATCTCCGCCTTCTCCACTTCCGAGACCCACGTTCCATTCAATGCAGGCTCCACTACACCCATAATGACGATGCTCGTATCTAATTCGTAACACGGATCAGCAACAACCAATTGTCCGGAAGTTACTTCGAAATTACCCAGTTGAATGATCAATGAGGATACCTCCCATAACCGCTTGGATTTACATCTATTCTATCATGGGTGCAAAGGAAAGTTTAATGACGCACCAGGATGGTTATCCATCAGGATAGGGTATTACAATCGCTCCTATTCGACATGTATCTACATCTATTCGCCTTTAGGGTATGGACGAATCCTTTTTGAAGGTCTATAATAACAACCACATTCCAAAAAACGAACATTAAGGCGGTAACCATGAGTAAATATATGCAATTATTTCAAGGCACGTCTTTTTCAAGCAAATCGCCCACAGAAATTCAAGTATTACGGGACCATCTGTATTGCATCAATGCCGACGGTATGATTGAGCGAATCGTCGCCCCGGAGGACGCCGAGTACGCGTCCTTGCTGGATGCGTATCAAGGCACTGACAAATTTCAACGGTTAGAGGCGGGTCAATATTTCTTGCCTGGTTTTGTCGACTTGCATGTGCATGCGCCGCAGTGGGCCCAATCCGGAACCGCATTAGACATCCCGCTCTACGACTGGTTAAATACGTACACCTTCCCGCTGGAATCGAAATTTTCCGATCTCGAGTTTGCGCGCAAGGTTTACGACGATGTGGTCAGCACCTTACTGGCCAACGGAACGACAACGGCCCTTTATTTTGCAACGGTGCATAAGGAAGCCAGCTTGCTGTTAGCCCAAATCTGTGCGAGCAAAGGCCAGCGCGGACTTGTTGGCAAAGTCGTCATGGACGATCCCGAGCAGAATCCGGAATACTACCGCGATGCGGACACATCCACCGCACTTGCGGATACGAAAGAATTTATTATCGCTGTACAGGAATTAGCCAAGACTACAAAACAAGGCGTCTATCCCGTCGTCACCCCACGATTCATTCCAAGCTGCACCGATGAGGGGCTTAGAGGCTTAGGCGAGCTGGCTGCCAAATATGACACCTATGTTCAATCCCACTGCAGCGAAAGCGATTGGGCGCACGGATATGTCAAGAATCGATTCCACAAGAACGATGCGTTTGCGTTACATGATTTTGGCCTGCTGCGGGATAAATCCGTTATGGCGCATTGCAATTTTCTGGAGGATCAGGATGCGGAGTTATTTGCGGACACCGGCACCGCGATTGCCCATTGTCCGATATCCAACGCGTATTTCGCCAACAGCGTCATCCCGGTCGCCCGTTTCCATGCCAAAAATGTCGAGATCGGCCTGGGCTCGGATATCTCCGGCGGCTTCTCGCCAAGCCTCTTCGATAATATTCGACAAGCGGTAATATCCTCGCGGATGCTGGAGGATGGCGTTAACCCTTCCCTTCCTGCCGAAGATCGCGGCGTACCCGATTCGCGCATTACGATCCATCAGGCATTCTATCTGGCAACGGCCGGCGGCGGGGATAGTCTGAGCTTGCCGATCGGTCGTATCCAGGAAGGCTATGCATGGGATGTGCAGGTGATCGATACGAGCATTCCATCCGCCAAGCTGCCGATTTTCGATGAGCATGAGGATGTGCACGATATTTTTCAGAAAATCATGTATTTGGCAAGACCTGAGCATATCCGCGAGGTGTGGGTGCAAGGGGACAAGGTTCATTCGCGTTAAGCATGATAGATCAATTAATCTAAACATTCGAGGTGTCCATCGGAGTGAAAACACAAGCAGACAAGCAAAATGACGCACAAACGAATTCACAGCAATTAACGGTTCCGCCCGACGGCAAAATTTCCTTCGGAAAATCCGCCATTCTCGGTTTGCAGCATGTCGTCGCGATGGACGTCTACGTCGTTCCGTTCCTGATTGCCATGTTAATCGGCTTAGCGCCCAATCAGTCCAGCGCCTTAATTCAATCCACGTTTATTGCGGCCGGGCTTGCCACGATCGTGCAGACGTACTTCTGTATGAAGCTGCCGATGGCGCAGGGTCCTTCCTATGTTCCGCTCGGCGCGATTGTCGCCATTTATGCCGCCAGCGGCGGCGGGGAGACGGGCTGGGGCTCGGTGCTGGGTGCCAGCTTGGTCGGTGCTGTTCTCGTGGTGATTTTGGGATATACGGGAATCTTCAATAAAATCGTGAAATCCTTCATCCCGCCGATTGTAGGGGGCACGATTATTTTCATTGTCGGTCTCTCGTTACTGCCGGTTGCCATCCGCGACAATATCTATGGCGCCACGGACGCTGCCATCAATCAGAACGTGCTGCTGGCGCTGATCTCAGCCGGTGCACTCCTTCTATTCGTGGCCCTCGGTTCATTGCTGCGAGCGAAAGGCGCGATCTTCCGAGTTACCTCCGTCATGATCGCGTTAATCATCGGATGCATATCGGCTAACTTCATGGGTGTCCTGGATTTCAGCGCTGTCGCAAGCGCCAAGTGGTTCAGCATGCCGCAGCTGCCGTTTAAGGACTTTGGCTTCTCATTTGATCTCTCGGCGATCATCACCATGGTCATCATTTACCTCGTGCTGTTGGCGGAAACGACAGGGACATGGTTTGCCATCAGCAACGTCATTGATAAACCGTTAACGGATAAGAACATTAACCGCGGGGTTATTGGCGAAGGGATTAGCTGTCTGATCGCTTCGGTACTCGGTTCAACGCCGGTTACCGGCTATTCCACCAATGCAGGCATTATTTCCATCACGGGTGTAGCCAGTCGCCGGGTTTTCCTTGCGGTAGGCGGATGGTTCGTCCTGTTCGGCTGTTCCGGTAAATTGGCTGCGCTGATCTCCTCGATCCCAACGGCTGTCATCGGCGGCGTATTCGCGATCGTCTGCGGCATCATCTCGATTAACGGAATCCAGGTCATGAAGAACGTAACCATTCGTGAAAAGGAAATGTACATTATCGCCATCCCGATGATCCTGACGTTGGCGCTAGTGCTCATTCCTAAAGATTTCTTATATACGCTTCCTACGTTCGTGCAATATCTATTGGGCTCCCCAATTCTGGCTGCTTCCCTTGCAGCGATTGTGTTGAATAAGTTACTGCCGAGCGCGAAGTAGGTTGTAAAGCGAGGCAAAAACGAGCGGATTATATGTAAGCTAAGCAGGACTGCCCCCAAAGCGGCTGCGTTCATCGCAGACTTTGGGGGTGTTTTTTATAGTTAGGGGATAAACACTTCGTTACACACAAAGTCTAGGAGCTTAGAAGATGCTTGCTGTTTATTAGGTGATGGCAGGTGTTTTATATTTCCGCATGTTGGGCTGGGCAATTCACAAAAGAAAATAAGACCCTGCAACATATAAGCGCAGAGTCTCACCTGTTTATTTCATTTCAATTAGTCTTTTTATCCATTTAATCGTAATTTCATCTTGTACCTCTGGATTCATATCTGCAGGAAACTGTAAATATTGTTCTTCCGATGGCAACTTATGCAGTTGGCTCTGAATCGTAGCGTCAGTCGTGCTGTCATTGTAATATTCCGGGAAGCGAAATTCTTGTCCTTGAAGTGACCGATAAACGTGAAAACTGTACTTAATCCCATTCACTTCGCAAAAAGCATGTCCTTGAACTTTCGGATCACACCAGACATGCGTACCCTTCAATTTTTGCAAGGAAAGCATAAACCCATTCTTCTGCGCTTCCGTTAAATGAAAATCTTCCAAATAATACTTCATTGACACTCGATTAAAATTCGTATCGATAATCTGGTAGTTCAGAATTAACTCAGCGCCGCTTTTAAGAACAGGATTGAAATAATCCTCCTGAATCCTCCCCCTATACTTAAACAGTCGGCTCTGGACCAAGTAGTCGATATTGCTATGGTCTAAATTCCGACCAAATGTTAATAAAAATCTTCTCTTTTCCACTTTTATTCCGAACCCCATTTTGGAAGTGAATTTTGATACCGGTCAACATTTCCCTTATGATCTTTCCAATTATCTTTAGTATGATAATGCCACCGAGTGTGATTCTAGATTGAGAAGTATAAGTTATATTAAAACACAATTTAAGGCGCTGGCTAAACGCTTTTGCATTTACACGCAGCACTAAGATTCCGATTCGAACCTCCAACTAGGGCTGTACCCATCCAGAAGCTTCTTTGGTGCACAGGATCTCCACGCTCGTTCGAGATGCTCCAGCAGTTCCTTCGGGTCGACGGCCGAAAGGCGCACAAGCACATACGGAGCGTTGCGGTAATGATCTGTGATGTAATAGACATCGGGATCGAACTGCATCAAGAAGTCCCGCGTTTCGTAGTCCATTCTTAGTACGAGGGTAACCCCATCTTCGTGCAGACGCGCCAATAGCTTTCCTTTGATGCGATATGCGGGGGTTCCGTAAGAGGTCCCCTCTTCTACGGCCGGCAAGGATAGAGCAAGATTTCGAACGATATGAAAATGGTCGGACGGTTGAATCGCTCTCCCCCCTATCGTAACTCTTCCAATCGATCACCATTAATACATGCAGCTATCCACCAGACATGGCCAAAAGGATCCGTTAATCCGCCGCGGCGATCCCCATCATCATGATCTTTAAGCGGCTCCAGAACTTGGGCACCCGCAGCAATCGCTTGTTCGAATAAAGAATCAACGTCCTCAACATAGAGATACAGGTGAACCGACGCTCCTCCAAGCGCGCGCGGACTTCTTATATATGGAAACTCTTGAAACTCGTCCACAATCATGACGGGCGAGCTGCCGATCCTGATCTCGGCATGATGGATTTTCCCGTCTTCGTCTGTGATCCTCATCGACTCTGCAGCTCCGAAAGCCTTCTTATAGAACGCGATGGCATCCCCGGCATTTTGAATAATCATATACGGCGTAATCGTAGGATACCCCTCCGGCACCGGCTTTACATGGTTAATCTTGTTTTGTTCCATGATGGGCATGTCCTCCTCTTGTTTATGAGATGAATCCATTTTACGATCAGCCTGGCAGCCTATATTGTAAAAAATTTACCTCATTGAACAAGGGGGACATGGTTGCGATGCTCGCTTTGATGCTTCATGTAGGTTGTCGGATTAAGCCCGGAGAAGGCACGGAAATCGTGATTGAAATGAGCCTGGTCATAATAACCGCAGTCAAAAACAATATCCCCCCAATTGATCTGCTCGCCTCGATGAATGAGGTGCAGCACTTCCTGGAACCGCCGGATACGACCGAACAATTTGGGGGTCACTCCTACTTCGTTGCAGAACATTTGAATAAAATGTCTCTTACTAAAGCCGAGGTGCTGGCTTAAATCGGCAGTGCTTCGCATGCCGGGCAGCTTGTACATTTCCTTTAACGCATAGGACACGGCTGGATGGTGCTGCAATGGCTTTCGCACCATACTGAACATAAACTGTTCCATTAAACGGAATTTGATCTCCGGCGTATCCGCATCAAGCAGCTGATCACGCAATTCATTCGCTTCCGTACCCCAAAGCGTGTCCAAGGATACGACTTGGTCGTGCACCTCGGATGCGGGGAAGGATAGGAAGGGGAACAAGCCGCCCGGTTTAAAATGTACCCCCATGACATAAACCTGACTGGCCGTATCGATGACGACATATTCCGATTGCGATCCAGATAATATCGAACCGAAGAAAGTCTGGACGTGATGAAGGTTACGATTATATACTCGGAATTTGTCTTCATGAAGGTTGATGATCAATTCAGCACAACCGTCCGGCAAAACATGTTCCAGATTAAAGGAACGGTCGCATCCCTGGTACAACCAACAGAAGTCAATAAATCTGGATAGGGGCAAACTTGGAATATAGGTATGAAATACCATGATCACCACTTCCTCAACTTATAATTCCAAAATATTGTCCTGATTGTATAATAATACAAATGAAATAACAAACAATCGAACACAGATATCGTTTACCTTTGGCAAAAGCTTATATATTTTATCAATTCTGCGATTCCTTTCATTTGAAGCATTAGTTGATTATTTAAATTTTCCAAAGCCAATTGAAAGGAACGTTCGACTTTATCATAGTTTTGGTTGTCCAAATTATTCAATAAACTCTTCATATTTTCAATATAATAAACGGTTTTCCTCAAGCTGCTTATGACCAGGATTTTGCGAAGCTGAGATATCGAGAACAGTCTATAACCGTTTTCATTATTTCTTTCCGAATGGATTAATCCCTCATGTTCCCAATGCCGGATAGCTGAAGTATTTACGCCCGCTATTTGGGCAGCCTCTCCAATACTCATATATTCTTTTAGTTTTACATTTTTATATTTGGTAAAATCGGCATTCTGTATCATCGTAAGTATTTCTTCGACTCGCTGCTTCTCCACTTGAATATGATATTGCTGTTCATTAACTAACCAAAGGGCTTCTACATATCGTGCATTTTTACTCAGTCTCATGACTTCGTAAACAATAGGGATGTCATATCCTTTCAACAAGGCCCTAATCGTAATAAAAGCTTGGAAGTGTTGCGCTGTATAGAAACGGTGATTACTTTTTGTTCTCGGTACGGCAGGAATGAGATCTAGTTCTTCATACCTTCGCAAAGTTGTAGTGCTGACATTTAAGGTCTTTGCAATTTGTTTAGGGGTATATGTCTCCATCTATTACCTCCTTTTTAAAGTAAGACCTTCAAGTGCTACAATAACATATTTTCCAATAAAGCCCCAATATATAAAGGGCGGGAAATAGAAAACCGAAAGATTGCATGAATGTTATATGATGGTCGTATGAACCGTTTAGGAGTGATAAAAATGGAAAAGAACATAAAACTTACGGATGGAACAGAGCTAAAAGTTGGTCTAGTAGGAAATGCAAACTCTCCCACCATCATGCTTCCGGTTGCTAAAGAATCCGTTTATGGACAGGATGCCGAACACTTAAAGCTGTGGGGAGTAGACCCCGAATTAGGAAAGCATTTTGTTGAGGGACTTATGGACAAGTTCCGGATTTTACACTTCGACTACGAAGGGCACCGTTTACAACATCCGAATCCAGAGAATCTCACACCTGAAAGCATTGTAAAAGATATACTAACCATTGCTAATGAAATGAACGTTAAGAAGTTTAGCTATTATGGTTACTCTTGGTTGGCTTTGGTTGGATTACTATTAGCTATTCGGACAGACAGACTAGAAAGCTTAATCATGGGTGGCTTTCCGCCAATAGATGGTCCGTATAAAGAAATGATGGTTGTGACAAATAAAACATATAAACAAGCTTTAAGCAATCAAAATGCTTCCGTTGTTGATGAACAAAGCCAAATCAGTCCAGAAAAGGTCGATTGGGATAACATCCAAGTAAAGATCGACACGAATCAAACTAAACAGTTTGTTACAATGTACGAACATTTAATGGAATTTGATGATCGGGAAATTCAACATAAATTAGCGATTCCGAGATTGGCGTTTGCCGGGGAAAAAGACACTATCGTTTATGGAGAAAACTTCGGCAATGTCACAGTTGATATTATCGGTATACTTCAAAACAAGAAACAAGAATTAGAACAGCTTGGATGGGATATAGAAATTTTAAAAGGAAAGGATATGGATCACACCAAAGCCATGCAACCTGCAACGGTTCTGCCATTGATAAAGGCTTGGTTCATTAAACATTTGAAGTAGTTAGTAAAATTGTTGGTGATTGAAAAAACAAGAGGGCAGCCGATCAAGTTCCATCGGCTGCCCTTTTATATGTATAGTTCCATATTCCAGATGTTGACCGCTTTGGAAGCTCGTCTGGTTGAGGAATTCTGGTTTCATGGCTTTATAGGCAGCTTCAGCCACAGCCTTATCATCAATCAAGAGCAACAAAAGTCACCTAGACATCGTCGTGGCCGCTGTCCCGAATCACTTCTTCTTGTTCCTCATGGCGGCGAGCAGCTTCACCTTTCCGTTGGCCCCTTCCACGAAGCGATGGTAGTCCGGAGATTCTACCGGAACGATCGCGATTTGCCCCTTCGCATTGAAATGAAGACCCCATCCGTACTTTTTCGGGAGCATGGATGCTCTCAAGCATGGTTGCGGCTTCCTAAAAAACGCTTCTCGAATCTGCTCCCTTCTCTCGGCCAGCTCCGCTTCCGGAATGTTTTTGTGCCGGATATGCACTTCGAACTGGAGCTCCTCCTGGGTATAGACATACGGATGATTCTCAAGCAGCTCAAACTCGATGCCCGGCTTGGTTTTTCCGCTTTTCTTGTCCGGAGGCTTCGTTCCGGTCTCTGCGGGGCAATCCGGGGCAACGGTAATAAACGTATCATAGTAATTCCATTCCATCTTCGTTCCTCCTGAACCGATGTATAGCTTCGCTCATCACACATCGAATTTTCTAACATCTATTATAACCCTTTATTCCTGACAGAATCGGTCAGTTATTACGGCAAAGATAGAGCAAGATTTCGAACGAAATCAAGATGGTGTAATGTTGAATCGCTTTCGTCCCGTTATCCTCTATACCGGGTGTTATATCGGTTAGAAGTGTTATTGGAATGATGGGTTCATTCGATACTCCTGGGCCTGATGGACCTTGCAGGTAAACGACCTGGCCTTTAGTTCATTCTGTTCGCATGGAGAATCCCCTCGTCACTCAAACAAAATAATGGTTGATTAAAGTTACCATCATGCGTTAAATTACTTATATAAGTCATTTCCTAAATTCTGGAATAACGAGGTCGGAGGATGATATTCTTGTTACCTACAGAGGCTACGATCAGTAGGGAGCTATTACGATACCTAGAGAAGGAGCAATTAAGCATCACTTCTTTTGCCAATCGAGCAGGCATTAATTCGGGAACGCTCAGCCGGTTTATCAAGGGACAACAAGCCTTGTCCGTTTCAAGCCTTGATTCCATTACAAGAGCTATGGATGTAGAAGAAGGATTTTTTTATGATCTATATTTAAACGAATTATCCTTGAACTGGCGGCGGCTTGGACCCTTTATCATGCGCTGTGCCGAGCTAGGAAAACTAGACTGCGTCGCACAGGCAGTCGATATGATGATGGATTATCCATCTTACGCTGCACCGCTCTTTGATTGTGCGGAAGAACTATTCCAGCAAGGGAAACGGGAAGCGCCCCTAATCATATACAAAAAAGTGGCTGACGGTGAGAAGTACCAGCACGCCGAGCGGCTTGGCTTGTGCCAATACCGGATTTTTACCTGCTCCTTAAATGAGAACCAGGAGAATAACCTGCACTGCGCCATTCAGTTTGAAGCTTATATCCGGCGAGTCCCCGAAGGCGTGCAATTAGATGCTTTAAAAGACCTGACCAACACGTTATTATCCTTACGCAAATGGAACAAAGCCAAGACGCATGCCCAGGAAATGGGGCGGATCGCAAGAATGTTGTACGCTCAGAAGCATAGCCAAATCAAGACAAACCGGAGACAACTTGAGCCAGTAAAACCATTGTTCGGCTATATTTTGTACTCCGATTTGTTATTAGGTTCGATAGCAGCAGAAAACGCTGATTATGATCTAGCCCTTTACTATTTATCCCGCTACGAGGACCAGAGCTGGATTATCGAAACCGACGAACAGGCTGAACAGACCAAGGAACAGTTTCGGGAATGGGCCAGAGGCAACCGTTATTTGTACCGCCTCATGAAGGGGAATATCGATGTTCTTGAACCGTACATTGAATATATTGCTGCTCACGAGGACGAAATTTTAAAAGCGTTGTTTAAAATCATTCAAGCGGCTAACATGTATCATTTCGAGGTGGATCCCTATCTCGAAAGATTTGAGGAGCTCATTGAAGAGCATCTCCGCCCTGGGGGAATCATCGGCAATTACACCCGACATATCATCGATGACCGCTTTGCCAATTTCCTGATCGATGTCGGCGACTATTATTTACGGAAGAACAACCTCCTCAAAGGAACGAAGTATCTCTTGGACGGTCTTGAAGTTTCCTATCGCATCAATAATCCGGTCAACATCGTAAGGTGCAATACCACGATGGAGCATCTAAGGCCCAAATTAAATCCATCCATTCTTCAACGGTATGGAGCAATTCGGAAGGAAGGCGATTCTTGGTCCAGGAAAAGAAATATTTCTTGAATCACTACCTACGGGGCCTCAAGGTATAATTGAGAAATATGTAACTTCATTTGAATGCTTGAGTGAAGAAAACCAGCCGATTCTAATAGAGATTTCAACTGCCCCCCTAATGTTAGACATCATCTAACATTGGGGGGGCAGTTCACTCGAGGGCCGTGGTTTCTAGCTGAGCCACAGCATCGCCTGCTTAGAGGAAGAGTCTGTGCAAGGGCTGGTAGTATCATTAGGGCTTACGAGTTTTTTGCAGATCGGAATTTGAAAATATACGGCTCTTTCTGCTTTATTTCATGGTCCCCTTAATTTATTACATTTCAAGATTTGGGTTTACTGTTTAGCCTTTAACTTGGAACTAGCGTTTTCCTGAGGTTTTGTGATTAGATCTTGCAATTCATCTTTTGATATTCGTTTCGCGAATAAATAATAATCATCCCAGCGTTTGTTATCATTTTTATTGATGACATCTGATAATTTCGATATAACGACACCACCCATTTTACATGAGTGTATCATTTTGTCGTTTCCAATAAAAATAGCAACGTGGGCTATCCTTTCAATGCCCTTTTTTGAATATCGGGCCCGACTGGTAAAAAACAATAAATCTCCTCTTCGAATATTTTCTTTCTTTATTTTTTTGCCGATCAGGCTCTGCTGCCTGGAAGTACGAGGAAGAATCCCGTCAACTTGGCTATAAAGATATTGTACAAATGAGCTGCAATCAAACTCTTTGGTCTGAAACGGCTCAGCCCCCAACCTGTATGGTTTACTCATATGCTTCATTCCAGCAATAATAATTTTTTCATGCGTATTTATTTTTTTCGGCTGTGCCATAAGTTCCTCCCCTCCAGATTCAAAAATAGATCAACAAATGGTGACATGTACCTTTTTTGCAATGCTACAGATTATTCAAAACCAAACAAAAGGTTTGGTTATTCGTTTATATGCAAATATGCTCTCTAAAAAATGTATTCATTCACCAATGAATTGGCCTATTCGAAAGATAGGAGTCACTAATTTAAACTCCTCGAGAAAATTCTTTACGATCTGATAAAACATCCGGGTCATGTGGAATGGACTTCGTGACCGCATTTCTAAACAGCAGTTGAGAAGATCCTGTATCTTTAAAATAAAAAAGCCGCTATCATGCGGCTATAAAACGCTCAAATCATCCTGAGCAAGAGATAATTCCTTACCATTTTTATTGATAATATAAATTTTCTCCGGAAGAGTCTTTAGGCTTTTACCTGTAATAAATAACTCGTGTCCTCCTTCGATTTGATACTTTCTTATATATACTCCTGAACCGATGTCCTCAAAAGAGTATTTGTTGAAATCATCCCAATTCAGTGATACACCCTTTTCAGACAAGCCTTTTAATTCATCTAATAAAATAGCTCCACTTGGCCCTTCTTCCTTAGTGCTCAGGCATGCCGAACAAATAATAAGAATAAGAAAAAATGTTATTGAAAACTTAATGGATTTTACTTCTTTCATTTTCTACCCCATTTCCATTATTTCTGTAAATCATAGGAAGTAAATTATACCGTATTTATGAAAGGGATGCTCTGACATTAATGATCCAGTTCGGTTCGCTACTTGTCACGCTTATCGGGCTGGTCGTAACAATTGTCTTAGCATTGAACCAAAACAAAAGAAATAGGCCGCCCGTGGATGGGATAACGACCTATTTCTAGTCCCTCTAACTGCCTACTGCCCTTAGAAGCGGCTGTTGTTAAAGAGTGAGGATGCTAGCTGCATCCTCACTCCACATTATTAATTACATATTGTACCATTATATTACCTGGTATTGTTACTACAGAATAGTCCAAGATTTCCATAAGAACAAAGAGGGCTGTCTATGATAGGCACCCTCCAGCAAAACCATTACCCCCCTCAAGATCTCTTCTAAAGGGGGACGAGCATTTGCATTATCTCTCGCAGTGTGTGATGCGAGACGGGCATCGGTCATTATACCATATGGGTTATATGCGTTATAGTTAAATGTAAGGCTCTTTCGGCACTGGGTAGCCCCAATAAAAATCCGATGAAGCACTTTATTTCTTCAACTTTCTTTCGATATAAGAATGATCAAGTAAACTTAGTAAACTTGGGGTTAAGTACTTTATCTGGTATTGATCCAAATCACTATTGACAATTAACTGACCATTCTCTTTTCTAAGCAGCTGATCCGAACCATTTTCTAAAAACAACAGATTCCCACCACATTGTTTTAATAACTTCCCGATAACTTTAAACAAAGATGTTATTCCCTGATCAAAGGTGTTTCCAAATAACTGAACTCTGATGCAAATATTAACATCTAAGTCATAGTGGGTTCTAACAAAATTTATATCTGAGATATCCTCAAGTTCAAGAGCCAATGAAAAGTATTCAGTTCCGATAACTATTTCTTCTTCATCTTTCTGGATCGATACCTTTTCATTCAAAAAGTTGATTATAAATTGTTCAATAACTTCTGCCAATGATTTGCAACTTAAATTAGATTCTAAAAACAATTCGAAATCCATGCAAATCTATCCCCCAAATATCCTAGTGATTTTACCGTCAACCACAATTAACAATTCTTGTAGATTTTTTAAATCTCCGTTTGGATTAGCCTTCCTTAGAATCCCTTCAGTAACTTCAGTTATTTTCTCTGGAGTGAAACCATCTAAATTAAGTACAATCCTCTCTGCCTGTGTTTTTGTCTTAGTTCTAATATTTCTTAAAATATTGTCCACATTTGTATCTATTGTAGGTGCATAACAGTCAAATACTTCGCCTTCAATTAGAAAATCTGGATTTGATGTATTCTTTATACCACGTCCATTTCCACCATTCACTTCATCCAACATCTCTATATCATATCCCTGATTTGCAAAGATATTTGCTGTTTCATTCTCTTTCTTAACACCATGTGAATCACCTTTAGTGTAATGCCCTTTTGGCTTACCTCCATTAGGTAAAGAGGGTTCTGTTAGTTTTGTACCACCATCACCAGTCCCCGCTCCACCCTTACCCCCATCGCCACCAGAATCTTTCTTGAGGTTAGGCGTATCCTTGACACCAAGTCGTTTCAAGGCAAAGCCGCCGAAAATCATGGCAGCCTGCTGACCCAGGTAGGTCGATGTGCCCATCTCATTGATTAGTTCTTGCTCCGCCTGGACCTCCTCACCTAATTTCTCGCGGGTGTCACCGATATCAAGTGCCATTTTGGCACCCCAAATCGTTGTCTTTACAATCTCCTCCGCGGTCCCGATCGTAGCATTGTATGCCATCTGCTTCCCAGTCTCGACCGGTTCCTCGATCAAGGCGTTCGCCGTATCTTTAGCTGAGTCCCACATCTCGGCGGCAGCTGCCTGAACTCCCACGCCGAATGCTTTAAATTCCATTCCCAGTTCATTGACATGGTCTCCAAACGATTTTTCCTTGATGGCCTTTTCATAGTGGTCATTGCTCATCCCCAAAGAGTTCAGGGTCTGTGGAGATGCGCACCTAGGGTCTAAGTTTCCCTGCTCATTGTCGACCTGCATGAATTTATAAGCAATTTTTTTTAATTCCTGAGAAGTCACCTGCATATGCTCAATCGTCAATTTCATGTCGCGATACGCCTGCTGGAAATCATAATAAAAACGCGAGCACGTGGTCCCGTCCCAACATGACGCCAGCATCTGAATGTGTTGGTTCAGCGTGTTTGAATTCGCCTCCAACTGATTGGAGGCTCGATTGAACTGCTCTGACACCGACAGCAGCACCTCAGGAGGCACAAGGATTTTGGACATAATTCAACCTCTTCATCATTTGCTAGATAGTCATTCTACCCTACTTCAAATAACTGGAAAAGGTTCCAAGGTCCTCTCTTATACGCAGCTTAGCTCAGCCGAAAGTGCCTATCAGAATCGCCAAATCTGCAACGTACTACACAAGAATCGTCACGATTCTGATTGATTCGATCGAAACGCAGGCAAGTTGGCCACTCGCCCCATCCCGCTCAACAGCTTCCCCAAATTGGCTCGCTCGAAAGACGCCAGGTACACAGCCAACACGTCATCCGTTTCCTCTTCGGATACGTAGAGCTCGAACACAATCAGCACATCATCCTTTACGTAGATTTTCCATGCATTCAGTTCTGACCCCTCATCAATCTCATGCTCCCGCTCCAAATGCATGCTGCGGCAATAGTCGGACAAGCCCCACATGCTCTCATCGAAAATGGCCCAATACGGCAGCCGATCCTCGACGCCCAACTGCACAAATGCCTTACCAGCTAGAAAATGCTGAAGTGACCGGTTTTCCAGCTGCCAGTCGGGTGAGTTCCACGCGCAGAGATAGACTGGTGGATCCTCCTTCTCCAAATCCTGAATGCGGATCCCGCAATAGATCACGGATTCCTCCACTTGATAGAAGACCAGGAATGCCTTGTCTGTCGTGAAAAACGTTTTATCCGGAATGAACACATCCTGCAGCGGGAGCGGTTCATATTGGTTATTGCACCCTTGGGTGATATATGGGGAACGTCCCAAATTCTTATAATAATCCCGCAAGACCACCGGCAACCGAAAGCCAAGGCTCTGTTCCTTGGCCTGGATGTCCGCTTCCGGAATGCCGTGGGCCTCTTTATGATGCTCCCCTAATACACGGAGAAGTCCTTCGATTGTCGCTTTCATTAATTGAGTCAACCTCCTCGACGTCTACATCCTTAAACAAGCTTCCGGAACTCCCTGCCAGAGAGCCTTCTTCCACCCATCACAACGAATCCAATCTAGTTTATTCGGTTTCTTTAGTTTTGATTTTGCTGAAGATTGCGGGGGTAGCGTACACCTAATGATTGCCCCTATCTTTGGATAATTTGTTTTCGTCAAAAACCATTCTATCAAAGATCCAGCACCCTTGTTACGTTTTCATAGAGTGATGCTTTCGAACTTCCGGGTGAACAAATATTAGGAAATCCGGCGGATCCGCCGGCTTCTTTTTTTCATAGCAAGGAAAGAGTCATGAAGGTATTCCCTTTAGTCCCATGAGCACGACTTATTATTAGATTCAAAATATGGAAGATGGTTCCAATGCAGTAGGGAATTATGAAGTTTGTGGGATACCAACACCTTAGAATCAAATGAATAATGAATTTGACAGAGGATATCAAAAAATTCTCAAGTCAAATACATCATTTGTATCGAAAGGGGTTTGATTATGACAAGAATCTTTTCGCGGTTTATTACGGTATGCATTGCCGGGGTGCTGCTGACGTTTGGGTTTCTGTCCGGATTGGGACATGCAGCTGCCGAAGAGGTGCAATCAGCTGTCGAATGGTCCAGGGATTACGGAAGCAACTCCACCGGGAAAGGAGTGATCTCGACTTCTGACGGCGGCTACTTAGCCTTAGGAAGCATATACGAGAAGGAAAAGGTTGGACCGGAGGATTGGCAGTGGTCTTTGTTTCAAAAGTCCTATATTCTGAAGCTTGATGCGGAAGGACAGGTGGAATGGGAACAGAAACTGAAAAATAATTCGGACAACAGCACGGCATATCTGGCCATTGAACCAAAAGACGGAGGATACCTTGTTGTAGGTTCAGCGAGAGGAGACGGTGAACCCATCCACCAGTTGTTCATAGTCCGATTGGATTCGTCGGGGAATGTGCTGTGGGAGAAGGCTCTGGTCAATGACGGATTCTCTAATACCCCCGAAGCTATTGTCGAAACGGACGACGGCAGCTTTTTAATTGCCGGCACAGGGATTTCAAGAGGTGTCGCCTATGAAACACCGAATATTACAAAAATCGATAAAAACGGAGAGACGCTGTGGTACAAAAGGTACCGTTTCTCGGGTACTGCCGACTCTATATACGATCTGATACCCGCGACTGACGGCGGTTATATCGCTGTTGGCTTTGGAGGCAATGTCGAATATGAATCGAAAGAACTTGATGCGCTGCTGATGGTGAAGATTGATGATCAAGGCCAACAGGTCTGGTTGAAACAATTCGCTGACCCAGGCAGCCGCTGGACTGGCCAATCGATTATTGCTTCGGAGGATGGAGGTTATGTGATCTTAAGCTCCAAATATATGGATCGTAAACGTGTAACTGTTCTTACTAAAACCGATTCGAACGGGCAGGTACATTGGGAGAAAACATATCGCGATGGTGCAAATTCCGAATCCTTTAATCGCCTGCTCCAGACAAAAGACGGCTACGTCATGTTGGGAGGACATACTACTAAGGGCGCTTTGGATTGGAGACAGCAATACAATGTGGTAAACGTGGACGCGTACGGCGGGTTTATCAGCAGGGAATTGTTTAAGGGGGCTCCAATTTACAACATTGGGACCGCAGCAGCAACCCCTGACGGCGGCTTTATTTTCTCTGGAACCGTTTTGCGGGGAGACGACAATAAATTTCAGCTGATGAAGGTATCTCCTTCGGAGGCCCGGCCGCCAGCAGAACGTACGCTAACGGGTATCTCGTTTACGGATAAGGAGAAGAAATTGAAAGCAGGCGCAAGCGTCACAACCGTGCTTCAAGCAGTTTATTCCGACGGGGTCAAGGATGATTTGTCCAGCGCAGCAGTATACATCGCGGGGGACAGCGCCATCGCAGATGTCGATGCATTGGGCCGGATCACGGGGCATATGCCGGGACAGACCTATGTCGAAGCAACGTATGAGGGTTTCACTGCCAGAATAAACGTCACGGTGTTCCCTAAACATACGGACGAATTCGATCCCGTCTTCGGGACTATCAAACTGGATTCGGGCGAGTATTCAGTTATGGAAGGCTCGAGTCTTGATCTGAAGGTCACATTCTATGACTATAACACAAATACGGAAACCGACATCACCAAGCAAACAACGTTTATCAGCGATAATCCGGACATTGCCGAAGTAGATGAGGAAGGAAATCTGATCGGCCATAAACCGGGAGAAACCATAATCTATGCGAAGTATAAGGGAAGCTTGACGTATGCCAGCGTGATGGTCGTTCATGCACCTGTGTCAGAATAATGCCGGTTGACGAAAATTAAATGAAGGTCACAGCCTCAGCAGATAATTGTGCTGGAGTTGTGACTTTTGAATGAACACATCCTCCCAGCGGGAGCGGTTCATATTAGTTATTGCACCCTTGGGGGATATACGGGGAACGTCCCAAAACCATATAATATATTAGACACTCTTGTCCCCACACATTTCATGTCTATATAAGATTCGCCCTGATTACCACGTAACGATCACGAATTTAATAAGTCTGATGCTGAAACCTTTTTCCAGCTCTCAAGTCCAATTAAATTTAGTATCCGTTCTTTTTCCAAATCGTCAAATTTGTCGGTATCCTTTTTAAGACTCCCTTCAAATTCCTTCATGTACTGCTTATTACTCGTGTCCGTAACGTACATATAATACACATCTTGGATGGTATCTCCGTTCCGAAATTGAAACTGAAAGACATACATTTGTTTTATTTCTTGGGCATTAGGCAACTCTTCAGGCTCCCCACTCTTTGCCCATTGTGCAGCAGTCTTTAGCAAATCAGGATCACTTTGTATATTGATCAGTTCGGGTTGTACGCGACCGGAGTCTTTACGGTACAAATATATATTTACTATCTCCAACGCGCCGGATTCTTCTTCTATTCGATCGTGGTTTCTTGGCGAACAGGAAGTTATGAGCAACGTAACAAGAAGAAGATACAACAAGACTATTTTTTTGTTCATATAAAACACTCCTACACATCATCTTCACTCAAGTACGTATTTTCCGTAAGAGAGAATTTGCATTACACCATATTTTAACATAACTTCTTCCATGGACTCGCACATTTCCGGTTGACGAAACCAAAATCGGAAAGTATAATCAAATCCATATTAAACTCATAGGAATTATTTAATATCAAATGATACCGACCATTCAAATGGAGGTCACAGCCTCAGCAGGATATTCTGCTGGAGCTGTGGCCTTTTATTGTTGATCATCTTATTTTTGAAAGCCAGGTGAGTAGAAGCGATGAGAAAGCTCATGTCCAATCCGTTCATCGGAAAATGTTTGCCTTGGATCCTCCCCATCTTACTAATCGTTGTGTGGGCCATATTATCCAATCTTGACGTCATATCGAGGAAAATCCTCCCCCTGCCTCAAGACGTTTTATTTTCTTTCAGAGATTTGCTGTTATCAGGAAAGTTAATCGAACACATCTCCATCAGCTTTCAAAGAGCGTTCATAGGTTTCTTAATCGGCGGGGGAATCGGTCTTGTGCTGGGCTTCATCAACGGCTTATCGTCCATCGCCGAAAAATTGTTGGATACCACGATTCAAATGGTACGCAATGTTCCTCATCTGGCGATGATTCCCCTAGTCGTTCTATGGTTTGGCATTGGCGAGGAATCGAAAATATTCTTGGTCGCGATCGGCGTGTTATTCCCGGTGTACATCAATACCCTGCATGGCATCCGATCCGTGGACCACGGATTGATCGAAATGGGCAGCGTATACGGGCTGCGCACCGCTTCGCTCTTCTGGAAAATCGTTTTGCCTGGCGCCCTGCCTTCCATTCTGGTCGGACTCCGCTACGCTTTAGGCATCATGTGGCTCACCCTCATCGTATCCGAGACGATTGCTACGAATTCGGGCATCGGCTTTCTGGCCATGAATGCAAGAGAATACATGCAAACCGATATCATTCTGCTGACCATTGTGCTGTATGCCTTATTTGGAAAGCTGGCCGATTCCATCGCCAAGCTCTTAGAGAGGCGGTTCTTACGATGGAACCCGAATTATCACAACTAAGCTCTGAAAGGATGTGTCGACCCTGAAATCCTCTACCCACGGTGTGCATCTTCGTATAACCCAATTACAGAAAAGCTTTGGCGAACAGCCTGTACTTCGAGGCATTGAGCTGGCCGTGAAGCCGGGAGAGTTCATAGCCATCATCGGGCGAAGCGGCTGCGGGAAAAGCACGCTTTTGCGCGTGATCGCCGGGTTAGAACCCGCCACGTCGGGAGGCATATGGATCAATGACCACCCGGTCCACCATGTTCATGCCGAGACCCGGATGATGTTTCAAGATGCCAGACTACTGCCATGGAATAAGGTCATCGATAACGTAGCGATCGGACTTCGAAAAGAAGATCGCCATAAAGCCGAAGCCGCTTTAGAACAGGTTGGGCTCGGTGACCGGGCCAATGATTGGCCGTCCGTGCTCTCCGGCGGTCAGAAGCAGCGCGTCGCCTTAGCCAGAGCGCTCGCGAGCCAGCCCAAACTATTGCTGCTCGATGAGCCTCTAGGCGCGCTGGATGCATTGACCCGCATTGAAATGCAGCAATTAATCGAATCGTTGTGGCAGCAGCAGCCATTTACGACCGTCCTGATTACGCACGATGTCGAAGAGGCTGTCGTCTTGGCCGATCGCGTGGTCCTCATTGAGGAAGGCCGGATCGCGATGGATCGAGCTGTCCCTTTCCCCCGCCCCCGTCAACGGGATAATGCCGAGCTGGCCGCATTCATCGATCACATCCTGAAACGGGTCTTGGGCATAACCGAAGTGGCATGCCGGCATGAAGCAGAAAGCCTCCCCTATCCCTTAAAGAAAGGTTCATAGGTTTCGAATACCCTCCCGCTTGGGAGGAGAATTCCATAACTATTTCTAGAAGGAGGTGGATCACAAGCGAGCGGTATGACCGGATGTGAAACCGTAAGAAAAACGTCTATCAACGTACTTTCAAAGAAGACAGACCGCGTTTAGCGGTAGTTTCTCTTGCGATATCAGGCAGCAGATTCTCCGAAGTTTATACGTTCTGATATCTAGAAAAAGAAAGGAGCCATAGAAACCATGCCCAACATCGATAGTCCGCAAGAAATCGTAAAAGAAATTAGGATCACCCGCTGCCCCGTTCCGACAGCAGCCAGCTTGGCCCTTGACCTCGGGCTTCTTGATCAGGAGCTTGAAAAGTCCGGATGTACGGCAGCGGAACTAACGAGAGACACCCGTCAAGCTTTGCCTGATGCGCATTTTAATCACACCTTGCCTTTCCTGGTACGGGAAGGAGGCAACATTCCGGCTTTATGGGCACGCTCAACCGGAAGCGATACGCGGCTGATCGGACTAAGCTGGGTCGATGAATATCAAGCCATTCTTACCCTTCCCGACTCGGATCTTCAGGAGCCTGGCGATCTGCGCGGAAGACGAATCGGGATTCCTCGTCATCGTTATTTAGAGATCGATTTTCGGGCGGCCCAAGCGCTTCGCGGTTTTCATAATGCCCTCTCGCTTGCGAATCTAGCGCTGAATGACGTCAACATCATTGATCTTGAAGCCGTTCGTGAAGGAAGAAGGGATTCCTGGAATACCGAAATCGAGGCGCTGCAGCGGCGTGAGATCGATGCTGTTTTTGTCAAAGGAGCTACCGGGCTGGAGGTCGCCCGTACGGTCGGGCTGAAGGAAGTGATCGAGCTCGGGTTCCATCCGGATCCGCTGGTGCGAGTCAACAATGGCGTGCCCCGAACCGTGACGGTCGATACGGCCTTAACGGAGCAGGAGCATGTCGTGGAGCAGATTCTCACTTCTCTGCTTCGCGCCGCCGATTGGTCCAAAGATCATCCCGAGGATTTCATTCGGGTCGTTACGAAGGAAACCGGCGCTTCCTCCGAATATGTTGCCTCCGCTTATCGCAATATTTCCCTTCGACCGTCACTGCGTGAAGACTATTTAAAAGCGCTTGAAGCCCAGAGCAGATTCCTGTTCGAGCATGGTTTCCTCCCGAATCCCGTAAACGTATGGGACTGGATTCTTCCAGAACCGTTAGCCGCGGCTGAACAAAACATTGCCAAAGGAGTGTCCCTCACATGACTCAAACGAAAGCAGACGTAACCATCGGCGTTCATCCTAATAATCATTCGTTATTCGTATTGCGCCGCTTGAGCTTTTTGGAAGAGATTCTTAAAGACCTTAACGCAACCGTTGCCTGGGTTGATTACACCGACGGAGCGAGGACGCCGCTGCGGATCGCATCCGGCGAAATCGACTTCGGCGGTACAGGGTCTACCCCGCCTTTAACCGCGCAGGCGTCGGGTATCGATATCGTCTACGTTGCGGTATCGAATCCTCGTACAGCCAGCGGCGCCTTAGTCGTGCGCAAGGAATCGCCGGTGCAATCCGTTGCGGATTTGAAAGGCTTGCGCATTGCGCTGTCCGAAGGGTCCTGGCATACGAGCTTTCTCGCAACCGCGCTCGATAAGGCAGGCCTTCTATATGATGATGTCGCTCGTGCGGATATAGGCAATGAGGGGGCAAAAGCACTGCTGGCCGGCGAGGTGGAGGCTTGGGTCGGCAACGATCCGCAGCTGACGGAGCTGCATAACAAAGGTCTCGTTCGCACGCTGGTGCCGCTTGAGTCCCATATCTCCCACCGTTCCGTATGGTTTGCCAGCCGGGATTTTGCGACGAATCAGCCGCAGCTCCTTAAGGCTGTCGTTGAAGCGCTGCAGCAAGCAGATCAATGGATTCAAGACAACACGCGCGAAGCGGCAGAGCTGTTTGCCCGGGACCTGCCCGATTGGCCATCCGCGGATTCATGGGAAGCCGCGCTTCGGCGGAGACCTTGGGGGCTGCAGCCGATTACCGAGGAGTTCATAACCGAACAGCAGCGGGTTGCCGATCTGTTGGCAAGGCAGCATATTTTGCCGAAAAGCATTGTCGTTTCCGATGCCGTTCTGCCCGTACCCGTAGAAATTGGAGGAGAATAGCATGGCTGCTCACAAAGAGAACGTTGAAGTGTATTGGTATTTAACCGCGCCGGATGGCCGCAGTCCTTGGTCAACGGATGGCGCGCGCAAAATCGATTTGCCTTACCTGAGGCAGATTGCCTCGGCTGTCGATCAATTAGGGTTTACCGGCGCCTTGCTAGCAACGGGCCCGCATGATACGTGGGTGCTGGGCTCCTCCCTGATCTCCAGCACGAACAATATGCGTTTTCTCATCGCTGTGCATCCGCCGCTGATTTCCCCCGTGCTCGCCGCGAAAATGACGCAGACCTTCGATGATTTCTCCGGAGGACGCGTCCTATTAAACATCGTGAACGGGAACACGGCGCAAATGCGCGCCTATGGATCAACGCTTGGGCATGATGAACGTTATGCCTACACGGATGAATGGATTCAGGTATGGAAGCAAGCCGTAGCCGGAGAACACCTGGATTTCCATGGCAAGTACATTACCGCCGAAGGCAAAGCCTTGCAGCTCACCTCCACGCAAAAGCCAACGCCGCCCCTGTGGTTCGGCGGATCATCGCAAGCGGCTCACCTCACGGCAGCCAAGCACATCGACACATACCTGAGCTGGGGCGAAACGCCTCCGCAGGTCGCCGAGAAGATTCAAGATCTTCAGGCTTTAGCTGCTGAGCAAGGCCGTACGATGCGGTATGGCATCCGGCTGTACCTAATTGTGCGCGATACGGATGAAGAAGCTTGGCAAGAAGCGGACCGGCTGCTCAAGACGATGGATCCGCAGACCGTGGAGCATATGCAAACCGTCTTGCGAAACAGCGACTCGGTGGGGCAGCAGCGCATGCTTCGCAATCACAACGGCCAAATTCCGAAAGACGCGCGGGAGCTCGAAATTTATCCGGATTTATGGGCCGGAATGAGTCTGGTAAGACCAGGTCCGGGCACCACGATCGTTGGCAGTCCGGCAACCGTTCTGGCGCGGTTAAGAGAGTATCAGGATGCGGGCATTTCAACGTTTATTTTCTCCGGTGTTCCGCTGCTTGAAGAAGCTTACCGTGTAGGAGAATACATCCTGCCCCATCTGCGCGTGAACCGTGAGGCCGTAACGACGCCGAAGCTAGAAGAACAGGAGAAGGTCTTCACGTGGGCTCATAACATCCACTAAACGATCCGGCAAAAAGGGAAGTGTCCTATGCGAAAAATAAGCTTACATTTACTATTAGTAATTCTGTTAGTTACGTTATCGGCTTGCGGTAAAGCCGGCCAAGCGAAACAAGCCAGTGCCGAGAATGAAGCCGTCCCCGTTCGTCTTGGCATCCTGCGCAGTGCCCAGCCACTAAGTTTATCAGAGGAAGGCGGGCCCCTGTATAAAAGGCTGGAAGCAGCCGGAGCGAGCATTGAAAAAACTGGCGGTTTCGCCGCCATGTCGCCAGCGATCGAGGCGTTAAACGCCGGTTCGATCGATATCACGATCGGCTCGATTACGGCAGCCATCAGCGCCCTTGTCGGAGGCTCCTCGGAATTCACGATTTTTGCGAAGCAGCCTGGCGATCAAGATAATCAAGGCATTGTGGCCAAGCCGGAAGCCGGCATCAAGGGGCCTTCCGACCTCCGGGGCAAGAAAATCGCCGTCAACCGCGGCGGCACGGGCGAATACTTACTGTATAAAGCATTGGAGAAAGGCGGACTCGATGCAAGCGAAGTCGAGATCGTCTATCTTCCGCCAACGGAAGCGGGACCCGCCTTTGAAAGCGGGCAAGTTGACGCTTGGGCGACATGGGGTTCTTTTACGGCCGTGGCGCTCGTCGACTTCGGTGCAGAGCTGGTCATTTCCGCAGGCGATATCGAATCCGAGAACGATACGGTGTATATTGTGCGAAACGGCTTCCTGAAGGAGCACCCTGAGCTCGTCCATGAAGTGTTCGAAGGCTTGAATGAAGAGTCCGCGCTTCTATCCGGCGACGTCGATCACACCGTCCAATTAATTCAGGACATCCAAGGCGTCTCCGAAGCCGTCGCCCGTCAGCAGCTGGAAGGCTCTTTATACCCGTTTGACCCGATTGATGACACCGTCCGCCAACGTTGGCAAGCGGTCGCCGATTATATGTTTGAGAAAGGGATTATTCCGAATGAAGTGGATGTCCTGTCCAATACGGTGGATGTAAGGACGTTGAAGTGAAGCCGCTTGAGGAAGCTTAGAGGAGCGGTGAGCATCAGGAGTGTTCGGTAAACTAAAACAAGAGGAACTTCATTTGGCGGTAGGGCAGTCATGACCCTGGTCACGTTTAATATTGAAAAAGGCAAGGAGACTAAGCTCCTTGCCTTCCCGTTTAAAGCCCCTTCCTTATCATTGCGGGACAGGAAAATTTACGGCTTGTACTCAAAATCGGGAATCGAATGCCACCGCTTTCTCAGCTCGTGTGCAGCGGCTTTTGGTTTGCGGTCGCGGGTAAATACGCCTTTTTTGTTTCCTTGAACCCGAATGATATTTTGACTTGTATGGAAGTCGGCGAAATTCCATACGTGTTCCCCGGCGAAATTTCTGCATTCGTCAAAGACTTCGTGATTCGCCTGCAAAAATTTGACCTGAAACTCCTCGGTGAACATGACGGGATCGACATCGTGAAACCCGGCGATCGTATCCGCGCCGTATTCCGTCATGATGATCGGTTTGTCCGGGCAGCGTTTGTTCCAGCCTTCGAGTTCGCGGCGGAGCTTGGCCTGAGCCAACTCCCACTCCCCGCCTTCCACATACCAACCGTAGTAGCGGTTTAAGCACAGGACATCCGCCAGATCCGATACCTTGCAATCTTCGGGGCTGCCTTCCTGCAAGGTCACTACCGTGACGGGACGCTGCTGCGGATCGCATTCCTTCGCCAGCCGGAACAGCGGTTCAAAGTACTCATACGCCCCGTCCTCCGCCGTTGCCGGCTCGTTGGCGATTGACCACATCACGACACAGGCGTGGTTTTTGTCCCTCGCAATCAATTCACGAATGGCCTCCCGATGCGCCTCGCCGGTTTTGATTTCCTTCCACGTATTCCGTTTCGGGCCCTTTGCATGAATCGCCATGAAATTCAAATGCAAGCCGACAGCTGCCACCTCGTCGATCACGACAAAGCCTTCCCGGTCGGCTAGCCGCATGAGCTCTTCCGAGTACGGATAATGGGACGTCCGGAACGAATTGGCGCCGATCCATTTCATCAAGCGAAAATCCATCACGTTGGCTGCCTCGTTGAATCCCCTGCCGTGAATCGGGGAATCCTCGTGCTTGCCGAATCCTTTAAAGTAGAACGCTTTACCGTTGATGAGGAACTTTCCTTCTTTCACTTCCACCGTTCGAATCCCGAAGGGCTGCTCGTATTCGTCGATCTTCTCACCATGTTGCAGCAGCTCGATTTTCAGCCTGTACAAGTAAGCGTTCAGCGGCTCCCAGAGCTTCGCTCCCGTGATCATTAATTCGCCTTCCGCCCCCTCTCCACTCGCGACAACGACGCCGTCCTCATCCAGGATTCTGACCTTTGTCTCCACCGTGCCGCTTGCAGCCACCGAATAATTCACCAAGGCGGATCCATCAGACTGCACGCCGGATACGATCTCGACATCCCGAATGTAGACCCAAGGCGTCGTATAGATTTTGACCGGCCGGTGAAGTCCCGCATAATTAAAGAAATCAAAATTCGGACGATTGCGAACGATTTTGCCGAGTCCTTCAACCTCCTGCTCTGAATAGTTGCCGACGGGCAGCGTTGATTCATCAAGCACGTTACAGACCGCAACGGTGAGCCGGTTTTTCCCTTCGGTTAACCATTCGTTGATTTCGGTCTCGAACGGCGTAAACCCGCCCGTGTGCCCGGCCGCCAAGCGGCCGTTGACGTACACCTTCGCCTTATGCGTGGCCGATCCGAATCGGAGAACGATTCGCTCTGAGGAAAGCGCGCTTGGAACGATGAAATCCCGTTCGTACCACACCCAACCGACATGATTGCGAATTTCGGCGCTAACCCCCACATCATTGTATGAGGAAGGTACCGCCATCGGGATCGTATCCGCTAGCGGACGTTCCTGCCATTTCTCGGCGAATCCGTTGCCGGAATCCAGTTTAAAATTCCATATTCCGTTTAAATCGATGACGGTCCGGGAGGCGGTCACAATTGGATAAAGCATAAGCTTCCCTCCTACTTGGAATCGATGATTTTTTGAATGCGTTGCTGCGCATTTTTAACCGTTGTATCAAGATCCTGGCCCGACAGCATCATCGCGTCGAATTCTTCGATGAACGCTTTCTCCAGCTCCGCATGGAACGGCACCGCGACCGCCGCCGTCGTTTGTTTCGTATGTTCAAGGACATAGAGCAATGATTCCTTGTCGATCATTTCCGGGGTTTTCGTGCCGGCGATGATGTTATCGACGACTTCGTTCATCT
This sequence comes from Paenibacillus sp. FSL M8-0142, assembly GCF_038597315.1. Classification (NCBI taxonomy): domain Bacteria; kingdom Bacillati; phylum Bacillota; class Bacilli; order Caryophanales; family Paenibacillaceae; genus Paenibacillus; species Paenibacillus sp. FSL M8-0142. Next base: position 5,516,509 of record NZ_CP152008.1, read on the forward strand.
CCGCCTTCTTCCAGGAAGGAAAGTACTTCCCTTGAAGGACAATTCCCTCCGTCGTATACCAGCGGATAAACGTGTACGCTTCCTCTTTATGCTTCGATTTGCTATAGATCCCCAAAACATCGCCGCTGACATTACCCGAAATCGGATCTTCCTTATTCACCTTCGGAAGGGGAGCGAAAACCGTTTTGAATGTCGCCGGCACTTGATCCGTTCCTCCGGTTTCCGGAACCAGGAATGATCCCATTGAAATCATGCTCGTTTCCTGATTGAAATATTGGGGGCGATAGTTCAATTTTTGGCTGATGACTTCCGAATACGGCGTCACGAAGCCCTCCTCCTCCCCTTGCAGCCGCAGCTCCAACGACTTGCGAACGCTCGGCGTATCCGCGTTGGCTTTCGTTCCGTCGTCCGTGGTCAAGTTCGCTCCGACCGCCTGATTCATGCTCTGAACAAAGTATGCTTGCGTGGACCAACTATGGAAATAAGTTCCGTATCTTGTCTTGCCGGCGTCGGTTTTTGTCATCGCCTTGGCATACTGCATATATTCGTCCCACGTCCAATCCTTCGGAAGCTCAAGCCCCGCCTCTTTGAGATGGTTTTCATTGATGAACACCAAGGGGAGAACCGATTTGCCCGGCAACCCGTACGTTTTCCCCCCAATCCTGGTATCTACCGTATACTCGTCAGCAAGGACTGCACCTTCTTGCTCCAGATAGCCGTCGATCGGTTCCAGCATGCCGAGTTCCATACGCTGGCTGAGGTAATTCATGTTGCTGAACATTACGACGTCCAGCGCTTCGCCGGAGGCCGCTGCGAGATCGAGCTTCTTGTAATATTCGTTGGAATTGTTGTCTTCCGCGGATACGAATTCCACTTTGATATTGGGATGTTTTTTTTCGAATTCCGCGATGGCAACATCCCAGTTGTCGGTCTTCTTCGGATACCAGGTATGCAGTTTGATGGTCACTGTACCGTCCGCTGCGCTGCCGTTCGAACCGCCCCCCTGGCTTTCTCCCGAACCTGAAGCACATCCGGATACGATGAGCGAAAGGATGGCCGCAGCAGCGAAAAAGCGTTTCCAATTTCTTTTGAACATGTGGATTCCCCCTTGGTATATGATAATAAGCGTTCCAAAAAACCAGACGATGACGGTTTGAACTACGGTTAGATCGTTTATCCTTTGACGCTTCCTGATGCCACCCCTTCTATGACTTGTTTTTGACCTATAATGAAAATAATCAGCAGCGGCAGGATTGCGGATACGGCTCCCGCCATCATGAGCGAATAAAATTCGCCGTTAAAATCGGCAAATTTCCGAATGCCCAGCTGGAGCGTGAACAGCGAATCGGTGCGCAGGAAGATCAGCGGGTTCTGATAATCGTTCCAGGTCCAAATGAAACGGAGTATCATGTAGGTCGAAAGCGCGGGTTTGACCAGCGGCAGCCCGATCCGGAAAAAGATCCTCCAGTGATTCGCGCCGTCGATTCTTGCGGATTCGATAATCTCGTTATGAACCCCCATGAAAAACTGGCGCAGCAAAAACGTGCCCAACACCCCCGAAGCGCCCAGCAACACGAGGCTCATGTGATTGTCAAACAATCCGAGCCAGCGAAACATAATGAATTGCGGAACAAGGATGGCTTGATGCGGAATCATGTACGTAGCCAATACCAGTATAAAGACCGCATCCCGTCCTTTGAAATGAACCTTGGAAAAGCCGTAAGCCGCCATGGCGGAGATGACCAAGGATAATGCAGTCGTCAGTAAAGTCACCTTGATGCTGTTCAGATAATAAAGCCCGAACGGGATGCTCCCCAGCCATACCTGGCTGTAATTTTCAATGATTTTCCACGTACTCGGGATCCATTGAATCGGATAAGTCATCACCTCAAGCTCTGGCTTGAACGATGCCGACAACATCCACAGAAACGGCAGGATAAAGAAGATCCCTGCGATGCCCATCAGGGCCGTAATGATGACCCGGTTCAGTCGAATGGATTTCATGTTTAACGGCCTCCTAGTAATTTACCCGCTTCTTCTGTCCTACCCATTGGATCAAGGTGATGAACAGTATCAGAATCAACAGAACAATCCCCATGGCGGATGCATACCCGGATTCCAGATTCACGAAAGCCTCTTCATACAGATAGAAAACAATAACGGATGTCGAACCAGCCGGCCCTCCGTTCGTTAGCACCATAATCAGATCAAAAACCTTGAAAGATCCTACAACCCCCGTAATCAACAGGAAAAAGGTTGTCGGCGACAGCATAGGCAGCGTAATTTTGAAAAACTGGCGTATCGGCGAAGCTCCGTCCACTTCGGCCGCCTCATAAAGATCCTTCGGAATGCCTTGCAGTCCGGCCAAATAAATGATCATGTTAAACCCTAGCGAAGTCCAGATCATGATGATCATGACGGCCATCAGCGCGTAGTTCGGATCCGCCAGCCACATCGGTGGGTGATCGATACCGATCGACCGTAAAAAGCCGTTAATCGGTCCGCTGTTCGGATGGAACAGCACCCTCCAAAGCAAAGCGATTGCGACAATACTAGAAATAAACGGCATAAAATAGATGACTTTGAAAAAGCTCTTGAAGTACGTCCCCTTGTTAATCAGTGCCGCGAGCACCATCGCAATGAACATGGACACCGGAACGACTGCGATCAACACGGTGTTATTTCGCAAGGAGCGGTGAAACGCTTCGTCCCGAAACAACTCCATGTAGTTGTCCCATCCGATTATGTTCAGCCCCCCCATGCCCGCAATGAAATTCCAGTCCGTAAAGCTGATCACCCCCGACAGCACAATCGGGATGACGACCAAGGTCATCGTCAAGACCAGCATCGGCAAAATAAACAAATAGCCGGTAACAGTCTCGTAGAACGTTCGTCTTCGGATCACCTCATCACCTCTTTGTTAATCTCTATTTTTTCTCATTATAGACACCGGTGTATCCGGCGCACATGAAACGATTTTTTCTAATCGAAAAAGATTTTTGCGATATTTTTTCCCGCATAGAAAAAAATGTTGAATGAATCCGTCCACAGAATGCATTAATATTTGCTTATCACGCAAAAGCAATCGATTCATTGTGGCCGAGGTGATCGACAACGAATGCGCATCCGACTGAATTTCAAGCATGTGTCCCTGCGAAAAAAACTGATTCTTACATCCATTGCTTGCCTCGTACTGCCTGCCATCGGCATGCTTTACACCACCGGCGTATACTCCAAAATCATCATTCGCGAGCACACGCTCGGAAAAGCGGAGCAATCGCTCATGATTGTGCAATCTCAAGTGGAAGCGATACTGGAGGAAATGGTGTCCATATCGAACTTCGTCCAATTGGATCCGGAAATTAAAACACTATTGGAAGAGGCGAAAAAAAGTCCGGTTGCCGCGAGGCAGCTAACGACCCGATTGGAGCAGGTCGCCGGCGAGAAGCAGGACCTGCGCCTGACCTTGCTGACAGAGGACGGCCGGGCATATTCCGATTACTCCTTCTACGACTTTCAGCCACAGCGCTTTTTCCGGCAGGACTGGTTTCCCAGGGCGGAACGCTTGACGCCTTACGAGACATTATTTTTAGGCGGACTGGAAAACTACCTGCCACCGCTGTACCCTGAACAGAAATATGTTTATATGACCGCGCGGGCATTGACCGAGACCGTTCATAAAGCGCCGTTTGCCTACCTCGTGGTCAGCCGCACGGAAAACAGCATTCGTGAGCTCTTTGCCGATATGGAGGAGGACGTGTATTTGGTAGACGAGAACAATCGCATCCTATCGAATCGCCATGCCGATTGGATCGGAGACCGGTTCGAGAACGTGCTGCCGCATCCTATTTCAGCTTCGCCGGAGATTATTCAAATCGGCGGAGAAAATCAATTGCTTCTTTCGCTCCCGCTTCGTTTTTCGGGATGGAAGCTTGTAAGCGTGGCTCCTTACGAACAGCTTACGGGAAAATTGAACGGGATTTATAAAACGATGCTATTTCTGCAAGCCATGTTCGCGATCGGCTTTTTGCTCGCCCTTACCTATTTGTTGAGGCGCTTCACCAAGCCGGTTCTGGCGCTCGGGGAGGCGGCCAAGAAAGTGGAATCCGGGGATTTAAGCGTGCGTTCCAACGTTCGCGGACCTGATGAAATCGGCCGGCTCGGCCGTTCGTTCGACTTTATGCTCGACCGCATCCAGCAAATCCTGACGCAGGTGAAGATGGAGCAGGAATTGAAGCGTCAAGCCGAAATGGCGATGCTGCAGGCGCAAGTTCATCCGCATTTCCTCTTTAACGTTCTAAATTCGATCCGACTGAAATTGTTGATGAGAGGTGATGATGAAAACGCTGTCACCGTCGAGTCGCTATCCTCGTTGCTCCGAGCAAGTCTTAGGCAGGATGAATTCGTCACGTTTTATGCCGAAATGGAAACAGCTAAACAATATACGGACTTAATGAAGTTTACTACGCGATTTCCGATCGAGATTCATTGGGAAATCCATGCGGACCCGTTTGCCGTTACCGTCCCCCGCTTTATCTTGCAGCCGATTATCGAGAACGCGTATAAACACGGCTTTTCGAAGAATGGGGGGATGATTTGGATCCGTGCGCAAACCGCCGGCGCTTCATTAAACATCACGGTCGAGGATAACGGCTTGGGCATAAATCCGGATACGCTTGAGGAATTAAAGAAGCGGCTTAGCTATCAAAAGCAGGATCTCATCGCGCAGAAGAACTTGGGCGAACGGATCTCTTCTGACGGTATCGGCCTGATCAACGTCTTCAGCCGATTGAAATTGTTGTACGGGGAGCGGTTTGAAATGAACATTCAAAGCGAATACGGGCGGCGCACGACTGTGGAGCTGCTGCTGCCGATCGAGAATGCAGGGGAGGATGATCAACGTGTTTAAAGTTCTTCTCGCCGACGATCATTATACGGTATTGGATTATTTGAGTGCCGGCATTCCCTGGCCGACACTAGGTCTGGAATTGGCTGCCGTTTGTTCCGACGGCGGCGAAGCCTGGGAAGCTTGCCAAATTCATCGTCCGGACATTCTCGTAACGGATATCGGAATGCCCGTCATGGACGGACTGGAATTAATCGAAAAAGCGCGCGCAGCCAACCCGCGGTTGAAGGCGGTCATTTTGTCCTGCCACGAAGATTTTCACTACGCGCAGACGGCCGTAAAACTTAACGTGAGCGAATATATTTTAAAGGAGAGTCTTCGGATTGATCAGGTCGTTTCCGTGCTGGGCCGATTGACGAACCAATTGACCGTGGAAAATGACTTGGAACACGACCGGAACCAGCTCCAAAAGAAAATCCAACAACATCTTTCCGCCATTCGATCCGGATTGATCCGCAAGTTTCTTGAACAACCGGTCTGGAGCGAAGCCGAATGGGCGAACGAATTTCAAAATTTCGGTATCCTTCTCCGTGACGGCGTCCCTTATCTGCCAGTCCTGGCCCTGCCGGAGAGAGCCGCCGAATTGGAAGTCCGGTTCGGCGGAGCCGTCAACATGCAGTTTGTGATCCATAACGCCTTGCAGGAATTAGTTCGTTTTAACGGAAGCTTCTTGTTTGTCCTGAACGAACGCCAATACCTGTTTCTGTTCCCCTTCCCGCATACGTTGACACGGAATCTCTATGAGGACGTTCAGGACGAACTGTCTCGCGTCCAACAACAGATGTTTCAACATCTGCGCATCGGCATTTCGTTTATCCGCGGGGAAGTGAGCCGCGAATTGCTTCATTTGAAAAAAGAGATCCAGAAATTGCTTGATGCCGCAACGTTTCGATTCTATTCGGGCGAGCGCGTTTATGCCAACATGCAGCCCCTGGAGACGACGAAAGAGGATATTTTCCTGCATTATTCCAAAGCCCTGCAGGATTTGAAAGATTGCATTCTTGCCGGGGACAAGACCCGGATTTCGCTTGCCGTCAGAGAATGGAAAGGTTTTATAGAAAGCAAGGTCTATCCTGTGGAGGCGGTAAAATGCTGGGTGCTCAAAATGACCATGGAACTCCAGCTCAAGTACACCGTCATGCAAAACTTCGTCACGAACTTCAATACCGAAAGGCTCCAGCGGAAAATTGCCTCGATTGAAACGCTGGACCATTTGCTGGAATGGCTCCAAGAATTTCTCGAAAAAAAATCCGTCGAAATCGAGTCGCTTCGGGAACAAACCGTCGTACGCCGGGAAATTGCCGAGGCGCAACGATACGTCCGCCTCCATATGGGCGAGAAAATCGCCATGGAGGAAATGGCGCATCGCTTGAATCTGAACCCGTCTCATTTCAGTCGTATTTTCAAGCAGGAAACCGGAGAAACCTTCGTCGAATTCGTCACCCGCACGAAAATGGAAAGAGCCCAGGAGTTGCTGAACCAGTCCGATTTAAACGTTGCGGAAATTTCCGAGCAGCTCGGATATGAGCATACGAGCTAATTTATTAAGCTATTCCGGAATTACGCCGGGATGTCGCCGAGCGAATACCGGCGATCAATATAAGGCATCAGCTTACTGAAAGTTGTCATGAAGAAAAACAGGAGACCTGCCTCTGTTTGCGAGAGATGATCTCCTGTTTTTCTTATGAAGTTCAACCGATCCACTATCAAGGGTCATGTTGCGAGCATCAATAACCAATTTATCTGGGAGCACGAGGTCTGCTTAGGAGTTGGTGTCCTTTTTTTCATGTTCAACAATACATCGGACCGTCAATGCAGAAAGTGGTGATGGATCTTCAAGTTCTGGATTCGGCTTTCGGTTAAAGGTAACTTTTCACGCAGCCATTAAGGATCTTTGATCCGTCTTCGCCTTCACCCCTCCCTACGTACCGTCCTGGCTTGCATTATGCCCTGAATTCTATTAACTTAGTTTTGATAGCTTCATATATTAACCATGATTGTACATGCCGTTGTAAGGGAGGATTGGGAAAGGCGTGATTCGCAAAAAGAACCGATATATCATAGCCATCTTCATGGCCTTCTCTGCCCTTTTTACCGGCTGCAGCACGTCCGTCAAACAAACTGTCCCGCTGAACACGGACCCCGAATCGATATTAAGCGTAATCTATGATTTGGAAGGGATCAAATCCGCCGGATCCGTGAACACGGAGCCTTTGACCGAAATCTCGGAGATTGAAGACAATATCAGCATCCACTACCAATACGTTTTCTTGGTGAAGGATGCCGTCAACCAGAATAATCAAGCCGTTCCGGATCGGCTGTATGTCGTTTCTGCGGTCGAGAATACGAGGAAGGATCGGGAAATCAGCATCCAGTACATCGACGGCTCCATCAATGGGGAAACAGCCAAGCACAATCCGCGGCACCGTCCCATTACCGTAAACCTATGCCCGGATGATTCCAAATCTCCTTGCGGGGCTGAGGATTCGAAGACTTATCAAGCGAATGCGGTTGTTTTTTCGTTGGACCAATTCCCCGCATTTCGTTCACATGGCAATGTCGTTGATATTAGCGTTAAGTATGCATTAGGTAAGAATAAAAAAGAGCTCCGCGAGCAATTTCTAAGTGATTCGGGGTTGCAGGAGACTGACGATGCTGTCGTTTCCCTGAAGCTGCCAGACTCATTCGTGAAATAATAAGAAGTACAACGAACAATATGAATCCGTTGATTGGAGGGCACGAGGTCTGTTAAGGACTTGGTGTCCTTTTTTTTCTGCTTTCCGTACTGAAGGTTCCAGGCAACCAATATTCCTTTTATGATATAATATGTTTATTATTGGAACTCGAAAGGAGTATGCCATGAAGGTGAAAATCACAGCTGTCCTGATATTGAATGTTTGCTTTGGGATCTTATGGTATTACTTTGCTGGATTCATTGTTCATTTAATCAATACGGGGAATAACGGATTATTCAACATCCTCTCATGGGTCGTTAGCTTAATGCTCTTTTTTGGCATTCATCGATTTATCATTTCAAAAATGAATACGAATCACACTCCGAAGCAGTCCAACCTCTTTAGCGCCGTTTCCTCGATTTCCTTTTTATCCACCATTCTTGTGATCTATATCTTCTTGTGATTCTTGCTGTGGAAAAACGGTCTCGTTGCACTCTGTTTAGCAGGGACAGGCAAAACGAACTGCTGCTCCGTCATGTTGAGCTTCTATGGAGACCAAAAAAAGAAATAGGTCGGCCGTGATCGGATTACGACCTATTTCTTCTAGAGTGAATCTACTTATTTAAATTTCGTTAACTCTTCATAGTTCGTAATGTTAAGTTTGATTTTCCCTTCTTGATGAATGTTATTTTGATAATAAATTTCTGTAATCAGCTCAGAGATCTTTCTTGCATCTTCAACCATTTCATTGAATATTTCCTGATCAGCTTCACTTATTCCCCCTGTTTCATTATAGTTTGAGAATATTGCACTAATTTTTGTGTTCATTTTATTGGCAATAGGAACTAATAACTCCGTCGATACTCCGGAATCTATAACTTTAGAATAGCCCTCTACACGATATAGCCGATTATTTAGTTCTTGAATGCTTTTACCATCCACATCTTGAAGGTTTCCGAGATCATGATAAAAATTCCACACTTCAAATACGGAATTACCGATTATAGATTCCAGTTTCATTTTTGAATCCCTATCGTTCGTGATGTTTTGACTCATCAAAAATATAGAAAAGATAATCAGCGTTATTACAGAGAAGGAAATCAGTATATTCCTGGTTTTTTTCCTCAATCCACTTGCCTCCTTGAATGGCTTTACACAAACTATTTTATAGATTCATTTTCTATACTCTGAACTTCTAGCATTTTTTGTTCAATCCAGTTCATAACCATTTCTGCCTCTTCTAGAGCAATCACTCCTCTCTTGCTTTTATATTTATAAGTTTCATATGCCCACACTAATATGATTTTCACAAATTCAACTGTCTCTAATTTACAGATCGGTTCTACTTCATCTTCTTCCTCATCATAAAATGGATCTTCAATTATTGTATAGTCTTTGTAAGATATAACGCTTGATGCATTCCCCCCGTGATCATACCGCGGTATATTTCCCCTTAATAATTCAATATAATGATCAATATCATTTTTCAAATCATTAAATCTCCAATTTATATCTGATCCTAAGGGATCACTAATCATACTAGCGAACTCTAGCGATTTTTCCTCGTCAAAATCCAATACAACGATATTAAATATTTCCATATATTTCAATTTATATTTATACTTAATCATAATCATTAGTATATCTGCTCCCATCTAAAATAGGATAAGCTGAAATTATCTTATCATTTCTTAAAATGATCTCTATGTTCTATCCCCATACTTGTTACTATGATGGGTTCAGTCGGCACTGGGTAGCCCCGCCAAAAGAGGGAAACTTTAAAAAGCACGAAGCCAATCAGGGAAATGAAAATTAAAGAACTTCAAGTATTTGTTCATTCATCAAGTACTGCTTTTAAATTTCCCTTTATTCTTAGACTTGCTCCGATTTCCACACTAACCTTTTCTTCAAATTCCACTAAGACGTTTCTTACCAGACCTTGAATATCACAAATGAGTGTGTAATCATCTTCTTTTTCCATTATTGTAGCTACAGCAATTGTATGAGAGGATTCGTTTATAGACTGTAGCAACTCTTCAGTAAGCCCTTGTTGCTTAGTAATAATTGAATATTCATTTACCCACTCAATCCTAACCTTTAGGGTTATAGTTTGGTTTACATGAAGGAACTGAGACTGCTCCCCCTTTCCCAAGTACTCGTCGTATTGGATTAAGTGACACCAGAGTTTTTCTTGTCTAGCAGTTAAGCTTAGATAAATAAGCCGTTCATAACCATCTGCGATTATTTTTTCAATGATACCTTCAAGTTTCATAGCCTACCCCTTTCAAGCATTTCAGCACTGAAGAGCCCCATCGACAAAAAACCTTGAAAGGCATAGAGCCAATCAAGGTTTCTAACGAACTAGTATCTTACAAATTTAACCTTATTTTCTCCGTCATCAGAATTATACCATTTAGCGAAAACGTAGTTATCCTTGAATGTAGAATACGGAGTTCCTTGATTGATAGCTTGAATCAGTAGATTTTCTTTTGAAGGCTCTATTAGCCAACCGCTAATATCCTCCATATACCACCCAGTTACTGGGTCGGCAAAGTCATCTCCCTCACCAGTATCCATAATAAACACTTTATTTTGTTCGTTAGCTACGCTTTTAACAAATTTCAAATAACCATCCACTTATTTTAACACCTCACCTGTTTACTGCATCCCATCACACTAATTGGATGATTACCAATTCGGTCTAATCCTCGCACTGGCATGAAAGATGAATTTGCTTGGCTTCGTTATCTCCCGGCCGTTAATTGGGCGGTGCGCAGTGTGCACTGGGCGGCATTCCCCACCATCATAATGGAATAATCCTATCCTTAATAGCTTGAGCGCATGAATTTATTGAATTTCTAATGAATGCACTAAAACTGTCCCAAACTAAAACAGGGGGACCGTCTCCTTCAACAACAGCGCGACTGCCGGCAATATCATCAAGTACTGCCAACGGTATTTGATAAGTCTTCCCATCGAACCTCCCCCTTTGCGTTCCATTGTAAGCCTTCGCGAGAAAGCCCACTATACAATAACGATTGATTTTTGTTCGTGATGATTTGAATTAAATTCGTTAAACAGCGACAAAGAGCCCCCTCAAGGTATTTGGCCTTGTGAGACAGCCCTGCGCATGTGATTCTATAAAGTTAAAATATCTACGCCCAGAGCCGGCAGCGTGATCTTCTGCTCCAATCTTTCGCCCGTTAACAAACTGCGGTAGGGAACGTCAAGCGTAACCTCTCGTTGCTCATTCGTTAAATTGATCAGGAACAGGAAGCTTTCCTCCCCCTTTGTTCGAATCGACAACTCGACACCTTCCGGCAGCTGGAGCTTGGGGGCCAAGTTTTTTTCCTTCAATATGCCTTCGAAAAGCTGATAGAAATACGACGGCTCGGGCCAAGTGCCGACATAATACACTTCACCTTTACCGAGCTTATTGACCGTAACTGCAGGCACGCCCTCGTAAAAGTCGTTGTCATACCAGGCAATCGGTTCTGCTCCTCGCAGTTCCAGCAGATCGCACCATTGCTTCGCAGCGAATGTCCGACCCTCCGCGTTCCGAATCCGATGCTCGCTGTTGCCGATTGCATCATATTCACTAACGACAACACCGGCCGCTTCCGCCAGCAACCCCGGCAGAGGCAGCATCTCGCATACATTCCTCATGTTCTTCACGCCTGTCCGGTTGGTGAGGACGACCGTGCCGCCTTCGGCTGCGAATCGCTCCAGCCGCTGCGCGACTTCTTCATTTAACAGGAAGAGCGAAGGGACAATGACCAGCTTGTAGCCATCGAGCGCCTCGGTCCAGTTGATCACGTCCGTACCGACGCCCATCTTCAGAAATGCATTGTGCATCGAAGACAAGTTGTCGATATAGTGCATCCCCCCCTCCGCTTGCGGCTGAAGGGAAAGCGCCGTATGCTGATCGTGCGAATGCAGAATTGCAACCTGGTTGACGATTGTCGAGCCCACCAATAGTTCCCCTACCCGGTTCACCTCGCGCGTAAGCTCCGCGAACTCCCTGAACCTGCGGCCGGGAATATTGCTATGGTCGATAAGCCCATGCCAGAACTGCTCGGCTCCGACGGCGGCACTCCGCCAGCGGAAATGGACGACCGTATCCGCGCCGCGGGCGATTGTCTGCCAGGAGCGAGCTCGGATCAGTCCGGGATAAGGGGTGCGCTGAATCGGCATCCAGGCACCTTGTGCGCCGCTCAGCTGCTCCATTACCCAGAAATTGCTGCGCTTGATGCCGCGAACCAAGTCCAGCGTCAGCGCTCCGTTCCTCGGAAACCGATCGCCATAATCACGGTACAGTTCATTCGGATAATAATCGACAGAGACGAAGTCCAGCTCTTTGTAGAGATCATAATAGTCCAGGCTATTCGGGTATTGCCACATGTTATGCGTCACGAATTGGCCGGGACAATTGCGGCGTATAATTTCAAGCTGCCATCCCAGCAGATAGCCTACGCTTTCCGAGCAGAACCGCTTGTACTCCAGTAGATAGGAAGGATTCATCTGCTTGCGGGTGCCAAGCGGCGTCGTTACCTCGGCCCAGCTGCTGTACTCCCCGCTCCAGACGACCGTTCCCCACTCCCGGTTCAACTCTTCCAGACTGGAATAACGCTTCTGCAGCCAAGCAACAAATGCACGATTGCACGTATCGCAATGGCATTCCTGGAAGTCCATCTCGTTATCGATTTGCCAGCCAATGACGGCGGGATGCTCCGCATAGCGCTGTGACATCGCTTCTATAAATTTGGAGCCCAGCATTCTCAAGGAATAGCTGTTGCAGCACCGATGTCCGCGCACACCCGGCCGGATGATTTGACGTTGCTCGTTCATGGGCAGCACATCCGGATAACGGGTTGTCATCCAGTTCGGCGGCGTATTGGTAGGCGTACATAACACGATCTCCATGCCGCGCGAGGCGAATACTTCTATCGCCTTATCCAACCATTCAAACCGATAATCGCCTTCGGTCGGTTCCATTCGACTCCAGGCGAACTCCGCCATTCGCACAACAGCGACACCCGTCTCCTGCATAAGCGCTGCATCTTTCTCCCACAGCTCGGGCGTCCATTGCTCCGGATAATAATCGATTCCGATTTTAATCGTCATCCTGCGCTCCCCTTTATCTATCAGTATATTACGATTATATGTTATATTGAATGGAGTGAATATCTTAAATATTTAATTAGATATAACAATATTAAGATTAAGGAATTGGTCACATGCCTTATCCCAATTACGCTTTCCCGGTACTATCCGCCCGAGACAAGCTGCTCCCTTTTTATTTGCTTGGTATTGGTCTGCATCATGAACAGGAGCCTATCCGTCGAGACCAAGGCATTCAGGATTATCAGTGGATTCAATGCCGCAGCGGCGAGGGCAAGTTCAAACTAGGTGAAACGGAACAGATCGTCAAGCAAGGCATGGGGATGTTGCTGTTTCCCGACCAGAAGCACGAGTACTATGCTTTATCGGGGAGTTGGGAAGTCGATTGGATCGTCTTCGATGGCAGAGGAGTAGCAAGCTTGTTTGAATCAGTCGGCATTGTCGGCACATGCGTATTCACGCTCGCGACACCCGAACACCTTCTATCCCGAATGCGGGAGCTGCTGCAAGCTGCTCTTACGCCGCAAGAGCAAACGTTAAGCAATTACGCCTGCTCCGCCATCCTCTATACCTTATTGACGGAAATTATACAGCGCATCTCTGTCGAGGGGAGCGATACCGTCGGACAGCAGTATGAGCGGTTGAAGCCGGTCTTGGACTATATTGACCAGCATTATGCCGAAGAGATTACTTTGCAGTCGCTCGCCGGACTGATGGGCATCACACCGGAATACTTCTGCCATCTGTTCAAGAAGACGACAGGCATTCGTCCCATCAGCTATGTCAATCAGGTAAGGATTAACAAGAGCAAGCAACTGCTGCTCGACAATGCGCAGCGCGGGATGCAGGATATTGCTCGTCAAGTCGGCTTCGAATCCGCCAGCTATTATGGAGCAATCTTCAAGAAGATGGAGCGGATGACACCCGGCGCCTTTCGCCGCAGCTATCAGAAATCGTAAAATATGTACCGTCCAAGCTCCACCGATCCGATCCCCGGCAAGAGAACAAGAGCAAAATTAGCCCCATGTTCTCTTTACCGGGCGATAATATCTAGGTAAGGAACGATCTCTCAAAGGCTGATGTGCGTACAAATAAAATGGCGAAACCTTTGTACGGGTATTACATGGGTTATACCTGTTATGGGTTGAATGATGACATCGTTCGTCACCCACCGCCACCAATGAAAAAACCTTGAAAGGCACGAAGCCTATCAAGGTTTCACAATAAGAGGTGCAGCGCTCTGTCGCCCGCTAATTGGGCGGTGTGTGGTGCACACCGGGCGTCAGTCATTATACATGATTACATGGGTTATATGTGCTATTGGTTGAATGATGGGTTCATCCGGCACTGGGTAGCCCCACCAAATTCTAAAATTCAGAGTCATCAGCTATAACAGGTATTAATGGCGACAAAAATGGGTCGTCTTTTTCTTCAATCTTTCCCCTCGCAAGAACGTAAACTTTAAATTCATTAAAATGTTTTGGGTGCTCATCATTAAAAACATAGAGCATTCCATACGAGCCGGGGGCAATATTTCCTATATTCTTCATTATATCCACTGGATTAAATTTTGAAGAAGGCTCACGATTCCATAAACCCGTCATCCAAAGATGATATTGTCCATTTATGGCCTTCATTTCTAACACATCAACATTCGGTTGTAATTCCTCAATATACTTTTTAATTGGCTCAAAAATATTTACTTCATTTTCGTTACTAGCCTCATCACCAGTACTTTCTAATACGACCGCCCAACCATGATATTGATACATACTTAACACCTCTCTAGTCCTTTATTAAAATGGCGAGATATCAATAATAATCTCAACATTATATCTCTTCTCATATTCCCTTAATTATCTAATTATTTTATCAGCAGGTGCGGTCTCAAAATGAAAGTATGCCTGCCTACCTGTTTCGATAGCAGCTTCAATGGTTGCCTTTGCCTGTTCCCTAAATTGGGAACTTAGACCATTCATTGAAGTTTTGGTTTGACCAATGTACTGGTCAAAAACTACATCAAACTCTCGACCCTTGGGGTCGCGACATAATGTTGCATTTACTGAATTAGATATTACTAATATGAAGCGAGTCTTAGATTTGTCAGATAAGATTAATTATCAGGACAGCTTAGATGAGCACGATTTTCGTCCTTGTTTAGACCGAGATTCTCATAAGAATAAAGGAACTCTTCTACTTTAGATGAATCAGATACCTCATATTCCCAATCTTGCGAAAAACCATCCTTCTTCGGAAGATCTAACTTTTGAGTAAGACTATCAACAGCCTCTTTTGTAACATATTCAGGGTATTCTCTCTCCATTTCTTACACCTTCCTCAATATGGTATTATTGCCCTTTTCCAGAAGAAGCATTTCAGCACTGAAGAGCCCCATAAACAAAAAATCCTTGAAAGGTATAAAGCCAATCAAGGTTTCTAACGAACTAGTATCTTACAAATTTAACCTTAATTTCTCCGTCATCAGAATTATACCATTTAGCGAAAACGTAGTTTTCCTAGAATGTAGAATACTGAGTTCCTTGATTGCTGCTCATTGTTGATACTTCATTATTTTTTCTGCAATCGCCTTACATTCCTCGATGGATTTAGTAAATTCCTTACCAAATGAATTCTTGAAAATACCAAAAATTTCAACTGCTAATTCTTCAATTGAATTTAGTTTCCTTCTGGCTTCAATTACTCTCTTTGATTCACTACAGTACTCATCTTCTAACAATGGATATATTTCTACTGGATTCCATTCGTTAATTATTTCGAAAACTTTATCCCCCATTGGTTACCTCCTTATTTTCCAAATAAAGATTGAGACAGTGCCTTGTATGCATGGTCCCCCTATATATCCTCCCTTTCCCATACTCTTTTTCCGTCGGTTAAACATACTGAACTTGGTGGATCTTCATAGAGGGAAATTTCAACCAATGAACTTCTTCCTTCTTGCAAACAGTTATATACACAATACGGACGGATAGCTCGCATTGTGGCTTGGCAGGTTTTTGCGATCTTTATTCAAGTTATATACCTAATCTGTTTTTTATTTTTTCTAATGAAGTATTAATCTTATTTTTATCTTCTGGGTGCTCGTCAAGATGTTTTGCACTAAATATAATTAAATAGTTATAAAATTCATCATACTCAATTACTGCCATTACATCTTCGTCATTACATCTTCGTCATAAGCTGGGGGCTCTCCTATAAAGCACACTTTCTTATCTCCAATGTAATACTCCTCTTCTGGCTCATGATAAGATGAAAATTGCACCTCTAATGGACCTGATCCATACCCATGTCTCTCAATATCCCCAAAATACTCCAAAGCCCTTGGGAAATCAATAACCCAGAAATAAGATTCCAACATATTGTCTATTTTTCCTTTGTCTGTAAGTATTCTATACATTTTCTTTCTTTTTCTCCTTTAGTTAATAATAATTAAAGCACTTCAAGTATTCTTTGGGTTCGTTCAGTCATCAAGTTCTGCTTATAAATTTCCTTGAATTCTTAGACTTGCTCCGATTTCCACACTAACCTTTTCTTCAAAATTCCACTAAGACGTTTCTTCCAGACCTTGAATATCACAAATGAGTGTGTAATCATCTTCTTTTTCCATTATTGTAGCTACAGCATTCGTCCCCCCCAAAAAAAGAAACCTTGAAAGGCATGACGCCAATCAAGGTTCGAAATAAAATCTTTAACCTTCCTGATGTTCCGTTTTCACTAAATCAATCGCCACGGCTAGTTTAATTTGAAATACTTTACTCAACCGTTTTTGGAAATCCTTCAGATTGTAAGTTTCAATTAAAGGAACTTCCGAATGATTGACTCTACTAATTTCAACTTTAGCGATTTTATCAATGTCAACCAAAATAGTGTATATATCCTCTCCTTGTTCAGGTGTCCAATTCAAAATATATGCACTTTTTAATTCTCCAAAAGTATCTTTTAACACATTCATTATTAATTCGGCTTTTCCGTCTTTAGCCAAAACCAAATTCGAACCCTCTAGTTCCTTTCTGAAATCTTGTTCTTGTTTACTTCCTTTGAGTTTCATTTTATCACTCCCGGTGTAGCAGTAACTAGATTTCCATGCTTATCGGTTAATACAGTCATAATATTTCATAGGGGATCGTTTCCCCGACTGGAGGAGGGCTTCTTGCCTCCAAGCTGTTTATCTATCTGTTTCAATACATGTTCACTATTCTTGTTCATCTTCTTCAAGGAATGACTCCTTTAATGCTTTCCTTCTACTTTCTTCCCTCTGTTTCTTATGCAACTGCAACTCCTCAAGCTGTTCCGTTTTAGCAATAAACGTAAAGCAGTCAAAGTACATACGTGTTTAGTTCTGCTTTCGTTTCAATCTCGTGGAGGAGCATTTCCCATAAGAATTCTTCATGTTTTTTCATTGTGTTACTTCCTCCTGTGATGTTCATATTTGGTTGCTCTCGTGGTTTCGTACCTGCTGCGGTAAAATGTGTCCTTGGTTGTATGTTTGAATCGGTGCTTCAGCCTAAGAGCGCCTGGCTGCATGTGTTATCCCTTAGACTGCTTCGCTTTACGTTCCCAGTATCTGCGCATTCTTTTTCCTTTAATCGGTTCTCCGGCTTCTGCCGCCATTTGTGCCGATATTCTCGTTCATACTGTCTTCTGTATCCCGACGTGCTTCTAATGCTGCTTGCTGGCGTGGCAGTTCATCCTTCTGATCTGCTACCGCATCCAAATGCTCCGCTCTTCGTTTCTTCCTCCTTTGATTTTAGGCACGCAAAAAAAAGCTCATTCCTACTCATAAAACAAGTTGGAAAGAGCTTTGAAAATTTATCAAGTGTTTGAATCAGTTAGTGTTTAGTTTGTTGGTTTGTATTGTACGATCTTGTTGTCACAATGTAAACTCTTCGCAATGGAAACCGGCTGTAATTAAATCGCTAATAAAGTGATTATCTTATCTTTGACAGAAATCGAGAAGGCATCATTTGTTTTTTGTATGTGAGCATCAACGTATAAGCTAGTTATTTCCTTCTCAAACACTACAAATGAAGCTACATTAATATATATACTCATCTTTTTTATATTCAAACTCTCTTCATCAATTTCTATCTCAATTCTTTTTATATCATTGTAAGGTCGCAAAATATCACTTTGACAATAGACATTCTTTCCACCTCGAACTTCCTTAACAAATTTTTCACCTAATAAACTTAAGAGAACTTGATAATTCGGTTCACCATCTTTGAAAATATTTATAAACTCAATAATTAGGTCACAAAGAGGACTGTTTCTTAATTTCTCTTCCATCCTCTCTCTTGAATCATCTAAAAACCATGAATCCAAATCCACTGGTGTATCGTCTATTATTCCTGGGACATATGGCTTACTGTATAGAAAATCTTTATTCATATTTCACCCTACTTTCTATGAGCTTTATATTCCCCACCTATTTTTTCGGCAACTCTGTCAAATAGCATATCCCATACTGCATCTTTATTACCGGTTTTAAAATATTCTTGGGCTAAAGGATCATTTCTTAGTTCTTTTTGAACATTAGCGAATGTACTTCCTAATTCTTCAGCATTCACTTTCCAACCGTCTGCCCCTCTTTTCATACTTATGGATTGTCAACAGTAAATCAGACAGCATTTTTAAGGGCTGCATGGCGATACTGAACCGGTGTCATGTATCCTAGTGTTCCATGAATCCGATGCTTGTTAAACCAGTTAACATAATCGTATAATTCCAGTTCCAGATGACGAAGACTCTGGAAGTTCATCTGGTTCACGAACTCTGTTTTCATAATCTTGTAGGTCGCTTCCGCCACAGCGTTGTCGTAGGGGCAGCCTTTCATGCTCAGGGATCGGCCAATTTCAAATGTCTCCAAAAGTGCATCCATCTTTTGATTTTTAAACTCACTGCCACGGTCGGTATGGAACCATTGAATCTGAGATAAATCACCCTGAACCGTTGCAAAGGCACGAGAAACCAACACGGCATCCTTATGAGGGCCTACACTATGGCCGATGATCTCTCGATTGAACAGGTCGATAAGTACACAAATGTAATGCCACCGGTTCTGAACTTTCACATACGTCAGATCGCTGACAACGACTCGTTTAGCCTCCGTTTGATCGAATTCGCGATTCAGCGTATTGGCTGTAGACGCTTCATTACACGCGGACTTAAGGGGTTTATATTGCGACACGGTGTACGTAGAAACAAGTCCCTGCTCTTTCATGATCCGGCCAATTCGACGTCTGGAGACGACGAAACCACGTTCCTGGAGCTTGACTTTAATCTTGCGTGTACCGTAAGCTTTTCGATTCTTATGGAAAATGTCCGCAATCGCTTCGGCGACATCGTCTTCGCTCGTTTGTTCTTTCGCTTCATAGTAAAACGTACTTCTTGCGATTTGCAGGACGTCGCACATTGCTGATACCGAGTATTTATCACGGTTGTTCTGGATGATAGCTACTTTCGTCCCATGATCAGCGCGGCTTGCTTTAAAATATCCACCTCCATTTTCAGACGCTGGTTCTCCTTTCGCAAGGCAATCAGCTCATTGTCTTCGGAGGAGCGATTGTCCTTCTCCTTGAAGGAACCCGTTGTTTGGGCTTGTTTGATCCAGCGGTCTAAAGCGGAGGCTGTGAGGTCATATTCCTCCACGATCGCTGCTCTGGATTTTCCGTTTTCATAGAGTTCTACCATTTGTTTTTTGAATTCTGCTGTAAAGGTACGTCGTTGTTGTTTTGGCATTGTAGAGATCCGCTCCTTAGGATGATAGGTTTATTCTACAAGCCCTCATTTTTATTGTCCAACTAAGTGTAGACGATCCACTTAAAGTAGTACCATTAGGTGACACAGCTCTTATTTCTGCCATATTAAAATCTACTGCTGTGGCTATATCCTCAAGGCTAAAAGGTCCATTTGTAGGATGGTTGTGAGTAAACACCGTATCTTTAGCGATATCTTTATGCTTACTTAAGTTTATAGACTTTTCAGTACCAACAACAGTCTCTCCTATTAAATTACCATTCTTATCAAAAAACTGACCATGTTCCAAGGGTTCTTTTCGAATTTGATCTTCAAATTTATTAACTGTTCTTAAATAATGAGCTTTTGGCGTCCCCTCATCCCCCGACTTATCACCATCACCGCCAGGATCGCCGCTATCATCACCGCCACCGCTACCGCTGCCATTACCGCTACCACTACCACCACCGCTACCGCTTCCATTACCGGCGCCACTACCGCCACCACGATCATCATGCTTTTTATTCAGTGGGCCTCTCCCCCTAATTCCAGCACGGTTGAGAATAACCTCCCCAACGATCAAAGCTGCCGCCTGCCCCAAATAATTGGACCAACCACCTGCTGAATCGACTTCGGCCTTTACGTCTTCTGCAACTTTTTCGCGGTACTCATTGCTAAAAAGCATTCGGCCGGCCCACATCCCCGTGTTCCAAATTTCCTCGACCGTTCCGATGGTTGCATTATAGAGCATCTCTTGCCCGGTTCCAAGCGGATCTTCGTACAAGGATATCGCCGTATCCTTTAACGAGTTCCCTAACTGGACGGCCCCGATCTTTACGCCCTCCCATAGTTCCCCTGCTTCTTGCTTCACGGTGTCCCATGCCTTCCCGGCTTCCTGCTGCACCGAATTCCAGGCTTCCTCCGCTTTTCTCCCCATATCCTCTACGGCCCCATAGCCTGCGGGTGGATCGTCTACACTTAGTTGGACAATAAAAATGAGGGCTTGTAGAATAAACCTATCATCCTAAGGAGCGGATCTCTACAATGCCAAAACAACAACGACGTACCTTTACAGCAGAATTCAAAAAACAAATGGTAGAACTCTATGAAAACGGAAAATCCAGAGCAGCGATCGTGGAGGAATATGACCTCACAGCCTCCGCTTTAGACCGCTGGATCAAACAAGCCCAAACAACGGGTTCCTTCAAGGAGAAGGACAATCGCTCCTCCGAAGACAATGAGCTGATTGCCTTGCGAAAGGAGAACCAGCGTCTGAAAATGGAGGTGGATATTTTAAAGCAAGCCGCGCTGATCATGGGACGAAAGTAGCTATCATCCAGAACAACCGTGATAAATACTCGGTATCAGCAATGTGCGACGTCCTGCAAATCGCAAGAAGTACGTTTTACTATGAAGCGAAAGAACAAACGAGCGAAGACGATGTCGCCGAAGCGATTGCGGACATTTTCCATAAGAATCGAAAAGCTTACGGTACACGCAAGATTAAAGTCAAGCTCCAGGAACGTGGTTTCGTCGTCTCCAGACGTCGAATTGGCCGGATCATGAAAGAGCAGGGACTTGTTTCTACGTACACCGTGTCGCAATATAAACCCCTTAAGTCCGCGTGTAATGAAGCGTCTACAGCCAATACGCTGAATCGCGAATTCGATCAAACGGAGGCTAAACGAGTCGTTGTCAGCGATCTGACGTATGTGAAAGTTCAGAACCGGTGGCATTACATTTGTGTACTTATCGACCTGTTCAATCGAGAGATCATCGGCCATAGTGTAGGCCCTCATAAGGATGCCGTGTTGGTTTCTCGTGCCTTTGCAACGGTTCAGGGTGATTTATCTCAGATTCAATGGTTCCATACCGACCGTGGCAGTGAGTTTAAAAATCAAAAGATGGATGCACTTTTGGAGACATTTGAAATTGGCCGATCCCTGAGCATGAAAGGCTGCCCCTACGACAACGCTGTGGCGGAAGCGACCTACAAGATTATGAAAACAGAGTTCGTGAACCAGATGAACTTCCAGAGTCTTCGTCATCTGGAACTGGAATTATACGATTATGTTAACTGGTTTAACAAGCATCGGATTCATGGAACACTAGGATACATGACACCGGTTCAGTATCGCCATGCAGCCCTTAAAAATGCTGTCTGATTTACTGTTGACAATCCAGGGTCCCCTCATCATAGGGAATGTTCCCAGCACATGCCCAGCAACTTGGATCGGTTGTACCCGCTCATCTGCTGACTTAAATCGTTGGGCAATCCCTCTCAGCTCCAGGCTTGTCCGATGGATATGCTCCGTGGTTTGCATCATCTCTCGATGCGCCTGCTGAAAATCCGCGTAAAAACGGGATCTCGTCGTACCTTCCCACCCAGACTCCAGCATATGAATGTTCTGGCTCAGCATGTATATCATTGCTTCCAGCTGTTCATGCGCCCTGGAGCATTGCTCTGCAACGCGCAGCAACATCTCCGGTGTGACCAAAATTCTACTCATAACAACCTCTCCATCTTGCTTTCGGGATTGAACCCGATCTCCGATCATAGCTAACTTAAATATTTTACTCCACTTGAATTATATGGAAAATGTTCTCACGGCCTTGCTATGTCATTTAAAACTAGGATCTTTTTCTCAGTTAGATACGGGACTTTATTACGAGCAAGGTTTTCAGTAATATGACCATTATTATAGGTGGGAGGATGAAGGGAGTCACGACATGGCATACCTTAAAAAAGGGGGCGAATAGATGGATTCATTTATCCTTTATTATTCTCGCCCTTGCTTACCCTGAAAATGTTTAGAAAAGAATGATTTGTCCTTGTCTTTAGGTCCTATATTTTAAAACGGAGTGGTATGATTGGCAGGGCAATTCTAGCAGGCTGGATATTTGGAGAAGGAGTTCATCTGCTCTCTTGATCAGATTCATCAGATGTGCGGACTGCATTTTACGGATTAAAGAGTTCTCCTGTGACAAAAAGGATACAGATTGCATAAATATCAACGACTGAGCGACGAGCACTCGATCAAGGTTATACTAATTACTCTACGGTTACATTATCACTTCTAAATGTCATTATTTTTATATCTCCTTCACCTTCAAAGACGATTTTTATGTCTTTCGACGTTGAAGAAGAATCCACGTCCGTACAATTGATCTCCAAGATTGAATCGGAATCTACCGTATCATTTGTTGAATCTAAATGATAACTTTGTACATTTTCAAAAGTAACCTTAATTACTTTCATTTCATCTTCCTCGGGACTGTAATTTTTTTGCCTCCAATTACAGAGATCGATATCGAGAACCAGTTTCTCGCCGTTAATACTAATACTTTCCAATAGGCTGTCATGCAGATCGTATTCTTCAATAAAAGTAGCTATTTTCATACTTAGCTCACCGTCCTTTATTACAATATGAGAATCATTCGAACCTTTACCCACAATATATTTCCGTCAATATCAAAATAATATTCGACTTTTTTATCGGTATAAGTCGGATTGTGTGTTATTGGTTGAGAGATGGATTCAATCGCCATCCTTCTACTAAAGAAAAAAACCTTGAAAGGCGTAAGCCAATCAAGGATAATGATAAAAATTACTCGTTATCATCTTCCACTACTGGAACAAAGGGAGATAAGAACACATCTTCTTTTAGTTGTATATTACCACGCGCTAAAACAAAGACTCTAAACTGATTATCGTAGCCTTCGATATCTTCATCGTCCCTTGTATAAAGCAAGCCGTAAGAACCCGGTGCTTGGTCCGCGATGAATTGATAAAGCTTAATTATTTCCTCTGCTTCGGAAGTTTTACGATTCAAGAATCCGCCTACGGAAAGATAACAGTTGCCTTTAGCAGGATACAATTCTAGAAGTCCACTACTCCAATCTAACTCTGAAATAAAGCTCTGTATATTCTTAATAATCAATTCTAAACTACCTGCATTAGCTTCTGCTGTTGTCTCATGGATATTAGCCCAACCGTGAAATTCATACATTGTTATCACCTATTTCAATGGTTTTGTATCAATTATAACTGGATGGGAGCGGACAAAAGGGTATAAGAAAACCACAATACGGACGTATAGCTCGCTTTGTGGCTTGGCAGGATTTTGCGATCTTGTTCAAGTTACATACCTAATCTATTTTTTCTAATGAAGTATTAATCTATTTTTATCTTCTGGGGGCTCTCCTATAAAGCACACTTTCTTATCTCCAATGTAGTACTTCTCTTCTGGCTCATAAATGCCCTTTCTATTCTATAAAATTTCCATCATAATAACTATATCTATATCCCTTAAGAATTTCAGTAAAATAACCATTATCCCAGACATGTGATGAATTATCCAAATATACATGTCCTTTAGTAAAGAAAGATAATTCATTATCACCATTTGATAAAAATAAAGCATTTGAATTATTGTTTTTCATCAAATTGAACACTAGAGATAAAGCAAACTTAAAGGATTCATTATTGTATAAATTGTTTATAAAGCGAATACTCAATGTACTTTCATATACAAACTCACTGCTCAAAAACTGAGTGTCATAGGCGTTATACGGATATTCGCCAGACTCGGTTAAGTAAACAGACAGACCCAGTGATTTCTCAAATTGACTAATTTTAATTCTTTTTGGAATGTCTATTACATCAATATTTTTATACCCCATTGAAGCTAGTTCTTGTAATAAACAGGATTCGGATATTTTTTGTTCTGCTTTGAGAGAATATTCAATAGCCACTTGAGCACTCCTATATTATGTAAATCAATTGCTATTAATTCTTTAAGTCCATTAATCGGCCAATCCGCTAATCGTTTAAAATTGATAAAGTATTAATTAAATTAATTTCCACCATTTCAAATAACAATGATGAAAGTCTGTTTATTAAAGTGTATAACATAATTACTCACTAGTCCGCTATATTGATGACGTTATCTTTAACCTGATAGATGATATATTTATGATTCCATTGCTGTAAGGTAACGATCGCTTCTTCATTTCCCTTTTCAAAAAAATAGTTAGAGCCTTCTTGCTCGACATAGCTCCATCCTCTACTGCTCATCCGCTCTTTTAGAAGCTCAACGGAACGATCCTCTCTTGCCAGATAATGCCCCACTTTATCCATTGGAACTATTAATTTCTCCGTAGTACTCAACGTGTACATGAGCTTTAGGTTATGGAATCCGATATTATTGATATAGAGACCTATGAATATAACGACAAGAAAAATGATGCCAATAATACCGAATGCTATGATCTTCCAAGGTTTCTTCAAAGTCATTCGCCACCTCTGCTAATAGCTGTCTAGTGTAGTTTATCACAAAACTGGCGTATACCCTTGTACTGCTCTTAAGTGAGCAATATCCGGAAAAGGCATGCGCCGAAAAATCCACAAGCCGAATGCATTCGATTTGTTCACCGCATCTCATCACAATAATTGGATGATTACCAATTCGATCTAATCCTCATACTGGCATGAAAGATGAATTTGCTTGGCTTAGTTATCTCCCGCCCGATTAACGGGCGATGCGTGGTGGACGGCGGACAGAATATTATCTAAATAGGCACGGTTGTTTAATAGCCACTAATCAACTGATAGGTTACCCAAACATAGGTATAAGTGTTTTGTTTCGGCACTGGGTAGCCCCACCAGTACTTATTGAAACCTAGCCAATAAACACTACTGCCCCATCTCTTCGAAAAGCGATAGGAAGTTCAGCTTCAAGTAATTCAATTCTTTCAATTATCTTTTCTTGTTTTTCGCTAGGTAAATTTGTTTTTGCCCACTCCTTTATCTGAGATAGCTCCTTCATCACAAAAGGCAAGTCTTCTTTCTCCATATCTAATCCAACGGAAAAAACATTAATCCATTCTAAGTTCAGTTCTTCAATAGCAGGTATCCAACATTCTTCGAAAAAAGCTTCTGACGCTACAGGAATGTAAAATTTTTCCTCAAACTCGTTTTCTGAGTTTAATATCATAGCTGCAATAGACATTAATCTTTCCCTCCAAATATTGCTTCAAATGTGTGGTCAGGAAATTCTTTTCTTAGTTGATTTAGGCTGTTCTCGACTGCCTGCCTTAGTTCAGGTGTATCTCCGTCCAATCTAAAGACGAACTTACGGATATTTTGGATTTGGTCTAGTGAAGGTACATCCGGCGTACCATTTTTTGTCGGTCTAGTTGCAATAGCTTCTTCCAGGTTAACTATCCTTTTTCTAGTCTTATCTAGTATTTGCTTATCAGCAAACTGCTGAGGAGTTTGGGCAGGTAACCCTGTTTTAGGATTTACTATGTTTAATCCTTTAGCTGTTTTATCTTCATAAAAAACACCGTTCTTCAAATCGATTTCGTCTAACTCACCGATTGGTCTTCCATTCTTATCAACAATCTCTACTGGATCGTCTACACTTAGTTGGACAATAAAAATGAGGGCTTGTAGAATAAACCTATCATCCTAAGGAGCGGATCTCTACAATGCCAAAACAACAACGACGTACCTTTACAGCAGAATTCAAAAAACAAATGGTAGAACTCTATGAAAACGGAAAATCCAGAGCAGCGATCGTGGAGGAATATGACCTCACAGCCTCCGCTTTAGACCGCTGGATCAAACAAGCCCAAACAACGGGTTCCTTCAAGGAGAAGGACAATCGCTCCTCCGAAGACAATGAGCTGATTGCCTTGCGAAAGGAGAACCAGCGTCTGAAAATGGAGGTGGATATTTTAAAGCAAGCCGCGCTGATCATGGGACGAAAGTAGCTATCATCCAGAACAACCGTGATAAATACTCGGTATCAGCAATGTGCGACGTCCTGCAAATCGCAAGAAGTACGTTTTACTATGAAGCGAAAGAACAAACGAGCGAAGACGATGTCGCCGAAGCGATTGCGGACATTTTCCATAAGAATCGAAAAGCTTACGGTACACGCAAGATTAAAGTCAAGCTCCAGGAACGTGGTTTCGTCGTCTCCAGACGTCGAATTGGCCGGATCATGAAAGAGCAGGGACTTGTTTCTACGTACACCGTGTCGCAATATAAACCCCTTAAGTCCGCGTGTAATGAAGCGTCTACAGCCAATACGCTGAATCGCGAATTCGATCAAACGGAGGCTAAACGAGTCGTTGTCAGCGATCTGACGTATGTGAAAGTTCAGAACCGGTGGCATTACATTTGTGTACTTATCGACCTGTTCAATCGAGAGATCATCGGCCATAGTGTAGGCCCTCATAAGGATGCCGTGTTGGTTTCTCGTGCCTTTGCAACGGTTCAGGGTGATTTATCTCAGATTCAATGGTTCCATACCGACCGTGGCAGTGAGTTTAAAAATCAAAAGATGGATGCACTTTTGGAGACATTTGAAATTGGCCGATCCCTGAGCATGAAAGGCTGCCCCTACGACAACGCTGTGGCGGAAGCGACCTACAAGATTATGAAAACAGAGTTCGTGAACCAGATGAACTTCCAGAGTCTTCGTCATCTGGAACTGGAATTATACGATTATGTTAACTGGTTTAACAAGCATCGGATTCATGGAACACTAGGATACATGACACCGGTTCAGTATCGCCATGCAGCCCTTAAAAATGCTGTCTGATTTACTGTTGACAATCCAATCGCCGCTCTCCACTTCAATAAGTGGTCCAGCGGCAATTGGTTTATTACTATTTTTTGGCCTTCCCCACACTCCCCGCCTTATCCACATGATCAGCCCGAATCTTCGGGTAAGTGATATTGGCTTCTTTCAAAGATTGATAGATCTTCTGAATATCCGACTCTGTTAGAACAGGTCCCGTCTTCTCGGCTTGAATCCGGTTCATTTTACGCTGAATATATTCGGATAGTTCAACATCGTACACGATCAGCTCATCCGATTGGATTTTTCTCAATTCGGGGTCCACGCTAAATCGGCAACGCATCGTGAAGGAAACGAGTGATATATATCGCCCCTCTTTATAGTCGGGGAGTAAGCTTTTAATCGCTTGAATATGACCGTAATTCTGCATAAACGGGTTGTACATTTTAAATCGGTTGCTCACTGTCCAGGACTTATTGTCTCTAGTACCCTTTATCTCCCCGTTGTAGTTCTTGGTCTCGATTACAAATATTCCTTGAGGGGTAATGACCACGTGATCGATCTGCGAATATCCTGTACGGGATTTCGAATTAGCCACCATTAAATCACTCACATACTTACACCCTTTAGGGAGCTGATCTAGCTGAATGTTAATCTTATGCTCTCCCAGCTCTCCGATTCGCGTTGGCTGAACTTTAGGTTTAGGTTTGCGGCTAGATGTTTCAGTACTAGGTTGGGTAGGCTTCTTATCCGAAGTATCTGATTTGAATATCGACATTAATTTCTTTAGCATATTGGAGCTCCGTTCTTATATGATGTGGAGAATAAACGCCTTCAAGCGATTCGTACTAGCACGGCCGATTTATTTTACATTTTCAAACTCCTCTTTATCGTTTTCACAACATCCATCGACGATCCTCGTCAACATATACATCCTTTCGCCAGAAATCGGTAAAACCCTTCTATAGAACCATTGCAGATTATTCTCTAACTTCAACACCATTACTAATGACCTACTACTAATACGAATGACAACCAAATTTTTATTGGTTTAATCCTCTTTATGTGGATCGGGATCGCAGCTTTCATCAGATTTTTGCTCCTCTTCCCTATACTTCTCCTTCAGTTCATCATAAAACTCTGTTACTTTATCACTCGTTAAACCTAACTTCTCAATGACTTGTTTAATCTCCAAATGCATTGCACGGTTTCTTGGTTTCATGGGATTCCTCCATCACTAATTCCTCATTTATCCATAGTTTAAAGAATAGTGGTGACATGGGAATGCCAGCAAACGTAAGTTCGGAACCCAAAATCGGCATAAAAAAAAGACTGCTCATTGAGCAGCCATTGATTAGCCTTATGGTAACATAGAGAATAGCTGGTTTAATTACTTCACAACCACCCGCTGAATTTCATCTTCATAAGCGAAGCCCAGCTCAATAGCTCTTTGAATCCCCGATTTAATCGACTTCTCCAGAGCACTGCCAGATCTAGCGTATCCGAGCGCCTTAACCACTTGTTTCGTTAGCTCATCATAAGGAAGACTAATTTGAGAAGACAGAATGGATTTCACGGTAACCGCTACTTCTTCCGGCGGTAAATCCTCGGCCATTCGCCGCTGAGCATCATCTGTCGCTACCCTGTAAATCCCATACTCGGATGGTTTTATTCCCTCTGGCCACAAGAAGGTCATTCCGTTCACTTCCGTATGTGCAGGTTGTATCTTCATCAACAACTCTCTAAACCTCTGATCCAATCGTGTCCCAAGTCTGGTAATGCCCCATGCCTGTAAAATGCGTTTTGTAAGTAAACTCCGGCTGATAGGTCCCTCTTCTTGAATGACCTTTCGGATTTGACCCAAAAGGAGCTCCGTCGATTCTGGGGAATGGAACCAATCCGACCCTAAAGAAACAGCATCCAGAACGCAGACATGGTAAGGCTGCATCTCTTTCGGTTTCTGAGGCTGTGCAGGTTGAACATGATGATCCTTATCCATGCTTACCGGAGGATTCTGTGAACGATCAAAAGTCACTTGTTCATGAGTCACTGCTGCTTCAGCTTGGGACTGAACCCGTAACTTCGTGACCTCTCTTCCTCGCTTAACAGCTTCCACAATACGGCTCATTACGCCCTCTCTATTGTCCCACCAATCCGGACTCCACACCCTCAACAAATTCCAGCCAAGCTGCTTAAGCACTTCTTCCCGCAAAATATTTCGATCCCGTGCAGATTCTGCATTTTGATACATCGGTCCGTCAAGGAGAATCCCTAATACATAATGATCGGACTCAGGGTCCAATACCGCTAAATCAATGCGATATCCCGATGCCCCGACATATAGATCTGCTTGGTATCCGCGCTTTTTCAACTCAGCGGCCAGACTTCGGTGAACATGCGAAACCTGAAGCGCTTGAGATGACGCCTCGCTTGCAGGCAGGATCCGTTTTCCTTTTTCCGCATACTCAAGGAACGCTTTTAAGCCTAGTACACCTTCGCTGCTGATCCTGCTCGCATTCAGGTGATGGGCGTGCAGTGTTGAGAATACCAGCATTTCATACCTAGCTCTTGATACGGCAACATTTAACCGTCTCCAACCTCCCTGCCGATTTAACGGGCCAAAATTCAGACTTACTTTACCGTTTGCATCAGGACCATATCCTACTGAGAACAAAATAACGTCCCGTTCATCCCCTTGAACATTCTCAAGGTTTTTGATGAATAGGGGTTCCGGCATTTGCATCATCAACATTTCCACTTCCGGTTCTTGCTTCAGTACTTCTTCAAGCATATCCTCAATCAAGGTTTGCTGAATGGAGCTAAACGTGACGACCCCCAAGCTTTGTTGACGCAAGACCGGATCCTTAATGCGGCGGATAATCTCAGCAACGACAGCCTCACCTTCGGCTCGGTTCTGTTTCGTACGTCCCCGATCATAATATCCTTCGACAGGGCACCATTTCACACTTGAAACGGGTTCATCCGGAGATGGGAAAGTCATTAACTTATTTTCGTAGTAATGAGCGTTACTGAAAGCGATCAGGCTTTCATGCCGACTACGATAATGCCAGGTCAGATGTCGCTCCGGCATTCCAAGCGCCAAACAATCATCCAATATGCTCTCCATGTCTTGCAGCGCCGGTTCCTCTTCCTCCGTTTCCTGACGGCTCTTCGAAAAGAAGCTCGTTGGTGGCAGCTGTTTCGGATCACCTACGATGACAGACTGCTGTCCCCTTGCCAGTGCCCCAACCGCTTGTGCCGTTGGCACCTGAGAGGCTTCGTCAAATATCACCATATCGAATGGGGACCGTTCAGGATCGAGGTACTGTGCTACAGAAATCGGACTCATCAACATGCAGGGCACTAATCGCGGCAGCAAATTCGGAATCTGTTCAAACAGTTTGCGAATTGACATATTTCTCCCGCCGCTGCGAATCGCCCGCTGAAGAATGCCGGCTTCCGAGCTTTGCGATGCTTCCTGCGACATTTGAGGGACTCTCGAAGAAAGCCTGGCCACAATTTCTTGTTGGGTTAGTCTCGTATATTCCTCGTCGGCTTCTTTGAAGCGAAGTAGGGTCTCTTCAAATACATTGCCGGAGAATGACACGAATTGCTCATCACGCGCAATGATGTAATTCGCTATTTTTTTATAGAGTCCACGTTCAAAAGCATCCTTCAACTGGTCATTAGATAGACGCCCTTCTTCGTATGGAATGACAAGAGGGAGAAGTCCTTGCTCCTCCGCCTGCGATCGCACTCTTTGCCACGTACACCAATCTCTCAATACATCTAGATGAGATATCCATCCATTTGCTTTTTCCAGGAGATCATCGTGCCAGTCCAAATCCTGAGACTGATGCGCCATGCGCTCAAAGTCAATCTGCAATAGATCGCGGAGCTCCTTTTCCTGATGCTTCACTTGTTCATGACTGCGGAGTACAGACTGTATCGATTGATTCAGCGCAGCATTCCCACGAAGCTCAACCATAAATTCTGCAATCTGTGTTCTTGCGTGATGGGCATCGGTCGTATTTTCAAACCAAGCCGTTAACGCTGCATGCAATCGATTCAGCCACTCGCAAGTCTCCATGAGGTCGTCCCACTTGCCTTCGTCATCCCAGATCAGCGAGGAACCAAGGAATGGAGCGGATTCGTCCCTTGCTCGACTTAACTTCTGTTCCTCTTCCTGCAGGGAAATGATATCCAGCAAGTGAGATCTGACATCCTGCTTGGCTATCCCTTGACCGGGAACCGTCATTTTCTTCAGCATATTTAAAATGCGATTTTGCCCGGCCCATTTCGGAAGGAACCATTTTAGCTCCAAGCTATCCCAAGTAGATAACATCATTTGGGCATCTAGACGCTGAGTCTCTGCAGTGAATAGTTTGGCAACCCGATCTCTAATCTGGTCTCGGCGTTTGCCCTGAAGTGCTGCGGCCTTTAGCCTTTCAACCGATTCTTCGAGATTGATCTCTTGCATGAGGGCAGGTTTAATATCCGGTACACGGCTAGCCAGCTCACACAACTGTGCAAGTATGGAGATTTTGTCTTGAGTCATCGGAAGAGCTCCAAGCTTGAAATGCGTCAGCGCTTCATTCATCGCTTTCTGACGTCCCTCAAGCTCTACAATGTAGCTCTTTATTAATACTTCTGCGTTTGCCTTCAGCTCCTGTGTATAGGATGTAACCTTAGAGTCAGCCCAAGGGTGCGTGCCCGGATTGCCAAGGGCAGCCCCGGCTGCGATGAATTGAGCAACCGTGTCATTCCATGCAACCAAGGTATCCGGGACCAGTCCTTCAATCGCTGCGTCATTGAACGTAACGACATCCGGTGCTTCACCCGCTCTCTCATACTCCGATATCGCTTCAAATAAAGATAAGCCAAAAGCATGTTTTCGATGAAGGGCTTTTACATAACCGTTTAACGTCTCTCTCAACTGGAACAAGCGATCTGCTTGTCTTTTCCATGACTCGCCAGACTGTATCCGCTGCACATCAATCGCATTGCTTAATTGGTCAAGGACTGCTCGCTTAGTGCTTTTGTTGGAGTGAAGTTCCAGGCAAAAAGGGCCCAAACCGATCTGTTCTAATCTTCGCTGAACAACGGACAATGCTGCCATCTTCTCCGCTACGAACAGCACTTTCTTCCCATTGGCCAGAGCACTAGCAATCATATTCGTAATGGTCTGGGACTTCCCGGTTCCTGGAGGGCCGTGCAGCACAAAGCTTTGCCCCTTAAGCGCCGCGCGAATGGCCGACAATTGTGAAGAATCTGCACTGACCGGAATCAACGAGTGAGCCGGATGCTCTTCATCATCGAGCGGCTCGGGCTTCACTTCCACAGATTCCTGTAGCTGTAATTGCCCCTGAATAAGGCTCGCCACCACTTGATTCTCCGCCAAATGATCCGCTCTCGTGCGAATGTCATTCCACATTACAAATTGCCCGAAAGAAAACAATCCGAGATTAGCCGTTTCCTCGATGTCAAAGCGGGATACTTGAATTAATGCATGTCGAATAACGTTAAAGATCTGTTTCAAGGCAATGCCTTTCTCATCCCTCGGAAGCGGATCCAGGCCATCGATGCCGATACCGAAATCCTGCCTGAGCATCTCCAGCAGTGTAATATTAATTTGCGGTTCTTCATCCCTCGCCCGAATGACATAGCCTTGTCGTGAAGATTTTCGTAAAATATCTACAGGAATCAGCACAATCGGCGCATATCGAGGAAGTTCGCTAACCGGTGATTCATACCATTTCAAGAGACCCAACGCAAGAAAAAGCGTGTTAGCCCCATTCTCTTCCAATGAAGTTCGGGCAGACCGATAAATATGTACAATTCTTTTCTCTAAGTCCTGAGCATTCAAATCGGCTCTCAGTCGTCTCCGGACGAATTCTTCCTGCAACAATTTAACGAGTGGATGACTGGCATTCACACTTTGATACAAGCTGGCGTTTCGCCCGTTATCCTCCCAGTCACTGGGCCTAGCCAACAGTTGAAATTCATCGCCGTCAGCCAGCGCATCTTCTAAATCTCCCAACTGGGCAGAAATGACCGGAATGCTCGCTTTGGTTAAGCGAAAATTGAGCAGTGAATTACGAAGCGTCAAATCCAGCAGCTTACGCTCCCATTGCTTTTGACGCGTTGTAGGCTGCAACGAATCAACTTCCAATGGTTTTTCCAGCACTTCCAGAAGTTCCGGAGCAGCACTTTCATGGATCTTCGTCTCACGAGTCTCCTCAATGACCCATCCATTTGTCGCCTTCGTGCGCAGTGGTAACGGTCGTATGGCTGCTGCGCGCGCTCTTCGAATATCGACCAAGCCATCGAATGAATCGGGATCTCTCAGATGCTCCTCGGCTAGCATAGCCGCTTGATCAAATGGAATATGATCCCCTTTGACCATAGCCGTAGACTCCACCACGCAGATTTCATTTATTCCCGCTGCGAGCCTTTTCGTTAATAACGATATATCATCTTGAACCGTCTCCGAGAACGTCTCCTCTACAAGCCAGACTCCGGCAAACGCATGCCCTTTCGTGAAAATGATCAGAGGATGTAGACCCACCGCCTCCATACAAGCAGCATAGAGCATGGAAAGATCCAGACAATTTCCCAGGCCATGCGTGAAGATGGTCTCAGGAAGACGAATACGCTGACCGATCAACTCAAAACTAGGAGGAGCTACACAGTAGGAAATCTCGCGATTCTGCAAAGCCGAGTAGATCGCAGCGGCCTGCATACGTACCCGGTTGGGATCCTTACTCTGATAAGCTGTAAACGAAGGGCTTCCCGACCATTGCTCCAGAATGGTGCCCGCCTCCCGTACGATCTCGGCCGCTTGATGATGATTTGGCGTGACAAAAGCAGCGGTCATCTCAGGCAATACGGCAAGCCCACTCCATTCATCAAAGGCAAGGACGGAAATCGAGCCGCGCTGCTTGAACAATTCGGTGTCATTCTGCCATACCGTCAATGTCAATGTACCTGATATGCGTTCCGACAAATCCCCCAAAAATGAGGTCGACATATGTAAATCAATCGTACCCATGTCCAAGGATTGCCCTGCTGGAAGCATGTCAAAATCCTTCTTCCATTCATATGCAAATTGCGGCTCAGATTCTAGCTTCACCGTGATTCCCTTGATATCTTCACCCGTTGTATTCGTTAAGATGATGCTCTTCATAACAGGAACATGGTTCTGCTGCATAGCGTAGTTCACGGTTTCGCTATACAACCATTCGCATGATATTCTGCTCTCCACTTCCAAATCCTCCTATAATTCTTGTCTCTCAGTCCTGTAGACCTACAGCGATTGCCAATTAGTTCTATAATAACACTAAATAATGGGTGTATCTGCTTTATTCGACATGAAAATGCTAGAAAATAAAAGATGATTCGTAAAAGACGACATCTTGGAGGATAAGTATATTAATTGTGATTGATTTGAAACAACGCATATTAGACCATAATCAACCTGTTCAATGTAACGGTTTTTTGGTTGAATGATGAGTTCAATCAGCACTGTTTAGCAGATTAATTTAAGATAAACCATTCAACCTTGGGTCTTGATAACACCAATCTGGATCATACGGTAACGATTTCAATTTTTTCATGTCCTCCCAGCCATAAACCCAATCAAATATACTTATAGACCACGCGGAGTTTGCCCGCATTTAGGAGGGTCATGATCCCAGGTTAACTGCTTTATTTTACCGCATATATTACACTTACCCGTTTATGCTCTCTTGAACTTAAGATAATGCACAGCCCCCCTTCCTATGCTCATTATAATTGCATTCATAATTAATGATTATCTTGTTTACTTAAAGAAAGAGGCTAGGCCATTAACCTAACCCCTTTCGATGAATGGATGAATGATCGATAATTATTCCTCTTCAAACTCTGTCATACTGAACCGTAGTTGTCCGCCGTTCTCACGGATAATACGTTGGAACGCTTCATCGAACCCGCCTTGAGATGTGGCCTCTACTTCTATGGTTATAGTAACCGTTCCGTCATGCTTAAGAGCAAAATGGCTCAGCACTTCGTCATAAATCTTTGCGAAGTCCATTTTAGCCGTCGTTTTTGGTAATTGCACCTTACCGAAGAATCGACGTTTAACTTTCTGTGCTGGCGGAAGGTCTACAGGTTGCTCTGGAATGATAGGGCCAACAGGGCGTATCGGCACTCCTGACGGTCCTCCTGAAGGAGGATAAACTGGTGGATGACCTCCGCTAGGAGGTGTTGTCCCACTTCCCTGGCTCTCAGCATCCCTTTGCGCCTTCAATTGCTTTTGTACAGCATCATATGCTTGTGCAATTGTCGGATGTATTAACAATGTAGTTCCGTCCAGAATGACGCTAATATTCTGCTCAAGTGCAAAGCCTTGATATTGCTCCCCTTCTCGTCCATAAGCAACACCGAAAAAGTCACGACTACGAACTCCTGCATCAATTGCTTGTTGATAGACAGATTGATTATGAAGACGAGGCAAGTAAAGATATTGACAAGTATTCTTCCATACATCAAGTGCATATGCATCATTCAATTCATTTTTCCAAAACCATGTCTTCAACATGGAACTAAGGTGTATTGGGGCCCACGTTGTGATCAGCA
Organism: Paenibacillus sp. FSL M8-0142; assembly: GCF_038597315.1. Taxonomy (NCBI): domain Bacteria; kingdom Bacillati; phylum Bacillota; class Bacilli; order Caryophanales; family Paenibacillaceae; genus Paenibacillus; species Paenibacillus sp. FSL M8-0142. The sequence continues at coordinate 5,552,175 of NZ_CP152008.1, forward strand.
GCCCATCTTCGCTTAGTTTGTTTGCAATCTCTACCATTACATCATTCGCATTCGGTTGGATTGGCATTGCTTCCCAAGCCACTTCGGTTACTCCTTGCCCTCGTAAGGCTTCCTGATACGGCACCAGAAGCCATTTGAACGTTTCACGCAAGGTACGCGTAGCAACATCTTGAGAACGCGCCAGTTGTTCCTCGGCTTGCTTTTGCTGGACTCGATCCAGATTAAGTCTATCATCCTTGATATCATTTACAATGGACTGCCACGACAACACCGTTCGAATGCTCTCTCGAAGACGTCGTACCGCTTCATAATCTGCTGCCATGAAGATTAATCGATTCTGATTGCTTCGAGGCTGGTTTCCCCGCTTCGTCAGAATTTCATTGGCAATCGTAAATGCTTGATTGTGTGCCGACCGATTGTAAGCGCCATTTGTCGGAAGAACCACTAACCGTAGTTCTTCATCGTCAGGTATATCAGCCGAAGGAGTGAATATGTGAATGCCAGTAAACTCCCTTCTGGTATTCAGTAACTTGGTAAGACGGGCACGTATCTCTGAATCTGTATCAGTAAAACGTTGCTTTCGCTCTTCCATCTCTCGTCGAAGGTTCGGACGGGTGTCGTAGTAGAAACGATTATTCATGTTATTTAGATAATGTAGAACATCGCTCATACGTCTCAAAACATCTTTATATACACCGATTGTTTGCCCAGGTTGCACGCATCCAAGAAGGATTCGTGACTGATCTATGCCGCGTTGCGATTTAAGTGTAACACTGGGCGCACTACCCAAGAAGATTGTTCTTCCTACTCGTCGTGCTGCTTGATATGCACCAAAGCGAGAGTCACGGTCAATAGTAACTGTCTCAGAACGATGACCATCAACATCCCGCTCAAGAACAGGGTCCCACCCTTGCGGTAGATAGTACACTAATTCATTCCGAACATCCTGATCATTTAACGGCAAATCACTACATTGAATCATCGGTGATGCATTGCCTTCTGTCCAGAGCTTATGAATAACCTTGGCCATAAGTTTGAGCACACCACGGGTACGCTGGAATTTATCCAACGACGACCAATCCTCATACAAGCGATCAAAGACCTCAGGATGTATAGGGTATGATTGCTTAAGACGATCCAGATACCGCATTTCTTGTGTCTCGGAGGGAAATTCCGTGCTATTCTGTACATAAAGCTCGGAATAAGCGCGGCAAACCTCTTCAACGGCATGTACGTCAGATATGTTCGTAAAAAGTCTGCGTCTTACAATCTCAAATGCCTCTTCAGTAGCTACAGGCTTCCATAGTGCTTGTACACGTCCGAAATACTTCTCAAGTGCATCAAAAGCCTGCTGTCCACGTATTCCGCCAAGCTCAGCATTAGATTCAGGGAGAGACGCAAGCATTATCGCTTGAGGAACAGCCTTCAACGCTTCGGTCAGTGCCTGAATGAAGGACAAATTGGAGTCAAATGTACCTCCTGCATAGGTTCTGCCTTCTTCAAATTGTCGAAGGTAGGCAACCAACTCATCGATAAGTATTACGCATGGCGAATATTTACTTAGAAGCTCAGTCAGTTGGGCCTTTCCTGGTGATGTACCGCTAACATCTGCAGCCTTTACGATATTGTAGGCTTCTGTTTTCCCAAGTTGCCAAGCGAGCTCTCCCCACATAGTGTGAATTAATACGCCTTCTCTGCTATGCGCCTGGTTCGGTGAAAGATCATTTCCATCCAGTACAACAACTTGAGCTTTCGGAACTTCCATAATGCCAGCAGCATCTACAATTGATGCTATACCTTGAAGTTCTCTAAGAGGCACTTGTCCACTTGCTAAATGGTATACAGCAAGCATAGTATGAGTCTTACCGCCTCCAAAGGCTGTCTGAAGCTGAATAACAGGATCTCCCCCGTTGCCGCTCAAACGCTTAATAACAGAGTCTAACAACAGTTCCATACCTTTGGTAATGAAAGTCCGAGAATAAAACAGTTTTGCATCGCCGTACTCTGGAGATGCCGATCCTTGATGTACACGGCTTAAATCTGCCGCAAATTCGGATTGTTGAAATGTCCCTTGCAGAACATCTTGATGTGGAATCGCGATCTCTCGCCAAGATTTTATACTCATTAATGATGCTCTCCTTTAACTGTGCTTCAGTTAAAATAATTCCAGTTGTGATCCGTGGTGACCAAACTCAATTGCTGCTGTATCAATTCCATCCCAACTAGCGATCAATTCATTGTATACCCGCGCATCATCTGCCCATCCTTTGCGTTCACATAATGTATAGAGTCTATATGCTAGGTTACGAATTGCATTCGAAAGTACAGGCATACCTGCCAGTAATATACCTGTGGCTTGTTCACCCTGTTGCTGTAATGTACGGATTAAATGATGGAGGGCCTCCCATATGGGGGTATGGTTATCCCTTACGGGGTGCCAGTCCACAGGGTATTCTGCCCATTTTAGCAAACGAACAACTCCTTGGCCTGATTCAAGGACTCCAGTATTCTTCAAGCCATCTACTGTAGTACCTTTTGCATTTGCTAATAATTCTGCTTGTCCATAGTTACTACTTTGCCATCCGTATTGTTCAAACCAAGTAAGACAAAATAATGTATCCGAATCCATATCTCCTTCAGATGAATTTAAGTAAACATCCACTGAACGATTAATTAATTGAAGCGCGGTCTTGACGCTCATGGAGGAACCATCAGCCTCTATTACAGAGGAATATTTAGAAAACACTGACATACCTGGGCCAATCGCAGCTTGTTGTAAGTCGACCGCCGATACAGGTAAATATTCAATTGAACCATTTACCATTTCGTTAAGAGCTGAAGGTAGTACTGTATTTAATTCTCTAATAAATTCCCTTCGAGATATTGATGGAGCTGTTTCTTCTCTCGGTCTGCACACCAGAACAATAGATGAAGACAGTACATTGAGATTTTGTTTTATAGCAGAAGTTTGCTCAGTCCTAACTGGCCAGGTCCCAGTAATTACCAGGCCCGCATTAAAAACTGCCTCCAAAAATGTTGCCCACCCAGCAGAAAACACACCATTATCTTTAGTTTCCGAACTCTTAAACGCATAGTAGATTGTTATTGGAAATGCCTTATGGGAACTGAAAGATAAATTTCTCATTACTTGCGTCATACCACTCAGAAAGAATTCTTCAGCTTTTTTCTTATTTCCATGTCTAAACGGTGTTGCAATAAGCTCTTCTTCCTTCGGTACAAGTAAAGTAGCAAATATACTAGGAAAAAAAGGTTTTAACGAGCGCCGCATCCACACATAAAAATAATCAGATAAATCAGCATACCCGATATTATCGTAGTACGGCGGATCTGTAGAGATTACTTTATTTACACTTAAATTCTGCTTACTCGCATCGAGCTGTAATGAAAATCCCTGTGTTGTGCTTGTTAATGATGCAATTCCTTTTACCTGTCTTTCCTGAAGGTTATACAGACTTCCAGTTGATGTTGAGAATGGGTTTGTTTCAGCAAAATCCCACGTCATTGCTAATGTTTGTCTTGAAAATGTATTCTTAAGTTGCTCATTATTTACGTGCCACGCACAGAGTGTTGATAGATGATTACTTAGCTGGTCAATCTGAAAAGCTAAATATGCGCAAATTGCATCGGCGTATGCCCTACTGCCTGTTCCTCCATTCTCAAAAGGTAATTCGTCATTTTTCATACCACTTTTAATAGCATCTTGAAGTATTCTGCCATGGACTTCCTGTACCAAGTCAGAAAGTGTAGCGAGAACAACTAATTGCCTTGGAGTATACAACTCAGAATGTCTTTTCATTCCGTACTCCTGCACTCTAAACCCTATCGCTTTATCTGGCATTTCTGTGCTAGGTACATTCTCGGGTATGCTAACACGCGCAATACTCTCCAGTTGTGGAGTTGGTGAAAGATAAACTCTGCCTTTCTTACCTTCAGCTACAACAGCCATAAGTTTTGTTCCCATCCTACCCGCTTTGGCCTCTTGACGAATATATTGAAATGGAACAGAAGTGCCAGAAAGTAAACAGACACCACCGTTACGATTTACAGTTCCTTCAAGTTGGGGTGTTCCACTGTCTCTGACGATAAACTTATAACTCATCTTATCTTCAGAAATAATCGGTTCGATCCAATAAGTTAGCCCTTTTCGATTCGCTAACTTAAATGATCTAACTAGTGGAATTTCAATATGGTTATAAGCTGGGTTTGGGCTTTTTACAGTTCTTGCCCATATCCATGCAATTACTGTTGCTTTTCCGCCACCATGGGCTTCAGGCAATTGAACTTCAGGGTGTAAATGACCAATGCGCCTAATGGATTCTTCTCGTATCCAAGCACCGTAATAACGAACATCTTCAGCTATGCCTTTAGCACCCTTACAATCCTCCACCAAACTCACCAATCCACCTCCATAATCTGGGTTGATGGGATGTTGTCCTGAGAACCTAGTCGGTATTTCAATCATAGCCTTATTTATCATAACGGAAACAGGATTAAGATCAGACGCATACGACTCCAATCCTAAACGTTGCGCCTCTAGTGGAATAGCGCCTCCTCCAGCAAATGGATCATGGAAAGCAGGTAAAATATCTGGGTCAAAACCAGGAACTCCTTTATTTAACTCACACGTTTCCTTCCAACTCTTTTTTATCTCTTCGTAGGCTTCTTTTAGGAGTTCTTCGTTATTGGAATTCTCCCACACAACTAGTTTCCGTATGATGTTAAACAATCGTTCTCTTTCTTTCTTTGCAGCTTCTTTGTTCATGCCTCGTTGCAAATGACGCTCGTACCCAGGGTCATTTACTAATTGCGCAAATAAAATAGCACGAGCTACTGATATTGGACGTCTAGCCCACCAGAGATGGATTGATGACGGATGCCCATGCCGTATTGACTTTTCTCTTGCCGCAGCTATATTAATATCTTCTAGAGGTATTGCAACTTCAATCAACTTTTTAGGTATCTTTATGCTTGACATTGTTATTCACTCTCTTTATTCGTAATGGTCACCCGTTCAGCTCTTCCTAGCAGTAAACCGACATCAAGGTTCTTACTTACTTCTGCCCAATCAGGTCTCTCTTGAAATGGATTGCGAATGTAGTATGGACCATCAACTTCATTACCATCTACAATTACGATAGCAAGGATGAACTTATCTCCCTGGTTCAACCCATATAGCATCTCATTCCGAGTTACTGTAATTGTATCCTGCCCTTTAGCGCGGCCCTTAACCTCAATATGACGTTCTAACCCATACCTGCCATCTCCAAGTGGAATACGGGCAGTAATATCCCATCCGCATTTATCAGCAGACACATCGATGACTTCATGTCCTAGCCGTCTCTCTGCATCCATAACTGCCTGCATAGCCAATAGCTCTATTCGCCTGCGACTTGCTGCATCAACAGTGGGCTGCTGTCCTCTTCTTTGAGCAAGAAGCCCTGCTGGAATAACCAGAGCACCACCGATGATAATGGGAGATGCTGATACGACATGCCGTTTTGCTTCCAACTCTTTATGACGTTGCTCCAAACGCGCGGTTAAGTCATCAATTGTACGTCGGACGTTTTCTAGATGCATTCGAGGTTTTTTCCCTGCACTAATATCCTCCTGAAGCTTCAAATACCTGTCCTGCCAGTAGTTGATCTCTACGATGAGCCGTTCATGTACCGCTTTAAGAGTTCGTTCGACTTCCAGTTCTCTGCGTTGTTTGACTTCCTCGTAATGCGGCATTCCAATATGACCAGCCGCGAAACGGGATGCAAAGCCTTCTAGATCACCAGATATCCATTGACCTTGAAGCACGTCAGCAACCAAGTGGCGCTCCTCACTTGAAGGTTTCCGTAAATCAAGATGAGGTGCATATCCAGCAGAAGTAGCATTACCCTGCTCATCAATTGAAACAAACTGAATACGACGAGAAACTTCTCGAGATGTATTCTCGAAGTCATTTTCTCTTACCGCATGTTCCACCATAAAGAGCATCTTAGGCGAAATGCCATCATCGCTCTCATCAATTAGGACAGTACCTTGTTTAAGCTTCCCACGTTCCCGCTCTAAGATCAAGTCCGTTACAGATTGCATAAGCGGATGTCCCGTATGAATTAATGCTGCCTCACGTTTATCCTTAACTCTGATTAACTGTTTTTCAAAGCAAATACGTTCATACTTCGTTAAAACTGGTTTCCGATTACGTGTTCGACCGCTGATTTGACGGTCCCGTTCACGAATCACAGCGGGAACATGAGATATTTCGTAACGCTCTTGCTCCCGTTCTTTAAGGTCTCCCCCAAGGCGTGCGAACGCTTCGCGGAAAAAGGCTCGGATGAAGTAAGGTTGAAGCCTTCGCGCCTGCGCTTTCTCCATCTCGTCCTTAACCTTATACATTTGTTCAAGTGTCATTACTTCTTCAGTTAATGCATTTCGATTCAAAATATCACGCAGATGCTCTGGGCTCAAAGCCCCCTCCACTTGCTGTTGCAATTGGGCCTTAACATCTGGGCGATCGCCGTATCTGATTGCATCTATTAGTAATTCGCGAAGCGAACGATGTTCAAACACCTTACCCAGTATATCAAATACACGACCACCAAGGGCTTCGCGTTCGATTTCCAATTTGTTCAGTAATCGTTGGAATACATCGCCTTCACGGGTCTCAGTTGCTACCATATTCCAAAGATGACATACTTCCGTTTGTCCAATCCGATGGATACGACCGAATCGTTGCTCCAGTCGGTTAGGGTTCCATGGAAGATCGTAATTCACCATTAGATTGGCGTTCTGCAAATTGACACCCTCACCAGCTGCATCTGTTGCGATCAAGACAAGAGTATCATGGTCATGTCTGAACAGTTCTTGTACCTTTCTCCGATCATCCCGCTTCACTCCACCGTGAATCGTTACGACCGCCTTATTATTACCAAGCAATCCACTTATCTTATTTTGTAAATAATTCAGCGTGTCGCGATGCTCAGTAAAGATTATAAGCTTACGACGATTGCCAGATGAGTCACGCATCATGGGCTCATCCAGTAAGAGGCTCGAGAGCTGTGACCATTTTGTATCCTGATTGGATTGAACAACTTCTCGCGCAACCTGTTCCAGATGTTTTAGCGATTGAATTTCCTTCTCCAATTCCTGAATCGTTTGCGCGGCGGTCGCTTGAGAAACAACTTCTTCTTCGAATTCCTCGTATTGAGTGTCCGCCATCTCTTCATCGGATTCATAAATATCATCGGGAACTTCATAGGTAGTATCCCAGGCAACTCTGCCGCGTTGCTGTACCTTCATTTCCTCAATACGGCGTTCCAAACGCTCCTTACGTTTTTTAAGCGATTGATAGATGGCTTCAGGACTAGAAGCCAACCGTCGCTGAAGCGATGTCAACGCAAATCCAACAGTACCCTTGCGTTTTTTATCTTCGAGCTTATCGGCTTTATCCATTTCTTCCTTGACATAGGTTGTAACCTTGCCATAAAGTGACGCTTCCATATCAGAGAGCTTGTAATTAATGGTTATCGCTCGTCTCTCTGGAAAGAGCTTTGTACCATCGAACTTGTACAGCTCTTCTTTGACCATACGTCGCATCAGATCACTTACTTCAACTTGTTGTACTCCGTCTCTGAACTTCCCGTAGAACCGATCTGAATCCAACAAGGATAGGAACAATTGAAAATCTTCTTCTTTCCCGTTATGAGGGGTTGCCGTCATGAGAAGAAAATGCCTGGTTATACTGCCCGCAAGCTTGCCGAGCTTAAACCGCTTGGTTTCATTTACTTTTTGGCCGTACCAGTTAGCTGACATCTTATGGGCTTCATCCACTACGATTAAGTCCCAGTTCGTTGCCTTCAATTTATCCTGAAGTTCTTCGCTTCGGCTTAACTGATCTAACCGAACAACAAGAAAGTCTCTCTCTTCGAATGGATTGCCTGATCGACTGGCGTTCTCAAGCTCTCGTGTAAACAATTCAAATTCTAAATCGAACTTCTCATGCAGTTCATCTTGCCATTGTTCCACGAGGCTACCAGGCGCGATGATTAGGATACGTTGCGCATCTGCACGGATCATGAGTTCGCGCATAAGAAGCCCAGCCATAATTGTTTTACCTGCCCCCGGGTCATCTGCAAGAACGAATCGTAATGGTTGACGAGGCAACATTGATTCGTAAACAGCAGTAATCTGATGAGGGAGTGGCTCAACGTTCGATGTATGTACAGCCATCATGGGATCAAATAAATGAGCAACGTTAATTCGATACGCTTCTGCGGCTAACTTAAAAGCGTCAGCATCGGCGTCGAATGACCATGGTCGACCAGCTTGTGCTAATGATAAGTTTGTCTCGTCACTCCGAAAAAGCATACGCTCTTGAATGGCACCACTCATTGATTTGTAAACAACAGATAAAGCGTCAGTACCTACTTGCTCGACCATTATGACTTTGGCCGCTTCATTTGAGAAAAGGCCGTTGATTATTGCATCTTTCTTAACCTCTTCAAGCCTTAGCATATACAAACACCTTCTTATCTTGTGTTGGTCGATCGTTATCGTTCATTGTCGTTCTATACCATTAGACCCACATACTTGGACAAGTAGAGTCAGCTACCCTGCACAAGCCAAGGTAAAAAGACACCCCTAAACGGGTGTATCCAAATCATGATGTCACCTCATCGTGATATACCCTAGTATTGATTTCAACTGCATAGACAGAACAAACCATCCAGCGTAAGGTTCGTTTCGAAGGGACTGCTTGTTAATATTATTGTTGCCGTACTTATCGTTCTATTTCCTAGCTGTCTTAAGTACGTTGAGGTTGTTGTCATATTTTCTGAGGCACTTGAACCATTTCCCTGTATAGTGGAAGCAACAATTCCATATGAAACTTAATAAGGTTAACAATGTCATCAACAGTTTCGATTTCGTCATGGTTGTGTTCATATGTCGTAATCAGGAATGATTCATAGCCATCTTCGTCATTCCGATAGAAAGTGGGGAAGTCATCCAGCGATTCATCGTCTACCGAAAATGAAGTCCCTTGGCCAGTCGTGGGGTCATGGATGAACCATGTATATCCGTATCCTTGAAGATCCCTCAAATGTCGAGTAATAGTCCTTATGAAATCTGGCGTCTTCTCCAACTTGTTTGCGACATAAGCTCTATCCCATGAATCGTATCTGACCGCATGAAACAGGCCTACTGATAGCCCGTTTTGAGTAACAGACAGTTGAATGCACCCATGCTTCGGAAACTTGTAAAGCTCTTTTTCTCCATACGCTCGTTCTGGAAGTAAACCGTCTAATTGTGTGCGATGCTTACCGAACCGAACGGCCATCCAGTTCACACGTCCAAAGTTAAACTGATTGGGTTCAATCTGCGACACCTTATGATTGCGATCCCAGTGAGAATTAAGACCTAACCTTTTCGCAAAAGGCTCCAACTTATCGTGTATGCCCAACAGTTTATTACGGATAGCCTCGCGTCTGTTACGAAGTTCTTGCGTTGCAAGCGAGGCGTTACTTTCCAGAAGCGTTTCGTAGTCCTGATGCGTGAAATAAAACCCTTCAAGTTCTTCGGGGGAAGGGATTGCCTCGTCATCAGCAAACACCGTCTTAAATATCGAACTCTCAGTCTCCTGTATAAATGGAAGACTATCAACAACCTTTTGACGCTCTTGGTACCCTGCAATGATTTCAGGAGTTACCTCATCCGACAACACTTCTAGGCGTTCGAAGAATTGATGTATGTTGGTGTTGCTGCCGTGTTTAGAAACATTTATGTCCAGCACGGAACTAAGCTCCAGATTACGATTCATCCCCATATGCGTTAGATTGGCGGAACCATGCATTACCTTACCGATTCCATTCTTATTTACCGCCAATATGGTTTTAGCATGAAGCTTTTGTTTCGTTACGATGTAGACAACAGCAATGCTATTGCAATGCTATTCAATTGTTCAAGCAGAGAAGAAGGCTTATTAATGGAAAAATCGATTGATAGGAATACTTTTTATGCGGTTCTTTGGTATTGCGAACTTATGGGCAAGCTGGCTTATCCAATTTACGCCTTGTTGCTCCAAGAATGCTGTTGCCACATGAAGAAATTCAATGTCTTTAAGCGACTCGATCTTGTTCAGCGCATTACTTGTTTTCCAATCGAAGAAGATAGAATCCACATTCTCATACCCTCTCTATTAAATTTTTATCCTTTCTGGAGGATAGCCAAAGCCAATCTGATGAGGCTTGCATTCCGTACAGAATGAAATGGTTGAGACAATTTCCGATTCGAAATAAAAGACAATCATATTTACTCGCTACTTCCAGAACGTAGAACGAGAAATGATTTTGCATATAATGGCTGACATTCTTCAATCGCGTCTCGATAATTACGTATAACCAAGTATGCAATATTACGTTTCCTCTCGGATGTGGTCAATTAAGCTCACAAATAGGTTTGTAGTCCTATCTATTATACAACAATTTGTACGATTGTTTTAATACGATTCTATTTCTCAGAATCAAGTTTTACCGCCATGCCACTCTTCACTTCTGTTATGAGCACCTTACTACCGAATAGAATCACATATGGTCTATTCTTTAAAGTCGAAGACGTCATTCTTATAGCTCCACTTCAATTTCTTGCTCTTTAGAAGCAGTTACCCACCTACGATATCGGAAACCATCAGCAGCTTGTTATCAGTTGCAACATTGTCGATTATTGCCGTATCGATTGTGTGTAGCTCTTTACCAGTCTTCTCCTTGACAAGTACACAATCAACTGGCAGGCCACGTACTGCTTGTCTCCCGCTATAATGGGTGCCCTGAACAGCGATATTTCATCCCCGTTGTTCCAGCTTCCCTTACTGTTAAAGCGACACGACTGTTCTCAGTTCTCCCCCGATAAACACTTTGCAGTCAGTTGCTCCTTCTTTAAAAGAAGTAAACTGTACTTTAACCGGCTTAGCTACTTCAGGCCCACACTGATTACTGATACTTTCCTTTTGCGTTACCTTGACCTTAGCCCCGCCTTTGCTGTAGTCTGTTGCCTCAGCGCCGCATCCAACAAGAATTACTGCTGTGGCCTAGTCCCAGCTTTTTCATCGAAATAATGCGATGTACCCGTAATTGTAATATAAGTCTGCCCCACTCATACCTACTCCCCATTTCTAACAGAAACTCATTTTCTAAATACTTCGAAATTCAGCCTCGATCATTGATAAGCTTATTTTAAAGCTCAGGATGAACAGCTGTTTGTCAGCGAATGCATGTTCTTGAAATTAAAAGAGCCCATGGATTAATCCATGGACTCTGCTGAATGTCCTCTTAACATCTCTACGAATTTAACATCAGCCGGAGCAAATTCATACTCTCCAAGCTCTGGTGGATATACCCACTTATACTCGTCATGGTCAACTAACATTATTTCACCACTCACAAGTTCAGCCTTATGGGCATACAAGCGAATATGTGTCGATCCATAATAATGGTCATGTTCACCATACGACTCATACGGTTGAATTTGAATATTCATTTCTTCTTGCAGTTCTCTCTTTAAACAATCTTCAACCGATTCATTAGGCTCGATTTTGCCACCGGGGAACTCCCACAGGCCTTCTTGAGCCTTTCCCATCTTACGTCTGGCTATTAAGATTTGGCCGACTTCATTTTCAATGATGGCCGCTGCTACCGCGAGCATCGATTCACTCCCTATCCAATAGCTTTATTTGCTGCCGGTACTAATTCCGGAGGCATCTCTTCTTTCAACCTCCACACAATACTCATTGGTTTATTGCCTTCATGCCTCACATACTCGGCTTCTCCTAAGAAAACAAAAGGCGAAGTATAATTATTCTCCTCTTTGTATTCACGGACAAATAATGCAATTCTGTTCCCGGTCTGTTTATGATGGATATATCGCTTAGCCGTATTCGTTTCTTCCGAAATACGACTTTGTGTTTGCCAGTGAAACAGCCGTTCATTTATGGCGTAATCTTCATATAAAGTAGAAGGAGAAAAGTCCTTGTCCGATTTATTTAGCGTAATAAAGAAAATATCCGTTTTCTTATCCTCGAAATATTTAACACCCTCGCGAAAGGCTGGGGACTTGTCTTCATTCCAAAAACCAAAAGCCGCCAAAATTTGGTCCGTCGAATATGTGCAATGTAAGTCTAATGGACATACGAATGGGAACTCATTCTTTTTATCTACAAAGTTAATGTGTTCGTAATTATGCTTTAATATTTCAATGATCTCATCCCTGAACTCTTTACAGGAAACAATAGACTGAATAGCCTGGTTAATGTCCAGAAACCCATGTTTCTTCGGTTCTGATCGGTAGAAGGTATAATAAAACATATTTAACATCAGTCGTTCTTCTTCTGTATGGGTTGATTTCCCTGGATCCTCAAGATAGTCGATTAAAAAACTTAGAAGTCTCCGGGAGTTTATGCTTAATAAAGCTGGAATACGTTTTGTCAGATACTCCATATCCTCGAATTCGAATGGTTCGATCAAACCCGCCTCAGCCATCAATCCTCGGAATGTCCGTTTCCCGTTACGTCCACCGTAAAACTCGTAAAGACTCATTCCGTGATATCGAGTAAAATGATCTAGTGTAAGGCTTAATCCAGTATCTTCTGTAAAGTGTTTTAGCTTCTCGATAAGGCTTCTCTTATTGATTGTGGTTTGCTTAATATTTCTCAGGATGTATTCCTGAGCTTGCTTCTCAAGCTGAATAAAGCTTCCACGTGGCAGGCTCGAGAAACCATTCTCGACATATTGCTGTATAGAATGCTTTGTTTTACCAAGCAAAGCCCTAAACTTCTCCTGGAAATTATATTCTTTATGGGCTTGCCCAATAAAATCAAGAACCGTTAAACATTCTTTTCCTTTTGCCAAACGAAGTCCACGGCCAAGCTGTTGTATGAATACGGTCAAGCTCTCTGTGGGACGAAGGAATAAAACCGTGTTAATCTCCGGTATATCTACCCCTTCATTATAAAGATCTACAACGAAGATCACTTTGATTTCCCCTGACACTAACCTTCTCTTTGCAGAGTTCCGCTCATCGTTACTTGACTTTCCATGCAAGGCAATCGCGGCTATCCCCGACTCATTGAAAACTTTAGCCATGTAAAGTGCATGAGCAACACTCACGCAAAAACCGAGGCCCTTCACTTCATCCAAATCGGTTACATATTTATTTAGGCTGTTTATAACTTGGCTTGCCCGAATTTTATTATGGGAATATAAATTTTGAAGCTCATTTAGATCGTATCCTCGCCTTGACCACTTGACCTGAGACAAATCGACACTATCCGTCACACCGAAGTAATGAAAGGGACAGAGCAGTTTTCGATCAATTGCATCTGTTAGGCGTATCTCTGCTGCAATTGTATCATTAAAGTAGTGCAAAATATCTTTCCCATCCATTCGCTCAGGCGTAGCTGTCAAACCCAATAAAATTTGTGGCTGATAATATGCCAGTAGCTTTTGATAAGAAGGGGCCGCGGCATGATGAAACTCATCAACGATGATGTAATCATAAAAATCCCGAGTGGTTTTTTCAGTAAGTTTTAAATTATTGAAGCTTTGAATACTAATAAATAGATGATCAATCGAATCGGCCTGGTTACTCCCTACGTGAAGTTCCCCAAAATTTAGGTCTTTCAGTATAAAACGGAAGGTGTCCAAGCTTTGCTTTAGAATTTCCTCACGATGGGCCACGAAAAGTAATCTCGACTTTTGATTCCGGTCGGCAAACCGTTTGTAGTCGAAAGCAGAAACAACCGTCTTTCCTACTCCCGTAGCCGCCACTAGTAGATTTCTCGTTCTTCCATATATCACTCTCTGAGCCTCGAGCTTCTCAAGGATTTCCTTCTGGTAATCGTAAGGCGTAAGGGTAAATGGGAAGGTTAACTGATTTCGCTCATGTTCTTTCTTTTTGCCAAGTGCCTGCTGGAGAAGCAATTGATGCTCCTGATCCGCAAAGGAAAAACTTTTAAATTCACGATCGTTCCAATAACTCTCAAAGGTTGCCTCTATTTTCCGTAGGACGTCATAAGAATCCTTCTCCGTAATCTTTAAGTTCCATTCTAAACCACTCGTAAGCGCAGTATTCGAAAGATTAGATGATCCGACGTAAGCCGTAGTAAATCCAGTATCTCTTTTAAACAAATATGCCTTCGCATGTAACCGTGTTCGCTCTGTATCGTATGAGATTTTGATTTCTGTGTTCGGGAGTTTACTTAATTCTGTCACAGCCTTGTAATCCGTTGCTTCCATATAGGTCGTTGTTATGACACGTAACCGGCCTCCATTTGCCGTGAACTCCTCTAACTGCTCCATTAGGAAACGTAGCCCGCTCCATTTTATGAAAGAAACCAACAGATCAACCTGATCCGAAGTAATAATCTCTGCTTTAAGCTCACTCATCATATTAGGTTCCGAATGGGAACCCGTAAACAATGAACTTTGAGACAAAGGAGTTGTAGGTCGATGAACCTTAGACTCTTTGATGCCTCGAATATGATTTAGTTTGGAATAGACATAGGTTAAAACCTCACCCTGTTCATCAAGCTGCCATTCCCTTAATTCTTCATTGTCCAGTGTATTACGCAGAGTGGCAATAATTTCATTGCAGGCACGTACCTGTAACAGGAGTGCTTCATCATCATTGCTACTTTCCCGAATAATTTTCAATGCTCTACGAATCACGGTGCCTAAGTAATTAGAGAGCACCTTGCGCGCTTCCTCCGGATCTAATGGCTCAATCCCAATTTCGTATAAGGTACTATCCAAAGTCAATAACCGTCTTCTAGTAAGATTATTTATAATCTGCTCATAAAGGCCCTGTTTCATATAGCAGCAACTCCTTAATTGTTTGAGCAAGCGATTTGATATTTGAAAACCCCCTCATCACTGAAGGGGTCTCTGCTTCTGCTCTTTACGTTCAAAATGATGATGCAGCCTATATAGGCAGATTTCCTTCGTCCACCGATGCAAAATGGATCGATGCTCGGGGGCAGGTTCAATTCTTAGACTAAACAGACCATCCTCGAAGCGGGTCATGCTTCCTTTAGCCGAGCCCCATTTTGTCATTGGCATCCGCTCGATGAGCTGGCTAACTCCGGTCTCATTGTATTCCCATAGGCGTTTCGAATCCTTATCGGAGAAATCGATTCTTCTTCGGTATTCCTTTTCCATTAGGTATTCGTGGAAGAATGGCGCTACTTCCTGAGGAGTAACTGATTCTGCCCAATGTTCGGGCCCACGCTCGAGCATATACAGGAGTACGATCATTTTATAACTCTTGGTCATGACAGTCTTCTCGACATCACGTATCCAAGCCTCATACTGATAATAAATCTCCTCTTCTTCCTTCGTTAAGCATTCAGCCCAGAGGAGAAATCCGATATAAGAACCGAATTCATTCCGATATTCCCAGCTGTTCGAGCTCCCGTGGAGGTGAAGCTCCAAATATGTAGGGATTCGACCGAGCTCATTCTTGAGATCCAGGAAAGACCGGTGCAGACGCTCGCGATGTGGCAGTTTCTTACGGCTTAGTTCATCCAGGAGGTTAACAACAGATGTCTCCAAATGGAGCTCGCATCCATCCGGCACCGTCGGGATGATCGGTTCCTTTGCCGTTTTCTTTCCGTCACCGTCAGTGGCGAATAATCGAAGCTTCACGTCTGCATTACGATAATTACCGATGAGGTCAATGATTGTGCAGTGCGTCTTTCGCTCCGATAACCGCAGCCCCCGGCCAACCTGCTGTGTAAATACGGTTAAGGATTCGGTCGGTCGGACAAAAAGCAGCGTATCCACACTGGGAATATCTACTCCCTCATTGAACAAATCTACCGTAAATATGATTTCTAAATCTCCTCTATCTAGATGTTCTATTGCCTCTCCCCTCGTGATTCCTATGGCTCCAGAGTGAAGGCTGACTGCAGCTACTCCTTTCTCTTGAAAATAGCCCGCCAAAAAATCCGCTTGTCGAATTGATGAGCAAAAGCCAATTGTCCGTGTTTGCTTATGCTCGTTCCAAGCATCGTAGATCTTGTCAGCCAGCGACTCTCTCAACTGAGCTGCAGTCAACTGCTCGTCATCATAATGCGTTCCAAGCCACCGAATGGATGAATAATCTGTATCGTCATAGACCCCATAGTATTGGAACGGCGACAACCAGCCGCGACGAATGGCTTCAATGAAATGAATCTGGTAGGCGACGTTGCCATCACAAAGGGCATACACATCCTTCCCATCCATTCGGTCTGGTGTTGCCGTGATGCCAAGTAAAAACTTCGGCTTAAAATACTGGATAACCGATTGGTATGAGTTTGCAGCTGCATGATGGAATTCGTCCACCACGATAAGATCAAATCCGTCCGGTGCGAACGATTCACGATGCTTCTTCATCCCTAGCGTGTAGATTGAAGCAAACACGCAATCCGCGTTCCCTTCTTTTTTGACACCGTTATAGATACCGAAGGTTTTGTCCGGCATGATGCGCTGGAATGACCGTTTGGCTTGATAAAGAATTTCTTCTCGATGCGCAATGAACAACACCCGTTGAAAACGCTGGGCGAAAAAGCCTGCTAGATAGGTTTTTCCGAGTCCGGTTGCCATGACGACCATAGCTTTGTCATATTCTTCTTCTAACGTTCTCTCTAGAGCATCAAGAGCATCAATTTGAGCAAAACGTGGATGAATGGACGCTTGTTCGTCTTCAGGAACCTTTTCCTCAACAGGATCGCTAGCGTTTTCGGTTCGGTACTCATTTTCCTCCATCTCGGTTATCATTCGAATTAACTCTGGGTTTTTGCGATGATACGTTCGATATTCCTCTTCATACAGAGAAATGGTGTTGTCATTGAGCGGCAGCGTAGAATCGTGATAGAAGTTTTGCATAAACTTTTCTAACGCGACTTGGAACGTATAAGGCTCGGCCTTTGCATTCATAGCCAGGTTCCACTCCATCCCCATTCTCATGGCAGACATGGAAAAGTTAGAGGAACCGACGATAAGGAGCCCTTCACCATTTTCGTAGTCAAACAAATAGGCTTTGGGGTGAAAGGAAGTTCCCATACTGCGCCATAACCTTGCCTCAAGCCGGGTATCAATATTACGTAATTCCTGTAGACCTTCCGGCTGCGTAACGAATAAGTAATCCCCAGCGAGAACCTTTACCTCGGCTCCCCGTTCAATCGCACCTTTCAAATGGGGCGCCAATAAACGCACTCCAGACTGCATAACGAAGGAAGTCATAATATAAATTCCGGATGCATTCTGCATCCCGGTGATTAAATCGTCTGCTAAGTTTTCCGTAATCAGTTTGACATTAAGCGTTGTCGTCGACATCGATTAGATACACCCGTTCCTGGAATCCGCCCCGAGCTTCCGCCTTCTTCTCTCTCAAGGCTTCAAGTTCTTCCCATGTTGCTCCATGTACGACCGCCAATGCCCGGATAACCTCAAGCATATCTGCAAGCTCTTCCAATGACTCCTTAGGACTTTCAGCGGCAAAGTATTCCTCCGACTCTTCTTTAAGCTTTATGATCAATTCTTTCTTATACTCTTCCTCATCCAAGATCCGTGTGCGAAATTCTTTGCCTGTAGCTTTAATGACTTGGGGGATCAGATCCCGAACTAGCTTATTGTAAACCGGCATAGATTCTCATCCTTTACATGGTTAATTATGTATTCCTATTGTATCATATCAAAAAAATCGTCGAAGAAGCTTCCTGGCCTACCTGGTTACATTATTGCAAAATAATAAGGCCGTAGACTTTAAAGCAGCTACGGCCCTTGGCATCCGACTCCACTCCTTTTTGTTTGCGATAGGATTTTTAACACCCTTTCAGTCTCCTTCGCCGAGTTCTCCACAATACTAACGATGGGAGTAATTTTGAAGGCTGACAAGTGCCTTTGCACTAGGGAATAGGCATTTTAGTATGCTATAGACAGAACGTGTCGTCCTTTGCACTTGATAAATAATTCATCTGTCTTTTTTTCGATTAGAAGTCAAGTCTATAGTAATTTGTTTATCAATTGGTATTCCAAGTAGATCGCATATTCTCTGTTTATCTACTCGATTGGTATCATACATATAGAGATGATTAATTACTAATAATTTCAAAATACTTAGAGCCATTACGTTTTTTTCCACATCTTCCTTCAGTAATTTTATATCTGGATAGGGTAGAGAACGTAATTGATCAAGTTTTATAGCAATTTCAATTAATCTAATTGATGTGAATTTATTATTCTCTGTAATCTGACTAAAGGTATTTCTCATATTTTTTGAACCAACTGACTCTGCTATTTTGATGAATATCTGATATGAGAGGACACAGCAAATATTGAATAATAATTTACCCGCTAATTTCGAGTCATGGTGACTTTCATTAGTTTCTTGTTTTTCAATTATTTTCTGTAAATTAATCGCTACATTTTCTACATTATCGGTAATTAGTGATAAAAATGAATTAAGTGTTCTTAACCCAATCATATAAACTTCTTCAGTAAGAATATACTTTTGCTCCGCTTCGATTGAACCATAATAATTTTTCAAAATCTGTCCTAACAATTCGATTGTTTTAAAAGCTACATTTAGTTTAGTTACAACATCCATTACTGAATCTTTATTTTTTCTGCGGGGATAATGACTAGTAATTGCTGATTCACGTCTTCCTAGGTCCGCCTCATCCTTTGCAATTAGCCTCTCTTCACGATGCTTCTTCACTTCGATGTTACGATAAACAATTTTAGGGATTTCACTAACCAATGTGTTTAGTGAACCAATATCGTCTTCTAATTTTGTAGGCGTGAATTCATCAAATATTTCCAGTGCCTTTTCATATAAACTATCAAGGATATATGGATCTTTTGATAGATGAGTCAAAAACATGATAATATTGGCATTTTCTTCAATATGAAGATGTAGACACATGTCCTTAATTATTGCCCTTATATCAGGGTTAGTAATTCTAGAAGAGAGATATTTTGCTACAAAATAATAATAAATATAATTGAGTTTGAATCGATAATAATCACCTAACTTTTCAAGTATGGATGAGTCAACAAGCCTTGTTACAGTTCTTTCATACTCATGATCCAGATCATATTTCTGGCATAGGTAATTGTTGAATCTCCGTAACTCAGTGTCTGAAATTTCGTAGACTTCGTTTTTATAAACATAATATGCTAATTCTGAAATATAGGTATAATATGCGTCAAGTTCTTTAGGTTGAATGTCAATATTAATAAAAGATTGTGTTATAAGAAGTTCATAATAATAACCATATGCAGAGTCCTTATATGAATGTGGGATATCACTTTCTGCGGTTTGTATAATAATCAATAGAAAGAAAGGAAACGACGGGACAAAATTATTACCTATTACAGTATTTATGTCAGCAGTAATTCTGTCGTTTTTTTCCAGCAAATCAACTTCAGAGAGGCCACTATTACCGATATTATTCCACTTATCAATCAATTTGGATCTTTGATAATGACCAAACTGGAGAATTTCATACTTTTCAAATTGCTCGAAAACTTCATTCTCTTCTTCGCTTATTCCAATTATATTTGAAAATTTCAACATTTCGCTTCCTGTTATGACGAGATTCGGATATACTTCTTTAATTTGCTTTAAAAGCCTCGACATAACTTCACTTGGCTGTTTGAATTTTTCCATATCATCAATGATAATTATTTTCTTTTTATGATCTAATTGCTTATATCGTTCAATCATTTCTTTTGAGTATTGTATTGAGAAATTTTTATATACTGTTTTATTAAAGTCCTCAAGAGATCTAGCTTTAATATCGACCGCATTTATATATACCGGAACATATCCCTTGTTATAAAAATGGGAATATATCATTTTGCATAATGATGTTTTACCTGACCTCTCTGAACCAAAAACAATCACATTGAGTTTGCAATCTAATGTTATTTTTTCTAGATTTATAATTTGCTCAAATTTACTTGTTTTCTCATCGGATAGAACTATTTTAGCGTCCGGGTATATGTAAATATCACCTAGTGTTACTTTGGCTTTCCGAGGATGCTTAAGATTAATTTCTGGGTCATCTAATTTTGCTTGATAATTATCTGACAATATGAAATGAGTACTACGGGCTGAATTAGCATGGTAATAATTCATCCAGCCAGAGGCGTAACTATTAGAGTAGTAATCCTCGCTCCAAGTAAATCGGGTAATCATTTGCAATTCTTCTTCTAAATCGAACAAAATAAAATTAAAATTGCTAATACTTTCTATACCAGTTTCCTGCAGTACCCCCCCTTCGATATACTGCGCTCTTTCCCCATCAAAATTTTCAATTTTCTTTGCAGTTGCAACATGCTCATGGCCAGTAAGAATAAGATCAGAATATTTCTCTAATACACTCCTAAGTGCTCGTCCATTCTCTGGTATATACCAATTGTTCGGATGATGGATAGCAGAAATTATTAAATCTCCTTCAATTTTAGACAAATGTTCTGTATATCTCTCTATCGGAAAGTATAAGGTGCCTGGTGTCTCTTTCCTTTCTGATATCCATGAAGAATTAAAACAGTTAAATACAATTTTTTTACCGTTTATTTCAAAGGAGTATGTTTTTAATAGTATGTCATCCAAAATTAAAGCTGATGTTTCCTCATAACATTTAAGATATTCAAAAAATTCTTTTTGTGGCTCAGTAAGAATACTAATTTCATCATTAGTAATACTACTCATCCCTGATTTAATATTTTTTATAAGAATACTTCGAACTGGTAGTTCTGGTAAGAAACAATCATGATTGCCGGGAATAATTAAAATAGAAAGTTCTATCCTTTTTATTGAAATTATATCTTTTTTTATGTCATCTATCATTTGCATAACTTGAAGATATTCTATGTCTCTTCCTGAAAATGCGCTGTCACCGGTAATAATGATAAAAAGATGGTCCAACTGATATATGTACTCTTGTAAAGCCCATGCAATTTTATCGTGCTTACTAAAAATACTATTGTTTTGAACTTCTATATGTATATCACTTAATTGCAACAAACCTACTATCATACACTGACCACCTCTATTATTTGGATTTATTAATTTCTATGAAACCAACCAAAAATTGCACTCAACTATAAATAGAACAGGTAAATCTTTTATTAGCAAGTTATTTATCTACCGAAAGAGCTCCCCATCCCCGAACACCCATTCCCTGACAACTCCAGCCACTCCTCCCTGCTAAACTAATAACAACCAATGCAGAGAGGAGCATTCCAATGCCAACTTATATCATCTTCGATCTTGAATTCATGGTGGTTCGTAAACATCAGCATCTTGCCGACATTATCGAAATCGGTGCGATTAAAATGACCGAGCAAGAAGGAACACTGGTCATGACTGATGTGTTTCATTCCTATGTAAAGCCTTCGAGACAGTATAAATTAACACCGGAAACGACGCCGTTTACGGGGATTACACAGGATCAAGTCGATCAAGCACCGTCTTTTCCCGAAGCGCTAAAGGCTTTTCAAGAGTGGATCGGCGAAGCGCCCTATTATTTATGCGCGTGGGGTATGGACGATAAATATCAGTTCATCCAGCATTGCCGGTATCATCAGATCTCCTTAGATTGGCTGCAAAATTATAACGATCTTCAGCTGGCGTTTACTCGACTTCACCAATCGGATCATCGACAGAGGATCGGATTGAAACGGGCGCTAGACCTGCTGCAGCTCCCATTCATCGGAGAGCCGCATCGAGCCACCGATGATGCCTATAACACCGCCAAAGTCTTTCTTTCGATCTTCCCTAACATCCAGTTGGTTACGAATAATGCCGCAGAAGATCAGCTGTACGTCTCGGAAATGGTATATTCCACAGGCTCGGAAGAGAATCACCCATTCAGTAAATTGGCGGAAATGCTGGGAATGGCGCAATAGTGCCGTTCCTTATTCCCCCTCATACAGCTTGCGCCATCGTTCAAGCCGTTCCTTCATTCGTTCCCGGTAAGATACCGGGGCCAGAATTTCAGCATCCGGCCCGTACTGACTTACCCAGTTCATAAACTCCCGATCGTGATTCAAGGTAACCTCGAACAACAAACTGCCGTCCGGAAGGTCCTTCATCCTTGGTCTGACGAACATCTCTTCTTCTTTGATGTAACGGGCGACATCCGGCGAGAATTTCACTTTGAAATGAATTTGTTCCTCGCCGCGTTCAATCGACCAGGTGTTCTTCATATAATTCTTCAGGTTAAAGTCCCCGCGCTCGAAAGTGCGGCTGGTCATCTCCATAGAGCGGAAACGGCTCAGACGGAAGGTCCGAATATCCTTCGCCTGATGGCAATACCCGATCAGATAGAATCGTTGATCCCTCGGAACGAGGTAGTACGGATCGATCTCCCGTTCCGTTTGTTGGTTCCGGCTCTGCGTATGATATACAACGGTGATCGTCTTTTCTTCCACAATGGCCTGGATGACTTGATATAGATAGTTGGGGGCATCTTCCCGATATGCGGGAGACCCCATCTGGATTATATCCGTGACATGCTTCAGTATTTCCCGATCCCGCTTCTTCTGCCGAAAATGAGCGGCCATAACCTTGTCATACGCCGTGTCGAATCCCGGCGGCATATTGCTCTGGTCGACAAAGGAAGGGAGCATGGAGAAGACCAACGCCTCCTGCTGCGTCCAATTGAATGGAAACATGGCAAAATCCCCGGCAAACGTGTAGCCTTTGCCATACCCTTCGTTGGTAATCGGTGCTACATGGTCTAATGAACGCAAATCCCGGTATATCGTTCTTTCTTCCGCTTCACATCGTTGCGCCAATTCCTTGGCGCTGATCCCCGGCCTTGCTTGGATGGCATAAATAATTTTGAACCATCTGAACAACTTATCGGTCATAGTTCAATTCTCCTGTTATCTATTCATTTATGATATATACACACTTCGACAATATCCGTCCATATCCTTCCATAGAACTAAAAAAGCCTCCCCAAATCAAGTGGCGAACTTAAAGTCCTGCGCAAATCGCCCGCAGCATTATGTAAGACCGGGAATAATTACGAAGCTGCTAGCACGATGGAGCTAGTGTCACAGCACTATATACCGCCCGATCCCTGCGAAATAAAGCCCTGCTTCTTTCACTTTGAAGCCAAAGGTGCGTTCCCATTCCGAAGCGTAGACAAGGACCTGAGGACGATAGAAATTAACGAACGTCTGCAGGGCACCCTCCTCGACGTGATCGGTCTTGAAGTCAACAATGACCCAGCCGTCTTCTTCTTCGAACAGAAAATCGATGACGCCTCGCAAATAAGCATGCTTCACAGCATCATCCCCGATTGCCGAAGCCGGCGCTGCTTCGAGCCTTATGTCTTCCATAGCCATGCTGTTGAATGTTTTAAGCTCTGCGGCGTTCTTCCTAAGTAACAGGGGCAGCTCAAACAACCGGCGGCGTGCACGCAAGCTTCGCTGCCACAGTTCGCTGACCAGGATGCTTTGCGCAATCCGTACGGCTTCGGGGATGTACTCTGCTGCCAATCCTTCTTCGCTCGCAAGCCAATGTACGGCCTCATCCAGATCCGACTCCGCCAATCCCTTGCCGAGCATTTCCAGCGAGCGGTGGACAACGCTGCCGAATGCCATCCCTTTCCCCTCCGAGGACCATTCCGGACGGTCATGGAGCGTCTTGGTCTGTTCCGTTACCGACAGCAGCGAATAGGTTGGCCGGCTTATATCATCCAATTGGCGCTGACGAGCAACCCGAATGCCGAGGATATCCGGTCCTTCGGTTAACTCCGTTTTGGGCGTCTGTACGCGTTCAGGAACCTGAAGTTCCGGAAGCTCTGGCATTCCTTCAACGAGCGGGGTCCAGGGGCATTTGGCCGGCTGCTCGGGATATAAACTGATGACCAGCATTTGCTTGGGCCGCGTCGCTGCTACATACAGCAGCCGATCTTTCTCAGCCTGTGTGAATGTCCGTTCCCGCTCACTCATTACGTCCCAACCGGGGGGCTGAGCAGCTATTTTCAGATGAAATCCCCCTGTTTTCTTATGGATCGTAAAATACCCGGCTGCCGGGTCGGAAGACCGATCGATATAGTGCGCGGGCTCGTGTTCGGACTCTTCGCATGGACCCGCAAGAATAACGACCGCCGCCTCCAGCCCTTTCGCTTTATGCAGATTCATCACACGGACGGCTTGATCGCCTCCGACATACAGACTCGAGGTTTCCATTCCTTGACATGCTCTTTCCATCAATCGGCATAGTTCGCTCCAGCTTGAAGCAGCCCTCGCATCGCTGTGCACAAGCTGCATCAATCCGACCAAGGTTCCCGCGCGTACCGAACCAGCGGGCAATGCCGATACATACGGTATGATCCCTAAATCTTCAACGATAAGACTGAAGGCTGCCGCTGCATGTAATGTACGGACCCATTCCGAATACATGCGCAATCTGGCCAGCGCTGCGCCAACCGGCTGCGCATTTTCGCTCAGTTCTGTTTGCGATCTCGATTCGTGTATGGATATCCGGCTGCCTTCCTGCTTATAGGCCCACAGCTGCTGGTCGCTTAATCCAAATAACATGCCGCGCAGAACCGCGAGCAATGCAGGCTGATCGGAGGCGTCTTCAAGACAGCGGGCCAGCTGCCATAGCATCAGCATTTCTTCATAAGCGGCCGTACTTCCGGAAGTATCGGCAGGAATACCGCTTAGGTCCAGCTGTTCCGCATAGACATGAATGAATGTTTTCGTCTTGGTGAGAATCAGGAAGTCCCCCGGAACTGCATTCCGGCTTGTGCCGTCCCTCTGGATGATCTGCAGGTTGCCATCGGTGCAAGCCCATGAAATATAACTTGCGATACGCTTGGCATCTTCCAGGGCAGCCGCTGCTTTTCCCCCGGTAATCTTGGGATAGTTCAACACGTATACACCATGCCCTGTTGCTTGGGACGAGAGATCCCAGTCCGTCTCCATCTTCGCGAACGCCGCTTGATATTCGGTTTCGACTGAAGGAAATTTGTCTGCAAACCGACTGTTGATATAATCGCCGATCGATGGAACGGAACGGAAATTAGACGTTAACTTAAGAACACCCCCGCACTCACGGATTCGCGCTTTGACCTCGTTATAAATCGAGATATCTGCCCTGCGAAAACGATAGATCGACTGCTTCGGATCTCCCACCAGAAATAAGGAGCCGGGCCGCGGTTTCAGCCGCCTCCAGTCCTGATTCTCCATTCCCAACTCGATAACGCCCGTGAGCAGAAAAATAAGCTCAGCTTGCACCGGATCCGTATCCTGAAATTCATCAACGAGGATCCGTTGGTATTTTTGTGCAAAGTAAGCCCGAACTTCAAGATGGTCGCGAAGCAGCCTGGCAGTTTCTACGAGCAGGTCCTGAAAATTCAACCGGCCTGCAGATAAGCGGCGTTCCTGGCAATAGAGAATAGCCGGGCGAACGAACGCAATCAGCTTCGGGTATAAATACTCGCGCCATTCCTGCAGAAAGGGAAATAACACGGTTTCCTGCCAATCGATAAATCTGGTCTTCAGCTGGGCTGCCTGCTCTTTGGATGTCCATCGCTTCTGCGTTACATGGATCTTGCTCTCGAACTGCTCTGCAATTTCAAGAATGCGCATATCATCCTTCACGTCAATCAGCCGCAACTTTTGGCAATTTGTACGTACAAGTGTTTGAAGCTTGTCCCATCCTTGGTCAGGCTCAGTCGATGGTATATACGGCGCCGCCGCCTCAAGCAGTGGAAAGAGCGTATCCCGAATGCGGTCCAAGTTTGGATACGGTCGTTCTTGACAAGGCAGCTCGACATCGGAGAATGTGGTTACCCGATCATAAACATCCCGCAGTGTATTCACATCAACGCCGAGCAGCGATAGTTCGTCCAAGAGCCGCAGCTGCGCTTCATTCAATTCTGTAATATAGTCATCCCAACAAGCATCACGAAAGTGCCTGTCCTCCTCTTCGGCCATCTCCTCAAAATACGGATCCAGCCCTGCTTCAATCGGACGCTCCCGCAGCAGCAATGCGCAGAAAGAATGGATCGTTCCAATAAACATGAGATCCAGCTTGCTTAGAGCATCCGAATATCGACGGCGGCTCGTTGAACCGGACTCAGCTGTTCGATAAGCGTTTTCCAACGCGACCCGGAATCGTTCCTTGAGCTCCCCGGCAGCTTTATTCGTAAATGTGATCGCTGCGATTTGTTCTGCCTGCACGCCATGAGCAATTAAGGCAAGAAGCCTGCCTACCAAGCTGGTCGTTTTACCCGATCCGGCCCCTGCTTCCACAAGCAGCGTCGTATCTAAATCATGAAGGATTCGATGACGGTCTGCTTGATCCGCCGGCAAGTTTAATAAATTGGATTCAATCAACCCCTTCCACCTCCCGCAGTGAACCTAGTACAGCTGAATTGACAGCAGCTCCCCGTTTATTCCCCATCCACTCGGCGTGCGAGCCGCACACGGACTTGTACTTGCATCGCTTGCATGTATTAATATCTTTCGTTGGAATAAACAGACCTTGATTCATGGAATCCAGAAGTTTAGAGATGATGTCGCCTAATTCCTCCCTGCGGTCTTGCTTCCTCCTGACATACTCTCCTCTTCCCCGTACGGTTGGAAAAGCATATTCCGCTTCCGTTACCCTGGCCTCAACATCATTTCCTGTTACATGAAGCCACTGTTCAACCGCGATTGAGTACAGGGCATGCTGAAGCTGTGTTCCTCCGCTGAAATATTCGGCCGAGGCAAATCTTTTGGTATTGCCTGTTTTATAATCAATGATTCGATATTCATGAGGGCCGATGCGGTCCACCCGATCGACGAACCCTTTCAATTTCACTTGCATGCCGTCCGGCAATGTCAGCTCCATCGGCTCACCCTCAGGTGTACCTAGTTCCAATTCGAAATAGCAGGGCTGTTCGGTCTTCCCTTCTTCGTTCCTGTAAAAAACCTCTGCATCGCGCCGGATCTCCTCGCATTCCTTCTTCTGCACATGCGGGCTGGGAGCCGGTATGGACTTCGCGGCATCATCAAGTGCTTGGTCTACAATCCTATGCAGCTTGCGTCTGTCATGCTGCGGCGGCTTCGTACCGAACTCCGTAACCTCCTCCAAATACAGCCTGTAAATATGATGCAGGAGCGTTCCCCGTTCATCGGCCTGCAGCCAACGGGCACGGTCAAAGACAGGAATTTCTTTAGGACGCAGTCTTAACACGGAATAAAAGTAGTATTGCAATCCGCATGCCGCATATTTCTCCAGTTGACTCACACTGATGGCTTGTTGCCCCGGTATTCCGTCCGAACCTGCAGGATCCGCTTTGTTCGTACTCAGCCACCCGTCATAAACCGATAGCCTTTCATCTTGGCAATTCACCTGTGCCAGATATCCCTGCGCCAAAGCCGGATAAGCATGTGATACAGCCTTCCATCCATCTTTTGTTCCGTTTGAATCCCGAAGATATTGCGCCCATACATCGATCTCATCATATGTACTTCTTCGTTCTTCCGGATGCAGCACATCCATTACGCTGTACGGCTGCCCTAATACTCTCTCTAAAGCGCTGAAATCCTGCGTGTCATCCCCAGATTGCAGCCTCATTATTTGCAGCATCTCGAATGCAGGGCTTCGGCTTTCCCGCTCCCCCGGATCGTATGAAGCATAACTAAGCCACAATTCCCCGCATATGAGTGATAATCGGACATCACGAGCGTTTCTGATTTGTTTGGCTTGTTCACGGACCAGCTGTAAATGTGTCGATACCGCCGTCCGCTCTTCATCCAGCAACAGAGGATCCTGCATGATCGGCATGCTCCAGGCCCGTTCATCCATGCCGACGATCCATGTTCGGTATCTTCCGCTGAAGCCGCCGTTATGGATGGAAGTAACATGAACTGCCCCCGGCTTCGGTGTTGCATCAACCCGGATCCGTATGCCGTTCAAGATTTCAGTTACATATCGTACCGCCCACTCGGGCGTCATGGACCCAACTTGGATTCCCGATAGACGTGTGCTCCAAGCTTGAATGGCCGTTTTTACGTTCTGGTCGTCGCTCGAATGAAGAGGTACATGCTTCTCAACAAAATCCCCCAACCATTCGAGCAACCGATCGGGCCTCCACTCGCTTCCTTCCGGAAGCTTGTCGAACCAGCCTTGAAGCACCTCATGCAGCTTCATTCCAAGCTCCTGCTGCCCGTCCCCCATGCGTTGTCGGGAATCAAGGATTCCGGCATAGCGATGTCTGCCCCAGCCGATTCCGCTCTGCTCCAGCAGGCGAATCCAGTCCCTGGCGGATGCTTGCTGGTCAGCGATTTGCAGGCATCCGCTGCGAAGCATCTCCGTAAGGCGAGTCACTGGGAACCCTTCCTTAATCCAAGCAAGAATGGCTAGAGCAGCCTTACCTGCCGTACAGTAGGAGATCGGAAGCCCATTGGAGAACGTACACGGGACCCCCGACGCCTCGGCCTGCGAGTAAAGTACAGGCGCATATCGTTCATAATCCGACAACATGATTTCCATCTGATCCAGCGGCTCGGGCTCTGCAATCATTCTGCGAAACCCTTCGCGAACTTCAGCTAAACTTCCAGCGGCGCGAAACATCATTAGTCGATTGTTAGAGAATCTTGCATGAGAATAAAAAGGCTCATCGAAATTGATGATGTCCAGTTGGCTCCCGGCTATTTTCTCGATCAGATCCCATTCCATTCTCGACCATCCGGCGGGCTGCAGAAGTAAAAATCTTGTGTTATCCGCAGTTGGAGAACAATACTCGGCCAAACCCGCAAAGTCCGTCAGCGCCTGCTCTTTGAGGTAAGCCTCATAACGATCAAGCAATTGTTGGAGATACAAGCCCTTGCTCTCGTTCGAAAAGTCCTTCGGATGTATGTCTCCGGAACGAACCCCAGCCATCCGTAATTCAACGAGCGACTGATGAACTTTACGGACCACCCCGGGGTTTAGCATTGATTGGTGCGTAATATAACTATGCGGATCTGCTTCGGCCTGGTGCAGCATTAGCTGTCGAATCACCCAGAACGCTTGCTCGTCCTCAAGAAAACGTATCTTTCGACGCGACAGCTCGAATGCCGTATTGGCATGCACCATGCCCTGAAGTGTCTCAACTCCCACATTAAAAACAGAACCGAAACGTTCGCAAATTCGCTCTAGCAATTGGTGGCCTTGCGAATAGGACGGGACAATCAGCATCTTAGGGGACAGCGGATCTTCTTTTATTTTCTGATACAATCGATCTATTAGGTCCATGCCAATCCTCCTCCCTTGTAATTCTATATACCTACATTCGCCAAATTTCCCATTGTCCCCTTCCTAAATCCGCAACAAAAAACAAAATACGCCAATTTTCCTCATTTCCAGGGAAAAGATTGATGTTCTGTTTGGAGGAATATATCGAGTGATGCTATTCCTTCCATAAGCTCAACAATGGCCAAATCCTTCACAATAAACCGGATCACACCGTAAACTTGTTGTTCAAATGAATCATAGATCCGACCAGCGCTCCGACATCCCTTAGGCACTGTATGCGTGCTGTTCGCAACGTAGCCGATCTTTCCAAGCGGAGGAATCACCGCCTGGATCGCCTCCTCGTCATACGGATTGCCCGGATCTTTAATGAGCTGCACGACCATCCCCGGCTTCAAAAAACTTGCGCCGAAATAATGCGATGTCCCGGTAATTGCAATAAACCTTTGTTCCATGCATATCTACTCTCCGTTTCTAACCCGAAACTGTATTTATGTATTCCGGATATTCAACCCCGATCATTGATAAGCTTATTTTAAAGCTCAGGATGAACACCTGTTTGTCAGCGAATGCATGTTCTAACTAAAAAACCTTCACACGAATGACGTGTGAAGGTTTTAGCAGGATACTGCTGTATAAGAGGATTCAATACTTGTTGTCTAGAATTATGTCATTATTCAACAATTTACTATTGCTGATAGGAGTGATTAAATTGGACGCACGAAAATTAGGAGAAATATTAAGCGATATGTATAATCGCGCCCCGCATGGAAGACAGGTGACCATGATTCATCTTTTTGGAATTAAATATGCAGATGTAATTCTTACCAACCATCTGAGTATTAAGGAAATTGTTGGTTTCTCAGGTATAAATCACTCTTATGCTACGGAAGTAAATAAAGGAATAAACTTATCGGAGTTTGTGATACCGAAAGAATAGTAATTCTACATAAAGCCCCCATCATTCCTGATGGGGGCTTGGGTCGACAAGATTTTAAACCGTTATTCTATTTCTATAACATAGAATTTGCTTTGAGCATTTAAGTCATTCCATTCAACCTTATAGTTGCCCTCTAAAGTAATATATTCTTCATTTTTACCGGAGCCTGTCGGTTTGTATATTTCACCGTAAACGGCATACTCCTCTCTGAAAAATTTGTAGATGCCATTATTGTTTTTCCCCTGGTAAAACGGTTTGTCAGATACAAGAACAACACAAGCCGTCTTAGTGAACCCTAGTCGCCTCAACTCTTCCATGAATTTAATATCTTTCGTGAAGGAGTATAATTGTTCCGGATATTGTCCATTTAGAGGGCATTTCAACTCAATCGCGTATTTCTCCAGCTTATCCACTGAAAAAATTGATATATCGATTTCCTTTTTGATCGTGTTACGATTGCTTGAAAAATACGAAACGTTACGCTCAAACTGAACTTTGTATTGGGGGAGACTTTCTCTTAGAAAAATCCCCAACTCATGTTGCAGGCTGAATTCATTATAAATTTCAATATGGCTTTCTTGAACGTACCTAAAGAATTCTAATATGCTCTTTTTTAGTTCTAGCATCTGAGTCACCTCAATCACTATTCAACGGCATCAAGAGCACTTTTAAGCTTATCAAAGTGGCTGACAAGCCATTCAAAATGCTGCTGATACTTTTCTGGGTTATGAATATCGGCTTCAAGAGAATAGAGAATTCTTTTGGCTACACTTTTTTCTCTGCTCGTATACCACTCAAGTGGATCCCCAAATATATTTTCAATCTCCGTCTTTTTCGATTCGAGTAATGCAAAATACTCCGGGCGATGAACATAAATCCCAATCCGCAGTATTTTCCTTCTGACAAGCTGAAAGAAGAGATGATACTCCGGATGATTAACCGCTACATCGTACCAATCGTCATATGATGGTTTTCGGGATGCGATATCATCCCCACGTCCATGATCGCGACAGTACTGTACAAAATTTGTCCAGAAATCCATCCTTAAAAAATGTCGATCAGAAAGTACCCTTGTTGTTTCAGAAACAAGGGCGGCCGACTCTTCAGAATCAGGCTTCGGCAGTTCAGGGACATCCGCACGGCCATCATTGACAAAGGATAGGTGTAACAGATCAATCATTTGCGCTTCGTCTTTAAATTGAATGTTCCAACGAGTCTCAACAAATTTCAGAAGCTTAATGCCACGTTTTAATATACGCTGAGCATCCCAATCTACTTCCCGAGACACTTCGATTTCGGAGTGAGATCCATCCTCATAACCACGTCGTCCGCTGCTCTTTGAAGATTTCTTATCTACAAAACTATCATTCTGTAAAGCAGAGTTTACGCTCTGCGACAACGGCAATAAATTGCCAAGTGTACCCGATAATATTTTTATCTCGTCATCTGTATACTGACGGAACTGATTTTTCCAGTACCATTTTGTTGGAGTCTGAGGAAGAATATGCTCAATTGACACCTTGTCTTTTTCAACCTTTGTAAATGGCATCCATCCAAGTTTTTCAATCCCTGTTTCTTCTGCCTTCTTAAATTCATATTCAAAAAGCAAATATCGAAGATCGCGCCAGCCATAAAATCCATCGCCATTTGAAAAACGTTTATCGATCCGGGTCATGAAGTTCTTGATCGCAAAATCCATATCATTCGTGGACGTTTCCATCAGGGACGCTGTAACCTCACTTAAGGCAAGTTCACCGATATAAACATCGCGGGTCTTTCGGTAATAATCACTGCTCTTATAACTCGACTGGAATGCCGCCATTCTGAATGATAAGAAGATAAAGCGTTCTACAGCACGGAAGAAATCGACACGTTCTTCTGGCGTGGTATTGGCATCCGGGGTTAATGATACTGCAACAAGTGGTCTGAAGTAACCAATCCCAATTCGATTGAGACGTTCAATCCAAACCTTCTCTTCATGTGTTAACTCACTAAGTTCCGGGAAAAATGTATAAAACCAATATTTCGCAACGCTCTTCAAGCTATTAACATAGGCTGCTATTTCACTAGGCTCAAGTTTGCTAATTGTTGTAACTGTTTCTACTTCAGACTCCGTAGGTTGTGGAACATCATCGTCTTCCTCAAGATCCGAATCAACAATTCCTGGAACATCCTCTCCAATGGCCACGATCTGCTTATCAAAAATATTCTTAGAAGAAAACTTATTAAGTAGAAATTTTATGTAATCGTCGCCCTTCTTACGAGAGTACTGAAAATACATAATCCAATGAGCTCTTAAGAACTCATCATCCGATAATGGTGAATTCTGATTGCGGCCGAGCTGGTAATAGATTTCCTTCCACGCCTCATTAATTTGTTTGCGCAATTCTGCTTTATCCATCGCATCCAATTTATCGGTATCATATAGAGTAGTCAGATAAATCAGACGATTTTTCAACAGTTCAAGATTGGTCAGCTTTTTACCGCGATTGTTCATCGTTTCAAAGGCTACAAAAACATCATAGTCATCCTCAATTTCATGAATATTAAACATCAATTGTAATGTGATTTTACGAAACACGACTTCTATGCCATCCATACCCTCGTCTTCATACAACTTTTGCAAACAATCAAAAAAGAACTCTTTTGCATATTTTAAGTTTTGAGTATAGTAGGTTTCATTTACGGCACCGCTATAAGGCTCCTCAAATACTTGATAGATAAGATAATCAGCGCTTGGATTGTCAGCCTCATACCCAAAAAGGTAGGTCGTAATAAGGTTTTGAGGCGGCCGTTTCTGCGAGATGTATTTATTACGGATCGCTTTCAGCGTTTGGTAGCAAAGAACGATCTCCTCATCATTTTTTTCCGCATTAAACTCTAAATTCTTAACGAATAAGACGATCTCATTCACGAGAATCGAGAAGGTAGTAAGACGCTGCTGGCCATCAACAATGTGGTATCCTTTATATCCGGAGTCCAGCAGCCACGTATCATTGCTCCATCCTTTTGATTCAGATTTTGGAACTGCCTTCAATGACAACAGGCCGGTATAGTGATACCTGTCTTCCTGCAAATTTACGATATCATCCCAGAAATCTACGAGTTGATCCTGCTTCCAGGCATAACCTCTTTGATAGTCTGGAATACGAAACAATTTATTTTGAAACAATTCAGATAATGACTGTAGGTCGCTCATGCTTGATCCCCTTTTTAGTTCCTCTTAAGAGTAAAAATATCAATTATCTAATGTCACCACTCCAACGTATCATCTTCTTGATAGAGTGAAGCTACATAGTCTATGAATTTCATTAATTTGTTCCTGCTAATTGCTTTAATGCTGATTTGATACTTAGCACCGTATCGCATATTAAGTTCTAATGCCGATAGATCGGCACCGAGGAATCTTTCCTCTTTAATGTACGTGGATTCTATATCTTCATATTTCGCGATAAACTTGGACGTGAAGTTGCCCGAATCTTTCACGCAAACCGAATCGACGGTCAGAACTAAACCCGACTTCCCGTTGCTAAAGATACTCGTATCGGTGATATCAATCATTTCATCCTTGCTATATCGACCTTGGCAAATAATTTCGCGAGCATTTTTAACTCTTGGAGCATATTCATCGCCGGGTGTATAACCGAAAATTTCTTCAAACTTTGCAACCAGTGCAGACTTCAAATCACTCATTGTATGACTCTCCAATCCCTTTAACATTTCGCATGACTTATAGTTAATTTCATAGAATTCCTCTATAGTCATCTGATCTTGAAAAAACAACTCGAATGATGCATCTACCCTGCATATGACGGGACGATCTTTGTAGATGCTGCACAGATTCGTCCCAGTGTCAAAATGAAGGCATACGCCGTCCCCCCGATCCAGATGTTTGTATTGATCGGTTATGCCTACCCGCTTACAACACAATCCGCATTGGTCGCAATGAAACATGCTATCCTTGCATTAGCATATCGAGATATTTATTACCGTTCTCAAGCACGTAATCTGTCGCTTCATCCAATTGCCCCTCTTGCTTAAGAAGGGACGAGTCAAGGATGATCTTAATGGCTTGAGCCATTTGAACACATTTGTAGATTTCTTCTTGTTCAGCCTTGGAATAGTCCTGCCAATTGACCCCTTTTGAATGGATGATGTCACGTAACACACCTACTTGATAGGCAAAGAAAACGTCTAGCTTTTTCAATAATTCTGTAAGTTGGTTCGCCCGAGTAAAAATTGCTTTCAACGCGATGCCGATATTCCTTGCCTGTTTCTTAAAGGCTTTGGCTTTATCGTAATTGCCGTATGCATCGTTTAAAGCAGTTTTCGCTTGGCTTGCAAAAATAGCTCCGCCAATGGCAAGTGCGGGTCCAGCCACGAGCCCCCCTAGAACAACCATGCCTCCGGTTACTCCTAACCCTCCTGCAGTCAACGCCCCTCCGCCAAGCCAAGCCAATGTCGCATTCGTCGCTGCTACGCCTGAAAGGGTGCCTATTGCAGTGCCAGTCGTAGCGGTGACTATAAGTCCACCTAATCCGCTCATAACCACGCTGTATGTACCATAAGCGAGCAAAGCCCCTGAACCAATTGCCGCTAACCCATTCATTGCAATTTTTTTAGCTTCAAACGATGCTTCCTTCAACTGTTTAAAGCTCTCACTAGTTGGATTGAAGTTTTTAAGCTCATCAATACCTTGACTGTTCTTAAGGTTGATATTTTTAATTTTCTCAAAATTACTTATAAACTCATTGATCGACGTTGTCAGGATTCGAATCTTCTCTTGCCCAAGCTCAGTAATAGCCTCATTTGTTCTTTCTCTCGCCATTGCAATAAATTCTTCCGCTTCTTGTGCAATCTCCTGCGATGTCTGATTAATGGATTTTGCTTTATTCATGTCCCGTTTTGCTTCAAATCCTTTTTTGGCTCCTGCCGCCGCTGTTATAACTGCTAGTCCGGCAGCAATTGCAGGGATTAATGGTAGTGGCATGTATTGCCCTCCTCAATAAAGTTAAAATTCTAAAACTGCATCCTTCTCAGACATAAAACGATCAAACTCTGTGAAATTCTTAAACTTTAGGGCCCCACCCATTTCAACCGCAATGTTGTTCAGCCCCTGAGTGAATAACTCCATATCTTCAATCCGACTTGCAGTTTCTAACATGGAAAGGGATTCCGCGAAGACTCTTTGCCTATCAGCGTAGAACTTTCCTACCATTTCAAGCAGCTCGTTCCCCTGCTTACCCATCGCCTCCTTAGCGGCTGTTGCGATGGTATGAATTTTGTTTCTTCGTTCAATAGAAAGCCGTTCTTCCTGAAGGGTCTGCATGCATGCCATATATATGGACGAGCTTGCTAGATAGCCGACCATCCCCCCAATGGCAGTTCCTACACCTGGGAATATCGCTGTCCCTACGGCTGCACCAAAGCTCGCTGCCATCATGCCGGTACCTTTTTCACCTAACTCCTCAACAAGCTGAAGACTATCGATTTCACCTTTGGCATATCGAAATAGTGATTTTCCTGCTTGGACTGTCGCAGTTGCAATCATTGCAGGCATGTTGGTTTTTGACAGATTAACAAAGACGCTGTTCTTGCTTGCTCCCATGAACCCCCTGATTGCAGTATCGGTCGCACCAATGAAATACGCGGAAGCTGCTCCAGCTGCGGTATCTTTGGCCACATCCCTTATCACTTCCACTGCCTGTTTCTCGCCTCGGATAAAACTTGTGACGTTCTGTACTGTTGAAATGACTGCAGATACGACGGCTGCACCTTTTGCATTCTCAAGCCCTGATCGATGGGCAGTTTCCAGTACATACTTCGCTGTCGCCAGTTGGGGATGCTCACGAAGGAATATCGCTTCTTTGGATGTTATCCCACTGTCCTTCAAATCACTCGATACTTGGCGGTATTTTTCTGCCTTCTGCTCTAATAGCTCAGCTTTATCGAATTGACCCTGGCTTCTAAATTTCTCGGCTTGTTCAGATAAGCTGCTGGCTTGATCTTCGGCATACTTTTTGGCGATCACAAATTGCTCTTTCGGAACTAGAACGTCATTGCCCCTATACCTCTCCCATTTATCGCCGCTCATTTTATCTACTAAGTTTTCAGAGCTAATTCTTATTTCCTCAGGAGTTCCAAACTTGCCGCAAAACTTCATCTGAGCTCCCCACGAAGGGTTCCCGGAGTCATCGACTGACAATATGTCGAATTGTGGGTCGTTTCCTCTTCCTATGTCATTTGATCGATGAACGCGAGTATTACTTTTGTTGATGATATTCTCGGCGTTCGTTTTATCAACATAATGGATTTCGGCTGAAAAACCAGCTTGCTGCTTTATATTCTGGTACTCAAAATCCGGATTAACTTTGGACTCAGCTACCTGCTTGAGCCCTTTCCTTACAATATCGCCATTAGCATCAACTGACCCTTTATAGCCTTTAATAAATTCCGATGCCGCTTGACCATAGCGTTCAATATTTTCTGTTGTTGCAGCCCCTATAGTTGCATCAATAAAACCGCTATGACCTTTGTCCTTCTCTGTATTCCCCATAAAATAACCTTTCACAGCACTGTTATAGGTACATCGAACTAATTCGACAAAATCCAGTAAATCCCTCCTATACAAAGTATCAAGGATAAAAAACTAAATTATTGTTAAGTAGGGTTTGCTAACATTTCTCATTCTACAGTCGGTGTTTGACATGACTCTGTCAGCGAATATTCGTTCCCATTCAAATTTTGAGCAAACCACATTGGACAATATAAATAAAGCACGAATGACCTTTACTCCGGTCGTTCGTGCCCTTGCGAGTTATTATTTCACATGTTTCATATTGCCGCCCAATACTAATAGTTCCTTCATGATCCGCCCCAATGACATTAAGCCTCGTCCTCAACATCAATTAAATACACCCGTTCCTGGAAACCGCCTCGAGCTTCCGCCTTCTTCTCTCTCAAGGCCTCAAGCTCTTCCCATGTTGCCCCGTGAACAACTGTCAACGCCCGGATAACCTCAAGCATATCTGCAAGTTCTTCCAGCGACTCTTTTGAAATTTGAGCAGTAAAGTATTCCTCCGACTCTTGTTTGAGCTTTATGATCAGTTCTTTCTTATACTCTTCCTCATCCAAGATCCGTGTGCGAAATTCTTTGCCTGTAGCTTCAATGACTTGGGGAATCAGATCCCGAACTAGCTTATTGTAAACCGGCATAGATTCCCATCCTTTACATGGCTAATTATGTAATCCCATTGTATCAAATCCATGAACCAAGGAAGCTTAATTGTCGGTTGCATCCCTTGATTAGGCTCAACCCAAATCAATTCACTGAGTAGCTCCCCACCAACCCAACCTCTTGATCTACTCACTACTTACACCTTATTCGCAATCCATTCACTACACATCATGGTAAATCTTATGTCATATTTGCTTGACACTCACTACACTACGTAGTAATTTATAATCACTACGTAGTGTAGTAATACGATTCGTTATGGACGCATAACGATTTGAAGAGGTGTTCACCGTGAACCAAATTCAAAAGCTATCGGATACTGAAATGGAACTCATGGAGGTAATTTGGGAATGCGACCCTCCTGTCACATCGACCGAATTACTGCATATTTTCGCTGGGCGGGGCAAGGAGTGGAAAGCGCAAACGATCTCCACCTTCCTATCGCGGTTGGTTGATAAAGGAGCGCTTAAAGCAACAAAGCATGGCCGAACGAACAAGTATACGCCCCTGATCACACCGAAAGAATACAAACTGGCCGAGACGCAGCATGTTCTGGACGAAATATATCAAGGATCGGTGAAAAATTTAATCGCGGCCCTGTATGACGGTGACAAGCTTTCGGATGAAGATATTGTGGAACTGAAGCAATGGTTTTCGGGAAAGTAGGTGCCATTCATGAATACCATTCTTGAACTGCTGTTTACGTTGAATGTAGCGGGTAGTGTCGTTGTAGCTTGTATTCTGTTGTTGCGTCTATTACCCACCGATGCCTTCCCTACAAAGTGGCGTTACGGACTTAGCAAAATGTCCGTAGGCTTCTATCTTTTGCCCGTAGCTCTTGTTCTGCAGTCTCTAGGGTTGCTCTTTACTCCGAAGCAAAACCCTTCTTTATCCGGTTTACCTATGAGTGTGCAGCAAATACAGCCTGATCTATCCAAAGTGGTTATCCCGGAACTGAATTTTTCGGCTGATATTGCTCTTGCCTTTTTGAGTATGTGGGGGATCGGAGCTTTAGTTTTTGCAGTGTGGCAGGTGTATTGCTATCGTACGTTTGTAGGGAAATTACAGCAAACTCGCATCCCCGTTCCAGAGAACAGTGAAGCTGCCAGACAACTTACCTTAATGAAGGAAGTTCTAGGCATGCGCAGCAACGTTCATCTTGCATACAGTTCTGCTGTTCGGAGTCCTGTCCTTGTCGGGCTATGGAAACCGACTATTTACCTCCCTATGGAAAATACGGCGGATATGGATATGAGTATGGTGATCCGTCATGAGCTGACCCATTTAAAACGGAAAGATATATGGGTCAAAGCATTTGCGATGGGAGCGTCCGCCATCCACTGGTTTAATCCCTTAGTCCACATTCTTCGCAAGGACATTCAGACATGGAGCGAGCTTTCTTGCGATGAAGAAGTCGTAAAAGAGATGTCTTATGCCGAGCGAAAACGCTATGGGGAGACGATCTTGAACGTCATGGAAGGGTCAAGGAATTTACCCATGCAATTCTGTGCCTTCTTATCCAGTGACGGCAAACAATTGAAAAGGAGATTGATCATGATGCTTAGTGTGAAGAAGTTGAAAAGACAAACCGTAATCTTTGCGGCAACGGCAATCATTGCTGTTGGAGCAATCGGGGCATCTACAGCCGTTTGGGCTTCAAAAAATTCACCTGAGATCAAAGCTGAAGCAACGATAAACGATGCTACTAATCAAACCATTGAAGAGATCGGTGGTTCTGCATCAAATACAATCTCCCAAAGCATACATTATTTTAAGTATGACGCTCTTTTACCTGATGAGAAAGAATTAGTAACTAAAGAATTGGGGCTTTATGAGCCTAAAGGTTACGACAACTTGGTTCCTTATGAAAAACTCACACCAGCCGAACAGACTCAAGTTACTAAAGAAGATGGAATTTACACTTCTGAAGTAATTGATAAGCTCAAATAAATCTAGTGAAAAATAAAGCCCACGAAAATAGTCGTGGGCTTTTTCTTGTGGCGCTATTACTAAGAAGATTAATAAATAAAATAACCAGTTGCATTAATTCGCTGATCAGAGAGATTACCGACTGCAAGGCTCCAGACACTCGTATAAGGTACTGTAATTTTGCCGCTGAGAGGCGGTCTAGAATCTGTTTCTTCCCAATAGAAATTACCAGAATTTCTATCGTATAATCCAACACGTACTAAACCTGCACGTGGACTCCAGCTAATATTATATTCAACGGTATTGCCCTTGCTCATACTGAATTGGCTTACACCATACTCATCATATCCAGCAGGAATATTCCAGTCAATATTGTATCGAGCAAATACCCCTATTTCATCATTAACGATGTTAGCATGTGTCTCGCTACCGTTTACGCTGCTATTGGATTTTTCCTCAATTTTCAATTCAGGAGAAGAAGCAAAAGCTGAAATGGAGAGTGTCATCATCATTACCAATGTCAGAGCAACAGTAAGTAGCTTTTTCATACTGAAAATCCTCCTTAGAATTTAATAGAAAACAATAAACAATAGACTAGCCCCTAAAAGAACTCACCTCCCCCTTTATTACTTTGTGTGCCACCTCGCTTCTAATAGCAAATGTCTTTATGCTAGTGCACAGCCTCTTGTCTCTTGCTCTTAGAAATAAGGCAGTCTCTAAGATGCCTGTTTAATCAAAAAGAGCTAATCTACTACTATAACGACTTATACTAGGAAAATATGACTGTTTTTTCTAAAAAATATTTCAATGACTTAATCTAGGAAATTAATGTTATTTTATGTTAGTATTTTACTAAAGATGGAATGATTATTAGGTACTTATAACTAGTAGTAAAAGAGTTAAACGGGGGAGGGTATAAGTGGAGCAGGAGGAACAATGGTTGTATTTCTTACGCAGCAATTTCTTTGATTTAGACCACGAGGCCCAAAGGTTAGCCTATGAA
The DNA here is from genome assembly GCF_038597315.1 of Paenibacillus sp. FSL M8-0142. Taxonomy (NCBI): domain Bacteria; kingdom Bacillati; phylum Bacillota; class Bacilli; order Caryophanales; family Paenibacillaceae; genus Paenibacillus; species Paenibacillus sp. FSL M8-0142. Next base: position 5,592,585 of record NZ_CP152008.1, read on the forward strand.
GCTTATCGGCATTTAGTCTATCGGGACATTTTCTTTCTGACACGAAGTCATGAACTGACTGAGGATGTTGTGCAGGAATCATTCTACAAGGTGGTGGCTAAAGCCCCGCAACTGAAAAGCACTATGCATCTCAAGGCCTGGATCGTTAAAGTCGCTAGAAATCACGCCTATGATTTGTTCAAAAAGAATAAAAAGTATCGTCATCTAAGGGAGCCTCAAGTCGTTATTGATTTAGAGGCTCCTTCCTTTCACCCTACAGTAGCCGAACAGGTGGAAGATCAGATTCGAAACGAGATACTTCACGAGGCCCTTAATGAGTTAAGCCCCGAGTATCGTCAGGCTTTGTTCAAGTATTACATCGAGGAGAAAAAGTTTAAAGAAATTGCACAAGAGCTTGGTAAAACCGAGCAAGCTTTAGCCCAAACGATGGTCAGAGCCAGAAAGAAATTGTACCGCTATTTTTCAAAAAGATGGGTTGATGCCGATGAATGATGAATTCAAACACAACGATGAGCTTTTGCAAAAATGGTTAAAGGACGTCCATCAAGACGTGGACATTCCAGACGATACCCAATCATGGATAGAAGTGAAAGCTCAGCTGGATAAAATAAGAACACGCAGACGTTGGATCAGGCGACTCCAAATAGGTGCGTTGGTCGCTTGTGCATCTTTGCTGATTAGTTTTTTCATAACGACAGACTTGCCTACCGCTTATTCCCAGTTCCAAGGCCTTGTCAAAAAAGTACAGGAGAACTTTATCGATATTTTCTTTGAAGACCCTGAACCTTATATTGAACAAAATCCTGAAGCTAAAACGTCGTCTCCACCACCAGACGCTATAATTTCGCCTCCTCCACGCGGAGAAGGCCGTATGGAAGAAACAAGTTTGAATGATGCAAGAAGAAAGGTCATGTTCACTCTGGTTTCTCCTACCTATTTACCAGCCGGTTATGCTTTAGAAACTGTCCGTATATTCCAGGATTCTGACGGGGAGTACCGGACGGTTTTTATGGAATACGTCTATGGAGAAGGACAGATCCTTCAATTCAATCAGCACTTGATTCGAGAGAATTCCTCCCCGGAGAAAACAACGATTAACCATGCCATGGCCATTATTAAGGATACTGTCATTAACGGTTATAAAGCAGTTCTGATTATTCAAGATCCCGATTTAACCCATTTAGAGTGGGTCACCGCCGATCATATTAAACGATCTATCTTTGGGGTCTTGGCTGAAGAGGAAATCATTTCAGTTGCGGAATCTTTACAGTAAACAAAAAGTAGCAGGTACTTAAGGAACCCTGCTACTTTTTGTTATCACCTGTCTGGAATTAGAATTGATCCCGAATATAACGTCCCCTCTTCTTTTACGCTTCCATGTTGCGTCCAATGAGACGATTTAGAGCGATAATAATAGCCTGGGGCTACCGTAACCTCATGTTCCGTGTATGTATTTGAGGAAGTTGCTAACTCTGCCTTGGGACTGCGGTAAATGTCCACCCAACTTGAGCCTGTCCATCGTTGCAGAGTCAATTGTACACCGATGGTATCTACTCGCTGCTTGGCTGTGCTATATCCTGAAATGCTAATTTTTGAATTTCCAATATTACTAACACTTGTCCCTCCGTTGTTCAAATACTTGTAGTTCGGATCGAATAGGGAATAATTCGTTAGCGGCAGCTCGTCATCGGACGGGGATTGCGTTTCATCCATCGATTCGGCTGAAACTAACTGCGCCGAGAACAACAGTAGCATGGCGAAACATAAAAAAGACAAAACTATTTTCTTCATTCGTTTTCATCCTTTCTGTTTTCCTTTACTATTAAAACGACTTATCCCCATCAAATATGACGCAATTTTTATTTCGGATAAGAAAATGTAATTCCTCAGCCACGAATAACAAAAAGACCTTGAATTCGACCTAGGTTGAATTCAAGGTCCTCACCACCATGAGTTGATCATTCGATGATGTTAATCTTCGATGATGTTAATCTTTGATCCCGATTTCCGATAAAAATACGCATTGATGACATTGCGCCACCACTCCTTTGCGGCTCCCCTGCTCCCCATCACGCCATTCCTTTGCTCTCTCCAGTCTTCCAGCAGTTCTTAACGCCTCCCCAGAATCATTTCACGAGCTCCGTCGGGTTCATGCCCGTGAATTTCTTGAATACCGTGCTGAAATACGGAACGTTTTTATATCCGACCTTTTCTGCTACTTCGTAAACCAACGCATTTTTCTCCATCAGCAGCTCACGGGCCTTCTCGACCCGTACTCGGGTCAGGTAATTGTTGAACGTCTCTCCGGTCATGTTCTTAAAAATCATCGACAAGTAGTTTCTCGAAATATATACCTTATCCGCCAGTCCCCCAAGCGTGAGGTCCTCGGCATAGTGCTCGTGAATGTAATCGATCATAAAGTCGACCGCCTGGCGATGCTTTCCGTTCCCGCCCCATTCGCGGCTGCCGAATACGAGCCCGATCTTGGTGATCAGCCATTCGGCAAGCTCGGAGGGACGCTGCAGCTTCGCCATTTCGCGCGTAATGCCGTCATACGGGAAGATATCGTCAACGATGGTCCCCGTCTCATAGAAAGCGAAGGCGATAATGCCCCACAGCTCGCCGGCCAGCATGCCGACGTAGGGTTTGGTGATGCCCCCTTCCTGCTCCAGCCGCTTCATATAATCCCTTATAATCGTCTGTGCCTGATTCTCCTGTGAGGTACGAATCGCGCCGGCCAGCTCCAGGTATAGCTTAACGGGACGCACCGGAGACTTGGCCTCCGCATTGCCCGGCTCCTGTGCACTGTAGAAATACAGCTCATGCTCCGGAACCGCCGGCCGGGAAGTCACATCGATCGCGCGGAAGGCTTCTTCCGTCGAGATGCCGATATCCCTTATGCTGCTCTTGCGTTCACCGATGCCGATCCGAATCTTCAGCTTCAAGTAGTTCCGCACACAGTCGATTAATCGGACACCCAGCTGCTCCAGCCGCTGCCGCACTCGCTCGGCAGGCTCTGTTCGGTCATGATGAATAATGACCACCGAGCGGTTGGTGTGGAGATCCGTGTGGTCGAAGCATGGAAATGCCGCCTGGGTAATTTCGCACGCCATATTGCTGATTGCAAATCGAAGGAGGCTCCAGTCCGGCAAGCTTAATTTGGCTGCCCGTTGGTCGTAGACCAGCTCGATGCCGATGACCGTATGATCGTGATCGGACCAATACCGATAGGGCTCCGGGATTTCCGATTGGAGTCCTGATTGCAGCAGGGTGCCGGCTGCGGCCGATTTGACCCACTCCTTCTCGACGAAGGGCTCGTACAGATGCAGCTTCTGGAGCAGCTCATCCTGCTTGCTGCGCAGCTCTTCACGCTCCTCCAAATCGGATATCGCCTGGTGTAGCACGGATTTCAGCGTCGGAAGGCTGACCGGCTTGGATAAATAATCGCTTACGTCCAGACGCAAGGCTTGGCGGGCATATTCGAAGTCCGAGTAACCGCTCAGAATGATCACTTTTCCCGTATAACCGGCGTTCTTCCGCAGGTGCTCGATCATATCCAGACCGTTCATGACAGGCATGTATAAATCGGTAATCACGATGTCGGGGCTGGCCGATGCAATCATTTCAAGCCCTTCTTCCCCGTTCAATGCTTCCCCCGCCCACTCTGCATTCAGTTCATCCCACGGGATGGCTTTGCGGATTCCCTGCAGCACGGCGCGGTCGTCATCCACGATTCCTATCTTCCACATCTGAAGAGCCCCCTTCTTATTTGCAAAAAGAAAAACAGCTTCACTCTAACGGTAATAAGCCTTGCCCGATCGGCTGTGAAACCGCTCAGGCATGACGTAAACCAGGAATAGACTGGAACTATTTTAACAGACAGCTTTCACCGAATAACCGAGTCATTTTACTCCCTTGCTGACATCTCGTTCTCAGTCATTCCATTGTATAAGAGTTATTCATATTCTTGCGCGGCCTTCTTCAACGATTCATAGGCCTCCTCCGGCGTCGTTCTGCCGAAGCTCAGCTCATCCCGGACGAGCGGGAAGTCTTTGTCGATGAAGTTCACCCAGCCTTCCGGCCCTGTCGTAAAGATCTGTCCGTCCGGCGTCGTGGCGTCGATCAGCTTCATCCCGACCTTTTCGCCCTCCGGAAGCTTCGGAATCAGCGACTCGGCGATTTTGGCATTGGCTGGCACGCCTCGAGCGGTACCAAGAATGGCCCCTGCCTCCGGATCGTTGATGAACCAGTCGATGAATTTGGCCGCTTCTTCCTTATGCTTGGAATTCGGCGACAGGCTGAAGTACATGGACGGCTTGAGCCAGCCCCCTGCTTCCTCGGCCCGCGGCATCGTAACCAGATCGTACGCCCCTTCCTTCATGCTGTCCCATGTGGTGTAGTTATTGGAGAAGGAGTAGCGGAACAGGATTTTGCCGTTGACCAGCAGGTCGGCCGTCGGATCCATTTCCTTGTCAGATGCGTTTAGATCCGCCGGAGGCACAAGTCCGTCCTTGCGCAGCTGTTCAAACTTCTTCGTCCACTCCAGGAATGTCGCCTCATCGATGTTGAATTTGCCGTCTTCCGTGATCAAGGTACCCTTGCCCTTGGCATAGTGATACGCGCTGAACATGAAGTAGTTGCCGGCATAATCCAGCGTGAAATATTGGCCTTCCGCCAGCTTAGGCTTTACTTCTTCCGCCAATGCGAAGAAATCATCCCATGTCCAGCCGTCCTTCGGCATCGTTGCGCCCAGCTTCTCCAGAGCCGCCTTGTCGTAAATCATCCCGAAAGCAACCGATCCGAGCGGCACGCCGTATTGCTTGCCGTCTCTCTGCCCGATCGGCAGCAGGCTCGGCGTCAATTCATCCAGTTTAACCTTGGTGTCGAGCTCTTCGAGCTGGTTGCGGGAGGTCCAGTCCGAAATCCAGCCCGGGTCCATTTGGAAAATATCCGGCTCATTATGCGCCGCTGCCTGCGTAGATAGCTTATCCAGATAACCATCCATCCCGGAGTATTCGGGCTCGAAGGTCACATGCGGATTTTTCGCCGTATAGGCCTCCAATGCCTTCAGTGTCGCTTCATGGCGCGGCTGTGAGCCCCACCACATAATCCGGAGCTTGACGTTGTCTGCCGAACCGCCTTCGGCCTGTGTATTGTTCTTGGATGAGTTTGTGCTGCCTGTGTTTGTGCCGGTGCCTCCGTTACCGCCGCCGCATGCCGCTGCCAGCAAGGAGAACACCATCAATAACGCGAGAATCTGCAATCGCTTCCATTTATTCATGCCGACTTCCCCCTAGAAACAATATATTGTGGTCAATATGATCCTATCAATTCCGGGATGACGGGAGTATAAGAGAGATGCACAATTTATTATAAAATCGTCTGATTATGCATTACGTCTGTGCTTCCTCAAGCCTAGGGAAGATGATCGTTACAACGACCCCTTCAAACTCGCCGTCCTTAACGTGGATCTCATAATTTTCATTAAAAAACGCCGAGAACCGCTCTCTCACATTCCGGATCCCGTAACCTCCTTTGCGGCGATGGCTCCCTTTGCTCTGAGGAGCAAGCCCACTTCCGTCGTCGATAATCGTCATTCGGATCCGGCTGCCCTCTTCCTCAGCCTTAATTTGAATTCGGCCAGTTTGCCTTGAATTAAATCCATGAATGATTGAATTTTCGACGAAAGGCTGGAGCGTCATTTTGGGAATGAATAAGTTGCGGATTTCCTGGGAGGCATGCACCTCGTATTCCAGACCGTCTTCCCACCGGATCTGCTGGATTTCCAAATAGCATGCGACGTGAGTCAGCTCTTCTTCAATCGTGATAAAGCTTTCTCCATGCGATAATCCGATGCGGAACATGCGGCCCATCAGCTCCAGAATGCGGCTCATCTTCTCCTGTCCCTCCGCAATCGCCATCCAGTTCAGCTGGTCCAAGGTGTTATATAGAAAATGCGGATTAATATTGGCTTGGAGCGCTTCGATTTCCGCCTTCCGCTGCTGCTCGTAACGCTGCGCCAGGGAGGCGTACAATGCCTGGATTCGCTCATTCAGTCTGCGAAACCCTGCAAACAGAATGCCGAATTCATTCGTGTAATCACCGGCCAGCTCCGCTTGCTTCCCTCCGACATCGTAATTCTTCATGGCTCTGACTAACTGGGCGATCGGCTTCAACAATTGCCTGCTTAGCCATAGCGTTAACAAAAAAGCCAGCAATAGGGCTCCGATGCCGATGGTAATAATGGCTCCAGCCAGCTTGACGCTGCCTGACGTAATTCTCTCCCAAGGGGTAATCTCAACCAGCATCCAGTTGGAGTCGGCGACTTTGGAATAGACGATCAGAGACTCGACGCCATGCTGTGTATGCAGCCGTGGCACACCGGATTGGTCCGTGAACCGCAAATCATGCTCCTGTAATCCGGCATCCCTCATTGATTTCCCGACGCTCAGCAGCTCCCTGCCGTTCAGATCCAGCAGCATCCGGTTCGAATCTTTAGAGTATCCTTCGAGAATCCCGCGGATCCAATCCGCTTTCACATGCACGACAAGAATACCCAAGTACCGGGAGTTGTTGTACACCTTGCGGGAAAAGCTGAGCACAGGCACGTTCCCATTATAGGTCGTTAAATCATGCTCCTCTGACCAGGAAAAGTCATTGTTCTTCAGCAAAGGATACCATGGCTTTGTCTCAGCCTCCGTTAATCCATGGAACTGAATATAGCTCTGCCGATCCCCCCACTCGGGCTGCTCCATATATAAATCGATGGCTTGAATTTGCGGAATCGAATACGTAAGATGAGCCAGCGCTTCCTGTATGCCCTTGGAGCGTCTGTAGTGATTAAACTCATCCTCTTTTCCCGACAAAAACGTAAGCAAATCATTGTCCCTGGACGTGGTCAGCGAGATCTGCTCGATCGACGTCAGACGTCCCGTAATTTCATTGTTCAGCTCCTCGAGCAGCCTTTTCTGGTAATACGACGTGTTGTCGGCCAATTCCCGCGAGGTCATGGCATAACTGGTCCATACCGTGATCGCCAGCACAATCGTGATCAGCCCTGCAAAGCAAATAATAAACAGGGAATCGATCCGGTATCTCTTGAAGGGATTGATCATACGCGCTCATCCTCCGTGCTCCATGCTTATCCATTCCGATCCGAAAAAAACATTGAAGCCGTGCGGCGAACCGCTGCCTCAATGTTTTCTCATTTTATAATATATCGGCTGGCCTAGCTACTACCCTTTTAATCCAGTGGTAGCCACGCCCTCCACAAAATATTTCTGGGCAAAGACAAACAGCAGCGTAGCCGGCAAAATGGATACGAGCGACATCGCCAGCAGTTGTCCCCACTCCGCGCCGCCTTGCGAATCGTTAATCATCCGCAAAGCCAAGCCTACCGTGTATTTGTCGACGGAATTAATGTACAGGAGATGGCCAAGGAAATCATCCCAGTTCCATAGGAAGCAGAAGATGATGACCGTCACGATGGAAGGCTTCATCAAGGGCATCACAATCCGCCAGTAGATCCCGAACCAGCTGCATCCGTCGATCTTGGCCGATTCGTCAAGTTCCCGCGGGATCCCGCGTATGAACTGAACGAGCAGGAAGACGAAGAAGGTTCCTCCCGCACCTCCCGCTAACGCATGGGGCACGATGAACGGCAGGTAGGTGTTGACCCAGCCGAACTGGTGGAACATCGCATACTGCGGAATGATGAGCACTTGGCCCGGCAGCATCAGCGTGAGCATGAGCAGTGAGAACCAGAAGCCGCGAAGCGGAAAGTCCAGCCTTGCAAATCCGAAGGCGACCAGCGTACAGGAAATGACCGTTACGATAATGACCGCCGTAATTAAATAAAAGGTATTCAAATAGAAGTCGGTAAAGGTGAAGCCCGGTACGGAATTCCATCCGTTAACGTAATTGGACCACTGCGGCACGGACGGGAAGATGGACGGGGAGCTGAGCTCCTGGTTCGTTTTCAAGGAAGCGCCAATCCACCAAATGACCGGATACACCATAACCAAGCTGAATAGGATGAGGACCGCATGGCGAATCACGGGGCTCCATTTGCGTCTGGTCATTTTCTTTTCCCTCCTTGGCTCTCGGACTCATAGAATACCCAGTATTTCGACGTCAGGTTAATGATCACGGCGGCAGCCACAATCAAGATCAGCATGATCCAGGCCAAGGAAGAGGAGTAGCCCAGCTGATAGCGGCTGAATGCCCTTTCATATAGGTATAACGCATAAACATAGGTAGAGTTCATCGGCCCACCGCCGGTGATGACGTATGCAGGCGTGAACATCTGGAAGGAGTTAATGACCCCCATAATGAGATTGAAGAACAACGTGGGCGACAGCATCGGAAGCGTGATTTTGAAAAATTGCTTCACCTTGCCCGCACCATCCACCGCGGAGGCTTCATACAGATCATTCGGAATCTGCTTCAGGCCCGCGAGGAAAATCACCATCGAGGAGCCGAATTGCCATACCGACAACCCAATCAGGGACCATAATGCGGTATCGGGGTTCGTGACCCAGCCCGTGCCGGGAATCCCGAAAAATCCAAGCACTTTGTTGAAGAAGCCGTCCACGCCGAAAATATTTTTCCACAGCAGGGACACCGCGATGCTCGCCCCGATTAAGGAAGGGAAATAGATAGCCGTCCGATAGACGGATATCCCGCGCACAGCCCTCTTCAGCAGGAGCGCAACCATCAGCGCGGCAATCAGCTTTAGCGGCACCGAAGCGAGTACATAATAAAATGTGAGCTTGAGCGATTGGGCAAATTTGTCGTCCGCCATAATGATGCGCTCGTAATTGTCCAGGCCGACCCACTCGATCGGCTTCATGAGCGTGTAATCCGTGAAGGAATAGTAGAGGGACAACAGCATCGGATAGGCCGTCAACGCCAAAAATCCAATCAACCAAGGGGAAATAAACAGATAACCTGCAAGGGGAGAGTCCCAGCGCTTGCGTAATGGCTTTTTGCGAACAGGTATTCCGGATGCTGCAGATGTTGCTCGTTCCATGAACTCACTCTCCTTTATTCGTACCTTCAGTATAGAAGGAGAGCCGCCGGGAACTACATAAGACAATTGCTCAAAATCATTCAATATTTTCAGAATGTGTCGTCAGAACGGAAAACCGGAATCCAGGTGTGCCGGATAATCCACAAAAAGATAAGTATAGTTGATGATGAAAAATCCAATGACAAATAGGATTTGGATGATCAGTGCATAGATATGATATGCCTTTGCGTTTTGCCGACCTTTGGTAAGCAGGTAGAACAGAAGAAGAAGGATGCCTAATACGACCAAGAAGCCAGCCACGTGCACTGCGAGTAATTCAATTTTATCTTGCCGGGTTAACTCACCAGGTGCACTTGAACTAGCAATGGATCGGGAGGCCCGGATACTCATGTAAGACAGCTTCGATCCCAACCATGTGAAACAAGCGCCGGCAACAAACAAAAGGAATATTAGTAATATCGACAATGAAAGTTCCCCTTTAGTTTTGGATTTATCTTCATCACGATCCGCCGCCCCATCAATCCCAATCCATAAAAGACGTCGCCATCAGCTCGCTTTCCCTGCAATCTGGACAGGTTAGACGAATCGGCACGTTGTGCTCAATCGGTGTCCGTTCCATTTCGGCTCCGCATCTCTTGCAGTTGCAAACGCGCCGATACTGTGACCGGTCTGACTTCATCTCAATGTACAATTCATTTTGAATGCCATCACATTGTGGGCACACATACAGTGCCTGATGAGCGTCGTACGAGACGGAACCATCCTCCATAAATTCTCCGATCACCTGCTTAAGCGCCGGATCTGTGACAAACGAAGCGATCGACTTCAAGGAGATGTACATAAAGCCGATTCCTTCATAAATAATGCTGTTGTAATGGCACGTACCGCACTCCAATTTGAATGCTATTCCCATGATCATCCCCCGCGGGTGGGCTCCGATAGGCCCGGTAGTTTAGTATGAAAAAATAAGTTAAAGTCCACGTTCTTCGAATCCTTGCCGTTCATGTCCTGCGCTTGCGGTAAGGATCTATATACCTTTCCATAAATCCCCGACCAAATCCTCTTATGAGTTCAGATCCGGTGCACCGAATGATGTTCAATCATGGATCAGTATAGGGAATTCAGCGCATCGACTGTGAAAGGTTTCAGCTCGCAGAACCGTCCGTTCCGGATTTTCATCGCCCACTCTGGGTCTACTAACAACGAGCGCCCAACGGCCACCAGATCAAACTCATTTTGCTCAAGTCTTTCGATCAAACCATCGAGCCCGGTAAACTGTGTCGCTTGGCCGGAAGCGAAGGAACGCATGAATTCTTCGTTTAACCCTACGGAACCGACGGTAATGGTCGGTCGTCCGGTCAATAATTTGACCCATCCTGCCAAGTTTAGGTCAGAGCCTTTGAATTCGGGTTCCCAGAAGCGCCGGGTCGAGCAATGATAAATATCAACACCTGCGGTTGTCAGCGGCTCAAGGAATGCTGCCAGCTGCTCCGGCGTTTCCGCCAGCTTGGCCGTATAGTTGGCGGTTTTCCATTGAGATATGCGCAGAGCAATCGGGAAATCGGGACCGACCGCATGCCGAACGGCGCGAATGATTTCTGCAGCGAAACGCGTTGCCCCCTCGAAGCTGTCGCCACTGTATCGGTCCGATCTCCTATTGGTTTGTTTCCAGAAAAATTGATCGATCAAGTAGCCGTGGGCTCCATGGATTTCGATACCGTCGAAACCGAGTGACTTGGCGTCGGCAGCCGCTTGGGCGAATGCGTCAATCACGGAAAGGATATCCGATTCGGTCATAGGGGCGGTTACTTGTTGGCCGGACAGGTCGATTCCGGATGGTCCTATAGGGAGAATTTCCGGATTCGGAGGACTGCCGATTTTCCGTGCCATGCCGACATGCCACAATTGAGGAAAAATTCGGCCTCCTGCCGCGTGGACTTGCTCCACGACAGACGACCAGCCTTTCAGAGCAGGGCCATAGAAATGGGGGACGTTCGGATGGTCAGCTGACGAGGGATGGTTAATGACGGTTCCCTCCGTTATGATCAGACCCACCCCATTCTCGGCACGACGCCGGTAATACCGGGCAACATCAGCACCGGGCAGGCCATTCGGCGAAAATGATCGGGTCATAGGCGCCATGACGACTCGATTAGGAAGCGACAATTTGCCGATCGAAAATGGCGTAAATAAAGGTTGTACGGAAGGGTGAACGGCAGATGCGTTCCCGTTTGATTGATTAGACATGATAATGAATCCTCCTTATTTGTTCTCTTGCGTAATTTTTAAATTTCAAGCCGTGAACTTGTTTTAGCCCGGGACGCCTCTTCGGAACGTTTTTTAATTTTCATCGATCCGACCGTCAGAGCCGCGATGGCACCGAGGACAGAGAAGCCAAGAAGCAGAACAAATCCTTGTGTAATAGCATGATCCATCGCGTGTGTAAAGTAGGACACCAACTCCGGTTCAAAACGATCTTTATATCGCAGCACGGTTTCAGCATCCGGCGGATGATAGGACGGGTTGGAGCTCGAATTCAGGTTGAATCGTGTAATTGCCGTCTCGACCGACGCGGTTATTTGGGAATTGACGATGACGGCCATGATCGAAGCACCCATTACGCCGCCCATGCTGCGGCAGAAGCCGACAAGCGATGAAGAAATACCGATAAATCGCTCTTCAACGCTGTAAGCGACGGCGTTCTGACTGAGACTGTTCAAGGGGCCGAGCACGCCCAGCCCGAGCAGGACAACCATTCCAATGAATTGCCAAAAAGGAACAGCCGGCGAAAGACTCATGAACAAGCTAGAAACAATGATTCCGACCACCATATTGACCACCATGACGGTCCGGATTTGGAAACGGGTGAGAATTAAACCCATCAGAACGGAGCCGATGATCATGGACAACATCAACGGAGTCAGCAATAAATTTAATCGGCTTTCTCCCAGTACATAGTTGGTATAGAGCGGCAGGTAGGTCATCGCGGCGAACATCATGGCGCCTTGACAGAAGACGACGATGCTTGTTCCTGTCACCATACGGTTTTTGAATAGCTTGAGCGGCAAGATGGGCTCCATGGCCCGCCGTTCCACCATGAAAAAGCTTATGACCGCCAAAACCGAGATCCCGAACAGGGCAATGATCTTCCAGGAGGTCCATGATACGTTATTACCGCCAAGCTCGAGCGCAATCATGGAACAGACCGTAGCAATGACTATCAGTATGGCACCAAGCACGTCGATTTTCGGCTTTGTCTCCGCTCGGGATTCCCGGAGCGTCAGGAGCAGTGCCGCGAACGAGAGGATCCCGATCGGCAGGTTGATATAGAAGCACCAACGCCAGGATAGCGTTTCGGAAATCCACATGCCGATCTGCGGCCCCGCAATCGAAGAGAGTCCGAATACGGCACCAAATATTCCTGACAGCTTCCCCGATTCTTTGGGATCGGTATACAAGGTATATATCAAGGAGAAGGAAATCGGAAAAATACCGCCGGATCCGATTCCTTGTATGACCCGGTAAATGCTTAGCTGCTCCATCGTCTGGGCCGTTCCGCAGAGTGCGGAGCCCAGAAGGAAGATGCCGATGGAAACCAAATACAAGGTCTTCCTCCCGAAAAGATCGGAGAGCTTGCCGAATATTAACATCGTGCTCGTTCCGGCCAGTGCGTAGGTGGTATAAATCCAGGTGACTCTATCCAGACCGCCGATGTCGTCTATGATCTTGCTGACACTTGCCGATACGATCGTGTGATCCAGTGCGGTCAGCACCAAGCCTAAAGCAATGGACATCAGTATGATAAACCTTCGTTGTTGGGCCAATCGACTCCACTCCCTCTATTTTCGATATCCAGCCGCCGTCAGAACATTTTTGCCGCAAGTGCCGTGTTTCTGAGACCTTCGGCAATGATGGTCTCCCTGCGATTGGGGTATTGGTTATGACCTTCTATAACAATCGTGGTAATGTCCGTAATGCCGAACACCTGCAAATGCTTTTTGACGAAGCTAACCGCAAGCTCATCATGTTCCGCATAGATACCGCCTCTGGCACTTAATAGAGCGACTTTCTTGCCTTGCAATAGTCCAACCAAGCCTTCCGCTGTATATTTAAAGGTTTTGCGGGGCTGATGCAGATAGTCCAGATACGAATGCAAGACGGCTGGAACCGTCAAATTCCAGAGCGGGAAAGCTATGACGATTTTATCGGCTGCAAGAAACTGATCCAGGTACTTACGAACAATCTGCTGCTCGGCTTCTTCTTCCGGGGTGAGCGTCATGCCTTGGGCGATTTTATAATTTCCCGTAATCATCGTGGTCCCCAGATAGGGCAGCGGTTCATGAAATAAGTTCACTTCCACAATCGTCTCCTGCGGGTGCGATTCCTTATAGCTTGACAAGAAGGCTTCGTACATTTGCACACTGACGGCATGCTCCGCCGGGCGATTGCTCGCTTGAATAAATAACGTTGTTGTCATTTCATTTCCTCCATTCATAGGCCACTTTTGATGGACTATACTTTATAAAGTATTTTATTTATAAAACAAATTTAACCAGTTTCTTTTGACTTTGTAAAGAACTTTCTTTAGAATATAAGGGGAGAGGCATCTCTCGTAATATGTGATGTGGGGGTCGTGAACCATTGAAAAAGAAGGACGAGTCATCTGTAACATCCACCAGAAAAGCCATTGTAACGCTGCTGAAGCAGCATGGTCCTATGGATGCCGTTACGTTAGCTTCGAAGTTATCATTGACAGGGATGGCTGTGCGTCAGCATTTATATGAACTACAGAAACAGGAAGTCGTTGAATATGAGGAAGAGGCTCGTCCCATCGGCAGGCCAGCAAAAATATGGAGGCTGACGGCCTTGGCCAACCGTTGGTTTCCTAACGGCTATTTGCAATTATCGATCGATTTAATTCATTCGGTCAGGGCCACGTTCGGAGATGAAGGATTGGGGAGAGTGCTTGAGGACCTCAAACATAATCAAATAATAAAATATCGGGAGCATTTGTCCGATGCGGACAGCCTAATGGACAGGCTCCAAAAGCTGGTCATGATCCGTATGAACGAAGGGTATTTTCCGGAAATACAAGAGCAGGAGGACGGAAGCTTCTTATTCGTACAGAAACATTGCCCGATCGCAGAGGCTGTCGCTGTCAGTTCCCGTTTTATCGATAACGAGCTCGAACTCTTTCAATCGGTGCTTGGCGATCATGTGACCATCGAACGTGTTGAATATCTTTTGTCAGACGGCCCCAGCTGTGCCTATCGGATAACGGACAATCAGGGTCTGTGAAGATCACTGGATCATTTTATACTTTCTGGTAACTAAAAAACGCATCTCCCTGTGGAGATGCGTTGTTCACGGGCATTTCTATGTGTTAACCGATAGCGCCGCCTGCTTGCCGGATTACTCCGGGATATTTCCTCCGGCCACACGGTCGCCCGAATTGCCCGCCGGATCGGTGACGTTGTCATCCTCGCCGGCATGAATGATCAGCGAGCGCCCCAGTACCGAGTTGGGCTGGCCTTTCTCTAGCGTTCCATGCTGAATGATCGTCTCCGCTTCCACGGTGCCGTCAGCGCCTACGACCAGGTTCGGCATATCGCCGACATGGCTTCCTTGCGGATTTTCAAGGCCATGATGCTTATGGGTCGGGTTAAAATGGGCGCCGGCAGATTTAAAATCCCCATCTTGAATCGGGTTCTCATGCACATGGAACCCATGCTTGCCCGGAGTTAGTCCGGATGCGGTAATCTTCACCTTCACCCCGTCATGGATCTGCTCCAAGGTAGCGGAACCAATAGGCTCTCCCGCCGCATTGTACAGCTTGACTACAGGATGCCCCATGGATTCCTTCCTGGAAGCCTCGCTCCAGTAGACGGGTTGGTTAACTGGTTCCGAATCCATGCGAGCTGACACACCGTTGCGGCCGGCAGGCATATTAGGATCCGAGGTTGCCGTCCCTTGTTTCGCTAATGGGCCGTCAGCGGTGGAGTTGTCCTTCCCGTTAACGTAATCGCTTATTTTAGACGTTGTGTGTTTAATCGCGCTTAGGGTTCCTTCGGGATTCGCAGCAATCAAGATCCCTATAAGTAATAGGGCTCCGGCAAGAAAAGCTCCCGCCATATATTTTAACTTGTTAGTCTTCTTCTTCACTTCATCGCCTCCTGAATGATGGTATCATTCATCTCCCAATCCTCTGATTTTATACGTCTGGGCCGTGATTTTATGAGAGTTGGGGCTTTCGGCGTTAGCGATTGATTCCGAAAGACAGGTTCAAGCGATAACAGATAAATTTTAGCACTTGAATCATCTGAAACGGCGGAGCAGAAGAGGATACAGGCTACGGCTTTAATTCCCCTCAGACAAAATGAGTTCTCTCATCCGATCCGTATATTTGGACGGTACCACATATACATCTTCTCCCCAATCTTTGAAAGCATAGCTGAATACACTTTCCTGTCCCTCTTCCCCTAGCCACAGCCTGATGGCATGAACGGGAGATTGCTGTGCATAGACAACCATCACATCGTAATTCGGTTCCGTTCGTTTGGCATCATCTGGCTGCTTGCGGGTCGTACGGATGGCTTCCTCAAATACGCTTACATCTTTCGCTTCCTTCAAGGACAGCAGCGTATCCCCATTCATCTCGTCCCAATTCTCGAATGCCGAGATCCGGATTTCGGCGATCTGTTCGTCTAGAAGCTGCATCGTCGCCCAACCCGTCTCTTTCTCGCAGCCTGCCATTAGGACCGTTGTAATACACAGAATCGTGATCGTTAATAAGCGCTTCATTAAACCGGCCTTTCTTATCTATGGAAGAATATTACTGGATAACGCCATGCAGCTTCAGCTTGTTGATCAGCATGGTTTTGTACGTGTCTTGATCATAAAGGGAGTTATTGATTCGCTCCTTGTTCAGTCCGAGCTTGTCCAAGATGCTGTATTCCAGCTGGCGCCGGGCTTCCAAGACTTGCAAAGTCCCTTCGACGCCTTCTAGACCGTGATGCTTGCCGTATCCCTGCTGGGTGTAGTAATGGACGAATCCTGTGGCCCAAGCCTCCGGGCGTTCCCGGATGGCCTTGCGGAATGCATATCCGAGATCGTTTTGCTCAATGTAGAACAATAGGGGATTCAGCGGGTGGATCGTCTTTTCCAGCCCCAGCACGTAGTCAGTCACTTGCTCTTCCGGCGCATCATGCTTCACCATACCGACGGTCACCGGATTCTGAATGAAACAGCACTCAAAAATCATGAGCGTATTCTCATGCACCGCCTGCTCCGCATATGTCTCCCACCGATCGGTGATGAGTCTCCTGTTGAGGTCCGGCGGGAGCTCGTAAATATCCTGTTTGGACAACGAATGATATAGATCATCCGGCATAGAGGCTTCATATTCGTTCTTCAGTTTCTGGTAGGGCAAGAGATACCAGCTGCCTTTCTTGGCAGCCCGTTCGATCAATATTTGTTTAAAAGGACCTGCGACCTGCAGCAGACGTCCGAATTCTTCTTCAGTTAAACACGCCGTTCCCTCATAATCTGCCGGATGTTCTGCATCCCCTTCCATGACAAGCCGGGCCTCGATGTTTCGTTCGGTAAGAATGTCATGAATCATCCGGGACGTCGTCGATTTGCCGAACCCAGGCAGGCCCTCAACCAGGATCAATTTTGTTTTCATTACAAATTGCCTTCAAAGCTCAAAATAATTACAGTTTCAAATTATTCTGTAGGACCCAACGGATATCCTCTTCCCCATATAAAAAGGCTGCGAAAGACTTTGCGTCCGCAGCAGTGAGAAATACTCGGTATCTTACCGTATTCCGAAATTGAATCGAAGATAGGGATTTACTAGGTAAGTAATCTCAATCATAAGAAAAAAACCACTCCTTATATGGAATGGTTGATTACGAACTGAAAGAGCAGTGGCGGCAATGTCCCTTTCCCCTGCTAACTTTTCCATCAGCATATACCTTCAATTTAGTGTTGTTAGCGTACCAGCCAGCGATAATCTTGCCTGCAATCTACAATATGATCCACATACACCATCTCATCTTGGACCTGGTACAGCACTAGATACCACTTCTCCACAAACATCTTATGATATTTGTTCGGAGGTATAAATTCCGCTTCTAGAAAAGGATAACGTTCTGGCATCCGCTCCAATGAACGTATCGCTTGGAGCAATTCGTTTTTCGTGTTGCGTGCAGCCTCGGGACTTTTTTCCGCAAGAAAACGCACATGGTTTGCTAACATTTGACGGGCACGGTCAGAAATGATTACGTTATAACGAGGTTTTTTTTCCATGTTCGACCTCATCAATAACACTGTCCAAATAGGCATCCAATTCGTCAGGAGTTACACCAATGCGTCCAGCCAATCGATCCTCTTGAACAGCCAGCAACTCTTCACGGAGCTTCAACATCTTCTCACGACGGGAGAATGCCTCAATGTCCATGACGACGAGATCCCCTTCACCATTTTTGGTCAAATACACGGGTTCCCCGGACGTTTTACACAAATCAGCAATTTCATTATAGTTTTGACGTATACTCGCCGATGGTTTAATTAACACCGTATCCACTCCTTTCATAGCCATTCTTTAATCATATTGTACCTATATTCTGCTATATATTCAATGTAACCCCCTACTTTCACTTGTACACTTTTGAAAATGGGCAATAACGATTCACTTCTGATGGTCGTATTCATGCATGGAGGCAAAAGAAAAAGCCCCGAATATCGGAGCTTGCATGCCATAATTTGGAATGTACGACATTTGGCTAATAAAGGCGGTCGGCTAGTCTCCCGGACGGGAGGTGATGCCCATGACAGTGTATGGAAGCGATGAGCTTAATGCTTACCTTCGGGACGTTAATCGTCGCATTGTTATCGTTTAATAAACGATAATAGACCGCCCGTCGCAAGGTTACGGTCTATTTTCTGACTGAAGACTTGCAGCCGACCGCTCTGTTAGCGGTTGTTGTGCAGGGATCGTGTTACAGCACGGTCCCTTATTTATTCTTATCATATCATACCCGGTTTTAGTCCTCAATGATCCGAACTGATTTTCAGATGAACGCTCGATCCGGTATTCTGCCACTTCAATAACCAGCGATATCCGGCAGCCACTGGTACAGAGCAAGTCCTCATTTCGTATCCATTCTGCATCGAAAGAGGGTATCGTTGCTGAATATTGAATACATATGATAGGTTACAAAATGCTTGTAAGGAGGTTGGCATGAGGCAGGAGGATGAAATCCAAGCGCTTAAAGAGCGATTGAATTCTGTTGAAGAGCAGCTGGCAAAGAAGTCAAATGGCTTCAAGACACTTAAAATAGGAATCATCATAGTACTCGTTATTTTTCTCTTATTAGTTCTTATTGGGATCCTCCAATTTGTGAGCGCAGGATAAAGACCGTCAAGGGGCGGTCTTTTTCTTTGTCCAATGGAAGACGCAGCAACGTCCCCTATCGACCGGGGTAGTCCCTGGCTAATAAAGCGGGCCGCCACGCGGGGCATTTAGCTGATATCCACTCAGCTTCCCGATTTTAACAGCGACCGAAGCCGATATACGCACCGCCCACGGCTCGCTAACGGATGCAGCCACAACCCTCGCATTCAAAAGACAATAAGAAAACCACTCCTTTAACGTAAGGAATGGTTTGGATGTGAACCTATACGGTTCCGAGCTTATACTACTCCTCCACCCTCAAATTCATCAAGCAGTGCACGTGCTTCATCGGTTGACTTTGCGTTCATTAAGCGATTTCTCAACTCGCTTGCCCCTCGGAATCCACGGACATAGATTTTGAAGAAGCGGACAAGGGCGCTGAAGGAGCGCCGCATCTGTTCGGAATATTGATCATGCAGATCCAAATGCAGCCGCAGCAGACCCAGCAATTCCTCGCTGCTATGTTCCTTCGGCTCCTTCTCAAAAGCGAATGGATTATGGAAAATCCCGCGCCCGATCATAATTCCGTCCACGCCGTATTGTTCAGCGAGCTTCAGGCCGGTCTGACGGTCAGGAATGTCCCCGTTAATGGTTAGAAGTGTATCTGGCGCTACCTCATCACGAAGCTGTTTAATCTCCGGAATCAGTTCCCAGTGAGCTTCTACTTTGCTCATCTCGTCTCTTGTCCGCAGATGGATGGACAGATTCACAATGTCTTGCTCCAAAATATGGGTTAACCAGCCGCGCCATTCGTCCACCCTGCTAAAGCCGAGCCTTGTTTTTACGCTGACGGGCAGTCCTCCGGCCTTTGCGGCCTGGATAATATCCGCTGCAACGTCGGGACGGCAGATCAAGCCGCTTCCCTTCCCATTCTCGGCTACATTCGGTACAGGACAACCCATATTTATATCGATGCCTTTAAACCCTTCTTTCGCCATGCCGATACTCATCTGACGAAAGTATTCCGGCTTATCGCCCCAGATATGCGCTACCATGGGCTGTTCATCCTCTGTAAACGTCAAACGTCCGCGCACGCTATGATGCCCCTCCGGGTGACAATAGCTCTCTGTATTCGCAAACTCCGTAAAAAACACATCCGGTCTGGCTGCTGCGCTTACGACATGGCGAAACACTACATCCGTCACGTCTTCCATGGGCGCCAGCACAAAAAAAGGCCGCGGCAAATCCCGCCAAAAATTTTCTGTCATATCCAAAACTCCTCTATAAATGCAGGGAAATCTTTATCCCGAAATAGTAAATGTAAGCTCGTTCATACCCTTGCTTTTTCTTCACTTATAGCATATTTAAGCCATGCATATCAAACGGCAGTATATGTTAAAGCCGTAGACACATAAATGAATATATCACAATCCGAAGTGAGGAGCATACTCCCATAGATTAGTAAAAAAAGAAGGGGCATCGCCCCTTATCAGAGTGTCTTGTAGAAATTTGTGCTGTCGTTATCTTCGGACAGGGGTTCGACTCCCTTCGCCTCCATAACGGAAAGGCCAAAGGACTTTTCAGCACTTCAATTTTTTATATGAGGAAATCGAATTTTAAAGTTAGGCCGCAAAATAAAAAATGGCCGTACGGAAATGAATCCGTACCGCCATTTTTCATGTTTACTTGGGTCCCGCGCTGTTCACCGATCGCCGCGAGCCCCGATATGCGAAATGCCCACTGGCTATGCGCAAACTTCTCATGCGGCAGCGAATAGTGGCCGAGCGAGGCTAATGCCTTGAGCGCGTTACAGCTTACCCGCAGCTTTCACTTTCACAAGCAGCGCATTGCCTGGCAAATACGCAATCGGAATGTCCTCGACGGACACGATCTCTAACGTCTCCGGGTTCGCGCCGGCAGCCGCTGCCTCGTTCATGGCGCTCTCCTTCGCATCGCGGATGACGTCGTCATAGCTCCAGTCGTCCAGCGAATAGATCCGCTCCGACTCCCCGCTGACCAATCCCAATGCTGCGCCGATGGCGTTCGCCGCATCATAGTTGTCCGGCCGGATGATCCGGCTTGCCCCGGCCAGCGTCTCCGGCACCAACAAGCTGCCGCCGCCGACCAGAATGACATCGACCGGGTCTGCACTCGTCTTCATCCGGTCAATGGCATCCTCCAGGCTCTGCTGCATGACTGCATCGGCTTTGCCGCAGACGACTTCGTCCACGGCATCCGCGTTGGTGCCCGGCCATGCGGCCCGGCCCAGCTTCACCGCTACGTCCGTCGCCGTCAGCGTATCCCCGCCAAAGATGCGGGCCCGTTTCGTCAGCTCGTAGCCCACACTGTCCGGGCCAACCATTACGCCGCCCGCGTCATCAAGCCGGACGATCGTGCCGCCCCCGAGGCCGATGGACAAAATATCCGGCATCCGAAAATTCGTGCGAATGCCGCCGATATCCACCGCTGCCGACGATTGCCGCGGAAAGCCCTGCACGAGCACGCCGATATCCGTCGTTGTGCCGCCGATATCGACGACCAGCGCGTCGCTCAGCCCGGACAAATGCGCCGCGCCCCGAATCGAATTCGTCGGTCCGCACGCAATCGTCAGAATCGGGTAGCGGAGCGCATATTCGCTCTTCATCAACGTCCCGTCGTTCTGGCAAATATACAGCTGCGCATCAATGCCGAAGCCATTCAACGCTTTCTCGAAGCCGCGCACCACGCCTGCAATGACTTGCAGCAGCGCCGCGTTCAGCACGGAGGCATTCTCCCGCTCGAGCAGCCCGATGCTGCCAATCTCGCTGGAATACGTGACCGGCATATCCGCACCTAACACTTCGCGCACAATCTCTCCGGCCCGCTTCTCCTGCTCACGGTTCACAGGAGCAAATACCCCGCACACCGCCACCGCGTCGACTTCTCCGCTCATCCGGCGGCACAGCTCGGCGATCTCCTTCTCGTCCAGGCTGGCGATCTTGCGGCCGTCATACTCATAGCCGCCGGAGGCGATATAGCTATGCGGCCCCACCGCAGCGCGCAGCGATTCGTCCCAGCCGGCAAGCGGCGGAACGGCCGTCGTTGCCGGAGCGCCGATACGTATCAGCCCTACCCGGCCGAGATGCTTGCGCTCCACGATGGCATTGGTGCAATGCGTGGTGCCGAGCATCGCATAGCGAATGTCCGAGCCATTTACGCCGCTTTCTTGCAGCAGCAGGCGAACGGCCTCCACAATGCCTTCGTTCACGTCGGCCGTCGTATGGACCTTTACCTTGTGCACGCAGCGCAAGTCGGAATCCAGCAGGGCGGCGTCTGTATTCGTTCCACCCACATCAATGCCGATGCGGTAAATCCGGTTTGCATTAGATGTTGTAGTCTCGGTCATTTCGCCGCACCTCCTTTCGAAGCCAACGTCTCGATCGGCACATAATCAAAGTCATAACCGAAATATCTCGGCCCGGCCGTCTCGATGCCCTTCGGCGTGCGCCATTTGTCATCGCACGGCAAACCTGCTGCCGTCACCCGGGCACCATACTTCAAGTTCTCCGTCGTCACCGGCATGCCCGTATCCTGATCCAGCAGCGTAATCAGATCAGGCGTAATGGCAAGCGGTTGATCGTCAACGGTGGCGAGCAGGAACTCATTCTGGAAAAACAACCGCATCGTTTCTCCCTTGTTCTCGCCGGTGCCTTCAAATACCGCTTCGCCGCGCGTAAAGCCGCCGTCCATGCGGCGACGGGTATCCACGGCCTTCCCATGGAACAGTGCATGGCCGTTCAGCCTCCTGAGCAGCTCCCGCACAGGGTTCAGCTTCTCCTGCTTCGCTTCGAACAGCGTCCGCCCGATCTCATAGGCGAGCGTCAGCGTGCCGCCGATCGCGCTTCGCTTCGCCTGCGCGCCGGATACCGGATAATCGCAGATGGAGGCAGAGCCCCCCATCTCCACCGTCAGCGCACGCGCCAGCCGTTCCTCCCACACGCCGTCAATCGTATGCATCAGCGCGCTGTTGCCGCGCTCGTCCGCCATCGCCACCGGGCTGCACGGGATACCTTCCAGATGGAACGTCACCATCTGCGATTCGGGAAACGCGCGCCCCATCGCATCGGCATCGACAAGCGGAATTCCGCGCCGTGCCGCCGCAATGACCGGAACGAGCGAGTTGCCGCCGCCGACCTCGATCGGCATGACGGCATCCACCTTGCGGCCGAGCTCTCTCTCCATCAGATCCAGCGGCTTGGTCAGCTGGTCTGCCGAAGGGATTTTCTCCAGCATCACCGTCGGTGCTCCGATCATCGATACCGGCACGATAAGCCCTTCATCGTCCAGCTCTTCGAGCTGGACAATTCGAACCGGGCCAAGCTCGCGGATCGCCTCCATGGCCATCAGTTTTCCGACATGAGGATCTCCGCCGCCGCCCGTGCCAAGCACCGCAGCGCCGATCGCGATATATTCGATTGACTGTTCATCCAATGTTGTTAATCTGGTTGCCTTGTTCATGCTTTCATCCCTTCTTTACGACCCATTTGCCAATGATTGCTTGTACGATAAATGCCATCAGGAAGCTGTCCAGCGCCGGAACCTGCGTTAACTGGAACCATCCGAGCCCATCCGGGGCCATCGTTGTCATGAACCCGAAGAACGTGGCGATGACCCATACGACGATGGAGCGGGGGATCCAGCTCCGATTGCTGTCCAGCCCGTCAAACGAGAATCTCGTTTTGTTCACCAACAAATACTCAGCCGTGTAAATGCCGCCCAGCGGTGCGACAAGCATCGTAATGTACGTCAGGAACGTCATGAAACGGTCATAAATACCGAAGCAAGCAAGCGCCGTCGCAATTAAACCTGCAATGATCGTGATCACGGATTTAGGCACCCGTTTGAATACGACGGAGAAACCCAGTCCCGCGGAATATAAATTGTTCGTGTTGGTCGTCCATTGTGCCAGCGTCAGCACGATAATCGCCGGAATTCCGAGTCCGAGCGTCAGCAGAATGCCCGTCAGATCGTCGGAGTCCATCGCACGCGACAGGAAGATCGCGATGATGGTCATGAAGCTGTTGCCGACAAAGAAACCGATGAACGCGGCGGTAACCGCATGCTTTGGCGTTTTGGCCCAGCGCGCGATGTCAGGGGACAGCGCCGTTCCAAGAATAAAGATGCCGATGACCAGCGAGATCGCCGTCCCCATCGGCAGGGCCTCGCCCTCGAACGGTAACCAGACGGTGCTTCCGCCTTCCCCGTTAAGCGCCATGACCAGCGCGATAATGATAAACACGACGAGCAGCGGTACCGACCAGACACTTAGTTTCTCAATCGCCCTATAGCCCCAGATCGCCGTGGACATCATGAGAAGTCCGCCAATAATCGACAGCGCCCAGAGCGACCAATGCCAACCCCACAGCTCGCTTAACGCCGTCTGGAAGTTGGAAGCGAAGAAGCCGACCTGAACGCCGAACCAGCCCAGCGATGAAATGCCGAGAATGACCGAGACGATCAGCGCCCCTTGGTTCCCGAACAGAAACCGGCTGATCATGGCCGTGGACAGGCCCGTTTTGGCTCCTACATAAGCGCAGACAGCCCCGATCAAGCCCAAAATGGCCGAACCGACGATGACCGCCGTAAACGAGTCGCCGATGCTCATGCCCGCGCCGAGCTGCGCCCCCAAGAACATCGCGGACAGGTCAATGCCGATCGCAATCCAGACGAATGCCATCGAGAGCCATGATTTCCTCAAATGCTGGGGTACGGGCTCCCGTTCGTAATCTTCTATTTTCGTATCGTTGCTCATGCTCCCACCCTCTGCTTTCTGTACCATCTTGTTGATTGCCTAAGCTTTGACGGATCTCCAGAACATCTCAAAGGCATGTTTCAGCTTCCGTTCAAACAGCTCCGGCGATTTATAGTAGTAATATTGCATGCCCAGCCCGTCCATCAAGGTAAGGTACGAATCCACCAGCGTCTCCATCGGGATGACGGCCAGTTCGCCGCGATCCAGACCTTCCTGCATAATCTCGCCGATAATGCTGCTCAGAAGCGTATCGAACCGCCCAAACGCCTCGTGCATCCGATCTTGCAAGAAATCCGGCGGGAAAATTAAGTACCGGAAGGCAAATACGGCAAGCTCCCGCTTGTCCCGGTGAAAATCGTATTGACGAAGCAGCAGCGCATGCAATTTTTTCTCCGTGCTCATTCCTTTGCTGGTTTCCGCCATCGCTTGGATATATTCGTTGTAGGCGCTCATCGATTCTTCGAAGACCGTCATGAACAGATCTTCCTTGCTCTCGAAAAAAGCGTAGATTGCCGGGGTTTTGACACCAACCTCCTTCGCGATTTCCGATAATGCCGTTCCGTCGTAGCCCTTCTGTCCGAATAACCTCAGCGCAGCTTCTTTCAGCTTCGTTCTGGTCATGTTCATCCCCTTTTTCCCAGTTTAATTAACGTTAATTAAGTAGATTATACAACTTTCTGCATAAAAATCAATTGATTTAATTGCCCAGCCGAATTGTCTTCGAATCTTTATACGTTCAATGATTTAAGCAGGACAATGCACCAAGGTAGATAAAAATTCCCATACCAAAAAGAGATATCCCAACTCGAAGGATACCTCTTCTGGAAACTCAAACCTATTCATTCAAACAATCTTTGATGCTTATGAAAAAATCGGTAAAAGAATTGTACATTGTCCAGTTCAAACCATTCTGCCGTGTGCAAAATCTGGGCATCGAGATTGTAGATCTTCGCATGAAGCGTACCCAGAACAAAGGGAGAGTGTGTAGCGATAATAAATTGACTGTCAAAATAACGCGCCAGATCATTCATCTGCTCGGCCAGCTTGATTTGATTCGCCGGAGAGAGCGATGTTTCCGGTTCATCCAGTAAATACAGTTTACCGGGTAGCAAATGCTCCTCAAAAAACTGCATCGACGTCTCCCCGTTCGAGTATTTCTCCTGAGCGAATTGAATGATATCCACCTTCTTTTTGAACTCATACGACTGCTCCAGCTCCTCTACCTCTTGCTTGCTCTTTCCCTTTACGAGCTGCTCATGCAGCAGCCCTTCGCGGAGCACGTTTTCCTGCTGTATTTTCTTGACTTCGTACAATATATCCTCTGACTTAATGTACCGGCTCCCTTCGGGAAGCTTATATACGGGATGCTCCTGATCATCATGCCCGAGCTCATAGCTGCTTTCCTCGATAAACCGCTGTGCGTACGCGTTGTGACCATAACTCGTCATTCGCTCAGCGCCCGCGATGTTCAATTTGTTAGCGATTAAATTCAGCAAGGTGGATTTGCCTGAGCCATTACTGCCATATAACACTGTGATTCGATCAAACAGCAGAACTTCCCCTGCGATGTGCCTGAACACATGATCGGGATATATATTGGGATTGCTGGAAATGGTGGAAGAGAGTTTGAAGTTCCTTAAATATAGCATCGCTTTCGCTCACCTCTATTCACGCACGGTCCAAATATCCAACGCAGCCAGACGGATCGCCTCATGTTCATGCTTCCGGTACGCTCTCAAACGGTCGGTACACGCCTGGTTCCACAATAAGGCTGCCCCCGCAACCTGCATCAAAGAAAGACCGAAATATTGGGCCGCAAACGACTGCCGATCTCTCAAATGATCCACCAGATCCAGCATCGCCTCCGGGCTCCAATACGCCTTGCTGGCATTGGCTGCCTGAGCGATCTGTCTGTAAACGTGATCCAGCAGATACGGATGCGTGTCAACGACCTGAATCACAGGGTCCAAATGCAGGGCCGCCTGATCCGCCTCGCTCCATTCCACCATCGCCAAATATAACTTGATCACGGCGGGTTTCAGGGTTTCTTGGGATTTAAGAGCATCGATCAGGCCCGTATATAAAGGAATGAGCACCCGCCTTGCATTGAGAGGCAACGAGGTCAGCTTGTCGATCAACGCCGCCAGACGCTGCCGCTGAGGAAGGTCTCTCTCCGGCGCAGCATTCCATTCCGCCCTCGTCTCCATGCCGGCAAGCTGTGTGCAAACGCTGATGACCCGATCGTTTACCTTGCCGTCACGGCATGCCACCACGAGCGTATCCATCGCCGCCTTCCATCTGGCGTTGTCCTCCATATCAAGAATCGCTCTGCCGGTGCTAGCCGCCACCTTCTCCTCGCTTCCATTCACCCAATAGCTCATCGCCTGGAAAGCCTCTCTTGCCACCACAGCATCGGGATGTCCTGCGATCTCCGTAATCAATTGCAAATACCTTGGCCGAGCCTCCACCGGAAGTCCGCCAGGGTACTGGTTAAGCAGGCTTCTTGCGATATCACGCTGCGGCGAAGCAGCCATGGCACGCATCATGGACCAGCTGCGTTCATTATCAAGCCATTGTCTGGCAGCATGCCCGATGGCGATCATCACGTCTTTGTGCACATTCGGTTTTTCGTATTCACGGATGAGAAGCGCCATGCTCTCACTGCTTTTATGAGCCCCAAGGAGCCGGATGACCTCTTTTCTGACCGTGATCTTCAACTTCTCCCGGCTCAGCAGGTCCGACAGCGTCGACGTTAACATCATCGGGCTCACCCTGCGCATGCATCTGGGGATCGAGTACATGGCGACCCGGGCACGGTCTCCATCCAGGTTGCCCAGCAATACAGGAAGTGCCTTCTCCGGCTCTTCCTCTAACGAATAGGCGTGAAGCGCTGCCTCGACGACATGCACTTCTTGGTCCTGCAGCAGAACCTCGAATTGATTAGAGCGATAATCCGGCATAACGGCCAAGCTTCGCATCGCCGCTGCACGTTCATGGAAGCTTCGTTTGGCATCCAATGCCACCCGCTCCAAGAGGGAGGCTAATGCCTTTTGCTGACGCGGCAGCCACCGGTGAAACCCATTGTGGGCGGGCACGACATAAATCGTTTTTCCCGATAAATGCTTGCCTTGGATGATTTGCCCCGAGATGAACGGGTCCAGCCACTCCTGACGCTTCAGATGCAGATGCATGAATACGTCGTGGAATGAGATGAAGGATGGGTCTCTGTCCAGCAGTTCTCTAACTCTCTCATCCCGCGTTCTGTACGGTGCCAGCCAATAATGGACCGCCTGCGGCGATACCGTTTTGGAATCCAGCAGCTCTTCCAGCAGAAGCTGCAGCTTCGGCAATCGATCCACGGCTTTCCCGAACAAATTAGCCATTCGCAGGACCACACTCACGTTTTCGCGCTTGTTCGCTTCTACGCCAAAGGCGTAAATCTCATCGAACAACGCTT
Organism: Paenibacillus sp. FSL M8-0142; assembly: GCF_038597315.1. NCBI lineage: Bacteria > Bacillati > Bacillota > Bacilli > Caryophanales > Paenibacillaceae > Paenibacillus > Paenibacillus sp. FSL M8-0142. The sequence goes on from NZ_CP152008.1 coordinate 5,620,261, forward strand.
CCAGCGCAGAGCTTGGTATGCTCTCCCAATCCATCGAGAAGAGCGCCAACTGACCGTCACGCATCGTCAATCTTCCGAACGTTCTCAAAGCGAATTTGAACAGCTCGCTCTTCGGCTCCAGTGCATGTTCACGCAGCAGGGCAAAAGCCAGCTTCTCCGTGGCCGACCTTGTCCCGTACGAAGTGTCTCTCGCTTCCACCACGCTATCCACCAGCACAGTCAGATCATTCACATGCTCTTCCTTAAACATGGGAGCAGGACAGTTCGAGAGCTCGACCATCACTTGCCAGCGCACCGGATCCTGGTCGTTCTTGATCCGGGTCAGGAAGCGCAGCGTCTCATCCATTCCGCTTCGGGATAACGCCGTACTCCGAACGAGGTGGGCATAGGCCGCAGCACGCTCATCGCTATTTGACACCTGGACGGCCTGCACCAGCTTCTCCCTGGCATTCGCAATGAAACGACGCGCCGCCGTTTCGAGCATGCTATCCCGATGATCGCGAACATCGCGAAGCCCCAGCATGCGGGCAGCTTCCTTGTCGCGCAGCCGATGCGGCAGTACATCCAGCAGCGGCATAGGGAACATACGCGTCTTCCGCTCATCCTCCTTATAAGCGGCATCAAACATCGCTACACGGCAAGACGGGGCAAGGGTATCCAGCACCTTGGCAACATGCTCAGGCCGATCTGCAAGCAAAGTCGTCAGCGTGGTCCACTGCGCTGTGGTGAACCATCTTCTCTTCTTCAAAACTCCTGCCGGAATGCCTTGATTCAAAAGCTGTTCACGCGCATCCTCACGTGTCAGCAGCTCGAATACGTCCGCAGGGCTGGCCTGAATCAGTATGCCCAATTGCAACTTGAGTACAGGATGAATCATATCCGTCGGTCCAAGCTTCAAGGCACATTCCAACACGACTGCCGGCCTTGAAACACTCAGTACCTCAATCGCGGAAGAGAGCGTCCACCATACGCTGACCTTTTCCCGATGCGTTGCGTTCTGCAAAGCATTCTTGAAATACGCTGCAGCCAGATCGGGATAGCGCTTCGTTACAAGCCGCCAATGGCGTAGCGCATACCCCAGCTCAGGAAGCCTGCTGCGAACCGTCTCTCCGCTGCACGCGGCTAATAATAAAGAGGCTTCTTGCGCCCCCCAACGGTCAAGCACGAGCGGCAGCAGCCGTTCCGCCCAATCCTGGCGACGGGTATTTACGATGCTCCGCAGCAGTTGACGACGGCAATGATAGGACATCTGCACGATTTCGGATTCAACCGAAAAGTCCGGAGCTGTCACCACCTCCGGCAGTAATCTGGCCGCCCGTCCTCTGACCCCTGCCTTCGGATGCTTCAGGGCAAACAAAACCGCACGTGCATCATTTACTACACCCGCACCGGTCAATGCCAAATGCGCCTCATAGGCGGTGCCGCTTTCGAGCAAGGATATGAGCAGCGCGGAAAAATCCGCATCTCCTTTATACTGGCGCCCCAGAAGCGCCATCCGCTTCATCCTGTCCGAGTAACCCAGCAAATCCAGCTCCTTGAGCAGCTGCTCTTTGTTCAACAGATCATGGTTATATGTCAATATTTCCTCTCCCCTCATGCTCTTATGACCGATCCCCATTTATTCGTAACCGGTTTGCGCAAGCTCTCCTGGAAACATATAACTTCTCCATAAGCGAGGGCTTCTCCTGTTCGATGCGACAGTTCGGGCCTGCATAGCCTACGGAATCGGCCATTGCAGCCTAGTTAATGTATGGGGAAGCAGGTGCACAATCCATATTCATGATCTATATTTTCGGGACTTCTGCCCGTGAACGGGGAAACAGTAACTCGCTGCGTACAACAAGCCGCAAACAAAAAGAGATGCCTCCCGGCCCATTAAAGGTCCTTCGAGTCATCCCTTTTTAGCTCCATGATATTTATCCGAATTTAGTTATTCCAATACTGCTCGGCAATCTTTTGACCTTGATCGATTTTTGCCCATTGCTCGGCTTCGCTTAGCTCGTTACCGCCATCGCAGGATGCAAAGCCGCATTGATGCGAGAGCAGCAGACGATCCTTGTCAATGATTTTGGATGCTTCGTCAAGCAGACGGATGACGCGGGCTTCATCATCAAGCGTATTTGTTTTGGAAGACAGCAGGCCCAGAACAATCTCCGTTTCCGGCCGGTCCTTGAAGACCTCCAGCGCTTCAATCGAACCCGCACGCTCATCATCCCACTCCAGGAAGAAGCGGTCATATTTCAATTGCTTCAGGAACAGGTTGGCGATTTTTGCGTAAGATCCCCCGCCCATGTTCCGGGAATCATAGTTCCCGCGGCAGTTGTGTGTCCACATTTTTAAGCCGAGGCTATGACCGTAGTCAATCAATGTATTGTTTAGTTCAATAAATTCGGTGGCGAGACCCTGTACTTCCGCTTGGTTAATATGCTCCCCGGTAAACGGAGAGTTCGGGTTGTCGTCCGCAAACAGCTCCCATAAGCAATCATCGAATTGCAGGATCGTGCCGCCCGCCGCAGCGAATTCCGCCACGAATTCCTTATACGCGCTTACAAGGCCCTCTTTGAGCTCCTGTCTGTTCTGATAAACGGCATCCGTTCCGCCAATGTTATCCGACCAGGAGAGCTCGCCGAAAATATGGGAAGGAGACGGTACGCAAAGCTTCGTTTGGTGATCGCCTGCGAAATCCTGAAGCTGTTTGAACAGCTTGATGAAATGATGATTCTTTCCGCTAAGTTTGCCAGTAATACGCAATCCAATATCTTTGCGCGTTTCATATTTCGAGGTTCCGTCCACATCCCGGAAGAAGTAGCCATGGTCCGCGATATAACGCTGGACTCCGCCAAAGCCCCATACAAAATCCAGATGCCACATCGATTTGGAAAATTCGCCGTCCGTAATAACCGACAGGTTATGCTCGATTTCCTTCTTCACGACCTCTTTGATGGCCTCGGTCTCGCACTCGGCATACCCTTCAAAATTTTCATAGAACGGATACTGGATATCATCACGATGTTCAATTTGCTTTTTATATTTCAGCAGCTCTTCAGGACGCAACAAACTTCCTACGATCTGAAACTTATCAGTCATGTAAATAACCCCCCTCGTTGTATACGATGATCATATCACGACGAGCGGGGTTAGAAGGCATACCAAAAAATCATAACTAGCTATAGCTAGAAGCTATAGCAAAAAAGGTGCGGAAAATGCATAGGAAGCCAACTTAAACAGTGAAGTTGCAGAATTCGATAAGGATATCCAAAATGATATGCTGTGTTTATTAAACTGTTTGTTTACAACGTACTGCGCCGCAGCTCATAAAAATACTGCACAGCGGGATGCTTTAGCTTCATCTTCTCGGCCATGTTCAATATGCGCTTTTTGCCGACTCGTCTGTCCACCAAAGCTAGAATATTCAATAAAATATCATTACTCTCCAAGCTTTCATCTATAGAAGTAGATAAGAACTTATTCGCTGTAGTCACAAAATTGGATTTGCTTAATGCGGCCTGTGCCGACAAAAGCTCTTTTGCAAGCTCTGTTATTTTTCGGTTTCTTGCGATGACTTGCAGACGCTCCTCGGGAACGGTCCCCTTGGTTTCCTTGCGGATCGCTTCAATTTCCTCCTGGCTGATAGGGATTTGGAGATCCGGATCATTCTTTATTTCCTGCTCTGTCTGGTACCAGCGGATGGAACCCGTGGTCTCACTCATATTGAGCACGTTCTTCTTATCTACGGCAAGATAACAGATTCCGGGTTTGCCTGGCAGGTAACGATAACTGGTTGCCCGGTATTCGACCCTTCCATGTAACGCAGGAGAGAGAAAGCTCTCCAGTTGTTGCTTCAATTTGCTCCAGGACATGGTTCCTCCTAATTGAAAAGATTACCCTTGGGTGAAGGTCAATCATACCATGATTATGGTCATATTTAATCTTAGCACTGAACCAAAATAAAAAGAAATAGGACTCCCCAGGCAAGGGTGACGACCTATTTCTGAACCTTGTACAGCCTGCCGCCCTTAAAAGCGGCTGTTGTCAGGAGTGAGGATGTTACCAGCATCCTCACTCCACTTTATTATATACTAGCGTACGATGAACGAGTCTATAATAGCGTTTCTGTACTAAGCGTAAACCCTTCGATGACGGCATCCTCGTCGACCTCAATCAGGATGCAGCGTCTCCCTTGGTAATTCACCTGCTTCACATATCGTAAATCCTGCGGGCTGATCGAAATCGTGGCTACCTTGGTATCGATCTTAATCGATTTCGACGAAAATTTCGGCATCACGCTGCTGGCCTTCAGTTCATAATTCGTATCGTCGACAACCGTTTGAAACGCTTGTTCTACTTTTTCCGGCGTCACGTTCTCTACGCCGCTTACGGTCAGCACGCGTTCCACATCTTTATAATCCAGCTTCGGAGGCTCTTCCTCCTCCTGGTGGCTTTCAATGACATGGTTGATCTCCTCATACACCTGCGCGAGAGTAGCCGAGTCCAGCTGTTCGCCAGCCACTTCCTTCACGATTTCTTCGAAGATGCCCCTCTCCTCCATTGCGGTCATGGACCTCTCGGCATTCAAGACCTGTTCGATGAAATCCTGATCCGGAAAATTGGATTTTCCCGTACAATACAGAACGCGGTTCACATCCGAGTAATTGTCCGTCACGCTGGGGTAGAAGAACCCTTGCTCCGGCGAACTCAATTTGATAACCGGGTCCACCATGACATTGTACTTGAATTCCTTCTCCACATAATCGAACAAGAGCGTCTTCCGCTGCTTCTCCGTGGAATTCACGCTGCATAGAATGAACGGGTGCCCGAACACCTCGTCCTTCTCGCTCTCCTCGGCCTCCTCATTCCGGGCCTTGGTCGGCCGGTAATATTGCCCGCGAACGAAGGTGATCACCGTATCTCGCTCATACTTGGTATCCGCCATCATTTTGTCCACCAGCATCAGCATCAGGTCCTGCCATTCTTCCGGATCTCCTGTCGACAAGCCTTGATGAAGCATCACCCGCGTAGGTTCCCCTGCCTCCTCCTGAAACTTCAATTCAAACAGCTTATGATCCAGCTCACCGGTCAGCAGCTTCTTGAAATTGCCCATATGCAGTTCCTGCTTCTCTCGATCCAGCAGACCAAACGGCAGCCGCTCCCAGTGATAGATTTCGTTCGTTTCCTTCATAATGTACACGTTGAGAATATCCTCAATATTCAGCAAATCGTTATCCATCTTAAACTGCTTGCGTATATGTGCGACTTCTTTCTTATTCATAGCTCGGCAGACAACTCCTAGAAAGTAAATTGGCTCTACCAGTATAAACGAATTAAAAACCCTTCGCCAGAAGGGAAGGGTTTTATAATCATGACGCCTGTTCAGTCAGAGCCAACCATCTGTGAAGCTATCGCCCAACGACAACTTAATTCTACTTGCCAAAATCCTGCTCTCGACCGGACCACTCTTTCCCTATTTCGTCACAAACTTCTCCATTTGAACTCGGTCGATCATTCGAACGCCGTATACCCCTCCGGCCAATTTCCCATTAGCCGATGCGAACTTGACTTCAACACTCCGTTTTCCTTCCGTCAGGTGGATGGGGATTTCATAAGACACATTAAAGAGCTGTTCCCCCTGCGTCCCCTCCAGCCTCTGCCGTGCAATCACATGGTCATCAATTAAAATTTCAAAATCCCGCTCCATCAGCCTTCCGTCAACATGAGCTGCTCCTTCGCGGCTGAAGTAGGTCACCTGCAACAACATCGGTTGATCAGGCAGAACCGCCATTTGATAGCTAAAATATCCGCTGCCTATCGCATCTCGGTAGCCGCATTGAGCGTAAACGGAATAGCCTGACCTCGATTGCTCGGATTTCATATGGTGATCAACCTCGGATTGCTGTTGATAAGGATGGACGACATCCACCGTAATGGCCTTCAACCGTTCCCTCTCAGCCCGCTCGCGATTCTCATAGTTCTTGAATTCCTCTTCAGTCAGTAGATTCCAATAAATCGTATATCGCTGATGGTGCAGGGCGTAGAAAGGGATCAGTCTCACCCGCGAATTGCCGGGTTGCCCGACAGGCTCCGTGACGAACGTCAATGCCTCCCCGTCAACAGGCTTAATCCATTGCCGGATATCCGGCTCATCTGAGACCAATATCGGAACCTCAATTAATGGATGCTGATGCAGCTTCGTATGATTGTCCACGATATCACTGTCAGGAAACGCCTCCGTGCCCAGCGCACCCGCAAGTACGATTGGGCCATACAGGATGCCTACCTTTTTCGCATCATCTTTGGCATGGTACAAGCGAAGCTCCATGGGTAAGGTCACTTCAATCGTATCCCCAGCATTCCAATCCCGCTCGATATTGAGATATCCGGGCTCCGCATCGGCATAGATCTCACTCCCGTTCACCACGGCCGTTACCGCTCCGGCGGTCCATTGCGGAATACGGATACGAAGTTTGAAATGAGCAGCCTTCGCCTCTTCTATAATGAGTCTAGTTCGCGATTGTTTCGGGAACTCTGTTTCCTGTCGGATGACGACCTGGTGATCGTCGAAGGTTGCTTTGGAGGCAATGAACAGATTCACGTAAATCGCATTCGACGTGGCATGATAGATTTCATGCGTATAGCGGGCCGGATTCTCCATGCCGGTGCCTGTACAGCACCAGAACGAATGTTCAGCAGTTCCATATACTTTGAAATGGCCCGGCTCCGTGGATACGAAATACATTTTCATGCCGGTATCCGGATCCTGTGATGCAAGAATATGATTATATAAGGCCCGTTCGTAGAAATCCATGTATTCCGCATCTTGCGACCAGCCGAACAAGTGGTCTGTAAGCTTCAACATATTGTAGGTATTACAGGTTTCCGCGGTCTCAACACCAAGCTTCTCCTGGTTCGCAGCCCTGAAGTGCTCGAAGATGCTGTTGCCTCCGATGATGTAGGAGCGGTTGCGCGTAACCTCTTTCCAGAAAAATTCTGCGGCCTTCCGATAGAAATCGTCGCCTGTGATCTCATATAGCTTGGCAGCGCCGATGACTTTCGGAATTTGCGTATTTGCGTGCTTTCCTTCAAGTTCATCCACACCGCGGGCCAGTGGTTCAAGGATTGCCCGGTGACAGAACCGGATCGCAAGCTCCAGGTATGCGTGGTTATTCGTCAGGCGATACAGATCAGCCATAGTGTCATTCATTCCGCCATGCTCGCAGATTAACATGCGTTGGAATTGCTCGTCCGTCAGTCGATCCGTTCCCTTTTTGGCCCAGTCCGCAAGTCGGATCACGACCTCAAGCGCCTGCTCGATTCCAGTCAATCGGTAAGCATCGATCAGCCCTGCAAAAATTTTGTGCAGACTGTACCAAGGCACCCATGATCCGGCAAGGCTGAAGTTGTGAACTTCAAAATCGCCGGTAAATACGATATCGAAGCAATCGCGAGGAAATCCGCTCACATAACCATCCTTATCATGCGACTGCACATAAGCTAATTCGTTAACTGCATAGACCAGCTTCTTAAGCAACTCCTCGTCGCTCGTTGCATCAATCATGGCTGCGGCTGCGGACAGCCAGTGCCCGATGGAATGTCCTGCAATCGGTGTCTCTTCCCATCCGCCGTATCGCGGTTTTTTCGGCTCCAATGAGGCCGCCTCGTAACAAGGGGCCATTAATCGATCGACATCCAGATGAAGTAAATATCCTTTTCCCGTTTCTTGCGATTCTTTAAAAATACCTTCCAACAGTTCGGTCTTTGGCATTATATCATCTCCCCACAAGTCCACCAATTTAACACTCATACATTCCAGTTTACCTTCTGCATGCGAGATGAACGATGAAAGAACCCAACCATTTTTTTATAAAATTTCACACAAAGCCACGGATCGTTAGCCATAACATTAACACCCATTACAGAAAACTCAACTTCAGTGCTGGTATTCCATTTATAAAAAAACAGTCCCTTCTACGTCATATAGAAGGAACTGCTGAGCTTAATGATCCTTGCCATAATTCAAACCTAAGCGATAAGCTTGGTCCAGCAGCATGTCGTAATGAGCAGGCTCGGATTCCAGAGTCTCATATAAGAATTCAACCTTTGAATTGGAAATACCGCAATAACCTGCAATTCCCACATTCAGCAGGTGAGTAATCATTTCACCATAGCTGCGTTTGTTCATCTGTTCTTCCGAAACGCCTGCCAAACCAATCCACAAGGCATGCTGGTGATGAAGGTTGTTCGCACCGTATGCAAACCCATTGTTCCATACACGGTCAATATACCCCTTTAGCATTGCCGGCAGATGCCACCACCAAACGGGGAAAATCAATGCCAACGCATCATGCTCCTTCAGCCGCCTTATTTCCGTTTCCACTTCAGGGGAAAAGGTCTGGACCGAAGCGGACCAATCGGGTTCATCTGCGCCTTTAAGGACAGGATCAAAACCAATCCCGTGCAAATCCAATATCTCATAGTCATGGCCAGCCTCGGCAAGACCTTGTACGAAACGATCGGCAACCTTAAAGGTCAAGGAATCTTTTCTTGGGTGGGAAACAACGGTTAGTACTCTCATGCTTATATCTTCACTACCTTTCTTCAGCAGCTGATTTGTAGCCATGACCTATGGCTGCTGTTATTATAAACAGTAGGAAAATGATCCGGAAGTACGCACTTTGATGTGCTATAGGAAGATACATGTGCCATAGGAACACGGAAGTTCCCTAGGGGAATCCCTTGAATCTTGGCCTGAGCAATGGATAAACGGGATTGGAGGATGGAGAGATGACGGAACCGGTGAACAACAGTGCTCAAAAGAAATATCAAGTCGGTGTGGAAGCGGCTTTAGAGGTCATGGGAGGGAAATGGAAGCCTTTAATCATCTACCATCTGATGACAGGGCGGAAACGTACGTCTGAGCTTCGCCGGTTAATGCCCGGCATTACTCAAAAAATGCTGACCACCCAGCTCAGAGGCCTGGAAAAGGATGAGATCGTGACACGGAAGGTATATAACGAGGTCCCGCCTAAAGTGGAGTATGAGCTAACGCCTTACGGCTGGGGATTAAAGCCCGCGCTGGACCTGTTATGCTACTGGGGAGAGGATCACCTGGATAAGATGTACGGAGACAAATCCAAGGTTTTGGAGGAATTCCAAGGCTGCCGTACGGAGGAGAAATAAGCCTTTAAGTGTACTCTCCGAGCCATGAAAAACTGGGACTGCTTGATACTTGATACGTAACGAAAACATAACCTGCCGGTTTAAGAGCAGGTTTTTTTCACAACAACCTTTGTAGACGATTCTCTTGACCTATACCCGGTTGCAACTTTTATTGAAATGGATCCGTCTACTCTATGTGCTGTGCTTTCCTCAAGGCATCATCATGTAACGGCCTCTGATAGGAAATTGGCAAGACGGCTGCCGCACTTCGTATTAACTGCCCCCGTAAATACCCGGGTGGCGGTTAGCTCACGAAGCCTTCATAGCCTGAGTCTTTCACTTTAATGTATCATTCGTCAATATATGAAGCTTGTTCATAAAATTTCCATAGGCTTCGACTTGTGGATCGTGTAACATGAACAAGGGTATAAAGTTACGTATTTTTGACGGCTTGGATGGTGGATACGGAAAAATTATGATGTATACGGATTGGTTTTACTGGCTGTTCGTGCTCGTGGCTGTCGTCACGTACCACCTCGTGCCGCAACGTGTCAGACCTTGGGTGCTGTTTGCCTCAGGTGTCGCTTTTTACTACAATTTTGCAGGTGCTTACCTGTTCCTGTTGCTTGCGGAAGTTGTCATCGCGATTATTGTCGTGAAATCTGCAGCGAAATGGGGCAGGCGATGGATTTATCCCGCAGGGATCCTTACCGCCATTCTGGTCCTTGGCTATTTCAAGTACACGAATATGATGCTGGATACGTTACATAATCTATTCGGTTTTATTCATCAGCCCTTCTTGCCTAAGGCAGAGCAGATCGTGCTCCCGCTCGGCATTTCCTACTTTACGTTCGAGCTGATTCATTACTTGGTTGAACGCAAACGCGGAACGCTGCCGGGGCATCGGCCGGAGGGTCTGTTGTCGTTCATTTTCTTCTTCCCGACGATGGTGGCTGGCCCCATTAAGCAATTTCAAACGTTTCATTCACAGCTAACAGCGAGATTTCACGTGGACCACTTGCTGACCGGCGTCATACGGATCGGGATCGGCCTGTTCAAAAAGCTCGTCCTCGCCGGATCGATTGATATCCTGGCGCAGCCTGTCTATTCGGCGTCCGGCATCGCCGGGACAGATACCGGAGGACTCTGGATTTCGCTGATCGCCTATACGTTCGTCATCTATTTTGACTTTTCCGGCTATTCGGACATTGCCATCGGGACCGCCCGCTTGTTCGGCATCGTCCTCCCGGAGAACTTCCGCTTCCCTTATCTGGCCCGCAGCATCGCCGAGTTCTGGAACCGCTGGCATATCTCGCTCGGTTCATGGCTGACCCGCTATGTGTATTTTCCCCTCGGGGGAAGCCGCGTCTCTGCTCCCCGGGTTTACTTCAACCTGATGGCCACGATGACCGTCTCCGGTCTCTGGCACGGAGCCGCCTGGAATTTCGTGGTCTGGGGCATGTTCCACGGCGTGATGTTGTGCGTGCACCGCTTTTATGTAAAGAAGCTGAAGCCTGCTTTAAAGCCCGTTCCGAAATGGCTGAAGCCGGCAACCGTCACGGTCGCGATATTGTTTACATTCTTCGGGGTGACGATCAGCCGCGTATTTTTCATATTGCCGATCGCAGACGGATGGGATTTAATGCTCCGGCTGCTTGGCATGCGATAAGTTGTCGATACTCGAATATGAATATGGATGGAAATGGAAGTGTAAGCTGTCTTGCCTAAATTCATTCTGAATAAAACCGTATTTGTCATGATGATCTCCTTTGCCTTGATCGGATTGCTCGGATTGAGCATTCGGGCGAATCAAGCGGTCGAAGAAATGAGACAGGAAGTCGTGACATACGCGGAGAAAGAGCTGCGCGTTCCGACCTATGATGCCATTGTCTATACGCCGTTATGGGTCGAATATTTGAAGAAGCACCTGGATGACGGCACCAGGGTGATCGGCATGTTCGGACCCTCCACGCTCTTCGGCACGACCGTAAGAAAAGGGGAGAATACCTCGGCCGGCGTCCTTCAGGCTCATTTGAAGGACAGCCGTGTGATCAACCTTGGAATTTCCGGAGGAAGATTTACGGAGACCTACGCGCTGCTCGCCTCCATGATCGATAAGGTTGATTATGTTGTCTTTGAGATCAACTATGGGATCGTCGTCGTGTCGGATAACGAGCCGAACGTTGTTGTCTACCCGTCGCTGGTGGAGAAGCTGGGACAGCCGATCCCGCGCAGCTGGCTTGCTGATTTCCCGGACAAAAACCGCGAGTCGCTTCCGAGTAATGCCCACAATTGGGTGACGTCCCGCCTCCTGAATCAATGGACCCTCTATCATGACCGCGACGCGATCAGCTACCGTCTGTTCAAGACCCGTACGCCGATGGAGAAAATCCGCCAGGAGGTTCAAAAGAACGAAAATGAAAGAAAAGGGATCGAAGAAAGCTATACGCCGATGTATACCGCTTATGACAACATGAATGACGCTCAGCAGGAAGGCATCGACCAGCACTACGAAGAGCTCTATCGCTGGAATAAGCCTTTCGATCCAGATCACAGCTTCGGGTTATTCATGATCGAACAAACGCTTGATCTGCTGGAGGAGCATCAGAAGCAAGCCGTATTCTATTCCGCTCCGCTCGATAAAGAGCATATCGCTGACAAGAAGCTGTTCCATTGGAGCGAGTATACGGAAGCGATGGGCGCCTATCAGAAGCTGGTAGAATCAAGAGGCTACCCCTTTATCGAATTTAATCAAGAACCGATCAACACCATTCCGCATGAATATTATCGCGACCCGGCTCATCTGATCGACCAAGGGAGTCACCGGTTTGGCGAAATCTTGTATACGAGGATGAACAATTATGGAATTGCAGCCCCATAACGCATCGGCGGAAGCGAAAGCCCGCAGCCTTACGGATCGTGTCGTACGGGCGCTGATCATGGTCGGCCTGGCGCTCGGCGGAGCCGTCGTCCTGATCGCCGTCGTGCTTGGTATTATCTTTTTTTCCGGAGAAACGCAGGAATTTATTTATATGAACTTCTAATATCTGATGCGTAACAGGATGTTGCAAAATCCTCGCATAAAAAACGGCGTGCAAATGACTGACTTTCAGTCCTGCATGCCGTTTTGCAATTTCGCCCGCCGCGATGTCCGAACGGACTTTTCGCTCTGAGGCTCGTCCACCCCGGACGGTTTAACATCTTACATATTTGCGTTTGAAACCAAGCTGATTTTTGTCAACCGCCTTCTGAATGCTTTCGGAGGCGTTAACGATGCTGCTCTTTTTGTTATCCCGTTTAATTTCAACCGGGCCTACGGCCTTAGCAGTCTCGACTGCCTTATCGTGGAGCGGCAGATAGGATACCCCAACGGTGTACATAAAGTTATTCATCGAGGCTTTCGTGCGTTCGGGAGATTCGTGAATCGTCTGTTCCACCCTCTCCAGCATGCTCGCGAGTTTGCTTTCGTCAAACTGGGCGTCCGGCCGGCTGCCCAAGAGCCAGCAATAACAGCTCCATCCTGCTGACATTCGCAGCTCATCGCCGCTTGCGATCCATTGATCGGCAACCTCTTGCGCAATATCGGCTTCCGCCAGGGTGACCGCAACCACGTAATCGGACAGCATATAGAAATACGCCCCCTCGATCCAGCGCTCATAATCCGCCGCGGTCATCGCTTTCGGATCGGCAATGATGCCGGCAAAGTACATGGCGTCGTAATTTCCTGTAGCGTAAAGCTCCTCGGCCAAAGGCTGATTGATTTTGATTTGCTTGGCCATGGGCTTCATCGCGCCTGTCGCCACGCCGAACAGCGGTTCGCGCGCTCCATTAGACATGTACATTTTCTTGAGCCGTTCCTTGCCGAGCGCTTCAAGCTCCTGCATCACCGTTTCAAAATTCATCGTGGGACCTCCCGTCTTTATTTTAGTTGTATTTACTTACCATTATTTTCGCAAAATTCGATTGCCTCACACATTCATTCCCCGCTTGACTTCCTCAATCACGGCTTGCACGCCCTCATGAATCTGCTCCGGACGGGCGCGGGAGATGCTGATTCGCAAAAACTTCTCCCTCTGCCGATAGTCGGGCAGGTAAAACAGCTTCCCGCTCAACACGAGCACGCCCCGTTTCTGCAGTCGTTCCACCACCCGCTCCAGATTGACCGCCTGCGGCATTTTGAACTGCGTATATATGCCTGATCGGACTTCCGCCACTTCGAGCAGTCCCGGTTCGTTATACCTGTTCACCGCATCGTGTAAGGTCCTCATCCTCGATTCATACTGCCGATGGATCTTATCCCGGTGCCTATCATACATACCATTCTTCATGTAGATATCCAGCGCCGCCTGAGAGAGAAGTGCAGCACCGTTTAGCTGGTTTGCTTTGTGAAAGCTGGCTGCAAGCGACTCAGGCAGCACCACGGCGCCGATCCGCAGTCCCGGAAAAATGATTTTCGAGAAGCTTTTCAAATACACCACATACCCGCTCCGGTCATACGCAAAAATCGGGTCAAACCCGCGCCGATCACCCAAATCCGCCATGTAGTCGTCTTCGATCACATACACGTCGTGCTTGGCGGCCATACGGGCAATCGCCTTCTTCTCCCTGTCGCTATATGATGTGCCAAGCGGGTTATGATGCCTTGACATAGTGTAGAAGCATTTAATATCGCCGCTGCGGAATATCTCCTCCAGCTGCTGCAGATCGATGCCGTCCGCGGTGCGGGCGATGGTCTTCACCGGCAACCCTTCTGCCTCAAGAAAATCCAAAAACTTATTATAACTCGGCTGCTCCACCAGGATGGCCGGCTTGCCGCTCGGGAACGGCATCTCCGCTAACGTGTGAAGCGCCTGCTGGATGCCTGAGGTTACCACAATCTGCCCGGCCTTGGCAAACACCTGGTCCGCAGCCAGGTGCTTCACGAGCGTTTCGCGCAAAGCCCCCAGACCTTCCGGATCCCCATAGGTAAACAGATGGTATTTATACGTGTCGATTGCCTTGTTCAAGCAATGTTGGAAATCCCGGTAAGGAAACACATTCAAATCGGGTGAAGAAGAGGCAAAATCAATGATCCCGTGATTCATATCGGTTTCTCTCTCTTCATCCTGCACCACATAATAACCGCTCTGCGGAATCGAGTAGATGAAGTGGCGCTTCTCCAGCTCCGCATAGGCCCGGATTACCGTGCTGATACTGCAGCCGTAAATTTCGGCCGCTTGACGTACGGATGGCAGCTTCTGTCCCGGTCGCAGCTCGCCAGCAGCATGCTTTTGTTCGATATCCGCCAGGATCACCGAATATTTGTTCATGATTTGCCTCGCTCCCCACGCCCTTAGATCAGTCCGAGTTTCTTCTTAAACCATACTATACCGAAAAAAGCGCCCCCACACCATAACAGCTGGCCCTAACTGTACCGATACAGTTAGGGATTTTTCGCATTGTGGCATGATCAGGAATCCCTTACGATTTCAATTGCAAGCTTCATCAACCATTCGCTAATAGGAGGTTTTATCCATGTCATCCATGCGATCCAACAAGTCGCGACGAGATCGCGCCTTTGCGTATTTAGCCGTTCTCATCTATGCATCCATCATCGGGTTATCTTTTATGTATACGAAAGTCGCTCTGGCGTACGCAAGCGCCATCGACACCTTGGCGCTTCGCTTCACCTTGTCCTTCGCGGCAATTGTGATTCTGGTTGCTACAGGCGTATTTCGCCTTTCGCTCAAGGGCAAGCCATGGCCGAGGCTGCTTCTGTTGGCTTTGATGTATCCGCTGGGGTTCTTCACCTTGCAGGCGTTCGGTCTGAAGCATGCATCCTCTGCCGAAGGCGGCATCATTTTTGCCGTCACGCCGATCCTTACCGCCATGCTCGCGGGATTTTTTCTGAAGGAGTCCACGACGCTGCGGCAAAAGCTCTCCATTCTGCTGTCCGTATTCGGGGTGGTGCTGATCTTTGTCATGCAAGGCTCAAGCATGGATCTTACGAATGCGGCCGGAATGCTGCTGCTGTTCCTCTCTTGTCTCGTATCCGCAGGGTATACCGTACTATCGCGCTTCCTGCTGCGTACGTTCACGCCGCCCGAAGTGACCAGCTTTATGATGACGATCGGGTGCGTGACCTTTTGGCTGGCGTCGCTGTTGGATCATGCGGCCAACGGAACGATGAATCAAATCTTCACACCGCTGGCCAATCCGGATTTTATCTGGGCTATCTTGTATCTCGGCATTCTGGCATCGCTGGTAACGGCCTTCTCGTCCAGCTATGCGCTCTCCAAGCTCGAGGCTTCGAAGATCAGCGTATTTTCCAATCTGTCCACCGTCATCTCCATCGCAGCCGGAGCGTTTTTACTCGGAGAGGCCGTGACCGTCTATCATCTTATCGGTTCGGTACTCATTGTCGCGGGCGTCATTGGAACGAATGTGAGACCAAAGCCCAAAGCGGCAGCAGTGCTCCGGGATACGGAACGAAGCATGCCGAAGGATAATGTTGTTTGACCCATACTTAAATAAAGGGAGTGTATCGAAAATGAACGTAAACCTCGATAGCAAGCAGGATTTTTTGACCGTAGCAAAAGAAAGGCATGCCGTAAAGCGTTATGACCGCACTTATCGGATGAGCGAAGACGAAATCAAAGAACTGCTCCGAATCGCTTCGCAAGCACCTTCCGCCTGGAATCTGCAGCATTGGCATTTCCTCGTCGTGACGGATCAAGCGAGCAAGGACATCCTCCTTGGTATTGCGAACGGACAACAGCAGGTCGTCGAAGCATCGGCGACCGTGGCGATCCTCGGAGATTTGCAAGCCGACCGGAATGCGGAGAGCATATTCGAAGCGGATGTGCAGGCAGGTCGGTTATCTCCGGAGATAAAGGCAAATCTGATCCTGCAAATCCAGGGAGCCTATACGAACAAACCTAACTGGGCGCGGGATCAGGCCTTCTCCAATGCCTCGCTTGCCGCCATGCAGCTGATGCTTGCCGCAAAAGCGATGGGACTGGACTCTTGCCCGATGAGCGGCTTTAATCCGGACAAACTGATCGAGGCCTTCGCGATTCCTGACCGGTACGTGCCGGTCATGCTCGTTGCCATCGGCAAGGCAGCAGAGCCGGCTCGGCCTTCCGTAAGACTGCCGGTCGAAGAGAAGATTCATTGGAATGGGTTCGGATTCCAGGTGTAGTATGCCAGAGCAGAAAAGCCAAGTTTCTCAGTACAGCTGGGAAACTTGGCTTTTTCTTATGGATTGTATTTTTATAACATTGACTCGATCTCATCTTATCGTTTATAGTACCTACGTGCTTCAATGCAAAAAAGCCAAAAAGCACAAAAGTGAAAAAGCAAAAAAGAGCGGATGGGGATCCATGTCTTCAAGCCGCTAACCTCATGTATAAGGAGCTCCAGCATCATGGAACGACAGCTTGGTTTTGTACAAAGCATCATTCTTATCGCTTTCATTCTAGCATTTCTGTTTGTTTCGATCTTTATATTCAAGGCGGAGCCTCATATCCCGCTTCTGGGCGCAACGATCGGCACTGCCGCCATATTACGCCTATACGGATTCTCCTGGAAGAAGCTTGAATCCTCTATCATACAAGGCATTCAATCCGCGATTATGCCGATCTTGATCCTTTCGCTTATTGGCATATTAATTGCCGTGTGGATGATGAGCGGAACCGTGCCGACCATACTGTATTACGGCTTGGATTATATCGAACCGCATTATTTTGCAGTGAGCGCGTTATATGTGACGATCATTGTATCGATGTTCACCGGCAGCTCGTTTACCACGGTCAGCACGGTCGGCGTCGCCTTGATGGGAATTGCCATGACGACGGGAATTTCGCTTCCTCTGGCAGCGGGGGCCATCGTCTCGGGTGCCTGTTTCGGGGATAAAATGTCTCCGCTGTCCGATACGACGAATTTTGCGCCTGCCGTGGCCGGCATCTCTTTGTTCACCCATATTCGTAATATGATGTATACCACGGTACCTGCGTTAATCATCACAACGATATTATTTCTTCTGATCCCGACGACCGGGTCTATGGATTTGAGCTCTATTCAGCCCATCAAGGAGTCGCTGCAAGACGGGTTTCATCTTCACTGGTTAACGCTGCTATCACCCCTTGCGGTCATTGTATGCTCGGCAAAGCGTATACCGATCCTTCCCACATTAATAGCAGGCATCGTTACCGGACTGTTGATAACGGCATTCGTTCAACAGCAAACCACGATAAGCAGCTGGTTTAGCGTGATGCAGGGCGGTTACAAGAGTAGCATCGTGAATGAGACTGTAGCTCAGATCGTGAATCGTGGCGGCCTGCAATCGATGATGGGGTCGGTGTCCCTGATCCTGATCGCCTTATCATTAGGCGGCTTGCTGCAGCACTGCGGAGTCATCGAAGCCTTGTTCCGTAAATGGATTGAGCCGCTGAAACGGCGCAGCAGCATTGTTCTTATGACGGGCGCATCATCGATCGCCGTTAACGGCATGACAGGGGAGCAGTATTTATCCATCCTGCTGCCGGGCCAAATGTTTAAGGATGAGTATACCCGCAGACAAATACCGGCCAAAACCCTGTCACGAACCTTGGAGGATTGCGGAACCCTTGTCAACCCTCTGATTCCATGGGGCGTCAGCGGAGCTTTCTTCGCTGCCACCCTTGGCGTTCCGGTACTAGAATATACCCCGTTCGCTGCATTCCTATGGTTAAGTCCGATATTCACGTTCGCCTTTGCCTTGATTCCGCAATTACAACGAAACTCGCTGGGAGAAAGTAAGTGATATCAAGCTTCAACTCTGGTCTTGTACCCTATCAATTAGGATACAAGGCCTTTTTTATTATGAGCTATGCGGGTATAGCTTCCTTCCATATTCGCAGGATTCCGAGTATGGCTCACTGGATAAGCGCTGCGTGCTCAAACGGCTTCGATTCGTTTCCGGTGGATGTGAAGATTAGTTTGTTGACATTATAGGTGCCGCTGGCCGGCGGGCAAATCTATTGGTTTGCATGAAAATGAGTGTGGAGGGAATAAAGAAAGGATACTTCAGCAATCGAGAAGAAACATGCGGGTATTTTAAACGCTATGATTAAAGGGATTGAAAAGAAGGGGGGATGTTCGATGATAAAGTTAAACGTGTATTTGAAATTTAATGGTCAAGCTGAAGAAGCTATGTTCTTTTATAAAGATGCGTTGAAGGTTGATTTGGCAGGACCAATTGTACGCTATCAGGATATAAGTGACAAAGAATTACCGGATGAAGACAAAAATCTTATTTTAAATATGGGTCTAGATTTAGGTGAAAGTATATTAATGGCAAGCGATACTAAGGAGCCCATGCACTGGGATTTGATCCCGAATGTAACCATAAGTCTCAATCCAAAATCCCGGGAAGAAGCTGACCGCTTATTTGCGGCATTAAGCGAAGGGGGAACTATAATATATCCGATTGCAGATCAACCATGGGGAGATTATTTTGGTCATCTTAGGGATAAGTTTGGTGTAGCATGGGATGTTATGGTTAATGACTGAATACCTCCTCTCATTCAATTTGGAAGACCCTAGAATCGAACAAGCCTCTTATACGCCAATTGACTTTGCCCTTTATTTCTGCAGAAATAAAGGGCTAGGTCACATCAGTCTAAAGTTAAAAAGTCATAAAGCTCAGGTTGTGCGGCTAAAAACGACCCAAAGTGATCATAGTCTTGCATCCGCCTCAGTTTCGCGTTCGGGATGATAGATGCTAGGTAATCCGCATAGCGAATCGGGACAACATGATCGTCTTCGCTATGCCAGAACGCAACGGGCACGCGTATTTTTTGTAGTGGGATGTTCCATGGTTGACCAAAAATCACATAATCATCTACCATTCCGTCCACTTGCCGAGTTGCTTCGATACCGGATTGCTTAAGAACGGGAACCAGGTCGTCCGAAATTAATTTTCGATCCAATTCTGGAAGGTTATCGATATAATATTCCGTGAAGCGGTCTGGGTTAGCATTGACCATATTTGCTAGCTTAGTTATATATGCCCGGGTGAATTCAGGACCCTGAAGGCAAACCTTTTCTTCCGTAAAGAGACAGAGCCCCTCTTGACCAAGGATATCGATAGGACCCATTCCACAAATAACGGCCGTTTTCCGAACGCGTGTTGGCATTCTATACGTACAGGCAAGAGCAAAAGGCGCCCCCCCGGAAATCCCGACAATAGAAAACCGCTTAACACCAATTTCATCAGCCAAAGCTTCAAAATCCTGGCACCAATCATCCAGTGTTCTTCCCGCTTTTGCATCCGATAACCCGTACCCAGGTCGTTCTGGTACGAAAATTCGCAACGGAACTGGGCCTTCTTGTGCAATAGATTCCAGCCGGGCAGCGTAGATTTGGTAGCGTGCTCCCGGCGTTCCATGGAATACAAAGACCGCTTCACCATCAATTTGACCATACTCTGCACATCCAAGTTTTCTGCCATCATTCAACATCACGGTATAATCCCTCATATGCTCATCCTCCATGCTCATTCATAAATTTAGAAACCGCGTGCTTCCTCACCATCACTGCCCGTTAGCTTAAGGACGGTGGTCAGGGAATATATCTGGTTGCTGGGGCGAATGCTGCCGACTCCATAACCGGGCATACAGGCCATTCGACGAAAGCAATTCATCATGGCGGCCCTGCTCCACGATCTGCCCATGATCCATTACAACAATCCGGTCGGCATGCTGCACGGTCTTAAGCCGGTGAGCAACGACGATGACGGTTCGGCCTCGAACAAGACGATCGATTGCTTTTTGAATCTCGGCTTCGTTCTCGGGATCCAGAGAAGCCGTTGCTTCATCGAGGAGAATGATCGGCGCATTTTTCAGCATCGCCCTGGCAATGGAAATCCGCTGTTTTTCACCTCCCGACAATGTGCTTCCTCCCTCACCTACCATCGTGTCGTAACCTTGTGGCAGCTTCAGGATAAAATCGTGACAACAAGCAAGCCGCGCTGCTTCCTCGATTTCCTCACGCGTTGCGTCCTTTCGGCCGAACCGGATATTGCCTGCGATCGTATCCTGAAACAGGTACACATCTTGAAACACCATCGATACTTTGTGAAGCAATGCTTCCGGGTCCATGGCACGAATGTCCTCCCCGCCCATTATCACCGTTCCCTTATCCGGGTCGTAAAAACGGGCAATGAGCCGAAGAATCGTACTTTTGCCGCTGCCCGAAGGGCCGACCAATGCGGTAAAGGAACCCGCCGGCATGCTTAGGCTCACCTCCCGGAGAACCTGCTGATCCATGTAGCCAAACGTAACTTGCTTCAATTCGACATCATGATTTGCAGGGGGCAGCCGCTCTCCTTGCATGACCGGCTCCCGCAAAAGCTGCACGATGCGTCCGCCCGCCTGCTCGAGATAGCGAAGCTCCGCATAACCGGCGAGCGCTGTCATCAACGGATCGAAGATTCGGGTTCCGATGATCAGGAACGCTACGAATGTGATGACATCCAGGCTTCCGCCGAGCAGCAGATGAACACCAGCCATGACCATCAGGGTTAGACCGCCACGAATACAGGCAATCGCGCTCAGTACAATGGGCCCCACGATCCCTTCGAGGCGGATGCTCTGCCGCATCAATTCCCTGAATGAGCTTTCAAGCCGGACAAAACGTTCTCCTGTCAAGTTATAGGCTTTGATCACCCGGATACCGTTCAAGTATTCTTGCAGCCGGCCTCCGGCATCGATCTTGGCCCGCATATGCTGCGAGCCGAGTTTGCGCTGGATGCCGGACGTCAAGAACACCAGCAGGATGGCCAAAGGCATAGCCGCGAACAAGGAAAGCGCGAGGCGCCAGTCGAGGAAAGACAGGCCGATCAAGGCCAGAACCGGCATGACGACGGCTCCGATCATCTGCGGAACCAAATGGGAGATGCCGTGCTCCAGCATCGCAAAATCGCCCGTTATCATATTGGCCAGATCACCCGGATCCCGCTTGTTCAGGTATCCCAGAGACAGCTTGCGCAAATGCTCGGCCAGCCGAGACCGTCCGTTCGCCGCCGCACCGTATGCGTCGCGGTATTGGGCTCGATAAGCAGGAATTTCGCAGACAAACAAGAGAACGAGCGAAGCCGCCAGCCCACCGCACACCCACCAGAGTCGTGCCGTATCCAGCGGGATATCGGGATGGACAAACGGGTTAAAGATCAATCTCGCCGCTTCCACCAACAGCGCAAAAGGAATGATCCCCGCCAGGTTGGCAATCGTCGTGTAAAAAACAGGTTTGACGAGCGAGCGCGGATTATCCGCCGTAATGCTGCGCAGCATGTTCATGTTCAGCGTCCACCTCCCCTTTGCCCATATGCCAAGCTGCCGCTTGACGATAGGAATTCCACATGCGTCCGTACAGGCCGCCCGCCGAGAGGAGCCCTTCATGCCTTCCCCGCTCGACGATTCTCCCGCTGTCCATGACGAGAATTTGTTCTGCATCCCGAATGGTGGACAGGCGATGCGCGATGACGATGACCGTCTTGTTTTTCATCAATGTTTTCAACGCCAGCTGCATCTCATGCTCGTTCTCCGGGTCGGCAAACGCCGTCGCTTCATCGAGCACAAGGATGGGGGCGTTTTTCAGGATCGCTCTAGCCACGGCGATCCGCTGTTCCTCCCCGCCGGACAAATAAACGCCTCCTTCTCCAATCAGCGTGTCATACCCAAGCGGAAGGTCCTCGATGAATGCATGGCACTGCGCCGCCTTCGCCGCGGCGTACACATCTTCCGGCGGCGCGTCCGGCCGCCCAACCGCGATATTGTTGTACACGGTGTCGTAAAACAAAAAGGATTCCTGAAACACGAATGCAACGGTGTTCATCAGATCAGGGGTCGCTATTTCGCGGATATCCACATCGCCGATGCGAATCGATCCCGTGTTCACATTCCAGAAACGAGGCACCAGGTTCGCGATGGTTGATTTGCCCGCTCCTGACGGACCGACGAGCGCCGTCACTTCCCCTTGGCGGGCGGTAAAGGAAATGTCCGCAAGCGCATCGGTATCCGCATGCTCCGATCCATACGAAAAAAAGACGTGATCGAATGTAACATCGAATGAAGTCGGCCGGCTCGGATGCTCGGGCTCCGGCACATGCGGCTCCGCCAATATGCGGTCGATGCGCTCCACGCCCTCGTTAATATCCCTGATCGTTTCGGCCAGGAACATGATTTTAAACATCGGGGCGGATATGCCCGGTGCCATGACCAGGAAAAACAACAGAACAGAGGCGAAGGCGACGCTGCCCGGATCGCGGCTTAACAAAAACACGCCGACAGGCAGAATAAACGCGGCTAACGAGCCAAGAATCACCTTGAAAATTAAAGATCCGTATTGAAACTGATCCGTTAATTTAACGCCATAGTCGCGGTAACGAATCATGTCCTGGTGAAACTGGCGAAAAGATTGTACGGTTTGTCCGAACACCTTGACGGCAGGCATCCCCCGCACATATTGGACGGCAGAAGCATTCATCCGTTCCAGTGAATCATAGCACCGCTTGAGGTTTTCTTTCGTCTCCGACCCGCTTATGAGCGCGATCTGAACCGCGAAACCGAGAACAATCGGCACGATGCAAGCAATCGCCAGCCAAACATTCAGCGTGAACATCACGGCAATCATCAGGAGCGTGGTCACGGCAACATGTACGAGATCAGGTAACTGGTGAGCAATGAACGTCTCCACTTTCTCTACGCTTTGTTCCAGCGTTTTCTTGACGGCTCCCGTCGATTTGCCGGTCAGCCATCCGAGCGGAAGCTTGCCGATATGGCCGGAAAGCTTGATCCTGAGACCGTAAAGAATACGGAAAGCGGCGATATGCGAAGCCATTCCCCCTGCGTACATCGTAATCAAGCCGACTGCGAAGCCGAGCAAAGCGATAACGCCAAAGCGGATCATCTTCGCTCCGTCAGCCAAAGCCGGGGACGCCGCGTGCTCCAACAACTCTTTCAAAATGAAATAGACGGAAGCGTAAGGCACCAGCATACAAATGGCACTAAGCGAAGATAACAGGCCGGAGACGATCATCAGTCCGCGCTTCTCTCCGGCGATTTCCAGCAGTCTGGCTATCCCCTTTTTATTTGTCATAGCTCTCCCTCGACCTTTCGAGTTTTATTGTATTTAAACAAACTCCATAATCCTTAGCGTACAGTCGAATCGATTCCTTCTCTACCAGTAGACGGAGTATTTTCGCGGTTACAGGGAGCCATCGATCCAAAACAAAAAGACTGCTCCGAAGAACAGCCTTTCCATAAAACAATTGTTCATGAATTCCATGCTACAAATCAAAATGAACGTCTAAGCAGGTTTCCGGGATTTACGCCGTACTTTTCCCGAAATGCCTCAGTAAAGTAACTGGGGTTGGAGTAGCCTACCGAAAGCGACGTTTCAGTCACATTCAAGTCTCCTTGCTGCAAAAGGAGAAAGGCTTTTTCCAGTCGTTTTTCCCTCAAATAACCAAATACGGTCGTTCCGTATAGTTCTTTAAAGCCAACTTTTAATTTGTTATCGTTCAGGCCAATCATACGGGACAGTTCGACCAGCGAGGGGGGATTCGCCATTCGTTCCAACATAATATCGCGCGCCCGCTGTATTTTTTGCCTTTCAATGCTAGATAGTCTCGGAGTCTTCGGCTCGGTAAGAAATGACTGAAAGGCCGATGACAGGAGCTCCAGCACATTGCACTCCAGCTCCAGGTTCTTCATGCTGCCTGTTTGCACAGACTGAGACAAGCGTTTAATAATTACGGCAGACGCGGGATCGATGGGCTCATCAAAAAGGCGGAAAGGCTTTCTCCCGAGAAGGCTGGAAAAATGAAGATGCCTGGCACCCGAGATATCCTCCATGTAATGATGGAAGGTCGAAACGGGAATCCCGACTGATAGTGCCTGATAAGGCTGATTTCCGGTAAATTCAAACAGCGCTTTCCCTTCGTCGATGAGTTGAAGCGCACACGTCCCGGGAACAAATTCGTACTGATTTCGTTCGACATGAATAACCCTCGTTCCTTGCAAACAATAGTGAAGCTCAACCATTGGCGTTGTTGTGGCTAGCGGCATGAGAAAATCGCCATGGAACATCAACTCTTCAAACACGATCTCGAGATCGGGGCGAGGAACGAGTCGACGAATGCTTCCATCTCCGATCGGCGTATTCATCGTCATTTCCGACCCCTTTGTACTTTGCTGCCGCAGGCCGAATTCGTCGAAAAACAAATGAAAGTTATGATGGAAATCTGCCATTTTATTCCTACCCCGTTTCGCAAAAATTGTTAATTCAGGATTTTGCAAAATTTATAAATATACTTTTGTAGCATCATTAGCACCTCGATGATGTCTAAATTATAAAATAATGTTTCCCAGAAATATCGCCTTTTCTAAAAAAAGACCAATAACTCTTCCCACATGAGTCGGTGCAAGTCTACAAGATGAGTGCCTCCCCTTTCGAATGTGCTGTTGGTCAACTCTGACCAGCCGTACGCGCCTCCATAGAACCCGTTATTGAACTTATATTTCACTGGTGTTATATTACATATGTGAAATAATAAATTTAAGGGGGTTCTTCATGCACCCTATTTCCAATGTCGAATTCATGCTGCTGCAAATGATCGCGGAATGCCGTCAAGCTTCGGGCTACGATATTAAGAAATTAGTCGATCAACGAGGGTATCGGGAATGGGCGAACATCGGCACGACCTCAATCTACGTCGGACTGAAGAAACTGAGCGATAAAGGATGGATTGCATCCGAGGAATCCGATGGAAAATCCGGCAAGGGACCAGCGCCGACCCGGTATGTCCTCACCGAAGCCGGCATGGCCCAGCTGAAAGATGAGATCCTTGACAGTTTGTCGTCAGCACGTGAGCGCGACAATCGCTTCGATCTTGGCTTGGCCGCTATGCCTTTTATCGGGAACGACATGGCCATAGCTGCATTACGGAAAAGGTTGGATTTTCTTCGGGAGGCTTCAGAAGGCATACGGCAAAAATTCGAATCCCAAGGCGGCGTTCGATTGCCGCTGCACGTAAGGGCGCTGTTCTTGCATCCGCTCAGGCTGATAGAGAGTGAGCAAGCGTTCGTTGCCAGTTTAATTAACGAATTGTCGAAGGAGACCAGGGAAGATGAGCACAATCATTGAAGGCTTCGTTCCTTACCAAGGTGAGCATTGCGAAACGACTGCCATGGGCAATTTAATGCAGTTTGCGGGAGTCCAGCTGTCGGAGCCGATGCTGTTCGGACTCGGACAAGGGCTCGGATTCATTTATTGGGACTCGAAGGGAATGGATTTTCCGTTCATCGGCGGAAGAGTGAAAGTGGATCAGTTGACGGCCAACCTCGCCGACATGCTGCGTTTGACCGTTAACGTTCAAGAAACGTCCTCCGTCGATAAAGCGTGGCGGAACGTACGGGGCTGTATCGAACGCGGGATTCCGGTCGGGCTGAAATTGGATTCCTATTACTTGGACTATTTCACGAGCAAAGTGCACTTTGCCGGTCACTATGCGGTCCTATACGGTATGGATGACGAATACGCCTATATGGCGGATACCGGACAACAGGGCAGTCTGGTGAAGACGCGTTTGACAAGCTTGGCTGAAGCCAGAAATGCAAAAGGACCCATGAGTTCCCGGAATCGTTCCTTTACGCTCGAGCCGATTGACGCCTTACCTCCGCTCGCTCCCGCATTACGCCAATCCTTGACCAAGAATGCGCAGGACTATCTGAACCCGCCTATCCGCAATATCGGAAATAAAGGCATCGTGAAAATGAGCAAAGAAATCCTGAAGTGGCCTTCCCGCAGCAGCCATTTCGAGCATGATTTATGCCTGACGGCTTTGCTGATGGAACGCGCGGGAACCGGCGGCGCTTTGTTTCGGAATCTGTATCGGGATTACTTGAAGGAATGCGCCGATCAATTAGCAGACCCGCGAATCGAGCAAGCCTACCAATTGTTCACGGAGATCGCCCCAATGTGGGTCAGCGTCTCAGCATTAATCGACCGTGCGGGAAGAACGGGCAGCCACCAGGAGCTGCAGCAGGCTTCCAAGCTCTTGCTCGAGATCGCGGATAAAGAACGCACAGCCATGGAGTTATTGTTGTGAGAAAATAAATCGTTCCTTTGTAAAAAAGGATAGAGTTTCAGAAGGTATTCTGATGACTCTATCCCTTTTTCTTTATAATCTGGGCGTAACCTATGAGCGTTGTTAACGGAGGATTCATCTCGTGCGCAGCATTAGCGAAAAACACTTTGTTTTGTGCCTGAGCTTTCTTTAATGCACCTCGTTTCTGTTCAATGATACGGATTTGCTCCCTGATCCTCTGCATCATCTTCTTAAACATGCCTGCCAATTCACTGATCTCATCGCGGGAGGATACTCGCATATCCATGTTGTAATCCCCGGCATACACCTGCTGAGAGTTTTTGGATAACCGGGGGACAGACTTCGTAAAATAAGCGATCTCTCCACGTTGTGCTGCGGCCAGCTCCTTTCCTTCGTTATCGGTCGCGCCTCCCGCCCTCCCTTTTTCAAATTCTCATGAGGATACCCTCACGGCTCAAACGGTATCGGGCAGATGTATCATCCCAGCCTTACATGTATCGGATATGTAAATTTTTTTCGCGTTACTTCGCTTTTCGCAACATGTCAAAAAAAGGCTTGCGTCAGTCGGAAAATGAGTGTATGATCATCTCATAAGAATATATGAGCAATTGCTCATATACGAGGAGGTAAATGTTATGAGCCATTCCAGCCATCCGCATTCCACCCATGATCATCATGATCACGGGCATGATCACAGCCATGGACATGCTCACGGACATCACGGTCACGCGCATGCCCACATGCCCAATAACAAAAAGGGCCTCCATTTCCTGAACACCTTTCATTTTGTCTCTATAATATCTGTGCATAATAAAAGCCCAAGCGGTGACCCCACTTAGGCTCTATCAGTTTTAATGAAAGGTAAATGCGGCTCCTAATCATTACTTCCATACGAGCGACACACAGCACTCAACATGTGTTGAATAAGCAGTGTCAACTATCATAAGTAAAGTTTCCTGATACCGGGCAAGGAGGTAATAACTCGAATGAAACGGGTACCGGTCGCCCAATACCCCATATAAGGCAGTACTAGGAAGCTGGCACCACCCGCAAAAGTAAATCACAACCAAATTCAAGGGGAAAGTTTATACCTGCCAGGGTACACGATTTGTACGTTAACGTTGATCGTTTGTAAGGAATCTTTGTTTAATACAGTCCCAGATACAATCCGTTTCCACGCATACGGATTCCTGCGAAAAAGAGATTCCCCTAGATTATAAATATCTATTCTCTTTTCAACCGCGGTTTGAAAGGTCTGCCTAATTTGATGCTCAATTTCTTTTTGGGCCAGTTGCGTGAGTTCCTGCTCCGTAACGTCTGCATGTAGCTCATTTACTCCAGCCTCCACTTTAACGGAAACATCGAAATATACTTTGTTATATGTAACCCTTGGTTTAACGTCATATTTGGGTTTTTCCGCGACGAGAACTGCAACAAGCTTGTTATCGGAAAACAAGTTGACGGGCAGTCGGATTGTGTGTTTATTCAGCCATGGCAATCCTTTTATTTCTTCGAGGTTCATGCGTGCGTAATATTTGTCCTTATCGTATATTTGTATGCCTGAATATCTAAGCAGATCATGCGGTTTTTGATTTTCCTTCCACTGATCCTTTCGGACAGATAATTCTGGTATGTAGCTTGTCCTCGCCTTTTCGTTTGAATCCATTACAAATCTTTGCAGGCGGATCGGAGCGAGGATAGAACGCTGCCGATAATTCTGTTCGGGGTTATGTAGAATCGACGCTTTCGGCGATAATCTGAAAAATGGAGTCGCAATTAAGACCTCGTCAAGGGGATCGCGCGTACTGAACACCCAAGCTAAGTACCTTATCTCACGATATCGGTCGATCAGTTCCAACACTTCACCCACTTTTCGTTCCTTCAATAATCTTTCGCTAAACAAGATTGCTGAGATTTGTCCCCAGTTTAACCTTTGTTCCGAAGTGCTGTATAAATCATTCGCCGCTTCTGTAAATGAGATACCTTTTCCTATGCCGATCCAGATCGGAGGCTGTTCCGATTTCTGTTGTCCTTCCAATTTTGCCACTGTGGAGAAATCGAGCAACTGTGCATAAATAATGTATTGGCCATCCGCATAATCAATTCCAACGGCAGTTACATAGTTCATGTTTTGTACTTCGTATTTGCTCCAACATCCGGTGAGAAAGAAGGGAAGCAGAAGAACTGCGGTAAATTTATATGCGTTCATTTCTGCTTATCCCCTTGGCTTGTAGAATCTTGAGTATTTAGCATGTCTGGCCGAGTTTTCCGCCATCTCCATGGTAATCGGAACAAGGCATTGGCGAAGTCTTCATATAGAGGCGAAACCGGAGCCAGGTAAGGCAATCCGAATGAACGCAAAGAGGCTAAATGAGTTATCACGATAAACAAAGCAAGTAAATAGCCATAGAACCCCAAGATGGCAGACAAAGCGAACAGGAAGAAGCGCAAAATGCTTATTGTCCCACTCATTGACTGGTTGGATAAAGTCGAACCGAACACTTGCGTAATAGCTCCTATGACAACAATGCTAGGGGATAAAAATCCTGCGCGTATGGCTGCATCCCCTAAAATAAGCCCTCCCACTACCGTAACTGTAGATCCTATCGCTGAAGGCAACCGAATACCGGCTTCCCGCAATATTTCCAAAAAGATGAGCGCGAGAAACATTTCCCCTGTCACGCCAAGAGGAATGCCTAATCGGTTGATGCCAATTGTTGCAAGAAGGTAATAGGGCAACTGATCCTGATGAAACGAAAGAATGGCAACCCAAAAACCGGGCAGCATGAGTGATACGGTCAATCCGAGCAAACGAAGCGCTTGCCCAAACGTAGACGATAATGCAGTAAAGTGGATGTCTTCCGGCGTTTTCAAGAGCAGGAACAAATTTGCCGGTGCGATCAACGCGGCAGGCGTACCATCCACAATCAGCGCTACACGTCCATTCATCATGCAGTTAACGGTAAAGTCGGGTCTTCCCGTATAGCCCATCAAAGGAAACAAAGCTTTGGTCGGTTCCATTAACTCTTCCAGTTGAGTGGCGCTGATTGCTCCGTCAATGTGAACACGATCCAATTTCATCTTGATATCTTGGACGATTTTCGGATCAACAATGTCTTGCATATAGAGAATTGCAATAGTTGTTTTTGTCCGGACACCTACTGTTTTCGTTTCGTA
This sequence comes from Paenibacillus sp. FSL M8-0142, assembly GCF_038597315.1. NCBI lineage: Bacteria > Bacillati > Bacillota > Bacilli > Caryophanales > Paenibacillaceae > Paenibacillus > Paenibacillus sp. FSL M8-0142. The sequence continues at coordinate 5,649,722 of NZ_CP152008.1, forward strand.
TACCATGCTTGTTGACTTGATTCGTTTCCGAATTAACGCAACATTGACACCGAGTTCCTCAACAAAACCGTCTTTCGGCCCGCGAATAGAGACTTCGATATTGGATTCTTCGGGCTGGCGTGCCGGTTTTTTCGATATGTCGAGGGAGAACAATGAAGTTAGTGTCGGAATAAACAAAAGCAGTTTTCCCTCAAAAATGTCCGTTTCGGATTTTTGCCCCCACTCCTCGAAGGAAATGCTCTCAAGCTGTAATTGACACGACTCCAGAACTTCCTTGTTCTTTTGAAAACCGTGATTTTCGTAAAACCGAGTCAAGTGAGGAAGCACCACATCCTGAATGAGTTGTTGGTTGTCACATAACCCATCGCAATACAGTAAAACGATCCTTGATTGATCGTCGCCAGTTTTTAATTTGTAAACATGATCCTTTACATCACTACACATCTGGAAACGTTGAAGAAGTGTTTGTTCATTAAGCGGTTGTGTATCAGGCGCCCCTTGTTGTGTCGACGATTTTATGTCCTTTGCCCATTTATTACTGAAAAGCTTTATCAATTTCAATTGCTCCTTTTACTCCGTGTTGAGATTAAAATTCGCACGAAATATACGAACATGACCACAATGGTAAAGACACAAAACAAAGGAAAGTAATATCGGCTGAGCAGGTCTTGAAAAATCATATCGCTGATTGGCAACAATGTAACAACCAGCATGAATAAAGCGCCCAGAAACATAGGCAACCACTTATACTTTTGCAATTCCCACAATTCGCTTAAGAGTAACAGGGAAAGGGAAACTCGAATGTACATACCGGATAACCACTGGTAAATCGAGAAAAAATCAATATGCTCCACATACTCGCCCAGTCGAACCATTCTCCATTGTTCGAAAGGGGGGTATCGTTGGTGTGCCGCTTCATCAGGGCCATACATGGCGATCGAGCCCATCAAAGGGCCGAGCGTTAGCCCGGATAATATGATGCAAATAAGCATTAAACTTTTGAAACCTGGTTTTTTCGTTAACTTGTGCTGAAACAAAATCAGCAACGACAACTCCAACAATCCCCCAGCTGCGTAGGGTATGCCTTTCCAAAGCGGAGATAACCCATTTTCGAGAAGAGGAAATAGCATGGTGTAGTCTTTAAACTGAAAGTTTGCAACCATGACAAGGTCACCCAGAATAACAACAAAAGGCAACAATATCCCGCTTAAAATTGCAATGGTGCGAAGCCCTTTAAATGCCGCGAAGAAGCATCCGAAAAGCGTCGTTCCTGCGAGAACAAGCATTGGAGATTGAGGCATATAAGTTGCAATTGTCCATGTTATAGTGTCCTTAAGGGAAATGACTCCCATAAGCCATACAAGTACACTGTATAGAACAATCAAGGTTACCGAGAGAACCATTCCGAATTGTTGCTTTAACCAATCCCTAACGTGCATTCCGTTCATGTTTTTTAGGATATGGCTCAGAATGCCAATCCAAATTGGCGAAGCGATTAATACAAGAAGTACTACAAGCCAGGCATCTCGCCCTGATGAACCGAGCAGTAACGGTATGATGATGACGTGGTTCAGCAAACCGACAGAAAGTATTATGATCATGTATGACTGTAAAACTGAAATTTTCGGCATCAAACTCACCTTACCCTGTGAAGCACTAAATGGAAGCAGTACCATTACTTTTCCCATCTTCTTCATTTTCATCCCAAAATCACTCATTTTAGAAATTCGGTAACTGTTCTTGGAGGGGATCCCTAATCAACCAATGCCTTCATAAAGCTGCTTCGATAATTGCTATGCACGAGATCGAGACAGAGCTTTTTAATAAGAAGTTCGGTCTTTTTTGGGAAGAACATGAAGAACCTACTATCAGGGTGAAGAAAATCTTGTTCATTAGCTGTTGCCTCCACATTGTCTCCCGCATAAGAAAAGGCCTAAGCGTTCACATCGCTTAGGCCCTAATATAGAAGGTAAATGCGGCTCCTAATTACTACTTTCTTACTAGCGACACACAGCACTCCACATGCACCGTATGCGGGAACATATCCACCGGTGTAACCTCTACCGTCCGGTATCCGCCATCCTCCAGCACCCGCAGATCCCTTGCTAGCGTGCTCGGGTTACAGCTTACATAAACAACCCGCTCCGGCTTCATCTGAAGAATCGTCTCCAAGAGGCGCGGGTCGCAGCCCTTGCGCGGCGGGTCGACGACGATGACGTCGGCCTCGATGCCCTGCTCTTTCCAGCGCGGGATGACGTCCTCGGAGGCACCAACCTCGAACTCGACATGCCCCATGCCGTTAAGCTCCGCGTTCGCGCGCGCATCCTCGATCGCTTCCTTCACGATCTCGACGCCGTACACCTTCTTGGCATGCTGGGCCAAGAACAGGGAGATCGTCCCGATTCCGCAATAAGCGTCGATGACGGTTTCCTCCCCGGTTAACCCCGCATACTCCACCGTCTTCCCGTAAAGCACCTCGGTCTGAGCCGGGTTGACTTGGTAGAACGAGCGGGCGGAAATGGCGAATTTCACGTCGCCGATATAGTCATGGATAACTTCACGTCCCCACAGGACGCGAGTCACATCCCCGAAAATCACATTCGTCTTGCGTGTGTTGATATTCTGGCAGACGCTCACGACGGCCGGCAGCTCCTCGCGGATCGCCGTGATCCACTCGTTCATGCGCGGGATGCGCTCGCCGTTCGTGACGAGCACGATCATCATTTCGCCGGTGGCAAAGCCGATCTTCACCACGACATGCCGCAGCAGGCCTTGTCCGCTCTCTTCATCGTAAGCGGTAATGCCGAGCCGGCGGCCGATGGCCTTAACGCGGCGCACGACTTCGTCGTTCTGTTCATGCTGGATCAGACAGGTCTCCATATCGACGATCCGGTGGCTGCCGCGGGCGTAAAAGCCGCCGATGAGCCCGCCTTCGGTCACACCAATAGGCACCTGAGACTTGTTGCGGTAGCGCCAAGGCTCGTTCATGCCGAGCGTCGGACGGACGATGATGCCTGCTTCCGGCTCTTGATGTAGTCCAGTGCCGAAGTCTGCGCCTGGTTCATCATGGAGTCCGGTGCCGCTGATGCCGGCGCCCGGCTCTTGATATAATCCGGTGCTGTTGTTTTTGTCGCCGCTGACTTGCGCTCCGCGATCCGATGCGTCTTGACCTGCAGCCGCAGCCGCGGCATCAGCCTGCCCACTCAATCCGCCTGCTGCCGGGGAAGCTCCTTCAACTCCGCTCCCCTCGCGCACCACCCGCAGCTTCCCGATCCGCTCCAGATTGTCGATCACAAGCTGCCGCTTCCATTCCAGCTGTGCGGTGTAATCCATATGCTGCAGCTGGCAGCCGCCGCACTGGTCATAGATCGGGCAAGGCGGAGCAATGCGGTGCTGGCTGCGCTCGACAAGCTCCAGCAGCTTGGCATATCCGTACTGCTTCTTCGTCTTGAGCACCTTCGCCCGGACCTTCTCGCCCGGCAAGGCTCCCTGCACGAACAGCGTAAATCCTTCGACGCGACCGACGCCCTCGCCGTCATGGGTCATCCCGATAATCTCGAGGATAACCTCGTCATTCTTCGCCACCGGCAGATCGGCGATGGCCGCCGAGGCTCCGGCCGGCTTGCTGCTGCGGCGCGAATCGCGCCTGCTGCGCTTCTTGTTCATGATGTGACATTCACTTCTTTCCGCTTTAGCTTCTATATCGATCTATACGTACGGTTACTCGTCTTCTTCATCTATTCCCATATCGCCCGGCATCCATAATATCTCCCATGGGGGAGACCCATGAGATTGCCGAACGAGCAGCTTCTTCCCGGATACAACAAAAAGCTCCCCCAAGGGAGCTTGCCTGCGAAAGCTCCGTCCATCATTATACGGGAGCTTCCTTCCATATTCAATCGGCATCGCCTGCAAAATCCAATCATTTACTTACAAGAGCCGGGAGACGGATGCGCTGAATCGGCTAAAGCATCCGGCTAGCATCCGCACAAGACCGCACAGACCCGGGCACGAACATCATGCGCCGCTTACGCCATTCACTCAACGACAAATGTCTCGCCATCTCTTGCTTTCATTCATTTAACGTCTACCGTCCCGCCAGTCCTTAACCAGGCTCCTTAAAGCCCACCCTGCACCACTACCTACCGGCATCAAGCAAAAATCCGCAGATGCTGCGGCAAAATCCGGAACGTGCCCGGCAGCATGCCGCCAAACTCGCCGTCCAGGTTCAGCTGCACCTGTCCCGGTGACGTAACCTCCATGTAGTCGGTGCGGAAATGCAACACCTTCTTGTCATTCACATGCTCGCCGCGCAGCGCGAGCGTGGCTACACGCACGAACTCCGCCAGGTTGCACTTGCGCAGGGCAATGACGTCGAACAGGCCGTCATCGATGCTGGCGCCAGGTGCGAGCTTGTCGAAGCCGCCGACCGAGTTGCTGTTGGCAATGAGGAACACCATGAACTCGTCATGAATGATCTCCTGCCCGCTGGCTTGGATGATGAGCTCCTGCGGCGTAAGGCTGACCATTTTCTCGATCCCCTTCAAATAATACGCCAGCTGCCCGATCATCGTCTTCAGCTTGCTAGGCACCTCATACGTAAGCTCCGTCAGCGTACCGCCCCCGGCGATATTAATGAAGTAGCGGTCATTCGCCTTGCCGACATCGATCGGGCGGGTCTCGCCCCGGATCACCAGGTCGCAGTACTCCTCCCAGTTCCTCGAGATGCCGAGCGCACGGGCGAAATCATTCGTTGTCCCCAGCGGAAAAATACCAAGCGGCGGCAGGTTATCCCTTCCCGCCATCCCGTTGATCACTTCATTAAGCGTGCCGTCGCCGCCGGCCGCAATCACAAGATCGTACCCCCGCTCCACGGCATCCGCCGCTTCACGGGTCGCATCCCCCTCCCCGGTTGTTGCATGGCAGGAGGTTTCAATGCCCGCGCTATCCAGACGGTGCAAAATATCAGCTAATCTTCGCTTCATTTCCTCCCGCCCTGAGGTCGGGTTATAAATTAATCTTGCATTTCTCATTAACGATACGCCACCTACTCATGATTTCAAGGATTGTATCATCAGATGGGCCTGGGACTCCATCCAGTGCGACAGCAGCGGATGCGGAAGCAGGGTTTTGCCGGAATAGCGGCACGAGAGCCCCTGAATCCTGTCCGGAATGACCTTCTCTGTAAAATACCCCTCACTTAAAAAAAGCGGAGCCGCGATCACCTCGCAGCCGCGCTCCTTCCATTGCAATGCTTTCTCCCGGACATTCCCGGGGCTCAGCAGGGCATAATCGACGCTTGTGCCGCTTAAGGCGCCAACGCGCCCGGCAAGCCGGGACATGCCTTCCTCCCAGCGGCGGCGAAATCCATCATGCCTGCTGCCGTGTCCCACGAGAAGGATGACCTCCTTCTCGGGCTGAACGGACAGCTCGCTTACCTTATCCCACACCATGGCGGCGATGTCCGGATGATCGTCCATCGGCGTGCCGAAATGAACAGCGGCGCGGACCCGGAACGGCTCAAGATCCGTTTCCAGCTCCGGAACCGCCTTCGCTCCTATAGCATAAGCTATTTCGTCGACATGTGTGCTGCCTGATGACACAAATAGAGGAATGACCACAATGTCCGTAACACCCTGGTCCTCCAAAGCCGTAATGCCGTCCTGAATCAGACGGCCCTCTACCAATTCCAAGTATGAAGCTACGACCGGCATATCCATGCGGGCTGCCAGCTTGCCGACGGCTTCGTCCACAAGCGACACCCATCCTTGCTCCCTGGAGCCATGACTGATCACGAGCACGCCCGGCTGTGCCATCATTAACGCCCGAGACGCTCCAAAGTCATTTTATACCCATCATTGCCATAATTCAAACAACGCTTCACCCGCGAGATCGTCGCGGTGCTGGCTCCCGTTTCGGCTTCAATCTGGTTGTATGTGCATCCCTTGCCCAGCATCCGAGCCACCTCGAGCCGTTGGGACAAGGACTGGATTTCGTTAACGGTGCAGAGATCGTCGAAAAATACATAGCATTCTTCCACGTTCTTCAAGGTTAATATAGCCTCAAATAATTGATCAATGCTCTTGTCATTAAGTTTCTTCAGCTGCACTGAATTATCATCCCCTATTGTTACTGTGTATAACACTCGCACTCCCATTGTACCCGAGCGGGTACAGTCTTTTCAAGCATTAACGATTTCACGCACTACAGGACGACCATACATTATAATCTTTGGTATGAACCTAAACGAAATGAATTAAACCTAGATCTCATATATTCCCTCATAATCCGCAGCTGTCCCCTCACATCATTCCCGTAGGCATCCGCCCGATTCCGCTCCTATCCCGAAAATCGGGACAATAGCCTAAACCCATCGCCCGCCCGGAACATACAGTATAGTATCTTAACTTACAAAGGAAAGTGATATGATGACTGGTCATTCCCACTATTATCACCGTCGACCTTCTTCCCAACGTCCTTCCCATCGCAGTACTTACCGCTCGCTGAACGAATCACTTCCCCAGGAATCGTCACCGTATCCCGGCCTGAATTCCTACAGCGAGTATCCAGATGCTAATCCATCCGCTTTATATCCATACACCGATTCGGTTCCGGCCTTAGCGCCGGTACCCGGCACGGAAGCTACTGCTTCGTCGTTCGCGCCGTCCGACAATTCGAACGGCGGCCTCGGCGGCCTTCTCGGCGGAGGAGGCAGCAGCGGAAGCGGAGGATTAGGAGGCCTCCTCGGAGGCCTGGGTCTGAAGAACATGGGCGATCTGAAAAACATTATCGACCGGATGGGAGGCATTGACGGCATCGTCAACAATCTCGGCAAGGTTCAAAAGGTCATGCAGGGCTTCCAGCAGCTAGCGCCGATGGTGTCCCTGCTGGCAGGAGCGTTCAAGAAGAAAAACAATCCGCCATCGGCTGATTACGCCGACTCCGGCGGCAATTACGAGTATACGCCGCCAAGACGACGTTCATCCGGAGGCGGCAAACGCCGGACCGGCTCGCGCAAGTCGTCCGGCTCCAGCAAACGCAGACGCCGGCGGTAGCCGAAAGGCGCCCCGAGGCGAGGGCGATGCAATCCCCCCGCAGAGCCCTTGCATTTTTAGGGCGCGCAGGGCACCGTCCGGCTTACCCGGATATAGTCAGGTTAGACGGCAGTACATGACCGCTCCATGAACAGCTCCAGCCCTGAAAGCTCAGGGCTGGAGCATATTTTTGCGCCGGGTAGAGCATTCCCGTCTAACGTGGACATCAGGGCATGGCTTGAAAGATGCTTCAATGGCGTGAGCTTTTTACCGTATGTCGCTTACGCTGTTCAACGCGACCAATCCTGATCGGAGCTGCTCTCCTGATCGGCTGAATGCTCGAGCGATTTTAACCGGAACCAATAAGAGCCTCGAATGCCCGACCGCAGCAGCATCATAATGCTTCCGAGCAGGTACAGCACCGTGGAGATACGTTTTGTCCCCGGGTAGAACATTAAGATGCTGCCAGTAATAAACAGCAGTCCGGTCAGCAGCTCGCTAAGCATCATCCCTGCCTCGAAACGGCTGGTGACGGTTAGCCGGCGCTTTCGCGCCCGCGACAGTCGGAGCAGCCGGCGCAGCCTTCCGGTACGTACGGACAGGTTCAGGTGTCGTTTTCTATGGTGTTTGCCTTGTCGATTCAGACCGGGTACCATCGTAACTCCCTCCTCAGGAAGCCTTACCCGTGATGGACCATCCATAAACCCCGGCAGCCAAGCTCCGAAGATGTGTGCGCTGGAACTTAGTCTCAGACGATCAAGGGTCACATACCCAGCCTTGATTCCGTCTTTCGGCTTGTCTCAAGCAATTGTAAGCTTGTCACCCGGCGCAGATCTTCTCTTACACTCTTTTTGTTAACCCGGAATATCATCCAGAAAATAACACTATTTAAACCAGCCCCTGCGTATAAACCACATCACCATGCCGCCGCCGAGCAGGAACATCAGAACCAGCACGGCAAAGTAACCATACCTCCATTGCAGCTCCGGCATCACCTCAAAATTCATGCCATAAATGCCCGCAATCAGCGTCAGCGGCATGAAGATCGTGGTGATCACGGTCAGCGTCTTCATGATTTGATTCATCCGGTTCGAATTTACGGAGATGTAACTGTCGCGAAGATCCGCCGTCATCTCGCGGTTGGTCTCGATCATGTCGGACAGCTTGAGCAGGTGGTCATAGATATCGGAAAAATAAGCAAGGTGCACATGATGCTTCATATGCTGCGAGTTGATAATCCGATAGAGCAAATCCCGCATCGGCACAACCGTCCGCCGGAGGCGAAGCAGCCGTGACCGAAGGGCAAACACCTGGTTCATCAGCTCCTCCACCGACTCCCGTTCACCTTCATTCTCCAGATCCGCCAGCTCGTCCTCAATCGCGTACAAGCTCGGGAAATATTGATCCACCATCTTATCCATAATCGTATAAGCGGTGAAGCTGGGGCCATCCTCGCCAACCGCTCCCTTCCTGGCAGCCTCCACGACCCGGTCCCATGCATCATTTACCTCCGGCAGATTTTGCTGGTGGAACGACACGACGAGCCTTGGCGCGAGGAACAGATCCACCTCCACCGCCTGGAGCGTATCCGGATGCAGTGCATGCAGGACGAAGAACTGCATTTCATCGTAATAATCCAGCTTGGGACGCTGCAGAAAATGCAGGCAATCCTCAATGGCCAGCGGGTGAAAATGAAAATACGTCTCCAGCATCCGCGCCTCCTCCGGCGTCGGTTCGCTGAAATCCACCCAGACCCAGGCGTATTCCGCCATATTCATCTCGGCCAGCGACAGTCCCAGCACCGGCTCATAGCTCGGCGTGATGGCCAACGTGCGAATCATAGGCGTCCTCCCTTCTGCAGATATGTAATCGTCTATTAAAAAAAGCCAATCGTATGCTGATTGGCTCCACATCTATCCGTTATCTATCTGTAAGTAAGTATTGGTCTAGAAGAAAATTTTAAAGATAAGTCCCGCCAGCACAGCCGTAATCGGAATCGTGATGAACCAGGTTACGACAATTCGCCCTGCCAGGGACCATTTCACGGCGGAGAAGCGTTTCGCCGAGCCTACGCCGAGAATTGCCGATGTAATCGCATGGGTCGTACTGATCGGCAAGTGAAGCAGTGTCGCCGAGAAAATAACAGAGGCTGCCGAGAAGTCTGCGGCGAATCCGTTAATCGGCTCGATTTTGAAAATTTTCGTTCCCATCGTCTTGATGATCTTCCAGCCGCCGATCGAGGTTCCCAATGCCATCGCGGTTGCAGCCGCCAGCTTAACCCAGAACGGAACCTCCATCTCCGAGAGATGACCGGAAGTCACGAGAGCGAACGTAATGATCCCCATCGCCTTCTGCGCATCGTTCGTGCCGTGCGTGAAGGATTGGAGCGCAGCCGTAAAGATCTGCATCGTGCGGAAGCCCTTATTCACGGTGTGCGGACTGCGTTTTGCGAAGATGACTTTCAACAGCTGCATCACCAGATAACCGACCACAAATGCGATGATCGGCGAAAGGACAAGCGCCAATACGATATCCGTAAAGCCGCCGTAATTCAGCTTATCGCTACCCGCTCCGACGAAGACCGCACCGGTCAATGCACCGATCAGAGCATGCGAGGAGGATGAAGGCAAGCCGAACCACCAGGTTACGAGGTTCCAGATAATCGCCGACAACAGCGTCGCGATTACAACCTCGATTCCGTTATCCAGTGTAGCGGGGTCTGCAATGCTGCCGCCAATCGTTTTGGCAACGCCTGTGAACAGCATCGCGCCAACGAAGTTCATCGAGGCTGCAAGCAGAATGGCAACTCGAGGCTTCAAGGCACGGGTCGATACCGACGTAGCAATCGCATTAGCCGTATCGTGAAACCCGTTAATAAAGTCGAAGGCGAGTGCCAGGAAAACAACGAGAATGATTACGATATCCATAGTTCAGGACTCCCTTACGAGTTACGCATAATGATGGATTCCAGCATATTCGCCACGTCTTCGCAGGTGTCCGTGGTTGTCTCAAGACGCTCATAGATCTCTTTCTTCTTGATCAGCAGAATCGGATCGGAAACGGTCGCGAACAGATCCTTAATGCAGATACGCAGCAGCTCATCGCCCTGGTTCTCCAGATCGTTCAAGCGGATCGTATATTCGCGGATCGCAAGAAGTTTTTTCTGCGAGAGCAAATGAATGGCTTTCTGAATTTCGTAGGCCGATTGACGAAGAATTTCTGCAAACTGCACGATGTATTCGTCAGGCTGTCCGAGCTGGTACATATAAAACCGGGATGCGGTGGCCTCGAGCCCGTCCATCACATCGTCCATGCTGGTTGCCAGGTCCATGATGTCGTCTCTTTCGATCGGCGTTATAAATGTTTTGTTGAGCTCCGTGATGATCGTATGGGTATAAGTATCACATTGGGACTCGAATTTTTTCATTTCATTGGCGAATTCTAGCACATCCTGAAGATTGGTAACGTGCTGTGAAAAATAATCTGCAGCTTGAACCACCGTGTCGGCCATATTCTCCAGGCATTGGAAAAATATATCCTTTTTCTTCATTTTCATACTCTTTAACCCCTTTACGGATAAATTGCCGCGAACGAAAGAAAAGATAGACAACCTTGAATATCTTATCACATCCGCCGCAGGGTGTGTATAGAAAACTAACACTCAAAAAAGTAAGAAACTAACAAGGAAGCGCATCCCTAGCCTGCTCCACACCTTTATGCCTGATACTTAACATCCCCGTATAAGGATATATTATCCGCCGCCCATGAATTATGGATTGGATATGCTCACATGGCTCTCAAATGATGGAGAGTTAGGCACAATGTTGAAATATGTCGTTCCCGGAACAAGCGCCACCTCTGCCCCGTCCTTGACGAACCGGATCGCATCATTCGCGGCTCTGACCCACTGCCCCCGGATCACCTCGCCCCGTTGGAACAGCATGGCCTCGCCCCCGGTTTCTACATCCACGGCTAGACGCCCTATATCATCCAGCACTTTATGGTCGGCTCCGAGCACAATCACATTGGCAGCTTCCAGCTGCTCATTGTTGTTAAGATCGACATGGGGAGACCCATTGATGGATCGCTTATACGTGCTCGATGCTTCATCGTATTCATAGGAAACCACATAACTGTTCAGCAAAAAGGTAATGTCCACCTTGCCCGCGGCTTCTCCGGCTGCCTCCGTTTGGGACCCCGCTTCGCTGGCTGCATTCCCGGCATCTGCCGGTTGTCCTGCATTGCCTGCGCTGTTCGCAGATGCTGAAGATTGCTCCGCATTGCTTGTATTTTCCGCAACATCGGCAGATGGTTTCCCGCTATTCGTCGTTCCGTCTTGCTGCGTCGAACCCTCCGTGCCGTCCGCAGTTCCACCGGAGGATGGGGTGCCATCGGTGCCATTCGTTCCACTCGTGCCTCCTGCAGGCTCTTCCGTAAGGAAGCTGTATTGCGGAACCTGAACCTGCTGATCATAGCCCATCTTAGCAGCAGCTTGACGCAGCTTCTCGTCGCTGGAATACAGATTATGCGGCGCTTTACGGTCCTTCGATCTCCAGAAAAAAGCACCGGCATTGCCGATTTCGTCCAAATCCTGCTTCCCCTGCTTTTGAATGATCGAATAAGCCTCGGGGCTGCCGCCGGCATGAACCAGAACGCCGCCATAGCTCTCGCCAAGACGGATCAGATAAGGACGAATGCTGCGGATCGGCCCGATCTGCTCGATGCCTTCTTGGCTTTGGAAAATCCCGATCAATCGCGTAATGCCGCCCTCGGCCAATACCTCGTATACGATATCGGCTTGGCTCAGCCCCGACTGCGGCCTTGCCGCCGGCGCGTTATTGATCATAACCGCCAGCGGCCGCTGCGTGACCGGCGCCTCAACCGCCAGCCCGGTTAAAGGCGCCCTGTACGGAGCCGGTGCTGCCGGCTCCTTCACATCCTCCACCGGAGGCTGTACCGGACTCTGTACCTCCGGACTCTCTACCGGCTCTGTCTGCGGCTTCCCACCACAAGCAGACAATGCAAGGACGGCCGCAATCGCCATGAAGCTTGTCCTCCATGCAAATTTGCCAAGTCGATGTTTACTGCGCATATCATTTCCCCCTATGGACTCTCCCAAATACTTATTACCCGAAATTTCCAACCGACAATTCAACTTTAATTTACATTTAATCATAAACGCTGCGCCTTTGTCTGTAATAAAGAACCGTTCGTAAGACGCCTGGCTCTAGGTCATTCATCGATCAAGTCTTGTAATCTCGGTTGATTCATAACTCGCTAGGTTCTCCGCAAGCCTACCTTTCTATGGAAGATAACTCGATCCGTCCTCCGGCAAAGCCTTTCTATTGGAGATAACTCGATAAGTTCTCCGCAAGCCTGCTTGGGGTGGGACCACGAACATTTGGCTGCTGTCATTGATGCCCTACAATTACCTCCCTTTCCCTGTAGTAGAACATTCACTTATTTCATCAGCCGATTCTAGGGGCAGACCGCGCAAGGTTTCAAACCATTTAAGGAGCCGCTGCCGTATTTCAGCCTATTTGAAGGGCAGAATGCAATGTATTTCAGAGGCAGAATGCTATGTTCACAAATTTGTGATTTCTATCACATTGTATTGTGAATAATTTCACGTATAATAAAAGTGTAAGAAAGGTGATCACTTAAACCAAACAGCACCAAGCAAGACAACAGCAAGAAAGCGAACAATAAGAAAGTGAACAGCAAGAAAGTGAACAGCAAGAAAGTGAACAACAAGAAAGTAAGCACAATGAAGTCACCAGTAAGCAGATCAACAAAACAACATCCATGACAGACAACAATGCAAACAAAAAATAACTCAATTAAGGAGTGGTTCATATGTTTAACAATTGGCTGAGAACAAACAAAGTTGCAATGTGGTTGCTGACCTTCATCCGGGTCTACATCGGTTACGAATGGATGGTGGCCGGCTGGGGCAAATTGACCGGCGGCTTCGAGGCTGCAGGCTTCCTGCAAGGCGCGATCGCCAAGGCGACCGGCGACCATCCCGCTGTACAAGGCTGGTGGGCGGCCTTCCTCGAGCACGCGGCGCTGCCGGGCGTTAAGGTCTTCAACGTCATGGTCCCGCTCGGTGAATTCCTCGTCGGCCTCGGGCTGATCCTGGGTACCTTCACCACCTTCGCCGCCCTCATGGGGATCGTGATGAACGCCGCGTTCCTCTTCTCGGGCACCGTGAGCACGAATGCGCAAATGCTCTTGCTGCAAATGTTCATCCTGGTTGCTGCAGCGAACGCTGGTAAAATCGGTCTTGACCGCTGGGTAATCCCTTACCTCCGCGGCCTGTGGAACAAATGGACACACAAAACGACCCGCCATGGCGACACGACGCCAACGCCGCTGAAGAAGCAAACGGCTTAATCGGCTGCAACTCAATTAGGCAGCATCCAAGTGATGGAGAACCTCGGTTCTTCATCACTTTTTGGTATGTCCGGATCGCATTCCAAAACGCACAGGCATAAGCCAGGTGGAAGTGAATAATGTATTTTAATACGGATTTTTGAAAATATACATTGCTAATCACTTTCCCAGCGTGAGCGAAAATCCTTGATGCGTTCATGCTTTCTGCGGTAATTATTTTCATTTTCTCAAAAATCCGAAAACAAAATATAGAATAATTATTCATGGAGGAGTGGTGTTGGATGTGGATGAGCTGGCTTCAGACAAGCAAAATCGCCATGTGGGTATTGACGATGATTCGGGTATGGGTCGGGTATAAGTGGCTGACCGCAGGCTGGACCAAGCTGACGGGGGGCTTCGATGCCAGCAGCTTTATGAAAGGAGCGATCGCCAAATCAGCCGGTGAGAACCCGCCGGTGCAGGGGTGGTGGGCGGCCTTTCTGGAGCATGCGGCGCTGCCGGGCGTAAAATTCTTCAACATCATCGTCCCGCTTGGGGAGTTTCTTGTCGGGCTGGGTTTAATCCTCGGGACGTTTACCACCTTTGCCGCGCTGATGGGACTGGTGATGAATTTCGCCTATCTCTTCTCCGGTTCGATCAGTACGAACGGCCAGCTGTTGCTGCTTGAATTTCTTCTCATCCTGTCTGCGGCCAATGCCGGGAGGATCGGGCTGGACCGCTGGCTTATGCCCTTCCTTAAACGGAAGTTTGCCCGTAAAATGAATGTCAGTTATCATGAACCTCTTATGAATAATCAAACGGCGTAGCCAACGTAACCCTGCGTGCTCCTCTCAAAGAGCGCAGGGTTATTTCTTTTTTTAATATAATTATGATTTTTATCACGAATGTGATTTTAATCACATATATTGTGATTTGTTTCACTTATAATGAAATCAGAAAGAGATGATCATCTTCCTCCCTCAACCAGATGAACACCAATAAGCCGGTCGAGGGCAAGCAACAACAATGAACTCAATAAAAAAATCATCTTCCCAAGGAGTGGTTGATATGTTTAACAATTGGCTGAGAACTAACAAAGTGGCGATGTGGCTGCTGACCTTCATCCGGGTCTACATTGGTTATGAATGGATGGTGGCCGGCTGGGGCAAATTGACCGGCGGCTTCGAGGCTGCAGGCTTCCTGCAAGGCGCGATCGCCAAGGCGACCGGCGACCATCCCGCCGTACAAGGCTGGTGGGCGGCCTTCCTCGAGCACGCGGCGCTGCCGGGCGTAAAGATCTTTAACGTCATGGTCCCGCTCGGTGAATTTCTCGTCGGCCTCGGGCTGATCCTGGGGACCTTCACCACCTTCGCCGCCCTCATGGGCATCGTGATGAACGCCGCGTTCCTCTTCTCGGGCACCGTGAGCACGAATGCGCAAATGCTCTTGCTGCAAATGTTCATCCTGGTTGCTGCAGCGAACGCCGGTAAAATCGGTCTCGACCGCTGGGTAATCCCTTACCTCCGCGGCCTGTGGAACAAATGGACACACAAAACGACCCGCCATGACGGCGGCACAACCCCAACACCTCTGACAAAGCAAACCGCTTAACCGGCACCGCTGATACAGGGACGGGGCGAGTTAGAAAAATTCGTACCGACAATATGCGAGCACAATGCCCGGGGAGCATAACGACACAACGCCAGATGGCAAGAAGCTCCCCTGGACATCCAGCCCACCACCAGCAATGGCATAACCACCCGCCCACACCCAAAGCCCGGCTTGGCTTCTCAAGCCGGGCTCCTTGTGCTTCCCGGGCGGCTTACACCCTACGGAGCTGCGCCGGTGCACCCCCAGGGAGGGCCTCCGTCTCGGAGCAGCGACAGCGGTCGCTCTTTGGGAGCCCTTTGCTACCTTTACACAATATACATTCATGCAAAGGGCGGACAACAAGCGAGCGAAGAGACGGGGGAACGGACGACACAACTAGATCCGCCGGCTGAGCTCCCAACACCCCTCTTCCCCGCCCACACCCAAAGCCCGGCTTGGCTTCTAAAGCCGGGCTCCTTTGTGCTTCCCGGGCGGCTTACACCCTACGGAGCTGGGCCGGTGCCCCCCAGGGAGGGCCCCGTCTCGGAGCAGCGACAGCGGTCGCTCTTTGGGAGCCCTTTGCTACCTTTACACAATATACATTCATGCAAAGGGCGGACAACAAGCGAGCGAAGAGACGGGGGACCGGACGACACAACTATGTGCACCGGCTCAGCTCCCCCCTCTCCCCCGCCCACACCCAAAGCCCGGCTTGGCTTCTCAAGCCGGGCTCCTTGTGCTTCCCGGGCGGCTTACACCCTACGGAGCTGCGCCGGTGCACCCCCAGGGAGGGCCTCCGTCTCGGAGCAGCGACAGCGGTCGCTCTTTGGGAGCCCTTTGCTACCTTTACACAATATACATTCATGCAAAGGGCGGACAACAAGCGAGCGAAGAGACGGGGGAACGGACGACACAACTAGATCCGCCGGCTGAGCTCCCAACACCCCTCTTCCCCGCCCACACCCAAAGCCCGGCTTGGCTTCTAAAGCCGGGCTCCTTTGTGCTTCCCGGGCGGCTTACACCCTACGGAGCTGGGCCGGTGCCCCCCAGGGAGGGCCCCGTCTCGGAGCAGCGACAGCGGTCGCTCTTTGGGAGCCCTTTGCTACCTTTACACAATATACATTCATGCAAAGGGCGGACAACAAGCGAGCGAAGAGACGGGGGACCGGACGACACAACTATGTGCACCGGCTCAGCTCCCCCCTCTCCCCCGCCCACACCCAAAGCCCGGCTTGGCTTCTCAAGCCGGGCTGCTTTTGTGCTTCCCGGGATGCTTACACACCACGGAGCTGCGCCGGTGCCCCCTCAGGGAGGGCCCCCGTCTCGGAGCAGCGACAGCGGTCGCTCTTTGGGAGCCCTTTGCTACCTTTACACAATATACATTCAGGCAAAGGGCGGACAACAAGCGAGCGAAGAGACGGGGGACCGGACGACACCCCCAAGTGCACCGGCTCATGCTCCCGCTCCCCTTGAGCCCCCAAAGCACAATAAAGCCGGGCTTGATCGCCAAGCCCGGCTTCTCCTTTTATTGAAATGACCAGCAGTTCAAGCTTAAACTGCCATATTGGTAAGATTGAAACAACCGTTCCGCCTTGCGGCCGTTATCCGCAGCCCCCATCGCATAGAACAGGGGAACCAGATGCTCCGTCCCATAAGAAGGTACGGCTTCGCGGGCATGAGGCGCTTTCTTGTCATACGCGAATAACTGATGGAGATTCCACGTCTCCAGCTGCTCCGCTATCCATTCATCAAACTGTACCGCCCAATCATCAGGCTCGTCGCTCGGATGCACCATCCGCAGATTGTGCACGAGGCCGCCGCTGCCGATGATAAGAATGCCGTCCTCACGGAGATCGGACAACATTGCGCCGATCGAGTACTGCTCGCTGGGCGAGCGCTTGGAATCGATGGAAAGGGCAACGACAGGGATATCCGCATCCGGATACATTTGGCGCAAAATGACCCAGACCCCATGATCCAATCCCCTGCCGGTAACCGGTTTGGCATGCAGATTGCCTGCCTCGAAGCGCTGCATGATCTGATTCGTCAGCTCCGCGCTGCCTTTGGCCGGATAGGTGATCTGGTACATCTCCTCGGGAAATCCATAAAAATCATGCATCGTGCCATGCTCGGCATCGTCAGTCAGGCGCTGATCCGGATCATCCCAGTGAGCTGAGAATACCGCAATGCCTCGGGGCTTCGGCAGTTCCCGTCCCAGACGTGCGAGGAAACGGGTATACTCGTTGTCCTCCAGCGCCATCATCGGCGAACCGTGTGCAATAAATAGAGCAGGTAACGTCATGGATGCCACCTCCAGCTTCAAAATCAAGGGACAACTCTATTGTACCGTTATTCTGCCCAATATGCCAAATAACTTCCTCAAATACTCCAATGCTGCCATTCCTGCTGAATATGCTCTTGCTCGTCCAGCCAATCCCGGGTTCGCTTCAGCAGCAGCTCGCGCTGCGGGCCGGCAGAATAGGTGTGATCCGCCTGAAAAATAATCTCCTTATCGCACCGGCCTTCCGAGCGCATCCAGAACACCTTTTGATACAGAAAAGCATAGTCCACCGGGATAATGTCATCCGAGGTGCCGTGAATGACCAGCACATTGCCCGTAAATTTCAGAGCCTCTTGGAACGGCTGGCCCTGCGCCA
This sequence comes from Paenibacillus sp. FSL M8-0142, assembly GCF_038597315.1. Taxonomy (NCBI): domain Bacteria; kingdom Bacillati; phylum Bacillota; class Bacilli; order Caryophanales; family Paenibacillaceae; genus Paenibacillus; species Paenibacillus sp. FSL M8-0142. The sequence goes on from NZ_CP152008.1 coordinate 5,667,378, forward strand.
ATGACTCGAAAAATACCGGAGTGAACGAGTACCCCAAATAATCGGCAGCACCCGATTTGACGGCGGTGTCATATACGTCGCGGCCCGTGATTTTCACGATATCGTTGAAAGGATAGCCTACCGCTGACCATAGCACGAGATTTTTCACCCGGCGGTCCCGCACGGCGGTCTGGAGCGCTACCGCGCCGCCCAGGCTGTGGCCGATCAGCGTAATTCGCTGGGGGTCGACATCCGTGCAGCTGAGGGCATAATCCAGAACGGTCCGCGTCTGGGCGATCATCGACTCCAGCCCCTCGCTGCCGTAGCTGCCCGAGCTCTCGCCGCAGCCGATATAATCGAACCGAATGACCATATGCCCATCTTGGGTGAGTTCACGCGCGGTTTTGACGAACAGGCGGTCAACCCCGATGCGGCTCCCCACAAACCCGTGGCAAATAATAATCAGCGGCACCCGGCTGCTTCCAGCATCCGCCTCCTTCTGCGGATAATGTATCGTTGCTGTCAGCTCCTCTTGACGATGCCGGATCGTAATTTGACGCTCCATCCTAATTCCTCCCCGCGAAATCAGACGCTTTTAGATACTATAATAATTCCGATAAGTTTAATATGAATTAATTAAACTTATCTTAGCATCGTGATGCGCGGGTTGTCAACAATTCAAAAAATCGAACCCCCGGTATGCGGCTACCGCTTGTGTAAGGTAATCACCCTGAATGCTGGCTTATATCCTTCGTCCTACTCATAGCTTTGGCGGAACATCGCATGGGTCTCCTCGCGGCCATCCCAGCCGTTCAGCCAGCTCTCTCCATCCGCCCCGTCGTTCCATAGGGACGGATCCGCCATCCCTGTCCGATTCGGGTGCACTGCATCCTGTGCGGGTTCTGCGCCTTCTTGTCCCCCGGAGGCATAGTCCGGGTCCAACTCCAAGGCGTATCCGGAGGATACGGTTTCATTCCTGTTATACTGTTCTTCAAAGTAAGCACTCATCTGAAAATCCTCCTTCCGCCCCGTTCGGCGAGGCCTGTATGGTCATTTCTGAATGCTTATTATTTTGAAGTACGAGAGGCGGAATTATACTCCCGCTCCCAAATATGCTAAAAAACCCGGCGGATCTGCGAAAAGGTGGGCTATGATCTTTAAGGATTTCGCGGCCTTGACGCCCATGGTGCTGCTGAGCCCTTTCTATATAGAAAGCAACCCCCTTCAACTTAGAAATTGAAGGGGGTTATATATCCGATCCAATACAAGGTGCAACGTTCCTGCTTTTATTGGACGCATCGAGAATTAGTCTATACGGCTTCACGGCTTGTGACATGATAAAGCTGCAGATCAGGCGGCGGTTTTTTCGCCTCATGAGCAACGTCTTGACTGAAAAAACACCCTTCTATTCCCTGTTTCAGTAGATGCCTTTATCCTTCAATATCCGCAATGATATTTCGGCCGCCGTACTCCCGCTTGCCTGATCTTCATGCGCAATATTCGTTGCAAAAAAGTAAGTGTTGCCCTCCTTCTCGACGTAACCGACAAACCAACCGTTCGTGTTTTTATGATTGACCGTGCCTGTGCCGGTTTTGCCGAACAGACGGGCACCGCCCCTTTCCTGCAGTTGGATCGCTTGCTTCACCGTCTCGATATGCTTATCGTCGAATCCAAATTGATTCGTATAGAGCGCCTTCAGCAATTGAACCTGCTCAACCGGCGATATCGCTAATGACGATTCCAGCCAAAACGGCTCGGACCTGCCGGATAGATCGGCATTCCCGTACCCGATTCGCTCGAGATACCCCTGCAGCTCGCCCCGGTCCATCCGGTTCTCAAGCGCATGGAAGTACCAATTGACCGAGCTATCCATCGCCGTAAACAGGTTATGGTCCCTATTCCAGGCATCGTACGGGTATTTTTGGCCGTTCCATTCGATGGTCGAGCGTTCGGCCGAAATGGCCCCTGATTCTAGTCCGAACAAAGCGCTGTAGATTTTATAAGTAGAGTCCGGAGACACTCTCCGCGTGCTTTGCGATTCGTTATAGATGCGGTATTGGTCAGCATTCAGGTCGTACAGCACGAACGTTCCTTCATAATCCGAAAAATAGGCGCTCAGATCCTCGTATTCGGTACGTTCACCCGTAAAATCATATCGCGAATCGTCCCGGTTCATGGCCTCTGCGACGGGAAGCTGGCTTGCCACCATGAGAGCTGCAAGCGCAACGACCGCAAGACTCTTGATGTTTTGCCGCCTGGAGTCCGCCCGAAACCGGACAATCGTTTCGATGCGATGTCGGATCGGGCTCTTCGGGCCCACAAAGGGGCTCGCCAGCGAAAAAGGCACGGAGTGCGATGCTCGGCCCGCAAAACGGAGAATCGTTTGCCCGTAATCGCTATGGAAGCGTTCGTCCAAGGATTGCAGCACGGCATGATCGCAGGCGATTTCACGATCCAGCCTCATCTGCTTCAGAGCCATCCAGATGAGCGGGTTGAACCAGTAGACCGCTTGAAACGCCACGATCCCGTAATTCGTAACGTTATCCTTCGTTTTCCAATGGTTTAATTCATGCAGCAAGATATATCGGATTTCATCCATGGAAAGCCAATCCATGCACCGGGACGGCAGCATCAGGGAAGGTTTCAGCACGCCGGCCAGCATGGGCGATTGAACAAGCGGCGACTCCAACACCATCACTTCCCGGGTGATACGAAGCTTCCGCTTGCACTCCTCCAATACGGCCAGCACATCCGCATTCGATACGGGGCGGGCCGTTTTTTTCATCCGTCTGATGCTCAGCCAAGCGCGCGTGATGATCAGGGCAAAAACAAGCATGCCTGCGAACCATATACCTACCGTCATGGTTTGCAGAAACTCCGGCGTCCCCCGGTTCACGGAGATGGTGAAGTCCTGCAGCATATTCGCATTAGCAGCCTCTTGCAATCCGGCCCCGTCCCCGGCAGCGCCTAAGTCACGGTGCTGCGGCCCGCCCAAACCGGGAACCCACGATGAGAATTGAAATAAATGCCCCGGCATAAAAGGAATCGTTAACGCGACCAATAACAGCATCCAAATCCGGTAGTGCCACCTTGCGGTAAGTTGTTTTCGAAACACGGCTTTGACGCCCATCATTCCCGCTGCGGAAATACTAGATATGATACAGCCTGCGACCAGCATCGAAAACAACATGTCGCCGCTCTCCCTTCTTCCTTAACGAGATACTACCACTATCGCATGACCCGGGCGATATATCAAATCAATCCCTCAGGGCCGAAAGCGCAGCTTCCGCTGCCTTAGCGATCAGCGCATTGTCGTAGTCTGCATCCTGCGCATCCCGGCTTGATAAAATCGCGAGCACGATCGGATCGCCCTCCGGAGGCCAGACAATGGCGATGTCGTTCCGCGTTCCATAACTCCCTGCCCCCGTCTTATCACCGACGACCCAGCCTTCGGGCACGGCCGCGCGAATCAGCTCGTCGCCCGTCGTGTTGCCCCGCAGCATGTCCGTGAGTATCGTTTGTTTATCCTCTGGAAGCACATCGCCAAGGGCAAAAGCGTTGAGCGAGGTGGCTAAAGCTCGTGCCGTGCTTGTATCACGGTCATCCCCAGGCACAGCCTCATTCAGTTCGGTTTCGTAACGATCGGCCTGGATAACCGTATCGCCGATTTGCCGCAAAGCCGCCTCAAAGCCGTCCGGTCCGCCCAACTGCTTAAGCAGCAGATTGCCGGCCGTGTTGTCGCTATAGCGAATGGCTGCATCCATAATGTCTCTAAGGGTCATCCCCGTCGAAACATGTTTCTCCGTAATAGGCGAATAGGTCACAAGGTCCTCAGCGGAGTAGGAGATCATCTCGTCGATATCCTCGACGGAATTCTGCATAAGCACCGCGCCCGAAGCCAGCGCCTTAAAGGTCGACGTATACGCAAAACGCTCATCCGCCCGATAAGCGATCGTCTCCCCCGATCCCGTGTCGATGGCGTAAACGCCGAGCCTCGCGTCATATTCGTTCTCCAGGTTTTCAAACAACGGATCGGTTGCTGCTGCTTCCACGGTAGACGGCGGAGGCGGAACCTCCTTCCCGGTCTCGGCGGCTGGAGCTTCATTCTTCATACAACCGGCAAGCATAAGTATAGCGGTTAGCACAATCGGTACTATGGTCCATTTCGGCTTGGTCCGAAAATGATATGAATGTTTTGCTTTTAACATATGCAATCCTCATTTCAGCTTGATCTAGGATGGTGCGAATGTTATCTTAGTCCCCCTTTCCAATCAGTTGGATTACTAATGTAATCTATTTCATTATACTACATTTGTAATCTGTTGTTGTCAAATGCTCCGCATGATCTCTTTTTGAAACGCTCAGTCGTGCAAGTTGAACCCTATTTTTCCAATAAAAAAGAGCTCGTTCCAACCTTCAGAACGAACTCTCCTTGGCTTTACATGAATCGTTTATCCCCTATTTCCGATCCTCGACCGCTGGCTTGTCGTCCAAGCGTCGACGCTTTAGCATCGTGCGGCAGTCATCATTACACCGCGCGCCGGGATAGGCAGCGGCTAGACCGCTATTTGCGCAAAGTCATCGGTTACCGCTTGTCGGATTTCTCGTTCAGCATGTTACGCAGCTCCTTGATCTCCTCTTCCGTTAGCGACTCCTCTTCGAAAAAATGAACAAGCATCGATTTCATCGTCCCGCCATAGATGCGATTAAGAAACGACTTCGCCTCAGCCCGCTGACACTCGCTCTGGGAATACAGCGGCGTGAACGTGTACACTTTTTGATTCTGGTTGACGCCGACCACCTCTTTTTTGACCAGACGGTCGAGCAAGGTACGAATTGTTTTCGGCTTCCAATCGGTTTTTTCCTGTAATGCTTGAATGACTTCGCTGGCGGTAAGCGGAGATCTCTCCCACAGCACGTTCATGACTTCCCATTCCGCTTCCGAAATTTTTGGCACTTGCTCAGGCACTTTCATCACTTCCCGATTCATTTTGACTCCACCGCAGATTGAAGGCGGCCATGCCGCATACCTTCCGCGGTCCAATCCCGGATGGATACAAACGGTCCGATCCGGCTGCTGATCTTAATATCGCATGTCTCTTCCAATTTTTCAAACCGGACGTTAGTGCCGGTTCTCCACGTAACCCTTTACCACCGGCGCGGTTTTGCGAACGACGTAGCCGCTGCCGCCGCGATCGCGCACGTCCTCGATCATAACGGCCATCAGAAAATCGAATCCGTCTGCATCATAAACGACGAACCACCCGTTCTCCTGCCCGCTTTCCGCTTTCGTTCGCTTCAGCTCTGCGGTGCCGGTCTTCCCCGCAATTTTGCGGCCCGGGATATATGCCCCGTGCCCTGTCCCTTTGGGATCGTCGACGACCCTAAGCAGCATACGATGGATGGCTTCGGCCGTGTCCGGGGTCAGAACCCGTTCTCCCTGCGCTTCCCCCTGAAGCTCCTTGTCTTTCTTAAGCTCCAATACGGGCGCAACCAGCTTCCCTTCATTGATGAATGGGGTGTAGGACAAGGCCAGATGCAGCGGGCTCATCTGGACTTCCCCTTGTCCATAGGAGGAATCGGCCAGCAGTATTTCGTTCGTGATGCCATCGTTCGACAGGCTTGCCTTCGGGAACGGATAGTCAATCGGCAACGATGCGCCAAACCCGAATTTCTCCGCCTCCCTGCTGAAATCTTCGGCCCCCATCTCGAGCGCTTCCTGGGCCAAATAGATATTGTCGGAATTGACGATCGCGTCGGTAAGATCCTCGACGGGTACGTCCCTCACCCGTTTCACGTAATAGCTCCCCCAGCTGCCGTCCTTGGCCCACCGCAGTCCCTCGATCGTTTTGACCTCATCGACGGAGCTCACGCCAAGCTGCAATCCGATGGAAGCGGTAATCGGCTTAAACACCGAACCGGGAGCGTACAGCTTCGTGAATCGGTTCAATAACGGCTTCTTGGGGTCCTCGTTCCACGATTTCCACTGCTCCTCCGATAATCCTTGGATGAACAGGTTCGGATCGTATGCCGGACTGCTGACAAGCGCCAAAATCTCCCCCGTCTGCGGATGAATGGCCGCCCCCGTTCCCGCGTCTCCATCCAGTGAGCGATACATCGATTCTTGCAGGCCGGCATCGATGGTCAGGCGGATATCCTCGCCGTTTGCCGGCTCGACCTTCGCCAGCGTCTCACGCACCGTTCCGTCCGCCGCGATGATCGAGATGTGGACGCCGTCCTTTCCTCTAAGCCGATCATCGTAAATTTGTTCGAGTCCGGATTTTCCGATCACGTCGTCGGATTCCAGGTTTTTGTCCTTATGCTTCTCCATATCCTCCGCCGTGACTTGCCTGATATATCCGGTTAAATGAACGGCCGCTTCCCCGTAGGGGTAGACCCTGGCGCTCTTGTCCCGTTTCGTTACACCCTGCAAATCGCTAAAATCAAGGCGGGCCCGATCCCCCGTCGCATTGACGATCGGCACGAACACATTATCCTTGACCCACGAAGCCGCGAGTTTTTCCCGAATGAACGATTCCGGGATTTCAAGCCGCTTCGCAAGCTGGGCAATCGTCTTCTCCCTGGCCTCTCCAAGTTCACCCGGCACGATCCCGATCACTTCAATGCTTCCGTTGACGGCAAGCCCGTTGCCCGACCGGTCATAGATTTCCCCCCGCCTCGACTGCAGCGTGCGAACCGTCACCTTATCCCCTTCTTCCATCGATGGGAAGAGCAGGGATGGCTTCCAATCCACCTTCCATTCACCCGTCTCCTGGTCCCTCGCCACGCGCATGGCCCCTTCAACGTCAATCGGGCCTGCGCTCGTATTCATCTTAAGCTGATATGCAAACGTCTTTTCGCTTAATCCGTCGTCAGTCGCCGGCTCGCCGGCTTGAGGCAGCGCGGTCACGCTCAGATTGCTCATGCCGATGCCCTCGTAAATGGAACGGTAGCGAGCCGCGAACGCCTCTGCAGGAATCGCCTCTTTCGCCGCTTTGGAGACCAGCTCGTACATGGCTTCATATTGTCCCTGCTGCCAGAGCCCGATGTAGCGATCGAACACCTCTTCCGGGAGGGTCTCTTTCTCTTTGCAGCCCGTAAACATGATCAGGATGATGACGATACAGCCCACATATCGAACACAACGCATGAAATCCCCTCTTTTCCGATTCTTGATAGAATGTTGCCCTTAGATTTGAGCTTGCCGGAGTTTCGGCTCTCTTGCCGTAGCCCTTTTCAAACGCCTTCCCAAAAACAGATTACTAATGTAATCTAAATTGAATACTACATTTGTAATCAAGGTGTGTCAATAACTCGAATCTATCGAAGCTGATGCGGATCCCATCACGCCTTGCTTCTTGTGATCGTCAGTTCGGAGACTCGACGATGGACGCTCGACATCGGAGAGGCTCGACAACGTGGCTCGACCACCCAGCTCCATGACAGTGGCTCGACGACATGGCTCGACCATCCAACTCCATGACAGTGGCTCGACGACAGTGGCTCGACCACGAGAGGCTCGATAACGGAGGATGAGCCCATCAACCTTTTTAACGAAGCCGCGTATTATTCCTGTCCTTCCAGCTAGCACATAGCAGTTAGCCATTTGAGCAACTATCTTGCATTGCAAGTCAAGTCATGCTAAGATGGGTTGCATAACAAGGTAGCGGTTAACATAAGGTAGCAAATCAGCCGGAGGATTACTGAAATCCGGATTCTCTGCCGTACCCACCTACCTTGCATAACAACCTAGTCGGAAAAGGAGACCACCACCATCTATGACAACACAAAGCCAGATGCTCAAGGGCATTCTCGAAGGCTGCATTCTGGCGCTTATGGAGCACCGGGAAGTGTACGGCTACGAGCTCAGCACCTTGCTGGAGAACAGCGGACTGACGTTTGTAAGCGAGGGCAGCATCTATCCGCTCCTGCTTCGAATGCAGAAAGAAGCGTTAATCGAAGGCACCCTTCGTTCCGAGCCGGGTGCAGGCGGACCACCCCGCAAATACTACAGGCTGACCGGCAAAGGACAGGAGACGCTCCAACAATTCAAGCAGCATTGGGGAACGCTTAAAGAGAGCGTGGACTTTATTTTAACTTCCGGAGGACAAAAAGCATGAAGATTAAACAAATGATCAAGGAAAACAACCGGCTTCAGGATGCGATGACACCCGGCAATTTGTCATATTATCAGGACATGGTTGTCTATATACGAAGCAGTTCCGTCAATGAAGCGAAGGGCGAGGAGCTGCTGCTGGAAATCGGCCAGCATCTGCTGGATGCTCAGGCTAAAGGAAAGACTGCGGAAGAAGTCTTCGGCAGCGATCCGGAAGCCTATTGCAAAGACCTGGTTGAGCAGCTGCCGCCTATGAAGGGCCTCAACAAACTGCAGCTTCACGTTATGATTCCTTGGATCTCGTTGACATGGTTCTTTTTCGTGCAGGCGATCGTTGGTTTTATTGTCACTTGGACGGGAGGTCCGGTGGAACGGATGACGCAGGTACGGGTTTCAACGCTGATTCTCCTGGCCGGAGGCTCCTACATCTTGATTCAATTAATAATGAAATGGATGAAGAACGGAACGTTCCAGCCGGAAGAAGAGCGGCGCAAAATCAATATCCGCCATATGGGCATTTACGTCGTTATCGCTGTAGTCATTCTTGTCGGCGGCGTGTGGCTGGGGCGGCTGCTCCCGGTGCTTCATATTCAGCCTTGGGTCAGCCTTGTCATTTTTGTCATCGGACTCTTGGGAACGAAGCTGTTTTTTTCGAGCAAATAATGCAAAATCGCCGCAATTTCGTTATAGTTCATGAAGATTTTTTTAATATTTTCCAAAAATATTGTAAACCAATGTCCGGTAGAAGGTGGTAGGATAAGGGTAATGCGTGGTAAAAGGAGGAAATCTCTTTATGAAATCCAAAAAGTCCGCCGTGGCTGCGATCCTTGCCCTTGCTCTATCCCTTCAGACGGGAATCATTGCGGGAGCAGCCCCTTCTTCGGAAACCAAATCAGCTTCAACAGCCGCCTCAAATAAAGCCACTGCCTTCGGCAATGCCGTATACAACAAGGCCAGCAAATTGCTGAAGGAGAAAGACGTCGCATACGCCAAGACGTATATCACCAAGCATATTCGCAGCGTAACCCGTTATCAGGCGACCATGCTTGTATTGAAGCTGGAGAATGCGATGAAAAAGCAGCTGTCAGCCAAGACCGACATCGTCTATAAAACCGGCATCCAAGACAAACTAATGAACATTTACAAATACAATGAGCCCATCAGCGCTACGCTCAGCCGCACGAAGGACGACAATCTCAGACAAGTCCTGATCAATTTGCGCGACAGCGGCTACCGGTTGTTCACGACCGAAGGCGTTGTATTCCCGATCGTCGACTATAAGTCGCTGGTGTCTTACAAGCCGTATATTAACAAAGATATTCAAGCCTATATCGACATCATGGTGGTTGAATCCGAGAAGGTATCCGTCAGCGATGGTGCACTCATTATTCCTTGGTCGGACGTCATTGATCGGGGGCTGGTCCAGGAAGCTTTCCTAAAAGCTCATCCTAAATCAAACCGGGCCGCTGAAGTGGAGCGCATGCTGTGGTTCATGGAGTTCAGCCTGTTCTACGGCTACAACAACACGCCGCTCTTCGCTTATGAAGATAATCTCCTTGATCCCGAGGTGCGCCAAGCGCTGGATCAAGCCTTGAAGCGCAATGACATCGAGAACAGCCCGTTCCTGAAAAAGCTAAAAGCCTGGTCCGACGTCCTTAAAAGCAACAATGACAAGCTGACAAAGGAAGTCGAGGACTACCGCCAAAAGGAGTTCCCGCTGGAATAAGCGATTGGAACTTAATTCTTAAATAGCCATATTTATTTTGTAATATATAGAGAATAGTAACTTGATTAGGATGGGATTACTTTGGTTAGGAAACAAACGATTGTACCATTTTTGAAAAGCTATTGGGTATCTACTATTGGCGTATTTTTATTATCACAAATGTTCTTTTTCACATCTGAAGCAACAGGTTGGATACTTAACTACAGAGATACGGATGGAACGTTATTTGGAAGGATTCTTGACTCTACTATTTTCACTGAATGGTTTAATTTCTACGAAACGCCCCAATATAATTTACTTACTGTCTTTTTTGGCATCTTTTTTCTTGTTCCTGGAATAATCAGTGTGATAAGAAAGGTTTTTTCTCGCTGAGTTTAAGAACCTTACCTACACTTTAGGAAAACGAATACCAATTGCTGATTTAAGTTCTAATTGTTATGTGTCCAATTGGTTTAACTGCATTATGCTAAGCACTTTGAGTACAACCAAAAAGCCGGATTCCTGGAAGGGGAATCCGGCTTTTCAATGTGAGCGCAAGTCAACGCTTCGCACTTACAAGTTCCAAAAATGGACTTGTTCGCGGGATTTCACGCCGCGACGCACCAACAAGTCCCCAAATGCTCTTCTGTCAAGAAAGTAGACACCTCTAAGCTAAGCTATGCACTCGTAATAGCACTGCTCAAAACGCACCGGGGACATATACCCAATCGTACTGTTAGAACGTTTTCGGTTGTAAAAAAATTCAAGGTACCGGTACAGCTTCTGCCCGGCTTCCTCTTTTGTTTTAAACTTAGGTTTGCTGTAAATGAATTCTCGCTTTAGGATACTGTGAAACGCTTCAATACAGGCGTTGTCGTAGCAGTTTCCTTTGCGGCTCATACTGGGCTTCATGTTAAATTGCTTCAACTGTTCACGGTACTCTTTAGCGGCATATTGCGAACCGCGGTCGGAATGGTGAATCAATCCCTTCGGAGGCTTCTTAGCAGCATACGCCATCTTTAGGGCATCGAGGGTAAGGTCTGTGGTCATCCGATCGCTTAGCTTCCAACCGACGATTTGTTTGGTGTACAGATCCAGGATGCTCGCAAGGTAGAGTTTCCCTTGGCGGCAGGGGATGTACGTGATGTCAGCGACCCACTTTTCGTTGGGCTTTGTGGCTTTGAAATTTTGTTCCAACACGTTAGGGGCAATCGGGAGATCATGCTTGGAATCGGTCGTAACCACTCGGAACTTACGGGCCATGCATGAACGAAGGCCATGTTCGCGCATAATGAGGCCCACCGTACGTTCCGATACCGTCCATCCTTCCTTCACCAGCTCGTTTCGTATTCGGGGACTGCCGTAGGTTTCATCGGAGTCATAGAAGTGCCATTTCACACGTTCAGCCAGCGTTGCCTTACGTTTTTCCCGTTCAGAAGCTTCAGAGGTACGCCATTTGTAATAACCGCTCCGAGACACGTGAAAGAGAACGCACATCTTCTCCAATCGAAACTCGGAGCGATGATCTTCGATAAACTGGAACCTTAGTTCTTTTCTTTGCTGAAGATGTGCATGGCCTTTTTTAGGATCGCAATTTCTTCTCTCAAATCATCAATTTCGCGTTTCTGATCTTCGATAAGTTGGGTTTGCTGACGTAAGGTTTCCCCATGATTGACAGGCTCGTGCTCGAATGTTCGATACTTTTTGACCCAGTTGCGTAATGTGCCTGGATTAATGTTCAACTCATCGGCGATCTGCTCCAGCGTCTTCGACTGTTCTTGCACGTACTTTACGGTTTCACGCTTAAATGTCTCGTTGTAATGTTGTCTATTGCCACTCATTTTTTTTGACACCCTCTCGTCTGCTTTGTTTCATTATCGTTTTATCACTAAGGGGTGTCCACTTTTTATTCTAGCTGCAAAAAGGGACTTGTTAGCGGAATCTCCCGCCGCGACGCACCTACAAGTCCCCAAAAGGGACTTGTTCACGGGATTTCACGCCGCGATGCACCAACAAGTCCCCAAAAGGGACTTGCTCGCGGAATTTCGCGCCGCGCGATGCACCAACAAGTCCCCAAAAGGCATGAGCGTTGCATAAATCTTTACATCTGCAAGCACTTGGATGAAATCTGAATAAGAACAATTAATTTACAGTTGTTTTTTCGAGAATTACACTAAAAGATCCAACACTTCTTAAATGTAGCTACGTTTTCCCATAAAATGTATTTTGTGCGAGATTTTCGTTTCCTAAGTCACTTTGCTTGTTTTAAAAATGCCAATGCTCGTTCGTAATTCAGGTACCTTCCTTGGTGCACCGCGTGGCTTTCCAGAAGTTGTTCGCGTAGGTGCTCGAAACAGAGCGTTCAAGAACTGGGACCACGGATGATACATGTGAATTCGAAACAATTCAAGGACACGCCAAACGCTTTTCTTGGTTTCTAGACGTAGCTGCATATACTGTGCCAGCACGTAAGCGATCAGCGCAAGGTAAATCTGGTTCCATATCGCTTGCGGCTTATAGCTGTGCAGTTTTTTTAGGCGCAGATGCTGCTTTATCCATTTAAAGAAAAGTTCAATAAGCCATCGGCATTTGTAGATATGAGCTACTTCTTCGGCCGTTATGTCCTGTCGAGAGGTAAGTAGGCGATAATAGCGCCCCTGCTCATCATAAAACTCTACGAGCCGGACTCGTTCCTTCATCTTGCGCCAACCGCTACCTACGTTCACAAGAGCATCTCGTGTGATCGGACTTCCTGGAGGGATTTCTCGTTCCTCCACAACATGGATTGAGGTGCGATCTCTCATTCGCATGACAAATTGAATGCCGCGCTCCATCCAGTTATCCATGTTTTTGTAGCTATCATAACCACGGTCCATGACATAAGTTGCCGCCTGCTCGGTGACCAGTTCGACCGCCCCGGCTCGGTCGCCTACGTTTAAAGTCGATGGGATGACAGCGTCCGGATATACCACTTCGGGTGAAGCGGCTACGAGCCGCACATGCAGCTTTACCCCGCTGGAGGTATGCGAAACTCTGGCCCAATCCCCAAGTACCAAGGGGAGTGTGATTTTCGACGAATCAATGAGTGCCAGAGGTCCAATGGTTGAAGAAATGCCCTGCTGGTGAGCCGTCAGCTTCTGGACACGGGCAACGCTATGGAGAAAAAGCATGTGCAAGATTTCCGTCGGGATTTCGCTGAGTTTCCGTGACAATTGGGCTGCGCTGATGCTGGGCAGATCAAGGATGGACCGAATTTCAGAGTGTGCATAAATTTGTTCTTCCATCTCGATATAGCTTTGCCAATGGTTGAACTGAGCCAGAATGAAAATGAGAATGCTTTTGTTGATGGTGAGCTTCTTGGCGTAGCGATCGGCATGAAGGAGTCGATCGTGTACATCCAAAGGCAGTAAAGAAAGCAGTTGACGAACGACAGTGTTTTGGGTTACGTTATCCATGGTTTGGACTCCTTTTTAGAGGTCGTGGACAACGTGCTACGTCTTCTAAATTAGGAGCCTTTTTTTGTTTTGTCCATGAAAAAGATACAGGTAGTTACAGAAATAGTAACTTCAGCAAAAGTTGTGATAGGTTTTATGCAACGCTCATGCCCAAAAGGGACTTGTTCACGGGATTTCACGCCGCGATGCACCAACAAGTCCCCAGAAGGGACTTGTTCACGGAAATTCCCGCCGCTACGCACTTACAAGTCCCCAAAAGGGACTTGTTCACGGGACTTCGCGCCGTTACGCACCAACAAGTCCCCAAAAGGGACTTGTTTGCAGAATCTCCCGCCGCGACGCACCAGCAAGTCCCCAAAAGGGACTTGTTCACGGAAATTCCCGCCGCGACGCACCAACAAGTCCCCAAAAGGGACTTTCCGCCTCTGGCTCACCAGCGGTTGCCCCTTCCCCGCTCCATCAAGCTCACGTTTTCAACGCGAGGCTTCCTTTTTTACCTAACCCGCATCAGATCAGCAGGTTGAACAAATTCATGTTCTTGTTCAGCTCGGTGTAGTCAAGACCCTTGCGCTGCATCCGCTCGATGAGAGGGCCGTAATCCTCCGGACGAAGCAGCTCTATGCCTACAAGCGCAGGCCCGTTCTCCTTGTTGTGCTTCTTCGTATATTCAAACCGGGCGATGTCGTCGTTAGGGCCGAGCACCTCTTCGAGGAACTCGCGCAGAGCCCCGGCACGCTGCGGGAAATTAATCATGAAGTAATGCTTCAGCCCTTCATAGATCAGGGATCGCTCCTTGATCTCCTGCATCCGGTCGATGTCATTGTTTCCGCCGCTGATGATGCACACAACGGTTTTGCCGCGAATCTTATCCCGGTTCATGTCCAGTGCAGCCACCGCCAGCGAACCGGCAGGCTCAACAACGATTGCATTCTCGTTGTACAGCTCCAGAATGGTTGTGCAGGCTTTCCCCTCCGGTACCATCACGATGTCGTCCACCAGCTCATTGCAAATATCATAGGTCAGCTGCCCGACGCGCTTGACCGCAGCTCCATCCACAAACTTGTCGATTTCGTCCATCGTGACAACCTCGCCCTGCTTCTTCGACTCCAGCATGGAGGCCGCGCCAAGCGGTTCAACACCGATGACTTGTGTCGATGGGCTCACCGTTTTCACATAGGTCGCCACCCCGGCCGCAAGTCCGCCGCCGCCGATGGTCACAAATACATAATCAGCTGGAGCATCAAGGTCCTCCATGACCTCCATGCCGATCGTTCCGTTCCCGGCGATAATCTTCGCTTCGTCAAACGGATGGATAAAGGCCATTCCTTGCTCCTCGCAAGCCTTAATCGCTTCATGATAGGCATCATCAAACGTATCCCCCGTCAAAATCACCTCGACACTGTCCCCGCCGAAACGCTTCACCTGCTTCACCTTCTGGTTCGGGGTGGTGCTTGGCATATAAATCTTGCCCTTGATGTTGAGCGCATTGCACGAGAATGCCACGCCCTGCGCGTGATTGCCGGCACTGGCGCATACGATCCCAGCACGACGTTCCTCATCGGACAAGCTGCGAATCATATTGTAAGCGCCCCGGATCTTGAATGACCGGACCACCTGCAGATCCTCTCGCTTCAAATACACATCGCAATTATATTTGGCTGATAATACGGCATCCCGCTGCAACGGGGTGCGGACGATCACTTCGCGAAGCACATGGTGCGCGCGTACGATATCTTCCATGCTGACGGCCTTGCGCTCAGCTTGCAATTCCTTCACTTCTCTCACTCCACTTCACCGTCCGGGCGGCAAAATCGCCTTTATCTCTACCCTTGAACTTTTTTTATTTCTCCTATTGTAACACTTTTCATCGTAATTTCTCGGGTCATTTTACACGAATTTTAGCCCGGAATACGCTGCTCCCTCTAATAATATCCATCGGGGAATACAAGAGACTCCTTGACTCGTTGACTAAGCAGCAATTTTGATCGCCCGCATACGCACGATTCTGACCTAGGCGAAAAACAAGGTGCAGCAGATGCTAAAAACATTTCCAATCTCCCATTTCTCAAAGAACAGATAGCTTCCAAAAAAAAGATAAGGCCGGAGAGTTCCCCGGCCCGATACATACATATTTTTTGCAGGAAGGGTAACCTCACCCGTACTGCAAATAAACGGCCAAGAGGTGAAATGCCTGCAACCCGCTTGAGACGTTGCGCTAATCCATCGTAGTCGTAATCTGGTTTGGACAGTGACACTCCGCCTAATCCATCGCGATCGTAATCGGGATTCCCGACAGAGAAGTGATAATAATGTTCCCCTGCCCGATGCGTACTCCAAGCTTCTCCGCGGCAGCCTGACCCGCACCTTGATCAGCACCTGCAACCAACGAGAAACGTTGCTGCTTCGCAGCAGGATCATTGCCAGCAATAACCTCCGAATGGACACCATGGGAGCGTGGTCCAGGGCACGCTTGCTCGGATGTCGATCCAAGATCCCGCGGTTTTCCGTATACGGCCGAAACCAGCCAATGGGTGCCTCGATCAAGCCTTGCTCTTAACGTTGGGATAACGGTGCGGGGATGCAGCAGATTCGTGTTTGCATGCGGATAGATCAGCTCAGCCGCGTCAAATCCGAGCAGGCCGTGCACGGAGCTTCCGCCCCAGAGGGTAGAGGCCGCAGCCCTTCGACCCTCAACGATAGCCCCCCCGCCTTCCGTCAAGCCCACACCACGCTCGCCAAGCCCTAAGGCAAAACCTCCCTCAGCCGCCTCCAGCGGCCTTTCCGTATGAATCCGGTGAATCCGAATATGCCAAGGCAGTCCCGCCACCAGCCAGGTACGGACTTCAACGTTCGCCCAAGGCTTCCATCTGGCATACAGCACCTGATCCTGAATCCACGCTTCCTCGCACTTTCGCTTCACCCTGAACAGTTGATCCCCTTCGCTGAGGGCGAGCATGGAATCGAAGGCACCTTGGGAGAGCCCCCATTCCGCACGCGGAACGCTGAACGCGAAGGCAGTTGAGTAGGCGAACTTCTCGTACTTGGCCGACGTGTGCGTATGCTCATTGGAGGACAAATGCCCCGTATTAAAAGCCGTCACATGACCGGTCTCCGGCTCCCGGCAGACGACCAGGTGCGCGGGCTCCTGCACGGAGATACGCTCCAGCGTTGGAAGCTCCTCTTCCTCCGCTGTCCAGAACGGGTCATTTTCGGCCAGCGCCAGTACGAGAAAGGTTTTTAGCGACCAGTAGGAGGAGCCTGGCGAATTATAATTTTCGGACATGATCTGGTTCGGGTAGGCATACCCGATCGTTAGGATGCCGCCGCGGTCGAAGATCGGCTGCCGGAACCACCAACGGAGGTTTCTCAGCACGAGGCCTTTGAGCTCGCCCGGCTTGAATCCGTCCATACCTGCGAATGCCGCCGCCGACCAGAAGGCGGATTGCGCGAACCGGTAGGTCAGGCTCCGGCCGTAGGGGATGGCGGCACCGTCCGGCGCATGCCAATAGACAAAGTCCGAAGCAAAGGCAGCGGCCCGCTCCAGATACCGCTCGGCGCGCTTCGGGTCCTCATTTGCCATCAGCCGGGCATAGACCAGACCATAGTAATGGATCGCAAAAGGCCCATAGTAATCGCAGTGTCCACCGACACCGTCACTGTACCACCCGCCTGACAGATAGAATTCGTCGATCCGGTTCAGGTTTCGTTCCACCTGCTCCTCATCGTAAGGAAGGCCCGCCTTCCGGAAGCCGATGTTAACCAGCACGTTGAAGAACAGCCAGTTGCAGTCATAACAAGGGTGCCTATTGATCTGATTCAACCATTGGTACAGATTGGCTTGCTCCCGCTCGTTCAGCGGATGCCAAATCCGGTCCGGCACAAGTGCCAGCGCCAAACCGAATACCGCCATCTCGACAAGCCGCTGATCATAATCGGTGACCTCTCCCCAGTACTCCTCATGTTCCGGGTCCGTGCCTGTGCGGATGCCGTCCAGGCACCGCTCCCACAGCTCCTCATGACCTCCGCCGGCAATGGCTGGTACAAGTCCCCAGAGCACCCTGGAGAAGCCCTCCATCTCGGCGACATTCGCCGAATACCCCGTGCCTGTGCTCCCGATGGACAGTCTCGCGTACCCTTTGCTGTAATACGGCTGCAGGGGTGCAAGGAGCTCGCCGAGAGCACGGTACATATCCTGCCGGGTCTTTAGCGGATTCCCCGCAACAGGGTGCAGGCCAGCGCCGGCTGCAGGCCAGTTCGTCCTATCTATGCTCATATTACCTTGAAGACTCATTTTGCTTCACGCTCCTTCGCCAAGCTTCATCTTTCCGGGCCCGGGACATATGGCCGGGCAGCGGCTTTACTTCAGACCATACACCATACCGTCCACACACCGTACCCATAGGAAGCCGTACGCACGGCGCGGCTACCTAATAAAGCTACTCCCAGTAAAACGGCCCCTGTCCCTGAAGCCGAGCCAAGCCTTCCACAAAGAAGTAGTCCCCATAGATGAGCGGCACGTCGATATTGCGCCCCTCCGGCACATGGCTTGTTCCGTGGAGGATCAAGCCCTCCTCGTTGTCATCGTCCCAAGCACCATAGTTTCGGTACAGCGATTCAAGAATTCGCTGAGCCGGTGTTCGGTAAATGGATGCCTCCACGGCCCCAGCCTTCTCCGCGAGCAGCAGCAGACCGCTGGCCGCGCACGCGCCGGCGGAAGAATCGCGGTAAATCCTCGCTTCATCCGGTGCGCGGAAATCCCAATACGGCACATGATCCTCCGGCAGATTCGCCAGGAAGAAATGCGCGACCGTCTTCGCTGTATCCAGATAAATTTGCTTTCCGGTATGATGATAGGCGAGCGTCAAGCCGTACAGCGCCCAGGCGGTTCCCCGGGACCAGGCCGATTCCGGCGCATAGCCCTGCCCGCCGAGGCCTTCCAGGCGTTCGCCGGTTGCCGGATCGTACCGGATAATATGATAGACCGATCCGTCCGGACGGACAAAGTCACGAACGACCGTATCCATATGCGCTTCCGCCACATGCCGGTACCGCGGATCTCCGCTGATCTCCGAAGCCAGGAACAGCAGCGGCGTGTTCATCGAGCAGTCGATAATCGCCAGCCCGGCGTTGTCCTCCCCTTCTATCCATGGGTTCCACGCCCGGATGTACCGGCCCTTAATATTAAAGCGTGCGGCCAAATAATTCGCCGCCTTCAGCGCCCGAATCTTCGACGTCTCGTTTCCGGTCAGCTTATAGGACGCCATGCTGGTCAGCGTCCACATGAAACCGAGATCATGATCCAGCCGCACGTAATCGTTCAGTACGTCATCCAGCCGTCGTTCGCAGGCTTCCGCAGCAGCGCGCAGCTCCTCGTCCCGGCTGCCGGTGTACAGCAGCCACAGCATGCCCGGCCAGAAGCCGGCAGTCCACCAGTGCGGCGCCTCCAGCTCATACCTTCCGTTCTGGCTTGCATGCGGGAAGCCGTCTCCAATGCGCTTGACGTTCCGCTGCGTCTTCGCCAGCGCCTTCATCCATGCTTCCGTCTTCCAATCCAATGCCGCTTCCGTCTTCATCTTCATTCTCCTTCGCCTATTTTGACTTAAATGAATCGAAACTCGAACGCCAGCGCCATGACCGTTTCGGGCTGCTTCACCTCAAAATCAACCGCATACCACAACGCTTCCTTGCCGTAATGATCACGATACGTACGTGCCTGAACGGCGGCCGTCAGCCGACCATCGTCATATCGGATGACCAATCCGCTTTTCCCTTTACTGCCCCCCAGAACGACCGCATGTTCCCCGTCCTCGAGCCGGATGTCCGGCTTCACCCGCGTAACGATTCGCTCAAGCAGGCTGTCCGGCGGTCGGTTGAAGCGATACTCGTCGATGACGGTCAGTTCGGGCTGCGGCCTCCTTTTGTTCCATACCATCGTCCGTATAAGTCCAAGCAGCTCGGGTTCGCGATATGCCTTCGTCAAATCGAGCCGCAGCCGAGCCTCTTCCGTTTCCAGTGACGCTTCGAGCACGATCGCTTCGCTGTCCGGCCCCTCGCTCTGCCCCCGGCCGTTGATCACCGGCACGGAATGCCCCTGGGAACCGTTGCAATCATAGCCGTACCGCCCTTCGCCGAAGTAGTCGGCCGTATATTCCCCGCATCCCAGATCCGAGCACCATACTTCCCCCGCACCGTACAGGATAAAGTGCCCGAGGTCGTTATGATTGTGAGGCTCGTCATTTCGTCCTCCCTTGGCCGCGAACCCGTATCGCTCATGACCGGACGCGACCCGGGAAATGAGCCACTGGGCGTCTTCCAAATAATAGTCGGCCTCCCCCCACTCCTTTCCCGTTCTCCCGGGATCCAGCCAGATGAGGTTCCGCAGGGCCGGTGCCCAGCGGCTGCAATGATCCTCCCGATACCCCGCCGAAAGGGAGAGGGGCGGAGATTCGAACGCCTCATAGATTCCCGCTAAGTAGTGGGACAAGCCGGTCTGGACGGCAGCACGCGGCTGGGAATCGGAGAAGTTTGCGACCGCCCCGCCGCCAAGGAAGCATTTTTGCTGAAACAAAGCGATTTTCGAAACCTTTTCCTCCCGGAGCCAGTCGATCGCTCCCCGGCTGCGTTTGCGCAGCAGATCGGCATAATAAACGAAATAACCGAAGCCGTAATTCCAGTAGCCGAGACCCTCCAGACAAGCGCCATCCGCACCGAAGCCCTGAAGATAGCAAGCCATGCTCGCTTCTGTACGCTTCAGGATTTGGGTTAGCCGCTCCGAATCCTGCACGAGCAATAGCGCGGCCGAGCCGACAGAGCCCGCACACACGGCGGACCAATTGTGGGTCGCCGTCTCCCAACCGTGCATGTGATCCAGAAAGGGCTTGAACAGCCGCTCGTTCACTTCGTCAGCTATCCTTGAATGAAGCAGCGGTGGCAGCATATCTCCGAGCAGCAGACGGATTTCACTCAAGGCGAACCCGGTCTCGGCGCTGAACAAATCGATGGTCCCCCGGATTTTCTCCGCAGACGAGGCATCCACATGCGCGGGCAGGCACCACGTATATTCGTCGCATATTGCCCACAGGATGTCGTGCAGAGACGTCAAATAATCCTCCCGCTCCGGGTGAAGAAGCGACAGAAGCGCGAACGTGTTCATTCTCCGTCTGCGTTCGAAGTAAACCCGCTCATACTCGAGCCTCGTCCCCTGCCGTTCATACAACGCGAACAGCCCATAGGTCAGCTGGGGGATCGAATCCTGCGACAAGCGCACGCCTTCCTCTTCGATCTCCCGGAGCGCGCTCCGGTATGCCGGATGGCTCAGGACGCCTTGCCAGAAGCGTCGCTGATCTCCGCCCGGGTAATAGAGCCGCAGATCCGCCGGGGCCATCCCGCGAACGATAGAGCCAAGCTCCCGATTCTTCTCCATGTGTACCGTTCCCCCTCCAATTTTCGTCCAGCCTTCATCAAACGCTTAAAATGCTCAAAACAATCAAACGCTCAAGCGGCTCCGATACTCCACCGGGGTTACCCCGGCATGGGACTTAAACGTCTTCGCGAAATGGCTTACATTATCATAGCCGAGGCTCTC
This sequence comes from Paenibacillus sp. FSL M8-0142, assembly GCF_038597315.1. Taxonomy (NCBI): domain Bacteria; kingdom Bacillati; phylum Bacillota; class Bacilli; order Caryophanales; family Paenibacillaceae; genus Paenibacillus; species Paenibacillus sp. FSL M8-0142. Next base: position 5,688,218 of record NZ_CP152008.1, read on the forward strand.
GCATATTTCCCCGACGGTATGGTCGGTGCGCAGCAACTGTTCCTTCGCGCGCTCCATCTTCATTCGGGTGACATACTCAATAAAGGTGATTCCCGTCTCCTTCCGGAACATCCGGCTGAAATAGCTTGGATTCAGGTGCAGGAAGCCCGCAACCTCATCAAGCGAGATCCGCTGGTCCAGCCGAAGGGACACGTACCTGCATGCCTCGGCGACCTCGGTTCTTCGGCTTCCTCCCCATCCTCTGCCGGCCTCGCGGGCCGTCGATGCGAGATACGCCTTCAGCCAGACATGCAGCTCGCTCAAAGCATCCATGTCCATCATCTCTTTATGCAGCGTATCGGCCGCATAGGTCTGCGGCATGGATGGCAGCAGATGGAGCCTCAGCTTCAGCTTGAGATCAAGCATGAGCTTAAGTAGCCAGTCCTTGACGGCTTCGGGAGCGTACTCGGCTTCGCGGATGCGCGAGATCCACCGGTCCGCCGGGTCCTCATCGCTCGGCCCGGCTTTGCCAAGCAGCATCTCCAGCAGTTCCCGGCTGGCCTGTTCATAGCAGTCGTACAGGCCGGAGGCGCTGCCCACTTTGGCGCCGCCTTGCTTCGGCTTGATTTTCTCGATCGTCCCGGGCTCCATATAAAACCGCTGATGCTCGCTGCCCAGCAGCTCCCCGAGGCCCAGCTTCAGCGACTGAGGGCTGTCGCAGCCGGTCCCGATGATGAAGGACATGCGGATCTTCAGGATCCGGAAGAGCGTGGACTGCACTTGTCTTAGACAGGCTCCGACCTCATCGTAAACGTTATGCCGGAGACCGGGGCGGTAGGAGAACAGCAACAGCGAGCATCTTGGGTCATACCGGATATGCACGGCCTCCGGCTTCAGACTCCCCAGCACCTCGCGCAGCACATTGCCAAGGGCGAAGTGGAGGGTCTGCTCCGAAGCGAAGCGCTGCTTGATCTGCCGCAGCTCCTCCAGATAGCCGATCACGGGAAGGCAGTGATCATTCCCCCGGAGCACGCCGAATTCCGACAGCTCATGCCGCCATTTTTCCGGGGACAGAAGCGGCTGTTGCACGAAATCCTTCATGCGCTGCTCCCGCCGCAGCTCCTGAGCTTCGGAAGCCAGATGCCGCATCCGGCTCTTCTCCCAGCCCTGCTCGGCTTCCTCATCCATCCCCTGCTTGAACCGCACAAGCAGCCGGGCGAGCTCGCTCGGGTCCAGCGTCTCCTTCAGCAGATAATCCTGGATGCTTAGCCGTATCGCTTGCTGCGCATAATGGAATTCGCTGTGGCAGGACAGAATGGCGATGCGCACATCCGGCTTCACCTCGCGAATCCGTTCCGACAGCTCCAATCCGTTCATCCTCGGCATGCCGATATCCGTGATCAGAATGTCCGGCGGCTGCGTCTTGGCAAACTCCCAGGCGCTTAATCCGTTGTCGTAGCTTCCCATCAGCCGGAGGCCCATTTCCTCCCACGATATCGTCTCCGACAGCAGCTCGATCACCGGATAATCATCATCGACCAGCATCACGTTATACATCGGCATTCCCTCTTTCCGGTATATACATTTCGATCACCGTCCCTTGACCCTCTTCGCTGTAAACAGCGCATTGAAACCCGGAACCAAACACCATCCGCATTCGTTCCATGACGTTGGACAGGCCGATGCCGGAAAAGCCGCTCCCCGGCGCATCCATGGGAGACGATGTGCGAAGCGCTTGAGAATCCGAATCCGAACCCGCATCCGAACCCCTATCCGAACCTGAACCGGCCATATCGCCACCGGCAGCGCCGGAAGAACTCGCAGTCACCGTACGATCTCCCGTCCCTGTCTGCCCTTGCCCTTGGAAGCCTTCAGGGACGACCGGACTCGGCCTGCCCCGTGCGGCATCTTCCGCATCAGCAATGGCGTCGCCCGCGCCGAGGCGCAAGCTGCGGGCGATCCGCTCCCGCACCGAAGGGTCCATGCCGGCACCGTCATCCTTCACGCGCAGGATGATGCCCCCCGGCTCCACCACAGCCGTGATCGAGATGACCCTTGCCCGCCGGTTCAGCCCGTGGATGAGCGCATTCTCCACGATCGGCTGCAGGAAGAAGCGGGGCACCTTCAGCAGCAGAGCCTCCGAAGCGATGTCAAGCTCCAGCCTGACCTCCTCCTTCTGTCGCAGATTCATAAGCGCCAGATAATGAGAGATCAGCTCAAGCTCTTCGTGGAGGGCGATCTCATCCTCCTGCCGGCTGATCGTCATCCGGAGCAGCATCGACAGCGAGCCGATCATTCTGGCGCTTTCCGGGTCCCCCCGCTTCATGACCTTCATCCGGATCGAATTCAGAACATTGAACAAAAAATGCGGATGAATCTGCGCCTGCAGCATTTTCAGCTCAGCCTTTCGTTTTCTCGATTGATTGTCGGATATTTCGAAAATCATGGTCTGGATGCGGCTCAGCATATCGTCAAACAGATGCCCCAGACGCCCGATTTCGTCGTTGCCCCGAACATGCGAGCGCACCTCCAGGTTTCCCCGCTGAACGGCAGCCGCAGCCTTGCCGAGCCGGACCAGCGGTTTCGTAAACGTACGTACAAGTCCGATCAGCAGCATGAGAAAAACCAGAAAGGAGCCCATTTGAAGCAGAAATGCGCGGCTAAAGATCGCATTGATATTAACGATCGCATCCTTATAAGGCTGCATCAGCACCAGCCGCCACCCGGCAAAGGGGATATCCTGCTCCACCATTAAATGCTTCTCGCCGTCCATCGGCATGATCGCGTAAGGAGCCGATCCGCTCCATTCCTCCACGTACGGGAACTTCGTACCGATACGTTCAGGATGATGGGAGGATACCACCATGCCGCTGCCATCCAGCATCAGCACGTCGCTCCCTTCGGATAGGGAGTCGAAGATCCGGCTGATTTGATCCTCCGTAAAGCTTACGATGACATACCCGTAGATATCCGAATCCGGAAGCCGGAGCGTTCGAACGACGGACAGCTGATACGGATGATCCATCCGGTCGGAGCGAAATACCGTCTCCTCGGGTCCAACCCAGAGCGACTCCAGCCCCTGAAGCCGGTGGATCCGGTCGAACCAGGGCTGGTCCATATAATCAAGCGGATTGTAATCGCTTACGGAATAGTTCATGTAATAGGCGCCGCTGGTCAGCAGCACCGTGACATAGCTGGGCTCGCCTACGACCGTCAAGCTTTCGATATGCTCCAGCACACGTCGGGATTCCACGAACCGATCGTATGGATCGGCCTCCTCATTGCCGGAGGCGACCTGTTTGAAATACGAGTTCAACGTGGAATTCACCTGAATGTAATTGGCGATATTCAGCTTGCTTGAGAGCAGATTCGTCACCGAGCCGCGGATCAGCTGGAGCGCGTCATTCGCATTCTGTACGGCCTGCTCCTTCAAAGCCTCCTTCGTCATCGCATTGTAGAGTATTAAGCTGACGAGTGCCGGCACCGCGATGCAGGCAACCGACGCCCAGATCAGCTTATGGCGGATGGAGCTCGGCACCCACCTCTTCAGCCGGGTCAACATGTCCTTCACCCCGAGATCCTCAAACTTTCTGTTGATGCCAAGAAGGGACGAAGATTTCGCCCCTTTGGTTTTTTCTGTCATTATATCAGATCATTTTTGGTTAGATTCGATAATTTTGTTCACACGTTCTTGGGAATTGCGGATCGTCTGATCGATATCCTGATTTCCGAGAATGAGCTTCTCGTACTCCTCGTTAATCGCCTCATAGACCTCGGCTTGATACGGAGCCGGCGGAACGATGGCGGAAGCCTTGGAAGCAACCAGGGTATCGATGAGCGATTTCTTGTCGACCTTCTCCGGACTTTTCGTTCCGGCGAGAATGGTGTCGATGATTTTCTCGACCTGCTCGCTCTTGACACCCTGCCATGCCGGAATGTTCTTGCCTTGGACAACCTGACCTTCGGTCGTGTACCAGCGGACGAACTTGTAAGCCTCCTCCTTATGCTTGGACTTGGCGGCAACAGCTACGTAGTCGGTCGTTACCGGCGTAAGTCCGGTCGGATCGCCCTCCTTGTTTTTCGGGAACGGGGCGACGGCGACCTCGAACTCAAGGGGCACTTTATCGGTTCCTCCGATCTCCGTGTTCATCCAGCTGCCGATCGTGATCATGCTCGCCGATTGATTGAAGAATTGGGTCCGGTAATTCAGCTTCTGCGAAATCATGTCTGTGTACGGCACGGAGGATTGATCCTCCTTCTCCATGCGCACCCGAAGCTCCAGCGTCTCACGGAAGGTCGGGTTATCCAGATTGGAGGTGCCGTCGGCTTTCAAAAAGTCGGTGTCCTGCGGCTGGTTCGCCATTTTGAGCTTCAGAAACTCCAGCCATCCGCCGCCCTGCGGCCCGTGAAAATACGTTCCGTAACGCTTGGCAGAGCCCTCGCCTTGGGTCAGCTTTTTCGCGTAATCCGCATAGTCGTCCCAGGTCCAGTCGGTCGGAACGGCAAGTCCCGCCTCCTTAAGATGGTCCTTGTTCAACAGCACGTACCACGGATTGAATTTACCGGGAAGCGCATACACTTTTCCGTCCAGCCGAGTGTCGACCTTGTAGTCCTCCTCCAGGATGAAGCCGTCCTTGGCGATATATTCATCCAGCGGCTCCGCCATGCCAAGCGCCACCCGCTGGGCATAACCGGCCGGGTCGCTGAACATGAGGATGTCCATCTGCGCCGACGATGCCGCTTCGAGATCCAGCTTCTTGAACGCCTCCTGGGTGTCCCCCTTCTCGCTGAGCTGGACGAGCTCGATCGTCACGCCGGGCGTCTTCGCCTCATATGCCGCCAGCGTCTCCTTCCAATTGTAAGCTTCCTCCGTGCCGTACGTATACAGTCTGAGATTGATCTTGTTGCCCTCTTGCCCGCTCTCTCCCTGCGCCGTTTGCTCCTTCGCGCCGCCGCACCCGGACAGCAGCCCGAGCAGCAGCGTGCCGGCCAGCAAGCCGGCTTGCCATTTCTTATTCAACATTCGATTGCAACCTCCCATGTTTTCGATTGGATCCCGTGATGATGGGTCGTAGCTGTTGATCTATTGCAGGCCGGCCGATTCGGCTTTAGCCCTTGACGCCTCCTAAAGCAATGCCTTCAATGACGCTCTTCTGCCCGATGATGAACACGATGAGCAGCGGAAAAATCGCCGAGACCGCAGCGGCCATGATCAGGGAATAGAATTCGCCGCTTAATGACGTGAATTTCTGCATCGCCAGCGGAATGGTGAACAGCCCGTCGGTGCGCAGGAAAATCAGCGGATTCTGATAGTCGTTCCAAGTCCAGATAAACCGGAGAATGGCGTAGGTTGCAACGGCTGGCTTGACCAGCGGCAGCGCGATCGACCAGAAAATGCGCGGATGGCTGCCTCCGTCGATTTTCGCGGATTCGATAAACTCCTGGTGCACGCCCATGAAAAATTGCCGCAGCATAAACGTTCCCAGCACGCTAAAGCTGCCGAGCACGATCAGGCCGAAATGGTTATCGAACAGACCGATATTGCGGTACAAAATAAACTGCGGAATGAGGATTGCCTGACCCGGAATCATATAGGTGAAAAGTACGATCAGAAACAGCCATTTTCCTGCGGCGAACTGGATTTTCGAGAAGCCGTAGGCCGCCAGCGCCGACACCAGCGCCGAAATCGCGGTGGTCAGCAGGCTGACCTTGATCGAATTCCAGTAGTAGAGGTAGAACGGGTAATCGCCGAACCACACCTCCTTGTAATTTTCAATGGCGTTCCATTCCCTCGGGATCCATTGGATCGGGTAAACGAAGACGTCCTTTTCCACCTTGAAGGAAGTGATGAGCATCCAGACAAAAGGGAGCAGGAACAGAATGCTGACCGCGAACATGACCGCCGTCACGAACGCCTTGCGCCAGTCGGCCCGAAGTAACGTGTGCATGGTTTCCTCCTCCTCTCTAGTAGTTGACCCATTTCTTCTGGGCCGCCCACTGCCCGAGCGTGATCAGCATGACGAAGCCGAACAGCACGGCCGCAATGGACGATGCATACCCAACCTTCAAATTCACAAACGCCGTGTCGTACAAATACCAGACCATCATCGTCGTCGATCCGATCGGCCCGCCCTGGGTCATGACAGCGATAATGTCGAACACCTTGAAGGTCGAGATGATTCCCGTTACCAGCAGGAAAAAGGATGTCGGCGACAACAGCGGCAGCGTAATCCGCCTGAATTTGGTCCATCCATTCGCCCCGTCAATCTCGGCAGCCTCGTACAGGTCCTTCGGTATGGATTGCAGGCCGGCGATGTAGATAATCAGATTGAACCCGATCGAGATCCACACCGAGATCATCATGATCGAGACGAGCGCATAGTTCGGATCGGCGATCCATTTGGGCGGGCTCGCGATGCCGATACTTCGCAGCACCTCGTTAATCGGACCGTAGGAAGGCTGGAACAGCACCTGCCACACGACCGCAACCGCGACGATGTTCGAAATGTAGGGCATGAAGTAAGCGACCTTGAAGTATCCCTTCATGTACACATGCCGGTCGATCAGGATCGCAAGCGCCATGGAGATGATCATGTAGATCGGGACCGTCAGCAGAAAGATCATGTTGTTTCGGATGGACTTTAAGAAGATATCATCCTCGAGCAGACTGCGGAACTTCTGCAGTCCGACCCACCGGATGCCGTCCCAGCCCTGCACGAAATTCCAATCGGCAAAGCCGAGCACCAGCGTTGCGATAATCGGGAACAGGACCAGAATCATGACGCCGATCAGCATCGGACTGATAAAAACCATTCCCCATAGCTGCTCTCCCCGCCGGAGACTCCTTCCGAAGCCCCTGCGCCTGTTGGTGCCGGCCCTGTTGGTGCCGGCCTCGTGCAGGCCCAGAGGAGGCGAGCTTTTCATTGTGCGTGCCATGTCTGACCACCTCGATTGTTTCGGATGGTTTCAGTATAAAAAAAATACCGTCAACGCATTGACGGTATTTTGATCAGATTCCCTTTAATTTTTACCTTTGCTCCCCTTACAGGAACTTCTCTTTAAACCATGAGGACGCCATGCCGACCTCGGACCGGCTCAGCTGATGGCCGCCGTTCTCCCAGTGCAGCTTCACGTCGGCGCCCGCTCCGCTCAGGAGCTCATTCAGATCCTCCGTCTCCTGCGGAGGACAGATCGGATCGCGCCGTCCTGCCGCAATGAACACCGGCACGCCGCTCAAATCCGGCAGCGTCTTATCGCGAAGCGGAACCATCGGGTGATGGAGAATAGCCCCTTGCAGTGCATCCCCCCGGTGGAAGAGCAGGCTGGCCGCGATATTCGCGCCATTGGAATAACCGATGGCCACGATCCGGCTGCGGTCGAATTCATACTTCTCCGCCGCCCAGTCCAGAAACGCATGCAGCTCCTGGGTCCGTTTTACGAGATCCTCCACGTCAAAAACGCCTTCGGCCAGACGCCGGAAAAATCTCGGCATCCCGTTCTCCAGCACATTCCCGCGGACGCCCAGCACGTTCGACGCCGGCGACACCATCTCGGCCAGCGGCAGCAAATCCTCCTCGTTTCCCCCGGTACCGTGCAGCAGCAGCAGGGTCGGCGCCTCGGCGGACGTGCCCTTCCGATAAATATGTTGATGCTCCATATGACAAATCTCCTTTCGGTCCATTCAGCTTATTTTCATAGAATACCCATAAAGCATTTACTGATTATCTTTAATTTAAGATTCTTTAATTACATCATACCATGGATTTCATGAATTACAAGTGCGAAATGGACTCGAGGAAGGTCAGGCTCTTATTGCATCCGGTACCGTACGCTGATTATCGTTCTTGAGGCTTCACAGGCCTCCTTGATTCAATGGCTGCGATTCTTCTCTCCCCACTCGCATAATCCTTCCAATACCGGTAATAGCGTTTCCGCCTTAGCAGTAAGACTGTACTCGACTTTAGGGGGAACCTGAGGATACTCCTTCCGGTTCACCAAACCGTCCGCTTCCAGTTCCTTTAGCTGGGAGCTCAATGTTTTATAAGTAATCGCTCCTATTTGCCTTCTCAGATCATTGAACCGGACCGGTTGGTTTTCTGCCAAAAGGTAAATAATAACCATTTTCCATTTGCCGCCAATCACCGACAAGGTGTAACCAAATGGCGTGTCTTGAATATGCTTCACCTTGCCCTTATATTCAGCCATGCTCATCTTCACACTATCCTTTCAGGTAGTACCTATCAAATTTGTGCGTACTACATTTTTATTTGTGCTCATTTTATACTTGCCTTACTTTGAAGTAAAGGAGATAAAAACATGACTCAAAAAACCATTCGTCTGTTAATGCCGCAATGGCAAGGAGGCAATAACCCTAACTACTCTTTTGGAGCAGAGCTGCTTGCCTGGCTGGCTCCCGACAATGACCAGCCCCTTATTCATGTGCCTGTTCAAGCATATGATGGAACTCCGCTTGAGAAGGAGAACGGCATGCATGGAAGAACCCAGCTGCTCGAACAATTAAAATCCGCACAGCATCTCATTGATGCTCATAAACCGGATCGCATTGTCATGTTTGGCGGCGACTGTTTAGTGGAACAAGCCCCGTTTGCCTATTTAAACGAACGATATGGCGGCGAATTAGGTTTAATTTGGATCGATGCTCACTCTGATTTGGTTAATTACGTCGGGTACGATAACGGACATGCGCTGCCGCTCGGAAATCTTTTGGGAGAAGGAGATAAGGATTTCGCACAACATGTAAAAGTCCCGCTAAAGCCTGATCATGTCTTTATCGCCGGATTAGCGGCGCCTACAGAGCAAGAAGCGGAAGTGATTTCAGAGGCATTTCAAAGACTGGGAATAACTACTGCAGAAGCAGATACAGAGGTCATCCAAAGATTAGGTATTCGAACGGCCAGTTCTGAAGAGTTAGCGAACAGTACGGAACCGATCAAAAAATGGATCAAAGAACACAGCATTAAGCACCTGGCGATTCATCTTGACCTAGACGTGCTTGATCCAAAAGCATTTCGTTCTCTATTATTCGCAAATCCTGAAGATCCCTTTGATCTGTCTCCTGCCGGAACCATGCAACTGCCTCAACTGCTTAAACTATTGAAAGAGCTTTCTGAGGAAACGGATGTCGTAGGACTAGGTATAACGGAGCATATGCCGTGGGACGCCATATATTTGAAAAATTTGCTTGGAGAAATACCTATTTTAAACAAGTGAACAAGCACATGCTCCATTACGGATCCATACGGGCTTCCAGTCCCTGAACGGCACCCTGCATAACTTAAAAAGGAAAAGAGGCCTTCCGAAATGGAAGGCCTCCCTTGTTGTATTCTCTATATGATTCCGTACGTGTTCCCCCGTAACAGAGACCATTATACCAGAAGATTAGAACTATGTCAGCGAGTGACTTGTCATTTCTCACAATTTTTTTACGATTTTATTAGTTAATCTTCCAGATTGATGGATGGAATAGCATATTTTTTCAGGATTATGCAAAATTTGATTCCAGCCGCTCCCGGGTACGATATATAGACGAATTAAACCGTTTCGCTCAATATATCGCTGATTGAAGTTGCTCTTTGGATTTTTGCAGCATAATCCCCATTTAGAAAAATTGCAATCGTTTTGTTAAAGCCCCTTGCGGTACGGCGAATGCCTGCGCCCGCTTGAAGTTGTTCGGGGCACCCCGAACGATGGTCAGCGCCTTGTAATATTCAATAAACGGAAAGCCGTAGGTTTCTCCGCGCGCATAGGCATATACATTCATGGCCTTGACCCATGTCTCGTAGGCTTCATCCGGAATATCAATAAACACCTCGGGATGAAAATCGTACGGATCCTCCCAGTTGTCGGCGTAGTACAAATGCTGCGCATAATGCGAAGGCAGCTCGCGCTCGATCGTCTTCAGGCCGGCATAAAAGCGGGCGTCCTCCACAATGTAATGCGTATTGGAATGATCTTTATGAATGCTCCCTTTCCAATGGGTAATGATGATATCCGGCTTCACTTCCCGGATGACGTCGGCAACCTGGTACTTGACCTCCTCGTTGAGCGGAAGCTCTGCGTCCTTATAGGCAAGAAACCGGACATCGGCCCCGACGATATCAGCGAATTGGTGCGCCTCCTCTATCTTCTGCTTTGCATAATCTTCGGGGGTCATACGGGGATGCCCCTTTTCTCCAGGTGTCAGATGCAAAAATGTCGCTTTATGTCCTGCCTGCGTATATTTAGCAATAACCGCGCCTGCTGTCAGATCCATATCTCCCGCATGACCGCCGATCGCCAGAATGTGTTGCTGCTTCGCTTCCGTCATCATAAGTCCTCCCCTTATCGTTCGCGTACGATCTATTGCAATGACTTGCTCATAATGTCAAACCGGCGTGTGATCTGAAAGCCCGCTCTCCGATACAGATGCCCTGCCGGGCTTTGCTCGCCGGTCCACAAAAACCAGGCGCCGTGGAGTCCCTGCGCCCGCATTAGGGCCAGGCAGTCGTACAGCAGAATTTTTCCAAGCCCCTTGCCTTGCATGGAAGGATCGACGCCAAACGGGCCGAAGCGCTCGGCAACCCCTTCGTACCCGCCATGGAGGCAAAAACCGACCAGCTTCCCCCGGTCCCTCGCAATCAGAATCTGATCCAGCTTCAAGCGCTGAAGCAGTCCTTCGCGGATCGCCCGGCCCCAATCGGGATTAAATACGTCCGTGGCAAAAGAAATCAGCTCCACCAGATCACTGTCGGAAGCCGCTCCAAACGTAAAGCCCTCGTTCTCGCGCTGCCGCTTCAGCTCCGCTACGTCCGGCGGTACGCGGAAATCGATGAGCGAGCGGTTCATTGCAGCCGCCGTGTAGTTTCTTGTGAACCCCGCGGCCTGCAGGAAGGCAAGTCCCTCGGGGTAGCTTTCACCGTCGATCCCCGGAACGATATAATTCGGCGCGTACGAGGAGAAGAACACCTTGCTGCGCCCATGACTGCGAAGAAACGCTTCCGCCTCCTCCAGCAGCCGCTTCGCAATGCCCTGCCTGCGCGACGAAGACGCGGTTCCGAAGAACGTGATCCATCCGTGTGCGGGTTCTAGCTCCGTGCCGATCATCGGCAGCCTTCTCCGCACGGCATACAGCGCACCGGTAATGGTTCCCTCCTCCTCAGCGACCCGCAGCCCCTCCGGATCAAAATTCGGATCGAGCAGGACCAGATTGCGGAACCGCAGCCGGGTAACCGGATCTCCCGTTAAGCAGGCATTCCACAGCGCTATAATCCCTTCCTCGTCTCCAGGCCGGTATGACCGATAAATGATGCCGCTCACCATGCACCGCCTCCATCCCTTAGGTATCAACTTATGAACACTTCATTGCCCAATAAGCAAGTATTTGCAGCACAGCGTAATGATTCAGTAACTGACTGCCCCTGACGAATGCCGACCTAAGCACAATCCCGCTTGGTGTATTCGTTGAGCCAGCATACGAGGCTAATTCGGATCGCGAACTGCGCCGGTGATGGCGTTATGCACTTGGACCCGCAGCTCTTTGACGCTGCTGCTCCGTCCGCCGTACACCCGGTTGGTCAGCAGCACGACGGCAAGATCATACGCGGGGTCGATCCACAGGCTTGTACCGGTGAAGCCGGTATGGCCATAGGCGCGTTCGCTCATCCAATCGCCGGAGGCATCCATGCGGTCTCCCTTGAGGACCCAGCCAAGTCCGCGGTTCGCACCCGGAATCGCTGCCGTATGCGGCTTGATTGCCGTTCGCGCCGCAGCAAGTGACAGGATGCGTGCAGGCGACGATGCTCTTGCGGCAGGCGACTGGATGCGTGCCGATGACGATGCTCCTGCGGCAGGAGACAGGCTGTGCGCCGGTGACGATGCTTCTGCGGCAAGTGACAGGCTGTGCGCCGGTGACGATGCTCCTGCGGCAAGTGACAGGCTGTGCGCCGGTGACGATGCTTCTGCGGCAAGTGACAGGCTGTGCGCCGGTGACGATGCTTCTGCAGCTACCGCTGTTCCGGTCTCGGTATTGGATGCTGCCCCCGCATCGGCTTCGATATCCGTGAGAACAGCTGCACCTTCATCAGTCTGGCCACTAGGTGCAGGAACCGCCCCCTCAAGCAGCCACATATGGGCATATCGCAGCAAATCCCCCGCCGTCGCGAATAGTCCGGCATGACCACATACGCCGCCGAGCGCTCTCGCCTTCTCATCATGCACCACACCGCATAAATGGCCCTGGAATTCCTCGTCATACTCGGTCGCCGCGTACCGGCCGAGCTGCTCCAGGGATGGCGTTAAGGTGGAATCAAGCATGCCGAGCGGTTCAAATACCCGCTGTCTTACCGCCTGGTCCAGCGGCATCTGCAGCAGCTCCTCGGCGATGCGGCCGAGCGTCAGGTATCCCAAATCACTGTATACTACGTTCATGCCCGTTTCGCTTGAGAGCGGGAAAGTCAGCACCGCGTCCCACATCTGCTCCCGGCTCCAGCCGTGGGAATGAAGATTCATATCCGCCGCAAGGCCCGAGGTATGCGTCAGCAGCTCGCCTACCGTAATCGCCATCTTACCGGAGGCTCCGAATGCCGGAACAATATCAGCCGCTTTCGTGCTAAGCGTAATCCTTCCCTCATCCACCAGCTGGAGAATCAGCGGAAGCGTGACCGCAACCTTCGTGATGGAGGCGCAGTCATATAACGTGTCCTTGTGGACAGCTGCTGGCTCGCCTTGCTTCGGATCCGGATCGGCAAACCCAGCCGCATAAAACCACGTCTCTCCGCGATGCAGCACGCCCAGTACAGCGCCGGGCATAATTCCTGCATCAATGGCCCGGTTTACGGCCGCGCAAGCGGCCTGAAGACCGTTCATGTCCAGCCCCAAACGTTCCGCGCCCTCGTTTCGATTCACAACGCAACCACTCCTTTCCGTCAATATGCTCTTTTTTTTTGAACCATGCTCCCGACCTTTGTAAATTCAGCCCGCACTCTCACCATTGTAAACGCTTTACAAATCCATTATATGACTTGTGAAATTTTGTATCAACAAAATATATACAATATAAAATTTTATTTCGTGGCAATCATCGATTTTCATAAAAATGATATTTTTTTCATCAGAAAGGTTTGTTATATATTGACAGTTGAATTCGCTTTCATTAAAATATGGGTGAATATAACGCTCGCACAAAATAAGGGCCATGCATTCCTTAACCGTACACCCGGTATGGAACAACCCCGGTATCTCAATTCGAGAAGCCGGGGTTTTTTGTCGCCGGATTTCATAAGGAGGTGATGCAATTAACTGCGGACAAGCCTTACCACTTCTAACGATTACATAGGAGGTAGAGTATGAAGAAATTGATGAAAATGACAGCCGCGCTGTCCCTCGCGTTATCCCTGACGCTGGGAATGTTTACCCCTGCCCATGCAGCGCCGGATACCTCGGTATCCAATAAGCAGAACTTTAGCACCGACGTCATCTATCAAATTTTTACTGACCGGTTCTCGGACGGCAATCCAGCGAACAATCCGACCGGCGCGGCGTTTGACGGGACCTGCACGAATCTCCGATTGTACTGCGGAGGCGACTGGCAGGGGATCATCAACAAAATCAATGACGGCTACCTGACCGGAATGGGCGTTACGGCCATCTGGATTTCCCAACCGGTTGAGAATATTTACAGCGTCATCAATTATTCCGGCGTCAACAATACGGCCTATCATGGCTACTGGGCGCGGGACTTCAAGAAGACGAATCCGGCATACGGCACGATTGCTGATTTCAAAAACCTGATTGCCGCTGCACATGCCAAGAACATTAAAGTGATTATCGACTTCGCTCCGAACCATACGTCTCCGGCCTCTTCCGATCAGCCATCCTTCGCGGAGAACGGGAAGCTGTACAATAACGGCACGCTGCTTGGGGGATACACGAACGATACCCAAAATCTGTTCCACCATAACGGCGGCACCGATTTTTCCACGACCGAGAACGGGATTTACAAAAATCTTTACGATCTCGCCGACCTGAACCATAACAACAGCACCGTAGACGTCTATTTGAAGGATGCCATCAAAATGTGGCTGGATCTCGGCATCGACGGCATCCGCATGGATGCGGTCAAGCATATGCCGTTCGGCTGGCAGAAGAGCTTTATGGCCACCGTCAACAACTACAAGCCGGTCTTCACCTTCGGCGAGTGGTTCCTCGGCGTCAACGAAGTCAGCCCGGAAAATCACAAGTTCGCCAACGAATCCGGCATGAGCCTGCTGGATTTCCGGTTTGCTCAAAAGGTTCGCCAGGTGTTCCGGGATAACACCGACAATATGTACGGCTTGAAATCGATGCTGGAGGGCTCCGCAGCCGATTATGCCCAGGTGGATGATCAAGTGACGTTCATCGATAACCATGACATGGAGCGGTTCCACAGCAGCAATGCAAACCGCCGGAAGCTGGAGCAGGCGCTGGCATTTACCCTGACCTCCCGCGGCGTCCCTGCCATCTATTACGGCACCGAGCAGTATATGTCAGGCGGGAACGACCCGGACAACCGGGCACGGATCCCTTCCTTCTCTACGACAACCACCGCCTATCAGGTGATCCAAAAGCTTGCTCCGCTGCGCAAATCCAATCCGGCTATCGCCTACGGATCGACGCAGGAGCGCTGGATTAACAATGACGTGCTGATTTATGAGCGCAAATTCGGCAATAATGTTGCGGTCATTGCCATCAACCGCAATCTGAGCACGCCGGCTTCCATCTCCGGCCTGGTCACTTCCCTGCCGCAGGGCAGCTACACCGATGTGCTGGGCGGCCTTCTGAACGGCAACACCTTAACCGTGGGCTCCGGCGGAGCCGCTTCGAACTTCACGCTCGCCGCCGGCGGTACAGCCGTATGGCAATATACAACGGCCACGACGACCCCAACCATCGGGCATGTCGGTCCGATGATGGCCAAGCCGGGCGCATTGATCACCATCGACGGACGCGGCTTCGGTACCAGCAAAGGCACCGTCTACTTCGGGACGACGCCGGTAACCGGCGCGAACATCACGTCCTGGGAAGATACGCAGATTCAAGTAAAAATCCCTGCGGTTGCAGGCGGCATCTACAATATTAAAATCGCGAACGCCGCCGGAGTGTCGAGCAATGTCTACGACAATTTCGAAGTGCTGTCCGGCGATCAGGTTAGCGTCCGCTTTGTCGTTAACAATGCGACAACCTCCCTGGGGCAAAATGTGTTCCTGACAGGCAATGTCAGCGAGCTGGGCAACTGGGATCCGGCCAAAGCGATCGGCCCGATGTACAATCAGGTCGTTTACCAGTACCCGAACTGGTACTACGATGTCAGTGTTCCGGCAGGAAAGACCATTGAATTCAAGTTCCTGAAAAAATCAGGCTCCACCGTCACTTGGGAAGGCGGAAGCAACCATACCTTTACCGCACCAACCAGCGGCACGGCAACCATTAATGTGAATTGGCAGCCGTAAGGGAGATTGAATTATACAAAATGAAGCAACAGCAAGCGGCTCTGGAGATTCTCCGGAGCCGCTTTGCTTTATATGTTTTCCTTGTGCCTATCGAACGGCATCAGCTTCCTCTGATTGAATGTTTTGGAATACCGAATCTACCATAGCTTTCTTCAAACCTTTATTTTCTCTCTGTACACGCTTGGGGGCCCTGAGTCCATCCGTCCGTTATTCCATCCACATGGGTTGAGCATGTTGAGAACTGACCGACTTGCTCCATGGATTGCACGCAAGAACTGGCCTCCTTAAGCAATCCAACGTAGCAATCATCTTCTTCGAATCATCAAGAAGATAAACATCAGTAATTTATGCTCATACCAAAACAAGCTCCGCGGGATAATCGCAGAGCTTGTTTTGGTCATTACACTTCCCCTCCTGAGTTGACGGGAGGAGGCTTCAACGGAGCAGGCGGAATCATGCTGGAGAAACAAAGTGGTCCCCTTTATCCCCGGATTTCTACATTAAATAATCAATTCATAAAGAAATCCGGGGATAACAGGGATCGGAAGCAGAATCCGCATGCAGAGTGCTGCCTGAACCGTAAATGCTCCCCAGCTTAACCTTTGCTCGCGCCTGCCGTCATGCCGTCAACCAGCAAACGCTGCAGGAAGATAAACAGGATCGTAATCGGCAATGCAATCAGAACCGAAGCCGCCGCGAACAGCGTAAAGTTACTGTCCTGGGTGGAGTTGACCAGGTCCCATAGACCGACAGCCAGCGTCCAGTTCTCTTTCGTCCGCAGTACGAGACGAGCAAAGATGAAGTCTACCCATGGTCCGACGAATAGCGTCAAGCTCATGTACGTAATCATCGGCTTCGACAGCGGCAGAATGATTTTGCGGAAAATCTGGAAGTTGGTCGCACCGTCGATTTTGGCCGCCTCATCCAAGCTGCGCGGAATCGTATCGAGGAAGCCCTTCATGATAAGCGTTCCTCCCAGCGGCGCCCCGGCCGCATACACGATAATCATCGCCGCATGCGTATTCAGCAGGTTCAAGGAGTTGAGCAGGATGTAGATTGCAATCATACTCATGAAGCCCGGGAACATGCCTAGCACGAGAATCGTGGACAGCGCGTTCTTACGGCCTTTGAACCGGAAACGGGAAACCGCATAACTCGTAAGCAGTACGAGGATCGTACCGATCACCATCGAGAAGAGTGCGATTTTGAGCGTATTCATATACCAGGTTTCGAACAGGAAGCTCTGGGACGTGAACAGCTCTTTGTAATGATCCAGCGTAAATCTTTCAGGAATCAGGGACTTGCTATAGAGCGACTTTCCGGGACGGAAAGAGGACAGAACAATCCAGAGCGCCGGGTAAATACAGCAGATCGCGATAATAACCAGCAAAATGTAGCTAGCCGTTAACCGGATCGCGTTTCTCATTTTAATTCCCATTATTGGATCATATCCTCCTCTTTAAATGATCTGGTTCGGCGATAGTTGTAAATCGAGAAGGTCGCGATAATCAGGAAGATAATGATCCCGATCGCCGACGCCATATTATATCGCTGCTGATCCAGTGTCAGCTTGTAGAGCCAGGTTACCAAGAGGTCCGTTGCTCCCGCATATTGATAGTCGCCCACCACCGGGTTCCCGTTGGTGAGGAGGAAAATCAGGTTGAAGTTGTTGATATTACCGGCGAACTGCGTAATGAGCACCGGTGCCGTCGAGAACAGAATCATCGGCAGCGTGATAATTTTGAATTTCTGGAAGCCGGATGCCCCGTCAACGTCTGCCGCCTCGTACAGGTCCTTCGGAATCGTTGTCAGCACGCTCATAACCAGCAGCATGGATACCGGAATGCCGACCCACATGTTAACGATGATGACGGTTACCTTCGCCCAGAACGGATCGGTCAGCCATGGAAGGCCGTCCATACCGAAATATCTTAAATACTGGTTAATCGGTCCGAATTGGCCGTTGAACATGTTGCGCATCACGAGCAAGGAGATCAGCTGCGGAATCGCATACGGAATGATCAGGATGACGCGCCACAGGCCTTTGAAGCGAATGCCTTTTTGCTGAATAAGCAGCGCTACCAGCACCCCGCCGAAATACGTGGTCACCGTGGCAAGCACCGCCCAAATGATCGTCCAGGTCAGTACTCCGAAGAAGGTGTGGCTCCACGTTTTTAAGGCAACGAGATTCGTAAAGGTTTTAAAGCCTACCCAGTCTACCAGATTGGCAGGCGGCAGATTGTTCGGTGCGGAATAGTTCGTGAATGCCAGCAAAATCATGAATATGATCGGCATGATCGTAAAGAACATGATACCGATAGCCGGCAAGGTCAGAAACGACTGCGCAAATTTGATTTCAAAAATATAGTTAAGGGTTTGTTTAAAGTTATTGGGTGCGATCCCCATGTCCCTTTGTTTTCCAGCGTTATATGCGTTCTTGATATTGGCATAGTATCCAACAAGGAATACGGCCAGCATCATGACTGTAATTAGACCTTCAATCAACAGATTGATGGAGTGGTCGCCTGCTACCATTTGGGTTAATCCGTTAACCTTCGCTAAATGGCTTCCCTGGTCCCCCAGCGTTGCCATGCCCCAGATTGCGTCTCCGAGGTTATTGATAAAGTAATACAAGCTGAATACGCCTACGATAAGCAAAAGAATGCCTTTAATCCATTGACGATTGTAAAGCTGACCCAGACCCATGCATATAGCTGACAGTACAGCCGCTATCGTACGATGTTGACGCATGCTCCCTCCAATCTCCTCTACCGTATAATCGAGGAATCACCCGCCGACCATCGGCGGGTGAACTTCTTCATCTTTTTCGTGTTATGAAGCTGTATGTCCCTTACTCGCCGCCTCCGCCGCTGTTCAGGTCCTTAACTTGGTTTACGGCTTTATCAAGCGTTTCTTTAATGTCTTTATCGTTATCCCAAATTTCAGACAGGGCAGCGCCTACAGGAGACCATACGTTAGCCATTTCCGGTACGGAAGGCATTGGCTGGGAAGACTTGAACTGCTCCGTGAATGCCGATACGTACTCGTCATTCTTGATTTGGTCATCTTCTTGCGCTTCGATGTTCGTTGGAACCGAGCCTACCAGGGCGCTCAGTTTCAGCTGAGCTTCTTTCGTCGTTGCAAAATCAGCGAACAATCTTGCAGCTTGCGGATATTTCGTGAACGAGCTTACATACCAAGCTTTGATACCGGAGAACGATACGGCAGGCTGTCCGCCGATGGCCGGGATTGGAGCTACGCCGAGCTTGTCGCCGAGCGCTTCTTTATATCCGCCAAGCTCCCATGGTCCGTTGATATCCATTGCCAGATCGCCGGAAGTGAACAATCCGCGCTTGATATCAGGCGTGATGTCGCCGGATTTAACCGGAAGGATTTCTTTCAGGCTAGCATAGACTTCCATACTCTTTATGGCACCCTCGTTGTTCAGACCGATGTCATTGACGTCCGTGCCACCGCTTCCAAAGATGTAACCGCCGTTGGAAGCCAGGAATGGATAAGCAAAGTACAAGTTACCGGTTTCAAACATGAAGCCGTATTTATTCTTGTTCTTGTCTGTGAAGGTTTTGCTGAACTCGATGACTTCTTCCATCGTTGTAGGAACTTCCTTCACCAGATCCTTGTTATAGTACATCAGGTAAGTTTCAGCCGCACGCGGGTATCCGTACAGCACGCCGTCGTAGCTGACACCTTGGATCGCTGCTTCCGTGTTGCTGCTCTTTGTTTTTTCCTCGAATACGTCGTTTGGCAGAACCAGGTTCGTCGTAACGGCTTTACCCAGGTTGTCGTGCGGGAACAATACGATGTCCGCAGCCAGTCCGGATGGTCCGTCCTGCGCAAGCTTGGTTACTTGGTCGGTTGGGGACAATTCTTCGATCGTAACTTCTACGCCGTACTTCTCGGTAAATTCCTTGGCAATCTCATCCGTATAGGCTCTTTCGTCACGGCTCTCCCATACGATCAGCTTCGCGCCTTCTTCGGGCTTCAGTTCTACGGTTTCTGTATTTTCAGCCGGCGTCTCTGTCGCAGGCGGGTTCTCTGCAGGCGCTTCCGCAGCCGGAGTACCCGAGTTTCCTCCGCATGCCGTAATGGAGAATGCCAGCGTGAAGGTTGCAGCCAGCGTCAGAATTTTCTTCATCTTCATTCCATGATTACCCCTCTCAATAATGATCAGAAATGTTGGAAATCTGCGCAAACGATTTCAGAAAATTTTCAGCCTCTCTTTTTCTATGTAACGTTTGGCGAGAAACCAAGGAAAAATTCCGGTGAGAAAGCGCTTCATCCACTGTAGACATCATACAACATTTCGGATTGATTGCAAAAACGTTTGCACAGATCGTTTATCCCCGATTTTCGGCCAAAATCCTATATTATCTCGCTTATTCACCCTATATCGTAGGTTATCGTAAAAATATGTGCGCAAGATCCTGTGCAATTCAGTCATTTTGCTCTCCAAATCGGACAGGTTCGCCCGGAAAATGCTTCATTGCTGCACAAACGTTTGCACATAAAGTTCTGCGTGCTCTTTTACTGATAGAATCAACCCTAAACACCATAGATGCTGGCCTTTCACTCACTGCCTGCATGCTGTCGATAGGACAGCGAATTGCCGATGCAATTGCGAGGTCCTGAAACAACTAACCCGGGTGCGGGTGCACTCGGGTTTCGGAAGCTTTTTATACTAATCAAAAACTAAAAGCAGGAATGGGACAAGGCTACAACCAATCTCTTTTTTCAACAACCCGCTTCCCAGATAACAGATACACGATACCTGTTAATAACACAATAGTCCATAAGCTATAAAGCTCAACTCTTGGCGCGTAAATCGCATCTTGCGGCATCATGACATAGTAGGGGATGGTGAACGGAAGCCAGGCCCCTATTGCAGAATGAAAACCGGTCAGCACGATATTCGGTACGACATAACCTAATGACATGGCCAGCGCAGCTCCAAAATTGCGAACCCTGATTGCGACCATAAGCTGTAATGCAGCGAGCGGGAACACGCTGATCCATCCTCCGATGCCCGAATACAGCAAGGTATCCCACGGAGGCTCTCCCGGGGCTTTAACAAAATAACCCGCTGCAAAATAACCGAGCATAAATACAATTTGCACCATACCAAGAATTCCGAGCAACAACATAAATTTCGCCATAAAAATCTTGCCCCGAGGGACCGGCAAACTCATCGTTATCTTCCAGCCTCCATCCCTATGCTCGTAAACGCACAATAAGGAGGCCACAATCCCGCTATACAAAGGATAGAAAAACATAGAGTGCAAATTGACGCTGTGTATATAGAGCGTGGACCAGCTTGGCGAAAAAAAATCTTTCAGGCTTTGAAGCTGCATCGCCCCCATCGCGGAGTTGATCAGCGTATCCAAGACGATGAGCAACCCTATGACCCTCCATTGGAGCTTCATTCCTTCGGTTCGTATCAGCATTCTCATGATCCGGCAGCCCCCTATCCATATTCTCTTCTGGCAAACAGAAGAGCACCCAACACCGATACCATCATTCCTATTCCAATTGAGATTGCAATCCACTGCATATGACCCGGGATAAGCGGGCTGGATAATGCCGGATACGACCAGGGAAGGATTTTAATCATGAAGGAATCACTTCGTGCTAAAAACAAACTGGAAATGGAACCGAATATTCCTAGAGCCAGTGGTAACGCCTGATTGGAAAACAAGGTGGACAGCCAGAGCTGAATAGCCATCATCGGCAGTGTCGACAACCATGCGAATAGCGGCTGCAATATCATCATTCCCCACGGTATGGGCTCATTGGAGTAGAGTATCCAGACCACGCACATCCCAATGATCGTGATGATTACGGCACATAATTGCAAAATGAAGATCCATGCCAGTTTTGCAAGATATACAGAACCTTTCGGAACAGGCATCGCGAGAAGCTGCTTCCATGCCTTGGTTTCGTGCTCGGTACCAGCCATAATACTGGCTAAAAGCGTTATGCCTAGTAGAAAAACAAACGATAAAAACATGTACATGACTGCAAAGCCGGCGTAGATGCCCCCGGGGCCTTGACGGAAATAAAGATACCACTCCAAGGCCGTCATGCTAACCAGAATCATGCCTTGGATAACAGGCATCCACCGGCATAATCTCTTCAGCTTTACTCCCTCTGCACATATCAGCTCCAGCATCATAAGCTGTTCTCCTGACCGGTTAATTCCAGAAAGATTTCCTCAAGGGTCTTCTTCTTCTCCATTACCCGATAGACATCAAATTGCCGGTTAACAAGGAAGCGAATCATCTCCGCCGATTGCGACCGGTTGGTCATAGAGGTTCGGATCTGGCCTGCTGCGATTTCCGGCTCCGCATCCCATCCATGGTCATGTAGAACCGCTGCAGCTTCCAGTGGACGATCCGTCTCAATCCATACATAAGGCTTACTTCGAGCCGTTAATTCCTGAAGCGGTCCTTGAAAAATCAATTCCCCCTGGTTAATAATTCCCACCCAGGTTGCGACCTGCTCAATTTCGCTTAATAAATGGCTAGAGAGCAACACTGTTATGTCAAATTCGCGAGGAAGTCTTGTAATGAGCTCCCGAACTTCCTGAATGCCTGATGGATCGAGCCCGTTCGTCGGTTCATCTAGAATCAATACTTTGGGGTTAGCAATCAGCGCCATCGCAATCCCGAGCCGCTGTTTCATGCCAAGTGAATAACTTCGGACCGGTTGATGAGCTGCCTGACTAAGCCTCACCCATTCAAGCACCTCTTGAATCCTGGATTCCTGTATGCCGTGGATTAGGGCCATAATCTTTAAATTTTTGTATCCAGATAGATGGGCATAGTAGGACGGAGATTCTACGAGAGAACCGACATCTTTTAAAATGTCCATGCGGTTTTCCTTCAGATCCTTATCAAGGATACGAATTGTCCCGGATGTCGAGCGGATCAGCCCCAAGAGCATCCGAATCGTGGTTGTCTTACCGGCCCCATTGGGACCCAAAAATCCATAGATCTCCCGCTTGGGGACCTTCAAATTGATCTGCTTGACCGGTTCCCTCTCCCCGAATCGCCGAGTCAACTGATGTGTATCGATTGCATATTCGTTCATATTAATTCCTCCTGCTTGGCATCGCTAACAATTCGAGTTTAGCAACGGGGAATAAACAGCAGGTAAACATAAAATGAACGATAGGATAATTCAGAGACTGATCGGTATTAAAATTTCCACGCGCGTACCCTTGCCTTCAGCCGATAGAATGTTCATTCGACCAGAATGAGCTTCGACAAAAGCTTTTGCTATCGCTATTCCTTTACCCGAATGATTTAGAATGTGTCTTAATTTCGTTTCTTCGATTCCGATGCCATCGTCCTCGATCATAATGCAACAATAGTTTTTCTTTACGGAAATATTGCATTGAACCTCGGTGCCGGGGGGATTATGGATCACCGCGTTCATGATTACATTTTGAAGAGCTCTGCCTAACAGTCTGCTGTCAAAATCCATGCTGCACCCATTCTTTTCAGTATGAAACGTAAAGGAGGTTTGCTCGGCTAACGGATAGTTAGCGATATCGATCATCAACTCGCGCAGAAAATCGACCACATCATCTATCTTTTTATTCATAGGGAACTGTTCGACAGACCACCGGCCCGCCTGGTTCAAGTCATGGATGAGCTGCTTCATTTCCGCTGTTTTGCCGCTGATCTGCCTGCTAAAATTCTGCTTTTCTTTATCGGACCATACATAATCGTCAGCCGTGAGCATATGAGCATAGCCTTCGATATAGGACAATGGCGTCTTAAGATCATGGCTAATAGCCGCGATCCATTCCTGCTTCTTGGCCTCCAAATTCAGTCGTTCGGTCTCGCTGCGCTGCAGTTGGTTCGATAATAAATGCATTCGATCAAATAATTCTTTATATAGGACATAAGGATAACGATAATGGTTATGTTGTAGCGAGCCATCGGAGCCATTGAAGCCATCGTGGCTATCGTAAATATCGTAGCCAACGGAGCCGTCAGAACCCTTGGTGTAATCGGTGCCTCCGGAGACATCGGGGCCATCGTGGCTATCTGTGCCATCCAAGCCGCGATCACCCTTCGGCTGGCGGAAGTGTTCCAGCGGTAGGCTGTAGTTCCCCTCAGATAATCGGTTGATCCAGCGGATTAAATAGGTGAGCGGTTTGCCCACGCACCAACCGAAAGCAATGAAAAAAATAACCGTCAGCGTAAATCCTGTAACAACTAAAAAAGTTTTCATTGAAATCGCGCCCTGGGGATTCATCCAATCCAGAAGATATATATATATCACTGCGCATAAAATAAAACTTAAGATAGACATTATCACCAACATGAGGGTTACCTTGATAAAGCGAATAGCCATTCTCACCATCGGATTCATTCTTGTTCCTTCCTCGGGGCCAGCATTTTGTAGCCAAGTCCCCGGACATTAACAAGAAACCGGGGGTTTCCGGGATCGGGTTCCATCCTTTTACGCAGCCGGAAAATATGGATGACCACAGTTTTCTCATCCCCAAGGTAGGGCTCGTTCCACACCGATTCGTATAATTGGCGCGTACTGAAGATCCGGTTGGGATGACGGCACAGGAATACAAGCAGTTCCCATTCGCGTGCCGGGCACTCCACTTCCTTGCCATTTACGATCAGCTCCCCTGCCTCAAGATCCAAACGAAAATATCCAAAATCGAGTTGGGTTATCCGTGACTGGGCAGACCGCTCCTGTTTTAATTTATATTTCAGGCGGGCTTTGATGCGGGCAACGACCTCGAGCGGATTGAACGGCTTCGTCATATAATCGTCTCCCCCGATGCCAAACCCCATCAGCTTATCCAAATCGGTATCCCTGGCGGTAAGAAAAAGAATCGGCGCTTCGGTAATTTTGCGGATTTTTCGGCACACCTCGAATCCGTCTTCATCCGGGAGCATAACATCCAGTATGATCACATCCGGATCAAGCTCCTTTAGCAAGCGCATGGCTTCCTCGCCAGTCCCGGCACTCCTGACAAACCGAAAGCCTTCCTTCTTGAGCACGGCAGTCAACATATCGCATAACCCTTGCTCATCGTCTACAAGCAGAACAGAAATGTTATCCATCGCATTAGTCTCCATGTGATTTGAAATTTCCACAAACTGTTATCTGTATTATATAACAGCCTCGTCGCCAACGCCCCGAATCCCTACAATCACTCTTCTATCACCTCTTCCATCCCTCTAGCGCCCCTGTGCTCATCATTCTACGATCCACGATATTCCATCATGAACTCTCTATGATCACTATACGGTCCGGCTTTGTTTCCTCCGGGATCTCACTATGATCCCTCTCCCATTCTTCTAGCATTTCTCTGCTATTCTCCTAACATCCATCTGACCGCCCCCTCTCATCCTATCGATATAAAATTAACTTTAGGTAAACAAAGGCTGAACAAAGGGTAAATGATGCTTGATTATTCCATCGCAGCCTCGTCACGCGATCCCCTCTAACGACGCATAAATCAGTACCGCCTACATACAAAAGGAGCCTTCGCGATGAAGACTCCCTTGTTTGTAACCCTGTATTTTTTATAAGCCTTAAAAAGATCTTAGAATCTTAGACCAGCGCCTTCAGCGCGATATCCGTCCGGTTATGCTTCCCCTCGAACGCAATCGACTCCGCCCGAGCATAAGCCTTCGCCCGAGCGGCAGCGATATCCGCTCCAAGACCGACCACGCCGAGCACACGCCCGCCATTCGTTCTCCAGGTTCCATCGGCATCGCGGGAGGTTCCTGCGTGAAATACAATCGTCCCTTCCTGCTCATCGTCCAGGCCGGAGATTGCAATGCCTTTCGGATAGGATGCAGGATATCCGCCGGAAGCCAGGATGACGCATACCGCTGCGTCTTTGCTCCATTCGAGCTCCAGATCCGCAAGCTTTCCGTTCACGGTTGCAAGGAACACCTCGAGCAAATCCGTTTGGAGGCGAGGCAGCACGACCTGGGTCTCCGGATCGCCGAATCTTGCATTGAACTCGATCGTTTTCGGCTTGCCGTCCGGCGTAATCATCAAGCCGGCAAACAATACGCCGCGGAACGGACGTCCCTCGGCTACCATCGCTTTCGCCGTCGGCTTGATGATCGTTTCGACCGCTTCCTCGATGATGGAAGGATCGATATGCGGCAGCGGGGAATAGGTCCCCATGCCCCCGGTATTCGGTCCTTGGTCGCCGTCATATACCGGCTTGTGATCTTGGGCGGCAGACATCGGTTTGACGGTTTCCCCGTCGACAAAAGCCAAAATCGACATCTCCTGGCCCTCAAGAAACTCCTCGATCACGACCCGGCTGCCAGCTTCCCCGAACACCTTGGATTGCATAATGTCGCTGAGCGCCTTCTCCGCTTCTTCCAGCGTCCGTGCCACGGTTACGCCTTTGCCGGCTGCGAGCCCGTCGGCTTTCACCACAATCGGCGCCCCTTGGCGGCGCAGGTAGACCAGCGCCTCCTCGTAGTCGTCGAATTTCGCATAAGCTGCCGTCGGAATGCCGTACTTATGAAGCAGATCCTTCATGAACGTCTTGCTGCCCTCGATTTCAGCGGCGTTTTTGCGCGGACCGAATACCGGGATGCCCGTGCTGTCAAACGCATCCACGATGCCATCCGCCAGCGGGTCGTCCGGTCCTACCACGACGAGACCCACCTGCTTCTCCACCGCAAAAGCGGTCAGCTTGTCAAACTCCGAAACGGCGATCGGCACGCATTCGGCCAACTGGCCGATTCCTGCATTGCCGGGCGCGCAATAAATCTTGCCTGCCTTCGGGCTCTTCGCCAGTGCCCATACGATGGCATGCTCCCTGCCGCCGCCGCCGATGACCAGAATATCCATGCTACCCCTCCTCATATTCCTATCCATTTTGGAAAAGCCCCTATCGGTTCACTGGGTAAATCGTCTACTCCGCACGAGTCCGTATCATCTACTACGGTATCGTTATCCCACACAAGTTCGTATCATTTCACTCCGTAAATCGTTTATCCCGCAAATGATGTGAGAACCCGAGCAGCGATGGGCCCGGGCTCCTGGTGTTATTAATGTTTGAAGTGTCTTACGCCGGTGAATACCATCGCGATGCCATGCTCGTTTGCAGCCTTGATGGACTCTTCATCCTTAATGGAGCCGCCCGGCTGAATGATGGCGGTAATTCCTGCTTTCGCGGCCAATTCAACTGTATCTCCCATCGGGAAGAATGCATCCGAAGCCAGGACAGCGCCTTTTGCTTTCTCGCCTGCCTGCTCAACCGCAATGCGCGCCGAGCCTACGCGGTTCATTTGTCCTGCGCCGACACCCACGGTCATATCGTCTGCCGCCAGTACAATGGCGTTGGACTTCACGTGCTTTACGACCTTCCATCCGAAGAGCAGCTGCTTCAGCTCCGCTTCGGTCGGCTCGCGGTCGGTCACAACCTTCAGGTCAACCGGATCCAGGGAATGCACGTCGCTCTCCTGAACGATCATGCCGCCTTCAATCGTCGTAACGGCGAGCGTGCTTTGACGCTCCTTCGCCGAACCGAACTCGCCCATTTTCAGCAGGCGGATGTTTTTCTTCTTCGTCAGAATTTCGAGCGCTTCCGGCGTAAAATCCGGGGCCAGGATAATTTCAAGGAAAATTTCCTTAAGCAGCTCGGCCGTAGGCGCATCGATCGTCCGGTTCGCGGCTACGATCCCGCCGAAGATGGAGGTTGGGTCCGCGTCGTACGCTTTTTTGTAAGCTTCCAATACATTTGCGCCAATTCCGACGCCGCACGGATTCATGTGCTTCACGGCAACGACCGCAGGCTCGTCGAATTCCTTAACGATCTGCAGCGCGGCATTCGCGTCATTGATGTTATTATAGGACAGCTCCTTGCCGTGCAGCTGCTCGGCTGTCGTAAGCGTACCGGCAGGTGCCAGCGGCTTGCGATAAAATGCCGCTTTTTGATGAGGATTTTCGCCGTAACGAAGATCCTGGATTTTTTCATAAGTGACGCTGAAGCGTTCAGGGAGCGGATCGCCGGTTACGTTCGACAAATATTCGGAGATTAATGTGTCGTAAGCGGCCGTGTGGCGGAACACCTTGGCTGCAAGCCGTTTGCGTGTTTCCAATGTCGTATCCCCGCCTGCACGGACCTCCTCGATCACCTGGCCGTAGTCCGCTGCGTCGACAACAACGCTTACGAATGCATGGTTTTTCGCAGCCGAGCGCAGCATCGTCGGCCCGCCAATGTCGATATTCTCGATGGCATCCTCATACTCGACATCCGGCTTGGCAATCGTCTCCTGGAACGGATACAGATTCACGACCACGAGGTCAATGTAATCCAGGCCCAGCTCCTTCATCTGACGCTGATGGTCTTCGCTGTCGCGAATCGCCAGCAACCCGCTGTGCACCGCAGGATGGAGCGTCTTCACGCGACCGTCCAAAATTTCAGGAAAGCCCGTCACATCCGAGATGCCGATGACAGGAACGCCTTCTTTGGCGAGCAGACTCTTGGTTCCTCCTGTCGAAATAATCTCTACACCCAATGAAGACAACTCACGGCAAAATTCCACGATGCCGGTTTTATCCGAAACGCTGACCAATGCTCTTTTGATACCCACGTCCATACCCCCTCATTTGAATGAAAAAAACTCTTACCTTACGACATCCGCCATCTTGCTCGACACTGCTCAATCCCTTTTTCCCCTTGAAAAAGGGATCGTCCGTCGCATCCTAGCCGCACTGCGACTTCGGCTCAACAAGTACTTAAAAGGGAATTGTGCGCCGTACTTCGGCACTTTTCCGGCTCAACAAGTACCTAAAAGGGTCTTGTCCACAGCACTTTGGCTCCTTTTCGACCCAACAAGTACCTAAAAGGGTCTTGTTTGCGGCTACTCTTTACCTCGCCCCGCTGCGCGGTCCGAGAAATGCCCGTCCTACTCAACATAACGTTTTCTGTCGCCTCGTTCTGCAAAAACGGCCTGTCTTGAATCCGTAGATGCTGTCGATACACGATAATTCCAAATTATTTCCCGAGAAATATCGAACATGTCGATTGCCTGTGCAAGCTTGTTCTCTTTTAGAAGAAAACCGTCTGGAAATAATCCATCCATATCCGTCAGCACTCGCGTTAAAGGAACAAATCACCGGCATCGAACCTGCACGAAACTGTAGCGAGCCTACAGCGAACCTGCCAGAATACCAACATACTAGATTTACTAGCCCTAAGTTAGATTTTACGCAACCTAATGTTCGACTTCCTGTACTTTATCAGCTATAGTCACATGCCGCCCGTTCAGCGAAACCCGACCCTCGGCGAACCACGATACGACTTCATAATACAGCTTCTGTTCGACCTCATGGATCCGTTCCGCCAGCGCAGCTGCGTCATCGCCTTCCCGTACTTCGACAGCCCGCTGGGCAATGACGGGACCGGTATCCATGCCTCCGTCTACAAAATGCACGGTTACCCCCGTCATCTTCACGCCGTACTCGATTGCCTGGCCGATGGCATCCTTGCCAGGGAAAGCCGGCAGCAGGGACGGATGGATATTGACGATTCGCCCGCTGTACGTTTCGACAAACGATGGACTGAGCAGCCGCATGTATCCGGCAAGCACGAGCAAATCCACGTCCCGGCGGTCCAGCTCCGTCACAATTTCGCGCTCATACGCTTCCTTCGAGGCATAAGCTTTCGGTTGAAAAACAAACACGTCAACATCCGCTGCCTTCGCCAGCTCTACGACGGGAGCCTCCGGCTTGTCGCAGACTAGCAGCCGGATTTCCGCTCCCAGCAAGCCCTTTCGCTGAGCCTCCACCAAAGCCTGAAAATTACTGCCTCTCCCGGAAGCGAATACCGCAATCCGATTGGCCTTCATTACACTTTAGCCCCCGTAAAGGTGATGACACGCTCGCCTTCCGTAACGCGGCCGATCACGTAAGGCTCTTCACCCGCCGAGCGGAGATACGCCAGCGCTTGATCCGCATCGCTCTCGTTCACGACAAGAACCATGCCGATCCCCATATTGAATGTCGTAAACATGTCTTTATTGGAGATGCTGCCCTTCTCCTGCATCAGCTTGAAGATCGGCAGAATCGGCCAGGTTCCGTACTCAATGTCGACATTGACGCCATCCGGCAGCATACGCGGAATGTTCTCGATGAATCCGCCGCCCGTAATATGTGCCATGCCCTTCACTTCGATCTCTTTCAGCAAGCCCAGCAGCGGTTTGACGTAGATTTTGGTCGGTGCCAGCAGCACGTCGCCAAGGCGTCCCCCCAGTTCGGGAATCTCCTGCTGCAGCGAGTACCCGGAATCCTCCAGAAGCAGCTTCCGCACGAGCGAGAACCCATTGCTGTGCACCCCGCTGGAAGCCAGGCCGATCACGGTATCGCCCGCCGCGATATTCGAGCCGTTAATCATTTTGGGCTTGTCGACAATGCCCACCGTGAAGCCGGCAATGTCATACTCCCCCTCGCTGTACATGCCCGGCATTTCCGCCGTCTCCCCGCCGATCAGGGAGCAGCCGGCTTGGTTGCAGCCATCGGCAATGCCTTTGACGATCGATTCGATTTTGGCAGGAATCACCTTATCGCAGGCCAAATAGTCGAGAAAAAAGAGCGGTTCCGCGCCTTGCACCACAATGTCGTTCACGCACATGGCTACCGCATCGATTCCGATGGTGTCATGCTGGTCCATCGCGAATGCAAGCTTCAGCTTCGTGCCAACGCCATCGGTGCCCGAGACGAGTACCGGCTCTTCATATTGTTCTTTATTCAGCTTGAACAGGGCGCCGAAACCGCCGAGATCCGTCATGACTTCAGGTCTGAATGTCGTTTTGACATGCTTTTTCATCCGCTCTACCGCTTCGTTGCCTGCTGCGATATCTACGCCTGCTTGTTTGTAAGTATCCGACACGCGTCTAACACTCCTTTTCATTTAAAAGAAAGAATCAGTGCACTAATCATTTATGGCCTTAATCAATCATCCGCTAAACGGTGCAACACAACAGCCAAATACGGAGATAAGTCCTGTTCGCCATTCCCCTTGGTCTCAAGTCCCTGCGTCGATACTCAATAGGAATGACGTGACGTATCTTGGGCCTCATACCAGGTATCTCCATGGTTTTGTACGAAAAGTCGGCTCATGAGGTCCCGCTTCCCGAGAACGCCACTAAGAAAGAAAAGACAGGAGGAAGATAGGATTGTTATCGTTGGCCATGAAGGCTAGTGACGCCCCCCTTAGCAACCGCAGTCTGAACACTTAGCTCATAGCTCATAGCTCATAGCTCATAGCTCATAGCACTTGGCCCAAGACTGAGCACTGAGCACTGAGCACTGAGCTCACAGCACTCTAGCTCATAGCACTTAACTCAGCACTTAGTACTTAGCAGCTAACCCTTAACAGCTGCAGCCCATCTTCTCTTCCCCGTCAAAATCAATTGGTGTCGGGTAATCATTGTCGAAGCAAGCAAGGCATAAACCGCCTTTATAGCTCTGCTCGTCGTAACCGCCGATGGCCGAGATCAGCCCCTCCACACTAAGGAACGACAAGGAGTCGGCATTGATCTCCTGGCAAATTTCCTCGATGCTCTTGGAAGAAGCGATCAGCTCCCTGCGGTCCGGCGTGTCGATGCCGTAGAAGCAGGGATTTTTGAACGGCGGCGAAGTAATCCGGACATGCACCTCGGTTGCCCCCGCTTCGCGAAGCAGGTTGACGATCCGGCGGGAGGTGGTTCCCCGCACGATCGAATCGTCAATCATGACGACCCGTTTGCCTTCGACCACGCGGCGCACGGCGCTAAGCTTCATCTTCACGCCCTGCTCCCGCAGCTCCTGGCTCGGCTGGATGAACGTCCGGCCCGTGTATTTATTCTTGATCAGACCCAGCTCATAAGGAATGCCGGTCTGCTCGGCGTAGCCGATGGCTGCCGATATGCTGGAATCGGGAACGCCTGTCACGACGTCCGCGTCGATAAAAGACTCCAATGCCATCCGGCTTCCCATCCGCTTGCGGGCCGAATGCAGATTCGAGCCGTTCAGGTCGCTGTCCGGGCGGGAGAAATAAATGTATTCCATCGCGCACAGCGCTTTGCGGCCCGGCGCCGTATAACGCTCCTCACGCAAGCCTTCGCGGTCAAGAATGAGCAGTTCCCCCGGAGCGACATCGCGAATCGTCTCCGCGCCGATCACTTCGAGAGCACACGTCTCGGATGTGAAAATATACGCGTCGCCGAGGCGTCCCATCGTCAGCGGACGCAGTCCGTTTGGATCGGAGGCAACCAGCAGCTTGTCATTGGTCATCAGCAGGAATGCAAAGCCGCCGACTAGACGCTGCAGCGCGTCCTTCGCCGCTTCGACGAAATCCTTCGGCGAACGCGCGATCAAGTGCGCAATGACTTCGGTATCGCTCGTCGTCTGGAAGATCGAGCCTGCCTTCTCCAATTCGCGCCGGAGCATCGGCTCATTCACGATATTGCCGTTCGTGGCAATCGCCAGATTGCCTTCCCGGTATTTGAAGACAAGGGGCTGTGCGTTGGTAATCCGGCTGTCTCCGCTGGTGGAATAACGTACATGCCCGATCGACATGTTTCCCTTGAGCGATTCCAGCTTATCCTTGTCGAATACTTCCTTCACGAGGCCCATGTCGCGGTGATAATTGAAACTGTCCCCGTCGGCCACGCAGATGCCTGCGCTTTCCTCTCCCCGGTGCTGCAGGGCATGCAGCCCGTAATAGGATAGGGAGGCGGCATCGGGATGACCAAACACTCCGAATACGCCGCACTCTTCTTTTAGTGTATCGAATATATCGCTCTTACCTGTTCCCTCATTGTAGTAATCCCCTGTCCATAATCCTTCGGGTATCAGTTCATGAGACATGGAATGGCATCCTCCCAGACGGATTTCAAAGCCTCCACGGATTCATTCAGCGCAGAAGCACCGTTAATGTTCATGCTGAGCTTGCTTCCGCCAACAACGCCAAGCGCGTGGAATGGAACGCCGGACTCTTGAAGGAGGTTCTCCAGCGCATTTTTATGGTCCGGGGATACGGACAATACGATCCGGGATTGGCTTTCGCTGAAGAGAGCGATATCGCTGCGAAGGTCGGTCGACCATTCGATCGTCGCGCCGACATTGCCGCTGATGCAGCTCTCCGCAAGCGCTGCGGCAAGTCCGCCTTCCGACACGTCATGCGCCGATTGAACGAGGCCGGCTTGGATCGCTTTCAGCACGCCGCTAAGCAGCTTCTTTTCTTTCTCCAAATCGAGCTGCGGCGGCCGTCCCTCGGACACGCCATGCACCACGGCCTGGAACTCGCTGCCGCCAAGCTCGGCATAGGTTTCGCCGAGTACATAAATCAGGTCGCCTTCGTTCTTGAAGCCTTGCGTCGTAATATGATCCGTGTCGTGGATCAGGCCGACCATGCCGACAACCGGCGTCGGGTAAATCGCGCCTTTGGCGTTCTCGTTATACAAGCTAACGTTGCCGCCGATCACCGGCGTCCCCAGCTCGCGGCAGGCTTCCGCCATGCCGTCCACGGCCTTCTCCATCTGCCAGAAAATATCCGGCTTCTCCGGACTTCCGAAGTTCAAGTTGTCCGTGATCGCCAGCGGCTCGGCGCCGGAGCATACGATATTGCGCGCCGCTTCGCTGACGGCGATCTTGCCGCCGAGCTCTGGGTCAAGATATACATAACGTCCGTTGCAGTCTGTTGTCATCGCCAGCGCCTTGCGCGTGCCGTGAACGGTCACGACGGCCGCATCCGAGCCCGGACGAACGGCGGTGCTGGTACGGACCATATAATCGTATTGGTTATACACCCATGCTTTGCTTGCAAGGCTTGGCGAGCCGAGCACTTGCTTCAGCGCTCCTCCCAGATCCTTCACTTCGTCATATCGGAGCGTGTCGACCGAGGCTTGCTCTTTGTAATAAGCAGGCACCTCGGACGGTTTATTATATACAGGGCACTCGTCGACGAGAGCCGTAACCGGCATGTCGCCGACGACTTCGCCGTGGTGGAACAGCTTCAGACGGCCGTCATCGGTCACCTTTCCGACCTTGGCGCAAATCACGCCCCAGCGTTCAAAAATTTCACGCGCCTGCGCTTCATGCTGAGGCTCGACAACGAACAGCATCCGCTCCTGCGATTCCGACAGCATCATTTCGTAAGGCGTCATGCCTTCCTCGCGCTGCGGAACTTGATCCAGATACAGCTCAAGCCCGTTACCCGCTTTGCTTGCCATTTCCGCGCTGGAGCAGGTCAGGCCTGCCGCGCCCATATCTTGAATGCCGAGCACGATGCCGGAGTCGATCAGCTCAAGGCAGGCTTCCATGACGAGCTTCTCCATGAACGGATCGCCAACCTGAACGGCCGTGCGGTTCGCTTCGGACTCCTCCGTCAATTCGACGGAAGCGAACGTTGCCCCGTGAATGCCGTCGCGTCCGGTCGGCGGTCCGACGTAGAAGACCGGATTGCCGACCCCTTTAGCTACACCGCGCTGGATTTTGTCATGATCGATAATGCCGACGCACATCGCGTTGACCAGCGGATTGCCTTCATAGCTCTCGTCGAAGACAACCTCGCCTCCGACCGTCGGAATTCCGATGCAGTTGCCGTAGCCGGCAATCCCGGATACAACATGCTCAAACAAGTACTTCACGCGATCGCTCTCCAGCTTGCCGAAGCGAAGGGAGTTCAGGATCGCAACAGGTCTTGCACCCATGGAGAAAATATCGCGGATAATGCCGCCCACGCCAGTAGCAGCGCCTTGGTATGGCTCAACGGCCGAAGGGTGGTTATGGCTCTCGATTTTGAATACAACCGCCTGGTTGTCGCCGATATCGACGATGCCCGCGCCTTCGCCGGGTCCCATCAGAACGCGTGGTCCGCTGGTCGGGAAGCGGCGCAGCAGCGGCTTGGAGTTTTTGTATGCGCAGTGCTCGGACCACATGACGCTGAACACGCCGATCTCGGTATAGTTTGGCTTGCGTCCCATGAAGGAACAGATCAACTCGTACTCGCTGTCCGAAACTCCCATCTGTTTGTAAATCTGATGCTCTGCAATCTGTTCTGCCGTCGGTTCCTTAACGGACGTTTGCTGCGCCATGAGTATCCCTCCATGCCTGTAATATGGATGTGAACATTGCCTTGCCGTCCTCCGAACCGAGCAGGCTGCTTACCGCCCGCTCCGGATGCGGCATCATGCCGATCACGTTGCCGCGTTCGTTGCAGATGCCTGCGATATCCGCGACGGAGCCGTTCGGATTATCTTGATACGTAAATACGATTTGCCGGTTGTCCCGAAGCTTTTTCAGCGTTTCTTCATCACAGTAATAGTTGCCCTCGCCGTGCGCGATCGGAATGACGATCTCCTGACCTTCCGCATACTCGCGCGTGAACGGCGTTGAGTTGTTGACCACTTTCAGGACACTGTCATGGCAGCGGAATTTCATCGTTTCGTTGCGGCGCAGCGCCCCCGGAAGGAGCCCCGCCTCCGTTAAAATCTGAAATCCGTTGCAGATGCCAAGAATATATTTGCCCTCTTCTGCCGCCTTCGCCACCTCGTTCATAACCGGGGCGAACCGGGAAATCGCACCACACCGCAGGTAATCCCCATAGGAGAACCCGCCGGGCACCAAGATGCAATCGTACGCGGATAAATCCGTTGCCGTATGCCATACATAATCCACCGGCTGCCCGATTGTCTCTTCCACCGCTTTGTAACAGTCAATATCACAATTGGAGCCAGGAAAGACCAGCACTGCAAATCTCATGGTTTTAGCCCTCCAATTCATAACGGTAGTTCTCGACCACCGTATTCGCCAGAAGCTTCTCGCACATTTCCTTGACGCGCTGCTCAGCCTCTTCACGGTTATCCGTATTCAGCTCAAGCTCCATATACTTACCGATCCGCAGGCTCTCCACTTCCTTGTAGCCGATCGAATGAAGCGCCCCCTGCACCGCGACCCCTTGCGGATCCAAAACGCTCTGTTTAATCGTGACGTAGACCTTAGCTTTCAACATGTTCTCCTGCTCCTCCTCGAAATAATAAATGGTATAAAGGACTGCTCGTATTACAAGCTTGCTGCCGTCAGCCGGCGGTAAATATCGGTATAACGGCGTATCGTCTCCTCCACCACATGCAGCGGAAGCGGATCCGGCTCGCTGTTCTTGTCCCAATCGGAAGAAGCGAGGTACGTGCGTACAGGCTCCTTGTCCATGCTGTCGATCTCAATGTCCAGCGCATAGTTCGCTTCATCCCAGAAACGGGAGGAATCCGGCGTGAAAATTTCGTCGATCAGGACGATCTCGCCGTCGATCAATCCGAACTCGAACTTGCAATCGGCAAGAATGATGCCGTGCTTCCGGCAGTAGTCGCGGGCGAATGTGTAGAGCATCAAGCTTTTGTCCTGCAGCTGCAGAGCCAGCTCCTCACCCACAAGCTCCTTCATCCGGCCGAGCGAGATGTCTTCGTCGTGACCGACATCGTTCTTCGCAGCCGGCGTGAAGATCGGCTCCGGAAACGCCTCGTTCTTGCGCAGGCCCTCCGGCAGCTTAATGCCGTTAACCTCGCCCGTGGACTGATATTGCCGCCAGCCACCGCCGGTAATATATCCCCGGACTACGCATTCGATATCAATGCGCTCGGCCTTGCGGCATACCATGATCCGTCCGTCCAGCAGCGTTTTGTCCTTCACGGCATCCCCGAGCCGGTTCACGTCGGTATGCACCATATGGTTGGCGATCAGGTCCTTCGTCTGTTCAAACCAGAAGGCGCTCAGCTTATTCAGCACGGTTCCCTTAGCCGGTACGGGCGGCTCCAGGACATAGTCAAAAGCGGAAATGCGGTCGGTTACTACGATGAGTACATGCTCACCCAAATCATAAAGCTCACGGACCTTGCCCTTATAAAGCAGCGGTGCGTTGATCAGGTGGGCGGCGGTCGATAATGCCGGTAATGTCATAGGATCCTCCCATTAGACTACAGATTGTCTGCCTGTTTATTACACGATCTTGCAAAATTCGTTTCCAGCGCTTCGGGGCACAGTCCCCGGATTCCCGCAATTGCTCGTTGAAATCCGGGGACGGCCTATGCTTGCAATGCCAGCATTCCGTTTGGAAGGCTTTTATTCAGGAGACTGCTGCACTTCTAAATCATTCTGATTTGCAGAAATCGATCTTCTCCATGCTTATTGTAAAAAGCGGATAAATCCGCGCCTTAAACTATTCCAGGCCGAGCTTGGCAAAAATCGTATCGACATGCTTCAGATGCCAGCTTGGATTAAAGGCATCCTCGATTTCCTCGGGACTGAGCACTTCCGTAATAGCGGGAGTCGCCTCTACGATTTCGCGGAATTGACGCTGCTCCTCCCATGCCTGCATGGCACGCGGCTGTACGGTATCGTACGCCTGCTCGCGGCTGAAGCCCTTGTCGATCAGCTTCGTCAGAAGGCGGCCGGAGAATGGCACGCCGTACGTACGGGCCATGTTGCGCTTCATGTTCTCAGGGAAGACCGTCAGGTTCTTCACGATATTGCCGAAACGGTTCAGCATATAGTTCAGCAGCATCGTGGCGTCCGGCAGGATGATGCGTTCCACGGAGGAGTGGGAAATATCCCGCTCGTGCCACAGCGACACATTCTCGTAAGCGGATACCATGTGGCCCCGGATCACGCGAGCCAGACCGGAGATGTTCTCCGAGCCGATCGGGTTGCGCTTATGCGGCATAGCCGAGGAGCCCTTTTGCCCTTTTGCAAAAGCTTCCTCCACCTCACGCACCTCGCTCTTCTGCAGCGCGCGCACTTCGGTTGCAAACTTCTCCAGCGATGTCGCGATCAGCGCCAGCGTCGCCATATATTCCGCATGGCGGTCACGCTGCAGCGTCTGCGTGGAGATCGGCGCAGGCTTTGTGCCCAGCTTGCGGCAGACGAATTCCTCAACGTACGGGTCGATGTTGGCATAGGTGCCGACCGCTCCGGAAATTTTGCCGTACTGCACGCCGTCGGCAGCATGGCGGAAGCGCTCCAGGTTGCGGATCATTTCCTCGTGCCACAGCGCCATTTTCAGACCGAACGTGGTCGGCTCTGCGTGAACGCCATGCGTTCTGCCCATCATCGGCGTGTATTTGTAGGCAATGGCTTTCTCCTTCAAAATACCGATAAACCGAAGAATGTCCTGCTCCAGAATTTCATTTGCCTGCTTCAGCAGATAACCCATCGCGGTATCCACCACGTCCGTGGAGGTCAGCCCGTAATGAACCCATTTCCGCTCGTCGCCAAGAGTCTCCGATACGGCGCGGGTAAAGGCGATCACGTCATGCCGCGTTTCCTGCTCGATTTCATAGATCCGTTCGATATCAAAGGATGCATTCTGGCGAAGCTTCACCGTATCTTCCTTCGGGATTACCCCGAGCTCGGCCCAAGCCTCGCATGCGCAAAGCTCAACCTCCAGCCATGCTCTGAATTTGTTCTCCTCGGTCCAGATCGCCCGCATTTCCGGTCTGCTGTAACGTTCAATCATCGTTTAATCCTGCCTCCAAATATTAGTTTTCTCTACCCACTCCAAGGCGTCCCTGACATCCCCGCATAACAGGTTGATGTGTCCCATCTTGCGATTGGCCTTTGCCTCGCTCTTGCCGTACAGATGAAGCTTCGGCACGACGCCAAGCGACTCGGCGAGCTCGTCATGTTCGCCGAAGCGCTGCACCGCTGCTTCCAAATGCTGACCCAGCACGTTCACCATGACCACAGGGCTCAGCAATGTCGTATCACCTAGCGGCAGATCGCAGATCGCTCTGACATGCTGCTCGAATTGCGACGTTGCAGAGGCCTCCATCGTATAGTGGCCGGAGTTGTGCGGACGGGGCGCAAGCTCGTTCACGTACAGCTCCCCTTCCTCCGTCACGAACATCTCCACGGCCAGGAGCCCTACCGCGTTCAAGCCCTCTGCCACGCGTTCGGCAAGCTGGCGGGCCCTGAGCTGAATATCGCTTGGCACTCTCGCAGGGACGATGGATAGATGCAGTATATTGTTGACATGCACGTTCTCCGCCGGCGGGAAGCTCTTGACGCTGCCGCTTGGCGTGCGCGCCGCGATAACGGAAATCTCGCAGGCGAACTTCACGAACTTCTCCAGCACAAGCTCAGCCCCGCCGACCGCCAGCGTCTCGTACGCCGGCTGCAATTGCTCCTCGCTGCGAAGAACGGCTTGCCCCTTACCATCATAACCTCCGGTAGCCGTCTTTAGCACGCATGGAAGTCCAAGCTCGGCTGCTGCGGATTGTAAATCTTCCAAACTGTTGATCTCACGATACGGGGCGACCGGCACGCCTGCCGCTTCAATCGCCGCCTTCTCGCGCAGCCGATGCTGCGTCGTATACAGAAGCTTGCTGCCCTGGGGCA
The DNA here is from genome assembly GCF_038597315.1 of Paenibacillus sp. FSL M8-0142. Classification (NCBI taxonomy): domain Bacteria; kingdom Bacillati; phylum Bacillota; class Bacilli; order Caryophanales; family Paenibacillaceae; genus Paenibacillus; species Paenibacillus sp. FSL M8-0142. The sequence continues at coordinate 5,727,085 of NZ_CP152008.1, forward strand.
CGTAAGACTGCTCCTCCAGCAGCTTGGCCACGCCCGCATCCACATTCTCGAATTCGTACGTAATGACATCCGCCTGCTCCGCTAGTTTGCGTGCGGCTTCCACATCGTCATAGCCTGCCGTAATCTGCTCGGAAATCTGTCCGAGCGGCGAATTTGGAGTCGGGTCGAGGGTGACGAACGAATACCCCATTTTGACTCCGTCCAGCGCCATCATGCGGCCCAGCTGGCCGCCGCCGAGGACGCCGATCACCGAGCCCGGCAGAAGCCGTCTCCCGGCAGCCGTCTGCTGCAATGTCTGACGCTCCGTCATAGGCTATCGCCGCTTTCCAGTACTTCGTCGCGAATCCGATCCCGGCGTGCCTGCACTCTGGCACGGATATCCGCATCCGAAGCGCCCAATATTTGCGCGGCGAGCAGCCCTGCGTTGACGGCACCCGCCGTACCGATCGCGACGGTAGCGACGGGAATGCCACCAGGCATCTGCACGATCGACAGGAGCGAATCCAGTCCGTTCAGCGATTTGGATTGCACCGGCACGCCGATGACCGGCAGCACCGTCTTCGAGGCCACCATTCCCGGAAGATGCGCCGCGCCGCCGGCGCCGGCGATAATGACGCGAATTCCCCGGCCCTCCGCCTCTTCGGCGTACCGGAACATCAGGTCCGGCGTGCGATGCGCGGATACGACCTTTTTCTCATACGGAATTTCCAATTCATCTAACACCTTGCATGCCTCGGACATCGTCGCCCAATCCGACTTGCTGCCCATAATGACTCCAACTTGTGCTGCCATGAGTACCCCCGCTTTCTCATGATTAATCTCGGTAACATTGAAATTCCCTGCAAAGCCTCCGGCGCTAACCGCTGTTTCCTCGAAAATCTTTGCGGGAAGCCAGTCACGCGCATTCGATACAGATGAAAAAAGTCCGATCCCGTAAACACAAAGCTGTGCAGGTCTCGGACAATCAAGGAATACGACGCTGCCGCCCGATGTCAAAAAAGACATGGTGGGAAAACGAGCTTAACGATCAAGCTGACCCGCCCAAGAAGCGGTCATCAAGCTTTGAAGCCCTGGCCCGCTCATCCTGCCGCACCGTGTGTACTCCCTCGTAGTCCGAAAATTTACGGTTTCCGGGTAGAGACTTCCGGGCCATATCCCCGGCTTTATACGAGAAATATTTAATTCTAGAATTTTTGTAAAACCCACAATTTCATTAATCTTGCTCAATCATTAATCACACTAAATAAGTTCTTTTGAACCTCAACATCCTCAGTTTATCAATCTCTAACACCCCATGTCAACCTAAACCCGAACATTCTCAAATATTGAAAATATAATGTTCGTATTTAACCAAACATATCATCATGGCTGCGTTAACATGTAAACAGAATCCCTGCGCGGGGATTGAACCATGCATACCGACCACAAGCCATCGGGAGGAACGCCCACATAACAACACTTCGCATCTCAAATGAAAAAAAGAAGGCACTCTCGCAAGATCCATGATCTGCTAGAGTGCCTCTATTATTGTATGTCTCACATTTGATTGAACCAGCCTCTATTTCACAACAAGCACCGGGATGGTTGCATGCTGGACAACATTGTGGCTTACGCTCCCGAGCACGAACTCGCGAATGCCGCCTAAGCCGCGGCTGCCGATCACGATAAGATCGATGTCGTTCTGTTTGGCATATTCCAGAATCACTTCGGCAGGGGCTCCCTGTATCATGTTGACCTGGCCGTTCACACCCGAATGCTCGATGCGCTCCTTGATTTCTTCTGTCGTCTGCACCGCAATATCGTAAACGTCTTTATTCAGTGAAGCCGGAATCGGAGCCAGTCCTTCCCCGACAAAAAAACGCGGAAAATCATAAGCATGAACCACATGCAGCGTAGCGTCCGGATTCGCCTGGGTCAGCTCGACCGCGCGTCCGAGTGCTTTATTTGCCGCTTTGGAGCCGTCGTAAGCCAGTAGAATGTTCGTAAACAGCATACAGGCCACCTCTTTCCTATGTGATAAGACTGAAGACCTACTGTAATATTATTTATTTACCCATAATGCCTCTGTTTGAACCGAGCCGTCTAACTTGCTTTAAGTGTAATCTCGTATGTAGGAACCGACTAAGATTACCTCCAGAAATACCCGTACAGCACCGCGTTCAAAAACAACAGCAGCGGTATGCCGATCTTGAACGATAAATGCCTTGTTTTATGACGCTTCCGATACATCGCTATCCATGCGCCTAAAGCGCCGCCGACCGCAGCCAGCAGAAACAGCGTCCGTTCCGGAACGCGGTCCCGTCCCAGCCTGGCACGCCGCTTGTCCTCGGACATCACCAGATAGGCAACCGCATTAATGAATATAAACCATACAATCAACGCGGTTCTCACGAATGTTCCCGCCCCCCATGACCAGCCGGTTCAATCGGTCTTTTACGCACGACCCCGGCCTGTATACTAACGTTCTCACCATATTATAAATCTGCATGATATAGAAGTACACCGGAAAACTCCCCTCCTTGGTGAGTGAGGGATAGCGTGTGTGACGTTGTGACACGATCGCATGTGTTGAAGATCCATGCCGTCGCAGCGATCGCATAATTCCTTGGCGGGATATGCAGACGAAAAGCGTAAGAAGCCGCCCATAAGAGCGACGCCGGCCGAATAAAGCGCCGGGCCTTCTTATAAGACGGCAAAAAAAGAATGATTAAAGGGTCTGTCCCGTCCCAAAGCTTACGATTCACCCTTCGGAATCTCATTCAGGCTCGGAACATAGTCCGCAGCCTTCTTCGGTTTCAAGGTTTTGCTCTCTTCGAGAATGCTTGCCTTGTTTTGCTGGTTCTCCGTTTTTCTTGCTTTATGGTTCGGCATGCCCTTCACCTCCTGTCCGTAGAATGGGCTATTGTCCCGGAGGTTATGCGGACAGGAGCAAAGATTAACGAAATACGTTTTGCCGTGCCTTGCGCTCCGTACCTATTCCTTCCCCTTCTGCTCAAGCGCAGCCTTCAGCAGTTCGCCGAGGTTCGAGCCGATCGACTCCGGCTTGCTGTATTGCTGGAGCAGCTTCCGTTCCTCGCGCTTGTTCACATGCTTCGCGTCCTTTTTGAGCGTTTCGGTAATGCCGCAGCCAAGGCACTGGACATACATGCCGGCCTTGCCTTCCTTCAGCTCCATCTTCTTATGGCACTGCGGGCAGCGCCGGTTCGACAGCCGCTTCTCGCCGGAGCGCTTGTAGCCGCAGTCCTCGCTCGGGCAGACGAGCAGCTTGCCGCGCTTCGTCTTCTTCTCGAGCAGACGCGTGCCGCAGTCCGGGCAGTGGCTGTTCGAGACGTTATGCGGCTTGTATTCCACATCGCTTCCCTTGACCTCGGTTACCAGCTTCTTCGTCATATCCCGGATGCCCCGCAGGAACGGCTCGGGCTTGCCCTGCCCCTTCGCGATCCGCTCCAGCTCGGCTTCCCAGCGGGCGGTCAGCTCCGGCGTCCGCAGCTCCGGCGCCACCAGCTCGATGAGCTGCTTGCCCTTCCCGGTCGGATGCAGGGACGAGCCCTGGCGCTCGATCGTATCCGAGCTGACCAGCTTCTCGATGATGTCCGCCCGCGTCGCCGGCGTGCCGAGGCCGTGCTTCTCCATCTGCGACAGGAGCGCCGCCTCCGTGTAGCGCTTCGGCGGCTGGGTGCGCCCCGGCTTCAGGATGCAGCGGGCAACCTTCACCGGCTGGCCTTCCTTCAGCTCGGGCAGCAGCTTGCCTCCCGGAGCCGAACCTTGTGCGTCGTCATCCTCGCCATCAGCGTCATCGTCATAATCGCCGCCGTACACCTCGCGCCACCCGCTGTCTTTGACCGTCGTCCCTTTCGCATGAAACGTCTCGCCTTCGATCTGAACGGTGACGGCGACTTGATCGTACCGTGCCGGCGGATAGAACAGGCTGATGAAGCGGCGGACGATAAGGTCGTACAGCTTACGCTCATCCGCCGTGAGCTGGTTCAGCAGCACCGTCTGCTCCGTCGGGATAATCGCATGGTGATCCGTTACCTTGCTGTCGTCTACGACCCGCTTGCCCGGCGACAGGCTCTTGCGGAGCAGCGGACGGGCCAGCGCCGCATAGGGCCCCACCGCGATGCTCGACAGCCGCTCCTTCAGCGTTCCGACCATGTCGGAGGTCAAATAACGGCTGTCCGTACGCGGATAGGTCACGAGCTTATGCTGCTCGTACAGCCGCTGCAGGACGTTCGACGTCTGCTTGGCCGAGAAGCCGAACCGGCGGTTCGCATCCCGCTGCAGCTCGGTCAAATCGTACGCTAACGGATGCGGCTCGTTCTTCTCGCTCTTTTTCACGCTGACAATCTTCCCCGAGGCGCCCTCCAGCTTCTGCTTGAGCTTCGCTGCGCGCTCCTTCTCGAACAGACGGCCGTCTCCCCCGGCTGCCCGCCAGGAAGCCTCGAAGCTGCCGAGATCGACCTGCAGCGTCTCATATTCCTGGGAGCGGAAGTTTATGATTTCCTTCTCCCGGTCCATAATCATGCCAAGCGTCGGCGTCTGAACCCGGCCCGCCGAGAGCTGGGCATTAAATTTCGTGGTCAGCGCCCGCGTCACGTTCAGCCCGACCATCCAATCCGCCTCCGCCCGGCACCGCGCCGACTCGTACAGGCGGTCGAACTGCTGGCCCGGCTTCAGGGAAGCAAAGCCTTCCTTGATCGCCTTATCCGTCTGGGATGATATCCACAGCCGCTTGAAGGGCTTGTTCCACTTCGCCATTTTCAGAATCCAGCGCGCCAGCAGCTCGCCCTCGCGGGCGGCATCCGTCGCAATGATCAGCTCGCCGATATCCTGGCGTTTCATCAGATGCTGCACGTTCTTGTATTGATGGCTGGTCTCTCTGAGCACTTTAAGCCGCATGGAATCCGGCAGAATCGGCAAATCCTCCAGCGCCCAGGTCTGATATTTCTTATCATAGTCCTCCGGCTCCGCCAGGCCGATCAAATGCCCGAGCGCCCAGGTTACGACGTATTTCGGTCCTTCGAAATAGCTCTTATGCTTCTCGCGGCTGCCCATCACCCGGGCAATTTCCTTGGCCACGGACGGCTTCTCCGCCAATACCAATACTTTCATAGCTCTCCCCTTCCTCTGTATCCCTATTATAACCTCCTCCCCGTATTTTCCACAAAAAAAGAGACGCGCTTTGGCTCCACCTTAAGGCGGCAGCAAAACGGCCTCATGCCACTTATCCGATACTTCGCTAACCCCATACTCCTCATGTCCTGCAATCGCAAGGACAAACTCTGATAACAATCCAAGCCTGGCCAATATTGCACCAGCCCGTAAACCATTAACATCATGAAGAATTAAGGTTAGGACGATTTTTCGTCCTGTCGGTTCCTCTATTGCTTCTGATTCTCTTCCACGTAACGCCCTTGCTCCGGCACGGCCAGCTCGTCAAAATCCCGGGCCAGGCGCTTCAGCGACACCGCCAGCTCTTCGCCCGACATCGGCACCCCATGCCCCGTCACCGCAAGCGCAGGATTCAGCGCTTCCAGCCGGCGCACCGATTCCCTTGCCGCATCCCAGTCCGGGGTAAAATACATCGGCGGTCCGTGAAGCTCCTTCTCCTGGCTGATCACCGCCAGCGCCGATTCCTGCTGGACCGTAATGATCGCGTCCCCCGCGATCAGCGTGCGGTCCCGTTCGCGGAACAGCGAGATATGCCCCGGGCTGTGCCCCGGCGTCGGAATCCAGCGCCATTCCGGCAAGCCTGGCACCGTGCCGTCCATCGGCAGCGGGTGGATCCGCGAGCCGAGATCGATCGCCCGGTTCGGATACATCGGCGCTAACCGTGCCATCAAGCCGCCGCCCACGCTCGGATCGCCGGGAGGATAGTCTTCGCGCCCCGTCAAATACGGCAGCTCTATTTCATGGGCATAAACGGGCACATCCCAGCGGTCCGCCAGCTCCTTCACATTGCCGACATGATCGAAATGGCCATGCGTTAGCACGATACTTACAGGCGGCCGCCCAAACCGCTTCTCCGCCGCCTCGGCAATCGAGCCTTCAAAATTACCGATGCCGGTATCCACCAGCACCCAGTCGCCCGAGCCGGGCGAACCGACCATCTGAAGATTGACGATCATCGTGCGAAGATTGATAAGATCGGGAAGCACCTCTTCGGTATCCACCGCTCCTGTATTCAGCATGCTGTGTTCGTTCATGCTTCTAACGCCTCCTTTTTTCCGTTAATGCGCTCTTGGTTATAACATACCCGTTTTCGCGCATTTCAACGTGAGAAGGGAGCGGTTATTGAATGATTTTGTTCAATCGTTCCAGATAACGCCAGCGCGTTATAAAGAAATACACGATCTGGACGGTCAGGAAGAACAAGAAAATCTTGAGGCTGTGGCCCACAATCGAGAAATCGACGAGCTGCTGAAGCGCGACGAACGCAACCCCGCTGTGTATAAGCGCGATAAGCATCGGCAGGAAAAACATGATCAGTAACTGCCTGGTCACGATGGTTCCAAGCTCCTTACGGCTCAATCCCACCTTCGCGATCATTTGGTACTGCTGCTCATCCCGTGCCAGATCGGCATACAGACGGAAATAAACAAAGCTTGCCGCAAAGGTGAAGAAGACGATGCCGACCAGGCCGCTGACCATCAGCAAAATGCCGTTTTTCTGCTGGGCGCTTTTCCAATCAATGTACAAGGAGTTCAGGTAATAGCTGTAATCGCCGCTTTCGTTGAACCGCTCCACCATCGCTCTTGTCGCATCCCCGGTATCCTTCCAGTTTTTAACGTAAAACGCATGGAAGATGACGAAGCCGTACTCCCCCTGCTCCTCCTGTGTTTTTTTCACCTTCTCGTACAGGCTGTCCGATACGACAAACTGCTCGCCATAGCCCTGAGGCACGGCGATAAACGTTTCCGCTTTGGCTATCTGAAGCGTGACCGCCTCTTTGCCGGTCTCAAGCTCGATCTCCTCATACGCTGGCCCATGGATTCTGTAGCTGTTTTTTTCCGTAACGGTGCTGGGCGTCAGAATCGCCTCATGCTCGCCTAAAGTCTCCGCCGGGTACCCGAGGGATCGGATCAGCTCATTATACTCGCTAAGCTTGACCAGCTTCATGCCGTTCGCCGAGAAAATCGGCTGCACCGACGTTTCGTTATAGTCGAATCCGCCCTTCTCCAGCTCCTCCCTGATGATCGACAAATGCTGATTCCCGAGCTTCGCTTCCTCCTCGAAATAGGGATACGTATAAGCATATGGATTTTCCATGGCCGACAGCCCCGGATCCCCGATCGCCAGCGTTGTTCCGATTCCCGTAAAGGCTGAAGCCGAGATGATCGACACGAGGAAGAACATGACGGCGTTATCCTTGATCCGGTACATCAGCTCGGAAATGGTCAGCAGATTGGTTTTGCGGAAGAAAAATCTCTCCTTCTTCTGCAGATACCGCATAAAATAAACGCTGAACTGGGTGAAGAGGAAATACGTTCCCAGAATGACCAGCGCTACCCCACCGAACAGGAGCAGGAAGTTGAAGATTTGCAGTACGGCAAACGCCATAACCACGCCGTATCCTGCAGCGATCAGCAGCACCGCCAGGACAGCCAGCCAAGGCGAAGCCTTCGGCTGCGGCTTGGGACTCTCCTCCGCCTTAACCAGCGCAAGCAGCGTTCCCTTTCGAAGCATGACCGAGGAGAACAAGGCGATCAGGAGGAACAGCACCGCATAAGCCACCGCCGTCAGCAGGAGCGCCTTTAGCGGAAAATAAAACGGCAGCCCGTTATCCACCGCCAGCACCTTGGCGCTGATCAACAGAATGAGCTTGGAGAACAGCACGCCGGTTCCAATACCTGCCACGATTGCCGCCGCCCCGATCAGGAGGTTCTCGATGAACAGCATCCGGTTCAGCTGCTTCCGGGACATGCCGAGGATCAGCAGAATCCCGAACTCCCGCTTGCGGAGCTTAATGAAGGCCCCGACGGAGTACAGCAGGAAGAAGAATGAAAAGATGAATACGATATATTGCGACACCGTCATGCCTATCGTTCCGAGCTCGCTCATCGTGCCGCTGGAGGAAACGATCCCGTCCTTGAGCTCGGGGTGAAACGCTAGCAGGCCGTAGGTGAAGAAAATCATCACGGAGAAGGCGCTGCTCAGAAAATGCGCAATATAGGTCCGCTTGCTCCGCAGAACGTTATTAATGGCGAACTGGCGAAAATTCATGTCCCGAACCTCCCAGCAGTGACAGCACATTAATAATTTTCTGATAAAAGGCGGACTGATTGTCCCCGCTCGTTATCTCGTTATACAGCTGGCCGTCCTTGATAAAAATGACCCGATTGCAATAGCTCGCCGCTACCGGGTCATGCGTGACCAGGAGCATCGTGACCTTGTCCTCTTTGTTTCGGCGGTCCATGATCTCCATCACGTCCCGCGCCGACTTGGAATCCAGGTTGCCGGTCGGCTCATCCGCGAGCACCAGCTTCGGCACGTGGATCATCGCGCGGGCGACGGCCGTCCGCTGCGCCTGCCCGCCCGAAATCTCGTAGGTCCGTTTGTTCAGGATGGAGGTAATGCCGAGCTTATCGGCCAGCACTTCGACACGGCGGTTCATTTCCTCAAGTTCGATACCGTCAAGTGCAAGCGGGAGCACAATGTTCTCCTTCACCGTGAGCGTATTGAGCAGATTGAAGGACTGAAAGACGAAACCGAGCTCGCGGCGGCGGAACATCGCCAGCTGATCCTGCGACAGCCGGAACGGATCTTCTCCGCCGATCCGGATCTCTCCGGAGGTAGGCCGGTCGATCGTCGAGATCATGTTGAGCAGGGTTGTTTTCCCGCTGCCAGACGGCCCCATAATGCCGACGAACTCCCCTTCCTCGATGCTTAAATTAATATTCGACAGCGCTTCGTGGGACACGGCCGCCTTATAGACTTTGCCCAGATTGCGCACGGATAGAATTTCCATGAAATAAACCTCGCTTTCAAAAATTGGCTTTCGCTCGTAAGGCTAGTGTAGCGCATGCCCCTCTAAGCTCCTATCGATCCGTCTTTCACGAATCTTACATCGATGTAAGATTCGTTTTTAGTGCCCGTGCATCATCCCGGCACAACGTTCAAGAACGCCTTGCGGACACAAAAAAACCTTATCGCCGGGTTCAAGATGTCCGCAGGGGGATCATCATGATCATCGGGATAAGGTTCGCGGCTGGATCCTTCTTCCGCCTTATAATCCGAATCACTGCAGAAACAGGAGCCTTATGGTCGTCCCCTGCCCGGGCTCGGATTCCAGCTCGATTCGATGGTTCATTTTCCGAACGACCTCGCTGACCAGGTAAAGGCCCATCCCGGTCGACTCCTTCAGCTTCCTGCCGTTCTCCCCCGTATAGAACGGATCGAATACCCGCTTGATATCGGATTTCGGAATGCCCATCCCCCGGTCCGTCACCTCCAACACCACTTGGCGCCGATCCTTGGAGTAGAACGCCTGGACCGTAACCTTTAGCCCGGAACCGGACGAATACTTGATGGCATTGGACAGCAGCTGCATGAGAATGAAGCGGAGCCATTTTGCATCCGTCTGAACAGTGAGAGCGGGATCGATGATCACCTCCGGGTAGACATGGCTGTGAATGAAATAGCGCTTGTTCTCATGCACTGCGTCCACCGCAGCCTGGTGAAGCTTGACCGGCTCCACGCTGAAATCCTGTTCGAAGGTTTCCAGCCGCGACATGTACAGCACCATATCCAGGCCGCGCCGAATGCGGTCGGACTCCTCGGAGATGCTCCTGTAGCCGTCGTTGTCGTCCTCCTGGGTAATCATCTCGATGACGGAGAGCGGCGTTTTCATCTGATGCACCCATTGGTTCATAAATATGAGATGCTCCCGCCGCCGGCGCTCCCATTCCTCCATCTGGTTCCGGTATTGGCGGTATTGCTCCTCCATGAGCTCGCTGAGAGCGGTCGGCAGCGGGGCCGATTCGTTGTGCTTGATGGATTCCTCCAGCGAGATTAGGGGCTGCGATAAACGCTCATAGAAGTCCCGGTGGGTGTAAAACCGGAATGCCAAATATCCCCCCATCACGGAAAGCCCCAGCAGCACCGCGTACGAGGCCGTCACGGGATGATCATAGCCGTCGTACCAGAATACGAGGAGCACCACCAACAGCTCCGCGGCCGTAAACAGGATCAGCGGCAGATGCTCGCGCCAGAACAGCCTCTTCATTGCGGCCTCTGCCAGACGGGATGCAGCCTGTACCCGGAGCCCCGTACCGTTTCTAACGCGCCTTCGATGCCCAGCTCCATCAACCGTTTTCGTACCCGGTTAATGTTTACGCTGAGCGTATTGTCATCCACGAATGTATCGTCCCACAGCTTCTCCAGGATCGTCTCGCGGGTGACAAGGCGCGGGCTCCGGGCCAGCAGCGTCTCCAGCAGGATCGTTTCCTTCTTCGTAAGCGGCGACGTTTGTCCGTTCAGCTGGAGCTCCATCCGTTCAGGGTAAAGGACCAGCCCTTCCTTCTCCACCGTTCGTTCGCCGGAGCCGGGGGCATAGTCGCCGTATACCCGCCGCAGCTGGCTGTGGATCTTGGCAATGACGATGTCATACGCGAACGGCTTCGTAATGTAATCGTCGGCTCCGTTCTCCAGCGCCCGCAGCTGGTCGGGGGTTCCGTTTCTTGCGGAAATAAATATAATCGGGCACGTGGACATCGACCGGATCTGGCGGCACCAGAAATACCCGTCATAGCTGGGCAGATTGACATCCAGCAATACGAGATGCGGCTTGATTTCCCGGAACCGCTCAAGCACATGATCGAACTCCCGGATGATGATGCCTTCATTTCCGTACCTTGCGATCTGCGATTCAAGCAAACCCGCCAGCTTCGGATCATCCTCCACGATCATGATTTTGTACATCATCCTTCCCCCTCATGGCATGCAAGGCCAGAAGCGTAATTATCGCTTCACCTCGTCTTTTACTGTTTCGTCTTTTACTGTTTCCTTTTAACGAGCGCGGCTTCGAAAAAGTTTGTTCCCTCCGGGGAAACGCCCTGCACAAAAATCCGCCCTCCGGTTTCGCCGGAGCGCCGGACGATGATCGTGTCCTTCAGCCTTGCCTCGTGGTTGTAGGTAATTTTGAATCCGGTGACCTTATCGCCCTGCAGCTCCGGCTCATCCAGCACGTCCATGCACAAGTCGGCATAGCGTGCGTTATTCAAATGACCATTCACGTCGATTCCGCTGTATCGGACCACGGTCGTATAGGCTTCCCCGAGCTCGATGCCTTCCGGCAATACCGCCTTGCTCGGCAGCTCCCCTACGGAATCCTGCCCGATGGGAACGTCATACGGAAACATGGATGGACGCAAAATTTTCCGTTTCTGAATATCCACCAGCGTCCATACCGAACGGGCGCCGCCCACCTGCTCCCCATGATCGTTCATAATCCGGTAATCCCGGTGCCAGAGCACCCCTTTGGAGCCGCGGCTCCAGGTCTCCACATGTATGGTTTCCATATCGCGTGGAATGCTTGTCATATCCGCTTCAAGCGTAATGAGCATCCAGCCGAGTCCCCGCTCAATCATCTCCTCGCGATCGATTCCCAGCGCCTCGATATGCTTGTCCGCCGCTCTTTGCATAATGCTCAGCAGCGACGACCAGCGGCAGTCTCCCCTGAAATCCGCATCCACGGATTGAATCGTATACGTCTCGGTCCATTTCTCTACCATAGCCTTAACTCCATCTCCTTTTATTAGCCTAAGCCCGCTGCAACATTTCAAGGATATCAATTCCCGTCCGTTTTTCAAAGCAGTACTCCCAAAGGTTGAGGCTGCTGGAATAAAGTAATACATTCGAGTTTTGGGGTTACCCGGTTTAAAAGTCACTTCTTTGGTTAATAGTAAGGCACAAACAACTATAACTTATACGAGGTGATAAACATGAGTTTTCTGTGGTCATTAATCGTAGGCGGTATTATCGGATGGATCGCGGGCTTGATTATGGGAAGAGACATCCCTGGCGGTATTATCGGTAACATCATCGCCGGCTTTGTCGGCGCATGGCTCGGCGGCCTGCTGCTGGGCGAGTGGGGCCCTGAGATGGGCGGCTTCTACCTCGTGCCTGCATTGATTGGTGCCGTGGTGCTCGTCTTTATCGTCAGCCTGATCATGGGCTCGATGAGACGTAACCGTTCCTAATCTTTGCCTCGGGTTAAACCCCATTGGCGCGGGCATGGAGAACGTTCCTTTGCGTTCAAACATAAGGGACCAATGAATAGCTCCAGCCCTTCAATATTGGGTATACGTTAAAAGATGCAGAAACAGGGTGCCGCAAGCCTTCAGCTTGCTTGGCACCCTGTTTTGCTGCGATTGAAGTCCACTCCTTTAGGGGAGGGGCAATCCGTGCTTCTTAGCGTAGTTCCCCCAATGAGGCTTGCGGCCGTCGATATCGGAGAAGCCGTATTCATCCGATAAATCCCAGCTGGTCAGCGCTCTCCCGCTCTTCTCCGACACCTTCGGATCTGCGGCAAGCGCCGCCACCGCCTGTCCGATCAAGTAGGGCGTCTCCGACTCGATGAAATGCGGATCCTTCGCCACGGCATCCTGCCAATTATCCTCGCCGACCCCGAAATGCGCAAGCATTTGCTCGGATCGGAGGAACCCCGGGGTAACCGACAACGCCGTCACGTTATAGGGACTAAGCTCGGCCGCCATTGCTTCCGCCAGGTGGATGCCCGATATTTTCGCAAGGCTGTAATATAGATTGCCCCGGTAACGATAAGTGGAGCCGTCCGTGATTTCAATGACAAGTCCGCTCCCTTGCTGGACCATAAGCGGCACACCGTAATAACTGGTCATGAGATGGGAGGTAACGGCCCGCTCCTGCATAAGCAGGCCGTCCGACAGGAACTGCTCCCAGAAGGGAACGTTCCAATGCGTCAGATGCTCGCCGCCCCATACATCGTTCACGAGAATGTCCAATTGACCGTTTTGTTCTTCGCTCACGCGCTCAAACAAAGCCTTTACCTGCGCCTCGACTGTATGGTCGCATTTTACCGGAATGCCGACACCGCCGCGCTCCGTCACCATGTCCGCCGTATCCTCAATGGTCTCGGGACGATTTATGTCCGATTTCTGTCCTCGGACGCTGCGGCCGGTGCAATAAACGGTCGCTCCCGCTGCTCCGAGCATAACCGCAATCGCCCGGCCCGCTCCCCGGGTTGAGCCTGCTACGACCGCAACCTTCCCCTTCAATGGCTTCGTTTCCAAGGTTTCCATGGATAATACCTCCCGCATGTTTGATTTCGAAATTCGCATGCTTACGGCCATTATTTTATCCTTCATATATGACATCCATTGTCTTATATCCATGCTACAATGAATGAAATTATCGAAATCGAGGTGACGCCTTCATGCGAGCTGACCGTCTGCTGTCGATCATGCTGATGCTACAGAACGGGGGGAAAAAGAATACGCGTTATCTGGCCGAGCAGCTGGAGGTATCGGAGCGGACCATCATCCGCGATATGGAGAGCCTCAGCGCAGCCGGCATTCCGGTATATGCCGAGCGGGGCCAGGCAGGGGGATGGATGCTCGAGGAAAGCTATCGGACGAATCTGACGGGGATGACGCGGGAGGAGCTGATTTCGCTTCTCATATCAAGCCACAGCCCGCTGATCGGCGACCTGGAGATCGGCAAGCAATTTGATGCCGCCTATCAGAAGCTGCTGGCGTCTTCTCCACGGTCCATTCGGCAGGACGCCGAGATGATCCGGGAGAAAATCCATATCGATGGCGCTGGCTGGCACTCCTTCAATCAATCGCATCCATACTTAACGGTCATTCAGGAGGCGCTGTGGGAGAACCGCAAGCTGCGGATCCATTATATGAAGGGAGACGAACGGGTGGAGCGCATCGTACATCCGCTCGGCCTTGTCGCCAAACGAAATACCTGGTATCTTGCTGCCGATACGCAGGAGGGACTCCGGACATACCGCGTCTCAAGAATAGCCGATGCCTTGGTGCTTGAGGATACGTTCATCCGGCCGGAGGGCTTCGATCTCGGTCGTTATTGGGAAGAGTCGGTCGCGAGCTTTAAGCGGAACTTGCCCAGCTACACCGCACGGGTCGAGATGACGAAGTCCCTGATCAAGCGCTTTGAAAGAGAGCGGTATGTCAAAATCCTCCATCAAGAGCCCCTCGCACAGGAAGGCTGGATCGAAGCCGATCTGGAGCTTGAAACGCTGGAATCCGCTTCGGCCTTCCTGTTAAGCTGCGGCGCGGAGATTAAAGTGCTCGCCCCTCAGGAGCTCCGCGATCATGTAAGCTCGGCCGCGAAAGCGATATGCCGGCTGTACGAGTAAAGGCATGGGCAAGACGAAAGCCGGCCGACTCTCGATGAACAGAGAGCGGCCGGCGTTTTAAGAGGATCATTTTATGGGGTGAATATGATAGGGCATGAATTTATCGTTTGGTGTTTAACGGCTTTAAATTCGCTTCGATCGCTTCACGCTTCCCTTCGAGGAACGGCGGCAGGGCGAGGGTTTCTCCCAGGTGGTCGACATGCTCATCGGTATCGAATCCCGGGCCGTCGGTAGCCACTTCGAACAAGATGCCGTTCGGCTCCCTGAAATACAGGGAACGGAAGTAGTATCGGTCGACATATCCCGAATTCGGGAAGCCGACGGCGCCGATCTGCTGAATCCATGCCTTCAGCTCCTCCTCGTCCTCTACCCGGAAGGCTACGTGGTGAACGCCCCCGCGTCCGAGGCGCTCCCGAGGGAGGTCAGTCCGCTCTTCCACATGAACCTCGGCACCGGTCCCCCCTTCTCCGGTCTCGAATACGACAATGTCCGGCTGACCCTGGGCCGGGGAGGCGTACTGGCCTTTGCGCCGGAAGCCCATCAGCTCCGTGAGCACCTGCACCGTTGGCTGCGCGTTCGGTACGGTCAGCTGAACGGGACCCAGGCCGATAATCGCGTATTCCGGCGGCACCGGCCCTTTTGCCCACGGACGGCCCCCGGCTACGCCCTCATTGTTCTCATCGGACACAAGTATGATCCGCTGTCCCTCAAAGTCCCTGAACGCCAAGGTAAGCCTTCCGGCGCGTTCCTTCACGTCCTCGCGCTCAACGCCGTGCTGATCCAGACGCTCCGCCCAATAGGTCAGCGCTTGATCGCTCGGCACCCGCAGCGAAGTGGCGGAAATGCTGTTGTTTCCCTCACGCGTCCGTCCCGCCATCGGAATTTCGAAGAAGGTAAGCTCTGTTCCGGGATTCCCCTTCTCATCGCCGTAAAATAAATGATATACCGACACGTCGTCCTGATTGACCGTCTTCTTGACGAGTCTCATCCCCATAATTTCAGTATAAAAGTCAAAATTATTGGAAGCCGACGCGGTCAGTGCGGAAACGTGGTGAATGCCTTTAAACTCCATGATGATTACCTCCTTGGGTGATCTGGCTTGATCTTGATTGCCGTGAATTCGGGACAGGTTCAGCGGTTCTCCTGTTCGTTCAGCCTTGCGGTTCGCGGGACGGAACGACTCCTTGACTCGTAACGATGCCGTTGTAAAATTGACGCCCGGCTCCTTCGAAACAACGCCTTGCTCTTATTTGAGTTTTGAGGTGCTTGTGGAATCAGTTTAGACCCAAAAGGAATGAACGTCAAGTCTTAATTTTAAGATTTATAAAATAAAGATATATTCGGTGTAAAAGGCATCCATATTAACAACATAAACATCAAAACAGGTGCCCCTCCCTTATCGTTAGGAAAAACACACCTGTTAATGCACCCTCGCATTCTATTTCATACCGCACTTCTTCATACCATACTTCGTTACACCATACTTCGTTACACCATACTTCGTTACACCATACTTCGTTACAGCCGCCTGAAGCCCCGACTTACATAGCCGTTGTGGCCTCCTCACGGTATTCGGAAGGCGTCTTGCCCGTTATTTTCTTGAACACCTGCGTAAAATACCTCGGATCCTGATAGCCGACAAGCGGCGCAACCTGATACACCTTAACATTGGTATTACGCAGGATGCTCTTGGCCTTCTCGATCCGGCACTCCGTCAAATACTCCAGGAAGGTATACCCCGTCGTCTGCTTGAACAGCGTGCAAAAATGGCCAATGCTCAAATCGGACAGCTCGGATACTTCCTCGATGCTGAGATCCTTCTGGTAATGCTCGGCAATGTACGCCTTGGCTTTGCCGATGACAGCCTGGACGTTGTCCCGGGAGTGGCCGGTTCGGCTATCGGTCATCCATTGGCCGAAACGCGATTTCATGACATCCATCAGCTCCTGCAGCGTCTGGGATGATTGGAACTGCTGCAGCAGTTCCTCCAGAGACCATTCGAACGTCACCTTCATATGCTCGAATTGCCGATACAGCACGACGCTCAGCTCAAACAGCAAACGTTCCGCCATTTCGCGGCTGATGGCATGCTCGCCGATATACGCCTTGGTTTCGTCCAAGAGCTCAAGCAGACGCTCCTTGTTGAGCGTACGGATGCTTTCCACCATGAGCGACTCCAGCTGCTTGGGATATTTCAATCCGCCTGACTGCTCCGCTTCGGATTCCCCTCCTCCCGGGAACACGCCCTCCGCTCCCGTATAAAACCGCCGGTACAAAGCCCTCACCGCCGTTTCGTACGCCACGCCGAGCCGGTCGATACCGGCCATGCCGCCGCTGAAGCCGACGGAGCAGGACAGCTTCGTATATCGCTTGATCAGCCCGACCAGATCCCGCCCGATTGTCTCCTGCCGGTCGCGGGTCAAGCTTGGGAGCAGCAGCACCCACTCCCCGCTGCGGAACGGAAATACCGTTAGGCCTCCATTCATCACCGACCATTCCTCCAGCACATTGCGCACCGCAAACAGCCACAGCCGCTTCTCGTCCATCGACCACTGCTGGTTCAGCCGCGGATAGTGATCCAGCTGAATCACGGCCATTGTATAGCCGTCCTCGAGCTCGCTGTCTTCGAGCCACTGCATATGCTGGAGCGGGCTTCGGCTGCCCTCGATGAATTCCGTCAGCATCCGCTCGCGGGCAAGCAAGGACAGAACCTTAACCGAATGCAGCATCCGGTCGTCGGCCATTTGCCGCTCCAGCGTCTTGGCGGCCCTGGCAATCGTCTCGGTCAGCTCCTCATGATCGATCGGCTTCAGCAAGTAATCGAAGGCGCCCTCACGGAGTGCTTCCCTTGCGTATTCGAACTCGCCGTAACCGCTGATGAAGATAATGAGGCGCCTGGATTGGTCGGCCTTCAGCTCTTTCATCAGCGTAATCCCGTCCATGCCCGGCATGCGGATATCGCTAATGACCAAATGCGGCGAAAGCTCTCGCGCGAGCTTCAGCGCACTGTCACCGCTCTTCGCTTCCCCAACGACCTCGAGGTCGAGCTCATCCCAAGGAATCGCCGCCTTCAGGCTGCGCAGTATCATCGGTTCATCGTCGACCAGCATCACTCTGAATTTTCCGTCCGACCCTCCCATAGCCGTCCCCCCTTGCCCCCTATTATTCGATTACCGCATTTCTTCGCAGCTGCCAATACCGCACCGAGGACGCCTGAATTTCCTCCAGCGCCGCCGCAGCATCCATCCGTCCGCCGATCATCTCCTCGACCACTTTAAGAAAGGTCCGCGTAACCTCCGGCGACAGCTGGTTGTCATAAGGTATGAAGGTGCTGGGCGACTGCTCCATCAGCTCGATCACCTGGGCGAAGACCGGCCCCGTCTCGTTGGCGTCAAACGTAATTTTCATCGAAGGGACGCGCAGTCCCTCATACACTAGGCGGGTCTGGACCTCCGGCGTATAGAACATCTGCAGCAGCTCCAGCGCTGCCTGCTTCTTCAGCTCATCCATATTAGAGGACAGACCGATTCCGATCGTATATCCGCCGGCCAAGGAGCGGGCTTCGCCTGGGCGGAGCGACGGAAACGGAATGACGCCGACCTCCTGCTGAAATTCAGGGCGGTCCTCATTCTGAAACAGCGTGATGTCCCAGCTGCCGTTCAAATACATCGCCGCCTTACCTTCGGTAAACAAAGCGATCGCCTCTTCCGTGGAAAGATCATTGGCTCCCTCGCTGAAAGCGCCTTGCCCGATCCACGATTCAAGGTCATGGAACGCCTGAAGATAGGGCTCGTTATGAAAGCTCACCCCATCCTGTCCCTCGACCAGCCTGCCGATCAGCCCGGGACCCGCATGGCGATCCATGAAATATTGCGCGAATATCCCGGCCGGCCAGCGGTCCTCGTTCCCTAGCGCAAACGGAATCAGCCCGTTCTCCCTCAGCACCCGGATCGCCTCGCTCAAGTCGCTCATCGTCTCCGGAGGCTCAAGCCCCAGCTTCCGAAACAACGTCCTGTTGTAATAAATCGGCTCCGCATGGCCTTCAAACGGCAGACCGTACACCCTGCCTTCCAGCGTCCAGTGATGAAGATCCTTAAATTGATCCGCGAGGCCGTTCTCCTTTAAAAAGTCCGTCAAATCCATCAGCCGGTTCGATCTCGCGTAAGGGATGATCTCCGCACCTCCGAACAGCACGAACATATCCGGCGGCGTTCCCGTCACCATCTCGCTCTTCAGCTTCTGCTCGCGGTGGATCGTCTGATCGATGCTCTCGAAGTTTATTTTCACGTTTGGATGCGCTTTCTCATACGTGCGCACGATGGATTCGAAAATATCCAGCACCGGCTTGTCATGCTCCTTGTTCCAGAAGTGGCGGAACGTCAGCGTTATTTTCTCGGGTGCGGCTTCCTGTGCCGGCTCATGCTGCCGCAGCGTAATCCACACGACGGAGAGCGCCAAAAGAGAGGCGTACACAACAATCCAGCCCCAATTCCAAAACCATCTCAAGTGGAGCTCCCCCTTCATGTGAGTATTTTCGGAATCCGAATACGAATCATCGATCCGTAGCCGGCCGAAGAGCAGATCATGAGGCCGTATCGGCTTCCGAACCGAATGCGGAGCCGTTCGTGGACATTCTTGAGCCCGACGCCGTTCTCGCGGTATTTTTTCAGCTGCCCCTGGTCTTTGTTCCACAGCTCGATCAGCGTTTCCGGGTCGAAGCCCGGTCCGTTATCCGTGACGTCAATGACGATATCGTCCCGCTGCTCGGATACCTTGATGCTGATATAGCCGCTTTCCTCCATCGGCTCAATGCCGTGATACAGCGCGTTCTCGACAATCGGCTGCACGATCAGCTTCTGGGTGACAAAGTGCCTGAGCGAATCCGAAAGCTCGATCTCGTAATCGAATTTCTCCTCAAACCGGAACTTCTGGATCCGCATATAATGTCGGACATGCTCCAGCTCCATGCTGAGCGGAATGAGCTCATGGTGCTCGCTGATGCTGATGCGCAGCAGCTTGCCGAGCGAGATCACCATTTTGCTGATATCTTTGTTTCCTTGCAGAACAGCCATCGAGTTAATCGACTCCAGCGAATTGTATATAAAATGCGGATTGATCTGCGCCACCAGCGCCTGCAGCTCCGCTTCCTTCTTACGTGCCTGCTCGGTCTCCACTTGAGCCAGCAGCTCCTGAATCTGCGTGCTCATCCGGTTGAAGCCGTCGATCAAGAGCCCCGTCTCGTCTTGCGCCCCGTGATGCGGCGGAATCGGGACGAAAATCCCCTGCTTCACCCGCTTCATGCCGTTCACCGCGCTGATGATGCTTCGGACCATGCGCCGGACAAAAAAACGGTCGAATAAAAAAGCCGATACCAATGAAATCAGCCCCAGGATCAGCGCAAGGTTGCGGATGGACACCGATTCGGCGGCGATCAGCTTGCTCGGCGTAATCGCGACCAGAAACCAGTCCTTATTATGGGAAGGCATATACGTGATCAGCGACTTCTCGCCTAAGTAGCGGTCGACGTAATGCCCTTTGCCGTTCACGCCCTCTTCGGCCAGAAAAGGAAACTCCGCCCGTTCCCCGATATGCTCCCCGGACTTGTTGAAGACGATCCGGCCCTGCTTGTTAACCAGCAGGATGTCCCCCTGCTTTAGCGTTGCCGCTTCCCAGAACACCTGATCCAACAGATCCGGCTTCACGTAAATCACGAAGGTTCCGATATCCTCCAGCGAGTAATAGTCTTTGATCATCCTGGCCTGGATCAAGACCGGGGCACCCGATTCGGCCGAGCCGTTCTCGCCGGGCCCGACCCACAGCGGGCGCCCTTCCGCCTCCCCGACCGCCTTATACCAATCCTGCCCTCTCAGCTCGGCAAGCGGCATGCCTCCGCTTGTATGATAGACAAGCTGTTCGTTCGAATACAGCGCAAACGACGCAATCATCGGATGATTGACGAGGTTATTGATCTCCTGCCGCCGCTCGTATGTGATCGGATAATCCGGCTGCTTCAGCATCTGCTGAACGGTCTGCTGGGTTATCGCCGAATTGGAAATCGTCGTAATCTCGCTTAATGCGAATTTCAGCTTGCTGTCCGTTTCCAAGAGCGATATCGAATAGAAATCGTTCGACTTCTTCTCCATGGCTGCGGAGAAGCTGTAATAGGATACGCCGCCCAGCGCAATGACGGGGATGAAGACAAGCAGAATAATAGCCAGCAATATTTTTCGGCGGAGCTTCATGGCCGGTTCTCCCCCCAATCTCTATCTCTATTATTCTTCGCGCCGGGCGGCATTCCTTGTCGAATGCCCTCTTGTCGATTAACTTTTTATGGCGCCTGATGTCAGGCCGGCGATAACCCAGCGGCTAAACAGCAGGAACACGATCAGCAGAGGCAGCGTTGCCGTGAAGGTCGCGGACATGATCATCCCAAAATCAAGGCCGTCCTTGTTCGTGAACAATTGCTGAAGCGCGATCTGGATCGTATAGTTTTCCCGGTTCTTGAGCACGACGAGCGGCCAGAAGAAGTCGTTCCACACGTTCATGAAGTTCAGAATGCCAAGCGTTGCCATCGCCGGCGTAACGACCGGAATGGCTATGTTCCAGAAGATGCGGAAATGGCCGCCGCCATCGATCCGGCCCGCCTCGATCAGCTCGGTATGGACGGCCGAGGCGATATACTGCCGCATCCAGAAGATTCCGAAGGCGTTGACCATGGCGGGCACGATCAGCGCTTTATAGCTGTCGATCCACTGCAGCTTGGCCATGATGACATATTGCGGCAGGACGCCGAGCTGGGCAGGCACAAGCATGGTCGCGATGACGAACACGAACAGCGTTTTTTTCAGCGGAAACTCATATTTGGCAAAGGCATAGCCGGCCAGCGTGCACAGAAATACGACCGAAAGGGTAACCGCCGTCGATACGACGACCGAATTGAGCAGCGCCCGGAAGAACTCGGTCCGCTCCAGCACGCGTGCGAAGTTATCGAAAAAGGCCGTTCCCGGCGTAAGCAGCGGCGGAATTTGAAAGGCCGCATCCTTGCCGTTGGTTGCGACGACGAACATCCAGTAGAACGGAAATATCGAAACCAGGGCGCCGAGGATCAGGAATACGTAAAATAACGTCTTGGCGACGATACCGGGTTCATCCGGCTTTTTGCGGGTGACTGAAAGTGTGCTCATGCTTTTTTCCTCCCCGTAGCTCCGCCCATCCGGCTCGACAGCATCATATTCAGGACGGAGAACACAATCGTTGCGATAAACAAGAGGACGGCCGTAGCGGCTGCGGTTCCGAAGAAGCCGTTCTTGAACGCCTCATTGTATAAATAGGTGACCATCGTGACCCCTTCCTGTCTCGTGGAGCCTGTACCCGATTGCCCCAGGAACACATACGGCTCCGTGAACAGCTGCAGCGCGCCGATCGTGGACACCAGGGTGACGAACAGAATAAAAGGACGAAGCAGCGGCATGGTAATGTATATAAACTGCTGGCGGCGGCTGGCGCCGTCGATCTTCGCGGCTTCGTAAATGTCGGTCGGGATGCTCTGCAGCCCGGACAAGAAAATAATGGCGTTGTATCCCATCCAGCGCCACATGACCATGGTCGAAATGGCGATTTTGACGCCCCACCAGCCGGAATTGAACGGAACGCTTTCCATGCCGAACGTGTTCAGCATCCAGTTGACCATCCCGTTGTTGCCGAACATCGTGCTGAAGACAAGCGTAACGGCCACAATAGACGTAATATTCGGCATGAAATATAGGACGCGGAACGTATTCTTGAACTTGTTCAGCGCAGAATTCAGCATGACCGCAACGAACAAGGCCACGATGAGCTGCGGGACGGTACCCATAAGCGCCATAAGCAGCGTGTTGCCGAATGCGATCCAGAACGTTGGATCCCCGGTGACGAACTCGTAGTTTTTGAGGCCGACATATTTCATCGGGCCAAGCGCGTCCCATTTATAGAATGACAAATAGATGGTGAACACGATGGGATACAATCCAAAGATGGAGAACAAAATAAAGAATGGTGAAATGAATGTATACGCCGTAAAACGGCTGCGCCGGGTCTCGGTCAAAAACCGCCTTTTTTGCGGCAGCGGCTGCGGCCGTTCGGCTGTAGCGGTATCCGCCATGGATGCACCTCCAGGAAGTAAGTGATAAATCCGAATCCGGGAGAGGATGCTTCAGAAGATCCCCTCTCGA
The DNA here is from genome assembly GCF_038597315.1 of Paenibacillus sp. FSL M8-0142. NCBI lineage: Bacteria > Bacillati > Bacillota > Bacilli > Caryophanales > Paenibacillaceae > Paenibacillus > Paenibacillus sp. FSL M8-0142. Next base: position 5,749,660 of record NZ_CP152008.1, read on the forward strand.
ATTCGGACGCTTTAAGTTTCATATGGTTGTCATGCGTTGGGAGTGGGTTGCCCTCCCGCTGCCCTAGCTGCGCTCAACCAATGTTTTGATTTGCTGCATGGCGCTCTCCCATTCCTTTTGCGGGTCAGCCTTTTTCTCGAGCACGTTTTTGAGCGCATTTTTAATAATCGTGTCGGTCTGGTCATGCAGCGGTCCGTAGTATACCGGCTTGACGCGCTCCGCGGATTGGGCATAGGCTTCCGCAATCACCTGGCCGCCGAAAAATTCGTCCTGGTCTTCCTTGAACGTCGGTTCGTCGTAAACGGCCGGAATCGATGGGAACAACCCGCTGTCTTTAAACGATTTCAGCTGGTTCTCTTTGCTGACGAGCCAAGAGATGAATTCGTAGGCTTCCTTCGGATGCTTCCCTTCCTTCGGCAGCGTCAGGAACGAGCCGCCCCAGTTGCCTGCGCCTTCAGGCAATTGGGCGATTTTCCACTTGCCTGCGCTGTCCTCAGCATTGCGAATGGTGCCTGCGATCCAAGCCGGGCCGAGCATGACCCCGAAATCGCCGTCATTAATCGCTTTCTGCCATTCCGGAGACCACAGAATCCAGTTGCCGATCCAGCCTTCCTGGATGCCCTTGACGGTGAAATCATAGGCCTTCTTCACTTGCGGGTTGGTCTCGCCGATAAAGCTGCCGTCTTCTTTATTGAAATAGATTTGATCCGGCGACTGGTCGCGAACGCCGTTATAAACCAGATCCGTCAGGTCGGCAAACGGCTTGCCCGTTTTATCCTTGAACTGCTTCGCCACGGTTGCAAACTTATCCCACGTATCGATTGCGGCACTGAAGGCTTCCGGATCCGTCGGCAGCCCCGCTTGCTCAGCCAGGTCCGTACGATAATACACGACCGTAGGGCCGATATCCGTTGGAAGGCCGAGCTGGAAGGAGCCGTCCACGGATGTTGCCTGCTTCCATTTCCAGTCGAGATAGTTGCCTTCAATGTCTTTCGCGCCGAGATCATAGAGGTTGTGGAACTTGTCCTGGTTGTTAATGAAGCGCTCCATGAAGGCGATTTCAAGCATGAAAATGTCAGGCGCGCCCGAGCCGGCGGACAATGCTGTCGTCAGATTGTTATGATGGGCCGTCTGATCGGACGTGTTCTGGAACTTCACGGTGACGTTCGGATGCTCCTTCGTATACTCCTTGGCCAAATCCTCATAGTTGGTCGTACCCAGCGACCAGAAGGAAAGCTCGATTTTCTCTGTAGAGCTGCCCTCATTCGAGTTCCCTTCGTTCGAGCCGCCTTCGTTCGTGCTGCCTCCTCCCTCTTGGTTGGTACCGCCTCCTGGCGATTCCGCAGAATTGCCGCCACCGCAGGCAGCCAGTGAGAAGACCATGATGATGCTCAGGAGCAATGCGCTCCATGTTTTGAATCTGCTCATGCTTTTACCCCTCTCATGTAACTTATTTTCTTTTTTAGTCTAATGGGAGACGGGCGACATTTTGAGGAGGCAAACTTCCGAATTCAGGTTGAATTTATTACGATTCAGTTCGATAACCGGAAGAAATTCATCCACGACAAAAAAGACCTTATGCACTCTAGAGGCATAACGTCTTGATTGGGTTTCTTATTTCAACTGCTAATACCGCCCGCTCTGATCGGGACGGCTATACCCTCCCTTAATCGGTTAGCTCCCGAATCGGGTGGAACCATGCATCATCGACGGGAAGAAACCGCTCCATTCCGGATGTTTGCTTGAACAGGCCCGATCCCTCCAAGTCCTCCGGCTGGAAAATGTGCGGATTCCTGCTGACTTCATCGGAAGTAAAGGCATCCAGCAATTTTTGCTGATCCTCACCGCTAACGGTATCCGTATTGATCGCAAAGGGAGGGTTCAGCACCGGTGTGACCGATATAATCGTAAAGGCTTTGCCGGCCAGTGCATGAAGCGGTTCTCCCGCATCTGCCTTGACCTTGTAGACGGCGCCCGGCATTTTCGCCGTTCCGGATGACAGCTCGATAGCATCGGATAGACATAGATCGCAGAAGGCCGCTGCATCAGCTTTACCTGTCAACAAATTTGCAAGCGAGCCCGGATGCGTTCCCCCGTACAGCACTTCGCGAAAAATCCGGTCCTTCCCTCCTTGAAGCAAGTCATCTATCGTCAAATCCGGATACTTGTCCAACCTGCCCAAAGCTCCGATCATTTCATGGGCAGGTATCTTAAACCCCGACATGGAGGTTTCGGACACAAATGATATTTTTTTACCGGCAATAGGCTCCAAAGCATAACCGTTTCCGCGTTTATACGCCCCCTCCTCGCCTTGTCGCACGCTCACCCAGCTAAAATAGAAAGCGTCTTCGAGCGTTCCGGTTTCCCCGCTTGCGACGACCAGCGGCTGGACCATCGGATTTGCGGCGTTCGCTCTGACATAGCCCTCTGTCCCGATGAATGCCAGATCGACTTGTCCGTTCGCAATCGCATCGATGGCATCCGTATCCTCCGTAAAGATGGTATGCTCGGCTTGTTTACCCGTCGCTTTCTCGATCACTTTGCCCAGCTCATCACGGGCTTCCTTCACCACGGCCCCGGATTCGCCTTGAAGCCAGGCGATGGTTATCGTGCCCTCGGATTTTGGGCCTGCCCCTGCCCCTGCTACGTGTAACGCACCGCCATTCGTTCCGCAGCCTGTCGCTGCCACCAGCACAACCAGCGAAATCATGAGCAGCCAAATCTTCTTCATCAAACAATCTCCTCTCGGGGACCACCGGTCGTTTGTCTGCCATGCATCAAGACCGGAAAAACGTGCTGTATTCCACAGCTCCGAAGACACTGTTTCCCCAACTTCCCTATATGAAATCAGTCTAGCCTGTTGCTGGGTCGCAAGGGTCAATGCAGTGTAATAATTATGTAAAACCAAGGTAAACATGAAGTTGGGCAAATAAAAAAACAAGCCAGGACCGAATCATCCTGACTTGAATTTTCTTGACAGATTTATGGAAAGCTCTAGCTTTTTAACTCTTCGTTTCTCGAATAAAAAAGGTTCACTGTCGGCCATCGCCTTAGATCATCCATCGAATGATGGATCCCGCATAAGTCATGCCGCCGCCAAAGCCGTAGAGCAGCACGTTGTCCCCGCTCTTCAGCCGGCCTTCGTCAATAGCCAGCTGCAGCGCCAACGGGATGGATGCGGCCGATGTGTTCCCGCGGTATTCGACGCTTGTCAGCGTCCGGTCGAGCGGCATCGGCCCACGTTCGCATATCGCTTCGATCATTCGGAGGTTGGCGCTATGCGGGACGAACCAGTCGATGTCTTCCGGCGACATGCCTCCTTTATCCAGAAGCTCGCGGACGCCGTCCGGAATGTTGCGGACGGCCCATTTATAAATTTCGCGGCCGTTCTGCACGAGACAGCCGCTCTTTAGCTCCTCGCCGTCCATCTTTTCGGACAGCGCGGTTTTATATAGATGAATGCCGCCTTCGCCGAATGTGCCGGACGTGGACGCCAGAATGCCCGGCCGGCTCTCATCCGCTTCCAGCAGCACCGCGCCGGCCCCGTCTCCGAACAGCACACATGTCGTTCGGTCGGTGTAATCCGTAATTTTGGAGAGCGTCTCGACGCCAATGACCAAAATTTTCGAGTAGGCACCGCCGGATATAAGCCCGTCCGCCATCTGCAGTGCATAGACGAAGCCGGCGCATGCCGCATTCACATCAAGGGCGCCCGTACTGACGATGCCAAGCTTGGACTGGACTCTCGAAGCCGTGCTCGGGAAGGAATACTCCGGCGTGCTGGTTGCCACAAGAATCATATCCGCATCCTTCACGGTAACACCGTATCGATTGACCATATCTTCCACGGCCTTGATTGCCAGATCGGATACAAATTGATCCTCCGCAGCGATGCGGCGCTCTCTCATCCCCGTCCGCTGAACGATCCATTCGTCGCTCGTATCCACCATCTTTTCTAAATCCGCATTGCTCAGGACGCGGTCGGGAACATACGTCCCGATGGCCGTTATTTTTGACTTGGATTGATTCATGATGACACCTCCATTTTTATTTACGTCTATTATAACACCAAGTATTAGGACTTGGTACTAATTTTATTTGGATAGGCGCCATTAGAACTCCCCTTCCTGAAAATCAAGGTTATCCGCAAGGGCGTCAACCGTCCTTCGGGACGTCGAGATGTTCAAGATATTTCTTCAAATTTTGTAACACGACCGCGTATCCGTCAGGAAACATGTGAATGCCGTCAATGGCATACTCCTTGTGCAAATGGCCCTCGGCATCCGTCAACCCGTCATTTACGTCAATAAAGGTATACCCGTGCTTGGCCGCCAACTGCTTGATCGCATCGTTTGCTTCCCGAATCGCCTCATTCGTTCTTCTCTGAAAAATCTCCTCCATCGAAGCTCTGGACACAAACGGAAAGTCGTCTTTGGCATTAACGGGATAGTAGGCCATGACAAATACCCGGCAATCGGGCAGCCTTGTAGCGATGCGGGTCAAAATCTCGTCGTAGTTTGCAAGCAGACGCTCCAGCTTATAATCAGGCGCGCTGATATCATTGGTCCCGATGTTGATGAAGATGTTGGAAGGCTCAAGGTCAAAAACACAAGTTTCCATCGACGCTAATAATTCCGCAGTGACATAGCCCGCAATCCCGCGATTGTAGATACAATATGGGAGTGCCAGCGTCTGCTGCAGCTCATTGATCGGGAAAAATTCCATCAGCGATGAGCCCACCATCACCACCTGCCCTTTCCGGGCCAATCGATTGAGCTTCTGGTAGTGCAGCAGCTTCATCTTCTTTTCATCGTTCGCTTCAGGCCATGTGTCTTCCTGAATCCCCGGCTCGCGATCCTCCGCCGTGTGCCACCCTTTATTTTCGTCCGCTGATGCCATTTATATCCCTCCTCTTTCAAAGGTTCAGATTTTGATTTTGTTTACCCTTTCATTCTAAGCCTTTTCACGTCTCCCGCAATGCCCTTGATCGTTTGGAGTGATGTAATACGCTGATATTCACCGAATAAATAAAAAAACAGGACCGGACAAGGCTATGCCCTAAATCCGGTCCTGTCTTCGATACGTCGTCCCCTGCAGCTACGAAATGGTGGCCTGGAGGCTCCATGACGGCCTGCAGCTCCATTATGAGCGGGCGAGCGGGCAGACACCCTCGCTCAACAGCGCGTGCCCAGAGCGTGCACGAGCACCTTATGAGCATTCACACGCTTTTGACGTGGCAGGAATCGCAAACCTCCGATTATGCGTGTAACCATACAAAAAAACAAGCGCGTTATCGACATATCGATAACGCGCTTGTTGGTTGTGCTTGGCGGCGTCCTACTCTCCCGGGACCCTTCGGTCCAAGTACCATCGGCGCTGGAAGGCTTAACGGTCGTGTTCGGTATGGGAACGCGTGGAACCCTTCCGCCATCGCCACCAAACGTGATTTTTGCGCTGCACTTTGCTTCAATGATTGCTCACCAGCAAAATATCAAGCCTTAGAAAAGGCATGCAGCTTCAAAATCGTTTCAAGATCTTTTGAACCTTGAAAACTAGATACGAAACGTCTTTGCGTTGATTAGAATCCGTAGCATTTCCCCAATGTTGGATCGGGGCCCCCGAAAAGTATTCGGCATCCGCTTCAAAGCTTCGCTTCACTTTTTGGGGTTTTTGTTCATGCTTCCGTAGCGAGCTTTCTTTCAGAAAGCTTGTAGGATAAGCCCTCGACCGATTAGTATTGGTCAGCTCCATGCATTGCTGCACTTCCACCTCCAACCTATCTACCTCGTCGTCTTCAAGGGGTCTTACATACTGGGAAATCTCATCTTGAGGGGGGCTTCACGCTTAGATGCTTTCAGCGCTTATCCCGTCCGTACGTAGCTACCCAGCCATGCTCCTGGCGGAACAACTGGTGCACCAGCGGTACGTCCATCCCGGTCCTCTCGTACTAAGGACAGCTCCTCTCAAATTTCCTACGCCCACGACAGATAGGGACCGAACTGTCTCACGACGTTCTGAACCCAGCTCGCGTACCGCTTTAATGGGCGAACAGCCCAACCCTTGGGACCTACTTCAGCCCCAGGATGCGATGAGCCGACATCGAGGTGCCAAACCTCCCCGTCGATGTGGACTCTTGGGGGAGATAAGCCTGTTATCCCCAGGGTAGCTTTTATCCGTTGAGCGATGGCCCTTCCATGCGGTACCACCGGATCACTAAGCCCGACTTTCGTCCCTGCTCGACTTGTAGGTCTCGCAGTCAAGCTCCCTTATGCCTTTGCACTCTTCGAATGATTTCCAACCATTCTGAGGGAACCTTGGGGCGCCTCCGTTACTCTTTAGGAGGCGACCGCCCCAGTCAAACTGCCCGCCTGACACTGTCCCCGTACCGGATCACGGTACCAGGTTAGAACCTAGATACGATCAGGGTGGTATCCCAACGTCGCCTCCACACAAGCTGGCGCTCATGCTTCAAAGGCTCCCACCTATCCTGTACAGATCGTACCCAAATCCAATATCAAGCTGCAGTAAAGCTCCATGGGGTCTTTCCGTCTTGTCGCGGGTAACCTGCATCTTCACAGGTATTAAAATTTCACCGGATCTCTCGTTGAGACAGCGCCCAAGTCGTTACGCCATTCGTGCGGGTCAGAATTTACCTGACAAGGAATTTCGCTACCTTAGGACCGTTATAGTTACGGCCGCCGTTTACTGGGGCTTCGGTTCACAGCTTCGGGTTTAACCCCTAACCGCTCCCCTTAACCTTCCAGCACCGGGCAGGCGTCAGCCCGTATACTTCGCCTTGCGGCTTCGCACAGACCTGTGTTTTTGCTAAACAGTCGCTTGGGCCTTTTCACTGCGGCCCCCTCGGGCTATTCACCCTACCGAGGCACCCCTTCTCCCGAAGTTACGGGGTCATTTTGCCGAGTTCCTTAACGAGAGTTCTTCCGCGCGCCTTAGAATTCTCTTCTCGCCTACCTGTGTCGGTTTGCGGTACGGGCACCTTCACCTGACTAGAGGCTTTTCTTGGCAGTGTGAGATCATGACCTTCGCTACTGTAATTTTCACTCCCCATCACAGCCCAGCCTTACGATGTGCGGATTTGCCTACACATCAGCCTCACTGCTTGGACGGACATCCATCAGTCCGCGTCACTACCCTCCTGCGTCACCCCATCGTTCATAACGGTTTACGGTGGTACAGGAATTTCAACCTGTTGTCCTTCGACTACGCCTTTCGGCCTCGCCTTAGGTCCCGACTTACCCTGAGCGGACGAGCCTTCCTCAGGAAACCTTGGGCTTTCGGCGGATCAGATTCTCACTGATCTTTTCGTTACTCATACCGGCATTCTCACTTGTATGCTGTCCAGCGCTCCTTACGGTACACCTTCAACCTGCATACAACGCTCCCCTACCCCTGATGCAAGCATCAAGCCATAGCTTCGGTGGTGTGTTTAGCCCCGTTACATTTTCGGCGCAGAGTCACTCGACCAGTGAGCTATTACGCACTCTTTAAATGGTGGCTGCTTCTAAGCCAACATCCTGGTTGTCTGTGCAACTCCACATCCTTTCCCACTTAACACACACTTGGGGACCTTAGCTGATGGTCTGGGCTGTTTCCCTTTTGACAATGGATCTTAGCACTCACTGTCTGACTCCCGGATATAAGTCTATGGCATTCGGAGTTTGACTGAGCTTGGTAACCCTTGCGGGCCCCGCACCCAATCAGTGCTCTACCTCCACGACTCTCAATTCCGAGGCTAGCCCTAAAGCTATTTCGGGGAGAACCAGCTATCTCCGAGTTCGATTGGAATTTCTCCGCTACCCCCACCTCATCCCCGCACTTTTCAACGTACGTGGGTTCGGGCCTCCAGTGCGTGTTACCGCACCTTCACCCTGGACAGGGGTAGATCACACGGTTTCGGGTCTACGTCCACATACTAAAGCGCCCTATTCAGACTCGCTTTCGCTGCGGCTACGGCTTCTCGCCTTAACCTTGCATGGGAACGTAACTCGCCGGTTCATTCTACAAAAGGCACGCCATCACCCATAGATCGGGCTCTGACTTCTTGTAAGCACACGGTTTCAGGTTCTATTTCACTCCCCTTCCGGGGTGCTTTTCACCTTTCCCTCACGGTACTGCTTCACTATCGGTCGCTAGGGAGTATTTAGCCTTAGCAGATGGTCCTGCTGGATTCATACGGGGTTTCACGTGCCCCGCACTACTCGGGATCCGTCTCGGAGGGTTCACATTTTCGATTACAGGGCTTTTACCTTCTATGGCCGGCCTTTCCAGACCTGTTCGTCTAATCTAAACCTTTGTAACTCCATGTGAGACGTCCCACAACCCCAGAGAGCAAGCTCTCTGGTTTAGGCTGTTCCGCGTTCGCTCGCCGCTACTGACGGAATCACTCTTGTTTTCTCTTCCTCCAGGTACTTAGATGTTTCAGTTCCCTGGGTATGCCTCCTCGCATCCTATGTATTCAGATACGGGTAACTGGCTATTACACCAGCTGGGTTTCCCCATTCGGACATCCCCGGATCGAAGCTTGCTTACAGCTCCCCGAGGCAGTATCGTTGTTCGCCACGTCCTTCATCGGCTCCTAGCGCCTAGGCATCCTCCGTGTGCTCTTAGTAGCTTAACCATGTCGCTCCAGTTTCGTGCCATGTGCTCTGTTGTCCGCTTGTTTCCTGATTGGATAAAACCACTCAATGGTGAAACAAGCTTCCAAAGGATCACCTGTCACGAATCTTTCGCTCTAACGCTACTCTTTCACTTCTTGGTCAATCACTTGACACAAGTCGTTAGAGAAGGATATTTCTAAAACGCAAATTCGTTTCGTTATCTAGTTTTCAAGGATCAAATGAGAGGTTAAACTCTCAAAACTGACCAACGAGTGAGTTGGTTGACTTTACTTCGTAAAGTCTATTCCGGCAGCTTACGCTGACCGTATTTGTACCGCTTCGCTACGGAAGCGAGGTACTCCATAGAAAGGAGGTGATCCAGCCGCACCTTCCGATACGGCTACCTTGTTACGACTTCACCCCAATCATCTACCCCACCTTCGGCGGCTGGCTCCCGTAAGGGTTACCCCACCGACTTCGGGTGTTGTAAACTCTCGTGGTGTGACGGGCGGTGTGTACAAGACCCGGGAACGTATTCACCGCGGCATGCTGATCCGCGATTACTAGCAATTCCGACTTCATGCAGGCGAGTTGCAGCCTGCAATCCGAACTGAGACTGGCTTTTTAGGATTGGCTCCACCTCGCGGCTTCGCTTCCCGTTGTACCAGCCATTGTAGTACGTGTGTAGCCCAAGTCATAAGGGGCATGATGATTTGACGTCATCCCCACCTTCCTCCGGTTTGTCACCGGCAGTCACCTTAGAGTGCCCACCCAAAGTGCTGGCAACTAAGATCAAGGGTTGCGCTCGTTGCGGGACTTAACCCAACATCTCACGACACGAGCTGACGACAACCATGCACCACCTGTCTCCTCTGTCCCGAAGGCCGCCCCTATCTCTAGAGGATTCAGAGGGATGTCAAGACTTGGTAAGGTTCTTCGCGTTGCTTCGAATTAAACCACATACTCCACTGCTTGTGCGGGTCCCCGTCAATTCCTTTGAGTTTCAGTCTTGCGACCGTACTCCCCAGGCGGAATGCTTAATGTGTTAACTTCGGCACCAAGGGTATCGAAACCCCTAACACCTAGCATTCATCGTTTACGGCGTGGACTACCAGGGTATCTAATCCTGTTCGCTCCCCACGCTTTCGCGCCTCAGCGTCAGTTACAGCCCAGAGAGTCGCCTTCGCCACTGGTGTTCCTCCACATATCTACGCATTTCACCGCTACACGTGGAATTCCACTCTCCTCTTCTGCACTCAAGTCCCCCAGTTTCCAGTGCGTCCCGAAGTTGAGCCTCGGGTTTAAACACCAGACTTAAAGAACCGCCTGCGCGCGCTTTACGCCCAATAATTCCGGACAACGCTTGCCCCCTACGTATTACCGCGGCTGCTGGCACGTAGTTAGCCGGGGCTTTCTTCTCAGGTACCGTCACTCTCATAGCAGTTACTCTATGAGACGTTCTTCCCTGGCAACAGAGCTTTACGATCCGAAAACCTTCATCACTCACGCGGCGTTGCTCCGTCAGGCTTTCGCCCATTGCGGAAGATTCCCTACTGCTGCCTCCCGTAGGAGTCTGGGCCGTGTCTCAGTCCCAGTGTGGCCGTTCACCCTCTCAGGTCGGCTACGCATCGTCGCCTTGGTGAGCCGTTACCTCACCAACTAGCTAATGCGCCGCAGGCCCATCCTCAAGTGACAGATTGCTCCGCCTTTCATAACTCCGCCATGCGGCAGATTTAATTATCCGGTATTAGCTACCGTTTCCGGTAGTTATCCCAGTCTTGAGGGCAGGTTGCCTACGTGTTACTCACCCGTCCGCCGCTAACTCTCAGAGAAGCAAGCTCCTCTTCAAGTCCGCTCGACTTGCATGTATTAGGCACGCCGCCAGCGTTCGTCCTGAGCCAGGATCAAACTCTCCAATAAAGATCGTCCGAAGGACGATCGACCTCGCCGGATTTGGGTTCCACTCGGATGAGTGAATCAAATCTGGTGAGTCTTGAAAGAGCGATTAAGCTCATTTAGAAAAACTGACGAGAATTTGTTCAATTCTCTATTGTAACTCCCCGCCGAAGCGGTTTGTTTTTACTCACTCGTTGTTCAGTTTTCAAAGATCAACCTTTTCGTTACCGGCGAATCTAGTTCGCATCAGCAACTCTTATAATTTACCACATCCATTTGAGTTTTGCAAGCTTTTTTTGAATTTAATTTTTCGTTCATTCATTTCAGCTTGTGATTCAAATGTTGTCCCTGCCTTTTTCTCGGCCGGAATTAGAATATAACACATCTTCAAGAAAGAATGCAAGCATTTTTTTAAAATAATTATAAATAGAGTTTCAATACACCTATACCGATACAAAGTAATCCGCCAACTGGGCTAGATGGACGATCATTAGTAATCGTCCTTCGCTTCATCATACGGCATATAATACAGCCTGACCTCTTCATTAATAATAAGATTTGTTCGCACATCCACCAGCTAAGCTTCTATTTAAATGATGAACGGGATCGGGGACAGAGCCAACGTATGGTGATGTCTCGGCAAAACAAACGTTTAGGAATCGAACCGCTGCTAATTAATAAACGCGCGAAGAAGCAACCGGTCCTGATGACATTTATTGAAAAGCATACAAACGAAAAACCGCCTCTATATATAAGAGACGGTTTTATTATGCGTAATTGACGAATGATTATTCGGCCCCGAGGAACGCGTAACGAACCAAGATGATCACGAACAGAATCCACATCAGCCAGTGCACCTTCGTGTCGGTGCGCCCTGTCAGCTTACCGAATACGGCAAGCACGACGTAAGCAATGATCCCCGCCGAAATCCCGTTGGCGATTCCGCCCGTGAACGGCATCAGGATGATGGTCAGGAATGCAGGGAAGGCTTGCATGAAATCATCCCATTCAATATCACGAACCTGGCTCATCATCAGCACGCCGACAACGACAAGCGCCGGAGCCGTAGCAGCAGAAGGAACAACCAGAGCAAGTGGAGCCAGGAACAGCGCAAGAATGAACAGCACGCCTGTCGTTACGGCCGTCAGACCGGTACGTCCGCCTTCGGCAACACCGGAGGTGCTCTCTACGAATGCCGTAATTGTACTTGTACCAAGGAATGCGCCGGCACTCACGCCGCCCGCATCGACGAGCATCGCTTTACCCAGCTTTTTCTCGCCTTCTTCTTTATTCTTGAGCAATCCTGCACGGCCTGCAGTACCGACCAATGTACCGAAGGTATCAAACAGTTCAACGAACGTGAAGATAAAAATGACCTCGATGAGCCCGATTCCGAGCGCGCCTTTCAGATCCATCTGGCCAACGGCCAAATTATCAAAGGATGGAATCCAGCTTGCGGTGCTAAGACTGGACAGGTCGGTTACGCCCATCGGAATACCGATCAATGTTGTCAGCACGATACCGATCAGCAAAGCGCCCTTCAGCTTCATCACCATAAGAATCGCAATCAGGAACAGCCCGATTAGAGCAAGCAGCGTGTCCTTGTGCTCAACGAAGTTCCCAAGGCCCATATTAAACGCGCCTCCCGGTACCGGCTGGCTAACATCCGTACCCGGGTTGATCGACACGGTAACCAGATTGCCGAGCTTCAATCCGACAATGGTAATAAACAAGCCAATCCCGACCGTAATGGCAATTTTAAGGTTATTCGGAACGGCCGTCAGCAGCATTTGGCGAACCTTCGTTACCGTCAGAATGATGAAGACGATACCTGAAATAAATACGGCTCCGAGCGCAGCCTGCCATGTAATGGCTCCATTCGAGCTCAGCACGACGGTCATGAAATATGCATTCAAACCCATACCCGGCGCCAGCGCAACCGGAATATTAACGAAGAAGCCCATCGCCATCGTTACGAGTCCCGCACCGACCGCAGTCGCGAAGAAGACGCCTTCCTGCGGAATGCCTGCCCCGTTAGGACCGAGAAACAGGTTGTTAACAAGCAGGATGTAGGCCATCGTCATAAACGTCGTAAGGCCAGCGATAATCTCGGTTCTTACTGTTGTTCCGTGTTCCTTTAGCTTAAAGAAACGCTCCATTATAGAGATATCCCCCTTAAAATTAATGACCCGCAACAACAAATAGACCCTAAGGATATATCCCCAGGGCCGCTGCTTGGAAAAAAGAGCCGCAAAACAATAGCCATCGGAACACAGGCTAACAATCGCTTCGTGAAAACCGGGCGCACTGCCGGAAAGCATCTTTCCTGACAGTGACAGCCGGCTTTAGAAACGCAGTACGTGTCCGCATTATATTGCCGCTCCTCTTTTCGTAGCAAGATCATTACGGTGACCTGTAGAGACTCCCGGGCCCATTCCCGGGATTATACGAAAAAGCTCGTTATTTGTTGTTGTCGTGTCGATTTCTACTCATATTCTAGGACGAGATGCCCAAGCTTGTCAATAACAAAAACGAATATTACACTTGTTAATTTAAAGTAATGTTCGGGATTTGGGGAGAAATCCATAATCATTGTGGGTCGACAGAACTATTTGTAAAAAAACACCCCTGCCATCAAGGCATATCATAACCTGATATCCCCGGTAGCAGAGGTGTTCACTTTCATCCTTTTCGTCTCCCGACTTCAACGAATCGGTTTATATCGTTCGATCTCCCGGAGTACTCCTACTCCCACTCGATCGTTGCAGGCGGCTTGGACGTAACGTCATACACGATCCGGTTGACGTTCTCCACTTCGTTGACGATGCGCACCGAAATCTTCTCGAGCACATCCCAAGGAATGCGGGCCCAGTCAGCCGTCATGCCGTCGATGGAGGTTACGGCACGGATGCCGACCGTGTAGGAATACGTACGGGCGTCGCCCATAACGCCAACGCTCTTCATGTTCGGAAGCGCGGTGAAATATTGCCAGATTTCGCGGTCCAGTCCGGCTTTCGCGATCTCTTCACGCAGGATGTAGTCGGAATCCCGCACAATCTTCAGCTTCTCCTCGGTCACTTCGCCAAGCACGCGGATCGCGAGTCCTGGTCCCGGGAACGGCTGACGGTGCACGATCTCGTCCGGCAGGCCAAGCTCCTCGCCGACTTTGCGGACCTCGTCCTTAAACAGGGCCTTCAGCGGCTCGATGAGCTTGAACTTCATGTCTTCAGGAAGTCCGCCTACGTTATGGTGGGACTTGATGGTATGCGCCGTATCCGTTCCGCTCTCAACGATATCGGTATACAGCGTGCCTTGAGCGAGGAATGCAAAATCGTCGAATTTGCTGGATTCCTCGTCAAATACGTAAATAAACTCGTTGCCGATAATTTTGCGCTTCTTCTCCGGATCATCCACGCCCTTAAGCTTGGACATAAAACGGTTGCGCGCATCGATCTTGACGACCTTCATATCGAACTTGCCGACGAAGGTTTCCATCACGCTCTCAGCCTCGCCCTTGCGCAGCAAGCCGTGGTCAATGAACATGCAAGTCAGCTGATCGCCGATCGCTTTATGAATCAGCATGGCCACAACGGAAGAGTCAACCCCGCCGCTCAGGGCACACAGCACCTTCTGGTCTCCGACGACTTCGCGGATTTCGCGAACCTGGTCGTCGATAAAGGTCTCCATGCTCCAGTTGCCTTCGCACTGACATATTTCATAAAGGAAGTTTTTGATCATTTCATTCCCGTGCACGGAGTGGCGTACTTCCGGATGGAACTGCACGGCGTACAGCTTCTTGTCCTCGTTGCTCATCGCAGCAATCGGAGCGGATTCCGTACCTGCATCCAGCTTGAAGCCGGTTGGCAGTGATACCACATGATCGCCGTGGCTCATCCATACGGTCTGCTTCTGCTCCAGACCCTTAACGAGCGTGGTGTTCGGATTAAATTCCAGCTCAGCCTTTCCGTACTCGCGCTTGGAAGCACGCTCTACTTTACCGTCCAGCTGGTGGGCCATCAACTGCATGCCGTAGCAAATTCCGAAAATCGGAACACCCAGGTCATAAATGGCAGGATCGACATGCGGGGCATTTTCGGAATAAACGCTCATAGGGCCTCCCGAAAAAACAATCCCGCGCGGTGCCAATTCCTTAATCTTCTCCACGGACGTATTATAAGGCAAAAGCTCGCTATATACGCCAAGATCGCGGATCCGTCGTGCTATAAGTTGGTTATACTGTCCACCGAAGTCCAAAACAACGATGATTTCATTAGGCTTATTCATTACCGGGCCTCCCTTGATTAATGAAATTAATTATACGCAACCCGAATTCATACCGTCAAGAAAGAGGCCCCTTCGTTTTCATGCCAGTTTTTTGACAATTCGAAGACACTGGCGTAAAAAGTGTACCTTTTCCGTCCGGGTCCACGGTTCATTTTGAAAAGCCGCCCTCTCCCAGCGCCAGGCAAACTGCATTAATTCAAGCCGGAAAGCCTCATCCGTAACCGATAACGACGAAATATATTGACGGACAGTCTGGCCCCTCTCGAACGCTCCGAACCTGCGCTGGATTTTCTCCCATACGGGAGCCGAGGCAGAGACAAGCCCTTCCCTTGGAGAGACCGCGATCCGGCTTGACAGCATCAGGAAGAAAAGCCTCTCCCGAATGGACGGAATGCAGTAGATCGCTGCCGCAGCCGTCGGAACGAGGATCAAAAGCCCTGCTCCAAAAGAAACAGGCCCAAGGGTAGAGATCAGCATCAGCACGTTGGCGGCGGCATCCAGCATACGATC
The DNA here is from genome assembly GCF_038597315.1 of Paenibacillus sp. FSL M8-0142. NCBI lineage: Bacteria > Bacillati > Bacillota > Bacilli > Caryophanales > Paenibacillaceae > Paenibacillus > Paenibacillus sp. FSL M8-0142. Next base: position 5,764,968 of record NZ_CP152008.1, read on the forward strand.
CCATAAGCCGGACCACGGCAGATGCGAAGCCGTAATCTCGTCCGATGTCGCTGGAGGCGTGGAAGGCTCGGTGCCGAATCCAGGGGTAGGGTCGAACATCACCCAGCCCGTTCCGGGGAAAAATACCTCCACCCAGGCATGGGCGTTCTTTTCGGCAACGCGGTACGTATGCTCCTTCCCCTCCACCGGTTCACCCGGCGCAAATCCGGTCACGTAACGGGCGGGGATTCCTTCGCTTCGCAGCATGACGGTCATCGCCGTTGCAAAATGCGCGCAGTACCCTTCTCTCGACTCAAACAGAAACTGATCGGTAAAGTCGCTGCCCTCCGGGGGGATGGCCGTCTGCAGCGTATACGTATAGTTCCGCTCCAAATAGGATTCGATAGCCTTGACCATTTCATACCTGTTCGAAGCATCCGACGTAACCGTCTTCGCCAAATCACGGACCCTGCCGGGGAGTGAATCAGGGAGCTGCAGATACAGCTCTTTCATATACGACGGATCTTTGCCGGCTGAAGCACGAAGACCTTGCATATCCGGCTGGATATATAGGGATTCCACGGTATAGCGGGATAGTGCAGCCTCCCCTTGCATGGAGACGGTCTCGGACATCCGCTCCACAGAGAGCCCCGGCTCCCGCTTCCCTCCGGCAGTTTGTACATCAGATACCCGGGAAATAATTCCTCCGGCCAGCAGCGGCTTCACCTGGGAAGGCTCCTCAAACTGCAGGGTCTGCACCAGTGTTCGTCCTTCTGACCGCTCCCAGAAGGGGAGCTTGTCCCTTAAATTGTCCCTCAGCTTAGCAGTCGTTCGGATGGCGCGATCCTGGTCCCATTTCCGGCCGTCGTACAAGCTATAGGCTTCGCCCCGCCAATAGGTCGGAATCGGAGACTTCGCCGTGAAGAACACCTCATCGCTCATCGATAGCGGACCTCCCAAATCGCCCATCACAGGTGAGTATCCGATCATTCGCGCGGCAGGCAGTGCATCCTCCGCCGCCTCCCGGACGTGCTCCCCTATGCCCGAGATCCGCTCAGCGAGATCCGTTAACGTCAAGCCTGCGCCTTCATAAGGCTCGTTGAAGGATCCGCCAAGACGGGCTGCCCCGATTGCCAGTACGGCCGTCACGATCACGGCCATGCTCCAGCGCAGCATGGGCAGAGACGCATACTGACCAGATGGCCTCAGGTTTGTACAAGTACCCGAATGAACAGTTCGTCTCTGGTTTGCATCTCCATCAGAATGAACAGCTCGTCTCCGGTTTGCTTCATCATCTGAGGCTTCCCGGCCCAGCCTCACAATATGCATCAGCCCTTGAGCCATCAGAAGGTAGAGCATAGCCAGCCCCATGTCGGAATACAAGCTTCGCTCCGACACGGAGGCAAGCACGGCCAAATAAACCAGCGTCGAGCCTCCGAACAGCCAGACGGACAGGCGGTAAAGGGACAGCATATGAATGGCCGATACCATGATGCCCCAGCCGATCAAGAGAACCATCGTTCTGCTCTCCTCGCTGAGCCCGGTAAACGCCCGCGTGTTTATGACGGCCTCCGCGTCCCCTGGAAGGATGACCGAAGCATATTCGTGCAGCCATTCCAGCGGATTGGCGTAGTTAAACAATTGGGCACACAGCCAAATGACCAGCAAAGCGTTCAGCGGCAGCCACACCCATTCACGCCAGGCGGACAGGCCTTGAAGGAGAAGAATCGCCGCAAGAAGAGCCAGTGCTTGCAGAATCAGGTCCCCGCCCGCCCCGTTAACGGCCTGGAGCGGGAGCAGCCACTCCGACAGCAGTCCTGCTACCGGCAGGGTAATGAGCGCACGCTGAAGCAGGGTCCCGGGAAACGTTCTGGAAACGAGGGAAGAACGGAAATGCCCGGCGGGATGGCTCCCGGGCCGAACGCGTTCTTCCGCCTTATCGTGCAAGCTGACCGGATCCATTCCCATTCCCTCCCTTCAGCGATCCATCTGCCGGAGCTTCCGGTATTCCGCCTGCAATAACCAGCCTTCCTCCCAGGCGGTAAAATTCCTCGGCCCGCTCCTGTCCCGTCGAACGAATCGGATGCCCGCCATCCCCGGAAATGCGGATGGCTGTCCGCTGCTGCCCGCTGCGCAAGCAGCATATCGTAACGTCCCGAACACCGCTATTCAGCAGTTTGATTCCAAGCAGGGCCGCTTGCTCATTCATGGCCCCGGTTATGATCGTCCAAGCCGTATCCCTCTCCAATACATCCGTCGACATCCGCGCGTATTCCTCATAAGGATCAGCCGCTTCCACCCCGCCCGATATCCGGACAGATGCCAGCGGAAGGAGGATATCCCGCCTTTGCGCAGCGTTATCGCCTCTATATTCGGACACAGGCGTCAGGGATTGGTACGCGCTTGTCCATAGCTTGTAAGGTACTCGGCGGTCATGAAGCTGACAGAGGAACCCGGCTGCGACAGCAACCGTATCCTCGAAGGCCTCCTCGTACGTGCCTCCCTCTCTTCCAAAAACACCTTGGCGCTTCGTATCCAACACGATACATTGGCGGATGCCGCTCCCTTCCTGCGGCAGGAACGATTGCAGACGCCCCAGCTTGGCGGAATTTTTCCAGTGAATCCGGTTCATCGGATCCCCGGGAATATAATCCCGCAGGCCGCTGCCCCGAATGTCCGTCCGCCTCTTCGCGAAGGTCCGTTCATCCTCCCGATCGGCTGACCCGCCGCGGGGGACAGCTTGAAGCTCAGGGCCAACCGCCGGCCGGGGAAGAACGGAGATCCCGGTCATTTCACCGGCAAGCTGACGGCTGAACCGGAACCATCCGAACAGGTCCCCCCAAGCAATTTCGCTGGAGGCCTCCGTCCAGATGCCGCGGGGAAGCCGGTCAAGCTGATAGCTGTAAGTGAGATTTTTGCGTAATCCGGGAAACAGCAGTTTCCGATGCGAGCAGCCTCCGATCGTATCCTGAACCATCATCCAAGGCACGGGCAGCACGGTTTTATAATCAATCCGAACTGTGACATGAGCGGAGTCTCCCCTATAGATGTATGCCGGAGTACATGTCCGGCTAACGGTAATCCGGGACGGTCCGAGCAGCCTGAGCGCGGCCCCTCCGATCAGAACCAGCGTGCACGCGAGCCACAGCAGCCGGAGAGCTTCGCCCCCCAGCCACACATAAAGACCCAGCGCTACGAGCCATATGGCCAAAGCTCTCATCCAATCCGCCAGCTCCCGCTTCACCGCGAGCCGCCTTTCCGGCTGCGCTGGCGCGGGAGCTCGAACTGGGCAAGGATGGCGTTCACCATCTCCTGCTGAGTCAGTCCCGCAGCCCGTCCTTCATGATTCATATGAATCCGGTGGGCAAGCACCGGGACGGCAACGCGAAGGCAGTCATCCGGAATGACGTACATTCTCCCATCCATATAGGCTGATGCTTGGGACGCCCGGTACCAGGCCAAGGTGCCCCGCGGGCTGATGCCAAGCGCCACTCCCCGCTGCCGGCGGGATGCATCAGCGACGCTGACCATGTAGCGTTTGATGCTCTCATCAACGAACACCCGCGCCGCCGCCTGCTGCATCGCCATCAGCTCGGAGCCTGCCATTAATGGCTTCAATTTATCCGCCATGGCGCTGCTGCTCCTCCGATCCAGCAGCACCATCTCACCTTCCATATCGGGATAGCCCAGCGACATTCTCATGAGGAAGCGGTCGAGCTGGGCTTCCGGCAGCCGGCTCGTCCCCTCATATTCATAGGGATTTTGGGTTGCAAGCAGGAAGAATGGGGCGGGCAGCGGGTAAGTCCGGCCGTCGACGGTGACCCTGCCCTCCTCCATCGCTTCCAGCAGCGCAGACTGCGCCCTGGGCGATGCCCGGTTAATTTCATCGGCTAACACGATGTTCGCCATGAGAGGTCCGGGGCGAAAGACAAACTCTCCCGAATGCGGATAATAAACGGAGGCACCGGTAATATCCCCCGGCATCAAATCGTACGTAAACTGAATCCGATTGAAATCGCAGCCGATCAACGCGGCCACCGTTTTGACCAGCATCGTCTTCCCAACGCCCGGAACATCCTCCAGCAGCACATGCCCACCGGCCAGCAGTGCGATCATAGTGAGCGAAATCTGTTCCTCATGCCCGACAATGACGCTGCCGATCCGGCTTCTAACTTTACCGAGCAGGTCCGGAGCCCACTCGGGATCCATTCGCTCCTCTTCCATCATGGATGAACGCAACAAGAACATCACCCTCCAACCTTCCATATTCATAGAACAAAACATAGTTGATAGCCTTAGTTATGAATCTATGAATAGGTTTTCCAAGATGACTCCAAGATAGACATCGGCAATGAGGCGAATAGCGGTGGAAGCAGGAAATTCCGTAAGGTTCAAATCCGGTCTGCCGCTATGAGAAGCATCGATAGTGCATCAGCATCGGAGCATAGCTCGGCTTTATTTTGTGGATAGCGGACAGAAGAAAGCCCGCAAGAAGAAAGCGGCTATCGCTTCCTCTTACGGGCCTGCTCCGGCTCGTGCGTTCGTTTCCTTTATGAACCCCTTCCTGTAATCTACCCCTTAATTCCAGACAGGGTCACGCCTTCGATGATATATTTCTGTCCGATGATATATACGATCAATACTGGAATCAGCGCGATGGAAGCACCCGCCATCATCAGCGTCCAGTCCGTGGAATACATGCCCCGGTACAGGTTCAGCATCATCGGCACGGTAAATTTGTCCGTGCTGCTGAGAAAAATCAGCGGGTTGAAGAAATTGTTCCACATCCCGAGAAAGGTGAAGATTCCAAGCGCCGACAAGGCCGGCTTAATAAGCGGCAGCATGATTCGCGCATAGATGGTCCACCGGTTCGCACCATCCACGATGGCCGCCTCCTCCATCTCCTTCGGTATGCCTCTGAAGAACTGCCTGAGCAGAAACACGCCGAAGGCGTTGAGCAGGGCGGAGGGAACGATGATTGCCAGATGCGTATCCAGCCAACCGATATTTTTCATGATGAGGTACAGGGGGATGATCGTGACTTGCCCCGGCACCATCATCGTGGCCAGGAACAGGATAAACAGCGGCTCCCGGAACGGAAACGATATTTTGGCAAAAGCATAGGCGGCCATCGAACAGGTTACGAGCTGCGATACCACCACGATGACGTTGATATAAAAGCTGTTCAGATAAGCTCTCCCGAAGGGCAGCGCCGTCAGGGAGTCCTTGTAGTTGGACCAGACGAACGGGTCCGGAATCCATTTGGGCGGCACGACGAACACCTGGGATAAATCCTTGAGCGAGCTGAGCACCATCCATACGAACGGCAAGGCCATGATGCAGGCGCCGATGATCAGGACGGTGTGCAGCAGGACGGTCGACGCCCGCAATCCTCGGTACGGCATGTAGCTTCTCCTCCTTCCTCTTGCGTCCATTAATCCTCGTAATGAACCCAGCGCCTAGACATCTTCATCTGGAACAGGGTCAGGGACAGAATCATCAAGAACAGGATGACCGCCGCCGCCGTGCTCTTGCCGAAGGTGAAGTCCGCAAAGGCCGTTTCATAAATGTGATAGACAAGGGTATAGCTGGCTTTCGCCGGACCGCCGGACGTCATGACGAAGGATTGGTCGAACACCTGGAAGGAGCCGATAATCGACATAATGGTCACGAAAAAGGTGGTCGGCGACAGCAGCGGAATCGTAATGTGGATGAGCTGCTGCCATTTGCCGGCCCCGTCGATTTCAGCCGCTTCATAATAGCTTCTAGAGATACCCTGTAGCCCGGCCAGGAACAGCACCATGTTGCCTCCAAGCCCCATCCACACGCTTAGCATGGCGATCGAAGGCATGACGTATCTCGAATCGGTCAGCCATGACGGCCCCGTGATGCCGAACCACTGCTTCAGATACATGTTGATCAGCCCGAAGTCGGCGTTGAACAGCCACATGAATACGACGGCGACCGCTACCGACATCGTGATGTTCGGCATGAAATAGATCAGCCGGTAAAGGATTTTTCCGCGAACCCGATTCAAGCCCACGGCTACGAGCATCGCCAGCACGATCCCTGTCGGCACGGACAGAATGGTGTAGTACACCGTATTGACGAGCGCGATGCGAAACTCCTCGTCCCGAAGCTGGCCGATGAAGTTCTGAAAGCCGACGAACTGCTTCGTCCCCATCCCGTCCCAATTCATCATGCTGATCACGAAGGCCGAGACGAGCGGAATTAATGAAAAAGCGACCAGTCCTAGCAGTTGCGGGAAGATGAATAAATAGCCCCACAATCCTTCGGATGTTTTGCTGCTCAGGGAAGAGCCCCTTCTCTCCGGGAGCCGCTCCGGAGAAGGGGCGGCTCCCGGGCTTCCTGCAGGCTGCACGTTCATGTCTACTCACCCTTCCTCTCAGAGCTGGATTATTTTTTGCTGTTCTTGTAATCCTGGATCTTCTGGTTGGCCATGGTCTGTATATCCTTAAGCGAGCTATCAAGCTCCTGATTCTTCAGCCATAACGCTTCGAACTTCGAAGTAATATCTTGGCTCAGCCCAGGGATGCCGGCCTCGAACGGCGTCAGCGCATAACCGACCTCGCGCGCGTCGAGGAACAGCTGGGCATGCTCCGGCAGATTGCCCTCGAGCACGACTTCATCGGTGCCTGCGACGGACGGAACCGCATTGCCGCCGCCCTGCAGGCGGAAACGCTGGCCGTCTTTATTCAAATATTCGGAGAAGAACGTATACGCGGCCTCTTTATTCTTCGAGGCTTTATTCATCACCAGGTATGCCGTAGGAATGCCGGCCGGCTCGATTTTGTTGCCCGTATTGGTCGGCCAGGTAACGACGTCGTATTCAAGGCTCTCATTTTTCTTGAACAATGGGAGATACCAGCGCCCGGCACCCACGAAGCCTACTTGATTGGACATGAACATCGCATCCCCGCCCTGTCCTTTCGGCAGCGTGCCGGAGAACGTGATATTCTTCGACTTTACGTTGTCATACAGGAACTGGAACGCTTCCTTCGCCTTCGGATCGTCGGCCGCGACGAAATTTCCGTTCTCGTCATACACCCGGCCGCCGTTGGAGGTAACCCAGCTGTGGTAGCTGTTCCAGGAGTTATCCAGCACGTAGCCGTACTTATTGCTCGCCCGGATCTTATCGGTCATCTCCTTGAACTTGTCCCAGGTCCATTGCCCGCTTGCCTGCAGCTCCGCCGGCATCTCGGTAATTCCCGCTTCTTTGAGTACTTTCTTGTTGTACCAAAGCACCATCGGGTTGCAATCCACCGGAACCCCGTACGTCTGTCCGTCCCGGACCGCCGCCCCCCATAGTCCTTCGAAGTAGTCCTCTTTCTTGATGAGGCTGTCCGGAGCCTCCATATACGGGGTCAGGTTCTCGATGCTCTGGTTTTCGATCAGCTTAACGATCAGGCCGTCGCCGGCATAGAAAATATCCGGAGCCGTTCCGCCTGTCAGCTGCGTCAAAATCTTCTGGTCATACTCGCCGGGAATCGGAATAAACTCCACTTCGATCTCCGGATGCCGCTTGTTGAAGTCCTTCGTCATCTCCTGAAATCGGGTGAGCTCCCCGGGGTTGCCCCATGTCGCCCATTTGATCTTGACCTTCTCGCCGCTTGCCGAGCCGCCCCCATCCGATTCACCGCCACCGCATGCTTGAAGCAGCATGGACAGCACTAGAATGACAGCAAGCAATGCCCCTCTTTTACGCGTTCTTGTCATTTTCATTTCCTCCGTTTCCGACCGATTTGGACTAACCTGAAAAGACTCTTGTAAACGCTTTAATTATAAAATTTTGGCAAAAAGCTTTGGAACGGATTATGTTCCGAATAAGTGGCTTCTTTTCCGATCCTGCAAGAAACCTGCTGCCGCCTTGTCATTTGCGGTTCAATCCCTGATACTCGGCCGGCGTCATCCCGACCAGCTTCTTGAACAGCTTGCTGAAATACTTCACATCGTTAAATCCTGAAAGCTCCGCCACCTCATACACCCTGAGCGAGGTTGCAGCCAGCAGCTCTTTGGCACGCTTTACCCGAAGATCGATCACGTAGTCGATAAAATTGCTCCCCGTCACCCGTTTGAACAGCTCGCTGAAGTAATTCCGGCTTACGGCGACTTCATCGGCGACCTCCTGAAGGGAGATCGGCTCCGTGTAATGGGCGTTAATATAGGAAATGGCCTGAAGGACGATCCGCTCGTGAAGCGTGGCTTCCGGAAACGGACCGCGATTCGGCTCGTCCCGAACCGCCTGAAACGCGTCCAGCATGACGCTCCGCACCTCTTCGACAGACCGAAGCCGGGTTAGCTCAAACGCCGGGGATACAATCGGCAGGGCGGACAGGCTGTACGTGGACAGCATGCCAAGAAGCTCCTCCGCTTCAACGAGCACCTCCTGCTTCCCCATTCGGGACGGCATCCATCGCTCCATTACCGACTGCAGAAGCACTTCGCACCTCGGCAGGTTTCCGACGGCCAGCGCAGCCCTCAAGGCCTGCAGCTCGGGCTTTGCCTGCTCCGGTCCGCCACGGTCGCCCAAGGCACCAATATCCTCCGCGTGAAAGATGCGCCCCTCCCGGTAAAAGAAAGAGGCTTCCAGGCTTGCACTCGCCTCTACGTAGGCCTCGGCGAGCCGCTGGGGCCCGGCATACCGGCGGCTGAGCCCGATGGTGGCGAAGGCGGCAAGCGGACGGAGGAGATGATCGCAGCGAGGATCCTCTGAACGCTCCATGCCGTCAACGGGCACCCAGACCGCCAGTAAATCCGGTCCCGTTCGGACCGCAAGCGCATCCGGCAGCTGCTCATATAAGCAGCTCTTGAATCGTTCCATTTCTTCTTCTCCGTCCAACGGGGCTGCTCCGAAGCCGTCTGATCTCGGCCCTCCGTCCAGTCGGCAGACTGCCACGACGAATTGGCCGTCACTCCGGAACCCGGCCAAGTTCTCCAGGGCGGCAGCTTCCCCGTGCAATGCCATATACAGCGTCTTCTCATCGGCCCGTTTCCGCTGTTCCCGCTGCTGCCGCTCATGCTCGGTTACGATACGCTCAAGGCGCTTCTCTTCCTCCAGCTTCTGCCGCATCCGCTCCAGCACATCCTTCAGCGACGCTGAATCGAGCGTCGGCTTCAGAATGTAATCGGCCGCGCCGAGCCGAATGCCTTCCCGGACGTATTCAAAATCGCTGTGGCAGCTGAGCAGCAGCACTTTCACCCATGGGCATAGCTGCCTTGTCCGGCGGGTAAGCTCAAGCCCGTCCATGACCGGCATCGCGATGTCCGTAATCAGAATGTCGACCTCTCCCGCCTCGATCCACTTCAAAGCCTTTTGACCGTTCGATGCCTCCCCGACCAACCGATAGCCGTATCCCTCCCAGTCAAAAGTGGTCCGGAGCCCTGTGCGGGCAATCGCTTCGTCATCAACGAGCAGCACTTTGTACATGAATATCCCCTCCGTTCGCCGGAATCAAGATGGTCACCCGCGTGCCTCCCTCTTCCTTCCGCTCGACGTTCAAGCCGTAACGACTGCCGTAATACAGCCTCACGGTTTGATGGACATGCGACAGTCCGATGTGGGTCATTCCCTGCTTGGAGCGGTTGCGCTCATAATCCAGCAGCCCGGCAAGCTTCTCCGGCTCGATTCCGATGCCGTTGTCCTCGATGTGGATCATGGCATCCTCCTGCTGCCGCCGGATGACAACCCGGATGACCCCCTTGTCGTCCAGGGGCGCAATCCCGTGGAAAATCGCATTTTCCACAATCGGCTGAAGCAGCATGCGGGGAATTTGCACGTCATCCATGCCAGCCGGACAGTCGACGACCAGCTCAATCGGATGGTCATAGCGGTATTTCTGGATGATCATATATTGGCGAAGAAGCTCCAGCTCATCGCCAAGGCGTATAAATACCCCGCTGCGCCCCAGGCTGCCTTCAAGAAGATGCACGAGCGCCGCTACGGCCTTGTCGACATCATTGGTGCGGTTCAGCTTGGCCATCCACCGGATGGAGTTCAGCGTGTTATATAGAAAATGCGGATTGATCTGATAGCGAAGAGCCCGGATTTCAGCTTTCTTCTTCTCCGATTCCTCTGCGGCAATCCGCTGGATCAACAGGTCAATCTGCTCGATCATCTTGTTGAAGCTTCTGCCGAGCTGACCGATCTCGCTTGGACCGACATTGCGGCACCGGACGCTCAAGTCCCCGGCTTCGCTGCGGCGCATCAGCCGGCTTAAATGAACGAGCGGATTGCCGATTTTCCGCGTCATGTAGTATCCGATCCCGATGGCCGCCAGCATCGAGCCGAGCACGATCCATACGGTAAAGCTGCGGATGCTGGCCGAATCGGCCGTCAGCTCCTTAAGCGGAACCATTCCTACGACATGCCAGCCGTTATTCAGCCGGGAAGGGATCATCAGCGTTTTCTTGTCGTTCCACTCGTATTCCGTCGGCCCTGTCGGCAGCTCCACAGGGGAGCGCTTCCCGTACATGGCCGGATCTGGATGATAGAAGAAGCGGTTCTCGTCGTTGGCGACATACATGTAACCCGTATCCCCGAACTGGACGTGGTTCAGCTCGTCAATAAGCACATCCCCCATAATTTCGAAGAACATGACGCCGACGATCTCCCCCGTATCCCAGCTGCGGATCGCCCTTCCAAGCCCAAATACCGGAAACCCCATGCTTGTCTGCTTCAGATAGGAGGTGTCGGACAGACCGAACCACACCGTTTGCCCGCGAGCCTCCAAAATCGACTGAAACCACGCCGATTCCCATTGACTCGGAATGGACATCAGCGAGTCGGCGCTGAGGACGGAATTGTTCCGCTTGATATCAAAGACGTACACGTCGATGATTTCCGGCGAGTTGATCATAATGGAGGTCAGCAGATCCTTGCCCTCTTTAACCTTGAGGTTCAGGTCATATTGGCTGAGATCCGGATCCTCCAAAATGCCGTGGACGACTTTGCTGTTCAGCACCATCATCGAGGAATCGTCCAGCTTCTTGAAGAACATATTCAGCTTGTCGCTGACCTGGGTAATCGTCAGCGATGCCACCTTGCCCACCTGCTCCTCCACGATGGATGCCGACTTGTGGAAGGATAGGAAGCCCATCATCAGAACCGGCAATGTCGTACCGATGAAAAAGAACAAAAACAGCTGTGTTACGATTGAATGAAGACGGCGGTATCCCCGCATATGCAAACTCCCTCCTCTACCAGATCAGAACATGAATTACATTTTTTTGACAGCGCTTTCAACTTAAGAGGCTTTTGTGTTCTTGTACATCTGTCGACAAGCTTCCAGGCATATCTGTACCTTATGTTGGTTCCCTCCGGCCCCTCCTTTCCTTGCTTCCCTTCCAATCTTTCCTTCAGCGTCCGTTAGCTTCCGGCTGCTACTGCTCCCCTTCCCTTCCTACCTTTCCTTCCTCGCGTTCGCTTCTGGCTGCTCCTGCTCCCCTTCCCCTACCTCAACCTCCCATGCGTTCGCTTCCGGCTGTCTGCTTCCCTTTCCTTTCCGCCCATCCTCTTCCCGCTCCGGTCTCCTTCTGACCCCCGGCGAAGCCTCAACTTCAAGTAAGGTCCGTCCGGAGTGTATTCATCGTAATATGTTTGAGAAAGATTGTCCCTATGTCCATCTTCTTATGTTTTTTGCCTTCCCTCACCGCAAACGCAAAAAAGAGATGGACCCCAATATCAGAGCCCATCTCTTGATTTAAATTCATATTCATGCAAGCCTTCGGCTTAGTATGCCAGCGTAAACAATCCATTGATGTGAGAGAGGTAACGCATGTTGCTCGCTTCCTTCATCAACGTCGCAGGCAAACCTTTCAATTGCGTTTTGTTCGCGCCGATAGTTCCGATGGCATCCTTGCGTCCCAAGCTGCCCAGCGTACCGGAGAATACCGGCTCGAAGGAAGCTTGTGCGCCGCCGTTCAGATTCGCGAAGATGTTGTAGCCGATCAGCTCGCCCATCTGCCATGCCAGCTGCGCTGTCGGCGGGTATGGACGGCCTTCCGGTCCCATAACAACCGCGCTGTCGCCAGCGACATACACGTCAGGATGGGAAGCGGATTGCAGGTACTCGTTAACGACCGCACGACCGCGGTTTACTTCGATACCGCAGTTCGCTACAACGGAGTTACCCTGTACGCCGCCGGTCCATACCAGCGTGCTTGTTTCGATGGTGCTGCCGTCTTTCAGCTCAACGGTTGTTCCGTCCATCTTCGTGATCGGCAAGCCGGTGAGGAAGTTCACGCCGCGCTTCTGCAAGCTTGTTGTAGCACGGTCAACCAGCTCTGCAGGAAAGCCTGGCAGAATGGAAGGAGCCGCTTCTACGCAGTAGAGAGTAATTTCCTGTGGATCGATCCCGTGCTTGCGTGCAAGCTCGCTGCGCATATCCGCATACTCGCCGACAAGCTCGACGCCGGTCAAGCCGCCGCCGCCGACAACGATCGTTGCATCGGCCTTGTTCTTCGTTTTAGCATATTCCGCGATGCGGGATTCCACATGGGCACGCAGACGATTCGCATCGTTTACCGACTTCAGAATGAAGCTGTTTTCTTGAAGTCCCGGAATGCCGAAGAATGCAGTTTCACTGCCCAGTGCGATAACGAGAATATCATAAGTAAAGTTTCCGCCGTCATCCAAGGATACCGAGCGCTCATCCGGCTTGATCTCCTTGACGTTGCCAATGCGAAGATCCACGTTGGCGTTGCGAAGCAATTTATCCAGCGGCAGGGCCACTGCTTTCTCTGCGATGTTGCCTGCTGCCAATCGATGCAGTTCTGTAATGATCTGGTGAGTTGGGAAACGGTTGACCAGCGTAATTTTAGCGTCGTTGACGCCAAAATGCTCGCGCGCAGAAAGTGCGCTCAGCAAGCCGCCGTAGCCCCCGCCCAAAATTAAAATATGTTTAGACATGACCATCCTCCGTTCTTCTTAAGATATATGGAATTAACGCTTGTTCTGTTGGTCGCGCTCGTTCAGAACGTCAAGAAAAGCCTGAGCATAGCGAAGACCCTTTTGAACTTGAGGATCCTTCAGCATTTTCATCAGACCGAATACGCCGATTTGCGCATGATCACCCTGGGCATGAATACGGTCGCCGGCTTCGATTGCGGCAGACGCAATTGCTTTTGCCTTGTCGGTAACAGGCTTCGTGAATCCAGCGAGAGAAGCCATGGTGTCTTCCGCCAGCACCGGATCAGTAGCTACGGACTTGCCGAAATCATAAGCCTTCGTGAAGAATGTGAGCATTTCCGTAAGCTTAGGCAGGTTATCCACGAGCGTAGTCAGCGATTCCTGTACCTCAGGCTTTAGCAATTGTTCGAGCAGCACATCAGGACGGCTGGCCTGGTTTCCTGCAACGTTATCCGGCGTTTCGGACGGTTGCGGGTTAGATGTTTCTGTCATAGAGAATTGCCTCCTTTTCTTTAAGTGAACTCCCAAGATGAACTTGGCGACGATCGAACCGGTTAGCTTTAATTTCGGGATAACCGGTATCTATTATGCATCACTGACATAAAGTGTGAACTTCAAGGTGACTCACTCGCGCCAAAATAAAGGCAGGGGGATGGCTCCCCCCTCCTTTACGAATAACGTTCTCAGGGATTGTGATTATTATCTCTAAGTACTAGTCTATAACTTGTGCAGCATAATTACAAACATAAAATACAAATTCCGACTACAAAGTTATGACTCGAATCTCGCCATCTTCATATGTCACTCTTGTAACAGGGTGCCCGGATGCAGCAAGGGCGTCACGGAGCGGAATCCAGGCCGTGCCGCCGATCAGGCGCACATCGGACGGCAGCGGCCTCCCCCAAGTTTCAGCCGGACTTATCGAGCGTCTCAGCGGGTCCGCTTCCCAGCGTTTCCCTCCGAGGGCCACGCTGACGGTCTTGCTGTGAGCCTTCCAGGAGACCGTCCCCCCGAGCCGCTCGGACAAGGCGCGCAGAGGAACCATCAAGCGCCCGTCCTCCATTTTATACTCGCCCGGCTCGAATGCAGTCTCCATGGCCCCAAACTCGACCGCAAGCGTTCGGCCCGTTTCGAATAGTTTGGCATTGGCCAGAACATGATCCTTGATCCATTGCCGGGAAGGCTGCGAGGCCTTAACCGCGCCTTGCTGCGCCTTGAACTGGACCGGCTGCATCTCCGGCGTAAGCACATCGAACGCATAGCCCTGCTTTTTGTAATAACCGATGATCTCCGGCAATGCCTTCACGCTCTCCTCATGGCCCTTGCTGTCATGCAGCAGCACGATCGCCTCGCTGCCGCTGACCTTTGCCGTTGCGCCTTTTACGATATCCTTGGCCGGAACCCCCCGGCGTTTCGAATCCCCGCTGTCGACATTCCAATCGAATACGCGATATCCCCCCTGCTCCATCAGGTCGAAATACGACTGGTCAAAGTGTCCGGCTGTCCCGCCCGGCGCCCTGACGAGCTGCGGACGTTCGCCTGTAATCAAGCGGATCAGCTCCTCCGTCTTCTTGATCTGCGCCCAGAAATCTTGAAAATGACCGTAAAGCTTGTCATAACGATGATCATATGTATGATTGCCGATCGTGTGTCCTTCCTCATATATGCGGTTGATAATTTCCGGACGGGCTTCAGCCTGCTCCCCAAGCACAAAGAACGTTCCCTTAATGCCTTCCTTATGCAATATGTCCAGCACCTCCAGCGTCAAATCCGAAGGACCGTCGTCAAAGGTAAGATAGACCTTCTTCTCAGCTTTCGGGTCAGCTTTCGGGACCTGGGCTTGCGCTGCTGCAGCGGATGCGGCTTGCTTGCCTGCTGCCGCTGTGTAAACCGCTTGCTTGATTTGCGTTTCACCGCTTTGGCCTAACAGCGCCTTCGTCTGAACCCCCGTGGCGGATGCCGGAGCCAGCAGCGCCTGCTCCATATATACCTTCATATCGTCCGGTTTCGTTTCTCCCTCGGGAAATCCGGCCCAGACCGTTATCAGTAACGCCAACACACCAAAAAACAAGGCAATGGATGCAACTCTCGCTACAATATTCATGATTTCTACCTCCATCATTTCTATGAGTTCGGCTTTCTGCTAGATTATATGGAGGTATTTTCGAAAAAAGACTATCAGCCGATATATATTTTAGCGAGAATTGCGAGAGAAGGACGGGTGAACAAAAATAGCCCCTCGCGGCAAGCCTGTCCAGGCATGCGGAGGGGCAAATCTTCATATAGCTTATGACAGCACAGCTTCGAGGACCGCTTCCACATGGCCCTTCACCTTGACCTTGCGCCATTCGCGGGCGAGCCTCCCCTTCTCGTCGATCAGGAAGGTGGAGCGCACGATCCCCATGTACTCGCGGCCAAACATCGTCTTCAACTGCCACACCCCGAACAGCTCGCTTACCTTATGCTCTTCATCAGCAAGAAGCAAATAGGGCAGGCTATGCTTATCGATAAATTTGGCATGGGATTTCAGCGGATCGGGACTGATGCCGATGACGACCGCCCCCGCTTCCTTCAGTGCGCCGTAGTGATCGCGGAAGCTGCAGGCCTCCTCAGTGCACGTGGGCGTCATATTTTTCGGATAAAAAAACAGCACGACCTTGCGTCCGCGAAAGTCGCTCAAGGATACATTCTCTCCGCTTGAAGCCGGGAGGGTAAAATCAGGGACCGGGCTCCCTACTTCAACATGTGATGGTTTCACGATTAAGCTCCTCCTGCTGAACGGGACCTTAGACCCGTAAAATTGATTGTCTTTTCGAAAAAAATTATAATAGAGTGAATGTCGAATGTTCAAATGTTCTATCGATTTTATTCACCAGCGCAATCCGAAAGGAAGAACACAATGACCAAAAAAACAAAGAAGACGATTATATGGAGCATATGTATCGTACTTGCGGCTGTCATCGCCTACGGCACTTATTATGCAGTTTCATTCTATGACGGCCTGCAAAGCTTGAACAAAAGCGGTGAATCCTCTCCGTTCCATGAAATTGAGAAGGTGGATGCCAAAGTCCCTGCGCCTCCGGAATGGGAAGGCACCGAGCCGGTGAATATCCTGCTGATGGGCGTCGATGCCCGCGGCTTCGAGGAAGGGGAAATCCCCCGCTCGGACAGCATGATGGTAGCCTCCATCGACCCGGTTAAGAAAAAAATGTACCTGTTCTCTATTCTGCGCGATACGTACACGGACATACCCGGACATGACCCGAACCGGATCAACACGGCGATCACCCATGGTCCCAATACCGCGATGAAGGCGGTCGGCGATCTGCTCGGCATCCCGATCCAATACTATGTCTACACCGACTTCCAAGGATTTATCAAGCTGGTGGATTCCGTCGGCGGCGTTGATTTTTACGTTGAGAAGGATATGAATTATTCCAGCAAAGCGGACAAGAATGAATATGACATCAATCTGAAGGAAGGCATGCAGCATCTGGACGGCAACGCCGCGCTCCAATACGTCCGTTTCCGTTACGACGCTATGGGCGACTTTACCCGTACCGAGCGGCAGCGCGAGCTGATTAAGGCGGTCGCCAAGAAAATGCAGACGACCACGTCCATTATGAAGCTGCCGGATATTTTGAAATCCGTCAGCCCTTACATCGACACGAATCTCGAGGTCGAAGACATGTGGAAGCTGGCCACCGTCGCATACAAGAGCAGCATGAGCGGCAGCGAGCAGGTCCCTCCGATGAAGCTGCTGAAGGAAGAAACGATCGGCGGTGCAGCTGTCTTGACGGTCGGCAATCCGGACACCTTAAAGCAGTACATTCAGGATATCATGAGCCCGCCGGATCCTGACCCGGAGACCGAGGAAGGCCAAAGCGAAGGCAAGGAGAGCGATCCTGCCGGCAAAGAAAGTAATCCTTCTGCATCGACGTCCACGTCTACATCCACAGAGACAGACCGCAACTAACTTAGCACACTATACAGCATGCAGGACAGGCAGCTTGGAATCTTGGCGGCCTGTCCTGCTTCATGAAGAAAGGAAGTTTTTACACGATGAACACATCCAGAACCCGTTCCGAAGCCTTATACCAGGAAGCTCTTCAGCATATCGTCGGCGGCGTCAACAGCCCCTCCCGCTCATTCAAAGCGGTCGGCGGCGGCGCCCCCGTCTTCATGAAACGCGCAAGCGGCGCCTATTTCTGGGATGAAGACGGCAATCGCTACATCGATTACTTGGCGGCCTATGGACCGATTATTACCGGCCATGCCCATCCGCACATTACGGCCGCCATTACGGCGGCAGCCCAGAACGGCACGCTGTACGGGACGCCGACCGAGCTTGAAATCAAGCTTGCCAAAATGCTGAAGGATGCCATCCCTTCCTTGGACAAGGTGCGCTTCGTCAATTCCGGCACTGAGGCCGTCATGACGACGATCCGCGTTGCACGCGCATATACGAAGCGCAATAAAATCATCAAGTTCGCCGGCTGCTACCACGGCCACTCCGACCTCGTGCTTGTCGCCGCAGGATCAGGACCTTCCACGCTCGGCATTCCGGACAGCGCCGGAATTCCGACAAGCATTGCCCACGAGGTCATTACGGTTCCGTTTAACGATCTTGACAGCCTGCGTGACGCCTTGGAGCAATGGGGTGATGACGTGGCCGCGGTGATGGTCGAACCGATTGTCGGCAATTTCGGCATGGTAATGCCAAAGCCAGGCTTCCTGGAAGGACTGTGCCGGTTGGCCCATGATAACGGCTCGCTCGTCATCTATGACGAGGTCATCAGCGCCTTCCGCTTCCACTACGGCTCTTCCCAGACATACGCAGGTCTGGCGAATCACGAAGCCATTCAGCCGGATCTGACCGCGCTCGGCAAAATCATTGGCGGCGGTCTTCCGATCGGCGCTTACGGCGGCCGGAAGCACGTTATGGAGCAGGTTGCCCCGCTCGGACCTGCATATCAAGCAGGAACGATGGCTGGCAATCCGGCGTCGATCGCCGCAGGGATCGCCTGTTTGGAGGTGCTGCAAGGCGAAGGCGTGTATGAGGAAATGGAGCGTCTGACGATCAAGCTGACCGAAGGGCTGAAGAGCTCGGCGGACCGCCATGGCATTCCGCTCACGATCAACCGGATTCGCGGCTCCTTCTCCACTCATTTCTGCGATCATCCGGTGACCAACTATGATGAAGCCCAGGATACGGACGGCGAGGCCTTCGCTTCCTTCTTCCGCCATATGCTGGACCGCGGCATTAATCTGGCCCCTTCTAAATACGAGGCCTGGTTTATGACGACTGCCCATACGGAAGCGGACATCGATGCAACATTGGAAGCCGCAGAGGCTTCATTTCAAGCCATGAAAGGTTAATGGCATTGATATTTCATGTAGGGAAAATCCTGGAAAGGGGAACCGGAATATGAAGAAGCTGCTGAACAAGTTATAACATGCTGCGTGTCCATATCCCGCTTCCACGGTTCGCATCCGCGGACCTCCTGCCTTAACGGTTCATAAGATTGACCCATTCCAATGAAAACGAAAGGCGGGAACAACGATGAGAAGCGAGCAAGAAATGATGGATTTGATTCTGGGTGTGGCTAAGCGCGATGAACGTGTTCGCGCCGTGACCCTGGAAGGCTCAAGAACGAACCCTAATGTGCCGAAGGATGTATTTCAGGACTATGATATCAGCTTCCACGTCACCGACATGGACAGCTTCATTCAAGACCCGGGCTGGATTGACGTCTTCGGGGAACGCATCATTTTGCAAACGCCCGAAGATATGGCGATGTTCCCTCCTGATCTGGGGAACTGGTTCTCCTATCTGATGCTGTTTACGGACGGGAACCGGATTGACATGACCCTGATTCCCATCGAGGAAAAGGAATCCTACAGCCAGCATGACAAGCTGATCAAGGTGCTTATGGACAAAGACGGGACGTTTCCCGAAATACCGGAGCCGTCGGATGAGGACTATCGCGTCAAACGTCCGTCCGCCGAATTCTTTGCGGACTGCAGCAACGAATTCTGGTGGGTCACCACTTATGTAGCCAAGGGCTTGTGGAGAGAGGAAATTCTGTATGCCCAGGATCACCTGAACAATATTGTTCGGCCGATGCTGATCAAAATGCTGGAATGGCAGGCCGGGGTTCTGACCGGCTTCTCGCTTAGCGTTGGCAAGAATGCCAAGTATCTGAAGCGATACTTGCCCGAGGACAGCTGGAACGAGCTGATGGATACCTACGCCGGGGGAACCTATGACGAGGTCTGGGATGCCCTCTTCGCCGCCGGAGCACTTTTCCGGAAGACGGCGCTGTACGTCGGCGAGCAGCTGGGCTACACGTATGACATGGGACAGGACGGGCGCGTTACCGGCTTCCTGCACCATGTCCGCCAGCTGCCGCGGGATGCGAAGGAAATCTATTAAAATCATGCGGGAAGCTGCTATGCCCGTAATTCGGGTAATAGGATAAGGCAGCCGCTCTCGGCCAGGGCAGACCGGGGACCCGTTTAACCCCGCTCCCAAGGCTATGGGAAGCAGCAAAGAGAGACGCCATTCGCGGCGTCTCTCTTTTATTTTGTACGCTCCCTGTTTTCCCCCTAGCCTCACTTCAGACCTTCGCTCCATCTGCCGGGGCCTCATATTGATCCAAGCCGTTCTCCTGCAAATGAAAACTCGGGAAGTTCTGAGAGAGCCTGTTTGTCACATTAGCACCATGCTGATACGTAATACAGATTGTAAAGGGGTGAAACCACTTGGATGAACCAGCATTCCATCAGATCGTTGCTGATGTTTTGAAGGGAGAGATCGACCAATACGAGCTGATCATGAACCGCTGCAACAAAGCCATCTTCAATTACTGCTACCACATGCTTGGCGATTATGCCGAAGCCGAGGATTGCACCCAGGAGGTTTTCTTGAAGGCGTACCGCCACTTGTCCAAATATGAAACGGACAAGCCCTTCGAGGCCTGGCTTTACCGCATCGCCTGCAACCAATGCATCGACTTGCTGCGGAAACGCAAGCTGTATCGGTACCTCCCCTTTCTATACCAGAAAGACCAGGATAACCGGCATGTCGATCAGGTCATCGAGCACAAGTACTACAATCCGTCCGTGCTCCGGGCGCTGGCCAGGCTGACCGCCGAGGAACGAAGCCTGCTCATCCTGCGCTGCGTCGAGGACAAGAGCTATCACGAGATCAGCCTTATTTTGCAACAAAGCACGACCTATCTCAGGAAAAAGTTCGAGCGGGCCGCCGCCAAGTTCCGCAAACATTACGCCATGGCAGAGGGGGAGGAAACGAATGAGCATGGACAGCGACAAAGACCTGAAACCACTCTTTCAAAGGGTTGAGCCGCCCGGAGCCGCCCTCCAGAAACGCGTTATGCGCCAAATTCGGGAAGAACATATTCAAAAGGAGCGATTGTTCGTGAAAAACAAAGTAAGCATTCTCTTGATCGCCGGCATGCTGCTTACCGCATCGACCGGCTTCGCAGCTGTCAAGTACCATTCTTTAACCAACGGCAAGGGAGAAGTCGTCTATGAGGAGAAATCGAGCGCAGTGTCTCCTCCGCTTAAGGATTATTCCAAAGAGGAACTGGATCGCATCCATCTTATGAATACCGTCTGGGATGAGCAAATCAAGCCGGGCGAAGCCGCCGCCATTTATATTGTGCCGAATAATCCGAACCACGTCATCGATATCAAATCCACTCCGCATGCCGTCAAGGATTTCGATAAGCTGACAAGCATGGTGAACGTGCCCGGCGTACCGCTGGCCAAGGAGATCTCCGCTTCCGCCTCGGACAAATATATGTTCAATAATGCCAGCGTGCACATGGAGCGCGAGACTGACGCAAAGCCGCTGACCGAGCAGGAAAAGGCCGACATCGCGAAGAAACTGCTTACGAAAGCCAAGTCTTCGGGCAAGGATTACGCCCTGATGCCGATACAGTTTACGGACAATTTCTGGCTGTCGACGGTTTATTACACCAGCGGCAGCAAGGAGATCGCCCTGACGATTCTGAATAACGGAGACCACGGCAGCGTGACCTCTTACTGGGACGAGAATATGGACATGATCAACCGGAAGATCGAGATCAACGGGCAGGACGTCCTGCAAAAAACATGGAACGATGGAAGCACGACGCAGCTGGACTGGGCTTATGAGGATCCAAGTACCGGACACCACTACTTGTATACGCTCAGCTCCATGGAGGGAGATGTCCCAGCCGAGGAACTGATCCGTATCGCCGAAACGATCATTCCGAAGGCGGCTTCCAAGTGAGCAGCCGGCTCATATATCACTTGACGCTTTAAAATCATAGACAATTAAACGGAGAATATGAAAAAGGAAAAGAGAGGCGCCAAATCGGCGTCTCTCTTTGGTTCCGCAGCTATGATCAACCTTATCTTAGGGCGGATGCATTTATAAATTAATGAATGCGGTACGCTGTTTGGCGCTGTACTGAACATCGAAGCCAAGACCCGATGCAATGACGGCAAGCGGAACATAGGTCTTGTCTTCCTTGCCTACCTTATGCAGAAACGCAGGCGTATCGATCGGAACGTTCGTGCCGTTTACTTTCACAAACTTCTTGCCGATCGTGACTACAACCGTTTTATCGCCATATGTGATGGTGGCGCTTGAGGTTTTATTCTCCCACTTCGTCGTTGCCCCCACCGCATTAACGATATCTTGAATCGCCACGTAGTTCATATTGTCGCGAAGAATCGGTTTGTACGGCGTAGTGAGCTCCTGTCCCTTGACGACGATCCGCATCGGCTGACCCTGCTCCTGCACCGGCGGCTGCTTATAGCTGCCCCAGATCGTCTCCGCAAATACGGTTGCCATCGTCTCGTAACCGTATTGGTTCGGATGGATATCATCCTTAAGGATATGCGTCATCGTAATCTCAGATCCCACGAAGGCTTCCGCTACATGCGCTACCTTGATATCCGCGCCTTGGTTCGCGAAGCTCGCAGCGATGTCATCCACGAGCTTGGTGAAATGGCCGGCCGCTTCCAGCAGCTTCGCATAAGCAGCCTCGCCCGCCAGTTTAGGGATCGGATTATACTGGTCCGCGATGACGATGGTCGCATCCGGATTCAGCAGCCGCAGATTACCGATGACGGCGGTGACGTTCTCGGTGTACTGTGCAAACAGCTCCTGCAGCTTGGCTGCGAGCTGCTCCTCACTCAGCTTGTCGATCGTGCCGACCAGGCTCATCATATCATTGCCGCCGATGGTAATGGTAATCAGATCCGCTTCGGCGATTGCGGCTTTCGCTTTGGGTGCGTCCGCTCCGATCTGCTTCGCGCGCGGGTCCGCCAGCCCAGGCTGCAGCTCCTCGGCCGTTAGAGAACGTCCATCAACGATGGCCTGGAGGTAATGGTCCAGTCCGTCCGTCTTCAATCCGGCTATCCCTAGATTCGTCACTTCGGTTCTTCCGTAGAAAAGCCCTTGTTCATATAAACGTTCGACGAAACCATACAGCTTGTTCAAATCCACTCCCGGCTCATAACCGACCGTGAGCGAGTCTCCCAGCGCTACAATTTGGTATGTAGTATCCTCCTTTACGCTGCCCCCATCGGCAAACACCGTGGCTGCACCCGGGCCAAGCAGCGTTACGGCCAGCATCAGAAATCCTGTTACCGCTGCCAGCCTCTTCTTCCATTGTTTGAACATGCCTTCACTCTCCCTAGATTTATTCGATACCCTCCTTATTTTACCACCTGCGTCCCTGATTGGGTACAAAGCCCTCCCTTGCAGAACTATCCCTTCCCATTTCTTTTCATGAGCAGGTAAGCAATTAAATAACCTGCGGACGTTACGCCGAACAACGCGAAGATGCCCGGAGTTCCAGCCAAGTACAGACTCGGCAGCACCGACCATAAGAAGGCAATCAGCATTAACGGTTTCCACGGTCCGAACAGCGAGATCAGTGCGATCACACCAGGTAGAAAGAGCATGAGAAAGGTGTTCCGTGCCGCATCTGCATTCACCGTATCCGTATACGGATTGAAAAATATAAGGATGCACCACAACAGCATGGAGCCGATGCCCGATACGGCACCCGCAATATGAAACGTCCGCAGCCCTCTCATCTTCATGACTCCTCACTATAATCCTGTCCTTGAATACATATCTGCTTTTTTGCTCCTGCAGAAAACGCGTGTGTTTTATGCCCTCCGAAGTTCCGCTACTAAGAACGGTATACAAAAAAAAGAAAATGGACAGCCTCCTTAATCGCGCTGTCCATTCCTGTAATGCTTATACAGTTGCTTGCCGTATTCACGGCCTCTAACCGGGCAGAGCCTGACTCCATTCATCAAGAGGACGCATCCCCTTGCTCCTTGCGGCCCTTCTCCAGCTCGGCCTTCGGCTCGTTGCTTTTGCCTGCCTGCTCCATGTATTTGTCGTAACGGCCATCGATTTCCTTCGCGATGCTACGGTATTTCAGTGTTTCTTCCACGATGGGGTCGAGCTGGGTCTGAATCCGGATCTCGTATTTCGGAGAGACCTGACGGCGCTCCTCCTGCTCCCGATCCTTCCTCTCCATCTCGCCTTCAGTCAACATCTCGCTAAGCCGGCGTTCCAAATCCTGATCTGATTTCTCATTCATCTCAGTCATAACTCCTTTAACAAGCTGTTGTAGACGCTGCCACCTTGATACTTCTATCTTACATTACCCTCTACTGCCGGTATCTTATCCGGCTCTTCGTCATTTCCACCTGATCTTCTGCATATTGCCTAGGCCAAGTCAGTCTTAACGAACGGAGCCCTCGCCCGCTTCCTTCAGCGTATCCAGCAAGCCTTGGTGGATCAAGCCGTTGGTCGCCGCTATATTCCGTACGGACAGATCGAACGGACGGCCATCGGTGTCCGTCACCGCTCCGCCGGATTCCTGAACCAGCAGGGCCCCTGCGGCGATATCCCAGGCGCTCAGCCCGTGCTCCCAGTATCCGCTTAAGCGTCCGGCGGCAACGTACGCCAGATGAAGGGCGGCGGAGCCCCCGGCTCTTACATTGCGCACCTTCGGCAAGAGGGCGTGAAGCTCGGCCATGTTCAGCGGCAGATTAACCTTGCTGTCAATCGGGAATCCGGTCGCAAGCAAGCTCTCCGACAGCTGGCTCTCCTTGGATACATACGTAGGATTGCCGTGCACATAGGCCCCTTTTCCCTTCTCGGCCACAAACAATTCGTCCCGCGAAGGATCGTAAATCACCCCGACGATCACTTCTCCGCGATGGGCTAGCGCGATGGAGACGGAATAGAACGGGAAACCATGGACGTAATTCGTCGTCCCGTCAACCGGGTCGATAATCCAGAGATACTCCTCTTCCTGGGCCGCCTTCAGCGCCCGTGCGGCAGCTTCGGCCCCAGGCTCAACCCCTTCCTCTCCTAAAATCGCGTGGTCCGGGAAGTGAGTGAGAATCAGCTTCCGGATCATCTGCTCGGCCCCTTTGTCCACTTCCGTGACAATATCTTGAGGCGATGTTTTGGTGCTGAGCTGTTTCACGGATCCGAGTCTGCTCTTAATCCACTCCCCCGCCTTCGCGGCACAATTAATCGCAACGGCAGTGTAACTCTTACTGCTGACTACATAAGGAGTCTTGTCATTCTCGTTCAAAGCGCTCACTCTACTTTCTATATCAATCTATTGATTGTTAACATCCCTTTATCCTATTCCGGTATTACGAAACAGGAGCGGGCAGCGTTTCTCAAAATTTCGCCTATTTCAACAAAAGTCCGTTCCTTGCGGAGCAGTGAATGCTTGGCGAGAACGAACTTTTCTGCGTGTATGTCATGGGAATCATCCTCTATCTTCCACTTTCACCGTACCTTAAAATCCCTCCGGATGCAAGAGGACCGTCCGCTCGTTCTACTCGTTCTATGGATGGATCTCCACAGAGGCCCCGTCCAAGATCGTGACGCCCTCATTCTTATACTCTGCCAGCTCCTTCATGAGCCCGAACAGAGCGCCGTCCTTCATCTTCGCCTCGATCATGACATCCACCCGCGGCGTTTCTCCTGCAATGTTCCGTAAAAAGGCCAACAGCGGCACCACGTCCACCCCATCGGCATGGCTGCGGATGTCCTCCGGGCTTTTCGGACTGGATACATGGATCTTCGGGGGCAGCGGCTGCCCGGGATCCGACCCGGCCTGGGCGAGCGGCGTCTCCCAAGTGCGAAAGATCTCAGGCCACAGCTCCCATGGCGCTTCGCCGTCATTGTTCACCCATTGGTGGTGAATGTCGAGCACCATCGGAACCCCCGTCGCTTTGGATACCGCCAGCGTCTCCTGTGCCGTAAAGGTCTTATCGTCGTTCTCCAGCGTCAGACGCTCCTTGATACGCTGGTCAAGTTCATGAAAGTGCTCGATGAACCGGGAGGCCGCCGATGGCTTGTCCCCATAAGCGCCTCCGATATGGATGTTGTTTTTCATCGCGGCCGGCAGCCCCATCGCTTCAAGCATATCGACATGTGCGTTCAAGTCGCGTATGGAACTAGCGAGCACCTCAGGCCTGGGCGTACTGAGCACGGTAAAATGGTCCGGATGGAAGGATACCCTCATGCCGTGTTTTTTCACGTAGTCTCCGATCGCCCGAAAGCCTTCCTGCAAGGCAGGGAACGGATCCCAGTCCTGCATATCGTTATGGGTTGCCAGCGGAATCAGCTTGGAGGAAAAGCGGTACACCATAATATCATGCGCTGCGTTGTGCTTCAGCAGGCGAAGCGTATTATGAAGATTTTCATTCGCGATCCGCTCCAGCTTATGTATGCCGGCCTCGCGGTCATTCAGCTTCAGAAAACTCTTCATCGTCATGGTCTTGGAGGGAGAAGCATTCTGAACGACCGTGGACATGGCTACATATCCGAATCTTACGATCATGCATGGTCCCCGAAGAACATTTCGTGAGCCAGCGCCGTCTGGACGCGGGATTCCTCATCCGTCAGCTTGCGGATCAGCTGCAGCTCGACCGAAGTGACTTCGCGTCCTTGGAAATTGATCTCGGATACGCATGCCGTAATCAGCACGATGGCTACCGCCCGGTTATCCGGCGTGTAGGCAATCACCTTCTGTCCGGTCGGAAACACACGAAGGCCGTCCTTCAGCATTTTGCCTCGTCCGTATTCCAGCAGCTCGTAGAGCTCTTGCTCGCTCTTAAACTTGCAGACGGAGTTAAACTCGGTTTGAAATCCCATAAGACCTCTTCCTTTCCTGCTTAAATATTAGACTCAAGGGGAGCCGTGATCAGTTGTTCGCGGACTCCCCCTGGCCATTCATATCCAATTGTAAGTCTTAAGCCTGATTCTCGTAAATCAACGCCTGTTTGCGGTTGTAGCGCTCCAGACCGAGCTCGATCATCCGGTCAAGCAGTTCGCGGTAAGACATGCCTGTCTCCCGCCACAAGAGCGGATACATGCTGAACGGCGTAAAGCCCGGCATCGTATTGACCTCATTGATCAGAATCGCGCCGTCCGACCGGCGGAGGAAGAAGTCCGCGCGGGTGATGCCGCTGCCCTCGATCGCCTTGAAGGCCGATATGGCCAGCTCGCGCAGCCGGTCGGCCGTATCCGGATCGATATCGGCAGGGATCTGCATCTTGGACTGTCCGCTGATATATTTTGCCGCGTAGTCATAGTATTCACTCGAAGAGACGATTTCACCCGGGACCGAAGCCATCGGCTCATCGTTACCGAGTACGCTGACCTCCACCTCGCGGGCATCCACGAATTCTTCAACAATAATCTTGTTGTCGAAGCGAAGCGCGGTTTCAATCGCGGCTTTCAGCTGCTCCCGGTCCTTCGCTTTGGATATGCCGACGCTGGAGCCCAGATTGGCCGGCTTGACGAAGCTCGGGAAGCCCAGTTTGTCCTCAATCCCTTGAAGCAGCTCATGCTGATTGCGCTCCCACTGGGATCTGGTGAAGCTGCAGTATTCGCATTGCGGCAGTCCCGCCTGGGCGAACAGCTTTTTCATGACGACTTTATCCATGCCTGCAGCAGAGGCAAGCACCCCGGTTCCGACATAAGGAATATCCGCCATTTCGAACAGTCCCTGAATCGTTCCGTCCTCACCGAACGTTCCGTGCAGCAGCGGAAACATGATGTCAACTACCGGCTCTTCACTGCCGTACAGTCTGCTGAACACCGCATTCAGCGCGGTACGGGTGCCTTCCCCCTCGGCGAGCTTGAGCTCCTCCTGATCGGAGAACGGCGCCGTCAGCTTCGTGCCGATCCTCCATGCTCCCTGCTTCGAAATATAAAATGGCATGATATCATATTTGTCGAAATCAAAAGCGTTCATGACGGCGAAGGCTGTCGACAGCGACACCTCATGCTCCCCCGATTTCCCTCCGTATACCAAGCCGACCGTTAATTTATCCTGTCCCATGAATAACCTCTCTCTTGTACGTTTTGCAGCATGATGCGCGCACGCCTTAAAAATAATCGGGGATATGATAGAACCGGTACTTGGTCTTGTCATTCCACGCATACGAATCGCGATAGTCCCAGTACCGGTGGCGACTGGACACCGTATGGGCATTCACCAGCGGCATGCCGCCTGCGTCAAACGCCGTGACGATCGTGCTGTGCTGGAAGGCGCCGTCGCCGTCCCAGTCGTACACGATCACATCGCCGAGCATAAGCTGCTCCGGCCGTTCGACCAATTCGCCCCGCAGACCCGTCGTGCTGGTGTACAAGTAATTCGCAAAGCTGTTCGAAACCGCCCAGCTGTAGCTCCACCATTCTCGGCCGCCCACATATCCCTTGTACCACCATCCCGATTCTCTTTTACCAGTATAGTGGATTGGGGCTTTGCCTGCAAAGAGGCACTGGGATATATAATTCGTGCAATCCACATCGAATTCGGCGAACTCCGGATTTCCCGAATCCCACCAGCGGTCCGCATAAGCTGCGGCTGCCTCCCGCTCGTAGCGGCCCGATCTCGGGCTCATTCCCGCCGCATACACACGTCCGTTCATGAACGGAAGCGAAGGCTCGCGCCCGGCCGCAGACGGGTCTGCACTCAGGTTCCCAGCCTGCTGCAGCGGATGGCGTTCGTCCTCCAGCCGCTCGATGCCGACGATCAGCCAGGCGTCGCCGTCGCGGATCAGGGTAAGGCGCTCGCGCGTAACGATATCCTCCCGATGCGTCATCCCTCTTTTTTCATAATAAAAGACGCTGCTGAGCCTGACGTCGGCAACGACGTCATCCTCCGTCTCCCTTAGGATGCGCTGAAGCCGGGCCCGGGTTTCGCTCTTGAGCGGCACAACCTCCCGTTCTTCGTACCATGCTTGGAGCCGGAACTGCCTCTCGCCTCTCTCTACCAAGTAATTCAAATCCGCTACAATTTGCTCTTTCAGGCCTGAAGAATAGTCGACCCGGTTTTGGTTGTATTGATTGACATAAATATATAAGCTTTGCTTCCAAGGCTTCTCCGCTTGCTGCAGACTGCTCATACCTCTCTCCTCCTCTTAACCTGGCCTAACGCACGGTTCCCTATCACAACTATATGAAGCAAGGAAGCGGGCTATGAACCCGCTCCAAGAACAGCCCTCCATGACCGCTTCGGCAGACGCTTGCAGGGACGCTGAAAACAGGCGGATTTTCACCGTTTTGAAATACTTTTCTTCTATAAAAAATGCTTTACGTAGCGGCTTGAAATCGTTATACTTAGAGTGTGTGAATTATGAAATTGGGTTTCATCTAGTGAAACAACTGACAGTTGAACTCAGAAATGACTCAAGGAGGTTCAGGTATGCCAGTAAAGGATCAATTCTCCATCTCGCGCAACCTCGAGGTGGGCGGTAAAAACTATCGTTATTTCAGCCTGCAGGCGCTCGAAGAGCAAGGATACGGCAGCGTGTCCAAGCTTCCGTTCTCGATTCGGGTGCTGCTTGAGGCCGCCGTTCGCCAATTCGACGGACGCGCCATTACAGAAGATCATGTAAAGCTGTTGTCCAAATGGAACGAAGGACGTGACAACAACAAGGAAATTCCGTTCATCCCTGCACGCATCGTACTGCAGGACTTCACCGGAGTACCGGTTGTCGTCGATCTTGCAGCTATGCGCGACACCGTTAAGAAAGCCGGCGGAGATCCGAAGCAGATCAACCCGCTCGTACCGGTTGACCTCGTTATCGACCACTCCGTTATGGTTGATGCTTTCGGTACGGACCAAGCTCTTGAATATAACATGAAAGTCGAGTTTGAGCGCAACGAAGAGCGCTACCGCTTCCTCCGCTGGGCTCAAACCGCTTTCAATAACTTCCGTGCGGTTCCTCCTGGAACAGGTATCGTTCACCAGGTTAACCTGGAATACCTGGCTTCCGTAGCGGCCACGAAGACGGTAGACGGCGAAACGCTCGTATTCCCGGATTCCCTCGTCGGCACCGACTCCCATACTACCATGATCAACGGTCTTGGCGTCGTAGGCTGGGGCGTCGGCGGCATCGAGGCGGAAGCCGGCATGCTCGGCCAGCCGCTCTATTTCGTAACGCCTGAAGTTATCGGCTTCAAATTGACGGGCAGCCTGGCCGAAGGCGCAACGGCAACCGACCTTGCCCTTACCGTCACCGAGCTTCTCCGTAAAAAAGGCGTTGTCGGCAAATTCGTGGAGTTCTACGGCCCTGGCCTCGCCAACATCAGCTTGGCTGACCGTGCAACCGTAGCCAACATGGCTCCGGAATACGGCGCAACCATCGGCTTCTTCCCTGTTGACGACGAGACGCTTGCTTATCTCCGCAACACCGGTCGTACCGATGAGCAGGTTGCACTCGTTGAGAGCTACTACAAAGCGCAGAACATGTTCCGTACGGCCGATACGCCGGACCCTGAGTTCTCCGACGTGATCGAGCTCGACCTCGCTTCCGTCGTGCCGAGCCTTGCCGGTCCGAAGCGTCCGCAAGACCGTATCGAGCTGACTGCAATGAAGCAGAACTTCAACGATATTATCCGTACGCCGATCGACAAGGGCGGATACGGCCTCAGCGACGAGAAGATCGAGCAGACCGTTACCGTTAAGCATAAAGACGGCTCCACAAGCGAAATGGGAACCGGTGCGGTTGTCATCGCGGCTATCACAAGCTGTACGAACACCTCCAACCCAAGCGTTATGCTCGGCGCAGGCCTGCTGGCGAAGAAAGCCGTGGAACGCGGCCTCAAGAAGCCTGGCTATGTGAAGAGCAGCTTGACTCCAGGCTCCCTGGTCGTAACCGACTATCTGGAGAAAGCCGGTCTCCTGCACTACTTGGAATCCCTCGGCTTCTATGTAGCAGGCTACGGCTGTGCAACATGTATCGGTAACTCCGGTCCGTTGCCTGACGAAGTCAGCGAAGCGATCGCCGACAATGACATGACGGTTGCGGCCGTACTGTCCGGTAACCGGAACTTCGAAGGCCGCGTGCACGCTCAGGTTAAAGCCAACTACCTGGCTTCTCCGCCGCTTGTTGTGGCTTACGCGCTTGCAGGAACGGTTAATATCGACCTTCAGAACGATCCGATCGGCTACGATCCAAACAACGAGCCGGTATATTTGAAGGATATCTGGCCAACGAGCGCCGAAATTCGTGAAGCGATCGGCTTGTCCGTCAGCGCGGATGCTTTCCGCAAGAAATACGAGAACGTATTTACAGCCAACGAGCGCTGGAACAAGATCCCTGTGCCGGAAGGCGAGCTGTATGAGTGGGACGATCAATCGACGTACATTCAAAATCCGCCGTTCTTCGAAGGCCTGGGCAATGGCCTGAGCGACATTCAGGACATCAAGGAAGCGCGCGTGCTTGCTCTCTTGGGCGACTCCGTTACGACGGACCATATTTCGCCGGCGGGCAACATTGCAACGAACAGCCCGGCAGGCAAATACCTGAGCGAGCGTGGCGTTGAGCGCAAAGACTTCAACTCCTACGGCTCCCGCCGCGGTAACCATGAAGTCATGATGCGCGGAACGTTCGCCAACATCCGCATCCGCAACCAGGTAGCTCCTGGCACCGAGGGCGGCGTGACCACGTACCTGCCTACGGACGAAGTCATGTCCATCTATGACGCTTCGATGAACTATCAAGCCGGCGGACAGAACCTGATCGTTATCGCCGGTAAGGAATACGGTACGGGAAGCTCCCGCGACTGGGCGGCTAAAGGTACCTACCTCCTCGGCGTCAAAGCCGTTCTGGCCGAAAGCTTTGAACGGATCCACCGCTCCAATCTTGTGGGCATGGGCGTACTTCCGCTCCAGTTCCAAGAAGGACACGGCTGGAAGAGCCTTGGTCTGAACGGACGCGAGACGTTCGATATTATCGGCCTTAGCAATGATGTGAAGCCGGGTCAGGAATTGACCGTTGTCGCTACTCGCGAAGACGGGACCAAGTTCGAGTTCCCGGTAATCGCTCGTCTTGACAGCATGGTCGACGTGGACTACTACCATAACGGCGGTATCCTCCAAACGGTGCTTCGTCAAATGATCGCATCGAACCAGTAACACCTCTCTCTAAAGGCACTTAAGTCTCAGGAACAAATCCCCATCTTTCGGTCTCGGAAGATGGGGATTTTCATATTTGCAGTACCATATTCCTGTTTATTGGAAGTCCCGTTTCAAATAGAGCCGGGAAGGTTAATGGGTACAAACATTGCGGATACTCGAGTGATCCAGGAGGTTTGTACCGATGATCAAAATCCATACGATGACCCCGTTCCACCATCAATATCAACGCCCGCAGCCAATGGTTGCGCCTAAAGCAACAACGAATGCCAAGACGGCTACCTTTCAAGAGATCTTGAATCAGAAAATGAGAGAGGCGACGAAAGGACACCAAGCGAAACGATGATCACCAGGCCTGATTTGTGCGTCCATGAACGTATACTGCCAACGTCTACATAATAGAAACCGCAAACATGAATATCCATCGCTTGGAGCTTGGAACTAAAAAAGGAGATGCACCGGATCTAGTCCGGGTCATCTCCTTTTTTAGCGTACAGGCGGTACTGTTTCCCTGTCCACTTTCACACTTGGGACGAATCCTTCGTCCCTTGAACGATATGCGTACGGCTTAAGATTCCTGGGCAGCCATCACATCATCATTCCCATCTCCCGAGCCGCTTCCTTCAGCACAGGCGCATACTCGCGCAGCTTCTCGGCTGACAAGCGGGTGACCGGCCCCGACATCGAAAGCGCCGCTGCCGCCTTGCCGTAACGGTCGAAGATCGGCACCGATACCGCTGCCGCCCCCGGCTCGCGCTCCTCGATACTGATCGCATAGCCCTTCTGCAATATTTCGGCCAGCTGCTTCCGATACGTCTCACGGTCTACCGACTCGGGCCAATCCGGTGCATTCAGCAGCTCCTCCTGATCCTCCGGCGGCGCAAACGCCACCAGAACCTTGCTGGAAGCGCCGACGGACAGCGGCAGCCTCACGCCTACCTGGGCGACCCGCCGGATGGCCTGGTTGCTCTGTACCGCCTGAATGCGCAAACGCTCCGCACCGTCCCGCAGATACAGGCTTACAGTTTCGCCAAGCCGATCCCGCAGCGCCTCCATTGCCGGCAGCAGCCGAATGGCCGGATCATCGCTCTGTGACAAGTGCATGGACAACTCCCATATTTTCAGACCCAGCCTGTATTTCTCCGTCTCCGGATTCCGCACCACGAATCCCTTGTCTTCCAGCGTTGCCAGCAGGCGGTGAACCGTGCTCTTGTGCAGCCCGATCAGCGAAGAAATCTCGGTCAGAGCGAGCTCACTGTTCTTCGTAAAGCATATTAATATATCAAGAGCCCTTTCAACGGCACGTACAGTTAATTTGCGGTCTTCCATCCCCGACCTGCTCCTCTCCTGTTTCATCACATGAAACCTGGTTACAAGAATTATATGAAAAATTACGGCAGAAGTAAACCATTTGCCAGCTTTACAATTATCGCGGGATTTTGTAAAATTCGGTTCCATCGGCTCCCGGTTACAATATATAGATGAATAAAACCGTTTTGCTATCTATTGCTGATTGAAGGTCGCTCTTTGGATTTTTGCCAAATCCTCATCTAACAAACTTTCGATTTACATTGACATAATAGGCATCCCGGCATACGATTATTATAAAAAATCAGTGTATTTCACTTTCGCGCAATAAAACTATGGTAAGGAGGGGCCATCCATGAGCATGGTAACTGGTCGTAATGCCCCACTCTCCCAAGTCAATGACGCCCCGGCCGAGCTTTCTACAGGCTTGGTGCGGTTCAAGCATATTTTGCTAGCTTTGATTTTATCCGTCGTCTTTTTCCTTATCTTCTGCTTTATAGCGCTGCACGCCTATATTGCCTGGGTGCTGTCGAATCCGACGGTGGCTCCCCTTTACTCCAATCCGAAGCTTGCCAAGGAAATGGATTACGAGAGCGTCACCTTCCATTCCATTGACGGCAAAAGAAATATGAACGGCTGGTATATTCCTGCGGATCATTCGGATAAGACGATTGTGCTCAGCCATGGATATGGAGCCAATCGTGAGGAGACCTGGGTGCCGATGTATGATATCGCTCATTACGCGCACAGCATGAATTATAATGTGCTGATGTTCGACTATGGCTTTGCATCCCAAACCAGCAAGGAGGTAGCTACCGGCGGTAAGGAGGAGAAGCGTCAGCTGCTAGGCGCGATTGAACATGTGAAGCACCGCGGCGCGAAGCAGATTGTCGTCTGGGGGTTCTCGATGGGCGCGGGCACCGCATTACAGGCGGGGCTCGAGACGAAGGATGTTGACGCGATGATTCTGGACAGCACCTTTTTGCTGGAGCCGGACACGCTTTATCACAATATTCACAACCAGATTGATCTTCCAAGGCATCCTTCCTTGGAAATTCTGGAGCTGCTCTTCCCGGTGCTGAATGGAACGAGTCTCGATCAAATCCCTTATAATGAGGTAAAAAAGCATGATTATCCGTTCCCGATCCTGTTCATCCACGGAACTAGGGACGATAAGGCGCCTTACCCGATCGCCGAGAAAATCGCCGCAAACCAGACCCATGAAGATTCCGATTCATGGATTGTGAAGGATGCGCACCACGAGCTTATCTTCCGAGAGCATCCGAAAGAGTATCTGCGCAGAGTCTCCACCTTCCTCGGCAAGCTCGAGGGCCGGGAAGGGCTGCAAGCCCAATAAGTGCTGTACCTTTATAGTGGATGACCTTCTCCCCTGCTGCCGGAACCGGCAGCGGGGGTTTTTATATTGCCTTACATAATACAAGCCCGTCCCGGAATATAGTGACTATGGTGAATGCTATATGGGGAGGGAAATCGATGTTATATATTTACGGCGCGAAGCTGCCGGCCCGTATTCTGGAGGAGATTGCCTTCTGGAAGCTCCAGGAGATGGAGCATACGGATGTCATTAAAGCGATTGTTCCGGGGCTTGAGGAGCCCTACGTGAACGTTTTGGACCAGTGGGCCGTCGTATTCGATCATACGCAAAAAGCCGCCGATGTCCTGCTGCAATATGTTCTCCGCCATCCGGGGCCGCCATCGCCCGAGGTCATCGCACAGGTCGAGCATCTGCTGCGCGTCTCCTTCGAGCAGTCCAGGGAATTCATCCGCCAGCTGGAAGGCATGAAGGATAACAGCCCTGCCGTTCGAACCGTGCCGCTTGCGGAGACGGTATTGCTTCATATCATCCGCGAATCGGAGTACTTCCTTGGCGTTCTGGACACTTTGAATTCTCCAGGAGCGGTGGAACGGTTCATGGAAGAAGCGGCAGCGCCCCCTCCACCCGCGGAAAATAGGGAGCCTCGAGAAAAACGGGAAGATCGGGAAGAACCAGCTTCATCGGCTTCATCAGCCTCCGCTGGGCCCGAGGCCGCGATCCACGGCTTAGCGGATTCGGGCAGCAAGCCGGTCCCGATCGGCGGCCACCGCCTCCCTCCGCTTCCGTACCCGTACAATGCCCTCGAGCCGCATATCGATGAAGCGACGATGCGGGTCCATCACGATGTTCACCACCAGAGCTATGTGGACGGGTTGAACAAAGCCGAGAAAAAGCTTGAGGAAGCGCGCAAGAGCGGCAACTTCGAGCTTGTGAAGCATTGGGAGCGTGAGCTCGCCTTCCACGGCGCCGGACATTACCTGCATACCCTTTTCTGGAGCATCATGAACCCGAAGGGCGGCGGCATGCCAGAGGGAGAGCTTGCCCAGCAGATCAAGAAGGATTTTGGCAGCTTTGAACGGTTCAAGAAGCATTTTAGCGAGGCGGCTGAGAAGGTGGAAGGCGGCGGCTGGGCCATCCTTGTCTGGAGCCCGCGCAGCCATCGTCTGGAAATATTACAGGCCGAGAAGCATCAGAACCTCTCCCAGTGGGATGTGGTTCCTCTCCTCGCTCTCGATGTATGGGAGCATGCCTATTACTTGAAGCATCAAAGCAAGCGTAAAGACTACATCAGGGATTGGTGGAACGTCGTGTACTGGCCCGAAGTGGCCGAGCGGTTCAAGCATGCAAGCAAGCTGAAATGGAAGCCGTTTTAATGATGAACCGATCCTAACCGCTTCATGGCAGCCCGTCAAATTGAGACTGCTATCAGAGTCCGCCCTCCTTGCTTCGTAACCGAGGCTTAGGGAGGGCTTTTATCTTCTTCTATCTAATCTGGAAAGCTCAACATCAGGTATTGCCGAACCGGGCCCGACAGGACTTTATTACCATGTTTCTGGTTATTTAATACGTTGTTTGCTGCAGTCTCCCAGTCTATGATAATACAGTAAGCATTTTACTGGGACTAAGCATGGGTATGAGGATCAAAGAGTCTACTGAAGGGATGAAACGAGAATGGATATGCGTTCCGGATGGAAGATCCTGTTCATTTGTTTTATTTTAGCCACGTTCATGATAGGAGGATGCCAAAGCATGAAATCCGGTAAATCCGGCGATCCGGAGATTGCGGCGAGCGAGGATCAGCTCATGGCCCAAACGAAGGAGACCGCCATTCAATTTTTCAAGGATCAATACGGCCTGGAGGTCGAAGTTACAGGTCAGAAGAAGATGCCTTCCTATGTAGCGGATGAGATCGATGTCGAGGGCCACGTCAAAGGGCATAAAGATCAGACGTTCAACATTTCGGTGAACTACAAGACGTTTGAAACCAAGAACTTTGTCATGAGCCCGGAGCTGAAAGAAGTCATTGAAGCCAATAAGAAGAAGTAAACTTCAATTATGGAGGAAGCGTCATGGTCGATGATGAAACGTATAACAAGTTATCACGGTTAGCTTATAAGGACTTAAAGGAAGGCGCACAGATCGAGGATCTGCCCGATTGGGAAGTGCTGGAGGATACGAAGAGCCATGCCGTTTCGGGATTCGATGCCGTTACGTTCGTGAACCGGCAGACCGGTGAGGCTGTCATCGCTTACCGCGGAACCGAGGGAGAAGCCGAGTTATCCACCTCCGGTCCTGACCTGCTAAATGATGTTGGGATCGGCCTTGGAGAGCTTGGAAGAAAGGTAGAAATCGAAAGGCCGTTCGATGAGCAGATCACCAAATTCGAGGACGCTGTGGGAATCACAGGCCTGAACGATTGGGTCGGTGAACAATCCAGAAACCTTATGAAAAAAGCCGATGTCCTCGGCACAAACCAAATGTTTCAGGCTGAAGACTATGCCAGGGAAATGCAGGAGAAGCACCCGGACTTAAACTTCACGCTGACCGGCCACTCGCTTGGCGGCGCCAACGCCCAGTATGCAGCAGCTTATACCGGCCTGCCCGCCGTCACCTTCAGTGCCCCCTCCGTCATTGGGAGCCTTTCCCCGGAAGCCCGGAGAATGGCCGAGAACGGCGAGTTTGATTCCCAGATCATTAACTTTGCCCACCCGGGCGATATCGTTGCCAGCGGCACCTTCGGCGGGTATGAGGGTCATGTGGGATCGACTTATTACATCGACTCCAACTATGAGGATGCCAACGACGGGGTCAGCCTGTGGGACAAGATCGGCAACACCTTCGGCGGGCCCAATTACCACCAGCTCGATCGCTATAAATTCGAGAATGGTTACATATCCAACCCGCTCTATGACGGTGAAACCGGTAAGCCTGTCGATTCACCCCGAGTTCCTTCGGACAGCGGGCTCTTCCAATCGCTTCATGGGATGATGAACGGAATGATGGCTGGTATCCACGGCTCGCTTCTGGGCGCAGCCGGAGCAGCCGCAATGGCGGGCCAATCGGCAGGAGCCGGCACCATTGAGGTGACCCCCGCGGAGCTGCGCAGCGTTGCGGAAACGTGGAGGGCCAATGCCCAGCAGAGCCAGAGCGAGCTGGAGGGGATCCGTCAGCGGCTTGCCAGAACGATGTATTCCAGCCACAGCAGACGGCTCCAGCCGATTGTGCAGCAGCTGGATGCTTCGATTATGTCGTTGAGCCAGTGGCATATACAGCATACGACCGACATGGTCCAGTACATTAAGTACAAGGCGGATCTGTTCGAACAGACGGATCGCAGCGGATAACAGCCCATTTACAAGTCTTCTGGAGGGATCAATTGATGAGTCAGGAAATATTGCTAGAGCTGGATGACTTGCTTCAGGCTGAACGCGAGCTGTCCAGGCTGCTTGCCCTCTTTCGGCAGGATGAACAGGAAGCAAGGGCGATGTACGCCCGCCTCTCGGATTGGAGGGGGCAATCGGCCAATGTGCTGCGCGATCAGATCGAGCTCTTCTTCAGTGAGATGTCCAGGCGGATTCATGAGCTGGAGCTGCAGAAAGCGGAGCTGATCCGTTACGTCCAGCATATGAAGCAGGTGGATGGCTCAAGATAGCCGGCCGTGATGCTGTTTAACCTTAAGCGCCAAGACATCCCCTATAGAGCAATCATGGATCTGCCGAATCTAAAAGAACGGAGCATCCCCCATAATCCTTTCGTTTCCTGAAACGGTGGAATAACAACAACGGCTGGACCATCTACGGGTCCAGCCGTTGTTCACTGCACTATGGTTTATTCCTTGATTAATGACAGAAACTCCGAACGCTGTGCAGCATCGCTTTGGAACGTTCCCCGTACGGCAGAGGTCACCGTCTTGCTTCCCGGTTTCTTCACGCCGCGGGCGCACATGCACAGATGCTCCCCTTCCACAACGACCATTACGCCGCTCGGTTGGAGCTCCTCCACAATAATGTTCGCAATTTGCGACGTGATGCGTTCCTGAACCTGAAGACGGCGCGTAACCGCCTCAACCAGACGAGCCAGCTTGCTCAGTCCCGCGATCTTCCCGCTCGGCACATAGCCGATATGAACCTTGCCGAAGAATGGAGCCATATGATGCTCGCACTGGCTGTAATATACGATATCCTTCACGATGACAAGCTCTTCATGCTGTTCATCGAAGGTTACTCCCAGTACATCCTTCGGATCCACGGAATATCCCGCGAAAATCTCCTCATACATCCGGGTGACACGGGCCGGTGTCTCCAGCAGCCCTTCACGCTGCGGATCTTCACCGATCAGCTTCAAAATTTGCTCGATATGGTATTCGATCTGCTCCCGGTTTTCTACAACTTTATCGTTAACATAATCCTTTACACCTGCCACAGTACATCCCCCTTTCCGCCTACAACCAGGTAAACGGTATCCGTATTTTATGCTTGTTCAATCCGTATGCTTACGCTGCCGGGCAGCACCCGAAAGCGATCGAATGAACAGCCACATATAACCGCTGTTAGCAGTCTTCACTAAATAGAAGCGCCCCCTCCGTCAAATGGATAAACGAAGGCGGCCCTCCTATTCATTAGCCTTTGCGTTTGCGGCCTTGCCCTTTGCCGGGCATCGGCTGGTTTTTCATCATTTGCTGAGCGCGCTGCATCTGCTTGCTGTTCAGGTTGTAGCCCATTTGCTTTGCCATTTTTTGCAGCATTTCCGGATCGTTCTGCATCTTCTCCAGCTGCTTACGCAGATAGAATGCCCCGATAAAGAAGCCCGCAACCAGACCCACGATCAGCGTAACAATCGGAATGACGATATTCATGCTTGACCACCTTTAATCATGCTAATATTTACCATTTCATGGCACATACACGAACTTATCATAGCATGTCCCATGAAGGACAGCAAATGAAAAATCCGGATATGCGCGGGCGGCCATACGAGGCATTCCAAGAAGAATGACGCGCGTTTACCGGCCCAGCGTAATGCCCTCGATCGCCAGCAAGGTCCGTTTGATTTCCGGTCCGCCGGCGTAGCCGATCAGCGCACCGTCCGCTCCAACGACGCGGTGGCACGGCACGACGATTGGCACCGGATTTTTGTTGTTGGCCCCGCCGACCGCCCGAACCGCCTTCGGACGTCCGATCGATTCCGCGATGTCCTTATAAGAACATACGGTTCCATAAGGAATGGATTTCAACGCCTCCCATACCTGGAGCTGGAACGAGGTTCCCCGCATATCCAGCGGAAGGGTGAATTCCTTCAGCTCTCCTGCAAAATACCGCTTCAGCTGATCCGTTACCGGAGCCAGGCGGGCTTCATCCCGCTCATAGCCACCGTTGCCGGACCAGGTGCGGCACCACTGCTGAATGACCGCTTCCTTCACATGGAAGCTCCCGAATTCGATAAGGCACAGTCCCTTCTCCGTCGCGCAGACGGTCAGCGTACCGATCGGGGATTGGAGCTCATCATAATACAATACCTCCGGCCCTCCCTCGGGAACGGCCATCGGCTCAACCCCCTGGATAGCAGGCAGCGGCTGCTCCGGCTCGGCGGCTGCATTCCCGGCTGAAGCTTTCCCTGCCGCCGCTCCGGCAGAGCCTTGTTCCTCCGCTGCCTCCGGCACCGGGGCAGCCGATTCGCTCCGTGTATTCTCCGATGTCGCTGCATCGGCATTGAGTTTCGCTAAGGCTTGCTGCAGCATGTCCCGTACTTGGGGATCCCCTTCGGTTTTCATGCTTTTCTCTAAGTTGTTCAACGCTTCTTCGCCTCCAATGCGGCCCAGAGCCCATGCGGCGGTTCCCCGCAGCTCAGGGCGCGGATCCTTCAGCAGCACCTCGCTCAGCTTCGGTACTGCCGAAATGTCTTTAAAATTGCCAAGGGCAATGACGGCATTGCGCTGGATCGGCTTTCTGCCTCTCCAGGCCGCAGCCGTATCGCCGAACGTCTCCTTGAATTCGCGGTTGCTCATATCCAGAATCGGCAGGAGCAGCGGCTTGGCTTTTTCCGGATCGGGCTGGAGCTCCTCATGATGCGTCCAGTTCTTCCCCCGATTCTTCGGACAAACGATTTGACAAGTATCGCAGCCGTACAGACGGTTGCCGATCTTCCGCATCACTTCTTCGCTCAGAAACCCTTTGGTCTGCGTCAGGAAAGAGACACACCGCTGGGCATTCAGCTGTCCGGGTCCGACCAGCGCGCCCGTTGGACAGGCGTCGATGCATTTGGTGCATTCGCCGCAGTCTTCCGTAACCGGCTGATCCGGCGGAAACGGAATATTCGTGACCATTTCGCCAAGATAGATCCATGACCCGAACTTGGGAGAGATGATCGCGCAGTTCTTGGCGCTGAAGCCGATTCCGGCCCGCTCCGCAACCGCCCTGTCGACCAGCGCACCCGTGTCGACCATGCTTTCCAGCACCGCATCCGGCACCCGCTCCCGTATAAAAGCTTCCAGCCGGCTCATCGCCTCCCGAAGCACATGGTGGTAGTCTCTTCCCCAAGCAGAACGGGCCATTATCCCCCGGTACTTGCCGGGTTCGGATTTCGGCGGATTTTCCATCTTGGAGGGGTACGCCACCGCAATAGCGATTAGCGAAGCAGGCTCGGTTCCCGGCAAGGCGGGCGTGACCCGCTTATCCAGATCCGGCTCCTCGAATCCCGATTCGTAGCCCTTGTCGCGATGGTTCTGTAATATGCCTCGCAACGATACGAACGGCTCCGCCGAAGCGAACCCGATATCATCGATGCCCAGCTCCGGTGCAGCAGTCTTAAGCTCCTGCTTGAGCTCCTCCCATACCGAAGGCGGAGGAGCATACGAGCCAAGTGTGTAGGTCATCTCCAGCGCCTCCTTTCGTTAGGTTGAAGCTTTATTTTTGGCTACAGCTTTTTAATTTCCGACAGCGGCCAGAATATGAATTCGGCTCTGCCCACAATATCCGATTCCTTAACGCTTCCGAACATGCGGCTGTCCTTGCTCTTTCCGAGGTGGCGGTTGTCGCCCATCACGAAATACCGTCCCTCTTCCAGCTTCACCGGTTTAAAGCCCGGATCCTCAATGGGGACGTCCGTATACTCCTCGTCCTGCGGGACACCGTTCACATACAGCTTCTGATTCTTCACCTCAATTGTATCCCCGGGCACGCCGACAATACGTTTAACAAGAAACTCTTTCTTATCCGGACCGTCGCTCGGGTCCTTCAGCACGATGACATCACCATGCTTGGGCTCTGCAAAGCGGTAGACCACTTTATTGATAAACAGCCGCTCCGATGCGGTCAGCGTTGGCTGCATGGATTCGCCCTTAACCGTCGACAAATTAAACACAAACATATTAAGAAGCACCATAATAACAAAGGCAATTGCGATCGTCTTGACCCAATCCCATAGCTCGGCGGCCCAGCCGTTCTTTCCGCCAGTCTGCTGGCGCGGCTCGCTGCTTTGTCCGTTCTCGGCTGAATCCGGAGGAATCACTTGTCCCATACTACACCTACTTTACTTCGATTTCACCTTCGAACCTCGACAGGCGGCACCTTCAAAATTGGGGTACATTAATAGAAAAGCATATCTCCCCTCCATTTGCAACGGCTGAAAGATATGCTTCATATAGAGGTCATTCAAAAAGTC
Organism: Paenibacillus sp. FSL M8-0142; assembly: GCF_038597315.1. Lineage (NCBI taxonomy): Bacteria > Bacillati > Bacillota > Bacilli > Caryophanales > Paenibacillaceae > Paenibacillus > Paenibacillus sp. FSL M8-0142. Next base: position 5,806,678 of record NZ_CP152008.1, read on the forward strand.
CCCTTTTGATCACGAAGAAGATCAGGCGGCGGATTCCTAAGCGAATCCGGCATGCATGCTCGAAAAATCGCTGCTCCTCCGGCGTTCCTGCGATTGCCGCTGCTGTGCTTCTGACGGCCCTTCGCCTTCATTCGCGCTGAAAAGTTGGCTTTTTGAAATCACACACTATGGAAAAATTTAATGATTTATCTCTGTAGAGGTCTTAGGCTGCCGTGTGCCCGCATAGAACGCCAAGAGGCTCTTACCGGGGCCCCACCACAATGCTAAGCTTCTGAAACGACTGCAGAATCTTGCTGGCTCCGTAGCCCATCGCTTCATAAAACGGCATCGCTGCGGCATTATGCTCGTCTCCGGCTACCAGGATCCGGCTTACTTTGCGTGATTGGAAACGCTGCTCCATAGCGGATACCAGGGCTTTGCCGATCCCTCTTCTACGGTAATCAGGATGAATAGCAATGCGATAATAGCAGCCATGATTGCGCTCGATGGTCCCGATTAGGACACCGACAATTTCGCCGTCTTCCTCCGCAACCATGATCAGGTCGGAGTCCCAAGCAAGCTGCCTGGAGAAGGGCTCCATCGTGTTTTCGTAGCATTCTTCCGATAAAGCAATCTGTAATAGCTCGGTTACGGGGTTACAGTCACTCAACTGAAAGGAACGAACATGCATTTCAAAATCTCCCTTTTCGTTAGCATGATGCGGTTTACCCGGTTTACAAAGAACAAGTATTCCGTTTACGCAAACCTGACATTAATGTTTTACTACAAAAAACCCGAAAATCCTGTTTCCTTGTCCATTAAACCACAACTTTCTCCTAAATTCACGAGTTTTCTTCTGAAAGCGCTTCATTTGAAGCGTTTACATTTTACAACTTGGATAAAACTTCTTATATTTGTTAAAAGCATGTTAAAAATTCAAAGGAAAGGATTAGCTTGATATTAAGATTTATGCTATGGACAAGGAATTGAATCTCCTTGTTTTGAAGGATATAATTGACAGTCCGGCCTGGAGGGTGGTAGATTGGCGTAATACCCATTTTGAGGAATGGGTCTTATTTTAAGGAGTGGTTTCAATGCAATTGCCTTTACACGAACAATTCCTGGAACAAGCCAAGGCGAAGCTCAGCCAAGACCATCGACTGCTGGGTCTGCTTGCTGGCGGGTCCATGATGACGGGAACGATGGATGAATACAGCGATTTGGACCTCGTTATCGTGTATGACGCTGCTTACCTTAGTTCAATCATGGAGGAACGGATTCAAATTGCAGAAGGGCTAGGCCACTTGCTATCGGCCTTTACTGGAGAGCATGTCGGCGAACCCCGCTTGGTTATCTGCTTATATGGCCCGCAGCCGCTCCATGTCGATCTCAAATTCATCACCTCGGCGGAGCTTACAACGCGGATTGAGAATCCGCTCATCATATGGGAGCGAACGGGAGAGATCAGCTCGATCCTTCAAGCGACCTCCCCCTCGTATCCAACTCCCGATCCGCAATGGATGGAGGATCGCTTCTGGGTATGGATCCATTACGGCGCCGCAAAGCTGGGGAGAGGGGAGATCTTTGAGGCCATCGACCTGATCACCTTTATTCGCGGCACGGTATTAGGCCCATTGATCCTAATGCAAGAGGGACATTTGCCCAGAGGGGTCCGAAGGCTGGAGGAGCATGCAGAGAGCGAACTGGAGGAGCTTAAGCGAACCCTTCCTGTTCATGACGCCAACAGCTGCTACCATGCGTTGAAAACCACGATCCGCATGTACCAACGCTTGCGGCCAGCCTCGGATACCTTCATAGCCAGATCAGAAGCCGAGCAGATCTCTATTTCTTATTTGGAGCATATTTATGACACGATAATCAAAAATAGTTAATGCATAAATAGAAAAACGCGAGGAGGCTGTCCCAAAGGTCATTAGACCTGGAGCAGCCTCCTGGTATGTGTGGAAGAAGCCGCACATGCGAATCATCTCTTCGCCCGCCTGCTGCTCTTCCTGCTATGAATAGTCGGTCTTTCTTCCTATTGAAGAACCACGGTATCCCCCGGCTTCAGTCCGGACAGTACCTCGATTTTATCCAGCGTCTGCATGCCCGTCTCGATATCCTGCCGTTCAATATGACCGCCGCCCTTATCGACCATCACATAAGAGATGTCGCCTTCGGTCATAACAGCCAGCTTCGGCACGACAACCGCCTTCTCTTTGCGTTCGGTAACGATGTCTCCGGTCAAGGTCAGTCCGCCGATCAAACGGTCGTTTTTTGGCAGGGAGATGATCACTTTGAATTGCGGCGTCTGGGATGTCTGCTTTTCCTGGGAAGTCGTCTCCGCGAATTTGGCCACCTCTTCCACTTTTCCCTTCAGCTTCATGTCCTTAATGGAAGGCATTTTCACTTCAACCTCCATCCCCGGCTTAATGCTGAACACCTCGCTCTCCCCGACATAGGCAGCGAACCGAAGCGAGTTCAGATCAACGATTTTGCCGATATATTGATTGGCCGTCACCGACTGCGGCTGCTTCTGCGAATTGTCGAATAGAAAAATGCCCGCCGACGGCGCCCGGTATATCGATTGCTTCAGACGCTCATTCAATTCTGCGATCGTCTGAGCCTCGATCATCTCGTTGACCCCGTCCAGCTCACTGCTCAGCTTGGCGGTTTCCTGATCGGCCAGCAGCTTCAGGCGCTCTGCTTCCGTCGCTCCAACCGGGGCATTGTCCAAATCCTGATTGAGCGTGAACTCCTTCAGCTCCTGCTCCAGCTTCCGCTTCTTCCGCTCGGCCTCCTTCTGCTGTAGCTGCTGGTGAATGGTCTTCTGCTCTAGACTGAACAGCGTATCGCCTTTCTTGATCTGCTGCCCGTTCGCAACGTTCCAAGATTCCACCTTCGCCTCAAAAGGGGCGTATACATTCGTTTCCTTTCCATATTCCGAGGTACCCTTGACCTGCACAGTGGTCACGATCGTCTCCTCGGTGACAGGAAATGAAATCACCTGCGGCTCTTCCATCATGGGTATCGGCGCTTCCTTAGGCTTTACCTGTCCGTATCCCCAATAGCCGACCAAGCCGATGACCGCTGCAATAACCAACCATTTTATTATTTTTTTCATACCGTATATTAGCGTCCTTTCCGATCCGGTAGTCTCCTAATCCCGCTTGATCGCGAGCAGCGCATTGGTTCTGGCGGCGCTGATCGCCGGATAAATCCCTGAAAAAATCCCCGTCGTCACAGCGAATGCGATGCCGATCGGCAGCGTATTTGGGGTCACCTCAATCTGCAGCCCCGCCATGCCCGCGGAAGCCGTAATGAACGAATTCAGCCCATTAACGATAAAATAAGCGAATACGATACCGAGCAAGCCGCCAAGGAAACCTAGCAGGCTCGCTTCAACGATGAACATGACGCGGATCTGACCCGAATTCGCCCCGAGAACCTTCATGATGCCGATTTGCCGGCGGCGCTGATGCGTCGACATGGTCATGGCCACAATGATCGATATGGACGCCAGCAGCAGAATGAAGACGCCGACGCCGAGCGCAATCGCTTTGAAGGTATTCAGCTGGGAAGCGATCTGATCGCGCGCGGCCAAGTTGTCGCTGGCATTCAAGGCCAGCTTCGATATGAGCTCCTCCAGCTGCTGGATGTGCTGAAGATCATCCACCTTGACCGTTAACGTATCGTACGTCCGCTGTTTCATGGCGGCTCCATTATTGGAATTCAAGGTGTCATTCAGCCAATCCGCCGTTTCGAACGATACATAGGCCTGGCGGTCGTAGATGGCAAACTCGGCATTCTGCCCCTTCGGAACATCGAGCACGCCCCCGATATAAAGGCGCGGGCCGAGCGCTTTCTGTTCGCCTTCCATCCGCTCGGGCTGGATGCTCTTGCCCATCATATCCGTAATGGCGCTGTCGTACATATATAACTCTTCCCATATTTTCGGATTGTTGGGATCGCTGTTCATCATGTTCATCAATCTTTCGCTGGTCTCGGCATCCTTCCAGCCTGACGTTGCGCCATAGTTGAGCACCACCGCACCCATCTGATCCAGCGGCCCGCCCTGCGCGAAACGGTTGCCCTGCTCCTTAAGCTTCGTCAAATCAACGGCCATGATATTGATGCCGTCATGAACCAAATTATCGGAAGAGAGGAACCGGAAGTACCCCATCTGCTTGGCGGCAATGACCGACTTCACATGATGAAAGCCCTCAATCACTCGAACCTTGTCATCGGTCAATAGCCCCCGCTCCGCGCCAGGCCCGCTGCCTCCATCCGAAGAGCCGCCCGAGCCTTGAGGGGTTACCGTAATCTCATCCAGCTTCAAGCCGCCTATGATCTCCTTCTCCAGGTAGCTTTGGGCGCCGTTTCCGATGCTGATCGCTACAATGATCGCCGCACATCCGATCGATATCCCGGTCATGCACAGGGCCGTCACCACTTTGCGGCGCTTGATCTGGCCCCAGGCAAGCCGCATACTGTCTACAAATTTCAGCTTTCGTCACCTGCCTTCTCCGGCCCGGACGGGACGGCTTGCAGCTCTTGGGCAGCATCTGCCGGCTCGGGAGCTGCGGGTTCCTCGGAAGCTGCAGGTACGACGACTTCAGGCTGACGCGCCCCGGGCTCCTCGGTAACCGCGGGTGCGATGACTTCAGGCGAATGCATGGCTGGCTCCTCGCTAGCTGCGGGTGCAACGACTTCTGGCTTATGCACAACTGGCTCCTCGCAAGCAGCCAGTGCAATGACTTCAGGCTGACGCGGCGCTTCCGGTCCCGATCCTTCCCCCGGGGTGACGAGGTAGCCGTCGCGAAGCATGATCGTTTTCTTCATTTGAGCCGCCACTTCCATTTCATGCGTGACGATAACGAACGTCGTGTTCATCGATTGGTTGAGCGTCATCATGATGCGAAGAATCTCCTCTTCCGTCTTGGTGTCGAGGTTGCCGGTCGGCTCATCCGCAAAAATAACGGAAGGCTCCGTGATCAGCGACCGCGCGATGCTGACCCGCTGCTGCTGCCCTCCCGAGAGCTGGGAAGGATACATTTCGGCTTTATCGCCGATCCCCGTAATCTCCAGAAGCTCCATCGCTTTCTTGCGACGCTTCGATCTCGGGACGGATTGAAAGACGAGCGGAAGCTCTACATTCTCCCGCACCGTCAGCGTAGGGATCAATTCATAGGCTTGAAATATAAATCCGATATGCTTCCGCCGAAAGACGGCAAGCTTGTTCTCGCTATATTTGACGATATCCTGGCCGGCGATATAAATATGGCCCTCCGTCGGCTTCATGAGCCCGGCCATCAGGTTCAGCAGCGTGGATTTGCCCGAGCCCGAGCTGCCAAGAAGGGCGATCATCTCGCCTTCCTTGACCTCGAACTCGATATTATGAAGCACCTTTAATACCTCGCTGCCGTTTTTGAAGCTGTGCGATACATTTTCCAAACGCAACATGTTCGCCTTTCCTCTCCCTGGTCCTTGGTTTCCCTCTTACTCTTCCGGCGGCTCCACAACATTCGGATAGAACGTCACATTGTAGCTTTGAGTGCCGAGGGTGATCCGTTCATTCTGGAATTCGTCCGCGAGCGTCAGGGTAAACCATCCGCCTTTCAATTTTTTGTACTGCTCATCCGTCATTTCAAACGAAAGCGTCCTCGTGCCCGGAACCTGGATATCCGTCCCCGGCGTAAGGATGCGCTCCTGCGTCTGTCCCAGGGTGTCCTTGATCGTCAAAATCAGCTTGTGGCCGGCATCCGCAGCGGTAATGCTGTCGCTTCGCTTCACGTCCACCGTCACATTCATGGAGATGCTCGAGCTGCCCTCCTGCAAATGCCCCATCGCTTTCGTCACGGAAATGCTGTACGGATACCAGTCGAGCCCCGTCAGATTGGAGCTTGCGGCCGGACGAACCGGATTCAGCTGCATCTTCTTCACGCCGAGGACGCCGCTCACGTCTTTGCCCGGCTCGGCAAGCTTGCCCCCGGACATCGCAGTGCCCAAGGCAAGTCCCAGGCTTCCGGCCGTCCCCTTCGGCACTCTGGCCCAGAATACGACCGATTGTTTGCCTCCCGGCTGAATTGGCGTTTCCGGCTGCACGGTATCGGCCTCGTAAATTTTCCCGTCCGTACCTTGGAAATATCCTTTCAGCAAAGCCGCTTGTACCCGGCGCGCCTCCCCGCTGGTCAGCGTCAGTTCGGAATAAATGATATCCGAATCCGCTCCTTCGTAAATCAGCGTCCGTCTCTCCTGCGCTTCTGCCCGTTTCCCGGCCGTCGTGACGGTATACGGCTTCCCTTTCTCCAGCAGCTCAATCGACTGCGTATGTCCCGGCGTCGTCAGGGTAAGGAAAGGTGTCTTCACGCTTTCCTGCTGGGCAAACAGCTTGAAGCGAAGCGTGCGGATATCCTTCGTGTACGGAATTTTGGCCAGGACGGACACCTCAGTGGATGCTCCCGGCGCGATCAAGGAGCCCTGCTCCCCGGCAATGACCTCGGGACTTGCGAGTACGGTCTTTTCGTCCGCGGTGACATCCGCCTTCAGCTCAGGCAGCTGCAGGGCGTTCGTCTCATGGGTATTGCGCAATCGCAGTTTGGCTACAATAAGATCCGTATCCTGCCATGGCAGGCGCTGAATGGATTCCAGCGTGTAAGCAAACCCGCCGGCACTCTGGGGCGCATACTCTACCCCGATGGAGGACTGGCGTTCCGTTTGATAAGGTATGCTGAAGTAGGCCAAAGGCAGACTCGCTTTGCTTGGAGCATCCGAGCCTGTGCTTCCCCCCGGCTCCTCCTGACCCGCAGGCGGAGAAGGTGTGCGCTCATCTCCCGATGCTTCGATCATCTGCAGCTTCAAGCGGTCCTGCTTGAGCTCCATCGGCAGGGAGATTTCCATCGTTACGGTCTTCTCCTGCCCGGGCCGAAGCGTCAGCATCAGGCTCCCCGGATCTCCCGGCGCATAAGGATGATAGGAGCCCTCCGACGCCTTAATCGCATACTCATACGCCGGAATCTTGGCGGTTTTCTTCCCCTTGTTCTTGAAAGCCATCTCGATATTCCATATCCCCTGGTCCCCGGAAGAGCGAAGCGTGGCTTGACGGATTCTCGCTTCGACAGGCTGGCCGCTAATCGTCAGGGACTTGGCCGCACCTGCAGGCACGTCCCATTTAGGAGCGGTGGCAGCAGGCAGCCGGAACGAGCCTACAGGCAGGCTCAGCTTCAAGGCTTCATCGGTTTCCGTCCATAAAAAACGCAAGCCCGACGGTTTTAGATACGTTGGAACTTCTGTTATGTAATAGACCAGCTTCCGTTCTTTCGGCTGAATCGGTGTCCCCTCGGGCCCTGCCTCGCGCTGAAGCCGGAAGGAGCTGCCGCTCTTCGTGACCAGGAACGGGTCATAACCGCGGTCCGACCATGCGCTGCTGCCGTTATTCGTCATCGACATGCCTACCCTGGCGATGACTTTGCCGTCATATTTGATGATCTCCAGCGATTCCGATTTTACGGTAACCGGAGTTCCGCTCAGGCTCAGCTTTGCATTCACGCCTGAAGCAACCGCGGCTGAATAATTGGAAGGCAGCCTGTATGACCCGACACGCTCCAAATAGCCTTTAACCTTCGGATTCCATACGTCCATAGCAAGCTTCATGCCAGACAAGGAAGGGGTGTCCGTCTTGACGTAATAGGTTACGGTCAGGCTTTGACCCGGCTCGACCTTCTTCTTCGCAAGGTCTTTGGATATCGGATTGGCGGCCTTGACCGAACCTCCGGGAAGCACCGCTTTGGGGAAGTACGTGACGAGCCTGGCCGCGGCTTTTCCTCCATTTTTGTATTGGAGGGTAAATACGGCCACGCTGTCTCCGTTCTGCTGCCATACGTCGGCTTGCTCAAGCGTCGCCGTGACGCCGCCGCCAAGCTTCACACGCCAGTCGAGAGCCGGACTTTGGGCCGCAGCAGATCCGACAGCCTGCGATGACGCCGTCTTAGACGCAGCCGCATCGGCATGCGGCGCGGCCGCCAATGTTGCAGCCAGCAGAATGGCTGCCGCTGTGTACCTTTTTTTATTCATATTATGAAACTGCTCCTTTCCGCCCAAGCACCCCCGATCGATTCCAATCGACGGATTGTGATGGCTATACTAGAATAACGATAGATTCGCGGAGAAAGTTTGGACTGCCGTTCCAACGAACTTTCAGACTTTTCAAACATAAAAGTTGATTTAATCCCCCCAAACGGTTTAATATAAGTAGTGTAGCCTATGTTACATACTGCAGTGCCCGGATGATAAGGACTTCCTGAACAAGGACGGCCTTGATCATAACCAAAAAACTAATTTACAGGAGGTTTTCATTTATGGCATTCCAATTACCACCTCTTCCTTACGCAAACGACGCGCTCGAGCCTCACATCGACGCACAAACGATGGAGATCCATCACGATCGCCATCATAACACGTACGTTACCAACCTGAACGCTGCCCTGGAGAGCGCTCCAGAGCTTCAAGACAAATCCCTTGAAGAGCTGATTTCGAATCTGGACGCCGTTCCTGAAAGCATCCGCACGGCAGTCCGCAACAACGGCGGCGGCCATGCTAACCACTCCCTGTTCTGGGAAGTTATCGGACCAAACGGCGGCGGACAGCCTACCGGCGCTCTGGCTGAAGCGATCAACAACGAGCTCGGCGGCTTCGATAAATTCAAGGAAGACTTCACGAAAGCAGCTACAACCCGTTTCGGCAGCGGTTGGGCATGGCTCGTTGTGAAAGACGGCAAATTGGCCGTAACTAGCACACCGAACCAAGACAGCCCGCTCATGGAAGGTCAAACGCCTCTCCTCGGCCTTGACGTTTGGGAGCATGCTTACTACCTGAAATATCAAAACAAACGCCCTGATTACATCTCCGCATTCTGGAACGTTGTAAACTGGGAAGAAGTCGGCAAGCGTTACGAAAGCGCGAAGTAATCCAGCGTTCTCGCTCTAAGCGAAGCCGATTATAATAAGGAGCTGTCTCGCAAGCAGATCATTCTGCTGCGGGGCAGCTCTTCTTTATGTTGAATATAAAAAAAAGTGGAGTACAGGCGGGCTCACAAATGAGCAGCTGTTCTCCACTTTTTTAGTGTTTTTATCGAGGTGCGTTCAAGCAGATTGGCTGATCCTCTGCCTCCCTGGTCGATCAGCTTGAAGCTCCGGCGGACGGCTGGGACTCGTAGTGGAGAGCCTTGGACGGGACATAGGCCGCAATAAGCAGGATTATTGAGACCGCGCATGCCGCACCGGCACCGATGAGGCATACCGTCTGCAGGGACCAAAGATCTGCGGCAACGCCGAGCAGCAGCGTCAGCAAAATCTGCACGATTCCTTCCAATAAACGTGTCACGCTGCTGAAACGTCCCATGAGATCGATCGGAACCTGGTTTTGAAAAAACGTCATACAACCGGCATTCGCAAACGATGAGAAGAAGCCGAAAATGACAAATCCCGCTGCCGCCATCGCATATCCGTTCGAGGCATAGAACACGAAATAGCCGGCACTCGACAGCAGCGTTCCCGCTCCGATCAGCATGCGGACCGAAAGCCATTTTACGGTGAACGATGCCGCGGCGGAGCCTGCGAGGTACCCTGCCCCCGCAACGCTCACAAGCAAGCCATAATCCTCGTCACCCAGCTGAAGGACCTGCTTGATAAAAGTCGCTTCCTGCGAGTCCAGGGCGAAGCCCAGCAGCATCGCCGATTGGAACAAGATATAGATGAGCACAAAATAAGCCGCAGCCTTCCCGAAGTCAATCACGGCAATCCAATCCTGGACCAGCGTCTTCAAGGTCATGGCTGCCCGTTTGCCGGCCTTGCTCCCTTGTGCATCCACATCCGGCAGGAAATAAATCGCCAGCGCGCACAGGAAGAAGGAAACGGCGTTAATGATAATGCTGATGCGGATATCCGTGTATGCGATCAGGACGCCCGAGATAGCCGGACCCAGCAGAGCCGCGCCGGACGAGGCAAAGCTGGACCAGGCGTTAAAGGTTTTTCGCTGCTCAGCCGGGACGAGCTTCGTGACGTACGTAATTGAGGTTGGCCCGAAGAAGGCGCCCGCCACACTGATCAAAAACATGATCGTATAAATCCCCCACACCGACGTCATGAACGGGATCAAGGCGATGAGCCCGCCACGGATCACGTCCGTCACGATCATCAGCGTGCGCTTGTTGGCCCGGTCGATGATGCTCCCCGCCCAGGAATTGGTGAGCAGCGTAGCAAGCGGACGGATGATAAACAAGCCGGCCACTGCGGCCGGCGATCCCGTCATATTCAAGACAAGCAAATTGATTGCAACGAGATAAATCCAACTCCCCAAGTTCGAAACGCCGATTCCGGCGATATATAACAATGCATGTTTCCAGCTATGCAAGCAGCATCACAGCTCCATTTCGTCTTATCCTCTATCGCGAACCGGCACCATCCATCTTGGAGAAATAGGAAGAAAGGATGCGGATGAACACGTTCGGAAAGGCGTATCGCTCCATATCGCCGGCATCGATCCAGCGAAAATCGTTCGTCTCCCCCGCTTCATACGCAGCAGCGCTCTCAGCGGCCTGCAGCCCGCTGAGTGATTCCGGCTCCTCCTGCCATACACAGCGGTAGACGGACATCTTCCATTGGATATGGCTAAACGTATGCTCGGCATCCATGTAATGGCCGATCGGCCGTACCGGAACCCCTTCCGCAAGCAAGCCATCCGTAAGCCGGATGACCGCGGCCTTCTCAGAAGGCACCGCTACATTGGACGGCACCATGACAGTCTCCGAAGGCACCGTGGTCACCTCTGACCGCTCCGCGACTGCCTTGGAATGAACGGAAGCCGTATCTGATGCCACCGTACCCCCCTTGGTCGATACCGCGCTCAGACCGGACTGCTCCGTGGCTCCCTTGGTTGATACCGCGCTCGCACCGGAAGTCACTTCAATATGCGGAAGCTCCCACATCCCGGCAAGAAGCCCTGACGCCGGCCGTTTGCGGATCAGGATCTTCCCTTCGTGCACCCCGGTTCCTTCCACGATGGCTGCCAGTCGATGCTCGGGACGCGGAGGCTTTGCCTTCGTCTTAACGGGAAGCGACTCTTCCTTCCCTTCAAGCCTGCCTGCACAGTGCTCCATTACCGGACATACCAGGCATTTGGGGGATTTCGGCGTACAAATCAGCGCCCCGAGCTCCATTAGTGCCTGGGTAAAATCCGAAGCCCTCCCCTCCGGAACGAGCGTAAGCACCAGTTCCTCCATCCGGGTTCGTGTTTTTATCTTCATAATGTCATCTTCGATTAAAAAATACCGGGACAGCACCCGCATCACATTCCCGTCCACTGCTGCGGCGGGGATGTTGAACGCAATGCTGCGGATCGCGCCGGCCGTATACGGCCCGACGCCTTTTAGACCGGCGACTTCCTCCTTGCCGCTCGGCATGACCCCGCCGTACTGCTCCGTAATCTGCCTGGCAGCACTCTGCAGATTGCGGGCTCTAGAATAATACCCGAGGCCTTCCCAGCATTTCAACACGTCGTCTTCCGGCGCATCCGCCAGCGCCTCGATGGTCGGGAAGCGCTCAATAAACCGGTGGAAGTAAGGAATCACCGTATCCACCCTTGTCTGCTGCAGCATAATCTCGGATACCCATATATGATAGGGATCCCGGGATCTTCGCCAAGGCAGATCCCTTTTGTTAACGTCATACCAATCCAGCAGCTCGCTGCTGAAATATCTATCGTGATTGCGCTCTGTGTGCATGCTAGTCTATCTCCTTCTGTTATCCTTGCCTGATCCTTTCCACGACTGCGAACGCAGAGGCCAGCTCCGGCTGGTGGGAAATGGTCAAATGGATGGCGTAGTCGGCTGGATCGCCGATCGACAGACGGCTCCACGCTTCAGGAGACAGGCTGGCGATCGGCCGCCCGCCCGGATGCGGGAGCACTTCAATATCCCAGAAGCCGATGAGGCTTCCGATCCCGCAGCCGAAGGACTTCGATATCGCTTCCTTCGCCGCGAAGCGGCCGGCAACGAACTCGGTGCGCTTGGCGCCTTTCTGGAGCGCGATCTCCCGCTCTGCTTCGGTCAACACCCGTTCCACAAACTTCTCGCTATGCGGGCCGGTCATCAAAATTTCCACTCTCCGCATATCCAGCACATCATGTCCGATACCATAAATCACAATCGCTCGCGCCCCTTCTCTGATTTCTAGTCCGACCATTATTCTGCCTCAGACTATTGTATCAGTGCTTGTACCCCAAAAGCGAGATTTTCGTTGCACAATATGATTTATTGAAAAAAATTACCGTTCGAGCGTTTAAGGCCGGGTGCACAAATTAGGATCGATAGTAAACAAAACAGGGCTGACCCAGCAGTACATCTACTGATGGGTCAGCCCATTGAATGTGGGAGTGTAATAGAGAGTTAGTGCCCTGGGCGCTAAAAGGCCCAGGCTGCGCAGCAAGTCCCGAAAAAGGACTAGTTCGGGCTTTTCAGGCCCACAAGCCCGCTGCAAGTCCCCAAATGCTCTTCTGTCAAGAAAGTAGACACCTCTAAGCTAAGCTATACACTCGTAATAGCACTGCTCAAAACGCACCGGGGACATATACCCAATCGTACTGTTAGAACGTTTTCGGTTGTAAAAAAATTCAAGGTACCGGTACAGCTTCTGCCCGGCTTCCTCTTTTGTTTTAAACTTAGGTTTGCTGTAAATGAATTCTCGCTTTAGGATACTGTGAAACGCTTCAATACAGGCGTTGTCGTAGCAGTTTCCTTTGCGGCTCATACTGGGCTTCATGTTAAATTGCTTCAACTGTTCACGGTACTCTTTAGCGGCATATTGCGAACCGCGGTCGGAATGGTGAATCAATCCCTTCGGAGGCTTCTTAGCAGCATACGCCATCTTTAGGGCATCGAGGGTAAGGTCTGTGGTCATCCGATCGCTTAGCTTCCAACCGACGATTTGTTTGGTGTACAGATCCAGGATGCTCGCAAGGTAGAGTTTCCCTTGGCGGCAGGGGATGTACGTGATGTCAGCGACCCACTTTTCGTTGGGCTTTGTGGCTTTGAAATTTTGTTCCAACACGTTAGGGGCAATCGGGAGATCATGCTTGGAATCGGTCGTAACCACTCGGAACTTACGGGCCATGCATGAACGAAGGCCATGTTCGCGCATAATGAGGCCCACCGTACGTTCCGATACCGTCCATCCTTCCTTCACCAGCTCGTTTCGTATTCGGGGACTGCCGTAGGTTTCATCGGAGTCATAGAAGTGCCATTTCACACGTTCAGCCAGCGTTGCCTTACGTTTTTCCCGTTCAGAAGCTTCAGAGGTACGCCATTTGTAATAACCGCTCCGAGACACGTGAAAGAGAACGCACATCTTCTCCAATCGAAACTCGGAGCGATGATCTTCGATAAACTGGAACCTTAGTTCTTTTCTTTGCTGAAGATGTGCATGGCCTTTTTTAGGATCGCAATTTCTTCTCTCAAATCATCAATTTCGCGTTTCTGATCTTCGATAAGTTGGGTTTGCTGACGTAAGGTTTCCCCATGATTGACAGGCTCGTGCTCGAATGTTCGATACTTTTTGACCCAGTTGCGTAATGTGCCTGGATTAATGTTCAACTCATCGGCGATCTGCTCCAGCGTCTTCGACTGTTCTTGCACGTACTTTACGGTTTCACGCTTAAATGTCTCGTTATAATGCTGCCTGTTACCACTCATATTTTTGACACCCTTTCGTCTGCTTTGTTTCATTATCGTTTTATCACTAAGGGGTGTCCACTTTTTATTCTAGCTGCAAAAAGGGACTTGTTCGCTCTTTTCAGGCCCACAGGCCGCGCAGCAAGCCCCAAAAAGGGACTTGTTCGCTCTCTTCGGGGCCATAAGCCCGCTGCAAGTCCTCAAAAGGGACTTGTTCGCTCTCTCCGGGCCCACGGGCGGCAGCAAGTCCCCAAAAGGGACTTGTTCGCTCTTTTCAGGCCCACAGGCGCACAGCAAGTCCCCAAAAGGGACTTGTTCGCGCTTTTCGGGCCCACAATCGCCCAACAAGTCCCCAAAAGGGACTTGTTCGCTCTCTCCAGGCCCACTGGCGCGCTGCAAGTCCCCAAAAGGGACTTGTTCGCGCTTTTCAGGCCCACAGGCGCACAGCAAGCCCCCAAAAGGGACTTGTTCGCTCTCTCCAGGGCCCCAGACGCAAAACAAGTCCCGAAAAGGGACTTGTTCGCGCTTTTCAGGCCCACAGGCCGCGCAGCAAGTCCCCAAAAGGGACTTGTTCGCTCTCTCCGGGCCCACGGGCGCGCAGTAAGTCCCCAAAAGGGACTTGTTTGCTCTCTCCAGGGCCCCAGACGCAAAACAAGTCCCAAACAGGGACTTGTTCGCTCTCTCCGGGCTATTAAATGCCCGGGATCGTATTCCGTTTATGCGCCGTTCTGCGATAGTAGCTCTCCAGCTTCTCCTGGACCTCCGGAGCTACCTGCTTGCCCTCCAGATAGTCGCTGTTATCCTCGTAGCTGATGCCGAGCTCCTTCTCGTCCGTCTGCCCTTCCCATAGGCCTGCCGTAGGCGCCTTGTCCAGAATCGATTGCGGCACGCCCAAGTAGGAAGCCAGCTGGCGCACCTGACGCTTGTTCAAGGAGCTAAGCGGCGTTATATCCACCGCGCCGTCGCCCCATTTGGTGTAAAAGCCGGTAATCGCTTCGGATGCATGATCCGTCCCAACGACGAGCAGATTCTGTTCGAACGCAAGCGCGTACTGGACAACCATCCGCACTCTGGCCTTCACGTTGCCTTTGCCGGGGATGCTGATATGCTTGTTGACTCCGATGTTTTTCAAACCATGTTCCACTTCAAGCGCAATCTCGTTGACGGCTTCCTCGATGTTGGTCTCAACCGTATATTTCAGATTAAAAGCCTTCGCCGTCGCATAGCTGTCCGAGATGTCGGCCTGCTCGCCATATGGCTGAAATACACCCAGCGTTTTATATTCCTTGCCGGTCTCTTCCGTAAGCTCATCGGTTGCCCGCTTGCACAGGCCTGCCGCAACCGCGCTGTCGATCCCGCCGCTAATCGCGATAAGCAGCCCCGACGTGCCAGAATTGGTAACATAGCTCTTCAGAAAATCCACCCGCTTGCGGACTTCTTCCTCCACATTGATCGATGGCTTGACGCCCAGTTCGGCAATAATCTGTTCCTGTAGACTCATCGTAAGACTCCTTTCAGAATGGCTTCTCTCTTCTCCAATGACGGCACTTACAACAAAAGCCCCGCGGCTTCGGAATAGGCCGAACGCTTCGGGGGCTTTGTTGCTGCCGGATTACTGGCAGTAGCGATTGAATGCGTCTGTCAGATCAGCTGCGATCTCCTCGGCGGAGCGGTTCTCAACTTGATGACGCTCAATGAAATGTACCAGCTCCCCATCCTTCAAAAGAGCAATCGAAGGCGAGGATGGCGGATATGGCGCAAAATATTCACGGGCCTTCGCCGTTGCTTCCTTATCCTGCCCGGCAAATACCGTGAACAAATGATCCGGCTTCACCTCGTTTTGCAGTGCAAGTGCAACGCCTGGACGCGCTTGACCAGCCGCACAGCCGCAAACGGAATTGACAACAACGAGCGCCGTTCCTTTAGCTGCCTCAAACTGCTCTTCCACTTCCTCCGGCGTTGTCAGCTCGCGGATCCCCAGAACCGTGAGCTCATCGCGCATTGGCTGAACCATGTCGCGCATATATCGGTCAAAAGACATACCCATAACTGCTTCACTCCTTATATAAACAAGATTATTCGATTGATAACAACTCATCGCTATCTATATTATACAATCACGAAGAGTGAAAGCAAGAAAATACAAAACGAGCAGCATCTTAGGTAGGATGCCGCCCGCCGATAAAGAGGTGATGCAAGCCTAGGTGGCCGGGTAATTAATCCCGTCCTGCTTTTTGTCCACGATGGGCTCACCGCGGCGCTCTTTGTTTTCACGCTTTTGCTGCTCTTGCTCCTTGGAATTGTTTTTGCTCATCCGAATCCCTCCTTTACCGTTGGCTCTGTCTTATGATGCCAATCCGTACATCCGATTATTCGAATGCAGCTGCGCTTTGGGGTTCAATCATCGTCTGCGGAGAGGAGCGGACGGGCAGCGATATGATAAAGACCGTGCCTTGTCCTTCACTGGATTTGACATCAATCGTTCCGTTGTGCCGCTGGACCACGCTCATGCACAGTGCCAGCCCAAGCCCGGTGCCTTTATTCTTCGTTGTAAAAAAGGGCTCGAACAACCGTTGCAGTACATCGTCCGGAATTCCTATCCCGGTATCCTTGACGAATAGCTTGACCTGTTCGCCTTCCAGGCGGGTCTCGATCGTCAGCGTTCCCTTCTCCCCCATCGCTTCCATTCCGTTGCGGCATAAATTCAGGATCAGCTGCTTCATCTCTTTTGGATTCAAAAGAAGCTTCGGCATCATCGATCCCAGCTTGAGCTCGATGGACTGTCCGCGCAAATTGGCGTCCGCCCATAACAGCGGGCTCAGCTCGTGAATGATATCGTGAAGATGACACTCTTCCTTCTCGGCCGTACGATTCTGGGCCAAGGATAGAAAATCGTTAATGATGCTGTTCGCACGGTCCAGCTCTTCCATCACAATACGGTAATAATGATCAAGGGTATCCGGGCTCTTCTCCTGCATCAGCTGCAAAAATCCGCGCACAACTGCCATCGGATTCCGAATTTCATGCGTAATGCCGGCCGCCATCTGACCGACTAAGCTGAGACGCTCCACATTGATAAACTCGGAGCGCAGCTTATCAAGTTCCGTTATGTCTTCAATAATCCCAACCGCCCCCGAAATTTTGCCTGTTTGATTATGTATAAGGGGGTAAATCCCTGTCGAGTAGACTCGGGAGGCGTTACGGACAATTTCTCCCGGCGTTTCGATACCTTGAAGGGCCTTCTCGATCCTCGTTAGCAAATGCTCCTTCTGAAACATACCGTCCAAAGCCTCGTGTAACGGTTTTCCGACGATATCGCTCCTTGACAGATGCGGATAAGCAGCTTTGCTCAAGTCCGTGATCAAATGGTGGTTGGCTGCTATGATATTGCCCTTCAGGTCAACAGCTATAATGCCCAGCGGGATGAGATCCAGAAACGGACTCACGGATTCCTTGCTCATCAAAGGGCTGTTATATCGATTGGAAGCGAGCCGCTCCGCGTTCATTTCAATCCAGTATACAATCAATCCGGAGTGGAACATGCCGATCAGCATATAGAGAACCGCTACCAGAATCATATCGGGATTCAGGTGATGATTATTGACTTTTCCGTCAACGGCCTCGTGGCCCACAATGAGAAGCATGGATGGAACAAGGGCGCTCCATAGCCAGCATATCTTTTCAAGGATTGAGCCCTTCTTGAAATGAGTCGATACCCGAGGCAGCATTGAGTAGCATATGATTAGCATATTTAACAAGAGGCAGGCCAACGGCAACCCGTAAATCAGCCCATGGGTTGTTATATATACGACTGCAAGACATAACCCGGAAAACCGGCTCCCATATAAAATGCCTAAATACAGGGGAACGACTCCAAGATGAATCGGAACATAATAATCGCTCATTGCCGAGAGCAGGACACATAGAATGATGCTGATTCCGCATGCGATGACGATATGATCGCGGAATCGCAGCACAACATCCGGTTTCTTCTTGTACAGGCAATTTACATGTCTGTCGAGGAGAAGCGGCAGATGAAAGATGAGCGTACCATACAGCAGAACTTGCAGCAGAATATCTTTCCATAGGCTCAGCACAACGCTAAATCACCTCAATTCGACAACGCCTCTAATATTTTTGATTAAATCACAGGCGACACCAGATTACAATATCTTGTAAGTTCATGTTGAAAT
The DNA here is from genome assembly GCF_038597315.1 of Paenibacillus sp. FSL M8-0142. Lineage (NCBI taxonomy): Bacteria > Bacillati > Bacillota > Bacilli > Caryophanales > Paenibacillaceae > Paenibacillus > Paenibacillus sp. FSL M8-0142. The sequence continues at coordinate 5,824,573 of NZ_CP152008.1, forward strand.
GACGAAGAACAAAGGCTTTTCGTCCTATGCTGAAGGACTTAGGATAATTCACGGTTACCGTATATAATAAGGATGATCTACTAGTGATATACCCTTAAAGGAGCTAAGAGCAAACATGCCGGATTATGATGTAATTGTGATCGGGGGCGGACCGTCCGGGCTTATGGCCTGCGTGGCGGCCGGAGAGAGAGGAGCCTCCGTTTTACTCGTGGATAAAGGGGACAAGCTTGGCCGTAAGCTCGGCATATCGGGCGGCGGCAGATGCAATGTGACCAACGCGAAAGAGCAGGATGAACTGATCGCCAATATTCCGGGTAACGGCCGGTTTCTGTACAGCGCTTTTCAGCATTGGAATAACCGGGATATTATGGCCTTCTTCGAAGGGCTCGGCATTCCGCTTAAGGAGGAAGACAACGGGCGGATGTTCCCGGTAACGGATAAGGCTTCAAGCGTTGTCAACGCCTTGATCGGCAAGGTCCGTGAGCTGGGCACCGATATCCTGACGAACAGCCCCGTGCACCGGGTTCTATTCGAGAACCATCATGCGGCGGGCATAGAATTAAAATCAGGAAGGACCATAACCTCCTCTTGCGTGATCGTTGCGACCGGCGGCCAATCGGTACCTCAAACTGGCTCCACCGGCGATGGCTATCCGTGGGCAGAGGCAGCCGGCCATACCATCACCGAGCTGTACCCGACGGAGGTGCCGATCGTGTCTACGGAGCCATGGATTGCCTCCAAGGAGCTGCAAGGACTCTCGCTGAGGGATGTAGAGCTGTCGGTCTGGAACCCGAAGGGTAAGCGGATCATTGCCCACCGCGGCGACATGCTGTTCACCCACTTCGGCGTATCCGGTCCGATCGCCCTCCGATGCAGCCAGTTTATCCGCCAGGTTCAGCGGAAATTCGATATCGTGAATGTGGACATGGCCATCGATATGTTCCCGGACCGATCTGCCCCGGAAATGGAACGTGAAATTAGGATATACCTTGAGGAGGAGCCGCGGAAAAGCATTAAGAATGCGCTCAAAGGATATCTGCCTGAACGCATGATTCCCCTGCTGCTGTCCAAGGCCGGGATCGACAGCGATACGGTCTGCAGCGGCATCTCCAAAACCGCTGTAGCCGGACTGGCCGCCACCCTTAAGAAATTCATGTTCCGGGCTTCCGGAACGAGATCGCTGAAGGAGGCGTTCGTAACGGGAGGCGGCGTAAGCCTTAAGGAGATCCAACCGAAAACCATGGAGTCCAAGCTGATGCCGGGCCTCTTTTTCTGCGGTGAAATATTAGACATCCACGGCTACACCGGGGGATACAATATCACGGCAGCCTTCTCCACCGGATACACGGCTGGCAAGCACGCTGCAGAGGCCGCTTCCGGATAGTTACCGCCCTCCTTCGGGCGTATCCTAAAAGCCGACGCCCTAACTGCCCCATCAACATGGAAAAGCGCTGGTCAGCTCCTTAAGGACTGACCAGCGCTTATTTTCATTCTCCAAATGCAAATCCTACTATTATAAGAAGCGGCAATTCATGGTACCGATCGAACCACTCATGCCGATTCGTCGCCGACTTCTTCCTCGTTCTCTCTTAAAGTCCGTTCCTCCTTGTAGACCGGCAAGGACGTCAGGGTCGGTGCAACGATGACGGCCACAGCCGTACATGCAAGCCCGGCCAACCACCCGGCCGCTCCTGGAAAGAGCGTCAGGCCCGCTACCAACGAATATAGTAACGCCGGCAATACCAGCAGGGTCCGAACCACGACCACGCCTGCCGACCGGTAATGGCGGTTGTTGAACGGAAGGATATGCATGAAATCCGCTTTGGCAAACTGCGCCCAACGGGTATGAAGCCAATACGATATGAGAATGACCATGGCAATGTAGACGATCACTTTGACTACATGCGGCGGCATCCAGATCGCCGGAACTCCGAGCAATGTGATCTGGAGGTACACGGCCAGATTTTCAGACTTGCGCAGGATCGCCTTCAGACCGGCATCCGCCAGCCGCTTCTCTGCGGCCCCCTTAAAAATGCGCCCCGATTTGCGGAACAACCAGGTCTTGCTCCGGATGCTTGGGGGCTTGCCGACCGCTTGGATCATAATCATCTCGGTTAATTGGATACGCGTGCTCGCATCCTCCCGCGTATCGGAGATGAAGTCTCCCTTCATGCGCAATCGGTACCTGCCGAGCAGGAGCAGCAGCACGAGAAAAATCACAGCGCCAAACCATAAAACAAGCGGCGTTTTAAGCCCGAAGGTCACGCCTACCATGAACGTGCCGAAGAAGAGCCAGCGGCTGAAATAGCCCCCAAGCCGCCTTGCCCATCCCTTATAACGAGAACGGATTATCCTACCCGCCAGATTGGCGCACCAGGCGCAGGCTGCGGCTGCCAGCAGCAGGGGGATTAATGTCGCTTCGCCAAATCCATAGCCTCTTACAAGAAACGGGAGGGCAAGCCCCGTGAACAGCAGCCCTTTAACCGCGGAAACACAAATGCTGTATCCCATCCCGCGGACCATCAAGCCCTTGATCCATTGCGGATGCTGGCGGAGGAACAGCACGTCGGCCTCCTCGAGAAACAGCAGCACCCTGCCGAAGAACATCAGCAGCAGAAGCGAAGCAGCTCCCTGCACCGGGATATAATCAACCCAGACGGGAATCGGTCTTGTCCATAGCTCCCGATAAAGCCCTCCGCCAAGCAGCAGACCCGGCACAATGATGTACAGCATTACCGTCCAATCTGCCACGGTAGCGAGACTTGCACGCTGATGCTTCCAATGGGATCGTACTCTTGTCCAGAACAGGGAGCCCGGGTTCTTCACATGTCGCGACCGTACCATCATGTCCTCCTCCCCGTTCATGTCAGTGCATCGAAGCAGTCAAACAAAGAGGCACCCGGAAGGTCCGCTGCGAGCCGGATGTCATCCAGTGTTCCCTGTGACGCTACTTGACCTTGTGAAATGAGGACAAAGCTGTCGCAGATTCTTTCCGCGGTATCTAGGACGTGGGTGGACATCAGTACACCTGCCCCGCGCTGCCTCTCCTCCAAAAGCAGGTTCAGAAAATCCCTCGTTGCCCTTGGATCAAGTCCGATAAACGGCTCGTCCACAATATAGACATCCGGCTTGGACAGGAAGCCGATCATGAGCATCATCTTCTGCTTCATCCCTTTGGAGAAGCCTCCGGGGAGCTCATGACGTACCGACTCCATGCCAAACTGCCGTAGAAGCGTCTCCGCCTGCTCCTCGAACCGTCCATCGTCGATCCCATATGCGGCCGCAGCCAGGTCCAGGTGCTCCCAAAGCGTCAAATCCTCGTAAAATACGGGCTGCTCCGGGACATATGCGTATCTTGGCGGATCGCCGGCAATCTTGACTTCGGCTTTGCAATCTTTCAGTAAACCAAGGACCGCTTTGATCGTCGTGCTCTTTCCTGCGCCGTTGGGGCCGATCAGCCCGAGCAGCTCGCCGGGAGCGACCCGGAACGAGATATCGCGTATCCGCGGCCGCCCGGGCTCATATCCGGCTTCCTGAATGTTCACGGCGAGAACGGGGTCTGGTTGTGATTCATGATTCTCCCGTATCATTTCCATCTCGTAAATCCCCCATCCATTTGAATTCCTATTTCAGGTAATACGTAAAGGGATGGAATTCGTTGCAAGAGGATCCATTCTGATTGGCCGTTCGGACCGGAGACGTAGCAGGGCACCGGGCCGGATATTGAAAATATTTTTATTGGACTGTGACAAATCGCATGTTTCAACGGCCTGTGATTCGAGTAATCTTAGATTTGAAGGAATTATGGTGGACATGTCATATCCAAGTTAAAGGCGGGGAAAATTAATGAAGGTATCCATGGATCGAAAGACTCAGCTGGCGATGAGCCTTTACAAAGTGCTTGCCAACTCGTTCAAAAGCGTGAGCGAGCATGTCGTAAACGGCGGTAAAACCGAAGGCTTAAACCCGACGTCTTTTGCCGTCATGGAAATATTGCATAATGCAGGCCGCCTGCCTATTCAGCAGATCGGATCCCAGCTGCTCCTGCAGAGCGGCAACGTGACCTATGTCGTCGACCGACTCGAAGAGAAGGGGCTCGTGCGGCGCAGCCCTTGCCCCGAGGACCGACGGGTGATCTATGCCGAGCTGACCCCGCAAGGCGAAGCTCTTATGCAGAGGCTTTATCCTGAGCATGAACGCCAGATCTTATATGCGCTGGAAGGGTTAAATGAAGAGGAGAAGCTCCAGCTCATCCGGCTCCTTCGAAAAATGGGGGAATATGCGAAGCAAGCCCATTCTTCGGCACGTCGGTAGTGTCCTGAAAAAAGGACAACATAGGAAAGAACCCTGTCCTCCATGGGAGACAGGGTTCTTCGTATTTTTCAATGATTAATATAGCCGCATCTTAAAAAGTCCTAACGAACATTTTATGAATACATCCATCGGACATTTCGCTCATGCAAATTCAGTCTGTGTCTATGTTAATGAAACAGCCGCGTGGTCAGTTCCCCGGTGACGCCTCTCCGTCGGTCTCATCCTCAGGCTGAGGAGGCGCATTGCGGAAGGCCGCTACAATCAGCATACAAACAACAGCCATGACGGCCATGCCGATGAACAAAGAGTTCAAGCTTCCTTCCAAAATGCCGCTCAGCAATCCGCCTGCTCCCTCCGGAAGCTCCGCCGTCCCGTGCGGAGAAAGCAGCTTGTTAATATCGTCACTGGTAATGCCGACCGCATCCGGTTCAGCTGCAAGCCGGTTTGCAATCCCGGCATTCACCCATAATCCGAACACCGCAACGCCAACCGTCTGGCCAAAGGTCCGGATAAAGGAATTCAGCGCCGTCGAGGCTCCCCGCACCTGATAACCGACCGATGACTGGGCAATAATCTGAAACAATGTCGAAATATACCCGAAGCCCAGCCCGTAAATGAACGTAAACGTCAGCAGCAGGGCGAGTGCCGTCTCCTTATGCATAAATGCCAGCCCGACGGCCCCGATGATGAGAAAAACGACACCGATCAAAGCGGTTTTGCGGGATCCCGTCTTCACGATCAGGCGTCCCCCGATCACCGATCCGATCAGCCAGCCGATGGACATCGGAGCCAGCGACAGACCTGACAAGGTGGCATTGCCTCCCCTGACGCCTTGAATCCATAGCGGCAAATAAGTGGTTAATCCGATGATCAGTGCGCTTACGAGAATATTCGCCAGCGTGGACACGGAAATATCCCGGATCTTGAATAAATTCAGCGGCAGCATCGGCTCTTTTACGCGGCTCTCTACGATCAAGAAGGCAATGAGAAGCACCACGGAACCTCCGATAAGGCCGAGCATCATCGGGGATGTCCAGGAATAGCCCTCTCCCCCTCCGACAGCCAGCGCGAAGAGAAGCGCCGTCATGCCGACCGCAAACAATGCCGCGCCGGTATAATCAATCGAAACCTGGCGGGCTGTACGATCTTCCCGGAAATAGCGGAGAATCAACCAGATGGAAACAACGCCGAACGGCATATGGAATACAAAAATCCAGTGCCAGGACAGAAAGTCGACAAAGTATCCTCCAATCAATGGACCGATCAGGGAAGAAATGCCCCATACGGAGCTGATCATTCCCTGAACCTTCCCTCTCTCCTCCAGGTTGTAGATGTCCCCGATAATCGTAAAGGTCACGGGGATAACCGCCCCGGCCCCAATCCCCTGGATCGCCCGGAAAATAATGAGCTGCGTCATGCTCTGCGAGAGGCCGCACAGCAGCGACCCCGCCAGGAATATGAGGGAGCCGTACAGAAATACCGGCTTTCGCCCGTACAGATCGCTAACCTTGCCGAAAATCGGCGTCGTGACGGCCATCGTTAGCAAGAACGCCGTAAAGATCCAGCTCATTAGACTAACACTGCCGAAGCTGCTAATAATCGCCGGTCCTGCAGGACCGACAACCGTTCCTTCGATCGCGGCCATAAAGGTCGACAGCAAAATACCGACCAGGATATAGCCCCGCTTATTTTGTTTCAGTGCATTCACGTATCCTTCGTCCCCTTTACTTTGAACAGCTCTTGACCGCCCGCCCCAGGGCGCCCATCCCCCGGCGATTAAGGATATGCGAAAAAGAGCTGACAACAGTATAAAAAGCGCCTCCCAAAAATGCAGGAGCGCTTTTCGCACATGTAATATTTCTATTATAAATGCTGCTTGGGGATATGCACAGACTCTTCTTGGTTTCTGCCCCGAAGATGAATCACGGAATCGGCGTACGGCCGCATGATGTCCGGATCGTGCGTAATCATCAGGATCGCAGCGCCCTCGTCAATGACAAACCGGCAGAGCTGGACGATGCGCTCCATAGCGGCATAGTCCATGCCGGAGGTCGGCTCGTCCAAAATATAAAGCGGCCTGGCAAGGATCATTTGGCTGATCATGCTGAGCAGCCGCTTCTCTCCTTGGCTAAGCAGATAAGGGGACATATGAAGGCGCTTGGCTAAGCCTGCCGTTTCAAGCAGATGGTTCGCTCTGCTCCGCTCGGCGTCTGTCAGCTCCGGGCGCTTGGCTGCAGACAGTCCGCCATGCAGGCTGTAGACCAGCTCTTCCCAGACATTCGGAGCCGTAAACATATATTCGGGCTGTTGGAACACATAGCCGATCCGCTCGGCCCGGCGATGCACCGGAATCCCGGTGAGATCTTCCCCCCGCCACAGAATACTCCCTTTCGGCGCAGGCAAAAGGCCCATGATCAAACGGCTCAGCGTCGTCTTGCCCGAGCCGTTCTCTCCCGTCAGCAGCGCCCAGCTGCGAGGCTCCAGAACGGCATCGACAGGGCTGAGCGCCTCCCGCTCGCCGGGATAGCTGTAATGGAGCGAGCGCAGCTCGAGCAGCGGCTCAGGGGGCCTGGCTGCGGGTGCTGCGGCGGGCGGATTTGGCGCGGCCGCGGTGGTGGGCGCAGCCGACGCCGATTGTGACGCGGCGCCTTGCATGCCTGCGGCATCTTCCGCTGGCGCCGTGACAGGCGCGGCGATTGGCGGGGCGGCTCCGCCGCGAGCTACCTGCGGCGCCACGGCGCCCCGCGCGGCCGCGCCGCCAGCTGCCTCCCCTGCGGGGCGAGGCAGCAGCCCCAGCTGCGCCAGCTGCTCCCCGCAGCGGCGCAGCAGCTCCTCCGGCGGCCCGTCGAGCACGACGGTGCCACCGTCCAGGACGATGACGCGCTGCGCGGCGCGCGCGGCATCGTCAAAGCGGCCGGACGCCGTAATGAGCGTCCGGCCCTCGCCCTGCAGCGCTTGGCACAGCTGCAGGAATCTCGCCTGCGCAGCCGTATCCAGGCTCGCGCAGGCGTCGTCGAAGACGTACAGCCGCGGCTGCAGCGCCAGCACCGCGGCAATGGCGGTGCGCTGGCGCTGTCCGCCGGACAGGCTGCGCACCGGATCGGACCGCCGGTCCAGCAGATCGACCGCGGTCAAGGAGGCCGCGATGCGCCGCTCGATCTCTTCCGGCGCAACCCGCAGGTTCTCCGGCCCGAATGCTGCCTCATCCTCGACGATGCCCTGGACAAGCTGCGCATCGGGATCCTGAAACAGCACCCCCATCGCCTCCGTAACATCGGCGAGCGGGGCTGAGGCAGGATCCATCCCGTCCAGCAGCAGAACGCCTTCCCGGGTTCCGCCCCCGCTTCGCGGAAGAAGACCGCTGAGCAGCTGGCACAGCGTGGATTTGCCGCTTCCGCTTGCCCCGATCACGGCCGTCCACTCGCCCGGCTGCACCGTGAAGCTAAGCTGATGCAGGACCGGCCGCTCCTCGCCGTCGTACATAAAACCGACGTCCCGGCACTCCACCTTCGTTCCGATCAAGCGAATCATCCCTTCGCGCTGACGGCAAATCTGCGCAGCAGCCCCGTCTTCGCCAAAGCTTCGCCCAGCACTTTCGTCAGCAGGCCGCACAGGAAGATGCCGCTCAGGATCCGCACAACCAGCGCAATCCCCAGAACACCGATCGGCCATGCCGTGTAGCCGAACATATTCGCGGCAAACACGAACCAGAGCGGCACCATCGCGCCGCCGACCAGCATAAGCACACCCGTGCTCCAATTCCGGTAACGCACAGCCGCAAATATAATCTCCGCGATGACCATGTAGCATGCGGCGGCGACAAAGCATGACGCAATGCCGTAAACCGTTCCCGTCATGGCCTGGATCGTCCCTCCGATCGCATAAGTGACAACCGCCGTTCCGGGTTTACGGATGATGTAATAAGCCAACAGGCCGTACACCATGTAGATGCCCGTGGTCGTCGATGTCGCGATCGGTCCGCCAAGGCTGCTCAGCAGCTTGTTGACCGGCCCGATATACACGGTGATGACGGCGTTGACCGCAGCCAGCATCGCCATCAGAATAATTTCCTGGGTCGTGAATGCAAACCATTTTCGATTCGTTGATGAATGATTCAAAATTAATCCTCCTTAGGTACCGTCCAAATCGGCCAGCGCGAGCTGATAGGGTTCACAGGGGTCCCGCAGCCAACCGAATATGCTAGTCCGAAAATTAAGCTGCTAGACTACAGATTTCGGCCAAGCTGGACGCTTTGCTAAGTCATATTTTGCATATATCCGTGCTTATCGTCAACCACATTTTAATATAATCCGGTTAACAATTTAAACAATCCACCCCAATAATGCCGTTAACAAGACGTAGGCGAATGCAGAAATTACATGCATCGGCGAAATGTTAACCGTCTGGCGAAACGTTCTGTCCGGATTTGCTCCAAAGCCCTTGGCCTCCATTGCGCCGGCTGTCTGCTGAACCCGCCGCAGCGCATTTAACAGCACGGATGATACGAATGCCAGCACATAGCGGATTCGGCTCATGAGCCCCTTGGGAGGCTGGTGTCCCCTAACCTGCTGAGCTGCCCGAATCTGTGCTCCCTCCTGCTCCAAGAGCGGAATAAACGTGAGCGCGGCGGAAATGCCGAAGGCAAAACGGTACGGAACGCCAAGCCTGCGATTCAGCTCTGCCACCAGCTCCCGCGGGTCGGTCGTAACGATATAAGCCATCGAGGATAAAAACAGCGTAAACATCCGAAGCGTCATCGCTCCCGCGGCATTCAGCCCTTCGGTCGTAATCGTCAAAGGTCTCCATTGCATCCACACGGTTTCCCCCTTCACCGTCAAGCCGGTCAAGATGAAATACGGGATAGCCACGACGGCAATCAGCCGGATGCCCAGAAGCAAGCTTCTCCAGGTTAGTTGCCCGGCGAATCGCGCCGTGCCGATGCATAGAAGCAGAAACACCCCCTGCTGCCAGGCCTGGTCCAGCATCATGGCGATGACCGCGGTACACAGCAGAATGACCAGCTTGCTTAACGGATCGTATCGATGAAGGAGAGAGCTTCCCCTCCTGTACTGAATCAACATGCCTATCCAACCTCTCCCTTGCGATGATTCCAATCCCTTTTCAACATTGAAAAAACTACTGCATCTACATATCCCGTGGAGGTATGCCGGTACTCCCGCAATACGCCTTCCAGCGTATAGCCTAAACGCTCAAAAAACCGTACCGCTCGCGCATTGCCCGGTTGAACAAAGGCTTCGATCCGATTCAGGCCCATCTCTTGAAAAGCAAACCTCATCGCAAGCTCGGCTGCTTCCGTCATAAAGCCTTTTCCCTGACAATCGCTAGCCAGCTCGCAGCCGAATTCCCCCCGGTACGCCCCAGCCAGCTGCCATTGGTTCAGTCCGCAGCTGCCAATGACCCGTCCGGAGCCGGTAAGCTCAATGCCCCACCTGAGCGCATCCTCCTCTTCCGACATGGCGTTTAGCCATGCGATGAGCGCCGCCGCATCCGCTGCCGCGTGCATAGCCGGCAGCTCGGTAAACTTCCTCGTATCTGGATCGGACCAGCACCGGAGCATATCCGCAGCGTCATCCTCAGTAAGCCTGCGGAGCCGGACCCGATCGCCCGCGAGCTCCGGAATATGACCTTCACATGCATACACCGCGTCCACCCCTTTACAAAAATGCTGACTTGTATTTAACGTTTTCGGTGATACTAACTGCGTGTATTAAAGATGTATAGCTTTAAGATTCCTTTGGCCCGGGATGTGCAAACATCCGCATGAAGGCTTCGATGCTATCTATATTGATGGATTCGGGAGGCATCCGTCAATATGCGTAGCATCCCCCGTTCATCAGCATAGAACAGAGGAGGGATATTCGATATGTATATTACTTTAGTCGTTCTGATCGTTGTTGCTCTTATCGCCGCAGCCATCACGGAGATCGGATATCTCCAAATCACGCGGATGAAAGTCAAAAATGACCTGAAGCTGTTCACCGTCCTTGAGCAGGCGGGATTGTACACGCGTGAAAAGTATGATTCGCTGAGCAAACAAGAGGTGAACATAACCAGCTTTGACGGGTTGAAGCTGTGCGGCGCATCCATCGAAGCGAATCCCGGCTCTAAGCACTGGATGCTCATCGTTCACGGGTATACCGGTTCCCGGGCGGTATCCACCCAGTTTATCGATATGTTCACGGAGGAAGGCTACAATGTGCTGCTGATTGATCAGCGCCGTCACGGCCTCAGCGAAGGCCGATACACGACGTATGGATATTATGAAAAATACGATATCCAGGCATGGATTCGCTGGCTTACCTCACAATACGGGAAGGATATAGCCGTTGGACTGCATGGGCAATCCCTTGGCGGAGGCACCGTACTGGAATATTTATCGATTGCGGATCCGCAAGTGAAGCTTGTCATAGCGGATTGTCCCTATTCCGACCTGACGGACCTCATCCGCCATCAGCTGTCCTCGCTTAATAAAATCCCGGCCAGACCTTTCCTATCCTGGGTCGATGCCCGAATACGGCGGAAAGCCGGCTTTAGCCTAAATCAGGTCAGCCCGATTCGCGCAGTGCGGGAAAGCACGCTGCCCGTCATGTTTATTCATGGGGCGAAGGACAATTACGTGCCAACCCGGATGAGTCTTGAAATGTATGAGGCGAAGCCTGAGCCGAAGAAGCTGCTGCTTGTCGAAGGAGCTATTCATGCCAATGCCTATCATATTGACCCGAAAGGCTACAGAGACGGAGTCCAATCGTTTCTGCGGGAGTATATGGGTCAACCCCAGGCCAGCCCGCAGCCCCGGCTGCATCAAGCAGAAATGAGCGCCGTACCGATGGACCGTTCGCTTGAAAGCGTGTAGACATCTTGAATTACGGAGCATGCAATCAAAAAAGCAGCCCCGCGTCGGCCTAGGCCTGACCATCATCCAGGGCTGCTTTCATGTTTTTTTCGAAAAAGGGGAGCCGTCCGTTAAGCCATGGTGTCCGCTTTCTTCGCGTTGACCGGCTTCAGCACCTCGTTGCAGAGCTCCTTCAGCTTGCTCTGAAGCTCTTTGAATTCTTCGATGCCAGCCCCCGTCAGACTATATGCATCCCCATGAGCCGTCAGGAAATTTTCCTGCGTCAAGCGTTCAAGCTCATTCTTGACCTCCCGGTCACCAACCTTATACCCGTGGCGTTCGAGCTCGGGCTGCATTTCGCTGACGGTAAGGTCCCGTTCGTGAGCGTGATATAGCATGTGAATACCGATAAACAAATTTTGTACGTCTGCACGCATTCTGATCCTCTCCTCCTTGACATTAGGTTGGCACCTATTCTGTCATTCATTACCCCTCGGAAGGTGCGGGGAATCAGCGGATTCTGATCGATACGGCCCGGACCGGATGCCAATGCTTGACGAATATCTTATACTTATACTATCGTGAGTGAACGATAACATGATTAAGGAAGGACGGGGAACACGATGTTTCAAAATACGCCATACGAGGGTACCCGGAGCGAGCAGTACGCCCAGGTCCTTCAACAATTGAAGGCATTGATTCATGACGAGCCCAATGCGATTGCCAATCTCTCAAACGCCTCGGCCTTGCTGAAGCATTTTTTAACAGATACCAATTGGGTCGGCTTCTACCTCTATGACGGCAAGGAGCTGGTGCTCGGTCCCTTCCAGGGTCTGCCGGCCTGCATCCGGATTCCGATGGGCCGCGGCGTATGCGGAACCGCCGCTGCCAAGCAATCCACCGTCCTGGTAGAGGATGTACATGCATTCCCGGGACATATTGCGTGCGATGCCGCATCCAACAGCGAAATTGTCGTTCCGATCGTCGTTGACGGAGCGCTTTACGGTGTTCTGGATATCGACAGTCCGTTGAAGGGAAGATTCGATCAAGAGGATCAGCAGTTCCTGGAGGAATTCGTCCACATATTGGAAGGCTCTCTATCCCTGTAGACCGGATGTTTCCCCGTGTTGTTCCGCACAATAATCAAGGGTTCATACCTACAAACTCTTGAGGAGGAATACGCGCATGTATTCAACGAACAACACGCAAATTTCGCAGCAAATCCGCCAGTGTGAGCAGTTGCTGCAGCAGCTGACGCAGCAAACGCAGCAAGCTTCCGCCATGTACCAGCAGATGATGCAGCAGGAGCAGCAGAACGCCGCCAGACTGGAAGAGCTTGCACAACGCGAGCGTCAAGCAACGCAAATGATCCAGTCCGCGCTGCAAGGGCACCAGACAGCGATTCAGCAGTTCCAGCAAATCTCTCAGCTGGTGAAGCAAGTGGAATATTCGGCGCGGGCTAATCAAGCCCAGCATATCCAGCCTACCTTCGGCCAAGGCTTCCCGAATACACATCAAGGCTTCCAATAAGCCTTTAAGCACGAGACAAATAAGGGGCTCCCTCAAGGTTCTTCTCGACCCGGGAGCCCCTTATTTTAAGTCTAGACTTCGATATAACCTTCTTCCGGTCCACCCCCGCCGCCTTGCTTACGGGCTTACCTCAAATTCAATCTCCGCCTGAATCTTGTACTTTTCGGGTTCTTCGCCCGTCTCTCCTTCGGCCGGGTGAATCACGAAATCAGCCGAGCCATACACGACATAACGTCCCTCGGGAAATCCATCCTTCAAGGAACGTATGAAATTTTGATAATCCTTCGTATCCTGTTCGCTATAACCTCCGCTGCCTGTATAATCCTCCCGCAACAGCTCCCCCTTCTTCAGGGTCGTTGTAATGTACGGCTCGTTCATCATATAGTCAATGCTGTAATTTCGGGTCAGCTCCTTTATCGGAAAATAGAAAGGAGAGGCGGCATGGCCAATGGTAATCTCATCCTGTTCCCCGACATATTCAAGCTCTGCATAAATCTTTAGCTTCTCTCCTTGACCGTAACGCTCGCTTTCGCTGACCAGTCGGTAGACGAAATCCCCTTCCTTCATTTCGGTACGGCTGGGCCGGACTGCTTGATCTGAGGCAGGCTCAGGCTTGGCAGGCGCAGGTTCTCCTTTCTGGGCGCATCCCGTTATAAATAGCATCACAATAGCCGCAGCTATCAGGTATTTTCGCATATTTGATCACCTCAACCTCCAGACGGCCGAAGCGGGAACAATGTTGCATGCTCAATTAAAAAAAACCGTTTTTGGAAATCCCTCCCACATGGAGGAGCTCCAATAACGGCTTCCAAACTTAGCTTCACATGACCATATCGTGAACTCTATGAGGGACTTTCAAGGACTTTCAAGCGGCAACGCGGGCCTGCACCAAAAACCGGACCACGAATGGCCATCATCGGTAAGACGCTGTGCATCATCGATTTAAAGAATCTTTCTCGGCCCATGGGCCGAGGCGTTTACGGCTCGTAGATATGTTTAACGCGCCCGACTTGTCCATCCTGCAGCCGAACCTTGATGCCGTGCGGGTGGCTGGGAGAATTGGTCAATATGTCCTTAACCACGCCGCGTGTAAGCTTCCCTGTTCGCTGATCCTGCTTCAATACGATATCCACCTCAAGTCCCGGCTTGATGTTGGAACGCTGTCCGCCATTCATTTTCTGATCACTCCTGTTCATGTGGTGTATAGCCTCTGATGCAATGAAAGTTATGTACACCATACTGAATACGGCTTTCAATTGCAAATACCCGTCTTATGCCTTCCCTACGCACAGCAGGGCCGCCCCTTCTTGGATACGAACATCCATTCAAGGAACGGCCCTATTGTCAGACACATATGATAAAGATATGACGATTCATATTGGTGTTACAGTACGCTGCCGCCATAGAGGAAGCGGTTCTTCCAGGAACTGCTGAACTCGCCTACCAGGACGCCTCCGGATTTTTTGGAGTACGTATGCAGCAGCTTGTTATCGCCTAAGTAAATCGCTACGTGCGTAATTCGCTGAGTTGCTTTATTTACACCGGCATACGCGGATACCGAAGAGCCTCTGTAGCTCATAAAGAACACGAGGTCGCCCCGCTTCAATTGGCTGATGTTGTATACATCGGTTCCTTTATCCTTGATCCATTGGCCTTGAGTCCGGGAGTTGCCCGGGAGTGTAATGCCGGCTCCGTCCATATATGCGCGGCGGACGAATGCCGAGCAGTCAAAGGTCTTGGTTGAGCTGCGGTTGGAGCCGAATTCGTATGGTGTACCCAGGTACTTCATGCCTGCGCTGATGACTTTTTCAACACTGGCATTGGCGGACGGCTTGGCAGCGCTTTCCGAACCGCTTCCGGAATTGGAGTTTGAGGAGCCGCTTTTCTGGGTAATGAACTTGGAAGAAGCATACCCTTGTTTGCCGTCCGAATTTTTAATTTTATACCATCCCGAGCTGACACCCAGAATTTGAACGCTGTCGCCTTTATAGACACGGTCAAGCACTTTGCCCGACGTCGAAGGCTGGCTGCGCATATATACATTCGCATTCGCTACGCCGCTAGCTGCAGACTGCACGCTTGCAGCAGCAACCTCATTCACAGACCCATATCCGTAAGAACCAAGAACAGCTGCTGACAGTAGTGCTCCGGCCATCAATCTTTTAACACTTGTTTTCGAGAAAATATGAATCTCCCCCGTCTCGTTTGATTTTAGGAATGACGAAATTGTCATATTTCGTGATCCCGCAATCATTATAGACAGGCTATGTCTCGGGACGCATGCAACTATTTTCATAAAACAGCATGCCAAGTATTGGTAAAGAGGAGGACTTTAGTCGCTTTTTAGACCTGTATTTTGAATAAATAACACATATTTGAAGAAATAAATGCCAAAATAACCCATGCACCGGAAGCGTCACTAACGTTTCTTCGGTATGATGGGTCTTTATTCTTACGGTAGTATTCGAATGCGGAAGGGATAAAATCAGAGCTTGTCCGATCGTTTTCCTATCAGACAAACTCTAGTTTATCGCACGACTTATATCTTATTCCACTACAATTTTGTAATCTTTAGGGCTTTATGGCCTCTTGGCGTACAGCCGGTATCCAGGATCTTCCGGCACATCGATAAGAATCATGCGCAGATTGTCCTGAGCCTTAAGGGTCAGCCATTCTCCCTCCTCTGATTTCATGACTACAAAGTCCCGATGATGGAAAACCAGCTCGTCCTCTCCTGAATTGAATTTGCCCTTCCCCCGAACCGTCAATGCGGCAGCATACCTTCCGGGCTTCAATTCATACTTGGCTTCATGTCCGGCTAAAATCTGAATATCCAGCATCCTTGCATCCACCGATACGTCGACCGGGGAACCGCTGCCAATTAACGTCGTCACCGAGCCCCCCTGAATTCGATTCACCGGAAACACGTCCTGCCGATACTGCCGGCTGGCCGGATTCTGCTTCAGCGAATCGCGCAGATAAGGCTCAAGCCAAATTTGAAAGCCTTCCGCATCCGGTCCGGTATAATGCTCCTCATGCTTCAGCCCCGAGCCCGCTCTCATCAGCTGCAGGCCTCCGGCTCCCGTTTCGCCGCGCAGGCCTTGCGAATCCTGATGCACCGCAGTGCCCTGTATCATATACGTTACGATTTCAAATCCTTGATGAGGATGTTCTCCCACAGTGCCTTCGATAGGCGAACGAAACCAAGACCAGTAGAATATCGGCCCGACACGATTCACGGCTGACCCTTCCCCTGAGAGGCCGATCGGCTTCAGCTCGGCAATTCTTCCTCCGTCTAAAGAGCCTTTCCCATAGTTCTCCGGCATATATACTTTGCCTATCATGTTCAGTCTCCCCCTTTAACCTATCCCGCAAATTCCCTATGAACAGGTGACTTGCCCAGATCATCTCGACTTCAAGATAGCATCGCTGATAACAGATTATATATCAACATCCTATTTTTCCCTGTCTCCGTTTTAATGCAGCAGTCGATTTTTTAGTTTTTTTTCAGGTTAGGTTCAGCTCGGCTTCAGTTAGACTACTTATGATAGGCTTTAGCTAACAGATAGGGGAGCGCTGTAAGAGATGGAATCATTCAACGGAATTCGCGTATTGCTCGTCGATGACGAGCCGCATATCCTGCAATTTTTGGAGCTCGGATTACGCAATGAGGGCTTTGATGTAAAGACGGCGTTTGACGGGGAAAGCGCGCTGGCGGCCGTGCACAGCTATCAGCCGCATGTCATTATTCTTGATGTCATGATGCCCGGAACCGACGGTCTAACGGTGTGCCGCAGGTTAAAGGAGGAAGAAGCGGACATTGCGATCATCATGCTGACGGCGAAGGATGAAATCGATGACCGCGTCAAAGGACTCTCGATCGGGGCCGATGATTATATGGCCAAACCGTTCAGCTTCGAGGAGCTGCTTGCCCGCATCCAGGCGCGGCTTCGAAATCAGTTCCCCAGCCTGCTCGGAGAAATCCGGCTGGGGCCGTTTGTCATTGACGATCGCAAGAAGGAAATCGCTTTTCGCGGAGAGGCCCTCGGGCTATCGCCTACGGAATATAAGCTGCTGAAGCTGCTTGTAACCAAGCACGGCACCGTGCTTAGCAAGACGAATATTTTGAATATCATATGGAACTATGATTTCGGCGGAGAGGATAATATCGTGGAAGTGTACATCCGATCGCTGCGTGAGAAGCTGGGGGACAAGGAGCATCGCATCATCCGGACCCTGCGCGGGGCGGGATACCGCGTGGACCTGCCATGAGCCAGCAAACCAAGCGACGGCTGCGGCTCAAAGGGCCTAGATCGCTGCGCATGCAGCTGCTGTCCAGATCCCTCATTGTCCTCGCGGTGCTGCTGATTCTGATCGGCATGCTGCAATATGTCTGGATGAAGAACGCCATGCTGCAGAACCAGGCGGAAGCGCTGGCCCTGCAGCTTCGCTCGATCCCAAGGGAGCTGTGGGATCCGGATCTTGGGAACGCCGCGCGGCAAGCGATATCCGGCCCCGGCGCCGACAATACGGAGAACGAAATGACAGGCGGTTCGAAGGATACGGCGGATCATGCAGGCAAGGGCTGGACATCTCCGCCGCGTTCGGAGAGACCTCTGATGTTTCTGCCGAACATGTCGCTTGCCCGAATAGAAACGAACGGCAGCCATACCGATCTGTCCTCGGATAGCAGCGGACGGTCCGCTCCCAAGCTATCACCAGATACCTATAGTCAAATCCTTCAGGAGTTCAAGGAGCACCGGCCCGTGAAATACAAGGTTGTCGACGATGCCGATGGCAACGAGCAGCTGATCGTATTCCGGCCGCTGGGAACTCCGGGATCCCCCACCGGCCTGCTTCAGCTCGGGATCGACACGGACGCGCTGCATGCCGTGCTGATGCGGCAGCTGGTCATCTTCGCTCTGCTCGCCTTTCTCGCGATGGCGGGGGGCGTGGCGCTGTATCTGCCTCTGCTTCGCCGGACGCTCCTGCCCCTGAACCGGATCGTGGATACGGTCAAGCGCACCGATGCCGGGAATCTGGCGGAACGGTTTCCGGCAGCCCAAGGCCAGCAGGAAATCGACCGTCTGGCCGAGTCGTTCAACGGCATGCTCGAACGGCTGGAGCATGCTTTCGAAGCCGAACGGGAGGCGAAAGAGCACATGCGGCGGTTTGTTGCCGATGCTTCGCATGAGCTGCGAACGCCGCTTACCTCCATACACGGCTTCCTGGAAGTATTGCTGCGCGGGGCGGCCGATCACCCGGAACAGCTGCATGCGGCGCTGTCCAGCATGCACGGGGAATCCCGGCGAATGAAGAAGCTGGTCGAGGATCTGCTGCTGCTGGCCAAGCTTGACCAGAGGCCGAAGCTTCAGGTTCAACACGCAAGACTGGATCTGCTGCTCCGCGAAATGGAGCCGCATTTGCGAATGCTCGCCCAGAACAGAGCCGTAGCGTTTCAGCCCCTTCCTGTCCAAGGCCGCTGCGACCCCGACAAGTTGAAGCAGGTCATCTACAACCTCTTTCAAAACGCGGTCCAGCACACCGACCCGATCGATGGCGCTATTACCGTAGCCTTGAAGCAGCAAGGAGATCACGCCGTGCTCATCGTAAGCGATAATGGGCCCGGCATTCCGGAAGAGCATCTTCCCCATCTGTTCGAGCGCTTTTACCGCATTGATCGTTCAAGAGCCCGCATCCAGGGCGGGGCCGGACTCGGACTGGCCATTGCCCATTCCATCATGACTGCGCACGGCGGCAGCTTGTCCGTCGCCAGCACCCTCGGTGAGGGAACTGCGTTTCGCGCGGAATGGCCGGCGGAATAGGGACCGAAGCGAGAGAATCTCCATCGTTCTTCGTATTTGCGCTCGTGAGGCCTGGTGGCCATACTTCGAGCCTGCATAGGGGCTGTCTTCAGGGTTTTTCATTTCCAAAAAATCCGGTTGGACAGTCCCTTTGCTTTTCCCTGTAACCTGACAATTTGGTACAATAACAGACGTTAGTACAATGTCAATTGAAGGGAATTTTATCGATATGTTCAAAATCTTGATTGTTGAGGACGACACCCGTCTCGTCAGCCTGCTGAAAGAGCATCTTCATAAATTCGGATATACGACCCAGTCCGTGGATGATTTCGAAACGGTCCGCGATCAATTCGAGGACTTCGATCCCCATCTCGTGCTGTTGGATATCAATCTGCCCAAGTACGACGGTTATTACTGGTGCCGTCAGTTCCGCAGCCTCTCCACCTGCCCGATTATTTTCATTTCGGCCCGCGACGGCAAGATGGACCAAGTGATGGCGCTTGAAAACGGTGCGGACGATTACATTACCAAGCCGTTCGATTACGAGATCGCCATGGCCAAGATCAAGAGCCAGCTTCGCCGCGCCTACGGCTCCTACGCCGCCGGGCACAACGAACGGACGCTGTCCGTTTCTGGCCTTACGCTGGACGTCGAGCGTCTCTCCCTGTCGCTGGATCAGGCTCATACCGAGCTCAGCCATACGGAGGCTAAAATTTTGGACGAGCTGATGAAGAAGCCCGAGCAGGTTGTCAGCCGTGACCGCCTGCTTGAGAAAATCTGGGATGACCAGGCCTTCGTTGATGATAATACGCTAAATGTGTACATCACCCGTGTTCGCAAAAAACTGGCGGCGCTTGGCATCCAAGAAGGACTCCAAACCGTACGCGGGCGCGGCTATCGCCTCATACCGAACTGGAGGGATGACGCATGAGACTGTTCCTGCAAGAGCAGCGCCCTTTAATCGTCGTCTACATCGCCCAGCTGCTGCTCGTATCGCTTATCTACCGGCTGGACGGCTACCGCAACGGCAAGGTCGTCCTGTACGCCTACATGATCAGCCTCCTATTGCTGCTGGGCTATTTGGCATTCCGCTATATCGCCAACCGCTCCTTCTACCGCCGGCTTGCCCAGCCGATCGCGGGCGAAGCCGTTACCGGCGAATCCTCGGCCGAATCCTCCCATACGCCGCTTGCCGAAGCCCTGCAGCAGCTTCTGCGCAGCCAATTCCGCCAGTACTCGACCGAACTGCACAACTATAAGCATAAAATCGAGGGACATCTCCACTTTATCAACCAGTGGGCTCATCAGATGAAAACACCGATCTCGGTCATCCACCTGATCCTTCAGGACGATGACGACCCGCGCTTCGCCGCCATCGGCGACGAGCTCGACCGGCTCAAAAAAGGCCTCGACCTTGTCTTATATACTGCAAGGCTCGATACCTTCGAGCATGATTTCTATGTTGAGCAGCTGCCGCTGGAGCAGGTCGTCCGCGGGGTAACCTCCGAACAGAAACGGCTGTTCATCCGGCGCCGAATCTATCCCGCCGTACGGATCGAGAGCGGCTTGACGGCCGCCTCGGACGAGAAGTGGCTGTCCTTCGTGCTCACGCAGATTTTGACGAACGCGGTTCGGTATACGCTAAAGGAGCAAGGCACGGTCCATCTGACCGGCTATGCGCGAGGTGAGCAGGCCGTGCTGGAAATCCGGGACGAAGGCATAGGCATTCCCGCAAGCGACTTGCCGCGCGTCTTTGACCCTTACTTCACCGGAGAGAACGGCCGCCGGTTCCAGGAGTCGACAGGCATGGGGCTTTATCTTGTGAAACAGATACTGGACAAGCTCGGTCATGCTTTGGAGATTGAATCCAAGGTGGGTGAGGGCACCACGGTCCGCATTATTTTTGAACGTTCCGTTTGCTAAAAAAACCTTACAAGGTTGTAAGGAAACTGTAAGTTACGGACATGGCGGAGCCGGATGCAGGTATTTTACAATGATAGCAACGTACACAAGGAGTGAAGTTATGCCGATCCTTAGCGTCAAGCATCTATCCAAAATCTACGAAGGCAAAGTGGCGTTCCAAGCGCTGAACAACATTCACTTCGCGGTTGAAAAAGGAGAGTTCGTCGGGATCATGGGCCCATCCGGCAGCGGCAAAACGACGCTGCTGAACCTGATCGCCACCATCGATCAGCCGACGGCGGGCGAGGTCATCATCGGCGGACGCAATCCCCATCTGCTGAACCGGACCGAGATGGCACTGTTCCGGCGCCGGGAGCTGGGCTTCGTGTTCCAGCATTTCAACCTGCTCGATACGTTGACAGTCGAGGAAAATATCGTGCTGCCGCTAACCATGGAGGGGATGCCTTTAGTTGAAATGGAAGCTAAACTGAAACGAATCTGCGGTCAGCTCGCTATCGAGCCTATCCTGCACAAGCGCACCTATGAAATATCCGGGGGGCAGATGCAGCGGACCGCCATTGCCCGGGCGCTCATTCAAAAGCCGTCCCTCATCCTGGCCGACGAGCCGACAGGGAATCTGGATTCCAAGGCATCCAAGGACGTCATGCAGACCTTGTCCGCCGCCAGCCGGGAGGCTTCCGCCACCGTGCTGATGGTGACGCACGACCCGGTTGCCGCCAGCTATTGCGACCGCGTCTTGTTCATCAAGGACGGGCAATTATATAATGAAATGTATTGCGGCGACAACCGCCAGGCTTTTTTCCAGAAAATTATCGATATGCTCGCCCTGCTGGGAGGAGGAAGCCATGACCTTTCGACAATTCGCTTTTAGAAATGTCTTGAGGAATAAACGGACGTATGCAGCCTACTTCCTGAGCAGTGCATTTTCGGTCATGATTTTCTTTGTGTGCTCCCTGTTTTTGTTTCATCCGGAGCTTTCTCGGCAAATGTTCTATCCGGTTGTTATTCAGGCCATGGTTGGCGCCGAGCTGATCATGTACGTGTTCTCGTTCTTCTTCGTGCTGTATTCAGTGGGGGCGTTTTTGAAGACGCGAAAGCGCGAGTTCGGCATTTTGTTCATGCACGGCATGACTGACCGCCAATTCAACCAGATGGTGTTCCTGGAAAATATGATCATCGGCATCAGCGCCATTGCGACCGGGATCTTGTCCGGCATCATCACCGGCAAGCTGTTCCTCATGGCCGGCTCGGCTTTTCTCGGGGTGCCTCCCCTGCCGTTTCGCCTGTCGCTGCGGGCGCTGGGGCTGACCATCGCCAGCTATGTGCTGCTGTTCATCGTGATTTCAATGTTCACCTCCAGGCTCATGCGGCCCAAGGCGCTCATCGACCTGTTCCAATCCGGGCAGCGTCCGAAGACAGCTCCGAAGACGTCGCCCTGGCTGTCCGTTCTCGCAGCCGTGCTGCTGATCGTCAGCTACACGCTGGCGGCCACGACCACGGCGTCTACGCTTGCTCTGCGGATGTTTCCGGTAACCTTGATGACGATGCTCGGCACCTACCTGTTCTATTCGCAGCTTGGCGTAGCTCTGGTGCGGCGAATGAAGAACAGCCGCCGATTTACCTGGAAACGGACCAAGCTGATCCTGCTGTCCAGCCTGCACTACAGGCTGAAGGACAATGCACAGATGTTTGCCATGGTCACCATCGTGCTGGCCGTCTCATTCTGCTCGGTCGGCGTGTTCGCCTCCATCCCGGTGCTCACCAAGCAATTTAACGAGGATTTCCCTGCCGCCATCGGCTACATCGCCAAGGAAGGAAACACCGCCGAGAGGGAGCATCTTCAGACCATCCGGCAGGAGCTGGATGAACGTAAAATACCGTTTGAAACGTTGTCGTTTCACGTTAAATATACCGAAGCCAATCCCGATTCTTCCCGGTCGGAGGTCCCGCTCACCCTGCTGTCCTTCTCCGACTACAAGGAGGCTGTCCTGATGGCCGGACTGCCGTTTAACGAGCCTCCGCTGGAGGCTGACGCTGCCCTTGTCCTTGTCGCATCGCAGAACGACCGGGCCTATATCCGGACCCGGCACCATGTATCGTACCAGATTCCGGATACGGATATCCGGCTGCGCGAGGTCGGGTATTCGGAGCATGCCGGCGTCCCGGAATATTTGCTTCCGAAGCTGGATGGAGACGACCGCTTTGGCGGTCTGGTCATCAGCGATGACATGTTTGAGCGCATCCCTCCTTCCCGGACAGAACGGTACACCGGCTTTTACATCGAGGATTTCCGGCAGACGGAGGGCGTCGCATCCCAGCTTGCGCCCAGAGGGGCCGTCCGTTATGAAATGAACCGTCCTTACGCGCTTACCGTAAGCGGAACCCTCTTCGCCCTGCGCGATAGCCTGTACAATATGCTGCTTTTTGCCGCTTTGCTCGTCGGAACCGTATTTTTTATCGCTGCCGGCAGCTTCCTGTATTTCCGCCTGTATGCCGATCTTGACTATGACCGCAGGCATTATGCCACCATCTCGCGGCTTGGCATGACGGACAGGGAGTTTCGTCGAATCGTCACCGGACAGCTGGCTCTGCTCTTTTTCGTTCCGATCGGACTTGCGATCACGCACAGCATCTTTGCGTTCATCGCGCTGCAAAGCTATTTCTATCTGTCCATTGCGGCCGAAATGGGTATCGTGCTGCTGAGCTTCCTCATGATGCAGATCCTGTACTTCTACTTCATTCGAAGCCAGTATTTGCGCAAGCTGAAGCAGACCCTGATCTAAGAGGACCAGCGATCGACGCTCCCAGGCCTTTAACTATGTGAAAGAGGTGTAACTTTTGGAAAACTGGATTACGGATATTATGGAGCAATTCGGCTATGTCGGGATCTTCCTGATGATTGCCCTGGAAAACGTGTTTCCTCCGATTCCGTCCGAGGTGATCCTCACCTTCGGCGGGTTTATGACCACCTATACCAAGCTCAGCGTTCCCGGCGTCATTCTTGCTGCGACCCTCGGCTCCGTCGTCGGGGCCGTCATCCTGTACGGTATCGGCCGCCTGCTGGACGTGGAGCGGCTCGAGAAGATTGTGGATCGGTGGGGACATATTCTCCGTGTGAAAAAAGAAGATATCCGCAAAGCGGATGCATGGTTCGATAAATACGGCTACTGGACGGTGCTCTTCTGCCGCATGATTCCGCTGATCCGGAGCCTGATTTCCATCCCGGCGGGCATGTCCAACATGAAATTCGGCATGTTCCTCCTCTTCACCACGATCGGCACCTTGATCTGGAACGTCATTCTGGTCTCGGTCGGCGCCGCGCTTGGCGAATCCTGGGAAGATATCGTCGCCTTCATGGACGTATACTCCAATATCGCTTATGCTGTAATAGCTGTGGCCGTTATCGCATTCCTGATTATCTTTTTCCGCAAGCGGAGAAAATCCGCTTAATCGCATCATGTGAACAATTATGGTACGTGAGGTCCGCGTGACCGGTCGACCTCCGGCTTCTTCATGCGATAAATCATTAACGGCGCTGCATTTTTACATTTTTATTTTTTAGTAAGGGAGAGACTGCAGGTCATGGATTTTATAACTATCCTCAAAGCAATCATTCTGGGAATCGTCGAGGGACTGACCGAGTTCGCTCCCGTTTCCTCTACCGGCCATATGATCATCGTGGACGACATGTGGCTGAAATCCGAAGAGTTTCTTACGAAATACGTAGCCAACACCTTTAAGGTCGTCATTCAGCTTGGCTCGATCCTCGCGGTCGTTGTCGTGTTTAAAGATCGCTTTCTTGATCTTCTCGGCCTGAAGCGCAAAAAGCCCGAAGCCGGCGCTCCCGCCGGTACCGGCCGCCTGAAGCTGAGCCAAGTGATCGTCGGCTTGATTCCGGCGGGCGTGCTGGGCGTATTGTTCGAGGACTTCATCGACGAGCATCTGTTCTCGACGGAAACGGTGCTGATCGGCCTTGTTCTCGGGGCAATCTTTATGATCCTCGCTGACAAAATGAGTTCGAACAAGGAAGCGAAGGTCGTAACGGTCGATCAAATTACGTACAAGCAGGCTTTCAGTGTCGGCCTGATTCAATGTCTATCGCTCTGGCCGGGCTTCTCCCGTTCAGGCTCCACCATTTCCGGAGGCGTCATGCTCGGCATGAGTCACCGCGCAGCGGCCGACTTCACATTCATCATGGCTGTGCCGATCATGTTCGGGGCAAGCCTGCTGTCCTTGCTGAAAAACTGGGAGTATTTCACGATGGATGCACTGCCGTTCTTCATCGCCGGGTTCTTGGCGGCCTTCGTGTTCGCGCTGATCTCGATCCGCTTCTTCCTGAAGCTGATTAACCGGATCAAGCTGGTGCCGTTTGCGATTTATCGTATTGTGCTGGCAGCGGTTATTGCGCTTGTGCTTTATCTGTAAGAATACGAGAGTATCACGCGCCGGAGACGCTTCGCGTACGTATCGTTCCTGCGATCGCTGTTGTCGACGAATTTCTCGAATTGTCATTGGTATAGGGGAAATCCGTCGACAGCCTATGCTTCCGATGCGAGCTTTCCTTCGGAAAGCTTTCAGGCGAACACTTCGTTTCTACGGAATCGATTCGTCCGCTCCGCTGGTGCGCACAAGAAGAGCTGCAACATCCCGCTGCCTATGTTTGGGGAAATAAAGGAGGGCAAGATTCCATCTCTTGCCCTCCTTTTTGTTATGCTCCGGATTTCGAGAAGTCAAAAAGCTGTAAGCTGCCCTTGAGGGCGGTACGTAAGGGGAGTCCCTTGTTCCTCTTGTTTCTCTTCTCTCACTTGTCTCCGAACTTTCGCTCCGCAAGTCCTCCGCGTCGTATCGTTCCGCCTATAGTATGATCCTCACCCAGGTCCGCTTCCTCTCTCACGCTCCGCCTACCGCCCTGACTGCACTCCTTCGCCCTTCGAGGACCCTTAACGGCTTCAACTATCACTAATCGTCAGCCCTCTGGCAGGATCAGCGGCTCCTTGGAATAGTAGCGCACCGCTTTCCCCTGCGAGCTTGCGTATTCGATCTCGCCCCGGGTGCTCTCTCCGATATAACCGTTCACATCGATGACGTAGATCTCGTCCGACATGTCGATTTTACGGAAGTGCAGCTCCTTAAGCCGCGCCTCCTGCTCCGGCGTGATGTCGATGCCGTCGCTCTGCTCGAAAAAACCGACGCTGAGCACGATATGCCCGCTCAACGTCAGGGCCGCCTCAGCCTCCCGGAATTGAGGCTTGAACCTGGTCGACCCGCATAATGTAATGACCTTCATTGCTGCGCTCTCCTTATCCTTAACGGTGATTGAGGGAATGATCTAGGCTCCCCGATTTTCGTAACTTCCATGATCTCTCCTCTAGTGCCAACGGACGAAATCGCTCTACTCTTCAAAGGACAGGTTAGACGGCTCGTCCAGAAGCTCATAATGAAAGTCCAGATTGGTGGTCGGGACACTCGGGTCCACTTCTTCGAATCGGAAGCTGTCCACCCATACCTTGCCTGCTCCCATCAAGAGCACGCCAATCGAGATCGTGGCGCTCTCCTCCGGTACATCCAGCACAATGGCGTAATGGTTCCAATTCGTGCTCCCGGTGATGCGGCGATCATTCATGTTATCGAACTGGAGCACGTCCTCGGCGTGGTTGTCGATACGCATCCACAAGCCGCAATACTCGGCGACGTTGTCGGTTTTGACAAAGCCGGAGAATCTCATCCGCTTCCCCCTGTATTTATCGGCTTTGAACTGCTGCATCATCGTGGCGAAAGCGCCGGGATCCATCGGCGTCAGGGCGCGTAAATAACCGGATGCGCTACCTTGGTGCACGACGGTCCGATCGACTCCCATTTCATAATCCTGCGGGTGGCTTCCGCTCAGGAACCAGCCCTTTAGAGCGGATGGATTGTTTGCTTGTTGATTCATGCTATCATCTCCCTTGGCTTGGATTGAGCTTTGCGCGTGGAGCAAGAAGATTTTCCGGTAGCGTCCGGGCGGAATGCCGTACATTTTCTTAAACGCTCGCGTAAAAGACTCCTGGCTCTCAAAGTGGCAGTGCAGCGAAATATCGATGATCGGCGTCTCGGTGTGGAGCAATAGCTGCGCTGCCAAAGCCAGCCGGCGTCTTCTCAAATAGTCCGCAATATTCAAGCCGATCTCTCGCCGGAACAGTCTGTGAAAATGGTGCGGCGAAAATCCGGCATACGAGGCGATATCCGCCAGCGTCAGCGGCTGCTCCAGATGCTGCTCCATATACGCAATGCTTTTTTGGATGATCTGTTTCGTGTTCAAGGCGGGCCCTCCTTTGCCCCTAAGGATAACAAAACGAGCGTCGTCATTTTTGATCTTTTTTGCCAAAAAAGAAAGACCTCTTCAATCAAAGAGGCCTTTCTTCGAATTTTTAGGGTATGCGGTGCGGTATGCAGCTAAAACCCGTTGATTCGCCTATTTGCCACTGAGGCAGTCCCGGAACAGATACCGCTGGAACTTTAGGTTTCTGTACCGGAAGGTGCGGGGAATCCCTTACTTCAGGCGGACCGTTTGTTTCGAGCTTGCCGATTCATACGCCGCCAGTGCCACCCGCGCCGAATAATATCCGTCTTCACCGGAAATCGCAACCGGCTTGCCGTCCCGAATGCTGTCCACGAAGCTGTTAATGAGCCCTTCATCCATATCGTCCCCCCAGAAGCTCCAGGCGGCTTTGCCCGTGATATCGCTGTACACATCGTTCTTCTGGGCGAACGAATCGATGTTAATCACGCCCTTGGTACCGATAATCTCCAGCGTGACATCCCCCCAGGTCGGGAAGGTCCGGTTTCGGGACCAGCTTGGATCAAGAACAGCCACAACGCCGTTTGCAAATTTGACATGGACCATGCCGGCATCGTCAATATCGGTTTCATGAAACAGTGTTTCCGCATGGGCGTACACTTCCTCCGCGACGCTGCCGGTAAACCAGTGCATCAAATCCATTACGTGAACGGTATGGTCCAGCACCGCTCCGCCGCCGGAATGCTCGCGCTCGATAAACCATCCCCCCGGCATGGTGCCCCGGTTGGTTCCCTTCATCGCCAGGATCTCGCCGATCTGACCGGCGTCGATCGCTTCCTTCGCCTGCCGGACCGACGTAATGAACCGGCACGGGAAAGCCGTCATCAGCTGCACGCCGTTGTCCTTGCAGGTCTGAATCATATCCAGCATCTCGGATTCGGACAGCCCGAGCGGCTTTTCGCAGAGAACGTGCTTGCCCGCAGCCGCCGCCCGCTTCGTGATCTCCGCATGACGGGCATTCTCGGAACAGATCACAACGGCGTCCAAATCTTGTGCCAATAGTTCATCGTAATTCGCATAATACGGAATGCCCCGCTCCACCGAGTAAGGGCGTACCCGCTCCGCATTCTCATCGGCAATGCCGACCACCTCAACGTCTTCCCGTTTCTGCATGGAATTCAAATAGCTGACCGCATGCATATGGGCAAAGCTGATAAATCCGACTTTAATTTTGTTCATGATGCATTCCCTCCCATAATCACAGGCTGTCCCGTCCGGGCCGAACGCTCTGCCGCCAAAGCGATTTCTACCGCATAGCAGGCATCCGCCGCGCTGACCCTAGGTTCGCTGCCGTCTTGAATGCACTTGATGAAATGCTGCACCTCATCATAATACGGATCGTGGAGGCTGGGGCTTGAAGGAATCTGAACGGCTGCCTGTTCTCCCGACGGTCCGGCGGCAAGCTTGATATCCAGCGACTGCACCTGATTGCTGTCAAACCGGATGATCCCCTGGTCTCCCGCAATTTCAAACTGGGTTGTAAACGGTCCGGGATAACCCCAGTATCCGGTTAGGTTCGCAATTGCGCTGCTTTTGAATCGAAGCGTGACCTGAGCATATTCCATCTCAGGCTCTTCCCGTTTGATCACGGAAGCGAAGACGGACTCTACTTCGCCGAACAGCCAGCAGGCAAAATCAATATCATGAATCATTAAATCCAGAATGACGCCGCCGCTTTGATCATGATTGCTGTACCAGCCGTCCATTCCCTTCGGATAGGAGCCGTATCGCTTGAAGTGGGCCATCTTCGCCGTTCCAATCACGCCCGAATGCGCTTGACGGTAAGCATTTGCATAATTCGGGAAGAAGCGCACGACATGCCCGATGAATAACCGGACGCCATGCTTCTCGCATGCAGCCTTCATTTCAAGCGCATCCTCTAGCGTGAGCGCCGCAGGTTTTTCGCAGATGATATGGAGTCCCTTCTCCGCCAGCTTCAGGACAAACGGTTTATGCAGATAGGTCGGCAAGCAAATCGCAACCGTTTCCAACTCTTCCTGCTGAAGGAGCGTATCGACATCCGTATATGCCTTCGCACCGGACACGGCTGCAGCCTTCTCCGCCCGCCCGGCGTTAATGTCTACAACACCCGTAACCTTGACTCCAGGCATGGCTGCAAGATTGCCCGCGTAAGCCATTCCCATCGTTCCACAGCCTATAATCGCTATGTTCACGTTAAATTACCTCCATTATCCTTGAATGATGATCTCCTCGCACCGTTTTTTTGTTGGTGGCCAGGACGGTAGTGCCTTCTTTTGAAAATATGGCTGACCTACATAACATTCTTCAACGTTCTTCGCATTCCTGCTCAAGAAGACGGATTATGTCATTTTTTGAAACCCGGTCGTTAACTTGGTAAAGTGTATATAGATGCTTCCATAAACACAGAATTTTCGATCCAGGGCAAGAGGTGGGGAGTAACAATGCACGTCGGACTTTTACCGTTCCTCCTTCCGAATTCGGGCGCCGCTTGCCGGATCCTTCATGTTTAGACACAATTACCGATACAAGAAAGAGAGAAAGGGTGTAGAGAACAATATGACGAATCCCGTTGTATCAACCAAGTATGGACGAATTGAAGGCCGTTTGGAGAACGGCGTCCGCATATGGAGAGGCATCCCCTATGCAGAGCCGCCGATCGGCAAACTTCGCTTCCGCCCTCCTGTACCGCCGGCAGCCTGGGAAGGGATTCTGGATGCACGCCAGTTCTCTCCAATGTGCCCGCAGCCCGTGGAATCCTCCTCCAGCATGATGACCGGTGCGGTTACGAAGACGATGTCCGAGGATTGCCTGTACCTGAATGTATGGGCACCCGGGCATCAAGCCGGGGAGCCGCTGCCGGTCATGGTATGGATTCACGGCGGCGCATTTGTAACGGGCTCGGGCAGCCTGCCGACTTATGACGGCCATTCCTTCGCCACGCGAGGAAACGTCATACTGGTCACGATCAATTACCGACTGGGGCCGTTCGGCTTTGTCCATCTCAGCCCTTTTCACGAAGCCCTCTCTTCCAATGTCGGTCTGCTGGACCAGATTGCGGCGCTGACGTGGGTTAAGGACAATATCGCCGCATTCGGCGGGGACCCTGACCGGGTTACCGTCTTCGGCGAGTCGGCTGGCAGCATGAGCATTGCCGCGCTGCTCGCCATGCCGGCAGCCAAGGGGCTGTTTCATCAAGCGATCATGCAGAGCGGAGCTTCGCAGGCGCTGCCTTCGGGACAGGCGCAGCAGATTGCCGACGGCCTGCTCCAGGAGCTTGGCGTAACCGCCGATGGGCTGGATCAGCTGGAGGCCATGACTGCGCAGCAGATTTTCGAGGCCGGGGAACGACTGAAGAAGCGGATCGGGCCCGGCGTGAACATGATCTTCCAGCCTGTCGTCGAGCCGGACACGCTGCCGCTAGAGCCGCTGCAGGCGGTGCAGGCCGGGTCAGCCGCATCCGTGCCGCTGCTCATCGGAACGAATCTCGAGGAGGGAGCTTTGTTCTTCCGGCCAAACTCGCCGCTGATCAAGGAAGAGCATCTGGTGCATGCTGTCGAAGCGATGACCGGGATTCAGGACGCGGGCGCCTTTACGAAGCAATATCCTTACACCATTGATGGCCATGCCCAAATCATGACCGACCTCTATTTCTGGCGCTCTGCCGTTCAATTCGCGGCAGCTCACAGCGGGCAGGCTCCGGTCTGGATGTACCGGTTCGATTGGACGCTCCCGGAGCATCCGGTTCTCGGCAAAGCGATGCATGCTTTGGAAATCCCGTTCGTGTTCAACACGGTACGACTGTTCCGCAACATTGGCGTTGAAGTTGACCGGGACACGCAGTCGCTTGCAGAACGGATGCAGGATGCCTGGGCCGCATTTGCCCGCACCGGATCCCCGGACACGCCGTCGCTGCCTTGGCCACAGTACGACCGGAGCGAACGGTCGACGATGATTTTCAACCGCCACAGCGAGGTTGCCAGCGATCCGGATTCGGACAAGCGCATGATGCTGGGATTGTAGAATTACGGGACAAGGCGGACCAGCTCCCCTAATCAATCCCGATTTGAGGAGCACCGGGACCGAGACAGCATGCGGGCAGCCGGATCTCGAACAAGCTTTCCCGGCGATTAACCGAATAAAAGCTGTACGCCGCGCATGAACCACTAGCGCGAAAGCGTACAGCTTTTTTGGCATACAGCATATTTAATTTTTTACTATCCCATCTCCCGCCTACTTGACCGCTCCCTGCGTAATGCCGTTAATGATCCATTTCTGGGCGAACAGATAAATGATGATCATCGGCAGCATGGCCATCAGGTACGAGGCGAAGGCCAGATTGAAATCGGTATTGAACTGCCCTTGGAAAATGTACTGCACCAGCGGCAGCGTATAGGAATCCGTGTCGCTGATGATGATGAGCGGGAGCAGGAAGTCGTTATAGGTGGACAAGCAGATCAGGATGCCCACCGTTGCATTGATCGGCGCCATAATCGGGAAGATGATCCTCCAGAAGGTCCCCCACGTGGACGTCCCGTCAACCCGGGCCGCTTCCTCAAGAGCAACCGGTATAGACTTGATGTAGCCGACATAGACAAACACGTTGAACGCGAGCGCATACACGGTATGCAGGATCGTCAGTCCCACCAGATTAGTCATGTTCAAGCCGGCCGTCAATTTCACCAGCGGCAGCATGATAATCGGAAACGGAATGAACATCGCGCTGATAAAGTAAAAGTAGAGCCCCTTGAAAAACCTCCGGTTCATGTTACGCGCAATCGCATAGGCCACGAGCGAATTCGTAAGCAGCGTCAGGACGACCGTTGCGGTCGTTACCATGGCGCTGTTGCCCAGGGCATTGAAGAAGTTTGTCATGGCGATCGCATTGGCGAAATTCTCGAAATGAAGCTCCTTCGGCAGGCCGAACACCGATGTCAGCATATCCTCCGGCGATTTGAGCGCTATCGTAACCGTCATGTATAACGGGAACAGGATCAGCACAGTGCCCAAGGCGATGAGGATCATGACCGGCCAATTGGTTTTGGTCCGCATTACATCTCCGCCTCCCTTCGCTGTAAAAACCGGATTTGCGCAATGGACACGACGGCGATCAGAATAAAGTAAATGACCGAGTTGGCGGATTGATACGCAAACTCGCCGCCCTCGAAGCCCCCCGTATAGATGAGATGCGAGATGGATTGCGTCGCACGTCCGGGGCCGCCGTTTGTCAGCGCCACGATCTGGTCGAACACCATCAGGGAATTCTTCATCGCCAGCACCATGTTAATCGTGAAGAACGGGGCGATCAGCGGGAAGGTAATCTTCCAGAATTCCTGCCAGCGGTTCGCTCCATCCAGGTTCGAGGCTTCATACAGCGTGCCCGGAATCGTCTGCAGTCCGGCTAGATACAAAATCGTATTATAGGCGACGCCCTGCCACACCGCCACGATGACGATGCCGATCCAGGCGTGCTGCTCGCTTCCCAATAGGTTGGTCGAGAGCCAGCCAATGCCGAGGTTCTGTCCCCATATCGTAAAGACGTTCGAGAATAAATAGTTGAAAATGTAGCCGACGATCAGGACGCTGAGAATGTTCGGCAGAAAGTAGATGCCCCGAAAAAAATTCCTCGCCTTGATCTTTGCGTTCAGTCCCATGGCGATCAAGAGACTGAGAATATTGATCAGAATCGTGACCACGACCGCGAACTTGAACGTGAACCAATAGGCATTGCCGACATTGCCGTCTTTGAACAGGTTCACGTAGTTTTTGAGTCCGATGAAATCGTAATGGTCGCCGAATCCGTTCCAGTTCGTGAAGGAATAATACACGCCTTGCAGCGCAGGCAGGGTCAGAAATACGAAGAACAGCACAACTGCCGGTACGGTCATCAAATAGTAAGGCATAAGCCGCTTGTTCATGCTTGAATCCTCCTCGTTGTCTCATTGGAATGGCGTTGGTCAGGGCTGCCTGTTCCTCCCCGCTTAGCGCCTGTCCGCAACCTTGTCCCATTCCGTATCCAGCTTCTTCAGATAGGCGTCGATATCCCGATTTTGAAGAAAGGACTGGATAATGGAGTTCAATTGAACGGCAGCCGGGATGTAGTGGTCGGCAAAATCGACCACCCGTCCTCGCTCCAGGTAAGGCAAAAGCTCAGCCACGGCCGGATCGTCCTGCGTAACGCCCTGCACGGTCGAGAACAGCGTCTGCTCCGAGATGTACTGCTTGCTGTTCTCCGGCTCAAGCAAAAATTCGATGAACCGCAATGCCTCCTCCTTATGCTTGGACTCTTCGGCGACCGCCAGCAAGGTGTCCACTCCCGAAATCAGCTTGTTCGATTCCGGATCGTCGCCGGTCGGCAGCGGAAAGAAGCCGATCGGCGCCTCGGGATTGGCCTTCCGGATTTCGGAAATCGCCCAAGTCCCCTGAATGTACATCGCCGACTCGCCTCTGGCGAAGGCGCGGTTGCCGTCGGCGTAGTTTTTGCCAAAGTTGTCCCCATGCCCATACTCCATCAGCTCCAGCTGCTTCTCCGCGATCTCACGGTATCGGTCCGCGAACGTGACCTTCCCCTCCCTGCGGTCCAAATAAAACTCGATGCCTGCCAGATTGGAGGCCAAGGCATTGAACGGGAGCACCGTCTGCCAATCGTCCTTGTATGTGAAGTAGAACGGGATCGTTCCCCCGTCCTTTGCCTTCTGCGCGGTGGCCAGCAGCTCGTCCCAAGTGCGTGGAACGGAAAGGCCCAGCTTGCTGAAAATCTCCTTGTTGTACATCACGCCGTTGGCGTTCGTGGAATATGGAATGCCGATGACTTCCTCCATGCCGGAAACGTCCTTAAGCATTTGCACATACGTCTCATCTACCCGGCTCAGCAGCGGACTGCCGGTCATATCCATGAAAATGCCGCTCTGGGCCAGCAGTGAATATGTATCGGTTGCCCCCATGCCGACGATGTCGGGAATGTCGTCCTTGACGACCCGTGTCTTCAGGACCGTCTCCGCATCCGGCGGATTGACTTGAACGACCGTAATGTCGGACTGGGATTCGTTGAACTTCTGAATCAATGCATCGAAGGAGCCCTTGGCTTCAGGCTTGTTCTGGAAAAATTCAATCTGCACGCGCCCGGATGTGTCACTGCCGCCGCAAGCCGTGAGCATGCATATCAACAGGATGCTTACGCTTGCCGCCAACCCTTTTCCAAACTTCATCGTCCGCCCTCCATTTCAAATCCTGATGCTGTATACAGGTACGCTTGCTTCGTACCTTATGTCTATTTATTACCCTTATCGCTTGGTTGCTAAACGGCGCTAGAGGTACGGCCGGTCAACGCGGATCGAGCGGACGAACGCAAAAAAATACCGGCAGATCAGGAATTTCATCCTGTTCTGCCGGCAGATATTGGTGCAAGTTATACATTGGTGAGGCTGGATCCTACTCCAGCCACTTTTTGTGGATTGCGTCGAATTTGCCTTGCAGCTTCATTTCATCAATCCACATTTCCAGGTAGCTTGCGTACTCGAAGTCGCCGCGAGGAATCATGTAGCCCTTCTCGCTGTTGGTGAAAGGCTTGTCCGTCAACGCAGCGTACAATCTGGAGTCAGCCTTCGCATAAGTGATCGCTTCGATCGTATCGGTGATCATCACGTCATACGTGCCGTCCGCAACCAGATGCGGGATGTCCAGGTTGTTAGGAACAACCGTTACGTTCGCATTCTTCAGATGCTCGCGTACGAACACTTCGTTTGTGCCGCCCGGGTTAACGCCAATGCGTACGGAAGGCTTGTTGATGTCTTCAATCGTCAAGTATTTGTCCTTGTCTTCAGCGCGGATCAAAGGCGCTTTACCGAAGGAGATGTAGCCTTGGGAAACGTATGCTGTTTTTTGTCTAGCTGTGTTACGAGTAACTCCGCCTACGGCGATATCGAATTTATCGTCCTGAAGATCCTTCATCATCGTGGACCAAGTCGTGTTCACGAACTGAACGTCTACGCCAAGATCTTTACCAAGCTCTTTCATCGCGTCAACGTCGTAGCCTTCGTACTCTTTGGTCTCCGGATTCAAATATGTAAACGGCTTATAGTCTCCGGTCATGCCTACCCGAATATAGCCTCTTTCAATAATTTCATCCAATTGGGATTCCGCTTGTTTCTTAAGCTGTCCCGGCGCTTGGGATGAAGCGGATTTTGCGGAAACGTCCGGTGTTCTCAGAACCTCGTTTGCCGCAAAGCCTGTTGCTACGAGGGATAAGCTGACTACCCCTGCCAGTAATACCTTTTTCCAATTCTTAGCCATGGTTTTTAATTCCTCCAGTTTTCTTCTTGTTGTAGTTCTTGCTTTCTTGCATGCTTTACTTCTGCTTTCTTGTCTTGCCTGCTTGCCTCGTACCCCTGTTTGCTGCTTGACTCTCTTAACCCTTTCCTACAGGCATCCCCCCTTTCAAGCAGCCCGGGGAGACTACAACTTGAATTTTGCCAGCTCTTTGCTGAGCTCCTCGGCTACGCTCTCAAGCTGCTTAACAGAGTTCGAAATCTCTTTGATCGTCACGATCTGCTCTTCAACAGCGTCTGCCACATTCTTCGCATCGCTGGAGGTATGGTCGGCGATCGATTTCAGCTCCTCAATGGAAGCGCTGACCTGCTCGGAGCCTGCCGACATCTCTTCGGAAGCAGCCGAAACTTCGAGAATATGATCGGCTACGTTCCGGGTCGCATACAGAATGTTATCGAATTTCTCGCGCACCTCTTCAATGAGGGCGATGCCTTCCTGCACATCCTTACGGCTGACGTCCATCACTTCTACCGCATTCAGCGTGTCTTCCCGAATCTCGGTGATCAGCTTCGCAATTTGATCGGTGGACGCTTCCGATTGCCCGGCCAGCTTCTTCACTTCTTCAGCGACGACTGCAAAGCCTCGGCCATGTTCCCCTGCTCTTGCCGCTTCAATCGAAGCGTTGAGCGACAGCAGGCGGATGCGGGAAGTGACCTCCGTAATAAAGCTCAAAATCTGCTCGATTTCCGAAGAACGTTCGTTCAAACGCTCGATGGCGGTTCCAACCTTGGATGTCCCCTCGCCGATGTTGCCGATCTGCTTCACGGCCTGCTCAACGACGACAGAGCCGCTCTCCGCCTGCGTTGCCGCTTCCTGCGCAGCCTCGGACACCATGGATGAAGTTTCCGCAATTTTCACGATGCCGCTCGCCATATCGCTCATCGATACAGCGATCTCGGAAGAGCTTGCAGCATGGGCGTTCGCTCCGCTCGCAATTTGGCGAATGGACGTTCCAATCCGGTCGACGCTGTTCAAAGCCGTATCGACTCCGCCTGAGACAACCTCGGTTACGGTCAGCACCTGCTTGGATGAATCGTTCACTCCATCGACCAGATGCTTCAGATGGGATACCGTCTGGTTGAAATCGCCGGAGAGAACCGCGACCTCGTCCTTGCCCTTCACTTGAATCGTCTTGGTCAAATCCCCTGCGGCCACTTCCTTCACGGCCGCATTCAGCTTACGGATCGGCTGCACAATCTGCGACGTCACCCAATATGCTGCAGCGATGGATACAAGCAGCGCTCCTGCCGAGATGGCAACGAGCGTTACCGATAGCTTGGAGATCGGAGCGTTCAGCTCCTTGCTTGGCGCCGTAACGAATACGCCCCAATTTAATTTGGACGGGGCATAGGCTGCCGTATATGCCGTTCCGTCCAGTTTATATTGGAATTCTCCCGGCTGGCCTTGGCTCACCTTTTCATAAGCTTTCGTCAGTTCCGCATCGACATCCTGAACCTTGGTTTGCAGGACAAGCTCCTCGGACGGATGCCACATGAACGTTCCGGTACGGCTCAACAAGAAGGCATAGCCGGTTTCGCCGAAGGATTGATCTGATACTTTCTTCTGTACCTCGTTAATCGGAAGCGTCGAGCCCATATATCCATACTGCTTCCCGTCCTTCATGAGCGGAATGATCATCGTCACGATGTTATTTCCGGTCCGCTTGGACAGCACAGGCTCCGACACGACAATCTTGCCCTCGCCCTTTCCGGCTTCCTGGTAATGAACCCGGTCGGACACGTCGGTAACCTCTCCAAGGAAGTTGATTACGTTCTTTCCTGTCAGATCATAGGAGAAGAAGAAGGTTTCGAATTCGGTATTCTGTTCCTGCGCCTTCTGAATCAACTTCAAATCCTGCTCTTTGTCCCCCGTAATGAACTTGCCGACGGTTTCGATCTTCGCAATTTCCGCGTTCAGAAAGTCGTCGATTTGCAGCGCCAGATTCTCGGCGCTCAAGAGCGCTTCCTTGTCCAGACTGTCTCCCAGCAAATTGGATGAGCTGTTATAGGTTACCGCGAAGACAGTGCCGAGACTGACAAGCAGAATCAAACAAATCATCGTTATCATCTTTTGCTTAAGGCTCTTTAGCATGGCTCTAAAATCCTCCCCAAAAATGGTTCCGGGGTCCTACTCATTCCTGTGTCCAAAATTTTTGCGTATGCTCTCTTTTTGTGTTAAGGCGCGCTCACTACAAAAACAAAAACGAACAAGCGGTATCGAAAAAATATTGGTATAAGCTGGACTGTAAGACTCCGCTTAGTTTGTTATCGGCAGCTTAGGAGAGGAATTTAAGAGCTTCATTTCACTTTTTACAAAATTCGACTTCTTCGTTCGCCTACGAAACGCATTTGGTGGATTTAGGAAAAAAGGACCAATATAGTCTATTGATCACATCATCTATAGACCTGAGGCAGGTTCGGCAGGACTTATTCCAGGCTTTATGGAATGTTAAAGGCAGGATGATTAGGAGTGAATACATATGGCTTTCGATTCCGAATTTTCAAGCCTCATAACCCCGTTTATGCCTCTTCTTCGACGCTACTGTCTACAACTTGCATCGGGCTCTAGTTGGGATGCCGAGGAGCTGCTGCAGGAATCCCTGATCAAGCTTCATCGATCGCTATCCCGATCGCAGGATCGCCCGATTACCAAGGCGTATTTATACCAGGTCGCCCGCAGCGTCTGGATCGACAGCTATCGCAAGCAGCGCCGTCAGGCCATGCTCTCTGGAGACGACTTAACGGAAAGAGAATACGAGGAGCACGGTTTCCTTATCCGGGAGACGATCGAACTGATCGCCGGCCGGCTTACTGCCAAGCAGACGGTGCTGGTCATTCTGGTGGACATTTTCTTGTTTACGGCCAAAGAGGCGGCTCAGCTTATCGAGAGCACCGAAGGAGCCGTGAAGGAAGCATTGAAACGGGCCCGCAAACGGTTAGCCAAGCTGCAAGCGGAGAACGGAGCATCCGTTCCGCCTTCTCCGCTGCAGGAGCCTTCCGGCTCACCGGCTTGGTTCGAGGCGCTGATTCACGGCTTTCAAACGGCCAACCCGTATGCCATTGCCAATGCCTACCTGTCCATCAGCGCAAACCGCATCACGCTGCGCCAGGTCCAGCGTTCCGGACAGGCGCTATTCTTTACGTTCTGGGATCCTGACGGACATTTGCTTGCCTTTAGGACAAAATTTTTTTTCGAGCCCGTTTCTTTTTCCGCATCGTCTTCCGTTTCTTAGAGTGATCACACCTATGGGAAGGCGTAGATGAGAAACAAGTTAACCAATTGATATGAGGAGCGTGAAAATAACCATGGCAATTACACCGCACCGCGTTGCCGTAATTCAATGGCCGGTCAAAGACGTGGAGAAATCGCTGAAATGGTATCAGGAGCTGCTGGGGGTACAGCTGTCTTTCCCCTATACGCCTGGAGATCCCGCCGCTTGGCTGTGCATCGGCGATGTCGGATTTGGCCTCGTACAGGCCGAGGACATCCCGAGACTTCAGTTCACCGATTCACAGGGCAGGCTTCAGCCCATCGTCCAGCTTCAGGTCGATGAGATTCAGGAAGTGTACCGGCATCTGCAGAATAGCGGGGTGACCGTCAGCGAAATGAGGTATATTGAGGACGGCGGTTACAGCTTTAGCTTCACCGATCCGGACGGCAATCACGTAAGTCTGTGGGGCGGCTGGCCGTCACCTGACGAAGAACGGCCGGAGTAGACAATCGGAATTTTAGCCCTATCACAACACAAAAAAGCTGTTCACCATAGCCATTCAGTCGCTAAGGGAACAGCTTTCTTTGCGGTTGACCGCCGTCTAGTGAAACCGTCAAGTCATTAAAGACAAGCTGTCAGAAGGACAGGCAGAAGCCTTAAAGGCATAAGCCCGCAGAAGCTTTGTTATCGGACGTATTCGTTATAGATATGAAGCAAGGTCTTCCTGCTCGAACGAACGTGATGCGCTTCACGCAGACTCCGCTGGAGCAGCTCGCCGGATATCGGAAGCTCCGACACCGATGCCGGACCTCCGACCGAACGCATCAGCTCACTAAGCTCGGCCGGACTCGGGATTTGTTCCAGAAGCAGCCAAATGTCGCTCCAGTGCTCGGATACCCGATGACGGATGCGGTCCGCTTCCTGCTCCGCTTTCGTTCCCGTTTCCCCGAAACGCCCTGCGCGGATTTCAAGCCCTTCTTCCTTTATCGCATGGTACAGACGCGAGATTTCAATGCAGGCTGCGCCCACCTTGACGCCGTGGAGCAGCTGTTTCTTGCCGAGCCGGATAAACTCCATCTCCCAATAATGGGACAGATGATGCTCCGAGCCCGATGCGGGATGCGACTGACCGAACAACAGCATCGCAAGGCCGGACTCGATCAGCGCCTCCATCAAGATCCGGATTCCCTCCTCGGTCCGTCCCACGATCGCCCCTGCCGCATCCACGCATTTGCGAAGCGCCGCCGCCGTGATGTCCGCGGCTCGGTCCAGATAAGGCTCATCAGCGATCAGGCTGCCGAATGTCCAGTCGAAGAGCGAGGTGTATTTCCCCAGCATATCCCCGAACCCGGCAGCGGTTAGCGGCGCGGGGGCCTGCATGAGAATGTCGACATCGGCAAAAATCGCGCTTGGTCCGATGGCGGGGATCGTCCTTTTTTCCCCCCGCACGATAATCGGCGCTCCCTTGGACGTAAAGCCGTCCACGGATGCCGCCGTCGGCACCGAGACGAACGGAAGGCCGGCAGTATAGGCCGCATACCGGCTAATATCGTGAATCGTTCCGCCGCCCACCGCAAGCACGGCGCCGGCCCTGCTCTGCTGAATATCCAGAATAACCTGGATCAGCGAGGCTTCATCGGCAATGACATCATCTTTGGCATCAGGGCGAAGCAGCGTTACCTGCACCTGAAGCGATGCACGGACGAGGAGCTTCTCCAATGATTTGCCGGCCTTCTCGTACGTATTGCGATCCGCGACCAAGACGACCGAGGTCCAGCCTTTCTGCTCCAAAAAACCGGCAACGCCGGACAAAGCCCCGGATTCTATCCGGATCGTCTCGACTTCATCGAGATTGGCGAGATGCTGCGCCGGCAAATCTGCCGTCTGCTTCCTAATGTTTGATAACAAAGAGCTCATCATTGGTCACCCTTCTTTCGGGTTAGCGCAAGCGCCGGAAGCGGATCGTTGCAGGTCATGCCGGTTACGCCGCATTCCAGCGAAGCTCGGACCCCTTCCTCATCGTCCGGGCAGTAGCTCCAGACGAGCAGCCCTTGCTCCTGAAACCGCGCGACGATCGCAGGAGACAAGAGCGACATCTCAATGCCGATCGCCCACATTTTTGCATATGTGCCGTCTTCGCCCGGGACGAAATGCGACATTTTCTCTCCGGGAAAGCCTTGGGTCTTCATTCCGTAAGCATCGTGTATATAAGTAAGCACCTCAGCATCAAAACAGGTAAACACGCAGCGCTCCAGGTATCCGTGCCGGCCTAATATCGCGATCGTCAGATCCGCAGCTTCCTTGGCATCCGGACTCGGCTTAATCTCCACGTTGCACAGCACCTCGGGATATTCCGCCAGCAGCTCGCACAGCTCCTCCAGGGTCGGGATGACGCGGCCCTTGAACGCCTGCCCGAACCAGCCGCCCGCATCCAGCGCCTTCAGCTCCTCCAGCGTAAAGTCGCTTACCTTGCCGGTGCCATTGGTCGTCCGGTCGACGGTTGCGTCATGAATGACGACGACCTGGCGGTCCTTGGACAGCCGGAGGTCGAATTCCAGCATGTCGACGCCGAGCTCCAGCGCTTCGCGAAATGCCGCCAGCGTATTTTCCGGATAGGCCGCTTTGTAGCCGCGGTGTGCGGCCACCATAATGCCGGCTTGTTCCTGCAGTCGTTCGATCATAAGTCCTGCCACTCCTTTTTTCCCTTTTGTCATCGATTACTGAGCCAAAATCCGCTCCGTTTCTTTCTTGAACGTGTCCAGCGTGGACGGGATATCCTTACTGTCGTACATGATCGCTTCGATCGCCGAGAAAAACTCATGCATAATTTCAGGCCAGGCTACATCCTTGTTCGTATCGACGGCAAACTCCAGCTGATCGTAAGCAACCTTGCGGTTCGGCTCCTTCGCCCACAGCTCCTGCATCTTCTCCGATTCCACCATCTGCTTCGTAAATGGCAAGTACACGGATTGCAAAATAAACTCGAGCCCGCCTTCCTCCTCCATCTCCATCCAGCGGATAAACTCCCACGCGGCGTCCTTATTCTTGGAAGAAGACAGCATCGTGACATTCGCCCCTCCCGTCGGATTCGCGTGTACTTCATCCTTCGGCAGGAAAGCCGTCACATAATCGAAATCCACCGTGCTGGCCAGACCGCCGATCGAGCCTGTGGATTGAAAGATCATCCCGACCTTGCCCTCCACGAACATGCTGTTCACAATATTCCCGGAATCCTGGGCCGGCGGATAATAAAGCGCGCCTGTGCTCTGCAGGTCTTTCAGGTAAGCGAATACCTTCTCTCCGGCCCCGTTATCGCCAAAACCGATCGAAGTATTATCTTCATTGAAAAAGGTGCCGCCGGCCTGCGAAATCATCGCGATCGGATACCAG
Source organism: Paenibacillus sp. FSL M8-0142 (assembly GCF_038597315.1). Classification (NCBI taxonomy): domain Bacteria; kingdom Bacillati; phylum Bacillota; class Bacilli; order Caryophanales; family Paenibacillaceae; genus Paenibacillus; species Paenibacillus sp. FSL M8-0142. The sequence continues at coordinate 5,866,242 of NZ_CP152008.1, forward strand.
GTGTCATAAGGCATGCTGACCCCGTACCGCTTAAACTCGTTTCCTTCCTTTACAACCAGCGCGTTCGCGACTTCCTTCATCTCCTCCCATGTTGTCGGAACGGAGAGCCCGAGCTCATCGAGCAAGGTCTTATTCACATGTAAAATCGGAGTGGACCGGTTCAGAGGCAGCGAGACAAGCTGGTCGTTGAAGTACGAGTGACCCATCAGCCCCGGCGTAAAGTCATCGGCACTGATCCCGGATTGTTCGAGATACGGCGTCAGATCCTCCAATACTTCAGCATCGGCAAACATCTGCACGTAGGCCCGCTCCAGCATGCTCACGTCCGGGCCCGTACCCGACGCGATGGCCTGCTGCAGCTTCGTCACCGTCTCGTCATAGCTTCCCTGGAACGTACCGACCACCTCAATATCTTCATGCGAGTCATTGAAGCGTTGGATGAGCGCATCCATATATTCCCCGTTCTTGCCGCCAAGCGAATGCCAAAATTGAACGGTCGTGACCCCTTTGCCGCTTGAAGGGGATTCTGCAGCCCCGCTTCCCGGACTCTCGCCGGTACTTCCGGTATTGCCGGTATTCGCGGTGCCGCCCCCTCCCCCGCCGCACGCGGCCAGCATACTGAACAGCACGATGATGGACAAAAGCGTAAACCACTTGGATCTCATTTTTTCATTCCTCCATTACGTTTCGATAATGAATTGTAGTTTCCTGTCAAATTTAAGAAAAGAACTCGCATATTATTCACTTAATTCCTGAATACACAAACGCCTTCACGATATGCTTCGAGCAAAATAGATACACCAGCAGGATCGGTACGACCAGCATCACGTTGCCGGCCATAATGATATGCCAGTTGCTGATGCCCTCGGTTTCCCGCAGCATCGCAATCCCGAGGGTTAACGGCCGGACCTCGGCCGAATCGGTCATGACGAGCGGCCAGAAATAATCGTTCCAATGACTGACGAAGCTGAACAGCGCAATGGTTGCGAGCGCGGGCCCCGACATCGGGATCATGATTTTCCGCATAATGTTGAACTCGCTGGCATTATCCAGCCGGGCCGCCTCGATGATTTCCTCCGGAATCTGCATGAAATACTGCCGCAACAGGAAAATGCCGAAGGCATTCGAGACGAACGGGATAATCTGCGGCAGCAGCGTCTTCACAAGCCCCCATTCCGCCATCATGAGGTAGACGGGAATGAACGTAACCTGGCCGGGAATCATGAACGCCAGCAGAATCATGCCGAACAGGACCGTTTTCCCCGGGAATTTATACTTGGCGAATGCATAAGCCGCCGGAATCATAACAAGAAATTGCAAAATAATGATGGAGCCTGTTACGACGACGGAGTTTTTGAAATAGGTCAGAAACGGACCGGCATTCATCGCCTCTACGAAGTTACCCCACTGCGGCGAGGCCGGAATCCATGTCGGCGGAAACGCCATCGTCTCGCGAAACGTCTGCAAGGAAGTGGAGATCATCCACAGAAACGGAAAAATAAATAGGATCAGTACGGCGGCCTTCAGCACGATGCTCAGTGCTTGCCCGATGCTCTTCCATTCCAGGGTCTTCAAGCTGTTCCTCCTTTCTGCCATAGCGGCGGAGACTATTGGTAATGGACCTTCTTGGCCAGCAGCCGGAAATAAACGAAGGTGAGAAGCCCGATGACAGCCATCAGCAGTACGCCCGTTGCAGATGCATATCCGATATTGGTCGTACGGAAGCCGTAAATGTAATACACCAGCGTCGTTGTTGCATTGTTGGGCCCCCCGCCCGTCATGACCTGAACGGTATCGAACACCTTGAAGGAGCCGATGGTCATAATAATCAGGATGAAGAACAGCTGCGGCGAAATCATGGGCAGCGTGATTTTGTAGAACACCTTGAATTTGCTTGCGTTATCCAGCGCAGCCGCTTCATAGATGCTGGGCGATATGCTCTGAAGAGCCGCCACGATAATGAGGGTATAGTAACCGATGGCCTGCCATACGGACACGATGATGATCGACATCAGGGCGGTCTTGGAGCTTTGCAGCCAATCCGAAGGCGGGAGCCCGACCAGTTTGAGGACATAATTGAGCAGTCCTTGATTCGGCTCCATCAGCCACAGCCACACAAGCGAGATCGAAACGATCGAGACAACATGCGGCGTAAAAATTCCCGCCTGCACGATGGAATTGAAGCGCCCCTTCTTGTTCAGCCATACGGCGAACAGCAGCGACAGCAGCATGGTCAGCACCACGACGCCGGCGGTATAGATCGTGGTATTCCACAGCGCCTTATAGAAATCGCCCCGGCCCAGGATCTGCGTGAAATTATCCAGTCCGACGAATCGGCTCTTGTCTTTGTTGAGCAGATTGTATTTGAAGAGGCTCAAATAGATCAGGTAGCCCACCGGATACATGACGAACAGGAAGATTCCTGCCATCGCCGGCGCGATTAGAACGTAAGGACGAAATCCTTCCCAAATCCGCTTCTTATCCATGACTTTGCCCCCGCAGCCGCTCCAGGAAATCCAGGTAGCGCGCGTCCCGCTCCTCGATGCGGTTGCCATCCGCCCCGAAGAAGAACAGTTTGTCGGCCGGCACGCCAAGGTATACCTCCTGATCGACATGGAATATATCGTCCGGGCATTTCACCATAAAGGACCGTCCATCCCCCGTCTTCACCTGGTAGATCGTCTCGGAGCCGAGCATTTCGCGCGTGGCAATCTCCCCTTTGGCGGAAAAATAGAACGAGCCCGGCTCGGCGGCAAGGACGGCATTCTCCGGACGGAAGCCGAATGTGCTCCGGTCTTCGCCGAGCGGAGCGATGTTCATCGGCGGCACGCCGATGAACTGGGCGGCGAACAGATTGCTCGGCTTCCGGTACACCACCTCCGGCGGCGCCTCCTGCTGAATGACTCCCTTGTTCATCAGCACGATCGTATCGGCCATAGACATCGCTTCTACCTGATCATGCGTCACATAGACAAAGGTGGTGCCGAGCTTCTTGTGCAGCTCGATCAGCTCGATGCGCATCTGCACTCTCAGCTTCGCATCCAGATTCGACAGCGGTTCGTCCATGAGAAATACGGACGGATTCTTCACCATCGCCCGTGCGAGCGCGACCCGCTGCCGTTGTCCCCCGGACAGCGTGGAAGGCTTTCGGTCCAGGTAATCGGCAAGGCCGACCGTTTCTCCGATCGTCTCGACAAGCCGGGTTCGTTCCGCCTTCGGAACCTTGTTATTGACCAACCCGAACTCAATGTTCTCCCGGACCGACATCGTCGGGTAAATGGCATAATTCTGGAACACCATCGCCACTCCGCGTTTGCCCGGAGCGATGCGCGTCACGTCCTTGCCATCGATGAGCACGGTGCCGGAGGTTTGCGGATCAATCCCTGCAATCATGCGCAGCAGCGTGGTTTTTCCGCAGCCGGACGGGCCGACGAGGACGGTGAACGTGCCGTCTTCAATTTTGAGATCCAAATCCTGTATGACGGGCTGACGGTCGAAATATTTGCTTACCTTCACGAATTCAATGGATGCCAAATGCGATCCCCCTCACCTGTGTAATAATCTGATCCTGCTGTACAGCGTAATGAACAAATCATCATTTATGAAATCCCTTTCAATCCCTGCTTATTTGTACGCAGGAAATGAGCAGATAATGATCATTTTTGTTCATTTTTATTCAAATCGATTGTAGATCCGCTTTATTAGGAGAGTGTTAGCTTGGGGTTCGGTTTGTGTAAATTCGCGCGGTTCCTGCAGTTTTAACATTCGCTTAACGTTAGAAGGGTACAATGAGAGGGTACCGAACGGTGAGCATAAAAGAGCAATAATGCGCATTGTATATAAAAATGCCGTAAGTCTATGCTCGAGTCAGGAAGGGAGATATGATCGGTTGCTGGCACATGAAAGAAAGCGAAGAATCATTGATTATGTAAGGCAATATCGAACGGCTACGGTCGCTCAGCTTGCGCAGGAATTCGGCGTTCATACCGCAACCATCCGCCGGGATCTGGCGGAGATTGAACAGGAAGGCGCCCTGAAGCGCACTCATGGCGGGGTCATCATGGAGCAGTGGACGCGGAACGAGCCGTCCTTTAATGAACGTGCCAACGCTCACCGTGATGAGAAAATCCGAATTGGCCAGCTGGCGGCCTCCCTTGTCGAAGACGGGGAGAATATCATTATCGATTCAGGTACAACAACGCTGCATATTGCTACCCATTTGATTCACCGCTCCGATATTACCGTGATAACCAACGATATGAACGTAGCCGTTGAGCTGCGGGATGCCCCTGGCATTAAGGTCATTCTCACCGGCGGGGAGCTGTACCCCTCCAGCTATATGCTGAACGGCATGTTTACCGATCACGTGCTTGGTTCGCTGCATGTGGAAAAGGCCTTCATCGGAACGCCTGCCTTGCATCCGCAGCATGGGCTGATGCACCCGGAAGCGCTGCTCGTCCCCGCCAAACAGGGCATGATCCGCGCCGCAGGCGAAATCGTCGTTGTTACCGACCATTCCAAGATCGGCAAGCTGTCCCTGCATACCGTAGCCCCAAACAGCGCTATTCACACCCTCGTCACGGGAACCGAAGCATCCGATGCCGATATTCGGCCGTTCCAGGAACGGGGCATCACGGTGTACCGGGCGTAAGGGGATTAGACTTAAGGCAACGGCCTATCTTGACTGCTCGATGAAAATACAAGAAGGGACCCTGCGGGAGGCCCCTTCTTGTTTCATTATTGTCGCATGGAACGTCCCGAAATGTGTTATGTATGAATCGTTCCTCCCATCGAAGATGGAACGCTAGGGAGTCCTAACGCTTTCGCTTTTCATCACAATCCATAAAAAAAGACTGTCTCGCAGTAGAGAAATCTACTTAAGGACAGTTCATTATTCATTCACATTAGAGAATCCTTGATAATCGAAGGAAATGCTTATGGGAGAAGCTTCCACACTTCGGCAGATCCCGGAGTCTCGCCAAGCGTCCACCATCTTGCTTCATAGTTCTTTCCGTTGTACGAAACCTTGTCACCGCCCAGATACACGGTGCTTGCGCTCCAAGCAGGGTAGGTTGCGGAGCTGCCGGACGTCGACACCGAGAGCGGTGCAGATGCCGCGGATTTGCTGCCGTTGCTGCTGACAGCGACCACGGTGTACGTGTAGGACGTACCAGCCGTCAGGCCCGTATCATTGTAAGAGGTTGTTGCGGATGTACCCACAAGGGTTCCGTTACGATAAACCTCGTAGCTGGAAGCTCCTGTCGAAGCTGTCCAAGCCAGGGAAACGCTGCTGCTTGTTTGGGATGGAGAGGTCAGACCTGTCGGAGCTGGTACGCTCGGGTTCGGAGTACCGTTACCGCCGCCAAAGTCAACATCGATGACGTTATAGAATGCATTTGCCGTATCCGCTACTTCCCATACAGCCAGAATGACATGGTATCCGGATTTTGCCGGAACGTTACAGCTTGATGTGTAATCTGTTGGCGGCTTTGCGCCTCCGTAGTTAATCGAGCAGAACGGCGTCAGGTCGAAGGAAGCTCTGCTCAGCGGAGCATTTTGATCCCAGCCGTCCTTCGTAATGTAGTACTTCCAGCTTGCCGACGCATGCGGAGCTGTCAAATGCCATTTGAACGTCGTCGTTCCTGGAGATATGCTGACTTTGCTCCAGCGTGTAGCGGACTGCTCGTCAAGCTTAGGGAACGCGCCGCCTGCACTTGCAATCTTACCGTCGGCAGGACCTGCTGCAGGCCAGCCTTTAGGAGCTTCCAAGCTCTGAGGCTCGTAAACGATCGCGCCGCAATCGGAGTTAACCCCTTGCTTACACAGAAGCGCGCGGCTCGCCGGGGATTCAACATATCCGTGGGCAAATGCCTTATCCGCGAATAAAACCATAAATAAGGCCATTAACAGCATCGTGGAGCCTGCAATGATTACATGCTTGAGCCAAGATTTGTTCGGCAAACTTAATGTCATACAATTGTTCCTCCTTTTAATTGTAAAATTCAATCCACTGCCGCAAGCGATTGTCGTTCCCTTCTCTCTTGGCACACCTCCTTTGTCCGTAGCTCCGCAAGCAGAGCCGTTACCTAAGTTCTGTCAAGCTTGGAAGAATCATTATAATGTCCAAGCTTTACCATCCCTATCATCATTTTAATGGATCAAATCCCGGTATCCCATAATAGAAAACAACGATTTTTTACACATTCCAATGACAATTGGATAATATTGTATCCCACATCAGACAAACTTAGCTCGTCCACGACAACAGCTGACAGGTTTGCAAGCAAGAGCGCACGATTCCGGCTTCCGTTTTTCGCGTTGTAAATCAAAAAAAGAACTGCCCATAGTAGAAAAATCTACTTATGAAACAGTTCTCTCGTACGCTTGCCTTGCCGGAAGCGAGCCAGCCGTCTTCAGAAGATCACTCAACGCCATCCTTGAAGTTCTTCTCGTACCGCTTATCCCCTTTGTGCTCCAGGTCTTCGATCGTCATCTCCAGCGTGTGCACGATCAGCTCCTTCACCTGGTTAAGGGTATCAAAATAGACACTCTCTTCGGAGCCGACGATCCGTACCCCGCTGAGCGCTTGAACCGCTTGGTACCTTCGGTGCTCTTCAGCCAGATCGTCCACGGCCTGAAGCGTATGCTTCATTTGAAGAAACAGGTCTTTATGGTGCTTGCTCTCCAGGCGTTTCTCGAGTTCCTCGATTCGGGCATTCATCGTCTTCTCTCCTTCACCGTATAATGATTTGGATCCAATCCCCGTATACGCTGCTCCCTGCCATTAATTTCTTTATGCGGATCCGGGATTGTTCGATCCGGGAAACAGGAAATTGACCAGCGTTTAGCGAAAGATCTTATTGTTAACATTATACACCGTTACACCCACTAACAATCATGTCAATGATTAAACACTCATGGAGGTAGCAATGGAAAAAAACGGACTCGGAGGAAAGAGCATTATTCTCAGACTGGAAATGAACACGCAAGACATCAAATTCGGCCAGGTTGCATCCGCGATTTTCGAAGCCGGGGGAGATATGGTGGCGATCGACGTCATCCAGTCCAGCGGCCATATCACCGTCCGCGATATTACGATTACCGTTACTGACAGCGTCGACATCGGCAAGATCACCGACACCGTCAAAAATTTGAAGGGCGTTCGACTCGTCAACGTATCCGACCGCACGTTCCTCATGCATCTCGGAGGCAAAATCGAAACTCAGCCCAAAATTCCAATCCAGAACCGCGATGACCTCTCCCGAGTCTATACGCCAGATGTCGCCCGTGTCTGCGCAGCCATACAGGAAGACCCCAAGAAGGCCTATACCCTGACGATCAAAAGAAATACGGTCGCCGTCATTTCCGATGGAAGCGCTGTACTGGGACTCGGCAATATCGGTCCTTATGCAGCGATGCCGGTCATGGAAGGCAAATCCATGCTGTTTAAGCAGCTGGCAGGCGTGGATTCGTTCCCGATCTGTCTGGACACCCAGGATACCGAGGAGATCATCTCCTGCATCAAAGCGTTGGCGCCTGCCTTCGGCGGCATCAATCTGGAGGACATTTCGTCTCCGCGCTGTTTTGAAATCGAGCAGCGGCTGCGGGATGAGCTCGATATCCCCGTGTTCCATGACGATCAGCACGGCACAGCCGTCGTATTATATGCGGCGCTCATCAATGCCTTGAAAATCGTCGGAAAATCGATTGATCAGATCAAGGTGGTCGTCTGCGGAATCGGTGCCGCCGGGGTCGCTTGCAGTAAAATTCTCCTCTCGGCCGGAGTCAAAAATCTCATCGGCGTCGACCGCGAAGGGGCACTAGTTGCCGGTGGCAATTACAACAATTCGATGTGGCAGTGGTATGCGGAGCATACGAATCCGGACAAGGTGCAAGGCTCGCTGCAGGAAGTCATTCGCGGTGCCGACGTGTTCATCGGATTGTCTGCAGGCGGCCTGCTCCGCCGCGAGGACGTACTGGCGATGGCCGACGACCCGATCGTCTTCGCCATGGCCAATCCAACGCCGGAGATCCGGCCCGAAGAGGTGGAAGACATCGTTGGCGTCATCGCTACCGGACGCTCGGATTATCCGAACCAAATCAACAACGTGCTTTGCTTTCCGGGAATTTTCCGCGCGGCGCTCGACTGCAGAGCGACCACGATTAACGAGGAAATGAAGCTTGCAGCAGCGGAGGCTATCGCGTCGGCTGTACCGGATGATGAACGGAACCCTTCCTACATTATTCCGAGCGTATTCAATCAAAACGTCGTAAAGGCTATCCGTGAGCTTGTTGTAAAGGCTGCGATCAAAACCGGCGTAGCACGGAGAATTCCGCGTGAATAAAGGGGCGCTGATTCGGAAGTTCAACAAGCAAGCCGCCATGTACGAAAGAAACTCCAGGCAGCGTTATATCGGGAGATGGCGGCAGCGGCTGCTTCAGGACGTCTCAGGACAAGTGCTTGAGGTCGCCGTCGGTGCCGGTGCGAACCTTCCGTTCTATCAGCGGGACAAGGTCGAGTTGACCGCGGTCGACTTCTCGCCGGAAATGCTGAGCCGCGCGCGGCAATTTGCGGTGGAGCTTGGCATTCATGCGACTTTTCTTGAGCATGATATCGAGACGCTGGAGCTTCCGGAGCGGTCTTTTGACTGCGTGGTGTCCACGCTGTCGCTATGCGGCTACGAGGATCCCTTGGAAGCATTGCGCCGCATGAACCGCTGGGCCAAACCCGGCGGCCGCGTCTATCTGCTGGAGCATGGGGTCAGCGCCAACCGGCTTATCGGCCTCGCCCAGCATCTGGCCAATCCTGCAGCCCGGCGGATATCCGGCTGTCACTTCAACCGCGATATCCTTCGCATCGTGAAGGACTCACCGCTGAAGGTGCTTCGATCCGAACGCTATTGGAACGGCATCGTCCACTTGATCTGGGCGCATGCAACCTAATGGCGTACTGATCATTCAGGCGCTTGATTGAGCATAACATAAGCCTTCCTAACGAATCATCATTCTGGCGGCTCTGTCTGCATATGAGTCTATGTATGAGACAGTAAATTCTTAAATCGGGGGAATCGTTATGAATACAAGACCGGATCCAACAGAATATTTGCCTTTGGCTGAGAAGTACATCAGCCTGGTGCCTGACGGAAACATTGTGGATGTGCTGCAGGAGCTGCATGACGATACATTAAAGACGCTGGGCGATCTAACGGAGGAGCAAGCAGAGTACCGGTATGCCGAGGGAAAATGGAGCTTGAAGCAGGTGATGGGCCACATCGCGGATGGGGAGCGTCTATGGAGTTATCGTCTGCTTCATATAGCCCGCGGGGACGCCCGGGAGTTTTCCGGCTATGACCGGGAGGCATTCGTTCAAAACTCGCCCTTTGCCAGCTTGCCGCTGAAGGAAGTGCTGCGGGATTACTCCGCGGTCAGGATGTCGACATTAACGCTCGTGGGAAGCCTGACGGAGAAGGGGATGCTTGCGCAAGGCAGCTTTAACAACTACCCCCTCTCCGCCCGAGCCGCCGCTTTTATCATTGCCGGTCACGAAATTCACCATATGAATTTGATTCGCGATAAATATTTAAGGTCATGAATGAAAAAGGGCATCGGCACTGGAATCGCCAACATTCCGGTACTGGATGCCCTTTTTTATAAGGATGTACAGGTCAACCCGATCGGTCTTCCGCTTATCTAAGTCTGATCCCCAGATGCTCTCTCAATGTGCGCCCCGAATATTCTGAACGAAATATTCCCCTTTGCTGCAGCAAAGGCACCACCGAATCCACGAATCGCTCCAGCCCGCTTGGCAATAAAGGCGCCATAACATTAAAGCCGTCGCAGGCTCCGCTCCTGAACCAGTCCTCGATCATATCCGCGATCTGATCAGGACTTCCGGTAACGGTCATATGGCCTCGTGCCACAGCATAATGCCGTCCCAGCTCCTGAACGCTCATTCCGCTTCGCTTAGCCGTCTCTATAATCATGACCGCCCGGCTGCTGTTCCCTTCCTTGGGGAGATCCGGTAACGGCCCATCGGCCGGGTATCCGCTCAGATCCGTATTCAATAGCTGTGACAGATATTTAACCGCAGCCTCCGGCAAAATAAGCTCGCTCCACATCTGCCTGGATTCGCGGGCTTCCTCCTCGCTCTCCCCGAGGAATACGAGCAGGCCCGGCATTACTTTTACATCATCCGGTTCACGCCCATATTCGGTCAGCAGGCTCTTAAACCGTTGATAGTACCTGATGGCCTCCGCCTTATCCTCGCATGCCGTAAATACAACATCCGCCGTTCGCGCAGCCAGCCGTTGTCCGGCGGCCGAGGTGCCTGCCTCGATAATCACGGGTCTGCCTTGCGGCGATCTTGGCATGTTCAACGGCCCTTCGATGCGAAAATATTCCCCTTGGTGATGAACCCGGTGGATTTTATCCGTATCGGCAAACACGATTCCTTCCCGATCCACAACTACAGCATCTTCCTCCCAGCTGTCCCACAGGCCGGTAACCGCCCGCATGAATTCTTCCGCCCGTTCATACCGCTTCCCATGCTCCAGCAATGCAGCTGATCCGAAATTCCGCGCTTCCGCATCCTTGGTGGAGGTGACAACATTCCAAGCTGCCCTGCCACCGCTAATATGGTCCAGCGTTGAGAGCCTTCTGGCCAAGCTATAGGGCTCGTTGAAGGTGGTTGAAGCGGTCCCCGTCAGGCCGATATGTGAGGTCACGCCCGCCAAAGCGCTCAGCATCGTCAAGGCTTCAGGCTGAAGAAAGCTGACATTGGTTCTTAAATCCCCTATTAAAGGAATCGAGTTGTTGTCCGCAAGGAATATCATATCAAATTTTCCGCGCTCAGCGGCAAGAGCGCAATCTTTGTAAAAGGCTAAATCGATCGGCCGGACTTTCGACGACTCCGGATGACGCCATGCCGCGATATGATGACCGTAATTCATCAGAAAAGCACCGAGACTCAATCGTCTCTCCTGTTGGCTCATCGTTATTCCTCCATACATTCAGACACTGTGAACTGAGGTCTTACACACTTCTATATCGATGATCTATCCTTCTTTTGCGAACTTGGTCTCACAACACTCGTGACAAAGTCGGTAACTTGGTCTTCATCAGCTATGCGGGATTGGACGTGGGTCCTCCACAAATCGATATCGCGCAGAAGCGCAACGCTTCCTACTTCCCGGTACCATGTCTCAACCTCATCCCGCCGAATCGTAAAGCTTTGATCTTCAAAAGTGAATATCAGCTCCTCGAGGTTATCGATCAATGCAAAATTCGCCGTTGAATTATACATGAACAATGCATTCAGCTTATCAGGGGCAAGCTCCCCTGCTCTAGCCTGATACAGAATCTCGGCTGTCAGCCGGTCAGGGTACATCTGAAAGGTTCTTCCGATGCTGCGAAAAGGCAGGGATGCGTTCAGATTGGCGAAGTTCGCCGCATTCCCCATATACTTGTTCGAATACGGTATCGATTGACGGATGTCATGCGTTAACGGATCGTTTTGCTCAGCCTCGTATCGAACCGCCTGCGCATTCGCCCTGGGCTTGATGAAGCCTTCCAACGCGAAGAGGCCGCTGATGCCGATCATCAACAGTACAACGATCCATACATTTTTTCTGCTCATGCTTCCTTCACCTCATGTTTGTCGGTTAATCTGGAGGCCCGATGAACCAGCATCGGGACGATCACCGATGTCAAGGGAAGGGCAAGCTGCATTGCGAGGACATACAGCGAATAGGGCCCATCTACCTTAAGGGGACGGCCAAACCAAATATCACTGCCGAAATGCAAAATAAACGTATACGCGGTAACGACGACCATGAATATCCCCCAGATCGCCCACGCCGTCTTGGGCCAGTGCGACCGTCCGGCCGAATGGACGACAGCCGTTTGCGTGTCATCTCGTTTTAGATGCGAGGACACGACTAAAAACATGATGCCGGCAAGGGCGGCCAAGCACAGCAGAAGGGAATTAATCATCACCCCGCTAGGCATAATCCGTGCAGGCAGAGTCAGTATCCATGCCAGCAGAATATAGATCAAGGCACTTTGCAGAAGCTCATAACGATAACGGGTAACATACATCCTCGGGTTGTCATCGAGCAGGTCATCGATTCCCTCGATGCCATCGATCGCTAAACGGATTGCCGCTTGACGGTCCATTCCATGAGCCATCTCATCGGCAACCTTTGCCTCCAGATTACTAAGAATCTCCTGCTTCAGCTCCAGCGTCTCCCTTGTCTTCCGATGATTCGCAAATAACCGATTAACGTAAACCTCCAATTCATGTTCATTCGACATCATGATCCAGCTCCTCTCCATATCCGATCAAGTCATCGATAACGACCCGCGCAGCCTTCCATTCACTCCTGTTTCTTAAAAAACGCTCACGCCCTTGCGGTGTAAGATGGTAATATTTCCGTCGTCCTCCTTGGGTCTCCTCCCCCCAATACGAGCGTATAAGCTCCTGCTTCTCTAGCCTTCGCAGACTGGAGTACAGCGTTGGCTCCTTAAGCTCGAATCGTTGGCCGCTTCGCCTTGCAATTTCTTTAATGATTTGATACCCGTAATTATCTCCGTCCATGAGCACGCGAAGAATAAACGTGTCGATGTTTCCCCGTATCAAATCGCTGTTATGTAATGATTCAAGCAACGTTTCCGAAGCCTCCTCTGACGGAAAGAATGGGATTAATATAACACAAATTACTATGTGTGTCAAAGTAATATCAAAGACATAATAATTCCTGATTCATGCTTCCGCTGAATGCTGGGACAGAAAAAAGGGGCTGCCGCCGTCCTAGTAGACGCTCTTGCGGCAGACCCTTCGATTCTCTTATTAACATGCTGTCTTTCTCTTCCATTTTGCCGTTGCTCGTTAATCCCAGTTCCATACCTCGATGCGGCCCAGCCGGAATTCGCGAAACTCCGGACGCTCTTTAAGCCGCTGCAGCTCCTTCACCGGTCCCGTGACCGTTGCCCCGTACACCTGAACCCCGTTTTTCTGAATATAGGCAAGCCGCTGTTTATCCTCATCCTCCCCGTTATACGAAGCATTGTTGATCATCCATTCGATGTCCGACTTCATATGCTCCACATGCTCGGGCATATTGTGTTGATCTTCTTCCGGCTTAAAATAAAACTGCCACATGGATAGACTGTTATCCTCCCTGAAGCCGTATCTGGGCTTTAGCGACAAATGCGAAACATAGTAATCCTTGCTGTCGCCCAGCGAATAACCAACCTCAAACTCTTTAAGCTCCCCTGCATATACCGGCATCCCCGTTATGGCAAGATCGTAATCCGCAAGAAGCTTGTGCAGCTCCTCCGGCGGCATTAAAGTTTTCGTTGAGAATGACAGCTGCGCAACATGACCTTCTCCGACCTGATCCAGAAGTTTAAGATCGCTTTCCGTCTTCGGGTTTGCCTCTATCGTCTCCTCAAACATAACCGAATAGGGGAGGATAAAAGCAGGCCGATCATCCTGATTAAGATAGGGACTTGTTCTCTCGACCGAATAGGTCAGCTTGCCGGAGATGGTTAGTTTCGCGTGAACCTCTCCGGTGATCACCTGCCATTTGCCCACATCCCGATACAGTTTCAGCGTTGTTTTTTGGGTGAGGAACGGGGTAACCTCAATATTCGGAAAGGCCGGCTTCTCCACCCGAAGGCCATCCTCGTGAAGCTCAATAACCGATAGGACTGCCCGGTTAAATTGCTCACTTCTCCCTGATCTGTCCAAGTAAATATGAATAGCCGAAATATAAATGCTATAAAGCAATAACAACAGGATAGCTGCGCCAAGCACGTTCGTCAGAAACTTCACCCTTGTCGGCCAAATCATGCGGTTACGCCGATCCTTAATCCGTTTTCCGGGCTTCGACTGTCCTTGCTCGTCAACAAAGAGCACCTGCCCCTCCTCATCCGCTCCCTTATGATCGCTCATAAAACACCAGACCTCCCTCCTTCTACTCATATAGACAACGGGAGTATTCACTTAATGTTACGAAAAAACATAAAAAAAAAACGCTACGGCTGCAGCTTCCCGCTGCAAACCGTAACGATTTAATGCTGAATTTTATATAAAATGAGTACATCCGTTCAAAGCGAACCGGGCTTTCCATCCCAGCACTCCACATCTTCCAATCCCTTGATGCTCGCTTTGGTAAAGACCGGATCCAGCCCTTCCCGCCGCTGCTTCAAGTAATCCTTCAAGGCGGCAAAAGCCACCTTGGAAAGCAGCGTTATCGCAATCAGGTTTACAATAGCCATCAGCCCCATGAACAAATCGGCAAGATCCCATACCAGCTTGACGCTGGTAACGGAGCCAAAGATCACCATGGCCAGCACACAGGCACGATAGAGCCATATCCAGGCCCGATTCGATTTCAAAAATTCGATATTGGTTTCGCCATAATAATAATTGCCCAGAAGCGTGCTGAACGCAAACAGGAAAATCATGATCGCCAGAAAATCCGACGCCCATGCCCCCATCTCCATGCCGAGCGCCGCTTGGGTCAGGGCAACGCCATCCAGCCCGGTCTCTTTATATGCGCCCGTAAACAAGATGATGAATGCCGTGCTTGTGCAGATAACGAGCGTATCGATCAGCACGCCAAGTGATTGCACGAGCCCCTGCTTCGCAGGATGGCTCGTCGTTGCGGTTGCGGCAGCGTTCGGGGCGCTACCCATCCCCGCTTCATTGGAGAACAATCCCCTTTTGATGCCGTTCATTAGGGCCGCCCCGAGGGTGCCGCCTGCAATCTGCTCATAACCGAACGCGCCTTTCACAATCAGCGTGAGCACCTCCGGCAGCTTCGTAATGTTGGCCAGAATGATATACAGCGCGGCACCGACATACAGAACAGCCAGCACGACGACGATCAGCTCCGACATTTTCGCAATTCTCTTCACACCCCCAAAAATAATAACGGCGAAGATGGCAGCCATCACAAGGCCCACCGTTAAACGGCTCGAGCCGAATGAATTTTCAAAGGCGATCGTGATCGTATTCGACTGAACGGCATTAAACACCAATCCGAAGGATAATGTGATCAGCACAGCAAACAATGCGCCCATCCAGCGCTTCTTCAGGCCTTGCTGAATGTAGTACGCCGGACCGCCGCGGAAGCCTCCTGCGCCGTCCTTTATCTTATAAATCTGCGCCAAAGTGCTTTCAATAAAGCTGGAAGCCGCTCCGATAATGGCAATGATCCACATCCAGAACACGGCGCCCGGCCCTCCGAGCGATATCGCGATCGCAACCCCCGTAATATTTCCGGTTCCGACCCGCGCCGCCATACTGATGGCAAATGCTTGGAAGGGAGAGATGCTGCCTTTGGCTTTCGGTTTGGATTCCCGGATCACCCGGAACATTTCACCCAGCAGACGGAACTGCAAAAACTTGGTGCCGAACGTAAAATACAGCCCTCCGGCAATAAGCAATACAATGAGCAGCTTGGACCACAGAAAATCATTGATGATGTCCACCGCATGTTGAATAAACAGCTCCATAATTCCCCCCGTTTTATATGAGATAAACACCGATTGGTGCAGGATTTGTGAAAATTAGTCCAAAGATCATCTAACCATTTTTACCCTGCGGGTGACAAGGAACAGATTGTGGAAATTGGCCGGCCTTTTGAGCCGGGGGATCAGGGGGAATGGAGCCTATGGCACTGTATATCCGGACATAACGAAAACCCCTCTACTGCGGGTTAACCGCACGCAGAGGGGAGATTTTCGAAGCGGATGACTTAGCTTCGTGTCATGGCGATGGGTCCTTAAGATTTCATGCCGGTGTAAATCAAAATCGCATCGCGCAGGAACGCCGCCGTTCCCGGCTGCTTCGCATCATAGTGTGCCGTAAACCGCTCATCATCCACATACATTTGGGCAAGACCCGCATGGGCCTCCTTGCTGTAATCACTCCAATAATACGTGAGCCACTGCTTATGCAAATCCGCCGCACGCTGTGCCAGCTCCCCGGCCGGATCCCCCTGTTTGAACGCTTCGGCAAGCGTTGCATACAGATCGTCAGCCAGACGGGTCACTTCCTCGTACTGCTCCTGCGTCATGCCCTTCAATTTCGCATTGGACCGGTCTACCGTCTCGTCACCATATTTTTCACGGATTTCCTTGCCGTATTGTTGCTCATTGTCGTCAATCATCTTCTGCTTAAAGCCTTCGAATTTCTCTTGATCGCTCATGGTTATTCTCCCTTCAGTGGAGGCAATCGACTTCTCCACATTCGCAATCAGCAGATCGAGCTGCCGTCTCTTGTCAAGAAGCTGCACATGGTGCTCCTTCAGCGCCCGGACCCGGTCAAAGGATGGCGAGGCCATGATCGCCTTAATGTCTTCCAGCTGAAGCCCCAGCTCCCGGTAAAACAAAATCTGCTGCAGCCGGTTCACTTCCTCCTCCCCGTAGATTCGATATCCTGACGAGCTGATTCTGGCCGGCTTCAGAATGCCAATCTCATCATAATATCGGAGCGTCCGGGTGCTGATCCCAGCCAGCCGTCCAAGCTTCTGTACGGTATATTCCATGATTTCACCTCCTGACATCCTAAACTGTACACCTTAACGTAACGTTAAGGTCAACAGGATCATTGCAAAACATTCGCCCAATTCGTAAAAAGAAGACTGCGGGACCCATCGCCCCTGCAGTCTCCAGTATATCCGGTCCCCCCGGCTTGTACATTCCATATCTTAAACCATCCATGAGA
Source organism: Paenibacillus sp. FSL M8-0142 (assembly GCF_038597315.1). Classification (NCBI taxonomy): domain Bacteria; kingdom Bacillati; phylum Bacillota; class Bacilli; order Caryophanales; family Paenibacillaceae; genus Paenibacillus; species Paenibacillus sp. FSL M8-0142. The sequence goes on from NZ_CP152008.1 coordinate 5,882,977, forward strand.
TCTTAACTATTCGGCGGCTGACTCAGCTTCCGTATCCGTCTTCGATGCATCAGATGGATTCGAATGCGTGCTCTTCTCATGGATCCATTGCTTTAAAGGTTCCGTCAATTGCTCCTTCAGCTTCTGCAGCAGCTCTTCCTCCGTCATGCCTTTAGCGGCCGCCAGCTCGGCCAGCGATTGCCCGCCCTCAAGGCCCGCCTTCAATTCGTCCTCCGTCATCCCGAGCAATGCTGCGATTTCCTCAGGCTTGCCGAACTTTCCAAAGCCGCGGCCACCTTTGCCATGCCCCTTCATCAGAAGCTCTTGCGCACTCCCATCAACCGCTTCCGTTAATCGTTCGTTCAGCCCTTCCTTCAGCTCCGCCGCCTTTGTGTCCGATATGCCGTCCTCGCTTAGACGCTCATCCAGCTTCGCGGATTCCAGCGCGACCAGCTTCTGCACGAAATCGAATTTGGACATGCCGTTATTTTCAGCAATCTCTGCTAATGTGCTGCCAGCCTCGAGCGCTGTCCGGATATCGCTTTCCGTCAAGCCAAGCACCTCAGCCGCCTCCGTCATCAGATGGCCGCCAAACGGACCGCCGCCCCGGATTCCTAAACGCTTCCCATCGCTGCTCTTCACGGCATCCGTGTCCGTCCCGGCGTTTGTGCCTGCCTGTCCAGCTTCTGTTGCGGAAGCCGCTGCGTCTGTGCTTGCGGCGGCGAAGACCTTGCTTTGCAGGTATCCCGCTCCTCCCAGTACCAGAGCTGCCGCCACACTGCTTACCAGCACTTTTTTACTAATCGGATTCATTGCAATCTCTCCTTTTGGGTGATTTAGATTTGCTTACAATCCGAAGTATAGAAGGCGAAGCTGAAACAGGGCTTAGAGCAGCCTTATGCCTGGCTTAGGCCAAGCTGAAGGTTTGCTGAATGCAGCAAGCGGGCAGGTCCTTTACAGGCCACGGAGCCGATCTCTATTGCAAAGAGCCTGATCCCGGGCTTCAGGATCAGGCTCTGCCAGCCTAACGAAAGGACCAAGTGCGAGCATTCATGACTTTGCGAACCGTCAGCCACAAGGTAAGAAGCAATAGCAATTCGAACACGTTCGTCACGACAGAGCTTTCAACCGGGATTGGAATGGCGCTTCCCGCCGCCATCAATATGGTGCCGATGAATAGCAGGGGCGACCGTTCTCTGCGCCATACAGTCACGCCTGCAAGCAGCAGCGGCACAAGGACGATCATGACCATCAGCGGCGGGCCGGACGATTCGGTGGATACGTATCGAAGGGCACCGTATTGATGTGAAGGGGCAAGCGACAGATCCATCGTTACCGTGACAACCTCCAGCACGATGAGAAGGACGGTCACGAGCCAAGCCCCCCAAGCGGCCCCCGGCTTCCGGGCCCAGGCGCTTCCCGACCGCCGGATCAGATCGAAGGACACCAGCGCCAATAAAGGCGTTGCCAAAGCATGCACCCAGTAGCGCGATAGATTCAGCTGCTCAAGCAGCCTCCCTTCTCCGATCCACCTGCCAAGTCCGATAACTCCGTTGTCCCAAACCAGCCCCGCCGTCACCACGAGCAGCAGATACCGCAGCCCGGGCGATGGATCCCGCTTGAACAGCACCAGGCCATAAACGAACAGCGCCATATACAGAGCGGCCAATATCAAGTAGAGTACAGCATCCATACTTGTGTCAGCTCCCTTCCAGTCCATCATCTTTTCGCTTAAGCCTATCGAATTCCGTTACCATTTATACCCTGTAAACCGCCCCGTTAACCGCATCCTCGGGGTTGTTATCGGCTAAGCGGGAAGCGGGCTCTGAGAAATAACGGCTTTATCATCATAATGCCCAATCATTGCCGTCATGCATGTAATAACAAAAAAAGCGCCAGAAGGAGCTCTCCCCCTCTAGCGCTGCATGTTATTCTAATTCTCGCATCACGTTCGGCCTCCGTGGCTGAATACCGTTATATCACGCCAAGCGCCGCGCTCCGGAGCTTAGTACGGTGCTAAATGTGTCTCGCCATAGGCTTCAGATGGTCATTGTCGGCCGGGTCAACCTTGATCCGGCCGTTCCTCCCGCTCTCGAATCGCCTGCTTGGCCAGATTCGTCAGAACCATATCGTCCATCGGCGGATTATGAAGCCCTGCCCGCACGTCCCGGTACATCCGTTCGAGCGGGAGCTTCCGGGACAAGCTGCTTCCGCCGACGATCCTCATCGCCTGATCCACAATGCGGACAGCCGCATTGGTCGCCGTATATTTAGCCAGCCCCAGCTCCGCCTTAAGTGAGGCCCGGTTGTCCGGCTCCCGGTCCCAGCGGTCGGCCACCTGGTACAGATAGGTCCTGGCCGTAATCAAATCGGCCTCGATCAGAGCGATCTGCCTTTGGATATGCGGCAGCTCCGCAATCGGCACCGTCAGCGAATTGGGCCGGTACCGCGCCGCAAAATCTATCGCAAAATTCCGGGCCGCATAAGCGATCCCCAGATAACAAGCCGGAATATGAAGCAGCGTTCCTTCAGTCGGTACGGGAGAGGACGGCATCTCGTAATTCTCGTCCCGAATCACTTCCGAATCCGGTACGAATACGTCCTTCAGGACGACGTCATGACTTCCCGTCGCACGCATGCCCATCGTATCCCAGGTCTCCTCTAGCTCCACGCCGGGACCGCTCCGAACGAGAAACGCCCCCTTACGCTCGCTGCCTTCGATTCCCGCCGTAACGACAAATACCTTTAGAATCGGGCTTAACGTGCTGAAGGTTTTGCGGCCCGTGATGCTCCAGCCTCCATCGACCTTTACCGCCGTCGTCTCGGGCCGGCCTCCCCGGCTCGGGCTTCCGGTAGCCGGCTCGCTGGCCAGCTCATTGATCACGATGCCTTCCTTGACAGTCGATTCGCACAGACTTTCAAACAATGCCTCGGGCCATGCCCGGGTCAGACGCTGCTTAAGTATGAGGCTGATATGCCAGCCGACAGCCAGTGCGGTGGAGCCGTCTCCGCGCGCCAGCCGTTCCTGGGCCAGCACCATTTCATAGACGGAGGCTTCCTCTCCGCCAAATCGCTTGGGAACGGTTAGTTTTAAATAGCCTGACGCCTTGAGATCTTCAAAGTTCTCGTACGGAAACGATCCTTCCCGATCATGCTTGGGAGCTCTCTCCGCGAATATGGCGGCCAGCCGGTCGGCCCGCTCCGCAATGTTCGCCTCGCGTTCATTTCGTATGAATGGATCTGCGGCATAAGATCGGTTCAAGCTCGCCCCCTCCTTTTCAATACCGTGTATTCCGGTAGCAATATAGAAATTGTAGCAACCCGGATTTGGGGTGTCAATGAAGGGACGCTATGGCAAGTGAAGCTCGAAGACCTGCTCGACGTGGCTTACGCCCCATGCTTCGTTCGGACGCTCGCCGGTCTTGCGGAAGCCGACGTTCTCGTACATCCGAATCGCATTCTTCTGATCCTCGGTCGTCTCCAGGAACACGTTCCGGTAGCCCTTTTCCCGGCAAAACTTGACGGCCTCGTTCAATAACGTCTTGCCAAGTCCCCTTCCCCTGAAATCGGGGTGCAGGATGAACCATCTGAGCTGCGCTTTGTCCGGCGTATGCCCGACAATGGCGATGGCGCCGACGATGCGGCCGTCCGCCTCCGCCAGCCAGAACCGGTCCTTCTCCCGGTCATAACGTTGGAAGAATTCATGAAAGGTCTTGCAAACATAGCCCTCGAATCCATGATTATAACCGCATTCCTCCGCGTACAGCCAGCCGTGCAGATGGATCAGAACGCCAACGTCCCCCGGTCGCAGCTCGGTGCGGATGACCACGCCCGGGCCGCGATCCTCTTCGCCGGAGAGGGAGCTTTCAATGGCCGTCATGCTCTTGGCAATCAGGCCCTTTCTGTGCTCCGGCAGTCCCTCAATCAACCGGCGGACCTGCTCGTCGGATAGCGCATCAAGCTTGTGCAGCATCTCACGGCCTTGATCGGACAAGTAATGGTAGTAGGACCTGCCGTCTTTATCGGATTGAACGCGGTAGGTCAGCCCGAGCTTATCGAATCGCTTTAAAATGCGGCTTAAATAACCGGCGTCGATGCTCAGCTTGTCGATCAGCATTTTGGCCGTGCAATGCTCCGTATTCTGAATTTCATACAGCACCCTTGCCTCGGAGAGAGAAAAATCGCTGTTCAACAAATGTTGATCGAGAAGTCCGAGCACATTCGTATAAAAACGGTTAAAGCGCCGGATCGTCTGAATGATGGTTGCATCTGACATGATGAGTGAGCCCCTTTCTTTTTATTCGGTTAGCAAAAAATTAACATTTATACTTGACTAAGTCAATTATCAATTTGACACAGTCAACTAAATAAACGACAAAAAGCACGGAATCCGTAAGTTCCGTGCTTTTCCCATGGTGACCCGCTCCAACCACCTTGCCTACTTGTGCAGGTCGACGGTTTTATTCAATTCGGAATCCTCTTCCTGGCGCTGGCCGGTCATTTTCCGGAAGAACGCTTTTACGGTCTTCATTCGGTCTCCCGTTTCCCAGTATTCGGCCGTCTCGGTCCGGATTTTGATCAAGATGATGTTTGGATCATCATAGGTCGTGTCCAGAAATTTTTCGTACATCTTATTCCAAAGCTCTTTCTTCCTGTTCAGATCATCCACGATTTCCGCGGTGCCGCGAATGGACACATACGACTTGCCGACATAAGCGACGTTCACGTTCGGATTCTCCAGGATTTCCTTGTATTTGCTCGTATCCTTCTTGGTCAAGAACCACAGGTCTCCGTCAAATTCGATATCCTGCGTCTGCATCGGCCGGGAATTAATGCCGCCCTCCGATATGGTCGACAGCATGGCGGTTTCAACGTCTTTGATAATATCCTTAACAGTCTCGACCGCTTCTTGGTTGATTACTGCATCCTTCGACATGGTATCACCTCATTCATGTAGTTATGTTGGTCGATGTTTTGCGTTTAAGGCAGCTATGAAAAATGTTCTTCCGATCACTCATTTCTCACTCTTGCCTCTTTACAAAATTCTTTAGTTCAACTTTGTAATTAAACGATTCTTAAACCTGCAATCGAATCTTTAAACAAACAGCAACCGGGCAGCCGCCCTCGCCCTATCCTCGTTTTCCCAAGAAGCGCAGATATGGGTAGGATGCGTTATTTCGGCGAAACTATACGGTTTTACCGCCAGGGGCCATCAGCCATGCCATGAAAAAGCCCGTCAAATCTTGGACGATTTGACGGGCAGATCGTATGATTATTCGCTTATTGCTCACTGCCCGAAGAGGACAAGCCCTTTTTCGGCAGCAGAACCGTAAAGGTAGTGCCTTTCGATGGCTCGCTCTCCACCGTAATCGTACCGTCATGGGCCTGGACCAGCTTGTAGACAATCGCCATTCCGAGCCCCGTCCCCTCAGAGGAAGAGTCCGTGGTGGTCCCGCGGTAATACTGGTGGAATAAATGCTCTACCGTATGAGCCGGCATGCCGACGCCGTTGTCCTTGATGCGAATAACGGCATGTTCTCCCGAGTCCGCGATCTGTACATAGATATCCGTATGCTCAGGATTGTGGAGGACGGAGTTCATCATTATATTTTGCAGGATGCGCTGCATGAATTTCGAATCAAAATCAACATGAATGGCAGGAGAATCCGCTTGAAAATGTAAATGATAGCTGCCCGCTTGCGGATTGTTGCTGATATCGGCCACTACCCTTTTCGTAAATTCGACGAGATCTTGATTCGTCTTCTGTAAGGGGAGCGCGCCATCAGCGCGATTCAGCTGCGTGACTAAGCTTAGGTCTTGAATCAATTCCTCCATATGCTTACCCTTGTCATCCATTTCCCGGATAAAAGAAATCGCTTCTTCCTTCGACCACTCGTACTGCTCATTCAATAAAAGGGCCGAGTAGCCCTTGATATAGGTTAACGGCGTCTTCAAATCATGGGAAATCCCCGCGATCCAATCCTGCTTCGCCTGCTCGATTTGGGTTCGCTCGATTTCGTTCGCTTGCAAAATGCTGCCCAAGGACTGCAGATGCTCCAGCACCTCCCGATAGAGGCGAAATCGCATGCGAAGCTTGCCTTTTCGGGTATATATCTTGGATACATTAGCAGGCGGCTTGTAAATATCCTGTGAAAGTCGATGAATCCAGGACATGATGAAGCCGAGCGGGCCGCCGAAATACCATCCGAACAAGGCAATGCAGAGCAGCGTGCTGGCCCCGAAGATTCCTCCTACAACAAGACCTTCATCGTCCATGCTGATATGGATACCGAGCACGGGAAGAAGCCCTTCCAGCATAATGACAATGAGCAAACCGGTCCCCAGCATCCATAGAATAAGTCCTAATGCCAAATGGATCGTGAATCGTGTTTTTATTCGCATAGCCGTTCCTCATTCGGGGGGATGAATTTATATCCGATTCCCCTTAAATTCACGATGATTTTCGGCTTTCGGGTATCGTCACCGAGTTTTTTCCGCAGCTTGGAGATATGGATCGTGACCGTTTTTTCTTCTCCGAACACATCATTTCCCCACACCAATTCGTATAGCTGCGCCGTCGTAAAGATATGATTCGGATGCTTGCAGAAGAAATGCAGCAGCTCCAGCTCCTTCGCCGTGCACTCTACAGGTTGACGCTTTACGGTTAACGTTGCCGACTCCGGATGAAAAGAGAAGTATCCGTAATCGTACGCCGTGTTTTGTTGAGCCGCATTCTCCATGAGTCTCTGCCGGCGAAGAATCGCCTTGATTCGGGCAGTGACCTCCAGCGGATTAAACGGCTTGGTAATATAATCATCCCCGCCAAGCCCCAGCCCCGTAATTTTATCGAAGTCGGTAGAGCGAGCGCTGATAAAAATAATCGGCGTATTCGTATGCCTCCGGATCTCCGTGCACAGCTCAAAACCGCTAAGGTCCGGGAGCATGATATCGAGCAAAATCATATCATATGTCTTCTCTTTGACACGCTGCAGCGCTTCTTTGCCCGATGAGGCGGTATCAATATGGGTGAAGCTCTCCTTCCGGAGCGTAATCTCCAGCAGCTTCAAAATCCCAATTTCATCATCGACAGCTAATATGGATGCAGATTCCATTATCAATTCTTCCCTCATTTCATATGTATCCTCAAACATGCTGTCTCTCTATCTTACTCTATTTAAAAAGGCAGGGGCTCCATCGAAGTAAAATGTTACGAGCTTTTTCCGCACCGTTTACTTTGTTTTTACTTTCATTCCCTAAGCTTAGGGTAGCACATCACTACGAAACGGGAGGTAATCAGACATGGACGCCGTCATTCAAATCAATCAGATAAGCAAGGCATACAAAGGCACGGAAACGATTAAGAACGTCAGCATGCGTATTAACCGAGGGGAGATTTACGGGTTTTTGGGTCCGAACGGAGCCGGCAAAACAACCGTGATGAAAATGATATTAAACCTGGTGAAGCCGTCTTCGGGTGAAATCCAAGTATTCAATCAGCGGATTCAACCGTCATCGGTTCAATACTTAAAAAGAATCGGCAGCATCATTGAATATCCCGTGTTCTACGACCGGCTGACGGCCGAGGCCAATTTGGAGCTTCATTGCAGATACATGGATTATCGCAATAAGCCGGCAATCCAGGAAGCGCTGGAGATCGTAGGTCTTCACGGCGTGGGGAAGAAGAAAATCCATGAATTTTCACTAGGCATGAAACAGCGGCTGGGGATCGCGCGCGCCCTGGTTACGAAGCCGGACATCCTCATTCTGGACGAGCCGATCAACGGACTGGATCCGATCGGGATCAAGGAGATGCGAGAGCTTCTCTTGCTGCTTAAGGAGAATTACGGTACGACCATTTTGATCTCGAGTCATATCGTGTCCGAAATCGAATCGGTCGCCGATGCGATCGGCATTATTCATCAGGGAACCCTGTTAAAGGAAGTAAGGATGGAGGACATCCGAAGGCAGCATGCCGGATCGCTCGAAGACTACTTCATTCATCTCATTCATGGAGGCAAACGCTATGCTTAAACTCATAAAGCTGGAATGGCAAAAAAGCAACATCACCGGTTATTTTAAAGGATTAGCCGTTTGCATCATCGCTATTTTCGCCGCCGTCAGTTTGATGGCTCTGGGCTCGCGCGGTGAAAGTGAACCGATGTTTGAGAATTACGCCGCATTTATGTCTTTAGCGGATATTTTGACGCGCATCACCTATATCATTTTCGCAAGCGTGATTTTGTCGCGTTTAGTGATTGAGGAATACAAGAGCAACATGATCCAGGTGCTGTTCACCTACCCGCTGCAGCGAAAAAAAATCATGCAAGCCAAGCTATCGATTGTATTTGGGTTTTGCTTATTCAGCATCCTCGTCACGACGGTTGTCATCAATCTGTTAACGTACTTCTTGAATCCGAAGATCGGGTTATTTGAAGGATCGGTTCACGTGGATGAAATGATGGCTACCCTTCCGGCAACGCTGCTAAACGCCTTTATGATCGCCGGAATCAGCCTGATTCCTTTATTGTTTGGCATGAGGAAAAAGTCGACGGCTTCCACGATTACCTCGGCTGTCATCATTAGCTTCGTGATTAATGCCACGGTGTCTAACGGAGGAAGCTCGACCAGCCTGTTCCAATTCATTGCCGTCCCGATGACGCTCTGCCTGCTTGGGCTGATCCTTGGCTATTTTTCTTTTTACAGAGTGGATCGATGCGACGTGGCCTAAGATGTACCGTAGATAACTGGAGGAATCGAACATGAGAAAAATCATAACCGCTTCGCTGGTCTTGCTTGCCGTTGGCGGGTTAGCTATGGGCTGCCGAGGCCTAGGAACATCACAATATAACCATGAGGTATCCTTTGGGGCCGACCGAATTGATGAAATTGAAGTCAACAACGATTCTTGGGATATCGAATTCAAGCATTCAGATTCCCCTAGCATCACCATCGCTTGCGATGGGAAGCGGCAGAACAATAAGAGCGAACCAGTAACGATAGATCTTGACGGGAATAAAATCATCGTGACCCAGGAGGATCAAGGGGATGGCATGGGAGGCTTTACTTTTGGCAAAAAAGGCACGATCACCCTATCCATTCCTGACCATGAAGTCGATACGATTACATTGAATAACGACGCGGGGGATATCCAGCTGCAGGATGTCGCGGCCCCTCGCGTGGTCTTAACCAACCATTCGGGCTCAGCCGATCTCGAAGGGCTCTCGGCGGACCATGGTGAGTTTACTTCCATAGACGGGGATATCCAGCTGACAAACAGCTCGCTAAACGAATTAACGGTAACCACAGGCAGCGGCGGCAGCTATATTACCAACGTGACCAGCCCTGAGATGATAATAGCCTCAAATGATGGGGAGGTATCGATCAAAGCGGCCGAAGAAGGAAGGCTGCTGCGCGTTGAGACAGAATCCGGTGATATCGCCGTCTCCTATACAACGCCCCCGGCATCATTAAAGCTTACCGCGAACAGCGGCTCATCGGATATCAGCGCCCGATTAGACGGCTTTAAGGAAACACGGCGCACGGAACAATCCGTGGAGGGCACGATTGGAGACGCATCGAATACCTTAGAGCTAGTCAGCCAGGACGGAACGATCAGTGTAAAATAGTTGGGTTCCTGTGGGGGCAGGAATTAAACGGAATAAAATATACGTTCACCCGACAAATAAGGTGTACAGTATTCGGCACACAGCTTCGGCATCCGCTCGCGCATCCATGCATGCACGGCTTCATTCTCCATCTGGAAGACATAGTATCCGATAATGGCCAGCAGCATGAAGCCTTCTAACAGAACGAGTTCCTCTGCTCCCGTATGATCACTGCCATAATACCCTTTCAAGAATCGATCCCGAAGCTCCGATGGAACCATCATGGCCCCCATAGCAACATCCGTGTAACAATAACCCGGCCCGAAAAAACCAAAATCGATAAAACTCAGCTCCCCTCCCGGGGTCATGATGATGTTCCCCAAGCTTAAATCGCCGTGGATGAGTCCCCAGGCATCTTGCTGTCCGCCAGCTTCAAGCCGGGCATTTACCAGCAATACCGTTTGTTCAATAAGGGAAACATCGGAGGAAGCGAACAATCCTCTCCCTAGCCCTTTCTTTATAACCTCGATCATATATTGATTATAGCCAATCCCCTGACTCGGACGCTTGTCCAGGCCTTCCTGCTCGTACTGGCTATAGAATTGGTGCAGCTCTGCAATGCGAGTCCCCAGCTTCTCGACCAATATCGGGTCGCTTACGTCTTCTTTCCGCAGGTCTCTTCCCTCCAGCCAAGACAGCACAGAGCTGTTCCACCTCTTCCCCTCGAGCTCGATGATCGTAATCAGGTCACCTTTCCGATTACGCAGCGGCCTCTGGACGAGAAGATGATCCCGGTCTGACATCGCCTCCAGCATCTGCAGTTCACCCAGCAGACCGTCATAGGTATGCTGCAGACCGGCCATTCCGTCTTTGACCGGTTGATGAATGCGCAGCAGATACGGGCTTCCGTCATGGCCTTTTACTTTATAGGTTCGATTCTCATTATGCCTGATAAACGTAATCTCCGATTCCCGGATGCCGTATTGAATTAGAATATCCTGCAGCTGTTCATTTTGCATGTGGGCTTCTCCTTACCCTTCATAATCATTGACTATATCACCCTCCGAGGAATGTATGGTCAAAGTACGCCTTGAAGTCCGGATACAGATAATCCAGCGATGCTTGAAGCTCGACCCGGTCCGTTTGCTCCTCATCCAGATCAAATAAGATTTCATGCTCGATCTCATAGATGGCCCCGAAGCCTTCGCCAGCCTCTTCATTTACGTCGATGCACCATATCTTGGCGTATTCGGAATCCCATGTGAAAGGCAGATAGCCCAGCCGGCACAACAAGGGATTGTACATATCCCTGACGTTATCCAGCGGCTCGTCCACCGGTTGCTCAGGGATGACGTCAAAGTAATGATGATATGTAGAGATAAATGCTTTATACCACTCGAGAAATGTCAATCCATACTCGTCTTCCAGCTCCCTAATATCAGCTTCACTCACAACGGAAGGAACCAGCTTCCAGATGGACCACTCCTCGTCGGTATCGGTGGCCTTCATCTCTGCAGGAACGTCCGGGCGCATCCACCTGCAGAAGCCGTCCTCCGTAACCTGGCTGTATTTTGCGTAATAGGCATCAAAGCCTCGTTGGATATAGTCGCGTATGTCCATGTTCCAAATCTCCTTATGCAGAAAATACACTCCGCTCAGCGCTGCTAATCTATACGGAGCGGGAAGAGAACGTGCTTCGTCTCCGGTTCGAAACCGAAGTTTCCTTCTTCCTTGATCCCTATCCTTGATTCAATCAACGAATCTTCCATATTATAGCATGACAAGGAGCCCTGCTTGGACCACAAGATTCCCTCTCTACCCTCCTGCACAGGCAATACCTAACATGTGCGTATTTATGTACCTGTGGATATTTGATAAAATATTACGATCAACCATTGGAGGATCACGTGTAATGAAATTAAAAACTACGCACAGGTGGGATTTAGACGAGCAGGAAGCCATTGAGTTACAGCATCAATTGGCTTTGCAAGTGATGAAGGAAGATGCGCTGGAGCCGGTTCGTTATGTCGCAGGCGTGGACGTTGCCTATAGTGAGCAGAATGATAAGCTTATCGCTGCGGTTGCGATTTTAGAGGCCGACTCCTTAACCCTCGTTGACACCGTTATGGTTGAAGAGAGCGTTTCGTTTCCGTATATTCCGGGGTTGTTTTCCTTTCGGGAGCTTCCGCCCATCATGAAAGCCTTTGAGCAAATCAGCATCTCGCCCCAGTTAATCGTTTGCGACGGTCAAGGGCTCGCACACCCGAGACGTTTTGGGCTGGCCTGCCATCTAGGGGTTCTTTATGATATTCCAACCATCGGCTGCGGAAAAACAAAGCTCTCGGGAAGTTACATTGAACCCGATATCCAGAGAGGCTCATATTCACCGCTCATGGATCAACATGAAATAATCGGGAATGTATTGCGCACCCAGGATGGCGTTAAACCTGTGTTTGTCTCTATCGGCCACCGCATTTCTCTGGCGACAGCATGCGAATGGATTTTAAAGCTCTCCCCCACATACCGCCTGCCGGAAACCACCCGTCAAGCGGACCAAATCGTTAGAAAGGGATTAAAGCTTACCTAAATAGCAAAGGATGGGATTTGTCCCCATCCTTGTTATGTATAGTATTACTTTTCACGGGTAAACCGAGATGTGTAGTATACGTGATTTGTTGTACCAAACGATGTTGAATCTGCGATTTACGCCGCCTCCAGCAAGCCTACCTGTAATACTTGACACACCTTTCTTGGAAAGGGATTCTATCATAGAGCAGCAATTCTTCCTGCAGCAAATTTGTTATATTCTCTATTTTTGCAATGAATAGTGCGTAAAAGTCACCCGAATTTGGATATGAAAATAGTCCATATCCCTTTGGTAACAGTATCTTGTTAACCTCTCTGATTTTATCAGGTAAATATTCATAGTCATACGCTTCTAATTGCTCAAGTTCTTCTTTTGCTGCTAATTCAATTTGGTGGGCGAATTCATAGTCGAGAATAAAATTGACGATCTCTTGATATTGCTCACCTTTATAATCAACGTATAAAAACTGTTTCGTCTTCAGTCCATATTTTAAGAGGTCTTCATGAATGTCATAACTTCCTTCATCTTTCAAAAACTGTTCAAGATTCTTGTCATCAGGGAATATGAGCTGTGCTATTTCTTGATCCTGCATACTTGTCCCCCCTTTATTAAAACAACTCCCCATGCTGGTTAGGAATGTATTCGGGATAGTTTTTACGATAAAATTGATCGATCATCTGAAGCGTCGGGTCCCATTCAGGGTATGGCTCAGGGTCTCCAAACACCATTTTCGCTTCCGGGGTATTCATCAGCAAGTCGTCTAGGTGAGTGGGATTAGGCAATCCAAGTTTATTTCTTACATGGATCAAAAATATGATTTCAAATGGATAAAATCCGTATCTGAAGTCACCAAATTCACCCAACTGACCTATTTCAGAAGCTAATGCAGAATGATACAGGGACATTTTCGAAATCAGAGATTCTATTTCCTGCAAATCACCTGTGGACCATCGTTCAAGCACTTCATCATAAACGTCTAGATCATCAGGGATTGATCCGCATCGCTGTCCAGCTTCCTTAAAGCTATTTTTCACGGCTAGATGCAATTGTTTATTCGTTCCCATGATGGTTTTATTTCTATACTGCAGGTACAGCTCAAGCAAAAACCAAATATGTCTGTTCTCTTCATTGGCATCCATTAAATGTCCACCGAAGTGATGAACCATAAAATCATATAGTATATTTTCTTCTTTCTCCCATCCATACATAGCGAAATGTACCAAGGTAATGACCACTTCTCTAAACGAATATCCCAAGATCATCTCCGGATACCTGATTGTATAAAGGTCCTGCCCCATACATTGATAAAACACGACCTTTTGCATGTTCTTTAATCCTTCTGGGTTGTTTCCCCCGCTGATCAATACATCGTGTTTCCATTGTGACAAGTAATATGAGAAAATTTTATTTAGATTTATTAATAGGATATGATCTTTCTCTGTGTCATTTTGCTCTACGATTTTCTTAATCTTGCTTTTGCTGGCATCATATTTATCTTTAACATCTTCAAATTTGATCCCATCCACAAAATTTTTACTATATCTTTTATAAGCCATTTCTAATTTCTTTTGGTTTAGCATTACATCCTCCCTATCAATGAACCTAGCTGAATAAGAGAAAGAGCTCCATGGATTTTAGACCTTTTAGAATTTCATATTCGAGATGGATAGTACGAAACCCTTGCAATGGGCCAAATAACTCCATGAAATGGTAGAAATCGCTTAACTGCTGCTTCACTTCATCCAAGGGGTGCCTTGATTCAAGGGGAGCGTTTAGCAAAAATAATCAAACCTGCCGCTCGAAGGTCTGCTACGATCTAATCAAAGAGGGGGCACTCGGATAAGCTTTCGGATAAGCTTCGAGCCATCCATCCCCCGACGTTTGAATAGGAGGAATCCGTACGGATGAAGCATCTTGTATTTGTAAAATCCATACTGATCGGTTTGTTATGTGCCCTGTTATTTTCCGGCCTCAGTTATGGGCTCGATTGGGCCATCCATATGATGAAAGATAAAGCTCCCGGCAGTCCTTTGACCATAGCCTACGGTGCTCGCTTTACCCTCGTGTTCTGCTTTGCTGCAGGGCTATGCCTGGATCATTATCGAAAAAAAGAAACGGATTAAACCATGAATATCTGCCTGCTCCCACCTTAAGCATATTACAAGCGCATTTTCTGTGTAGAGATGATAGCCCGTAGTAGCTTGCTATTATGACGTGCTAGTATCGCTTCCTGCACTGCATGTCTAATAAAAGCCCGCTCCCGGCGGGCTTTTATTTTTGCATTTGCTTAAGCGGGTTTACGGGCGGCTGTGGTGAAGGGGCAATTCGAAGACCGGCTCTTCAGGTTTATTTAGCTTTTCGAATTGCAACAAAGCGCTGTTTCAGTTTTTTGAGACGAAAACTGTAACTTTATGCTCCGCTTATACGTGAATTACATAGAGAGGAGGGCGGGAAACTGAACAGTCTGGAATCGATTTATCAATATTACGTCAAAGACGTTTACCGTTACTTGTACTCCCTCTCTTATGATCACCATACGGCAGAAGACCTGGTACAGGAAACCTTTTACCGGGCGTACCTGTACCTTGAGGATTGGAAGAATGAACGAATCAAGCCATGGCTATTTCGCGTTGCCCATAACGCTTATGTGGATTATCAGCGCAAGGCAAGCCGCAGCATCGTCAAGGATGCCGCTTTTTTCGCTCGGATGGTCGACCGGGATACGCCGGAGATCACCCTGCTCCAGCAAGAAGTCCAAAGAGAAATTGGACGAATGTTGGCCGATATTCCGGAGAAGCAGCGGCAAGCGGTGCTCCTGGTGGATTTTCACCAATTCACCTACCAGGAAGCTGCCGATATTATGGGCATCACCTTATCCCATATCAAGATCACCTTATTTCGAGCCAGGCAGCGGCTGCGGGAAATGAAACGAAAGGACGGAAGGTTATGAGCGAAGATTTCAAGCAGCGATTGCGAGATTATGCGGACGGCAAGCTGACGGACGAGGAGAAAAACGAAATCGAACGGGAAATGGAGAAGCTGGAGGAATATCAGGCTTATTTAAACGAATGGATGGATAACGAACCGGACAATGCTGGATCTAAGCGCCCGGCCGATGTTCAGAACGACCTCTCACCCAAGAAGGAAAAACGCATTGTTCGCAGGGCCAAATGGAAAGCCCGAATCTCAAATACGTTGACAGTGATAACCGCATTCCTGGTGATTACCCTTCTTAGCTCGATCGGTACCGCGCTGTTCTACGGTGTCGGCGATCCGAGCCGAAACGATAAATATCGGGATGCCATTGCTTCGGCCATCTCGATCACCATGCCTAACATTAACGTTTCACTGAACAGTCAGGGCAAAACCTATTTCATGCAAGAGATATACGGAGATATGGAAAAGCAAGTAGGAAGCGAACGAGTGACTGTCGGTGAGTACACCGTCAACTTCCTGTTTGGGCTGCCTTCCGTCAATGCGGATTGGAAGAATGGCAGCTCGCGTCAATCGCAGATATTCTATCGGCCGGACCCTACTCCAGAGACTTCTTCCGCGAATCCAAATGAAGATCCCAGGGAACAGTCAAACAAACAGACAGCAAGCGCCTCTTCCGCAAAAAGCGGTGACTGGTCCCGGCTCGAGAAGCTTCCCGAAGGCACCGTGGCCGAAGCCTATGTATCGTTTAACCGTTTCTTCACTACGGATGAGCTGCTGAAGCAATTCGAGAAACGGAACATGGAGCCCGTCTGGTTTGCCGTGGATACCGGACCGGAGGACCGGTTCGGCAATCATGATGGCGTAATCACCGACCCTGTCGGCTTTCCATCCTATCCCGTCTGGCATCATGACGATTTGACGATCACCTCCTATAAGGAAGAAAAGCGCGGCTGGTTCGGCAAAATCGTGTCCAGCGGCGGACATTATCCGTCATTGGACACCTACGGGGACGGGAAGCTGCGGAATGCTCACTTCATCAAATCACTGCGGCTTATGCAGGAGTATAAACTCATTAGCGAGCGGGTAGCTCCGTTCATTGACGTCGACGCTTCATTGGCTTACGTAGAGGAGAATGGCGTTCATCTCTATGGTGCCGTCATTACCGGTCCCGTCAAGGAGCTGCTGACGCTGCGCGAGGTTTCCTGGGTGCATGACCTGCGTGTCGGGGAAGTACGGCTGTGGAATTGGAACGAGTAATTATTTTTCACCGAACCTCTTGGCGACTCGGAGCGAATATATAGGTGAGGTCACATTAAAGGAGGAGCAAGCTTGCAAGGTTCAGACTTAACACCGTGGCTGCAGCGACTAAAGGAGGGGGACAAGGAAGCATTCCGGTATGTTTATGATCGAACCGTCGATAATGTGTACCGAACGGTGGCTCTTCTTGTATCCGGCCGGCAGGATATAGAGGATATCATGAATGAAATTTATTTTAAGCTGTGGCTCTCGCTACCCAACTATGACCCCAATCGTCCCTTTCGGAATTGGCTGCACGGAATCGCGATCCGGCAGGTTCAGGACTGGAGGCGCCGAAAATGGCGTAAATTCCGCCTGTTCGAGCGCCAAAAAATGCTTGAAATCCAGCCCGAGCACCCACGGACGGACCGGGTCATTGTATGGAACGAGACAAGCCGAGAATTGCTCGAGCTTCTAAATCATTTATCCTACAAGCTTCGAATTGTCGTTGTTCTCCGGTACTATCATGAATACAGCCTAACCGAGATTTCCGAGCTGCTCGCGGTCCCGATCGGGACCGTGAAATCGAGGCACCATCAAGCCTTGAAAGAGCTTCGCAAACATTCTGTAGAGCTGGATTTAGAAAAGGGAGGTGATTGCTTTGTCCATTGAAGAACGGTTGAAGGATCACATGCATCAGGCGGCTGATCATCTGAATATCCCGCAGGATCTATATGACAGCATATTACAATCGACGGAGGAACGCATTTCCGACAGAGATCGGTTAACCCGAAAATCACGTAGTCGCAGCATCATTCGTAATGCCTTTGTGATCGGAACGGCAGCTGTTTTCATTGTCGTTGTCATCGTGTCCTCTGCCTTCATTTCCCCCGTGATGGCCGAAACCCTAAGCCGCATTCCAATGATGCATAATGTGTTTAAGCTAGCAGGCGACTTAGGATTAAAGGCAGCTGAGCAGAAAGGGTTGGCCACGGAAACGGATTACTATGACACACACGAGGGCTACACTTTGACGGCATCACAGGCTATGTTCGACGGCATGCGCGGAGCTATAGCGCTTCAACTGGATGAGGCAGGACATCCCGCCTCCCTGTTTGATCCTTTCGCTCGCGGCCAATCCGAAGCTTCATCACTAAAAAGCAAGGGTTCCTTTCAAGTGATGAGGGCCTTCATCAATGGAACAGAAGAAAGCATTACTTGGGATATCGGCCCCGGCAACGATGCGGAATCCGCCATTGTCACGATTACCGGAGCGTCTTCGGACCAAGCTGCCCGCAGGCCTGTGCTGCCGGAAACGTTTAATTTGACGCTTGAGGTTAGGCTCGAGATGATCCCGGAGCCGTTTATCCTGCAAATTCCGATGCGCAAAAATACAGATAATCATATCCTATATCCGGAAGCGGAGAAATCATCAAGGCAAGTTAGCTGGAGGCTGGAAGAAATGGAGCGCTCCCCAGTCTCCACTCGCATGGAGCTGGTATTAAAAGAGACTTCTTCGGATGAACGGACCATTTACTTTGAAGTCGTAGGTCAAGACGGCACAGAAATAAAAATCATTGACCTCTACGCTAACGATATGAAACAAGGTTACCGTCGCTTGGACATGCTGTACGAGCCCCTTCCTTCCGATCATCAGTCATTCACGATTAAGCCGTTCCGTTATGTGTATGGAGACTCCCCTGACGCTTGGGAGAAAGAATACATCAAGGATCTGGAATTGACTGTACCGATCGAGGGAAATGACTAAAAATTTTCGAATCACTGGAGGAAACATACATGAAAAAATCGATAAAAGCAATGACGATCCTGACGGCTGCAGGCCTTTTAATGACTTCCGCACCGCTGTTGACTACGCATGCCGCAGCCAAAGCCAATACTTCTGCTGCCGCGGCTTCTTCCCTCAAAAAAATCGATCCCAAATTAATATCCGAGGCACAGAAAAAGCTGAAAGATGCAACCGGTAAAAGCTATTCTTTCAGCAAAGTGGAAAGTTGGAAAACTGGAAATGATAGCGGCTGGACGCTTACGATTAAGGGAGCTCATTACAGTTACGTCAACATTACCAATAATAAAATAGACTCCATCCAACTTGAACAAAAATGGGCGGATCTGCAAAGCTCCAGCAAAGAGACTATCCAATCGGTGCTCAAGGATCTGGATGTGGAGTCGCTGCCCGAATCAGCCACGCTTACGGTCAGCTATTCCGGCAAGCAAGCCGATTCAGGCAAGGTTGAAGTGTTTACACACGTAGATAATCATTACATTACACTTCTTGACGGCAAAGTTAAGCGGGTGATGTCCACCATACCAGTTGAGTCGGTATCTCAGGACATACAGGATGCAGCGAGCGAGGTTACCAAAGGATTCCAGGGCTTGAGCCTCGGCAAACTGACGAAGGCGTCCTATGTTACCGAAAAGGGCAAATCTCATTTCGAGCTGACATTCCAAGGAACTTCCGCAAAAATGCCGATCTTTATAAGCATTGACGAAGCGTCGCGGGGAGTTACGATGTTTGAAGTATCCAGCCTTCAGGATTCCGCAGCCGAATATACCAAAGGGTATAAGAATCTAATGAATATGAGCGAGGACAAGCTCTTGCAGGCTGCCATTCCACTTGCCCAGAGCAGCATGAATCTGGATTTGACCGGGTACAAAGCTGCCAAGGATAAAGATCTTCCAGGAACCGTCCATTTTACTATGAAAAATAAACAAAGCGTAGAAGGCGTGTATAATTCGAAAGGGCAAATCTATGCTCTCAAGTTAAAGTAACCGCTGCTCCTTCTAAGACGGCTCTCTCCATAAAGTATGCCCTGATCATCGAGGAATTGAGCCCAGTGGGAGATCAATTAAAGCGTTGAAAAAATGGGTGTCGGTACGCTGATCTTCCCCCCATCAAGTAGACAGCATTAAAACGGATAGGCTTTAAGCAACCTTGGTACGGAGTTCCACCGTATCAAGGTTGTTTAAATTTTTCTGTGGCCACCTTCGGAAGTGACTTGATCCAACGCGCACCCGACGCTTCATTTTATTATAGTTGAAGACGATTAACGAAACGAAACAGCCAGTCGCCGGATATTCGGCGACTGGCTGTTTGTACATGTGCTTGTAAGGTTTTAAGCTTTTTCTCATAAACGGGTCTGTCCCCGGCGATCCTGCAAGGCGTTTGCTACTTTACGGAAACGGCCATTTCGAGCTCTTTGATATATTGTTTGACAATCTCGCCGTTTCCATCTAGCTTGAATCGACCGGAGCCGTCATCTATCACTACCGGTTTGAACGGCTTCACCGTCATGGACTTGGCAGATTTTCCGACAGCTTCTAACACGAAATCGTAGTACATATCCCCTTTCGCATTGTTTTCGTCTGTGCCGGATCCGGAGATACGTTCGATGATACGGCCTTGATCGTCCACAAAATCAAAGAGTATGTCCTGATTTGCTTCCGGATGCTGCTTGTACCCCTCCATGATCAATTGCAGCCTGGACGAAGTCGATGTGAGTGTTGCCTTGTTCAGCTTGATGGTTACGTTGCCTGATGTTTTGGTTACATTAGGCTTGACAACAACCGGCTTCTCGGCTGTTTTTTGGACAGGAATCTTCAGCTTAAACGGCTTTTTGTAGCCTTCCAGATCAACCTCGGCGGTAAGCTGGAACTTATCCGGGAATGCTTCGAGATTGCCTCCGAGCTGGGAGGCATCCGTCAAGTAGATGACGGCCGTATCATTTCCTTTTGGTCCCCATACGAGGGTTGGTCTTTTCGCGTGATCGCCGCCGCCATACTCGTTAATCGATTTGCCGTTGATGGCCATCTTGATATTGCTGATCGATCCCTTGCCAAGCAAGTAGTCGCCTGTCTTCTCGTCAATTTTCCCTCCGACAAGCTTCCCATCAGATCCTTTCCCGCTGCGCTTAAGCTCAATACGGACATGGTTTCCGTCATACAGCGCTTTGGCAACGCTCAAGGTTACCCCCTCTTGGGTTACACGCTGGGATACCGCAGACTGTGCTTTCGCGGAAGGCTGAGTGGCTGCCTGCGCCGTCCCCCATGCAGCACCGCTTATAATCATGCCGGCCAAAGCCACGGAGCTCATCACTTTATATGCCTTTTTCATATTGATTCCTCCTGATTAAGTTTGTTATCGTCCGTATCATCTTTATTGCTGACGATCATCATACAGCTGCTTCAAGCCGGCCTGATCGACCGGAATCGTGATCTCAAGCTCGTCCAAGTACGTCTTTAATAAGTCCCCATTTTCGTCGGTCTTAAATGATCCGCTCTTTTGGGAAGGATCCGCGAGCTCGGGCTTAAACACTTTGAGCGTGATCGTTCGGGGAGCCTCTGCAAAGCGGTCAAACAGCAGCTCCTCCCGTTCTTGCCGGTGGTTGTCCTCCGAATATATCCCCAATCCGCCCACCGTTTCCAGAACTCTGCCCTTCTCATCCCACACCTCGAATAGCAGGGTCTCATCGCTGAGCGCTTTGTCCGGATTCGTCTGCTCAATGTTCATCAGAATGCCGGTCGTGATCGGCGTGAATTTAAGCTGCTCGAGCGTTAATTGAATGCCGTTCCACTCCCTGGTTTCTTTGAGAGGCAGGATGATCTGATCCGTGCTTTTGCGGACAGGAATTTCCATCACGAACGGCTTCGCAATCCCTTCCAGCGTGATGTTCACCGTCAATTGAAACTCATCAGGCATACGGATCCCGTTCTCGTCCAAGGACATGTTCAGCAATTCAAATAATGCGCCGTTCGGGTCCGAAGTCGGCTTGCCCGATAGCCCTGGTCTTGCTCCAAGGTCATAGTCATCAATCGAGGTGCCGTCGATTTGCATTTCGATCCGGGTAATCGCGCCTCTCGGATAGATATCTTTCGACGTATTGCCTTCCTGAATGGCCGTATGCTCCAGGATACCGCCCTCCAAGCCTTCACCCTCCCGTTTAACGGCCATGGACAGACGGGTTCCGTCATAGACGACCTCCGGTATGCTGAGCGTTATGCCTTCCTGCTCGGCGCTGACGCTCAGCGGAGTAACCAGCCCGCGTTCTTCCGCCGTCTGCAGCCCCAGGTCGTTAACCATCTGAAAGATGCTCCCGATCAGCGGGACCTTTTTGAGCGATTCCGCCATAATCGGCGATACATAAGCGCTGCTCATCACCCCGATAAAGGCTGCGGCCGCTGCGCCAATGGCGAAGGTACGGGCCCTGCCCGAGCGCTGCTTCCGGCCGGTTCTGGTCTGCATCGGCAGGTCGGCCAGCGATGCATAAACTTCATCCTGACGCTGCCGAATCATATCCGGCACCCCGGCCGCCAGCTTTTCTTTTCCTGTCTTCCGGAGTTCCTGGTCTAAGTCAAAAGGCTTCATACGCCAGCCTCCCTTCCCGTGATTGCTTTACCCGTTCCGCTAGAATCCCGCGCGCCCGGTGCAGGCGTGCCCGGACAGCCCCCTCCGAAATTTCCAGTATGCTTGAGATCTGCTTAATGGGTAAATCCTGAAAATAAAACAAATGAATGACGATTCGCAATGATTCATCCAGGTGATCGACGGCTTCACGAAGGTCCAGCTTGTGGCTGTCCCCGTAATAATCCGCGGAGCTGGCCGTTTCCGGAACCTCGGCCATGGCAACCGTTCGTTCCCGGCTGCGAAGCAGCTGGTTGCACTCATTGATCAAAATCCGGATCACCCAGGTTTTAAAATACTTCGGCTGCTGCAATGTCGACAAAGCTTTATATGCCTTCAGGGTCGTTTCCTGAAAGACGTCCGCACAATCTTCATCGCGTCTTACAATGGTCTTTGCCAAGCAGTACAGCTCGGGTTCCAGCTGGCGGAAGAGTCGAATAAACGCTTCCCGATCTCCCCGCTGTGCCCGCTTGACCTCCGATTCCATGTTCTGCACGATTTTATTCATCTCCTTTTGAGGGCCCTCTATAAGATTAGATGGGCTTGTCTTGCGAAAGGTTATATTTCGAGCAAAAAAAGATCGCCAGGCTCCTGACTCTAAGATCAGGGAGGGCGATCTTCTTGCGATCCAACCATATTCTGCTGCTTCAATTTTAACATACCAGCTATCAAAAATGTCCTAAACATATGAATTCATTCGTAAAGATGATCAAGGTTTAGAGAAGTACTTTCTCCAAAAGCCGTTATTGGTTGGTGTCGTGAGTTATCGGCGGACTGACCAGCCCGCGGGCTCGATATCAGTCTTCGATTGCCTGATATACCATGGTCCAGAAGTCGTGGATAAGATGCGCCGAATCCGGGGTGGACATCCCGACCTGGGTGAGCAGGATTCCGGTCAGCTGTTTGGCCGGGTCCGCGTACGCCGAGGTGCCGCTTCCGCCGTCCCAGCCGAACTGACCGATGGACGCATAGTCGCCGCGGTAGGTGCGCACCGCCATTCCGAAGCCCCAGCCGCCGTGCTGCCCTTGGCCATGCGACAGGTGGACGTTGTTTTTGGCCAAGTCGTCCCGGAATGCTTGCTGCTCGGGCGTGAGTCGGTTCGTGCTCATCAGCTCGACAGCGGGCCGGGACAGGATCCGTTCGTTCCCGTGCATCCCTTGGTTCAGCAGCATTCGTAAAAATGCGTCATAGTCGTCGACGGTGGAGAGCAGTCCGCCGCCGCCTGCTTGGAACGCTGGCGGCTTACTGTAGCGTCCGCCGCACGCCTCATCCCATACGATGAACTCGCCGGTCTGCGGATCGGGAACGTAGGCCGGAGGCAGCCGGTCAATTTTGCCTTCGGGCACGTAGAAGCCGGTATCCTTCATCCCCAGCGGATCAAAGATGCGTTCGCGCAGGAACGTCTCGAATGTCTGACCGGTAACCCTCGCAACGAGTACGCCGAGCACTTCGTTGCTCATGTGGTACTGCCACCGTTCTCCGGGCTGGTAGCATAGCGGGAGCGTACCCAGGCGGCGCATCCACTCATCCGGCTCCGGCATCTCCTGCCCTGGCGTGTCAAATAATCCATTCTCGAAGATCGCGTTTTGGATCGGGGAGCCCATTAACGTCATATCCACTCCGAGTCCGAACGTAGAGGTCAACAGATCCCGCACGGTGATCGGTCGCCGTGCCGGCACGGTTTCGTCCAGCGGGCCGTCAGGTCGCTTCAGCACCTGCCGGTTGGCGAGCTCGGGCAGCCACTTATCTACCGGGTCATCCAGATGCAGCTTGCACTCGTCGAGCAGGACCATCACCGCCGCGGCTCCGATCATCTTGGAAGTGGACGCCATCCGGAAGATCGTGTCCCGGCGCATCGGCGCGCCGCCGTCATGGCGCATCGTGCCGATCGCTTCGACGTGCGTCTCCCCGTTTCGGCTGACGAGGGCGACGAGCCCTGGTATCTTCCCGGAATCCACATGACTTGCCAGCACGTCGCGCATTCTGCGCAGCCCTTTGTCGGTAAATCCTTTGTTGCTATGTCCCATTGCAATCTTATTCATTTGATATCCCTCACTTAAATTTTTTTTGTAAATCCCATTGTTTTTAAACTACACTTTCGCCCGGCTTGGCGTTTTCCATTTGTCTTAAACAACCGTAACCTTGGACAGATTAGCCTCCAAGCCTTTAAGCGCCGCATAGGTCAGCTTATCCATCGTTGCGCCGTCAAAGCAGATGGTTTTGATGGCACGGTAATACTTCTTGGACAACGAAGATCCTTGGAAAGACGAATTCTTGATTACCGCCCCCTTGAACGAAACGCCGTTCAACCCCGCCTTGTCAAACCTGACGCCGATGAAGGTTTGGCCGTCAAGCACCAGCCCTGTCAGATCGCTATTTGTGAAGTCTGCCCCGTCGAACATACAATTTTCAAAGACGGTGTTTCTAAGATCGGTCATCGTCAGATTGACGTCGGTCAGCTTGGCATCCAGGAATGTTGCTCCGGCCAACCTCGACTTACTGAAGTCGGTGCGCACAAGGACCGTTTTATTGAAGCTTGCATTGGCCAGGTCAAGGGTAGACAGGTTGCAGTCCGTCAGATTCGTGCCGTCAAAATGGGCACCGTGTACGTCGCTGCTCTTAAACGAACTGCCGGTCAAATCAGCGCCCGAAAAGTCGGAACCCGAGAGCGAGCTGCTTTTAAACTGTCCATTGTGGGCCGTAACGCCTGCAAAGTCGCTTTTCGCCAGATTGCTTGCGTTAAAGCTTGTCACTACTTGCCGATCCTGCGAGTTAGAGGTTTTGGTTTGATTCATAAATATTCACATCTCCCTTATAATTAGTTTTCTAATGATCACTTTTGAGCCAGGTCACCTATTCATACCAACCGATGGTATGTATAGGCTTAAAAATAAGCTGCCTCTCGGCAG
Organism: Paenibacillus sp. FSL M8-0142; assembly: GCF_038597315.1. Classification (NCBI taxonomy): domain Bacteria; kingdom Bacillati; phylum Bacillota; class Bacilli; order Caryophanales; family Paenibacillaceae; genus Paenibacillus; species Paenibacillus sp. FSL M8-0142. The sequence goes on from NZ_CP152008.1 coordinate 5,907,649, forward strand.
TTTAGTTTTCTTTGCTGACTTCTCTCGCTGACACTCGAAACAATTCCTCGTATCGTTGATACATTTGCTCATCGAACAGATCAAGCCCCAGGCCTTTCAATATTTCATCGAAAAATCTTACCTTATGCAGCATCATCTCGGGGGAAGCCTCAATGACCTCCGGGTTTAGCCAAATATTGGTGAGAATCACCAGGACTTCGCTAAGCTCCCTTGGATAGTCGGTTCGGATCGAGCCGTCCCGCATTCCCTGTTCGATAATGGGCTGGATATAGACGGGTACGGCTTTTTCGAGGATGTTCTCGATCTGGGCCGCCAGCAGCTTCGGATTACGCAAGAGGTTCGGCCCCACCGATGCCAGTTCGTTGCTGGCAGCATTGTCGAGAGAGGCTTGAGAAATCTTGCGGAGCTTCTCCAGTCCGTTCAGCCCTTTATCATCCCGGATGCCGGACAGCATCTCGTCAACGCCTTTGAACGCATGATCGATGACGGCCTGCCAGATCTCTTCCTTCGACTTGAAGTGATGATAAATTGCTCCTTTTGTCAGTCCGCCCAGCTCGTTGATAATATCCTGAATGGAGGTCTGCTCGTATCCCTTTTGCATGAACAGGTTAAGAGCCACGGTTAGGATTTGATTGATGGTTTCTTCCGGATATTTATTTCTTGCCATTCGTTTTCACCTTTCATACATTCGGTTGGTATGTATTGAATATATCCGATGAATCTTTTGGTGTCAACCTCTAATTCGTTATTTTTATAAAATTCTTTGTCGTTATGTATCATGAACAACTTTCGCCGGCTGCTGCACCATTAGTCAACCTTCCTGAAATCAATATTTGATTATCCGCCGTCTTCAGTAGGGGGTCGTGGGGACCCGCAAAAAGGATTGAAAACCGGCCTGCAGCAGGCCGGTTCAATGCTTTACGGCGTAAGAACGCCGTCGCCGATAATAATTCGCTGGGTCTCGCCATATTTGCCGGGAGTAGGAGCGATGATAAACTCCAGCGTGCGGACGCCGCTCACATTCACATCAAGGTCCAGCGGAGCGGACTTTGCCGAACTGAACGACAGTATTTTCAACACTTTTCCGTCGCCCATGACCTTGACCTTGCTGCTTCCGTACTCGCCTCCGGCGGTCAGCTTGTCGACTGCGGCTTTCGCGGTCAATCGCTTATATTGCTGGTTCAAGCCGACTGAAAAGGAGGGTGACTCGGTCCAATGATATTTCTGGATAAAGGCGATTCCGTCGGCGAACAGATTGCCGCTCCCGTCTTCCAGAAACGTATCGTTCCATTCATCGAAGCCTTCGGTGACGTCCGTTTCTTCGCCGGGAACGATGATCTGCTGCGTTAATAGTTCTTGGCCCAACGGAGCATATTCCTTCCCGGTCGCGAGGTCGATGTTTACTTGAACTCCCGCAATGTAAAATTTCAGGTACTTGGCTTCAGCTGGAATTCTGTGACGTAAATCGAACTGTACGGCAAACTCTTTACCCACCCCGGCGAACAGTTCCTCGTTCATCCAATTAGAGTCGAAAAGTTCATGGGACGGCACGTAGAGCGACGCAGGGGTTTCAAGACTGACATCTGCGCCCGACGTCAGCTTGCCTTCGACGGTTACCGTACGTTCCTGGATGGCGATCTTGCTGATCTCGACCGTCATCTTGCCGTTCACGGCGCTCAAGGAAGGCTGGAGCTCCGTGTCCGGCAACGCCGCGACCTCCTTGAGCGTTGCCGTCTCGCCTGCAGGTCCGATTTCGGCTTTTTTGTACGTTTCGTCTTCGTTCATACCGAATCGATAGTCGAGCCGGACGAGCGTGTGGGCCGGATCATCCGACACCGGCTGGTATGCAATGGTGTGGTCCGGAAAATGGCGGAACGTGGTGTCATCCTCGTCCAGCTCGACCGAACTGCCGTCACTGAATACGGCCTGGATTTCCGGGGCAACCTTCGTGGACGCAAGCCGGATTTCCCCTTCATATTTGTAAACCAGCACAAGCTCGTTCTGTCTTACCCCTTCGCCAAGGAACGTAATTTTGCCTGCATCATTTTGCAGGAGCACTACTTCCCGATTGTTGTACGTGACCGGAAATTCGATATACTTCGCTTTTTCCATCTCGATCCGGGAGGAAAAATCCTCCGGAATGCTCCCCACCACCTCGGAGAAGCCGTCCGCGAATTGTCGCAGCTCCGCTACGCCGCTTTCGGCAACATCAAACTCGAGTTTCCCGATACTGGCTTCGATCCCGCTCACAATCGGATCGATTCTCTTGGTTTTGATGTCATTCATGAATTGATTTCGCAAATCCGAGATTTCCTTGTACAAGGAGGTCGTTGAGAACTCTTCGAGGTTTGATTGAATATCGTTTAGCTCCCCGTTCATTCGGACGACTTCCTCCGCCTCTGCATTCTCGATATCGAGGCCTGCTACCGCCTTTTTCACTTCCTCGGTGCGCGATTTCAGTTCATCCAGTCGGCCCTTCAGTTCTTCAGCGTTCATCAGCAGCTCACTGGCGATAACGAGCCGTCCTTCGCCGTACTTCAACTTTTCAGGGTCCATCTCCGTTACTTTGCGGTACTGGGCAATGGCGGTATCCACGTCCAGGCTCTCCATCGCCTTATCGGCCGCCGCCATGAGCTTCTCGTACTCTCCGCCGCCGCTGCTGCAGCCGGCCAGCAACCAGAGGCATCCCAATATCCCGACCCATGCACGATTTCGGTTACGCATTCGGAGCGTTTCCTCCTTTCGTCCCGGACGCTGCGTTCCGGAACCGCCCTTTCCGATAGATGATATACGCCGCGATGATGACGGCCAGCAGCACGCCAACCCATACCATCCACGACCTATTCGCAGATGGTTCGTAGACGATGACCGCTTCATCTGAGGCCAGTTGGAGCGTTCGAGGCTTGCCTTCGGCAGCGGTTCCGCCGGTGGCATACAGAATATTGCCCGGCACCGTAACCGTAATTTCCATATCATCGTCCAGGTTCAGATAGACGACAGGCTTATCCGCAATCTTCTCGATGTCCCCGGGCGCTTCGACCAGCTCGTTGATCCGCTCGGGATAGAGCCTCTTCATATCCGCAACCGTCGCCAGCAGCGAGTCTTCCCCGCCACTCAGCGCGGTCAGGCTATCGAACGAAACCGTTGCGTCGACTTTTCCGTCCTTCTCCTTGAAACTGTCCAGCCGGATGACTTCTTTCCCGGCATCCGCGTTCGCGTTCGTGATCTCCTTCTCGAGTTCCTCCTTCAGTTCATCGGCGGATATCATCCCCGAAAGATCGACCGAAAACTTCCCTTTACCCGAGCCGTCATCATGGATGACGAGATCCAGCTTTCCGCATCCCGTCAAGACGACAAGCATCATAAGGGACAAGGCGATTACGATTTTTCTCATCTTCTATCTCCCGCCTATCGATAGTTGTGTACCAGCAGCTTACTCGATAAAGTACATCTTGCCGTCCACTTCGAGCGATACGGAAGATTGGCCTAGCTCCACTTTCATTTTTTTGGCATAATCGACAACCTGATTAATTGCGGCTTTATCCAGCTTCTCCGCGAACGCGTAGACAATCGTCACTTTTTCCTTGATCAGCTTCTTATTGTCGTCCACCCAGGCTCCCGTACCTTCAACCGCCGTAGCCCCTCCGAACCAGCCTGAAAACTGGGTAAGCGCTTGGTCGACGAACTTTTCGTGCGCCTCTTCGGTAATCGGAATATCGCCGTTCACCGTGGAAGGAACGTAAATTTTCACAACGTGCCCGAGTTGAAACTGGCCGTCCAGGGCGCTTCCGGCGGTGCCGTTCGCACCGGAGCTGCCTTCCGCTGAACTGAAAGACTGCTGCACGGGTGCAATGAAAAAAGCCAATACGAAAACAACAGACAGCGCGGCAAGCCACATCTTCTTCATGATTTTCAGATCTCCTTTGTCAGGTCAAATTAAATACCTACCGGTCGGTATTTACTTCACCAGTATAGAATGTGCAGATTTCATGCACAATGGGAACTTAGTCTTATAAAAATGGCCGTTTGGTTCCAAAGACAACGGTGGAATCGGACCGACGGAAAACGCGGCAATGAGGATATGGAGCGAACAAAATTCACTCCTTCGTAAGCTGATCAGATTGTAATACCCCTAAAAAAACCTCCATCATATCTTCCAACGGTACTTGTTCGTCGATGTAATGCTGGATATTGTACCCCATAAACAAAGCGACTCCTACCGTAAATATTCTTTCGGAATCAAGCGTTTTGTTGATGAACCCTTCCTTCTTCATCTCGTCGAAATAGGGGATCAGATTATGCTTCCATTCATCGATCAACGCCTTCAGTTTTTCATGGACGTTAGGCAATTGCCGGGAAACCATCGCCGATTGCAGCAGAAGCTGGGAGAAACCCTTTTGATATGATTCTTTTAATGTCAGCTTGGATGATTCCATATAACTATCCATTAAGTTCTGATTCTTCCGGTCCAAAATATGCTGCAGTCCTTCAAAATATTCGCGAAAGCTTTCTCTCAGAATCCGGATCAGAAATTCTTCCTTCGATTCAAAATGGGCATAGAACGCCCCTTTGGACAATTGCGCTTTCTTGACGATTTGATCAATGCTGGTGCTTGTATATCCCTGCTCCGAAAACAAATCGATTCCGACCTCGATGAGCTTCCGCACGGTACGTTCGGACATTTCTCTGTGTTTCATTGCATACTCCCCTGTAAATTATTTAATATATCCGAGTATAACATAACGCGGTCCCGCCGCCGAAATAGGGTCACATCAGGTCGATGTGCCATCACAAATTCTGCTGCCCCGATTTAACATAGCAGCTGCAAAAAGAAGCCAAGAGCACGCCTGCTCTTGGCTTCTTAATCACCAACAAATGAAAAATGAAGCTCCAATGCTCCATATGATTACGCTTGTTCGTTCCTAGACTTGTTCAGATTGCCGTTTCCCAAAAAAACGTCGGGGCGTCGTTCATTCCATCGCTTTTGATCATTGTGATATGCCTCCAACATGATCCTTTTGTGCGCCATAATTGCTTCCTGTCGTGATTTTCATCTCCGTAAAATTCTCAACGCTCTTGCCCTTTTCGTAAAAATAAGGAACATTCCCTTTAACACCATCCTGCGTATAGAAAGGATCGTCCTTTCGCAGCGGAAGCTGCACGTTCTCTCCCGTGCTCGCGGATTTGTAAATGCTCATGATCAACTCCAATGTGCTGCGGCCGCTTTCTCCGTCGATGAGCACCGGTGTTCCATGCTCGATCGCGCTCAGCATATTGTCGATCTGACCGGTATGGCCCTCGTACGGCAAATCCGGCAATTCGTCATAGTATTTCTGAATTTTCTCTTCCAGCTTCAGATCGCGTTCAGGGAATCCGTTCGGCAAAGAAATGGAGGCCGTGACCCGCCAAGGTGCGGAAATCCGGGCAAACTGCCCTTGGAAGACGTATTGCTGCTCTTCGCCGTGGTGAACAACCGAGCTGGTAAGCTGCCCCAAGGCTCCATTCGGATATTTCATCATCGCAATGGATAAATCCTCAACCTCCGCATTATCATGAGCAACGTTGCTCATATAGGCTTGTATTTGGCTTGGACGACCGAGCATCCAAAGCAATCCATCAATATGATGTACGGCATGATTTAGAGTAGGGCCTCCCCCTTCTTTCTCCCAAGTGCCGCGCCACCATAAGTCGTAATAACAATGGCCTCGCCACCAGAAAGAATCCACTTGAGCATGCAGAATCTTGCCGGCCATGCCGCTGTCCAATATGTGCTTCAGCTTCATAATCGGGTTTCTGAATCGGTTCTGGGCGATAACGGACAACAGCTTACCGCTATTCTGTGCCGCTTCGATCATATCGTCACATTCCTTAAGCGACGCTGCCATAGGCTTCTCAACAACGACATGGCTTCCTGCATTCAGAAAATCGACCGTAACCTGCGCATGAACATACGGAGGCATACAGATGGAAACGAGATCGATTCCGTCTTTGAGCAGTTCTTTATAATCTTGTACGATTTTGGCATCTAGTCCGTACTGCTCCCGCCTCGCTTCTGCCTTCTCGGGATAAAGATCGCATAGGGCAACAATTTTACAGCGGTCCTCGAATTGCAGATATGCTTCGATATGACTGGGTGAAATTGCTCCCGTACCTATAATTGCAACCTTTAACATACGTTTTTGCCTCCCAACTTTGTTTTATATAAAGAAGTGTAGCTGGGGCAGCCTTGCAAATGTATTTTGTTATGGGGGGAAAATAACGCTGTGTTGCGGATTGTATGGTATATTCAATGCAAGCACGAAGACGAGGAAGAAGGAGGCGAATAACTTGCCGTTGGTTGCAAGCGACGACAGGATCTCTCCCTTGTACTTTGCCTATAGACGTAAAAGCGAAAATTACGAGCATAAAGAGACTTTCCATTCCCACCTTGGACTTGAAGTGTTGTTCATTCATCAAGGAAGAGGAACCATGATCGTAAATAACATCAGCTATGAGATTAAGCCGGGCATGCTTTGTATTTTTCAGCCTTGCCAACTCCATCATCTAAAGCTTGAATACGACAACCAACAATGCTTCGAACGATCGATTGCGATTTTCGAACCGACCGTGTACGAGTCTTATTTTAAACAATGGCCCGCACTCCACGAATTTTACAATTTTATATACTTAGGCAATCTCCCCTTCCCTTGTCTCTATGAAGTCGATGACCCTTACCTGGACAGTGCATACAAGAGCATGCACGATCGATTCCCGACGCTGACCGGCACGGAAAAATATGAAGAAATTTCGCTGTTTCTTGTCGCACTGTTTCGCTCCCTGAAACAGATATGGGATAAGCGGAAAGAACGAGGCACAACATACCCAGCCCGCCGTAAAAATCATCGGGTGGAGCACATTTTGAACTGGATCGAAACGAACTATTCGGTTCCTTTCCGATTGGACGATATGGCCAAGTCGCTGCATCTGTCTCCCTACCATTTGTCACATCTCTTTAAAGAAGCGACAGGGATCAGTATCACGGAATACATTGCAGCCCGAAGGATTCATCAATCCATCCAGCTGTTAGCAACTACGAAAAAACCGATCTCACTCATTGCGGAGGAGATCGGTTTAACGAATAGCTCCTATTTTTGCAAATTGTTCAAGTCGCATATGGGAATCACGCCGCATCAATATCGAAAGAAATGGACGAGTACATGATTCTTCTGTTTAGATATCATAGTCAGCAACTACAAGAAGCCAAGAGCACATCCCTGCTCTTGGCTTCTTGTTCACCATTGATTTAAGCTAATATAATCCAAATTATTACGAAGTATGATTCGATAAGCCTTACTAGCTTCTTTCCAAACCCGGTGTTAGAGCCTCAACTTTTGCAGGCCAATCTATTTACGAACAACGGTGTACCCTTTGTCCTCCAGCAGCTTGACGATCCCATGCTCACCCAGATAATGGGCTGCACCAACCACGATGAAGTACTCTTCGTTTTTGCCGTTTTTCAGGTATCCGTCGATTTTCTCGGCCATTCCGATGTTTCGGTCAATCAGCATCGCTTTGTTGTATTCCTCATCAACAGCCATGCTGTTGGTGAACTCCAGCAGCGCCTCATCATTGCCCGTCTTCCACATTTTAGCCAATTGCTCCACGCCGTCATCCAGCACGTCGAAATTGTCCAAGGCGATGTTGAGATTCTTCTCCTGCAGCTCTTTGGAGAAGCCGTTAAACATGCCCAGCTGCAATTCATAGGATTCCAGCTCGATTACCGGAATTTTGCGTTCGATCGCTTTCTGGACGAAATACAGATCGATCCCTTGAGCGGCTTCATATCCAGCCTTCACCGCTTTCAAGCTGCTGATCGTGGATTCCACTACCCAAGGCTTGAACGCATCCAAGGCATTCGGCTTCATGCCGCTCTCCGTCAGGATTTTGCCGAGCTTGGCGTACGTCTCGCTGGACACATGATCCTTGAGCGTTGTTCCATCCTTATACATGCCCATATCCATGATCAGCTGCTGCTGCGCGTCGTCGGCTGCCTTGCTGACATCCACCTCGACACCGAGATAATCCGCTTCGGCAAAGGCTTCCTCAAATTCCGGACGCAGCGGGTAGAAGCTGTCATCCGCAATATGCATGGAGCCCACCAGATACACTGTGTTCCCATTGCTCTCTACTTCCCACATAAACCCGCGGCCGCCGGTCTGCGCGGTTTCAGTTGCCTTGGAAACCAGCACCACCGTGCGCGTTTTGGCATCCCAACGGACCTCATATCCGGCCGCATCGCCGACCACCCGAATTGGGGCATAGGTTACGCCATTGATGCGCTTGAGCTTGCTTTTCAGCGTAATCGTCTTGCCGTCCACAACGGCGTGAATCGTACCATCTGCGGCATTCTTAAGCTTCGCATCCATTGCCTGGAGCGTCGTTTTCAGCGGAACATACGTTGTTCCGTGATCGATGACCGGAGTACCTCCGGCATATGCTACGGTCTGATCATTCACCTTAACTGCCGGCTGCTTGGGAGCAGCCATTGCAGGTGCAGCCGCTGTGGTGATAATTCCCGCTGAGACGATGAGCGATAAGAGCATTCGTTTCCAATTTTTCATGTGTGGTTCTCCTTAATATTGTTGGTGTTGTGGGATTGCGATCATGGTTACATCTTATAAGCCTTCATTGCTTTGCGAAGCTCTTTAAAGGTCGGACGCTTGCCGTACATCAGCACGCCGGTGCGGTAGATTTTCGCAGCCAGCCAGCCAAAGATCAGGATTGCGACGAACAGAATCGCCAGCGACAGCAGGATTTCCCAGAGCGGGATATCTCCAAGGCCGATTCGGATCAGGATCGTTGTCGGCGAGATGAACGGAATGTAGCTGGATACCTTCAGCAGCATCGAGTTCGGCGTGCTTAGACTAAAGATTGCGATGTAGAAAGCGACGAGCGACAGCATCGTGATCGGCATAACCGCCTGGCCCAAATCCTCGGTACGGCTGACGATGGAGCCGATAGCTGCATACAGCACCGCATAGAGGAAGTATCCGAAAATATAGAAGATCAGACCGAACACGATCAGCATTGGATCAATGGCCGAGACATCCAGGTTCATATCCTGAAGTGCGCCGATATTATGCGGCAGCATCACGTTCACGGCAATCACGACAGCAAATACAGCGATTTGCGACAATCCCAGCAGGAACATTCCGATGACTTTGCCAAACATTTGGCTAAGCGGCGATACGCTGGTTATGAGGATCTCCATAATCCGGGAGCTTTTCTCGGTTGTAACCTCTGAAGCGATCATATTCCCGGTCCCCATGAGCGTGAAGAAGAACAGGATGACCAGTGCATAAACCACGATGTAGTTCATAACCTCGGAAGCTTCGTCTTCGGCAGCAGCACCGCCGGCCTTGCCGGCTTCGTTAGCGTCAATGCTGCGAGTATCGATCTGAACCGGCGTATTCAGCGCATTGATCTGATCATCCGTCAGATTCAGCCCCGCAACGATCGTCCGGGTTTTTGCAACTTGGAGCGCCGCCTGCAGGTTGGATTGAAGCTCCATGTTGATGCCCTCATCCTCCGAGCTATAGACAACCGTCGGGAAGGCATTGCCTTCTTGGGTTTCGAATGTCAGGTACCCCTCGATAACCCCGTCTTTAATATCTTGCTTCAGCGCAGCCTCATCATTTGCCTCGTATTTCACCAGTTCATACGTAGTCGGCAGGTTGCCCCATGTGGTCTGCAATTGTTCAGCAAGGGTTTGCTCTTGTCCGTAAACAAGGCCGATGCGTACCGCTTCGCCGGAGTCGTCCTTGTCGCCGGTAAACCATTGGATCAGGAACGGCAAATTGATGCCGATGGTAATAATGAGTGCAAAAATCAAGGTCGATACAAGAAACGATTTCGTTCTTGCCTTATTCATGAATGTAAATCGAATAACCGTCCACATATTATTCATTGGATTCACCTACCGCCTTTATGAAGATTTGGTTGAGCGTCGGCTCCTTCACTTCAAACCGATGCACGACGCTCTGCGATATTGCCTTATTCAAAATTTGCTGCCCAGCGCTTACGTCAGAGATCCGGATGGAATATCCGTCCTCGGTACGATTCACCGCCGTAACACCCGGTACCGACTCCAGTCCTTGAACCTCGCCCGATGTGCCAAGAATGACTTCCTCGCGCGGGTACTTAGCTTTGATTTCCTTCAGATTGCCTTTCACGACCGTGTTGGATCGATGCAGGATCGTTATGTTTTTACACAGCTCCTCGACATGCTCCATACGGTGGGTTGAAAATAGAATGCTGGTGCCTTGATCGCGAAGCTCTTTTACGGTGGATTTCAGCAGCTCTACGTTAACCGGATCAAGACCGCTGAACGCCTCGTCCAGAATCAAGATTTGCGGGTTATGGATGACGGCTGCGATAAAGCCCATTTTCTGCTGGTTCCCCTTCGACAGCTCTTCAATCTTCTTATCGTAATATTCCGGTACTTCGAACCGCTCAAGCCAGTACTTGAGGCTCTTGTCGGCGTCCTTGGCGGACATGCCGCGAAGCTGGCCGAGATACGTAATCTGCTCGCTGACCTTCACCTTCGGATACAATCCGCGCTCTTCCGGCAGATAACCCATAATATGTCTAAGTTCCTTACTGTAAGGCTTGCCGTTGTAAAGAATCGTCCCGTCATCCGGGTAGATCAGGCCGAGCACCATCCGCATGGTCGTTGTCTTCCCTGCACCGTTGGCGCCCAGGAGTCCGTAAATTTCGCCTTCCTCCACTTGTAGCGAAATCCGGTTCACCGCGGTTTTGTCCGCATAAATTTTAACGACATTATCCAATAGTAATCGTTGCATTTCTTATTCCCCTCTCCTATTTCTGCATGCCGGCAGGTTGATGGCCATCGATCCATAAACGAAGCACTTCGTCCAGCTCCAGCGAGCGGGTCTGGATAAAGGTCATTCCTGCTGACCGTAGAATATTCTCAACTTCCAAGCATTCCGTCGTCACAAAAGATATCGTTGTCGCATTCTCCTGCCTGCTGCTGATAATCCCCGGCAGTTCACGCACGATGGAGGCATCGCCTTGAATCCAGCATTCCTTCCAATTATCGAGCAGCGAATCCTTCTCGACCATGCCGAGCAGCTTGCCATGATGAATCAAAATCACGTAGTCCGCAAGACGCCGGATTTCATCCACCACATGGGTGGAGAGAATAATCGTCGTGTCGATGGACTTCATCAGCTTGTGCAGCTGGTCAATCATCTGCTTCCAGGCAAACGGGTCAAGTCCCGACGACGGCTCATCCAGCAGCAGCAGCTTCGGCCTTGGGGCCAGCGCAGCGGCGATCTCGAATTTCCGCCGTTCGCCCTTCGACATTTTGCGGAGCTTCACGCCGCGTGGAACATCGAACCTTGACATCAGCTCGTCAAAAAAGTACCCGTCCCAATTGTCATACCAGGATGCACGAAAGGTAGCCGCCTGATCCGCCGTCATATGCTGTTCTTCCACGCTCAGCTGCTCAGGCACAAAAGCCATCTGCTTTCGAACCTCGATCGGCAGCTCCTTCGAATACGATTCACCGAACCAGGTAACCTCCCCTTCATCCGGGAACACCGTCTGGATCATCATGTTCAGCAAGGTGCTTTTCCCCGATCCGTTCGGTCCCACCAGCGCAACGATATACCCTTGAGGAATCGATAATTGGATGGGTCCGATGGTTTTCGTTCGACGCCGTTTCATGACGTTACGAAACTCAATGACATGTGGTTCCATTCGTTAATGACCTCCCCGTGATTGATATCGTTCGCGGACAACTTCCATGAACAGCTCAGTTAACTCCTCTTGTTTCATCTGGACGGCAAGCCCTCGATCTACGGCCAGGTTTAAGGCTTCGATTACGGCATCGCGTTTAAATTGCTCCCTTGCCTGGTCGCCGACACCGGCAACGAAGGTTCCCGTACCCTGTCTGGTGCGAAGAAGGCCCTCACTCTCCAAATCCTGGTACACCCTGCGTACCGTGATCACACTACAATTCAGATTTCCGGCAAATTCCCGTATGGACGGCAATAATGTCCCCTCCTCGATCTGACCGCTGATAATGAGCGAGCGCAGCTGTGTCTCTATCTGGTGATATAAAGGCTCTGCGCTATTTTCGTTAATCTGAATCGGAATTCGCACCTTCTACCACCTCGCTTTTTCCATATCCTTATGGGGTCCCCCTATTTCTTCTGCTTATAAATCCAATTAATTACGATAAATCCCGGGTTTGCTGCCGGATATAGGTCAGTCTGCTCATCAGCAGCATTCCGCCTAATCCAATGATCAGTGATCCCCACATAACCGGGGATAGCAGCTTCCATCTCATGGCCGAATCCATAACGAATTTGAACATGCTGTATCCAAGCAAGCTGAGCGTACCTGCTGCAACGACCGTGACGATCATGAGTATGAGGGTTTTCCCCAGGTAAGCCTTGCCGCTCCCCATGTTCTCCCAGTAAATATAAAATCCAGTCAATAAAAACCCAATGCCGATCCAGCTGATGACAAATGCGGCGTAGCTGGCGATATCCACTGCCTCTCGCATTTGATTGGCGATCGCGTAGGCGACTCCGAAAAATACGATGCCGTTAATCACATAGGCGATGATCGCGTTAATGATCCGGCTGATAAAGATCGCATAGGCCGGAACCGGGAGGCTCCGGTAATAGTACAGCATCTGTGTGTAAGAATCCTCGTTGATATACCGGAACGACCTGCGATTAAACGTGAGGCCCATCAGCGGCGCGTAGAGGACTAGCAGAAAATCTACCAGCGGGTTCACATATTCGTTCAAATGCTCGAACTGCTCGTTCATGACTACGCTTGTCGCGAATCCCATGTATATCATAAAGATCAGGGTCCATAATATTTGAAGCTTATCGCTGGCAAAATCTTTCCTGACGATTTTCATCGCGTTATGAAGCATGTGCTGCAACTGGCCTCATCCTTTCCCCACATTAACCTTGTTAATATTTCGCGTTATGAATTGGTTTGATTGATCCGATACTGTGATTATGTAATGATCACTGTGCTCACTGTGTATATCTTTATACACAGTATACAGTGTGTAGATAAACAGTGTCAATAGCGTTTGTAAAATAATGTGAAGGCGGCAAAACGACTGTACTCCCCGGGCTCGCTGCCTGTTTCCTCTCACAGCTAACTCCCGGGCCAGCTGCCTGCCCCCTCAGCAACAAAACACCCGCAAGAGTGATCCTTGCGGGTGTGCCTCCATTGACTCGGCTGCGGCTGGGTCGTCGGGCTTCCCTGCTAGAGGGGAGTACAGGCGCGGAGGAGACCTGGCGTTCGCCTTTGAAATCGGGAAACTCCATTAACCCTCATTAACGTTCAGGTTTCCCGATTTCAACAGCGACCGGAGCGACAGTTCTCCCCGGGCCTGCAAGCTGTTTCCTCTCACAGCTAACTCCCGGGCCAACTGCCTGCCCCCTCAGCAACAAAACACCCGCAAGAGTGATCCTTGCGGGTGTGCCTCCATTGACTCGGCTGCGGCTGGGTCGAGCTTCCCTGCTAGAGGGGAGTACAGGCGCGGAGGAGACCTGGCGTTCGCCTTTGAAATCGGGAAACTCCATTAACCTCATTAACAATTCAGGTTTCCCGATTTCAACAGCGACCGGAGCGACTGTTCTCCCCGGGCCTGCAAGCTGTTTCCTCTCACAGCTAACTCCCGGGCCAGCTACCTGCCCCCTCAACAACAAAACACCCGCAAGAGTGATCCTTGCGGATGTTCCTCCATTGACACGGCTGCAGCTGGGTCATCGAGCTTCCCTGCTAGAGGGGAGTACAGGCGCGGAGGAGCCCTGGCGTTCGCCTTTGAAATCGGGAAACTCCATTTACCTCATTAACATTCAGGGTTTCCCGATTTCAACAGCGACCGGAGCGACTGTTCTCCCCGGGCCAGCTGCCTGCAATCCCTGGTCCCACTGCCTGAAATCCAGCCTTATAAATGTAAAAACACCCGCCAGATCGCTCTGACGGGTGTTCCTCCATTTATAAGCCAAAAATAACTTTCCACACCGGCTGGGTATGTCCCCCCGGATACATCAGGTAGAGCAGCGTGTATACCGCAACGCCTGTGATCGCTGTAATAAACCAGATGATCGAGGTCACTCGGCCCCATTTGCGGTGCTTCGCATACTTTTCTTTGAAGCCAAGAACCAGCGTGGTGATTCCGAAGACGGCGGCCACCGTGGCCAGCACGATATGGAAGATCAGGAATGTCTGATAATACGGCTTCAGGCTATCCGGACCGCCCCACGAGGTGTTCCCGATGAACACCGTCCGGGAAGAATAAATAATAAAGAAGATGATAGCTGCCACGGCAGCCCAAATCATCGTTTTTTTGTGAGCCTCCCGTTTTCCCTTGATAATCAGTCCCCAACCGATGGCGACCAGCACGGCGCTGATCACGATGAAGGTTGTACTGATCGTGGGAAAGAGAAAGAACAAATCCATGTAGATCCCCCTTCAAAAAATAATCCTCATTATGCCTGGTTCAGCTTGCCCGGCGGAACCTCGGTAGGCAATGGATCGTCCTCCTTATTTTCACGCTTGTACCAATGGAAGAATACGTATGCGAGCATGGAAGCGAAGATAATCTCTTGGAAGAATTTCATGATGATCCCGCCGACCCGCTGGTCAATCGCAGGCTCCAAATATCCGAAATACTCCGGGCCTCCGAATTGAGTGAGCAATCCGGACGTATCGGATACGCAGTATCCCATCGCTTTTGCCCAAATGGCAGGATCGCTGTAGGTCGCATACATCGGCTCGCTCGAAAAGATGATCAGCGCACAAGCCGGCGTCAGCAGCACCATATTGAGGAAGATGTATCCCATCTTCGCCAGCCCTGTCGTCTTGTCCTTTTCAGGGATCGGATTCAGAATCGCCCACCACATCACAAGTGAAGCAATGAACAAGATCAGATAGTACAGACGATGCACCCAGAAATTGAGCATGACAAAGTCATGAATCACCGGGAAGTGGTAGAACGAGAACAAGCCGTTGAATAAAATCGCAGCCACAACCGGACGAGTGAGGAAACCGAGCTTCTTAAACGGATTCACTCTGTCAAAGGCGCGCCACATCCATACCGGGATACCCAGAATCAGGAGCGGAGTAGCCATCAGGTAGGACATTGCCATGCTGACCATATGAAACGAGAACATCGTATGGCCCAGCAAGCTGATCGGTCCGCCCTGGGCAAGGTAGAGCGTGAACATACCTGCAACGAATAAGGTCTTCCGGCCTGCCGACACCGGAGCATGGCCTTTAAACCGGCTGCTCAGCGGTCCCGTGAACAAGAAATAGGCAGCGGTCACAAGCAGCATGAACGCCAGAAACAAAGGACTCCATTTATCCGCAAAACTAAAATATTCTAAGCCCAGCATGCAAAAACCTCCCCATAACGGGTTAAATTCTAGTCGAAATTGTGACACCTTCCTACGACTTAAAAAAAGAGGGGGCTATTAGCCCTCCTCTTTTTCATTTTACCACCAAACCCAGAACAATGCCATGATGATACAGGTGCTTGCTACGAAGAAGCCCCCGATCATGAACACGATCGGCATCAGATGACCTTTATCCTTAAGGTGCATCCAGTACCCCATCTGCACGAATACTTGCAGGATCGCCATCACCAGCAAAAGAATGATGGTAAATGCAGGATTCACGCCCCCGGCCGCAACCGCGGCAAACGCGATGGCAGTCAGGATGATGGAGAAGATAAAGACAATAATATGTTTCTCAGGGCCTTCGGTACGATGGCGGTGCTTCACCGTATGCCCCTCATTGGATTGTTGATTCGCTGTCATATCTTAGCCCACCTTTCCAAGAAGGTATACGACCGAGAAGATGAACACCCATACAACGTCGATAAAGTGCCAGTACATCGCAGACACGTAAACCTTAGGTGCTGTCACGACGGTTAACCCTTTTTTGAACAGCTGAGCGATCAGCAGGCTGATCCACACAACCCCGAATGCAACGTGGGCACCGTGGAATCCGACTAATGTGTAGAACGAGGACGAGAATGCACTCGTCTTCATGTCGAACGATTCATGGGCGACATACTCATAGAATTCATAAATCTCAAGTCCAAGGAAGCCGAGACCAAGAACAACGGTAACGATCAGCCAAAGCTTCAGCTTCTCGAGATTATGCCGGTGCATAGCCTGGATGGCAAACACACTGGTCAGGGAGCTGACAAGCAAGATCAGAGTCGCTGCTGCCGTAATCGGCAGCGAGAACAGTTCGGCTGCTGTCGGGCCCTCGTTGTTCTGATGGCGCAGGGCCAAAAATGTTGCAAACAGCGTACCGAAGAGCACGGCTTCACCGCCAAGGAAGAGCCAGAAGCCCAAGACCTTATTGCGGCCCTCGAGCGTTGCCTTCTCCGGCTCGTGAGGAAGCTCTCCATTTACATGTTCAGCGTGTGCGCTCATGCTTTCCCCTCCCCTTCGAGTTCTTCAGTCTCGATGTGATAACCATGGTCATCGAATACGGAACGTGCAATCATTGCAGCGAACGTAATGACAAGACCGACGATCATAACGATGTATTTGTTAAAGATTAGGCTCATGAACGAATTCGAGAATTCCTCTGTGCTGAACATGAAGCCAAGACCCGCGATGAACAAACCAAGCGACATGACGAACGGAAGAATGCTTGGCGACGGCATGTGGATCGGGCCGAGCGGCTCCGACGGAGTCATCTCCTTGTTGCCTGCCATTTTCTCTTTCCAGAAAGCGTCAAGACCGCGAACAAGCGGGATTTGCTTAAAGTTGTACTCAGGCGGCGGAGAAGGAATACTCCACTCGAGGGTACGACCGTCTTCCCATGGATCGTTCGCAACACCGGAAGGTTTTCTCGCCGTCACGACGACGTTAGCCAGGAAGAGCAATACGCCGACGCCCATCAAGATCGCGCCGATTGTACTAATAAAGTTCAATGTGTCAAAGTTTTGGTTCGGCAGGTACGACACGATCCGGCGTTGCATACCGAGCAAGCCCAGGAAGTGCTGTACAAAGAACGTCAGATGGAAACCGATGGCGAACGTCCAGAACGTCCATTTGCCAAGCGGTTCGTTCAGCATCCGGCCGAACATCTTAGGCCACCAGTAATGAAGTCCGGAGAACAGACCGAATACCAAGCCGCCTACAATAACATAGTGGAAGTGCGCGACTACGAAATACGTGTCGTGGAACTGGAAGTCGGCGGGAGCCGATGCCAGCATAACCCCGGTCACGCCGCCCATAACGAACGTCGGCACGAAACCGATCGCGAACAAGTTCGCGCTGGTGAAGCGGATTTGTCCGCCCCACATGGTGAAGAGCCAGTTAAAGATCTTAATACCCGTAGGTACTGCTATCAGCATCGTTGCAATGGCGAACAATGCGTTCGCTACCGGTCCAAGACCTGTCGTAAACATATGGTGAGCCCAAACCATGAAGCCCAGGAAGGCGATCAGGATGGTCGCAAACACCATGGAGCTGTATCCGAACAACCGTTTACGCGAGAAGGTCGGAATGACTTCGGAAATGATACCGAAAGCCGGCAAAATCAGAATATACACTTCAGGGTGACCGAAAATCCAGAAAATATGCTGCCACAATACAGGGCTTCCGCCTGCCGCAACGTCAAAGAAGTTCGCGCCCAGCAACCGGTCGAAGCTGAGCAATACGAGACCTACGGTAATCGCAGGGAATGCAAACAGGATCATTGCCGATGTAATGAAAGAAGTCCAAGTAAACATAGGCATTCTCATGAAGGACATTCCCGGAGCACGCATCGTGATGATGGTAGCCAGGAAGTTGATACCGCCGATCAATGTACCAAGACCTGCTATCTGCAAGCCGATGGTATAGAAGTCTACGCCGTGCGTAGAGGAATACTCAGTTGTGGACAATGGCGTATAGGAAGTCCAGCCCGCATCCGGAGCGCCGCCCATAATCCAGCTAAGGTTAAGCAATAGTCCACCGAACAAAAACGTCCAAAAGCCAAGCGAGTTCAAAAACGGAAACGCGACGTCCCGCGCGCCGATCTGAAGCGGAACCACCGCGTTCATCAAAGCGAAGATGACCGGCATGACGCCGAGGAAGATCATCGTCGTTCCGTGCATCGTAATCAATTCGTTAAATACCTGAGCCGATACCAAATCGTTCATCGGTTTGATCAGCTGCAGGCGGATCAGAATTGCTTCAATACCGCCGATACCAAAGAACAAGCCGCCCGCTATCAGGTATAATATTCCGATTTTCTTGTGGTCAACGGTTGTAAGCCAATCCATTAACCCCGAGTAGCGCTTGACGCTATGGCTATGAGCATGAGCATGAGCCAAGGTTTGTACCCCCTTTTAAAGTTCTTGCTGTATTAATAATCCAACTTATAATTGGCCAGGTAATCGGCGATTTGCTCGATCTCTTGATCGGTAAAGCCGAGATCCTTCGGATTAGGCATCGTGTTTCCAGGTTTTACAGCCTGTGGCTCCGACAGCCATTCCACCAGGTTGTCCTTCGTCGGCTTCGAGCCTGGTTCGCCGCTTATATCGTTCAGCAAGATACTCGCTACGGTCTCACGTGATCCCATACCGGTCAAGTTAGGACCCACCGATCCGCCTTGGTCGCCCACAGCATGGCAAGAAAGGCAGTTGGTCTTGAACTTCTCGGCAAGTGCCGGATCTTCTGGAAGCACAGCAGGTGCTTTAAATGCTGCTACCCAATTGTCAAATGTCGCATCATCAACCGCTTTCACCCGGAATTCCATGAATCCATGGGAAGGCCCGCACAACTCTGCGCATTTACCAATGTATGTATCCGCCTTGTCGGCAATCAGGGTCATGTAGTTGACGCTGCCTTCTGTGTTCGTATCCATCTTGCCGCCGAGCGACGGCACCCAGAAGGAGTGAAGCACATCGTTCGTTTTCAATTGGAAAGCAATTTTCTTACCTACAGGAATGACAAGCTCTTGAGCCGTCTTAACACCGTAGTCGGGATAATTAAACTCCCACCAGAATTGGTGAGAAGTAACCTCTACCTTCACTGCATCCGGATTGTTCCAGTCGTTTTCGCCGTAAGCGAACACCTTTTGAATAGTAGGAATTGCAAGCACGAGCACCAGGAGCAGCGGAATAGCCGTCCAAATAATCTCAAGCTTGTGGTTCCCTTCGACTTGCTCCGGAATCTTATCCTGTCCCTTTTTCTTGCGGAATTTAACAAGCACGTACGCGGCGATGCCAAATACAACGACCATTACGACGATCATAATCGAAATGGCCAGCTTAATTAAATCCAATTGACCCTGCGCCACCGGACCTTGAGGTCTAAGGACCGACAAATCCTCCCGGCCGCATCCGGATAACACCAAAGCAAACATGGCCAACAAGGGAAGAAGACGCTTTACAGCCTGCCACCGTTTCATCATTGATCTACCCCACTTTTCCGATTTTCGTAGACTACCATCCGGCGCAAACAGCGGTAATCTACCTGCACAATCACGGATGAAGTAATCCTGTCAATTAAAGCAATCACTTATTAAATATAAGTTCACGGGTTGCTTTTGTCAATCATTCACAGGGAGTTCACAAATTGTTCGAAAAGTCGTCAAAGTCCCGCCGTTACTGAATTTGCAATCGCTTTCACGGCTTATTTCCCATCCCGTGCCCTATGGTTCGACAATCTTCACCGGAGCTTGTACGACAACGTTCTATGCATTATATACAGTCATTTCTCCGTTTTGAATCGACCATCGAAAAGGAGGTCCCTTAAGCAAGCCATCTCCGGCCTGCAAGGTTCCTCCTATCATTATGCGATATTTTTCCGAATCTTAATCCGTCAGAACGAACGGACCTTCCTTCGTGATGGCGATCGTATGCTCATACTGAACGCCGATCGACCCGTCCGCGCTCGATATCGTCCAGCCGTCGTCCCCCCAGAATACCGCACCGGAGGACCCTAACGTAAACACCGGCTCGATTGTAATGACCATCCCCGCCTTCAGCTTTAATCCTCTGCCCGGTGTGCCATAGCTGGGGACATCCGGCGGTTCATGAAGCTGCCTTCCGATCCCGTGCCCGACCAAAGACATCACGATCCCGTAGCCTTCCCTCTGCGCAACCTCTTGGATCGCATGCCCGATATTCCCCATGGCGGCCCCGGGTCTTGCCTGCTCAATTCCCTTGAATAGGGCTTCATGCGTTCGCTTCATCAGCTTCATGACAGCAGGATTGACTTGGCCAACCGCATAAGTCCAGCCCGAGTCCGCCAGCCAGCCATTCTTGTTCACGACCATATCGATCGTCACGACGTCTCCCTCCCGCAGCGGCCGGTCATCCGGAAACCCATGACACACCACCTCGTTAACCGAAGCACATGTGGCATAAGGAAATCCTTTATACCCCTTCTGTTCGGGAGTCGCCCCCTTTTTCTTTAGAAAGTCCTCTACACGCCCATCAATCTCCAACGTGCTCACGCCCGGCTTGATGTGCTTTGCAATCTCCCGGTGGCATGCCGCAAGTATGCGGCCGGCTTCCCGCATATATCCGATCTCTTCGGCGCTCTTCAGCTGTATTCTCACATCCGCCCACTCCCTTATATGGCTTCGCCAACTGCTATCAATATATGTCCGGGACAAAGCGATAATTAACCGCAGGGATGAAAAGCCTCGAATGCCTATCTTGGATGGATATTCTCTGAAGGCCCGTTCCCGTCTTATAAAAGAGCCAGCTGTGCACAGCCTTTACGGAGGACGACTTAAGCCCCAATAAGCAAAAAAACCGCCTTCGGGTAATACCCGAAAACGGTTTAACCATATACGTAGTAACAAGGTGAAACATGCTAATAGCGATATTTCTATCGTTCAGGTGCGCTAACGGTCAGGATACGGAGGAATTCATCTTCCCAAGCTCATGCTCGACGACGAGGGTGAGCTCTTCTTCATAACCTCCCATAATATGGTATTTCCGGACATACTCCTTTACAAATTTTTTCGGATCTTTAGGCCGGAAAATTCGTGTCATTTCCCGCAGACTTTCCTTAACCTCATTGTGACCTTTCGTTGCCATGATGGATCCCTCCTAAAACGTGTGGAATTAAAAAACTCCGTTTAAAGAGAATGCCGAAAAGATCTACCCCATTAATTAAAGATGAAGCCATATTGCAGTTCTTACGGTGACCATAGGTTGATATTCAGCAACTAACCAAGTACACCTGACACTATACATACCCTAGCAGCATGCATCTGAATCATTAATATATTGTATCATATTCTTCTGTTTGTTTCATCTTTCCCAAAAAAATGTTTTTTTGCCCATATTTTATGTACAGCTCCCTCATGCGTAAATTTGGTTAAGATACATACAACCATCCCTATTTCTTGTACATGAAGGAGGTCTGGAAGGACATGATGAAGCCTAAGCCGATCATGCGCGCTCCCGTCATTGCCAGCTCGCCGTTTCCAGCTGCCGAACCGGAGGAGCTCGGGCTTGCCCGCGATCCGCTGGACAAGGTGGACAGCCTAATCCGGAATCAGTATCCGAAAATGCGGAGCTTCCTGTTCGTTCATGCCGGCAAACTGTTGTATGAGCGATACTACGGCGGGCATACGGCCCAGTCATTGAACGATCTCAGGTCCGCAACCAAGAGCTTCACGTCAATCCTGATTGGCATTGCCGTTTCCCGATCCGAGCTCCCGGATCTGGATACACCGGTTACGGATGTGCTCAGCAGGTATATCCCAAGTCGGGCGCATCCCCTCCTCGGTAAAGTGACGCTTCGCCATCTGCTGACGATGACCTCCGGCTTCGCCTGGCAGACGGGCAAAAAGCTCGGGGAGCCGCTCATTCACCGCTTTCATCGCAGCCGCAGCTGGACCTCCTTCGCGCTTTCGCTCCCGATCATGGAGGAGCACATGGGCGTGTTTCAATACCGCAGCACGGACTCGCATCTGCTCTCCGTTGCCCTGACCGAGGCCTGCGGCAAAGATGCGTATGCCTATGGCAGAGCGAATCTGTTCGAGCCGCTTGGCATCGATCACGCAGCCTGGACCCCGAGCCCGGAAAGCCACAGCATGGGGCACATCGGCTTGTACCTGACTTCTAGGGACATGGCCAAATTCGGGCTATGCTGCCTGAACGGCGGACGATGGGAAGGTCATGAGCTGATCCCGGAAGGCTGGCTGAGCGAGGCTCTGACTTCTCAGGCTGAGGGATACCCCGCCTTCGGCGATTATGGATATCAGTGGTGGACGGGCACCCTAAGCGGAACTCCCTTCGCGCTGGCCCACGGCCATGGCGGTCAGCAGATCTATTTGCTCCCCAAGCTCGACGCTGTGGTCGTTTTTACGGCTGACAGCAAGGTAAGCCGTTGGCGAAATCCAAGAATTCTTCTGGAACGGCACCTTATCGGGCTCTTGCAGTCCAAATTCAACTCGTTATCCTGAAATCTCGAATGATACGGATAGTCCTCCCCGGTTCTGGTTACTTTATGCGATATGAATCATTACTAAATTTCAAGCTGAGAGGAGCATGCAACATGGCCGGCAAGGACAAAGATCTGCCACCGATTTCAAGGGATGAAGTTGAAGTAGACGGCATCTATACCAACGAATGGGGCCGGGAGGAATATTTAAAGCGCGGAGAGACCTTTCCTTTCGATCCGCAAAAAGGCTCTACGGAATGGAAGCTGTCCGAATACGATTTCGAGAACCATCACCAGGGACGAACCGATGAACGTCTCGTTCCGAAAGAGAAAGGGCCGGACAAGCAGGTCAATATCGATTCCCCGTTCCGCCACGTAGAAATCGACTGACACGGTTTATTTTAAATGAAACAAAAGATGCGGCCGATTCAGCGGCGAACAAACGAAACTGCGATGCGATATACTTCAATGAACAGACATCCGGATCCGCGGTAACTGTTCTTCCGTGAGCAGAAGCACATTCGTACTGCTCTCATGCAAAGGGTGAATAAGAATATGACAACATCCAGATGGCTTAGGCTTCTCATCCCACTGGCTGTCATCTGCGGAATATGGCTCGCCGTCGATATCAGAGGGCTTGAATATGCCTATATTCCGCCCAAAAGCAAGCTCGAAAATACTCAAGCTCTTCAAGTTCTTCTTCAGCGTAACGCGATACGCCAGTATGATATCTGGGGCAAGACGCTGACCGTTCCGGGAACCGCTCTGCAGGATCCCGATCCCCGTCTCAAGCCTGGTAACGGAGCCGTCGAGATCACAGAGGATTTACTTGCGCTCGGCAGGCGCACGCTTTACAAGGAGTCGTTCGGCAATGAAGTGTTCTTAACGGATATCGTGGGCATCATTGACGGCCCGATGAAGCTGAAAGGCATTCTCAAGGCCGTCGCCGACTTGAAAGGAAAGGGAACGGACAATCTTCAGGTTGAACTGGATGAAGACATTACGGTCGGGGGAAAAACGTTCCGCAAAGGAGATAAAATCGCCACCGGCTTCGACGTACCCAAAGGAGCCCATGCCCCGATCGGAGTCACCTTCCGGTACGTCGAGGGCAGGACCAAGCTCGGCGTCAGCTGCATGGCATGCCATGCTACGGTCAACCGGGATACCGGTAAAATTGTGGAGGGTGCTCCGAATTCCGATCTGAACCTGGGACTGCTGCTCGCGCTGGCTCCTAACAGCTCAGCCTATTTCACGCATACCGATGTAGCCAAGCTTGTGGATTATGTGAAAGACCAGAACCGGACGGTGATCAACTCCAAAGGAAAGGCAGAACCTTTGCCCGACCCGGATATGCTCGAGAAGGCCGTTGACGATAATCTGGTCAAATGGGTGCCGGGAAGCTTCGATACAACGGTGGATATGATCAGCAACGTTACCCAGATTCCCGACATGTTCACTAAAGGCGGCCACCCGTTCAGCTGGAGCGGCTTTGCCATGGCCGGCGGGTTCAGCGGGTTAAGCACCTTCGGCAACAACGTCCACGCCCAGAATACGGATACGCTCAGCCAGACCGAGGTGAGCGAGGTTCTACTCGGTATCGATAAGGAACTTTACGTCGGTACCATCTTGCAAAATGCCCCAAGCCGGAAGTTCCGCTATGACCCCAACAGCGGGCTTACACCGACCGAATTTTTCAACAAGCAGGACCCGAATCCCGGAACGCCCGGCGTTAATGAGGTCATTAAAATGCCGAACTTCCCGAAGGTATCGCCGATTGCTCCGAATGGTCTATATATCAGCTCGCCCGGCTACAGGGCAGGTGAACAGGTCACTGCCATGTCCGCTTACCAGAATACGATCCGGCCTCCGGAGACAACTAAGAAAGGTGCAGACGCCAAGACGATAAGCCTCGGGGCTGAAGTATTCAAAAAAGCACAGTGCATTACGTGCCATGCAGGCGATTATTTTACGAACAATCGCATCCTGCCGGTTAATGAGGTCGGCACCGAGCCGTCCAGAGCGAAGGCCTTTCAACGGACGAAAAAGGACTTCGGAGAAGCGCTGTTCTACGCGCCGGACACGCCCGTGCCCATCCCCCCTGACGCCAAGGTGGTCAAAGTGCCGATGGAGCACATCGATCCGAAGCAGATTGCGCTTGGATTTGGGCATAACGGAAGAGGCGGCTATAAGGTGAAAGGACTGATGGGTCTGCGGTGGTCAGCACCGTATCTCCATGACGGCGGTGTGGCCGTCGGCCCCGAGCTGTCGCAGGCAGGGCTTTCCGAAACCCTTATGAAGGGAATCGAGCCGGACCCTTACAACAGCTTGAAGGCGATGATCGACCGGCGGCTTAGACAGCAGGTCATCGATGCCAACCGGAAGGATTCCCGGCTCAGGGACACCCATGTCACGGGGCAAGGCCATGAATTTTGGGTGGATGACGGCACAGGCTTTACGAAGGAGCAGCAGGATGCGCTGGTGCACTATTTGCTCAGCCTGAAAATGAAATAGGATCGGGGACAATAAGCATCATACTTTGTCCAAACCGTTCATAAGGTAAGGTATACAGCTTGACCTGCCGAAATGAACGGTGCTCAAGACAAGGAGTTGATGACATTGTCCCCTTTCAAATCGTCCACAGGACTTCCCGAGAATCTGGCTGCAACGCTCTGCTACCTGTTCCCCATGGTCGGAGGAATTCTGTTTCTGGCGTTAGAGAAAAGAAGCCGCTACGTAATCTTCCATGCGCTGCAGTCCTTAATGACCTTTGCGGTTCTGGCGATTGCACATCTGCTGTCAGGCGCAGTTCCGATTATCGGGCTGCTCGCTTCGGCTCTGCTGGCGCTGGTCGGCGTGGTGCTGTGGCTCGTGCTGATGGCCAACGCCATTCAGGGAAAATGGTACAAGCTTCCCTGGATTGGAGCCATCGCCGAAAAGCAGATGCAGCGGATTTGAGCAATCCCCGCTCTATGAAAACGGCCGCAAGCCCTGTGAACAGGGCTTGCGGCCGTTTTGCGTCATCATTTATATAAGGAAGAATTCCATGGATATCTACTAAACCGGCGCAGCCAGCCTTAGCTTAGGAGCTGCATCCTTTATGCGGCGTGCCCTTCGGCTGCATCGCCCTGCTTCATAGCAGGCTTCGTATATTTCAACCCGTTAAAGATCAGATTGAGCACGATCGCCGTCACGCTGCCGACGACGATGCCATTATCGGCAAGAATGCGGAAGTTTTCCGGCAGGCTCTCGAACAGCCCCGGCACCGTTGTTACCCCAAGCCCCATGCCGACAGAGCAGGCGATAATGAACAGATTCTCATGACGGTTCAAATCCACCTGGTCGCCCAGCATGCGAATGCCAGAGGAGACGACCATCCCGAACAAGGCAACCATAGCTCCGCCGAGAACGGATGTCGGTACAAGCTGGGTCAATGCCGCAATTTTCGGCACGAAACCGATCAGCACGAGCAGGCCGCCCGCAACGACAATGACGTCGCGCGTCTTCACGCGGCTCATTTGAATCAGGCCGACGTTCTGGGAATACGTCGTGTACGGGAACGAGTTAAAAATACCGCCGACCACAATCGCAAGACCTTCCGCGCGATAGCCCCGGGCCAGGTCCTTGGATTTGATATCGCGGTCCACGATTTTACCGAGAGCCATAAATACGCCCGTGGATTCCGCCACGCTGACAATCGCAACCAGAATCATCGTCAGAACCGGCATCAGCTTAAATTCCGGAGTACCGAAATAGAACGGCTGCGGTGCACGGAACCAGCCCGCTTCACGCAGCGGGGTCAGATCAAGCCCTCCGAACAGCGCTGCAGCGATCGTTCCGAGGATAAGGCCGAGCAGAACGGAGATCGAACGCAAGAAGCCTTTGGCAAAGCGATTCATAATGATAATGAAAGCAAGGACGCCAAAGCCGAGCGAGATATTCAAGGCACTGCCGAAATCCTCGCTGCCTTGACCGCCGCCCAGATCATTAAGGGCTACCGGAATCAGCGTCAGGCCGATAATCGTAACGACAGAGCCCGTTACGACCGGCGGGAACACCTTGATCAGCTTGCCGAACAGACCTGAGAAAAGAATGACGAACAAGCCTGAGGCGATGATCGCTCCATATATAGCGGACAAGCCATGCTGCTGGCCGATGATGATCATGGGACCAACGGCTTGAAACGCGCATCCGAGCATAACCGGAAGCCCGATGCCGAAATACTTATTGCCAAATACCTGAAGCAATGTCGCCACACCGCAAGCAAGCAAATCGATCGCAATGAGGTAGGTCAGCTGCTCCGTCGTCAACCCAAGCGCGTTCCCCACGATCAGCGGTACAATAATGGCTCCCGCGTACATGGCAAGCACATGCTGCAAACCAAGTGAAAAGGTCTTGCCCGGATTCCGGCGTTTATCAAAGATCGGCTCCAGCACCGCTTGTTTCTGTTCTTCCATGGCTCTTGAATTCCTCCTAATTGATTGTTGTATGGCCTGTTACCTATGCAAAAGTTACTGTTCCGTCTTCAAGCGATGCAATGCGTACGAGCGATTCCACCCGGTAGCCTGCTTCCGCGAGCAGCCGTCCGCCCGGCTGGAACGCTTTTTCGATCACGATGCCGATGCCGACAACCTCGGCGCCGGCCTGCTCAACGATTCGGGCCAAGCCGAATGCAGCCTCGCCGTTGGCCAGAAAGTCATCGACGATCAGGACGCGGTCGCCCGGCTTGATGAATTTCTTTGAAACGGTAATTTCATTCGTCTCTTGCTTGGTGAAGGAATAGACTTTCTCCACGAAGATATCCTCACGGAGCGTCAGCGACTTCTGCTTCCGTGCAAAGATCATCGGCACGTCCATCTCGAGGGCGGTCATGATGCCCGGCGCGATGCCCGAGGATTCAATGGTCAATACACGGGTGACGTTCTCATCCTTGAACCGCCGCGTAAATTCCTTGCCTACCTCTTTCATGAGTACCGGATCCATCTGGTGGTTCAGGAACGAATCCACTTTCAGCACCTGTCCGCTAAGTACGATGCCTTCCTCTTTCACTTTGTTCTGCAGTAATTGCATGATGCTCCCCCTTCATTTTTGTACACATTCCAAGCACGAAAAGCCCATCTCCTTCTTTCGCCGTTATCGCCGGGAAAAGAAACAAATGGGCATAAGCAGCAATAATACGCCGAAAGCTGCAAGATGGGCCGTGGCCCTCATAGCTTGTCCGTCGCTGCCGCTGTATCCCGTAGTCCAATCATTTCCGGTGATCGGGTAGAAACATGCAGGCCAATCCCTGCACATATACGAGAACACGTATGTTCAGCATTTTGCAACAATTCGATTCCAGCCGCTCCCAGGTACAATGTCATAGGCGACCAAACCGTTTCGCTCTAATAATTGCTGATTGAAAGTCGAGTTCGATTTGTGCAAAATCTGCATGGTAAGAAAAAATCAATCTCATGCTTACGTGTAATGTGATAATTCCGAATGAATGAAGTATAACGCAATTAGTATGAAAAAATAAAGTGAAAATTTACGGAAATCTTCAACGAAGAGCTAAGCGGCCAAATCTTGAGCATTTAAGCACCAAAAGGCCACCGTTAACCGGTGGCCCACGTTGTATTATGGCTGAAACGCGACATGAATTTGCACGATTTCGGAGCGGGAGCCGAGCCGGATCGGCGGTCC
The DNA here is from genome assembly GCF_038597315.1 of Paenibacillus sp. FSL M8-0142. Classification (NCBI taxonomy): domain Bacteria; kingdom Bacillati; phylum Bacillota; class Bacilli; order Caryophanales; family Paenibacillaceae; genus Paenibacillus; species Paenibacillus sp. FSL M8-0142. The sequence goes on from NZ_CP152008.1 coordinate 5,935,782, forward strand.
CCAAAATCCATAGCCCGAGGAAACGATGGAGTGCATTTGTCCTTTTTTCAAATAACCCCAATCATTTTCAAACAACGCCCCGGTAATCAGGTGAGCCGGGAATACCTGCCCGCGGTGGGTATGGCCCGATACGACCAGGTCCACGCCCTGCTCCTTGGCCTCATCCAGCGCATTCGGCTGATGATCCAGAAGAAGAATGGGCCGCGTCTTGTCGGCCTCCTTCAGGATCTCGGATAATGGGGCACGCTCCGTATCCTGCTTGTCCCGTCGCCCGGCAATCATCAAGTCCTCGACGGATGCCGCCTCATCATACAGCACGGTCATCCCGCTGCGCTCCAGTGCTTCAATCAGCTCTTTAATGTCACCTTCGAAGCGGTCATGGTTGCCAAGCGAAGCATATACCCCGTATGTAGAACGGATGCCTGACAAGATTCCGTCAATGCCTTGGCCAAGATAAGCATCCAGATCGTCGTCGATCATGTCACCCGGGAACAGCACCAGATCCGGCTTTAACGCATTAATTTCCTCAACCATCCGCTTCGCATGGCCTTTTCCCGACAGCAGTCCGAAATGCATATCGGAGGCCATGACGATATTAAGCTCATCCATCGCTCCGGCATCCTTGGCAATATTCACGCTGTATGCCCGTATCGTCGGGCTATAGGCATTAAACGTACCAAGCCCGATCAACAGCAGTAAGAGAACCAACACGAGCAGACCTGCCCTCTTCCCCGCGCCGTCCCGGCGGAGCTTCGTTCGGCGCAGCACCCACATCGTTAAATGCAACAACGGGAGAACGAGGATCAGCACGTAAAAGACCGCCATCCAATAGGCACCGATTACGTTCAGCACCGTAAGATTGCCGAGGAAACGCCCTGATATAAAAGAGGTCGATACGACCGTCAGGACGATAATGTACAGTGTCTTGAACAGGGCTGATTTCCCAGGCCCCATCCAGCTCCATACACTTCGCCCGATATAATAGACGAGCAAGCCGTAAATGATCAACGCTATGATTCCTATGAAAATATACATCGCCCTCTCCTTTTCATACACTCATTATATCAAGGCTAATGAGCAAATCCCAGCACTCGCCGGTAAGGAAGACAGCATCCGTAATGATACATTCATACTTGAGATCGTATGCTATATTGGTGCTTGTTCATAATTATAGGCTACAACCCCGTATGCTTTCGCGGAATGAGCTCATTCAAGATCGATTTCAGGTTGCGATCCTCGGTATAACGCTCCTGACCCATATCCAATTCATTGACCCGGATGTAGGAGTACGTTGCATCCGGAGTCACCGGCTTGAACAGCAGCTCATCGCGCTCATCCGGAACGACGTTGTATTCCATATCGTGAAACATATCCAGAAGCTGCTGTCCGGTGGGCTGCTTCCCCTTATCAACAAAGATCAGGCCCCTTAATTTCTTGGGTCCTTCCTTGTGCCCGACTGTAAAATGAACGATGCATTCCATGCAAGCCACTCCTCTCGCTTCGTTGTCTGAATATCCTGCCCCTTACTCATGATATCCTGCATCGCGGGGGTATAGTCCCTTATGCAAATAAACGCCAGGATAGTTCCCGGCGTTCGTTAAAGTTTGATTGTATTTTATCATAAAATTACGGATCGGGCTGTGATTCATGTCATTGCCGATTCATACAATGCCATTGCGCTGGTGTGCGCAAGCCTAGTATAGATGAACTAGCGATTTCAGGCGCAGCATCTAATACGGGCAGATCGTGCATGTCACGATCAGCTATCTGTCCCTTTGGATGCGTGCTCAGATGACGGCCCCTGCTCTGCCTCCGCGTTAACGCCGGATTCAGCTTCCGCTTCCAAGCCGGTCGCCGCTTCTTCAAACGCTCCCGTCTCGGGTAAAGCTACCCTTAAGGCATCAGGATCAATCGCACGTTCATCCTCTTCCCCGTACGGGTCGGCATAGCCTTCCGGCGTGACGTACTCGCTTTGAATGAGCCCGAAATTCCGGCCGTACCGCGACTCCAGCGTGTCTCCCATATCCTGCTCAAGCTGGAACAGCACCATCTCTTGGGTGAAATGATGCAGCAGCAGCTCAGCCATCACAGGGTGTTCCGTAATTACGGCACCGGTCTCGAATTCACCGCCGCGCATCCCGAGCATGCACCACTCGCGGTCCACGACGAAGGAGAATTTGCGGCCGCCCCGCTTTCGTTCCTCGAGGCCCCTCCAGCCCGGCCAAGCAAGCGTCCGCGACAAGCTCTGCTCAGGGCCGTCGCATGCCCACAGCACCTTCACGCCTCTAGCCTCCGCTTCGGCCAGCGGCTCGCGAAGCAGCGCAGCCTCCTCCCGCCAGACATCGACCACAATCTCGCGCTCTGCCCGTCCCAGCTCCCGAACGAGAGCATCTAGCACGGCTTGATCTCCTTCCATGCTGAGGAACGGGGCAGCCGTACCGCTGCTGCGCGGCAGGCTTTTCTCCACATAGGCAAGGGAAGCCTCCACGCGTCCCGAGATCATGCGCGTCAATTCCTCCGGCTTCAGCGACCGGTATCGGACGGGTTCTCCGTTCATGCGCTCGAGCGCTCCCTGCCGTTCCAGCCGCTGCATGGCCGCATACACATTGGACCTGGAGGCCCCGAGGCGCTTCGCCACCTCGTAGCCTCCGGCGGGTCCATGCTCGGCAAGGTCCACCATAATTTTCGATTCGATCTCGGTAAATCCTAAATTGCGCAGATGATGCAGCAATTGTTCCATAATTTCTAGTCCCCCCAAAGATGCTCGAACGCTTGCTCTATCATACACACGATTGTTGTTGAACTTGCGCTTAAGGCCATGGTCGTCCGATTCCCTTACAATTCAATTAGATTTGCTCCGCTCCGCAGCGCGGGCACCATTTCGAGCCCTTCGGCAGGTCGACGCTGCAAATTTGGCATTTTACCGTATCCCGCACCGTCTCTTCTCCGGACACGTAATCCTGGTTCTGATTGTTTTCCTGCCAGAAACGAATGCGCCGGTCCAGCTCCAGCTGTCTTTCCCGTTCACGCTCGAGCTCTTCCCAGTGGCGGCGCTCCTTCTCCTGTTCCTCCTGCTCAAGACGAAGCTGCTCAGGATCCACCTCCGGCTCAAGAAGCTCCTCATCGACAGGGCTAAACGGCTCCGGATCTTGGCGATATGTGAATGGCTCATGGTCTCGCTCATCGGCAGCTGCCGCATAAGCATCGGCCTCATCTTCATCCTCGAAATCGAATCTAACCTTGTTCAGCTCAGGCTCCTTCACCGCTTTTTCAATGAGTTCTTCCTCTTTCGGAGCGATGCTGGCCAGCTTGCGGCCGCAATTCGGACAGAAATTGGCATCGAGCGCCACCACGCGTCCGCATTGGCAGACCCGCTCATTTTTCAGCACCGCAATCCGGTTGCGGATCTCTTCAATCTTCTCCTGAAGACCGTCGCAGGTCTTGGCCAGCTCTACCATTTCCTGCTCGGCAACGGACATATCCTGCATGCGGTAGCCTTCGTAGAATACTTTCCCCATTTGAAGGTAGTACGAATTTTTCTGCTGCTCAATCTCCGCAATTTGGCTGTTCAGTTTATTGACTTCTACCACGTGCTGAGCTTTTTCCGTTGCCCGGTTCGCACCGTCCTTAAGCCTCTGTAATATATTCATCCCTATTTCCTCCTCTTCCTTATACCCGACTCATAACTGCGCTTCCTAAAGCAGCGCATAGTTAACATCATTAATGAATTGAACGCTCACCCCTAACCGGTCCTCCGGTTCCCGCATGCCGTCGATCGGGCCATGCCAGGAAGGCGGACATCTCATCTATCCAGTATACGGCGGTGACGGTGATTCTATCATACCAAATTCCTTGCTTCTTGTGAAAATCGCCGTCTTCCTGTCATTTCAAGTGATTCAACCCGATTCCGGTTGTGTAAAGAATAGAAAAAAGCCAGCACCTGCCTCAAGCCAGCGTTCAATCTGGCATCGAAAGCTTACCGGCCGTGCGATAAGCCGGCTGCCATTACTGGAGGGATAACGCATGACAACCGATAAAAAAACCTATTATGTCTCCGTCAACCATAACCTGATCCGGGATGTCCCGGGAGATTCCAATGAATTCATCGTCATGCTCAGCAAGGACGAATTAACCCGGCTGAAGGACTTGATGAATGATTTCAGCAGCACCGACCGCTATGCGTTCCAACGGACCTTTGTACCGTATAAATCGGCTGATCACGATGAAGCCATTGAGCAATTCGATGAGCGGACAATCGACCTGTACGCATTCCTCCATGAGCATGGGGATGAACGTACGCGCCGCATGATCGAGGATATGAACATTATCCGCAAAATGGATGACACAGGCTATGACGATCCCGGCTACGAGAATGCTCCGCTTAATAAATAAACGAAATGACAAGCCATAAAGCAGCACCCATGTGAAAAAAAATTCCTGGTAGGCGGCTCTTCTTACACAATTTCAGCGGCTGAAAGGCATGACAAGCCACTCGCTGCTTGCATTAGTAGGAAATCCTGCATGGAGGCCGTAAGCTTGCATTAGGCGGAAATTCTGCATGAGGTCGGAAGCTTGCATCAGGCGGAAATCCTGCATCATGCGTGGAGCTTGTGCACCTGGCGTGAAGCCTGAATCAGGCGTGAGGCTTGCATGCCGGGAACCGCTCGCAGGATTGATCCAAAGAAACCCCGAAGCACAGCTCCGGGGTTTCTTTGCGATTGCTTAGCATTCCCGACGTCCAATAAGCCTGAAAGCTCGTTCAACGGTTTAGCCTTGTCCGGTCATGGCAATGAAGGGATTGCGTATTCCCCCGGCTCCGACCATTTCACACGACAGCTACAGCTTCAGGTTGGCTTCGTCGAAATACTCCTCCAGCGTCAGGCCGCTCTTGGCAATGTCCGGCGCCAGATCCTTCCCGACATAGCGGATATGCCAAGGCTCGTACACGTATCCCGTAATATCCTCCGCCCCTTCCGGGTACCGGATGATGAATCCGAATTCCGGCGCGCGTCTGGCCAGCCACTCGCCTTCCTCCGTATGGCCGAACGCTTCCTCCAGCGCATTGCCTGCGCTTGGACTCGACACGTCAATCGTCAGGCCGGTCTGGTGCTCGCTCGTGCCGGGCACTGCGCTGACCCGGTTCGCCTCCGCTTCTCCCTTGGTGCGGACATTATTTTCATATATCACCTTCTGGCGGTCATATGAACGGTAACCCGAAACCGCGCGAAGCTCCATTCCGTCCGCCTCGGCCGCTGCAAACAATTCCTCAAGCGCCTTGGCTGCCTCTTGTCTCAACATCCGCTTCTCATGGGGACCGTCGAAGGAAAACGGAACGTTCGGCTCCACAAGATCATTCGGCTCGTAGCCGTCCGGGAGACTGCGCTGCTTGTTCACCACTACGGTGACGGCATCCGGATTGGTCACGACCTGCTTGCCGTTCTCCTCCTGCACGGTTGCCTGGAGCGCATTCTCGCTCCGCTTGGCCATCACGGGATCCGCCGGCTCGTTCCCGGCCTCCGCGCTTGCGCCCTCCCCGGTTCCTTCCGGAAGCGTCGTGCCTTCCTGGCCCTCGGCCGGCGATTGAAGCTCCTGTCCCTGCTCTTTGCCTGAACCCGCGTCATTCGATTGGCATCCGGCCAAAATGCTCCCCGCTACCAGCAGAGATGACAGCATCAGGCTTGTCCAGCGTATCCTTTTTCCATAAAATGCATTCATCGCTGCCTCGTCCTTTCCCATCTTCATTGTCCTCATTGTACCTTATCCAAGCGGTACAGGACAAACGCTGTCATGTCGAAGAATGACGCGCTATGCCGTCATTTCTCCGAATTTGCGGTGCCGAGGCCGCGCTTTACGGCCATTAGGCGTGAAAAAAGCAGCCATGCGCCTGGCCGCTCCTTTCGAGAGGTGCGGCTACAGCTATGGCTGCTCTATGCGGCGGCGCTTCTGCTCGGCCCGCTCCGAAGCCGCACGGGCAATGAGGCCGAGCGCCTGGGTAACGCCGCTTACCCCCGGCAGCAGGCCCGCCCAATCGCCGGCGGGCCCAAGCTCCCATGGCGGCGGCGGGGACAGCGGCACCGCCAGCTCGCCCAGCTGCGGCCCTGGCCGGTGCAGCCGGCCTTCGGCCGCAGCCTCGGCCACCCATTCGCCGGGAGAAGGGCCGGACGGCCCCTTCTCCTTCACGCGGGTGGCCGCGTCCCCGGCGGCGCCGCCGGGCCGCGGCGGTACGGCCTTGGCCCAGGCGTCGAAGACGCCGGCCAGCAGCGCCTCCCGCGGCAGCCCCAGCAGCGCCAGCAGCTGGAGCGGCTCCGCCGCAAGCTTCTGCCGTGCGGCGTCCAGCACGGCCGCGGCTTGACCGCAGGCTTCGCGCCCGCATGTGCAAGGCACGCCCTCCCCTTCGCCCGGCAGGGGCGAAGGAACAAAGCCCGCCAGCCACGGGGCTTCACGGCCTGCGAGGAGCGAGTACAGCTCCAGCGGATGATCCGTAAGGTAGGCGATTATCGTATTGCGGGCATCGCTAGTAAGCGGCTCGATTGTCACGCTGATTCCGCAGCTCCCGCCTTGCTCCCCGTCCGGACCGGTCCAGCCCTGAAGCCTCCCCGCAGTCAAATCAAACCGGGGCTCGCCAGTCTTCGTCGGTTCCATAACAGCACCCTCCTCTTCGCCGTAAATCCTTCTATGTCATCCAAACATTCAAAATTGTTTCGCTCGATATAGCAGCCTGGTCAGAAGAGAATCTGGGCAAGCATCCTGAACGAAAGAATCTGGCTAGCGTCCTGATCGAAAGAGAATCTGGACAGCATCTCAATCAAAAGAGAAAATCCGTATAGCACCCTCATTCATAATCGAACGGGATGCCCGTTTACATCCAATCCTGTCCTTGAAGCTCGATCAGTCGGCGGAGCTCGCCGTCGGACATTTCCGTCAGCCATGTCTCGCCGGAGCCGACGACCTGCTCGGACAACGCCTTTTTCTGTTCGATCAGCTCGTCAATCCGTTCCTCCAGCGTCCCCTGGCAGATCAGCTTATGCACCTGCACATTGCGGTGCTGTCCAATCCGGAACACCCGGTCCGTTGCCTGATTCTCCACCGCCGGGTTCCACCAGCGGTCGTAGTGGAGCACATGATTCGCGCGGGTCAAATTCAGCCCCACGCCGCCGGCCTTCAGCGACAGCACGAAGAATTCCGTGCCTTCGCCGTTCTGGAAGGCCCGGACCATCTCGTCCCTTTCGCGCTTCGGGACGCCGCCATGGAGAAAATGAGGCTTCTTCCCATACTTGCGTCCGAGCACGTTCACAAGCAGCTCGCCCATGCCGACATACTGGGTGAAGATGAGCGCCGATTCCCCCATATCTGCAATCTGGTCGAGAATCTCGAGCATCCGCTCCATCTTCCCGGAGGCTTCCGCGCGCACCGCTCGTCCCTCCTCCTGCCGCAGCAGCTGAGGATGATCGCATATTTGCTTCAGCTTGGTCAGCGAGGACAGCACCAGCCCCTTGCGAGCCATGCCCGTCTGGGTTTCGATCTGTCCCATCATCTCATCCACGACGGCCTGATACATAGCTCCCTGCACCTCCGTCAGCGTGCAGTAGGACTTCACCTCCAGCTTCTCCGGCAGATCCTTGCGGATGTCCGGATCGCTCTTCAGCCTGCGCAGCATGAACGGCGATACGAGCCGGTGAAGCTCCCGGTACCTCTCCTGCTGCCCTTCGCCGGCTGCATACCGCTGACGGAAGGCATGGAAGGAGCCCAAATACCCGGGATTGAGAAAATGGAAGATGGACCACAGCTCTGCCAGTCGGTTCTCCACCGGTGTACCGGTCATGGCAATCCGGTGGGGGGCCGACAGCTTCATGACGCTCTGCGCCTGCTTGGTACGGTAATTCTTAATATACTGGGCCTCGTCCAGTACAACGCTGGACCATCTGATGCCGGACAGATCTCCTCCGTCACGCCCGGCCAGATGGTACGTGGTCAGCACGACGTCGTACTCCTTGGTCTTCTGCGTGAACTCTTCGCCCCGAAGCCGCCGGACACCATGATGAACATGAAGCGACAGCTCCGGGGCGAACCGCTGGAGCTCCCGCTGCCAGTTCCCAAGCAAAGACGTCGGGCATATGATCAAGACCGGCCCGGTCTCCCCGTCCGATTCCCTCCGGTCCAGCAGGCAAGTAATGACCTGAATCGTCTTGCCAAGCCCCATATCATCCGCAAGGCATACGCCAAAGCCCATGTCGCGCATCATGCTGAGCCATTGATACCCCCGCTCCTGATACGGCCTCAGCTCCCCATGCAGCGTCGAGGGGACAGGCCGGGGAGGAACCTTCCGGATGAACTCGCCTTCGAGCAAGGAGGACAGCAGTCCTGCGGATTCCACCTCCTCGATAAAGAGGCCCTTCCACAGCCGTTCCCCGTCCATCTCGGCGGTCAGATGCATCCATTCCGCGAGCTCCATCTCGCCCTTTTCGTGGCGCTTCATGAAACGGAGCACCTGGTTGATCTCCTTCAAGTCGACCTCAACCCATTCACCGCGGAATTGGACGTACGGCAAATTCTGCTCCGCCAGCGATTTCAGCTCATCCCGGGTGAGACGCTGGCCTCCCATGGCCGCGGAAATTTCAAAGCGAACCAGATGCTCCATCCCCATCACAGGGAGCGGATGCATCCCGCCCGGCGATCTCGCGTCGGACATCATCTTTAGGGACAGCCCGACCCGTCTGCGGCCTTCCTTGCTCCACCTTGACGGCATTTGGACCGTCACGCCTCTTCGGGCCAGTCTCGGAACCGAATCCTTCATAAAGGAAGACAAGGCGCTGAGCGGAATCGTCGCCCCATCGGGTGCCGGTCCGCGTAAGCCCTCCGCCAGCTCCGGCGCAAGCTCCGCGGCTTCGCCAAGCCTTAGCAGCAGCTGCTGCTTCACGGAGGAATAGATCCGTCCCCGGATCAGCGGATCCGGCTCCGCCATTCCCCAGATGCTGCCTGCGGGGAGCAGCAAGCCCTCATCCTCCAAGCCCCGTGCCCAAAACGAGATTTGCCAATCCTGCCGGTTGTCCGTAAGCGGAGGCTCAAGCCGAAGTCCGAGCCCGACCGTTCCGCTCTCAGGGGGCGCATCCTCGCCCGCGGCATACGGAACCGACGTTCCTCCCGCCGCCTCCACCGCCGATGTCAGCTCCCCGATCTCTTCGGCTGTTCCTTGAACCGGGAGCTCACGGTTCACCGTCAGCAGACTGTTCCACCACAGCTCGGCTAAGGGAGAATGCCCGCGGCGATAATTCGCCAGATGGGGCCGCAGCTTATCCTGGGTTTCCCGCACCGCCTCCCGGGCCTCGCTGTTCAGAATGCCGCACAAGAACGAGTACAGCACGATCGCGCCCGCTTCTTCCCGGGTTGACGGGTCATGCCCGGCCAGAGCTGCCGGCACGCCGATGCAGACCGGCGGAATATTGGCCGCCAGGTGCATGAATCGCTCCGAGTCCTCCCCGGAGAGCTGCGGCTTCCATACCGCACGGATGCTCTGCATCGTGGTGCGCCGTCTTCCGACCGCCGGCACTTCGGCTGTTCCGGGCGCAAGCTTGCCTTGAAGCAGCAGCTGCAGCGCAAAGCGGCTTGCTTGTATCCAAAATTCCATCTCTTCTCCGGCTGCGAGGCCCTGTGCTTCATAGTTTGCCGGCGTAAGCTCGAGCAGCATTTGGAACGCATCCCCCGGCGTCAGCGCCAGTCCTTCCATCGTCCGGCCGCCAACCATCTTCCGCTCCGGACGACGCGTGCTTCTCGCCCCATAGGTCGGGGACGGATATCTGAGCTCGGCCAGCCGGAGGGTTGCATTTGCGAAGGGACGGCTTCCATCCTGCATCCGTACGGCACGGACAACGCGGCTCCATGCATCTACCTTGGGCTCGGATACCTCTCCGGAAAAACAAAAGAATGCGTCACCTAACCATACGCCATAAAGCGGTTGATTCATCGTTGTCTCCCGTCTTTTCCTGCTTTTTATAGATATTATTACTATCTTATACGATCGCCGCATAATTTCAAAACGGTAACCAAAAGAATTTTCGGGCAAATAAAGGATGCCGCTCCCCTAAATGTTGCCACCTAGCCGGTCCTTCATGCGTATTGAATAAATAAACCTACATTTGTCAGGAGGAGCTCGTGTGGACATCTTATTTGCCGGAAGCATTATTGGGCTGGGCGTTATATTAATAGGTATTTTATTTTTTATTATTCACATCTTGATTTGTATATGGGGATACCGCGATGCACGCCGTCTTGGCAGAAGCCCTGAATTCGCGCTGCTTGTCGTCCTCGGTCTGCTGTTCTTTCCGATTGTCGGACTCATCATCTATCTGCTGATCCGAAGGGCTTAGAGCTTGTCAGCCGTCGTCGCGGCATATCCAGCGAACACTCCGGGATCATTTGGCGATCGCAATGATGCGAGGACATCACTCTATTCCTGCGCGCCTGCATTCCCATAGCTGCCCCATACACGCAGAAGAGGCCGCTCCGACTAATCGGAGCGGCCTCTTCTCGCTTCTATTCGTTTATTTCGCCTTCAGGCTCTCCCAGGATTTCTGGATGCCCTCGAACAATTGGTCTTTATTCACATTGCCGGCAACATAGCCTTGCATTTGGCTGCCGAATTCGTTCATGCCGCCATCCGGGAATTTATTGAACTCCCAGCTGAGCGTCTTGCCTTCCTTGCTGTATTTCACGATATCGTTGCCGAGATCGCCCAGTGTTTCGCTCTTGGTTTCAATGCTCTTGAAGGCCGGGATGAACTTAAATTCGTCCGTGATGTACCGTTTGCCGGTTTCCGAGGTGACAAGCCAGTTCAGGAATTCCTTCGCTTCAGGCTTTACCTGGGATTTGTTGTTGACTACCCAGTTGTTCGGCACGCCGACCGGAAGCTTGTCGTTCTCCTCGGCATTGTCGTTGATCGGCATCGGCAGGAAGCCGATGTTCAGCTCCGGATTGATTCCGTCAATCTGCACCTGGGTCCAGTTGCCGTTCTGTGTCATGGCGGCTTCCCCGCTGGCAAACATCGTGATCTCGGTGTTGTAGTCGGTCGTCAGCGGGTTCTTCTGGCCATACTTTACCGTCAGGTCAAGCAGGCGGATCCATTCGTCGAATTTCGCATTGCCCGCAATCTTCTCCGTTCCTTCGTTCAGGCCTTTGACAAAAGCATCCGGATTCTCTTGATGGGCAAACGGGATATTCAGCAGGTGGTTGGCCAAAATCCACGTTTCCTGATAGCCGTTGGCAAATGGCGTAATGCCTGCCGCTTGGAGCTTCTGCGCAGCTGCCTCAAGCTCGGTCAGCGTCTTCGGCAGCTCGGTGATGCCCGCTTGCTTGAACAGGTCCTTGTTGTAAATGAAGCCGTAGCCCTCAATGCCGAACGGCTGCCCATACAGCTTGCCGTCTTTCGTCATAGGTTCCTTCGCTACGTCCAGCACATCGTCCACCCATGGCTGGTCGGACAGATCTTCGATATTCTCGAACCAGGTTTCCAGGTCACGGTACCCGCCTACGTTGAAGATGTCCGGCTCATCGCCTGATGCAAACTTTGCCTTCAATGCCGCGCCGTAGTCAGAGCCGCCCCCGACCGTCTGAATGTCCAGCTTGATGCCGGGATGCTCCTTCTCATATTCCGCCTTCAGCTGGTTCAGCGCCTCCGCAATTTCAACCTTGAATTGGAAAATCTTAATGGTCTTCGTTCCGCCCTCAGCGCCGCCTTCGGCTCCCTGGCCGCTCTCTTTCGAGCCGCCGCCGCATGCTGCAAGCAAGGTGGAGAACGCCAGGATCATGACCAGCAGAAGCTTACCTTGTTTCTTCATGTTATGAATCCTCCCTTTTGTATAGGTGTATCAGTTGCTATGAATGGCGTTTTGCTTCTTCAGTATAATTAACCTTTTTTCGATTCATCAGGTACGATATTGATCTCTCGGGTGGATGAAATTGACCGCTTTACCGGTTTATCCCTTGACCGCCCCGTGGGTAATTCCTTCAATAATGTATTTCTGCATCGCCAGGAAGAAAATGATGATCGGCAGAATGCCGAGCACCAGCGCCGGCAGCGCCAGATCCCACTGCTTGGTATATTGCCCGAAGAAGGCGAAGGTCGCAATCGGTATCGTCCGCAGCTCGGCGGATTGCAGGATCAGCGACGGCAGCAGATAGTCATTCCAGATCCACAGCGTGTTCAGAATGATCACGGTCACGAACATCGGCTTCATGAGCGGAAATACGACCCGGAAGAATACGCCGTAGCCGCTCGCTCCGTCCACCGTTGCCGCTTCCTCGATCTCCAGCGGAATCGACTTCGTAAATCCATGGAACAGAAATACGCTGAGCGGAACACCAAACCCGAGATAACAGATGATCAGGCCGTACAGGCTGTTATTGATGCCCATCGTTGCGGTTACCTTCACCAGCGGAATCATGATGGACTGGAACGGAATGACCATGGCTGCAACGAACAGGGCGAACATAAGCCGGTTAAAGCGCGTATTGCGCCGCACCATCTGATACGCCGTCATGGCGCTCAGCATCGCCAGCAGCAGGTTGCTGGCAACCGTGACGACCAGGGAGTTCCAGAGCGCCGACGGAAAGTTCGTAATATCCCATGCCCGCGAATAGTTGCTCCATTCAAACGTTGTCGGCAGCCCCGCCGAATCGGTCAGCAGCTCGCCGAAGGTTTTGACCGAATTGACGAACAGGAAATAGAACGGTACCAGGAAGAGCAGAGCAACGATGATCATGATGAGCTCGGTAGCCAGCGTATTCAGCTTGTATTTTCTAACGGTCTCCATTAAGCCTCGACCTCCTTGCTCTTCGTGAACCGAACCTGCAGGCTTGTGATGATGGCGACGACGATGAAGAAGATGACCGCCTTCGCTGTGCCGAGGCCCAGACGGTTATTCGTATACGCTTCGTTATAGATGTTCATGGCCACCGACTCCGTGGAGCCGAACGGCCCGCCCTTGGTGAGCGACAGGTTCAGGTCAAACATCTTGAACGACCATGAGATCGCCAGGAACAGGCATACAGTGACGGCAGGCATCACGAGCGGTATAATGATGGACCGAAGAACTTGTCCCCTGCTTGCGCCGTCGATTTCGGCCGCCTCCAGAATATCCTTTGGCACGTTATTGAGCGACGAAATATAGATGACCATCAGATAACCGGCCGTCTGCCATACGAAGACGATGACGATCGCCCAGAATGCCGTCCCCTTCGTCCCGAGCCAAGGCAGATTGAAGAATCCGAGATTCGTCGCGTTGCCGATCGCCGCGAAGCCTTTTACGAAGATGAATTGCCAGATGAAGCCCAGAAGCAGGCCGCCGATCACGTTCGGCATGAAGAAGATCGTTCGCAGCACGTTCCTCGTCTTGAGAGGCTTGGTCAGAAAATAGGCCAGCACGAAGCCGAGAAGATTCGTAAGAATGACACCCAGCACCGTGAACCTTGTGGTGAACCAGAATGAGCTGCGGAATTTATCGTCATTGGTAAATATCGTTACGAAGTTATCAAAGCCGACCCAATCGATTTTATTCGATACGCCATTCCAGTTGGTGAAGGAATAATACAGTCCTAGAAGGAATGGAATGATCATGATCAGGATGAAAAAAATAGTGGAGGGTCCCACGAACAGAAACTGCTGGAGCAGCGCCGATGATTTTTTTCGATTCATCCCTGTGATCTCCCCTTTGCGATAAGATGTTGTATGATGTATAGCCATTATGAGGTAACCTGTTATCATTGAACACGGAGAATCATGAACCGTTAGGTGTAAAATATTGACCATACCCTTTTGTACGATTGATCCTATCTGAGGTGAGCTGTCATGAAATTCCGCAGTATTCAAACCCGGCTGATTCAATTCATGCTGGCCGTTACAACGATTCCGCTTCTGCTCTCCTTAATCATCACATTCTCGCATACCCGCGAATCCGTGAAGGAACAGACGGTTAACGAGAACATTCGGCTAATTTATCAAGGAGCGACCAATTTAAGAAACTATATGAACAGCATCAATCGGGCTTCGCTCTCCGTCTATTCGGACTCCTATTTTCTGCGCAATCTCGCCCTGGATCCGGACAATCACCGCGTCATTGCCGAGCTCTATGCCACCCTGCAGGCGATTCAGACAGGGATGGAGGACATTCATCAGATCTACCTGCACAACTACTTAACCGGTCAATCGACCCAAGTGTCGAGCAATCTTCCAAGGCGCGAGTTCCGGAAGGAGCCTTACCGCCGGATTGAGCAGTTCGGTCCCGGCCCTGCCGCGGTCGAGCCGATCCATGAGGTTCATAACTACGGATTTCCCCGCAGACCGGCTGACATTACCGATTTCAAGGTGATCACCTTTTACCGGTCGATCAACAACATTCCATCTCCCGAGCAGTACGCTCTAATGGCGATTGATGTGAAACTTGACAGTATCTTGGCCATTTGCGACCAACTGTATGCCAAGGGGGAGGAGCAGTTATACTTGATTGATGATACAGGCAGCATCATGTATAGTCCGAATCCCGATGAAATCGGGCAGCCCTTTGCCGATCAGACGCTGCTGAATGAAATCGCCAAGGAAAAACAGGGCTATTATGACGGCAAGCAAGCGATGGTGATCTATGAGAAGCTGGATCTGCCGTACGCCCCCTGGACTTTGGTGAAGCAGATACCGCATAAAACGCTGTACAAAAATTCGACGGAACTGACGGGGATCAACGCGATCATTGCCATTTTTGCTCTACTGGTTGTCATTTTCGGCACCCTATGGATATCCATTCGGATTACAAGACCCATTAAACAGCTCACGAGTTATATGAATCAGGTACAGACCGGGCGGCTGGATGTCGATATCGATGTAACGAGCCCGGACGAGATCGGAATTTTATCCCGGCGGTTCCGGAATATGATGGACACGATCAACAACCTGATCCTGCGGGAATACCGGCTGGAGCTGGCCAACAAGACCAACCAGCTGAAAGCGCTGCAGGCACAGATCGACCCGCATTTTCTGTACAATGCGCTTCAGTCCATCGGAACGTTGGCCCTTCAGCATAAGGTGCCGCGGATCTATTCCCTGCTCTCCTCCCTCGCCAATATCATGCGCTACAATATGCGTAACAGCGAGGCGAAAGTGACGCTGCAGGATGAGATCCATCATGTGCGGCTCTACTTGGAGCTCCAGAAGCAGCGTTTCCGCGATCAGCTTGAAATTACATGGGATTTGGAGCCGGAAAGCCTGCAGGCTCCCGTTCCGAAGATGATTCTGCAGCCGA
Organism: Paenibacillus sp. FSL M8-0142; assembly: GCF_038597315.1. Taxonomy (NCBI): domain Bacteria; kingdom Bacillati; phylum Bacillota; class Bacilli; order Caryophanales; family Paenibacillaceae; genus Paenibacillus; species Paenibacillus sp. FSL M8-0142. The sequence goes on from NZ_CP152008.1 coordinate 5,951,066, forward strand.
TCGTCGAGAACTATTTCAAGCACGGCATGAACACCAGGGATACCGTGGGACGCTTATCGATTTCTTCGCGTATTACAGAGGAACATAGACTCGTCGTCGTGGTCGAGAATAACGGCACGTCGATTGAGGAAGACAGACTGGCCGCTATCCGCCGCATGCTGGCCGATCCTTCGGGCTATGAGCCGCGAAGCGGCGATGCCGGGGATATCTCCATCGGGCTTATGAATGTGCTGATGCGCCTGAACCTGTATACGGACAACAAGGCTGTTTTAACCATCGAGAATGCAGTGCCGCATGGCGTCATTGTCACGCTCAATATCAACGCTTGGGGAGAGTGAGCAGAAGAGATGAAAGTATTGATCGTAGACGACGAACAGCACGTAAGAGAAGCGATTGAGATGCTTGCGGACTGGGAGCGTCATGGCATAACGGAAATCTATCAGGCTGCCGACGGCGAGGAAGCGGTTCGGCTGATTGAGGAGAAAGATCCCCAGATCGTCATGACCGATATGCGGATGCCGAATTCAAACGGCCTCGAGCTGCTGACCTGGCTGCACACATCCAGACCCGACATCAAGGTGCTCGTCATCAGCGGATACGATGATTTCGAGTATGTCCGGCATACGATCCGCTCGGGGGGATCGGATTATATTTTGAAGCCGGTCGAGGCGGAAAGTCTGAACGAGGCGCTCGGCAAAGCGGCGGATGCCTGGCGGTTGGAGGAAGAAAAGCGGAAGCAGATCATGAGCCAAAATATCGAGATGAACCAGATGACCCCGCTCTATATGGACCGGCTTCTCTCGGATCTTGTGAACGGATACGGCAGCAGAGAGAGCATCGTAGCCCAGCTGCGAAACCGGATAGCTCTGCCTCAGACAGGAGCTCTCTGTCATATCGTCGTTATAAGCGATGTTCAGTTTGACAAAGACCTGCTGTCCAAATTTCGGAACCGGCGGCATCTGCTCTCCTTCACCTTGATTAATATCTGCAACGAGCTGCTGCGCGATCAGGGTGTCGCTTTCCGCCATATCGACAAGCCCGGTGAAATGATTGTGCTGTACTGGAACCCTCGTCTGCCCGTCAACGATATGCTCGAACGGATCAACGACGGATTGTTCGCCATTCTCCGGCGCCGGGCCCATTTCGGCTATGCGGCAGCAGCTTTCCCTGCTGAGCTGCCGAAAGCATACTTGAACGCCGTCCAGGCCTTGTGGAGCCGCAACCTGCTGACAGGCAAATCGCGAGTTCACAAAGACCGCGTCCCGGAAAGCGAAGGCTCCCGTACCCCTCGCTTGGCCACGTATGAAGAGAAATTCAAATTAGCCGCCCTGAGCGGGAGCAAGGAACGGATCGAAGCAGCCGCGGATGAGTGGATGAAGGATATCCGGGACATGGATCGGGTGTCTCCGGAGCAGCTGCTGCGCATAAACTCCGAATGGGACTGGATGCAGCAGCATTGGACCGAGAATGAGGTAAAGAGCGTACAGGAGCCCGTGGAGGACGCGGAAATCTCCCAAGACCTGCCGTCCCCTCTTCCCTTGAATGAGGACGGCATGCTGTGCTGGGACCGCTGGCGGGAACAGATTTGCGGCCGACTCAACGCAGCCTCCAGAGTGCTTACCCAGATTCATTCGAAGGACAGCCATATTATTCATGATATCGCCCGGTATTTGGAAAACAGCTATCATGAGGAGATTTCATTGCAGCAGATTGCCGGTCGCTTCTTCCTCAGCAGGGAGTATATCTCCCGCAAATTCAAACAGGAATTCGGCGTGACCCTCTCCGATTTTCTCGGACGTGTACGCATCGACAAGGCCAAGACCCTGCTGCTCAATCCTCAGCTCCGCATTGCCCAGATTGCAGAGATGGTCGGTTACCAGGATGAAAAGTACTTCAGCAAGGTGTTTAAAAAAATGGAGGGCGTGACGCCCAACGAATATCGGAAGGTGCACCAGAAGTAAGAAGCAACAGCCGGAATATTTGCTACGGGAACACCGGCTTGAGCCTGGGAAAACACCGGGTCACGGGACTGGAACACCTACTGCGGCCTCGAAAAGACCGGGGGGCACGGAACGCCCGCTTGGGTTCCTGGAAACACCGGGTCACGGGTACGCCCGCTTGGGCCCGGGAAACACCCGCTTGGCGACGGCAACGTCCAGTCTTGTTCCTCGCGCTCCCAGTTGAACTGGCCGGCTCCCATACAAGTAAAGCTGACCCTGACAAAAAAAAGAGCTCCCGGCCGCCTCTAGGGCGCCGGAGCTCTTCCTTACGTTTTCCTTCGATCCATTATCCCTTGACTGCAATGACTTCGATTTCCACCAGTCCGTCCTTAGGCAGGCGGGCTACCTCCACCGCGCTCCGCGCCGGATAAGGCTCGGAAAAGAAGCTGCCGTACACCTCGTTTACCGCTGCGAAATCATTCATGTCCTTCAGGAATACGGTTGTTTTGACGACCTGGTCCAGGCTTGTCCCTGCCGCTTCAAGAATGGCCTTTACATTGCTTAAGGACAGCCGCGCCTGTTCCTGCACGCCTTCACCGAATTCCCCCGTTTCCGGATTCAGACCGAGCTGGCCGGAGGTGTATACGAAGCCGTTGATCTCTACCGCCTGGCTGTAAGGGCCGATCGCGCCTGGCGCTTTAGGCGTGGAAATAATATGTTTGTTCATGGATAAGGCTCCCTTCTATGTAATTCTGTTATGTTCACATTGTAAACGTCCGGCTGCAGACTGGCAAATTTATTCAGCCGTATCGCCCAGCACATGAATGACTTCATTCGGATAGATGTGATGCCCCTTCATATCGGTAAGCCCGATCCTCACCATGGCGCGGGCCACCTTCAGTGAAGGGACTGCCCGGTATGGAGCGAGCTTCGGACGCCTGAACAGCACATCCAGAGAAGTCATCAATGCCGCAGCTGCCTGCTCGCCGAAACGGCTGTCCGGCCGCTTTCCAAGCAGTAAAGACGGACGGAACAGATGCAGGCCATGAAAGCCCATTTCGGTCAGGCCTTCCTCCATTTCGCCCTTGGTCCGAAGATAGAAATTCCGCACATCCGGGCTTGCCCCCATCGAGCTGACCGCCAGGAATTGGCGAACGCCGTGCCTTCTGGCAAGGGTCGCCGACTTCAGCACGTATTCCACATCGACCTTCCGGAATTGCTCCCGGGAGCCGGCCTTCTTGATCGTTGTCCCGAGGCAGCAATACACGCTGTGAACACCCGCGAAGGCTTCTTCGAAGCGTTCGAGCTCATCCCAATTCACGGGAATGCTCCGCAGACTCGGATGGGTAGCGTCAGGCGGTCTTCTCACCAGCACCCGGACCTCATTCATCTCGGGTCTCTTCAGCAATTCCTCGGTAACCTGTCCCCCTACAAGCCCCGTTGCCCCAATAACGAGTGTTATCCGTCCCATCTAACTGCCCTCCTTAATTATTCATCATCTAAATCATTCATCAGGTTAAGACCGCGGCTTATGGACAACCTGGACAGCTTAGATGTGGACAAAACCTCCGTCAAAGTTAGGCTGACCGAACTCCTGCTACTGAGATCATTCTACACCCCATAACGGAGCTGTCAACATACTTGAATCAGGTGAAACCACTCATGGACCATACAGCCGTTTACAGGAGGATGAGCCGCAGCTTAAATACAGAAAAAGAGTGCAAATCAGGCACGATTCGCACTCTTTCTCCAAGCGGTTATCAAGTTAAGCAGCGGCTTCCAATCTCTGCGGAACCAGCCGGGGGCTTCGGCATGCGCCGCGTCCCCCTCCGGCAAACCGCCCGTTATGGACGCCTCGCTCAAGCCTTCGTGAATAGGGAAGGGCTCCTCCTCCATCCAGACATAGTACTTCATATCAAACGTACTGACCATGTCTCCATGAAGCGTAAGCACCTTATCGTTACGAATATCGATCACCTTGCCGGTCACAACCCGGTTCTCCAACACGATCATTCGCCTCCCTTAATCTAAGGCTTTAATCCCGAAATCTGGCGCTCCAATCCGCATATTCGCGCTCTGCGGCATCCTTCGAATGTCCGTAGCGTTCCTGCAGCTTCCCAACCAATTTATCCTTCTCTCCGGCGATGACATCCAGGTCGTCATCGGTCAATTTGCCCCATTGCTTCTTCGCTTCACCCTTGATCTGGTTCCATTTCCCTTTAAAAACGTTGTTATCCATAGATATCTGCCTCCCTATCAAGTAATGACTCCTGCATTCATCTATCGTCTGTACATTGTGTTTACCCGCCTGCTGCCGCTCTGAATCCTTGAAGGAAGCTGTCATGGAAGGATCACCTTCTACCGCTTGCCTCACCTGGCGCCAATTCTGTAGGGAGGGTCACTGCTTTATCATCCATGCTATAGCCAAGGCAGCAGAGGGGCGAACACAGCAAAATGCCCCGCGAATCCATGAGGACCCGCAGGGCATCTATCTATCAACTGTACTTGAGGTCTGATGTAACAGCCTCTCATTCTTAGCGAATCGAGGCCACCTTTGTCTCGCTTTTCATATAATTCACGAACATGCCTGCAAAATCCGGATCCCACTGGGTCCCCTTGCCCTCCTCCAATATATTCAGCGCATCCGCCGATCGCATGCCGCTGCGGTAAGGACGATCCGACGTCATCGCATCATACGCATCCGCGACGGCAATAATCCGCCCGAACAACGGGATTTCCTTGCCCTTCAGGCCATCCGGATAACCGCACCCGTCATATCGTTCGTGATGGGATCGCACCCCTTCCAGGTAAGGAGCCATGGCGTCGGCCGGTTCAATCTGCAGCAAAATATTCTCGCCCTGCTGCGGATGCGTCTTGACCTGATTGAACTCCTCTTCCGTCAGCTTCCCTTCCTTCAGCAATATATGATCACGCACACCGATTTTGCCGATATCATGCAGAAGCGCCGTCTTACGCAGCAGATCGATCTCCTCCTCGCTGAGACCGGCCAGACGGCCGATCAGAACGGAATATTCCGCAACCCGAAGCGAATGACCGGCCGTGTAAGGATCTCTTGCATCAAGCGCGGCCGCAAGCGCCGCGAAGTAGCTGTCAAGCAGCTTACGGTTCCGTTCCTCGCGCACCTGAAGGCCGCGAACCATCATATTGAAGCCCGCGATCAGTGTAGAGAATTCGTCGGAATATAGATTCGAGGTCTGGATAAGGCGTCCTTCTTTAATTTCATTCATCGCCCGGTACAGCTGGCGGATGGGGCGCTGTAAATCCTGGGTTAAAAGCCATGCTCCGACATATGCGAATCCGACGCCGAGCAGCAGGACGAACCCTGCCCAACCCCAATACTGCTGCGGAGCAATTTTGTTAAGCCCCTCCAGCCTAATCTGGACGGCCAGCGAGAACAGAAAGAGCGGAAATGTGCCGATGAGCATCGTGCTTAGCAAAAATTTGGTGCGAATCGCCATGAATACTTGCCCTTCCAGCGAGAAATCGACACCATACCTCGACAGCGCATTCCGCCTTATTCCCTTGATCAGCGGGCGAATGGCGGCAATCGTCAGGAAGAACTCAATCATGGCATGGCAGCTTGCAAGGAGAACGGCTCCAAGTGACGCAAGCCATATGTAAAAGGCAGGAAAGCTCAGCTTCCCCTGCTCCATCATCCATAAGGTCAGGAGAATGGCCGGCAGCGACAGCCCGAGCAGATGGGGGCCGAATATGCGATAAACGGCGAGGCGCGGCATACGATGCACGTGTAAATAGGCTTTTTCAAGCAGATCCAGATCCGGGTTTTCCTCTTCAAAGACCGCACGGATCGGCTTAAGCTGCTTCAGGAAGACGCTGAGCTCCGAAACGCTCATGATCATGAACGAAATGGCAAGGATGACCATCAGACGCGCGCCTTCCTCGAAGGAAATTTCCAGGGTCGTTACCAATAATACGCCGCCGACGACAAGAACAGCCGCAATCGAGCCGATCATATAATTCCGAATAAGCTGATTAAGAAATGACTTATACAGTTGCATGGTCCGCCTCTACTTTCGTAACAGAAATAAACACCCCGTTTAAGCCGAACATCGGTCTGCAGCATCATTCACAAAATCCCGCATGAAATGAGGATAATTATCGAATTTGCTAAAATTGTCGTTACTATGAATATCGTTGGAAATGCCAAAAAAATCAAGAACTTTAAACCTCATTCGCCAAGATTCTTGAATATTTTTGCTTATCGGGCCCAACTATGATATAATAATAAACTGTTACATGAAGTTTAACCCCGTAAGTTCCTCGAAAATTGATATTACATCTCAGATGAAGTGGAAAATTCCTATTTAATGACCCTAAGAGTAAGAGTTTTAAGGAACGTTTTCTGATTCACACTGGAGCGGTCATCGGAGCCGCAAGGACGAAAGAGAGGCAGGGCTTTTGTTGTTTTGGAAGTAATGATTCTTGAATGACTTCACACACGGAACCGACTGTACAGACCGCATGCGTCTGTCAGGGGTTAAATTTTATAGGCGGCGCATTTCACGCCGCAATAAGGGACCTGGCTGCACAGCCGGGTCCCTTTTCCATTTTACCGGCAGCTCCCCATGGCGACTTCTATCGGAGAGGCCCCCTGATAAAAGCCCCGGCCGTTCGTCTGCTAAGCTCCCGAAACATCTGTGACAGCCGCCTACGCGTCTGCATAGGATATCGGAGACGATTTAGTATTCAGAAGGAGTGTGCCGTTTTGAAAAAAAAGAAGAAAACCTCATCCTCCTCTACCCAGCCCTTCAGAGTCGATCCGAGTACCCGGGAGATTGACCTGCTGGGGCGAGGTACGGGACGCAACTCCAAAAAAGACAAGGAGGCCCGCATCCTGTCCGCGGCTTCCGTCTTGGATTCCGAGGAAGACCTTGTTGGTCTAGCTGAACTGAAGCAGGAGAAAGAGAACGAACAACAGTTTGAACAGGAGATAAGGCAGGAACAGGAAGAGATACAGGAACAGATACAGGTCATCCACGATATTCTGCCGGAACAGAACCCGAGCAATCCATTGAGCGAAGTTTTCCCGAGCCAAGAGAAACCTGCCGATACCTCATCCTTTGCGGCCATACATGCTGAACAAGAGCAGCTGCTGGCCGATAGGGAAATGCCCGGAGTGAAGGGAGCATTCATATACACCGAAGATATCGGCGAATATGCGATTACCGATAGCCGCATTGCCTCCCGGGCCGTGACCGCCTCCAAAATCGCACCCGGTGCCGTAGGAGCCGAGGCGCTTCAGGATTACAGCGTGAGCAGCATCCATATCACGGACGAGGCCGTTACCTCAAGCAAGATCGCCCCCCTGTCCATTACCAGCGATCACCTGATGGACGGCTCGCTATCCACTCGGAAGCTCCGCGACGGCGCAGTAAACGGAAGCAAAATCAAAGACGGCGCAATCACTGCCCAGAAGCTCGCGGATCATTCGGTCGAAGGGAATAAAATTGCCGATGGCGCCGTGACGGCCCGCCACCTGCAGCATCTGATCGTGACGACGGAGCTGCTTGACGATCAATCTGTCAGAGGCGACAAAATTGCCTCCAGCGGGATCGAAACCCGGCATCTGGCCAACGGAGCCGTGCACACCTCCAAGCTCGCTGACTACGCAGTCACGACAACCAAAATCCGTGACGGCGCGATCAGCAGCGAAAAGATTGAATATGGTGCCGTTTCCGGCTCACATATCCAACAAGGCTCCGTAGACAGCGGGCATTTGGCACCCGGATCGGTCACTGCCGAGCATTTAGCTTATGGCAGCGTCGGTTCTAGCCAAATCGCCGAAGGCGCCGTTGGTTCGGCACATCTACAGGCTGGCACCATCCTCTCCCGCCATATCGCGGACGGCGCGATCGGTACCGAGCAAATCAGACATGGCTCTATTGGAGATGAGCAACTCGCTTCTGGCGCCGTGGCTTCTCGGCATCTTGCCGATTCCAGCATTACAAGCTTCAAGCTGGCCGACCAGTCTGTCCATACGGCGAAGCTGGTGGAGCAAGCCGTCACTGCCTCCAAGATCGCAGACCAAAGCGTTCTCCCGAGCAAAATTGCTAACGAAGCGGTGCAGACCCGGCATTTGAGCAAAGGATCGGTAGAATCGGCCCATATTGTAGATCAAGCGATTTCATCCCAACATCTGGCTGAGCAAGCGGTGAAAGCGTCCCATATCGCGGAGGGCAGCCTGACGCCGAAGCATTTTGCAGCGGAAAGCGTAACCGGATCCGCCATAAAGCCTAAAGCGGTCGGACCGCAGCATCTGGCCGACGGCGCCGTAGCCAGGCAGCATCTTCAGCCTGAATCCATTGGCGAAAAGCAGCTGGCTTCTGGCAGCGTCACAAGCAGCAAGCTGGCGCTCGGCTCTGTCGGCGGAGCGATCATTGCGCTTGATGGCGTCACCTCCGTCAATATCGCCAAACAGTCGGTGTTGCAGCATCACCTAGCTCAAGGCAGTGTCGGAACCAGCGCTCTTCAGGAAGAAGCGGTGCGCTCGGCCCATCTGTCCGACCAAGCAATTGAAGCAAGGCATCTCAAGGCCGAAAGCGTACAGAGCAAGGCGCTTGCGCGAGGCTCGGTCACGGCGGACAAAATCGCGGAGGGCAGCGTGACCGAATCGGCCATCGGGAATGGCGCTATTGCCCCTCGCCATCTGGGCGACCACGCCGTTACATCATTAAAGCTGTCGCCAGAAAGCGTATCGACCGACAAGCTTGCGGATCTTGCCGTTACCTCCTCCAAGCTTGCAGAGGGCAGCATCACTGCAGATAAGATTGCCCAGAAGGCCGTACAATCAGCCCACCTGTCCCCGGGTTCCGTAACGGGAGAGGCGATCCAGAACCAGGCGGTTACTTCAGACAAAATTGCACCGCAGGCAATAGAAGGCGCTCATCTCGGCCTGGAATCCATCTCGGGCAAGCATATTGTTCAGGAAGCCGTCCACGGTTACCACCTGAAGAAAAAATCCGTCACATTAAATCACTTGGCGGACGAAGCCCGCTCTCCGGAGATGTTGTTTAATGACGGCAGCATTCCGGGTTCCAAGCTGGGAGATCAGTCCGTCTCGGAAGCCCATCTCTCCCCTGCGTCGGTATCCGAACAGGCTTTGAAACCAAACTCTGTCAGCGGGGACAAAATCAAGCCGCTCTCCATCAGCGCCGGGCACCTGCAGCAGGAGAGCATCCTGTCCGACCATCTGGGGGCAGACATTGTCAAATCAGAGCATATCGGAAACAATGCCGTAACGGATCGCCATCTTGCTCCGGATTCGGTCAAAACGCATCATATTCAGAACTCGAGCATTAAATCGGACCATGTCGCCGTTCAAGCCATTTCGGCCCGGCACCTGGCTGAACAAGCGGTAAATCAGGCTCATATTGCGGAGGGCTGCCTGATTCCGAAGCATTTTGCACCGGACAGCGTTACCGAATCCGCCATCGCGAACGGCGCCATTGTCCCCCGCCATCTGGGCGACCACGCCGTTACATCGCTGAAGCTGTCGCCGGAAAGCGTATCGACCGACAAGCTTGTGGATCTTGCCGTTACTTCCTCCAAGCTTGCGGAGGGCAGCGTCACCGCAGATAAGATTGCCCAGAAGGCCGTACAATCGGCCCACCTGTCCCCAAGTTCCGTATCGGGAGAGGCGATCCAGGACCAGGCGGTTACTTCAGACAAAATCGCACCGCAGGCAATAGAAGGCGCTCATCTCGGCCTGGAATCCATCTTGGGCAAGCATATTGTGCAGGAAGCGATTTACGGTTACCACCTGAAGAAAAAATCCATCACATTAAATCACTTAGCGGACGAAGCCCGCTCTCCGGAGATGTTGTTTAATGACGGCAGCATTCCGGGCTCCAAGCTGGGAGATCGGTCCGTCTCGGAAGCCCATCTCTCCCCAGAGTCGGTATCCGAGCAGGCTCTGAAACCAAACTCCGTGAGCGGGGACAAAATCAAGCCGCTCTCCATCAGCTCCGGGCACCTGCAGCAGGTGAGTATTCAGTCCGAGCATCTAGGGGCAGACATTGTCAAATCAGAGCATATCGGGAACAATGCCGTAACGGATCGCCATCTTGCTCCGGATTCGGTCGGGTCGCACCATATTCAAGAAACAAGTATTACTTCTTCCCATCTCACGGAAGGAAGCATTCTTGCAGGTCATATCGCGGAGGACTCTGTAAACAGCCAGCATATCGCAGAAGGTTCTGTCGGTTCCAATCATATTGAGCTGTTCGCGATTCAGAGCCATCACCTGGCGCCTTATTCCGTTAATGCCGCCCATCTGGGGAATCAATCCGTAGGGCACGTGCATCTGCAGCCAGACAGTGTCGGCGTGGATCAACTGCAGTCGGGTTCGGTAAGATCCCGGCAGTTAGCCGAAGGTGCGGTCCTTCCCCACCACCTGCAGATGCACTGCATCAGTACAGAGCATATCGAAGCCGGGGCGATTACGGCGGAACTCATAGCTGAAGGAACGATGACTGGAGATAAGATCGCGGATGGAACCATTGCAGGCTCGCACATTTCCGACGGCGCCATCGAGAGCAGACATCTCGGACCGGACGCCTTCAGCGGATTTACCCTCGCCGATGGAGCCATTGACAGTGCCAAGCTGGGAATGAGGGCAGTGACCAGCGCTCATTTGACCGACGCCGCTGTCACCGGAGTCCACATCGCGCAGGGCGCTATTACGGGATCGCATGTTGCCGATGGGTCGCTCGGCGGCGCGCAAATTGCTGATGGCTCCATTGAAAGCCGCCATCTGGGGCCGGATGCCTTCGACGGATTCACCCTCGCCGATGCTTCCGTTACCGGCGACCATATTGCGCAGGGTGCTATTACAGGTTCTCATATTGCCGATGGGTCTCTGGGGGGCACACAAATTGCCGATGGCTCCATTCAAAGCCGCCATCTCGGACCGGACGTCTTCAGCAGCTTCGCCCTTGCCGATGCTTCCGTTACCGGCGACCATATTGCGCAGGGTGCTATTACAGGTTCTCATATTGCCGATGGGTCTCTGGGCGGTGCGCAAATTGCCGATGGCTCCATCGAGAGCCGCCATCTCGGCCCGGACGTCTTCAGCAGCTTCGCCCTCGCCGATGCTTCCGTTACCGGCGACCATATTGCGCAGGGTGCTATTACAGGTTCTCATGTCGCTGACGGTTCTCTGGGTAGTGCACAGATTGCCGATGGCTCCATCGAGAGCCGCCATCTCGGGCCGGATGCCTTCGACGGTTTCACCCTCGCCGATGCTTCCATCACCGGCGACCATATTGCGCAGGGCGCTATTACGGGGTCGCACGTCGCTGACGGTTCTCTGGGCGGTGCGCAAATTGCCGATGGCTCCATCGAAAGCCGCCATCTCGGGCCGGATGCCTTCGACGGTTTCACCCTCGCCGATGCTTCCGTTACCGGCGACCATATTGCGCAGGGTGCTATTACAGGTTCTCATGTTGCCGATGGGTCTCTGGGCGGCACACAAATTGCCGATGGCTCCATCGAGAGCCGCCATCTCGGACCGGACGTCTTCAGCAGCTTCGCCCTTGCCGATGCTTCCGTTACCGGCGACCATATTGCGCAGGGTGCTATTACGGGGTCGCACGTCGCTGACGGTTCTCTGGGCGGTGCGCAAATTGCCGATGGCTCCATCGAGAGCCGCCATCTCGGGCCGGATGCCTTCGACGGTTTCACCCTCGCCGATGCTTCCGTTACCGGCGACCATATTGCGCAGGGTGCCATTACAGGTTCTCATGTCGCTGACGGTTCTCTGGGCGGTGCGCAAATTGCCGATGGCTCCATCGAAAGCCGCCATCTCGGGCCGGACGCCTTCGACGGTTTCACCCTCGCCGATGCTTCCATTACCGGCGACCATATTGCGCAGGGCGCTATTACGGGGTCGCACGTCGCTGACGGTTCTCTGGGCGGAAAGCAGATTGCCGATGGCTCCATTCAAAGCCGCCATCTCGGGCCGGATGCCTTCGACGGTTTCACCCTCGCCGATGCTTCCATCACCGGCGACCATATTGCGCAAGGTGCCATTACAGGTTCTCATGTCGCTGACGGTTCTCTGGGCGGCACGCAAATTGCCGATGGCTCCATTCAAAGCCGCCATCTCGGATTTACGCCAGTGCGCGGTACGGCCGGCCAGGCGAAGCTCCAACAATATGGAATGACGCCTTTCGTTTTGAGCGGCCCCGAGGCCAAAGCCGAAGTGGGGGTTCAATTTGAGGAGCCTTTTGGCGGCATCAACTATGTCATCGTAGGCATGAGCAACAATCCCGGCTTCCAAATTTCGCTGAAATCCCAGCAAGAAGACAGCGCCGTGCTCGAGGTTGTGCGCCAGCCCGGCTGCAATCTGGCCTACGGCTTCATATCTTGGATTGCGATTGGCCCTTCCCTGTAGAACGTGCATAATTCTTTATAAGACTCCCCCGATCTCAGCGTCTTGGGGGAGTCTTTTTGTACACGGCTGCAGCTAAAGCTGCCCATCAGGGGATGTGCATGATTGTAAGTGTAAGCAGCAATTCCCGACCTATGAAAAGCACGGCAATCTGCTAACATCCTCCGCTCCTGGACAGCTTATCAAATGGTCTATATTATGCCAAAAAAGACGAGCCATAGAGCTCGTCTTTCAATATGAATGATAATCCCTTGATCATCCGAAATCGGGCGGACCGAGTAGCCCCCTGCCTTCTGCAGTTGAAAACAGGACCCTTTTAAGTACTTGTAACGCGGCAATCGCCTTTTACTGCCGCTACAGGACCCTTTTAAGTACCTGTGGCGCGACAATCGCCCTCTACTGCCGACACAAATCCCTATTCGGTACATATGACGGACCCGTGCTGCATTACGAAAAAATACCCCAGCGTATTTTTCATTGCGCCTTATCTGGAGCGTTTTTACCCGACGGCCATCGGGACCGTGCCCCGAACGCGTAGCAGCCAGATAAGAACAATATCCCTGCCGCTGCCATAAAGGTCGCCCTGACACCAAACCGGTCTGTGACATACCCGAACAACAGCGTGGACGCTCCAAAAACGAGTGAGATCAGCGAGCTTTGGGCCGCATACACTTTGGGCATCAGCTGCAGGGACACGCTCCGCTGAAGCATGGTTTGCAATGAAACCGCCTTGAGCTGATCAAACAGACCAAACCCTGCCGAAAACATCAAAGCCAGCCACGGCATCGAGGTCATTCCGAAGCCAAGCGTCATCAGGCTGATGCCGAAGGAGGAATATACGGTTATGCTGCCGATATGGCGATCAATCCACCTCGAGCCCTTCATGCCGCACCATCCGCCTGCCATCAATCCCAGAAAAAAGCTGGCGTTAATATATCCCCACCAAGCCTCTTCCTTGTGCAGCACCTCGGACACGTATACATATAGGATAGCAGCGATCCACACGACTCCGGCAATGGATTCCAGCACATATATGACGTGGATCGTCCGCAAAGCAGGCTGTTTCCAGATGAGTACCCAGCCTTCACGCATGGAGCTCCAATACGGAGGACGGTCCCTCCGTTCGCTTGAGTCGCCTGAAACGAGCGGATCCTCCATCCTGTTCATCAAAACAGCTGCAGCCGCTGCCAGTACGACGGTCAGCCAAATGACCTGACCGCCTCCGACCATGGCGACCAGCATTCCTCCGGCAGCCCAGCCGCCTAGCTGAATGATCTGGTCAACTACGGCAACGAAGCTGTTCGCCCGGGTTAATTCATCCCGCGGAACAAGCCGGGGGAGCATTGCATGGCTCGCCGGAGCGGCCCAGCCGTCCAGGAACGAGATAAGGAACACCATGCCAAGAATCACATACACCGTCATCTCTTGATTCCCCAGTGCATATCGGGTCATGACGAGCAGCAGCAGTGCTGTTGTTTTTCCCCATTGCGAGATGAGAAGCAGCAACTTCAGGGCATATTTGTCCATCAGTACGGGCGCAAAGCCCCCGCTAATAAATCGAGCAAGCGTAGTAACAAAAGGAATCATAGCCATATACATGGCAGATCCCGTGATCTCATGGACGATCGCCATTAGCCCGACAACGTAAAATAAATCGCCGCAATTGGCGAGGGCCTGACCGGTCCAGAGATAGCGGAAAGACTTGTTATTCATGGTTCTACCCCGTTTCTTTCAGTATTCAATTGTATGGGTGGTGGGGTAGCAACCTACATGTTCCGGCCTCGCTTCCTAGTCTTATATGCTCACATGTTAACATTATTCCCTATCGCTTGTTAACCCCAAGAAACGAAATCAACCCAGGGAATTCCTTGCGTGAAAGATGTCTTCTACTCTGGCGTCTAAGGGTTTCCTGAAACTCCCATGACTTTTTAGTCATGCGCTAAAACTATTTCGGCTCCTACTCGGTCTAATAGTCGGTATGGCTAACAAGCATGAAGCTGGCCAGCCAATGATGCGCGCGCGAGCATCGATCCTGTACAGCATCATTAAGACGTTAAATAGCAAGGAGTGAGTGAACTGGCCAAGGCACTTTCCCAACAGCAGTTCAGCGAACATATTACGAGGTGCAGCAGCAAACTGTACCGGGTGGCATATTGTTATGTCAAAAATGAGCAGGACGCGCTGGATATCGTCTCAGAGGCGACGTACAAGGCTTATCTTTCCTTCGAGCGGATGAAGACGCCGCAGTATTTCGACTCCTGGATTACCCGGATCGTGATTCACTGCGCGCTCGATCGTCTGAACCGGAACAAGCGGATCGCCTTTATGGAGGATCAGACCCAGGAGTACGCGGCCGCCGAGCTTGCCGTTCCGCTGGAAGAGAAGCTGGATTTATATGAGGCAATGGACCGGCTTGCGCCGGAGGAGAAGGCGTATATTATTTTGAAATTTTTCGAGGACCTGCGCTTCAGAGACATGGCCGATGTCCTGGAGCTGCCGGAGAACACGGTCAAAACCCGGTTTTACCGAATCATCGGAAAGCTTAAACAATATTTGATCGAAGGAGAGGTCGAGGGATATGACAGGTAAGGATCGTTATGAACGGATCGAGATTCCGGCTCAGCTGGCTAATGTGATGGAGTCGGCCCGGCACAAAGC
This sequence comes from Paenibacillus sp. FSL M8-0142, assembly GCF_038597315.1. Taxonomy (NCBI): domain Bacteria; kingdom Bacillati; phylum Bacillota; class Bacilli; order Caryophanales; family Paenibacillaceae; genus Paenibacillus; species Paenibacillus sp. FSL M8-0142. The sequence goes on from NZ_CP152008.1 coordinate 5,966,096, forward strand.
GGCCGCGCGCAAAAGATCCCTCCGCTTGATGCGATACTCGAGCGTGGTTGCCGCAAGCCTCGCCCTGTTGTTTGTCGTTAACATACCGGGCGTTGCCAATGCCTTGTCCAAAGTCCCGGTTGTGGGCAGCATTGTGCAGGTGCTTCAGTTTGGCGGGGGCGGTGAGCGGACAGATGGCGTAAGCGTCACCACCGAAACTGTAGCGGATGTGCTTCGCATCAACTTCGACCAGGCAGGCGAAACGGTATCCAGCGTGCCCTCCTATACCGTAGAGCACCGGGAAGCGCCGAACCGGCTCATTTTTACGCTCAACGGCGTTCGAAATTTCGATTACGATACAGTCAAGAACGATCTGCTGGCTCTTCCGCTCGTGGAGGACGTCTATGAAAATATCATCCTGGATGATTCCGCCATGCGTTTTGTGGTAGAGCTGAAGGATGGTGTGACCCACAGCGTGTCGGAGTATCGGGATCCGGGGTATATCGAGCTCAGGCTTGCATCTACCGGCAAACAGGCAACGCCGCGCGAAGTGTTTTATATCCGTAGTGAAGCTATGCCGCAGGGAGAGTCCCTCGCAATCCTCGAGGAGATATATTACGAAGATGACGTAACGTTCATTAAGACAGCAGGCGGTGATTTCATTGCCGCGATTGGCGGATTCGATACCCGGGAGGAAGCGGAACAGAAGCTCAGCGAAATCTCATCCCGTGAAGGCTACGCCGGGGATCTGCGCATTGACAGCTGGATGAGCAATGCCCATCCGGAATAAGAGGCTTGGGAGGATTTCGCCCCTTTATTTGGGAAGACATACATTTAACGAATCCCCAAAATGTACAGCAGCCCGGCTCCATGATGATTGGAGCCGGGCTGCTTGCTGCTAAGTAACTTTTGGGATTAGGCACTAATGAAATTTAGAGAACCGTATCATCCAGAGTGCTGCTGTGCCGAGAAACGAACGAATGGGCCGCTTGTTATGACGTCCGTCCCGGATATATCATAACCTTCACGCTGGTGTCCTTCTGCGTCCGGGCCAGCTCCACGGCCTCCTGGATCCGGTCCAGCGGGAATTCATGGGTTATGATATCCCGGATCCGGCTGCTGCTGCTCTGCAGCAATCGAATCGCCGCCGGATACGTATTGGCATAGCGGAACACGCCGTACACGTCCAGCTCGGCATCCACCAGTGCGCCGATATCGACAGGAATGGCGTCCTTCGTCGGCAGGCCGACAAACACGATCCGTCCGCCACGGTTCACGTAGCCGATGGAGCTTCCAATCGCGACCGCATTGCCGGACGTCTCGATGATCAGGTCCACGCCTTCTCCTCCAGTCAGCTCCTTCAGCCGCTCAGGCACGTCATCCGACAGCGGATTGATTACGCCAGCGGCTCCGATCCGCGACGCCAAATCGCGCCGGAATTCCACTACATCACTTCCGTACACCTGCGATGCCCCGGACAGCTTGGCCGCCTCGATGGCCAAGAGGCCGATCGGTCCGAGGCCGAGCACCAGCACCCGGTCCTCCGGGCGGATCCGGCCGCGGCGAACCGCATGGAGACCAACGGACAGCGGCTCCAGCAGCGCCCCTTCCTCAAAAGACATATCGTCCGGCAGCTTAAACAGAAAATCGCTGCGAACCGCCACGTATTCCGCCCATGCCCCATCCACCGGAGGGGTAGCCATGAATACGACATCCGGGCAGAGGTTGTACCGGCCGCTCTTGCAATACGCGCAGCGACCGCAGGTTACGCCCGGCTCGACGGCGACACGGTCTCCTACCGATACGTTCGTCACTTGATCCCCGGTCTGAACCACAGTGCCTGCTAGCTCGTGTCCCAGAATTAGCGGCTCCTTGACCTCATATCTGCCGATTCGCCCATGTTCATAGTAATGGACATCCGAACCGCAAATGCCGATGCAGTAAACCTGAATGAGCGCTTCATCCGGCTTCGGCTCGGGAACGGGAACCTGCTTCACGCCGATCGACATCGGCTTGTCCAGAACGGCCGCTGCCATCATTTTCGATTGTGACATACTGACAACACCTCGAATCTCAAGTAATCGCTTTCTCCTGTAGTGTAACACGATATACAACCGCTTCATAAGGGCGCAGCGTGAATCGGTCCTGTAGAATTTCGGCTGGCGTATAATTGGAGAGAACGACTTCGAGCTTGCGCTCCCGCCACGGGGAGGGCATGCGAAGCTCGGGGGTGTTTCCAGAAAAGTTCAAGACGATCAAATAAGCCTCATCCTCTAAGCTTCGTGAATACATGAAAATTTCCGGATGTTCCTCCAGCCAATCGTCATAGGTGCCGTAAATGAGCGTTTGACTGGATTTTCGCAGGCGAATCAATGCTTTGTAAAAGTTCAGGATCGAGTCCGGATCCTTCTCCTGCTGCTGTACATTGATCTCATGGTAATTCGGGTTCGGGCGGATCCACGGCACAACGGTCGAAAAGCCTCCGTACAACGAGTCATCCCACTGCATCGGGGTTCTTGCGTTATCGCGTGCCCGATATGCGATTCTCCGCATCGTCTCCTCCACGTCCTTCCCGTCCAGCAGCCGCTCCCGGTAATAGTTGTAGATCTCTACATCCCGGTATTGGCTCAGCTCGCTGAAATCCGCATTGGTCATGCCAATCTCCTGTCCTTGATAAATGAACGGCGTCCCCTGCTGGAGCATGAAGAAGGTAGCCAGCATTTTGGCGGATTCCTTATGGAAATTCACGGGATCGCCGAAACGGGAGACGGAGCGCGGCTGATCATGATTCTCCATAAACAGCGCATTCCAGCCGACGCCCTCAAGTCCCTTCTGCCACTTGCGGGTAATACGCTTCAGCTCCGCCAAATCCCACGGGGCAAAATCCCAGCGGCCCTCCGCTCCGAAATCCATGCTGACATGCTCGAATTGAAAAATCATATTGAAGGCCCCGTTCTCCTCACCGATCCACAGATCGGCCTCGGAGACATCGGTTCCGCTGGCCTCGCCCACCGTCATAATGTCATACTCCGCAAAGGCTTCGCGCTTGAACTGCTGTAAAAAGTCATGAATGCCTTCAATATTGCGGTGGCCCGGATTCGCATCGACATAGCGGAAATTGCCCGGATTCGGCATGTCCGGGAGACCCGGCGCTTTTTTGATATGCGTTATGGCATCCACGCGGAAGCCGTCAATGCCCTTGTCGAGCCACCAGCGGATCATCCGGATCAGCTCCTGCCTCACCTCCGGATTCTCCATATTAAGATCCGGCTGCTTTCTCGAGTAGAGATGCAGGTAATATTGGTCGGTTTGCTCATCGTACTCCCAGGCGGAGCCGTTGAACATCGACGCCCAATTGTTGGGCTCGGCCCCTTCCTTGGAGTCGCGCCATATGTAATAGTCCCGTTTGGGGTTGTCCCGGGAAGACCGGGATTCAATGAACCACGGATGCTCGTCCGACGTGTGGTTCAGGACCAGGTCCATGATCACCCGCATGCCCCGGTCGTGAATTTCCGCCAGCAGCCGGTCAAAATCCTCCATTGAGCCGAATTCCTCCATGATGGCATGATAATCGCTGATATCATAGCCATTGTCATCATTGGCCGATTTATAGATCGGGCAGATCCAGATCACGTCGATGCCGAGCTCCTTCAAATAATCCAGGCGGGAAATGACGCCAGGAAGATCGCCGATGCCGTCTTCGTTCGTATCCATAAAGCTGCGCGGGTATATCTCGTAAGCGACAACTTCTTTCCACCATACTGTTCGCATTGTTAGTATCCCCCGTTATGTATGCGGCCCGTGCGGTAGCTGACAGGACGCTGCAATGATTGAATGGTGCAGGCAGGAGAGGGCTGGCGTAACTGCAGCGGGCGTAATCGCAGCTAACGTAACTTCAGCTGACGGAACTTCAGCTGGCGTAATTGCAGCTAACTTAACTGCAGCCGGCGTATCTTCAGTTGGCGTAACTTCAGTTGACGCATCTTCAGCCGACGTATCTGCACCCGGTGTAAGAGCGGCCGCTCATCGTTCGGAAACTGCTCTCCATGCCTCTCCTGTACCTGCCGCTGCATCCAGTATTGCCGGATTGCCCTGCTTATAAGCCCTCCATGTGGGAGACCATCCTGAGTTGGTCGGTGAGGCTTCCTGAAACGAGCTGTTAAGGCGACTTCTTCATTGGCACTGTTTGAGGACTTCGTGTGAATCGGAGACGTTGGGGGGCCTCCTGAATCGGAGCTGCTGGGGGACTTACTGAAAAAGAGCTGCCCCGCAGCAGTAAACACCACTGTTTGGGACAACTCCAGCATCGCAGGTCTTAAGGATGATTAATCACACCACATACTTGGCGGTGAGCGAATGCTTCGCCTTCACCAGCTGCGCAGGCGTCCCCTCGAACACAACCGTTCCGCCCCGGCTGCCGCCCTCCGGCCCCATATCGATAATCCAATCCGCCTGCCGGATGACGTCCAGATTATGCTCGATGACGATCACCGAGCTACCGTTATCCACCAGCCGGTTCATGATTTCGATCAAATGCCCGACATCGGACATATGCAGCCCGGTCGTCGGCTCGTCCATCACGTACACCTTGCCCTGCTTGTGCAGCTCGCTCGCCAGCTTGATGCGCTGATTCTCTCCCCCGGAGAGGGTGCTGAGCGGCTGACCAAGCGTCAAATAATGCAGCCCGACATCATGCAGCGCCTGGAGACGAAGGATGATCTCCTTGTTTTCGAAAAAGTCCAGCGCCTGCAGCACCGTCATATCCAGCACCTCGGTGATCCTTTTGCCATTCAGCTTGTATTGGAGCACCTCGTCCCTGAAGCGTCGTCCCTCGCATGTTTCGCATGGCGACACAACGCCTTCCATAAAGGCCAAGTCCGTGTAGATAAAGCCCAACCCTTGGCATTCCGGGCAGGCTCCCTTCGAATTGAAGCTGAACAGCGACGGGCTCTGTCCATTCGCCTTGGCAAACCGTTTCCGAAGATCGTCCATGATTCCGGTGTAGGTGGCCGGATTCGAGCGAATCGAGGTGCTTACGGCAGACTGGTCAATGACAATCGCTTCGGGATGCTCCGGCAGGAAGGCATGGTGAATGAGCGAGCTTTTGCCCGACCCTGCTACCCCAGTGACAACCGTCAGCACGCCTTCCGGAATATCGACCGTCACGTTTTTCAAATTATGCACGTTCGCGCCGGAAATCCTCATATGGCCGGAGGGCTTTCGGAAGCTTGTTTTAATCGGCAAGCTCTGCTTCATGAAGCGCCCGGTTAAGGTGTCCTCCTGGCTGTACAGATCTTCCACCGTTCCTTGAAAAACAATCTCTCCCCCACGGGTTCCCGCGTAAGGCCCGACATCCACCACATGATCGGCGATTTCGATCACATCCCGGTCATGCTCCACGACCAGCACCGTGTTCCCTTTATCGCGCAGCTTGCGCAGCATCCCGTTCAGTCGCTGCACATCCCGCGGATGGAGCCCGACGCTCGGCTCATCGAAGACATACATCATATCGGTTAAGCTGCTGCCCAGATGACGGACCATCTTGACCCGCTGGGACTCGCCGCCGGACAAGGTGGTCGTCTCCCGATTCAAGGTCAGGTAATCCAAACCCATATCGATCAAATGCTGCAGCCGTTCGGTTAAGCTGTCCACCATCGTCTGCGCGATCGGCTCCCGAATGCTCTCAATGACCTTCTTCAATTCCGGGATTTCCATCGCCGTGCACTCGGCAATATTGTAGCCGTTGATCCGGCAGCTTAAAGCCGCTTGGCTGAGCCGGGTCCCTTTGCATAACGGGCAAGAGGCGTGCGTGATGAAATTTTTGACATGGTTCATCGTCCGTTCGGACAGCTCGCTGCTGTCCCGCTGAATGTAGAGCCGATTAAATTTATGAACGAGCCCTTCAAATTCGGCTTCGATCGGCCCGCCCTTGGACGGAAACGACACCTTGCGATCCTTGCCGTACAGCAGCAGCTCCCACTCCTCGTCGGTATAGTCCGAGAGCTTCTTGTCATTATCAAAGAAACCGGAATACGTGTAGTTTCTTAAATACCAGCTGTCTACCGAAAAGATCGGGAACAGCACCGCTCCCTCGTTCAGCGATTTCGACGGATCCAGAAGCTTATTAAGATCCAGCTCGACCTTCTTGCCGATCCCCTGGCATTCCGGGCACATCCCTTGCGGGTCATTAAACGAGAACGCGTTGGAATACCCGATGAACGGCTTCCCCACTCTGGAGAACAGCAGCCGCAGAATCGAATACAGATCCGTAATCGTTCCAAGCGTCGACCGGGAATTGCCGCCCAGCCGCTTTTGATCGATGACGATGGCCGTGGACAGATGATCGATCGAATCGACATCCGGCTGCTTATGCCGAGGAAGGCGATTGCGGGCGAATGCGGTAAAGGTCTCGTTCAGCTGGCGCTGGGCCTCCGCGCTGATTGTATCGAACACGATCGATGATTTGCCGGAACCGGACACGCCGGTAAACACCGTGATTTTCCGCTTCGGAATTTGCAGTGACACGTTCTTCAGGTTGTTCTCCCTTGCTCCCTGAATGTCGATAAACGAATGTGACATCCTAAAATCCTCCTATGCCTTGTAATGTGCTTCCATTATAAGAATGAATCATGACATGTACCGTCATAATTGAAGGAAACCTCTAAAAAATGATGAATGGTTTGCCAATGTGCATCCAGTCCGTTACAATTACGGGAAAATCATATTTATTCCGGTTCCGGATTATGGGAGAATAATAGAGATATGAGTAAAAAAATCGTAGCGATTGATATGGATGACACGATCTGCCACCTGATTCCTAAAGCCATTCACTATCATAATTTGCAGTATAAAGACCCGCAGCTTAAGCTGGATCAGATTACGGACTACAACCTGAGTGAAATCTGGCATCCCGAATGCTCGGAGGATTTCTTCTTCGGAAAGCCCGGTTTATATGAGGAGCTCGACATTTTTGATGAATATACCATTGACGAAGTCGAGCGGATGACGCACGATTATGACGTCATTATCATTACGGCTGCCCGCCCGTCCTCCGTGCCCGAGAAATGGAAATGGCTGCAGACGCATATGCCGTTTATACCGTTCGATAATTTTTTCGTCGCCAAACGCAAATATTTAGTAGAGTTCGATCTCCTGATCGACGACGGTCCGCATAACGCGATTGCGGCAAGGGAAGCGGGGAAGCAGACGATCCTCATCCCGCGTCCATGGAATGCGCATATTCAGCATGAATTCATCCTGAAGGATTCCTGGAAGGGCATGAACGAATTGGTCGGCCGGATTTTGTCCGAAAAATAACAATCAAGGGGATAAACAATGAATATAGAACGAAATAGTAGGTACTTGTCGCAAGACGTTCATTTCTTTGCAGCTGCGCTGTCGGAAACGCTCGTATCCGTGTGGGAAGAGGATCCCGCCAGCGTGTATGTGGAGGTTGAGCGTGGATACATCGAATGCTATACGCCGGACGTAGTCCGTGTCCGGAATGAAGAAACCGGTCTGGTCAGCCACTACAGCCGGGATACGGCTATGTTTCAGCGCATGTAAGGATTTTATGAGGCAGTCCCGTAATTCTCATTACCTTATTACAGTCTAAAAATGCCGAGCATAACACAAGAAGGTGCCCCATAAGATCGTTAGATCTTAGGAAACACCTTCTTTTTTGTGGGTAGAAATGCTTCGGTGCACGAAGCATTTCTACCCGGGATTCGAGCGATTACCCAGATTGCGTTTGACACCCGCCCTAACGATTCCTCCCTCGTCTGCTTGTCCGATGCTGTTTAGGAAGAAGAGCTGGATTTTTTATCAGTCCTTATGCCTCCAAGGCGTATATCCGCCTCTAATCGCTTGGAGTACTCGAAGATAAGCCGGGCATTTACTTCTTCTTTCCGGAAATCGCCTCTGCCGTCTGCTTTACAGCCTGATGGCCGAATACGGCAAATGCGCCCGCAATAATACCTTGTATGATATTTTCAACGCTCCAGCCTATAAGGCCTGCCGTGAACAAAATGGATACCACGATAACGACATAGATGATGCTCCAATTCGGAACCTTTGGCGTTTGCTTGAGCACGTAGCCGATGACCCAGCAGGCGACAACTACCAAGGACAGCCTCGGGTCGATCATCTGTGCAATAATGCTCCATTCCATGGCATATCCCTACCCTTCCTCTGATGTCTTTCTACTACATCCTATTCTCGGAATCTATCGATTTGCTTGGACTCATGCCCTGTAACCCCCTACCTTGTGCATTCCCGCTAACCAAGCCTTTATTTGGCTGTCATTGTTTGATTCTTTGCATTTCTGAGTGCATTTTTGAGGCATGCCAAGCAGTCTCTGCGCCACTGTTAACCGTCCATAGCTGCCAAGCACCCAATGCGTAATGAAGAATTTCGCTTGGGTACTTAGGGTTACTTAACGTACTCTTCCTCTACTATCAAGGTATGCGGGACAGGAGGTGGAATATTCAGAGTTTTTGAGAAGAAGCGGATGGATATAGCACAACTTGATCGATCCTTGCTTCCGCTTCAGCCCTTGCCCGACCACATAAAAAAAGACGCGCCCCGTATTATACGGGTACGCGTCATCTTCTTCTTGCCAATCCCCAATTCCAATAAAATCTTACGTGTTGCGTTCGTTACCTGAGAACGACTTTTTCGCTTACCGTGACCTTCGGCTCTTCACGCTCCGCGGCCGTTTGTTCTCCCGCCCACAGCAGCCTCATTTCTTCGCTTGTCGCGAGCAGCTCGGATAACGTGCCTTCCGCCTCAATCCGGCCGTCCTTCATGACGATGATATGATCCGCTTTGGCGAGCGCCGCCCTCCGGTGCGATACCGCGATGCAGGTAACATCGCTTTCCTGGAAGAGCCCCTCCCATACCTGCTGCTCCGTCTCGACATCCAGCGCGCTGGACAGGTCATCGAAAATATACAGATCCGCCCCCGTCATCAGCATGCGCGCCGTAGCCGCACGCTGGATCTGTCCTCCCGAGAGCATGACGCCCCGCGGGCCGACGAAGGTCTCGAGGCCCTGGTCGAGGTCCTGGATATCCTTCTCCATAACGGCGAGACGGATTGCGCGATTCAACGCCTCGTCCGCATGGTCTCTTTTGCCCTGGACGATGTTCTCCCTCAAGGTATCGCTGAACAAACGCGGCACCTGCGGCGTATAGGCGGCTCTCGGCGGAACCAGGAACGCAGCGGGATCCACCTCCGTGCCGTTCCAGCTGATTGCCCCCTCCTGCTTCGGCAGCAGACCGAGCAGGGTCCGCACAAGCGTGGACTTGCCCGCACCGATCCGCCCTGTAACCACCAGGAACTTGCCGCGCTCAAGCCGGAAGCTGATATCCGATATGCCGCTCTCGGAACCCGGATACCGGTAAGTTAGCCCGCTCACCGTAAGTTCCTTAAGCTGCAGCTTCGGATCCCTGACGGGCTCCTGCAGTTCCGGCGGCTCCCCGTTCAGGTACGTTTCCCGCGCTTCAATGAGCCGGTCCTCTTCGCCCGGCCGGAACAACATCCGCATCCGGTCGAAGGATACCTTCAGCCGCTTATGCTGGAACACCATGTAACCAAATAAGGAAATGCTGAATCCGATGTTCGCCAAATAACTCGTGAACAAGGCGAAGTCGCCGACGCTAAACCGTCCGGCCTGCATTTCCGCAGCGCACATCAGCAGGATTAATCCTGTGCAAATGCTGAGCACATGCTGGTTCAGCGACCGCATCCACTGCTTGAACAGATTATCCTTGAGCGCTGCCTGGCGGCGCTCCTCGTTCAGCTTCGTAAAGCGCTCATGCACGTGATCCTCAGCCTGGCCGAGCTTGAGCGCCTGAACCGCGCCGAAGGTCTCCGCGATAAAACTCGTGATTCGGCCGGTCGCTTCCCGGTTCTTCTGACCGTATCTCCGCGCCCGGTTGCCGGACAGATTGTTCAGCAGCGTTACGATGACCAGCGGCAGCACCGCGACCAGCATGATTTTCCAGTTAATGCTCGCCATAATGACAACGGACACCAATGCAAATACGAGACGGCCCCAGAAATCCACCCAGGACTCAACATATTCGACAACCTCATCCACGTCATCGCGGAAGCGGCTCATCGCCTCGCCCGGCGAAGCGGGCAGATTCCGCCCCGGCCAGCGCATAATGCCGGCCAGCATATTCGTGCGCAGAATCGCCTGAATGTGGTAGATATAGGTTACCCATTCATAGAACGCGGCGAAGAAAGTCCCGACTCTCGCGACCCGCACAGCCGCAATAAAAATCAGCGGCACGGCCAGCCACAGGTAGTCGGCAGCCCCGGAGCTTGCAGTCGCCCGGTCGAAGAACCACTGCATCCCGAGCCCGATCAACAGCGGCAAAGAGTGGAATACGCACCACAAGACGCCGTTAATCAAAAACAATGCGGGGCGGAAACGAAACAATCGCCCGATAAAACCGGCTACCGTCATGCAAGCTCCTCCTCTCTGCCTGTCGTCAGCAGTCTGGCATAATGGGAAGACGGATCCTGGGCCAGCGCCTCACGCTCCCCGAATTCCAGGATGCGTCCGTCGCCGAGCACCATGATTTTATCCACCTGCTCCAGCGTTGCCAGCCGGTGCGCAATAATTATTCCCGTGCATTGACGCATCAGCTGATCCACAGCCGCCTGCAGCATCGTCTCCGTGGCTGCATCCAGGCGCGAGGAAGGCTCATCCAGAATGACGAGACTCGGCTGTGTCAGAAAGACTCGCGTTAACGCGAACAGTTGGGCTTCCCCGGCAGACAAGGATGACCCTCCCGTCGACAGATGGGTGTCCAGCCCTTCCGGCTGCGCATCAATCCATTGACGAAGTCCAAGCCGCTCCGTCGTTTCCAGGATGAAGTCATCCGATACGCCGGCATCGAACAGCGTCAAGTTGTCGCGGAGCGTGCCGTCGAACAGCTGAACGTCCTGCGTCACCATCCCGACTCGCCGGTACAGGGCCGGGAGCGTCAGCTCCGTAATATCCGTGCCGCCCACGCGAATGACCCCGCCGTCGATATTGTACAGCCGCAGCAGCACCCGGCTCAGGCTCGACTTTCCGCTTCCGGTGCGTCCGATGATGCCGAGGCGTTCCCCTGGCTTCACGGTAAACGTAATGTCCTTCAGGACAGGCTTATCCTCGTTGTAGCTGAAGTTCACCCGCTCGAACTCCAGGCCGAGGGGCCCCTCCGGCAGCTGTTCCTTCTTCCCGTTTACAATCTCGCTGCGATTCGAGAGCAGTTCCCTGGAGCGGAGCATGCCGGACTTGGCTTTTTGAAATTCCTGCACCTGGTCGCCCAGCATCTCAATCGGATCGTTCAGCATCTGCGTGTATTGATAGATGAGAAACAACGTCCCGAGGCTGATCTCGCCGATGAGATAGTAGCGAACTCCGAGCAGAAGCACGCCCGTGACCGCAAGCGCGAACAGGATAACCGTGGTGTTCCAAGGGATGACGCGAAGCATCCAGGCCTTCCGCCCTTTCAGGAACACGGCCTGCATCAAACGGTAAAACCGGTTCATCACATACGGTACGTTACCATTTGCCTGCACATCCTCGATCCCGGCAATGCGCTCCTCAATCAGCCCGAACAGGGATGCGCTTGCTTCGCGCTCGTTCTTGGACGATTGAACGCCCAGGTTGCGGATGATCACCATAAACATAATCGACAGCAGCGTGAAGACGGTCATGACAATGGCAATCGGCAGATTGACCGTAAACATGAATCCTAATATGCCGGCGAGAAGCACGAAGCTGCCGATAACCTGCACGATGAACATCGCGAAAAAATTGGAGATGCTGGTCACATCGCCGTCCACGCGTTCGATCATGACGCCGGGCGTTTTCGTATTATGAAACCGCATATCCAAGCGGAGGCAATGCTTCAGCAGATCTCCGCGCAGCCGGTTCGTCGCCCGCCAGGAAATGTCGTTGCCTAAATAGCTGACCGCCACCGTAATCAGCTGATTAACAACGGCGACAATCAGAAACAGCCCTGCCAGCTGCAGCAGGGTGCCAAGCAGCCCTCCGCCCGCTGCCGTGTCGATGAACCGCTTCACGATCTGCGGATTCAATAGCTGCAGACCGCTTGATGTCAGCAGCATGACGAGCAGAATGATCAGCCTTCCCTTGACCGGACTCAAGTACCGCAGGAGCCAGGACATGGATATCTTTTCTTTTTTGGGCACAGTGCCCACCCCCATTATGCAACCAATATGGATGTCGACCTTTACGAAGCCATGATCGGATCAAGCCGCTCACCAGTAAATCATTACCAGTTTACATGATAAACCCGGCCTTTCCTAGGTAAAGAATGATTATAAAGTTCCTTCCCGGCGCAAGCAGCCAGTGGTATAGTATATGGATCATTGACAACAGTCTGTCATGTAGATCGGTCATGAAAGGAGATTCTAACGCTTCCGTTGATTCTGATGATGGTTCATGAGGTTAAATAAGCAAAAAAGCTGACCTTCCCAACACATAACAACCACCTTATGCATAAAAATCGAAGTCGGATATTTATAAACTCGTAGATATAATGAATGGATCAATACCACGTACGCCATCGCTGCGTGATCTTACCGGAGGTGCACATCATGAATACGGAGATAAACCCATTGGATGGGCTTAATGAAGAGAAGCTGCAGGAAATTCGGGATAACGCCTCGAAGCTGTCCGAGATGCAGCAGGAAGTGCCCGTTGAGGAAGTGTTCACGGATGCTTTCGTGCAGCGGCATACCGGATTTCCCTCCATTGGAGAGCTTCTGAAGTCCGCCGGATATCAAGGAACAACCGACGAGGATTTCGACCGCTTCATTCAGCATTCCTCGATTAGCCGGTTCATGGCGGAGCACACACCATTTGATAACTGGCAGGCATTCCAAGACCAGGCCGTGACCGCCTACATCACCCGATTGCTGGGATTATAAGATTGTTGTGTAAGAAGGCCTAATCCGCTGCATAAGCCCTATACGCGAAGAAGCCCCGCCGATGCTCACTCGGCGGGGCTTCCAATCTATTGTAAGGGGTGTCTTTATCATAGTTCTCGAATCTTAAAGGAAGCTTAAAGCTGGATTAGTGAAAGATAAAAAACTTGCGGGACCATTGCCTATTTTCAAGAAACTTACATTGTCTATTTTTGCGCTAAGCCTCATCTTTTTATCAGCGAACTTGTCTTACGCTGAACCACACAATCCAATGAAAATACTGAATCAGAAATACCCTAATGAAAGAGTAAAGATAATAAAATCTGCCGACCTTAATAACGACAACAAAAAAGAGTACTTCATACTTACCGAAGCGGGTAACTTTTATCTTCTTAATTCAAAAGGAATCCTTGTATTGATAAATACAGGAATTTTGAGCGATGATGACGCTGATGACCCATCGATTCAGATCTTCTCCGCTACGAAGAAAGAAATGCATGTTGCGGTCTCGTTTAACTATTTCCCTTCCAATACAAGAATGTACGTATACCGATTACAAAACGGAACCTTGATAGAGAAACTAAACATTATGGGGGATTTGCAAGTGTTCATAGACTCTAAAAGCAGAGTTGTCGAGTACTGGAAGAAGTACTTCCCGGAAGGCGGATGGGAAGCCGCTAAAGCGGTTTACACCTGGGACCCAAATAAGCTTAAATATAAGGGTTCTGGACAACTGCCATAATAGCAAAGAGACCTGTCGCATAGAGGCGACAGGTCTCTTTTAGAATCTCCCGATTCCTTAATCACTCACCTGATGCTGAGAACAAAAAGTATAAGTTAGGACCGATAGCTGATTCCCTGCTGCAGCAACCACAAAGACACGGCCCCCCAAATCCAGAAAATCCGCATTCTCTACGTCTTGTTTATTAGATATCGTTGAACCTTTCTCTGGAAATCCTAATGAATTCGGATACCGCTGCTGTTTTAAAGGTATCTTTACGTCGTATAAACAATGTAGGTGTTCTGAGGAACTCATCCGAGATGTTGTGAGCTTGTAAGTTATATTTCATCATGGCTCTTTCGATTACCGACCGAGGCAGCAGCGAAACGCCGAGCCCGGCATGAATAAATCCCAGAATCCCCTCCAAAGTTCCGAATTCCATGATTTTCGCGGAAACACCCTTTGCATGCAGCCAATCCTCGAGTATACGACGGTAATGACATCCAACACGAAATACCAATATGGTCAGATGGCGTAGATGTTCCGGCCGATGGATCGGGTCAGTTTGCCCGCCTGATAGGAGAACAAGTTCCTCAGCCCCAACTTCTACGGTTTCAAGCTCTGCATGCTCACCTGGTGAGGACACAAAAGCTCCGTCCAGCTCGTATTTCAGTACCGAATGGACAAGCTCCTCCGTCGTCCCCGTTCTGAGTACTAAATCGACGTCGGGATATGAATGATGGTATTCAGCGAGAATCGATGGAAGCCGAATCGCCGTTGTGGTTTCAAGCGATCCGATTCGAAGAGGCCCCCGAGGGATTGAACGATCGGATACGACCCGCTCTGCTTCTTGGGTAAGGAAAATAATTTTTTCAGCATAAGATTTAAGCGCCTCTCCGGATGATGTGAGCCGAACTCCCTGACGACCGCGATGAAACAGTTCTGTGTTTAGTTCGCTTTCAAGCTGCTGAATCCTAATGCTTATGCTTGACTGAACGTATTCTAACTTCTCGGCTGCTCGGGTAAAGCTCCCCTCATTGGCTACAGCCAAAAAAATCTGCATGTCCCGGATGTCCACTGCATACCTCCGTATTAGGCATTAAAATTTTTAATGTTAAACATCATTTAGATTCATTTTACTTGATATGTGAAGGCAGGTAAAATAAGCAGTAATCTTACTTACGTTTTATCATCCGTGTTTCGTAATGGATGCCCAGGTGGCGCTCAATCTAAGCTCAACCTTAATCTGCAGTTATAAGCTAAACATGTCCTCGCCATATGGAGGCACGAAATATGCATGATTAACAGGAGGCATTAAAAATGTTTGAAACAGCGATCACAAGCAAGCTCAACATTCGCTATCCGATCTTTCAGGCACCGATGGCAGGCGGGCCAACGATTCCTGAGTTAGTCGCAGCCGTTTCAAACGCAGGTGGACTAGGCAACCTAGGGGCCGGATATTTAACCCCTGAACAACTCCGTCATGCCATCCGTAAGATCCGAGCGTTAACCGACCGGCCTTTCGGAGTGAATTTATTTGTCCTGGAGCAACCGGAGGAATCCGAAAAAACCATTGCCAAAATGGCTGAATACCTGAACTCCTGCCGTAAGGAGCTTGGAATCCCGCAAAATCCACCACTTCCCCAATATTCGGAATCGTTTGAAGAGCAGGTGCAAGTACTGCTGGAGGAGCGCGTTCCCGTTTTTAGTTTCACGTTTGGTATACCATCACCGGGTGTTATTCAAAGTATGAAGCAGCGTGGAACATTTGTAATGGGTACTGCTACGACAGTAGATGAAGCTATACAATTGGAGCTCTCGGGGGTTGACGCTATTGTAGCGCAGGGCAGCGAAGCAGGGGGACACCGAGGAACATTTCTGAAGAACGGCTCCGATGCTTTAATAGGACTCATGGCTCTGGTTCCCCAAATTTGTGATCATGTTTCGATTCCCGTGATCGCATCAGGGGGGATCATGGATGGACGGGGTCTCGTAGCCAGCCTTGCTTTAGGAGCAGCAGCGGTTCAAATGGGCACTGCTTTTCTGGCCTGTACAGAGAGTGGCGCACATCCTACGTACAAACAAAAGATACTTTCGGCAAACGAGGACGCTACCGTAATTACATGTGCTTACTCAGGCAAAGCAGCGCGTGGTATTCGTACAGAATTCATACGCGGTATGCATATGTATCCCGGCAAGATCCCCCCTTATCCCATTCAGCATGTCATGACACGGGATATTAGGCAAGCTGCGGCAATGGCAAACAACCCGGAGTATATGTCGCTCTGGGCTGGACAAGGCTTGAGGCTGGCTAAAGCCCGACCTGCCGCTGCCATTATCAAACAAACAATGGATCAGGCAATTCTGCTTGTAAACAAGCGCTTGCATTCTAAGAATGATCAAAGTATTCATGATTCTCACCCATTAGACGAATAACCTCGCACAGAACGGACGCAGCGATCGAACGATACGCGGCTTCCGTTTTTTATTGAACGGGGAGCTGGAAGATGAATGCATCTGGGTACGTCTTTACCTAATTTTTCATGATTTGATTCAAAGCGCTTGACTATGACGTTAGGTCATAGTGCATAATCTCGCTATGAAAACATAACTAGGAGTGAAAGATATGAACATACAAACACTGCGTTCAGACAAAATTTATCAAAAAGTTGCCCAGGCTCCGCCCGAGGAAAAGCTAGAATTATTCAGAAACGAGATGATGGCTCCCTTTATGAAGCAGTGGCAAATTCAACAGCTCCCTTTTAAAGCTGAAGAGGCCAACGGTTTTGATGTGATTACGTTTAATAGTATGATGCATCGAGCCCCTCATCAGATTAGCCCGCAGATTTCGGCAGAGATCGAGCTGATTTCGTCCGAAGCCTTTTGGTTAGAGTGTGAGCATGCCGTGAAGAAAAGCTTGAATCTATTTGTTGAGCACGATATAAATCTTCCCGTTTCCGATTATTTGTTTACCATTCAACTCGGGAATCCGGAAAACCGTGCCTTAACCATAAACGAAGGATATAGCGGTTTTGGTGGCATTCCCGGGTTTATCTGGGGTACGCTCCTGCCAAATGAATACACAATGCCTCGAATGAAGGCTGCGCTGGCGCACGAATGCAACCATAATGTGCGATACCAATTTATCCAGTGGGATCACACCGTGAATTTGGGCGAGCTCATTGTAAGTGAAGGATTGGCTGAAAATTATGCTACGTTTATGTTTGGGAAAGAATTGCTCGGTCCTTGGGTAACGAAAACAAACGCAGAAACGCTTAACCGGCGCATAAAGCCTGTGCTTAGAGAGCAGCTGCAGTTAACGGGGTTTGATCAAATTGCTCCGTATCTTTACGGTGACGAGATCGCGAAGCTTCAACATTCTCAACCAGTCAATATGCCTTATAGTGCCGGATACGCCTGCGGATATTATTTGATCCAATATTATTTAAGAAAAACAGGAAGAACGATTTTTGAGGCCACCATCACGCCTGCTGCTCAAATACTGGACGAAGTAAAAGGATTCTGGGATGAAGAAACCATTATTAGCGGTTAAAGATATTGTTCAGATTACAGGCATTACAAGTCGGACCTTGCATTATTACGATAGAATTGATTTATTCAAACCGACACATCTGACGGAAAAAGGGTATCGACTATATGATCGAAGCAGTTTGGAAAAACTTCAAACGATTTTGTTCCTAAAGGAATTGGATTTTTCCTTGAAAGAAATTGCGGACATTTTAAAGCTGCCCAGACAAGAGCAAAATCAAATATTAAAGGAGCAGCGTCAAGCCTTATTATTGAGAAAACAAAGATTAGAAACGATCATGGCGGCTCTCGAAGAATACGTTTCGGGAAATGATATTAGTGATCTGCAGCTCTTCAACGGCACTTCCGTCCTGCCATTGAAAGAGCAGTATGCAAATGAGGCGAGATTCTTTTATGGCGAAACCGAGGCGTATAAAGAGTTTAATGAATCGTTGGAAGAATTGTCACCGGATGATAAAGAGGAAAGCTTTCAAGCCATGGAGGACATATTCAAACGAATTGCGTCTTGTATCGACCAGGATCCTTCCTCCGATGAAGTTCAGCGATTAATCGAGGAATGGAAAAATAATCTGATGCAATTCATGACATGTGATGCAGAGTTACTGGCTTGCATTGCCCATACTTACAAATTCGATGCACGATTCAAAAACTATTTTAATCAATATGGCAATGAAGAGTTAGCCGATTTTCTCTACAGTGCAATCATGCATAATATCAACCGTGAAACATCTCAATGAATGGTAAATGCTCTGGGTTCGGCGATTCTTGTTATTTCAATAAAAAAAGAAAGCAAACACTTTCCCTAAAGGAAAATATGTGTTTGCTTTCTTTCGTTGATCAAGCTTTTTCTTTTTCTGATCATTAGAACCAACCTCATAAAAAATGCATCTATACCGAATCACTGGTCAGCCGTATTCATTGCCTGTATTTCCACTATATCGATGAGCATGCGGGATTCTGCCATCAACGGTGGTATAACCTTCAAAATAATGATAGTGCCCACCACCTGCCAAGGGAATGGCAGGACCCGTTGTTCCTCTAATCATGTGCTTGTGCTGGTCATTAAACGATGTTTGAGCATGATAGTTATGGACGTGTGGAACACCACTCGGAGCTGGTTCAGTTACACCCACGTAATGATGGTAATGTCCAACATCAAAGGATGTATCTCCTTCAAAGGGATGAACATGAACGTTAACTGGCCTTCCATCCCAAGATGTAAGAAAAAGTTGATGTGAATGTCCGGAACCGGAGTCATCGGAATGAACAACAAATCCCGTTACTTGTATTTCCATCACTTAAGGCCTCCCTTACATTAAAACAGGATTTCTTTTTTGTTTACCTTCATGCCGCTCAATGACCGGTCGAACATGTCGAGTATGAATAAGAATCGTTCGGCTTCACGAAACACGTGATCTGCTAATAGAGGGTGAATGATGCTTTTGATTCGACACTGCTCAATCAAATCGCGCGCAGTCTTCTTAAAATCTCGCAAGGATTTGACTGAAACGCGGTTTTCATCAACAAATTGACTAAGCAGTGGATGTGTTTGCGATTGTGGACGCATGGAACTTAAGTCGATGGCTTGAAACATCAACGTATCGAATTCTTGGCTAAACTCTCTAGCCTGTTCCACTAATTTTCGCTCGGATGGATCAAGCAGATGACCTATAAATTTTGCATGGTCAGCCATTATTTTCAGGAAAAAGACATTTTCATCAATAATCGCATCAGGCAATGGTTCAAGTCTCCCGCTATTGAGTTCCTCCAACCGATTTCTAAAGTAATTTGCTTCCCGGCTAACATGATCGACAAGCAAGGGAAAATTGTTTCCCCCAGGAAGCTGGCACCTAAGTATAAGCCCAAGGACCTTTCTCTTAAATGCCCAAATGTGTGAAGCTGCATTGCGGACTTCTGAATTAAACTGTCTAATGGTTTCGGGATCCGTATCTGCTTGATATGAATGTGCTCTTCTTTCAATATCCTCAAATATTGCATAGAATTGGTTAGCCTCATTAATTAACTGCGTATCTTCACACCTAAATCCAAGTCGAAGAAATAAAGAATGTTCTTTCATAATGCGTGACCAAAAACGTATTTCGTCTAATGATCTGATTACAAAAGGATCCGACAAACCATCTCCCACCTTTCGGCACACTACAAGACAACCGTTTATATTGTCATGTTATCAGAGCGTATGAGGATGGCATGTTTCAATATGCTACTGGAGAACAAAAAATCAATTAAAGAGCTAATTCACAAAAATTCCTCATCAGATATCCTGCTGGGACAGGAAAATTTCGCCGGGGTTTCCCGTTGCGTTTTAGTTCCCTTTGGGAGCGGCGCGTTTATCTTCAAATCGGAAGCCCGCTTATCTTGGTACTTCCACTGCCTGACCGGTGCCTCCCCAAATAGAAAGAGCGTCCATTTCAACGCTCAAATCACATGGAAGCTAGCCACAAAAAATAAAGACGTTCTTCTAATTGCCGAAGAACACCTTTAGCACTTTAATTTATTCGGATGATTAAAAAATGTGTTTTATATAACAGCTTTAGTTTTCTTGCGGCTTACCCGTTTATTATTCCTCACCGACACCCCCAGTTTGATGTCTACCGGGCATATTCTACGGTATTTTAGGCATGAGTTTCGCTCTCTTTTACTGCTCCATTTTATTGTGTTTCTGCAACCTGCTTTGCTGCGAATGTAGAGCTGAAACCGATGCTTATAGACGGTTCGTTTTTTTCTGACAACCAAACAAAACGTGACTCGAACGGGACTGAAGCCATGCCGGACGGAATGATTCTTGCCCTTAAGCGCCAGCGGAACCCATCTACTTTCTTCAGCACCGATTGAAAAAACAGAACTGCCTGTAAGAATTTTAGTCTCCTTCATCCTGTATTCACCTGAACGGTCCCTTTCACACGATAGGTTCCCGGGGGCAAATCGCCAAATAGGTAGAGCCCCCCTTGATTCGTACGCGTAATCTGGATGATCTGTTCCACTCCTGCGTTTAACCTATAGAGCGCCACTAGGGCATTGGGTATCGCTGCTCCAGTTGCTTGGTCTGTCACGATACCACTTACAGTCCCTGTATTTGCATCCGGATCGACTGTCAGGTTGATGTCAAGGGGGGCATATTCAGGACCTTGGATCGTTACAGTGGCACTTTGGCTTGATAAAAATCCGGCTAGGGTAGCCTGAACGAAATAGGTACCGTCCGGAAGCTCAGCAAACAAATACTGTCCGGATGCGTTGGATGTCAAGGTTCCGATCGGAGTAACCGTGCCCCCATTGATTTGAAAAAGACTAACCAAAGCATTATTCACAGGTTCATTATTCGAAACGTTCCTTACGATGCCAAACAATGCTCCTCTCGTTGCTGCGGGGTTTGGCTGTAAAGTAATCGAAACTTGTGTTGGTCGACCTTGGGTAACTGTTAGCGGAATACGGACAGGTGTCAGGTAGCCAGGTTCAGCAGCAGTGATTAAATAAGAGCCTACTGGAATATCTGGTATGATATATTGCCCCTGAGGGTTGCTGTTAACATGCTCAAATGGCACCCCTTGAGAAGTATATAACTGTACTGTGGCAAAGGGGATCGGATTTCCATTCGGCAGCAGCACTGTCCCCTGCACGACACCAACGGAGGTGTTGGGTGAGGCTTGAAGTGCTAAATTGACACTCTCTTCTTCATGTCCATCTACGGTAACTGGAGCACTTGGTTGAAGTTTATACAAGTCGGAAATCGGCAAAACAACACCTCCTTTCACCAATCGTTCAACTCAATATATGCTTGGGCGTTTATAAGCGACTGGTCTATTGACGATACTCTTACTTTTTAAGCAGTTACTAACCTGAACAACGTCGAAAAAGCTTTCTGTCGATGATTTTGCCTCTTGCTTATGTATTTGGCATTCCGAATAAGCTGACTATCGTGTAGGAGAGCTTTCATGGGGACGGTAAATCGCCGCCCCCAAACCAAAGGGATGATCCATGAGTTTGACATGACATCACAACAGAGATGAATGAATTCTAAACAAATTTACAATGTTTTTCTTGCCGTTGTGTGATTAAATCCAAAAAGTTCCTAAGATAATAACCAAGAGAATAAATAAAACTAGGACAATACCTACTGTATTCCCATAGCCGTTGTAACAAGGTTTTTCGTAACCCACTGATATTTACCTCCTCGCATTTTGGAATAGTACAGTTTATGAGCATAGACGCCCTTAGACTGGACATTTCGGTAATAATGTTCAGAATGTGCGGATGTATCATGGAGATAGATTTCTGATCAACCATTTAATTCATTTCACGAACTATCACGCCCCTGCAGGAAATAAAAAAACGCGGAATTGAACCCCCGACCTACGCATTACAAGTGCGACACCGTAGGTTTCGGAAAGGTTCTACAGGGTTCCGGAGGTCTATTAGTTATGGGCTTTTATGCGCCTAAATCCGTTTAAGGTTCTCGAAGTATTTCTTGGCCGTTAGAAGATTTGTTAGAAGTTCTGTTAGAAGACTGAAGCCCGTGAGCTAATACTTCGGGGATTTTTAATGGGTATTCGGATTTTATAGTTGAAATCAATGATATAGCATCAGCAATGTAAATCGGGATATATGGTTGAATCGTCTAAGCTAACGTTGTATTCGGTCGGGCTGTGCCACATTAGCAATCCATGAGAAACCGGGCATGCCGTTGGATGATAAAATTTTAGACATAGAGGAGGCTGCATATGGAACGTGTAATCCTGATGATGAATGTGCAAGAAAAACAGGGAGGAGAGTCAATCACATGGCAAAAATCGTTTTCGCGTTGAATCAGTCTCTGGACGGGTTCGTCGACCACATGGCACTTCAGCGCGACCCCATGCTATTCCTTCATTTCATCGAAGACGTGCGCGGTCTGACGGGTATGCTGTACGGGCGCCGTATGTATGAGACTATGCGATATTGGGACGAAGACCCTTTTGAATGGGATGCGCAGGAACGGGAATACGCAGCTGCGTGGCAAAGCAAACCGAAGTGGGTGGTGTCGAGGACGTTAAAGTCCGTCGGACCGAACGCTTCTCTGATCGAGGGCGACCTCTCAGCGGCCATACGGGGGCTGAAGGCTCAGCATGAAGGGGACATTGAAGTTGCCGGGCCGGAGTTGGCGCACAGTCTAACGGAGCTCGGTCTCGTTGATGAGTATCGACTCTATCTCCATCCCGTCGTGCTGGGTCACGGCAAGCCGTTCTTCGCCGGACCGCGTCCGCCCCTGCGCCTCGTGGCAAGCGATCGCATTGGCGAGCAGGTGATCAGGTTGACCTACGTTCCAGTTTAGTTTTGCGGTTGGTCCAGCGACCTAAGGGGACGATAGTTCGATAAACAGCGGCGGTCTATGACTTTATTTTTTCATTCTTGGCTACCGCTGTTTAGGTTACTGTGTGTTAGTCTAGAACTTATTTTTCAAAAGGATATTGAATCCCTAATTGATGGCGAAAAACCCACTTCAATTGACTAAAAGGGTAGAAAAATGGTAAAAGATCGGCCAAAAACACGAAAAAGACGCCGTCTCCGAAAACTCGGAAAACCGCGCCGTTATTGACTTTCTAAGGATGCTGGTGAAGGGAATTGAACCCCCGACCTACGCATTACGAGTGCGTTGCTCTACCCCTGAGCTACACCAGCGAATTTGTTGAAGTTATCATTCGTTTTTGGAACAACAAAATATATTATATTCCTTCGGCGGGAAAATGCAAGCCCCTCATTAATGGAAAAAACACCCTATAGGAGGGGTTGCATTACCCGCCTAATTTCTCCTGCACCGATTGGATCTTCTGCTTGCTTGAGGATGCCCGGTCGCGCCGGTCGTCGATTTTGACAGAGGTGGATACCCGCTTGGCACCCGACAAGAACGGCGCCTCGTGCAACGCCTCGATCGCACGCCAAATCATAGGGAGCTCCCCTTCAATAATCGTGCTCATCGAAGTCAATTCGTACGTAATTCCCTCCTGTTGCTTCAATATACGCTGCATTTCCGCCACATATGAGCTTAAGCTGGTCGTTGCCGTTCCGATCGGAATGACCGTTACTTCTGCAATTGCCATCACAATAACCTCCCTCGAAGCATTCCATTCATCCACAACGTGGTTGAATCCGATATAGATATCATATCAATTCCGGGGCGTCTTTTCAAAATTTCGCAAAGTCGTCAACACACAATATCTTGTATGTCCAAGATCAAATTTTTATATGGGTCATACGATCCGTTGTCAAAACGCAACCGATGCGGAATCCGCGCAAAAACCGTCGCATTTGGTCACAATCCATGGAATCTTGAGCGGTTTTGACGGTTGGCCAACTAGCATATTACCTGTCCGTTTGCTATAATTCTCCTTGCGTTTATTTTTAAGAAATCGGTTTACAGATACAAGATATTGGGTTACATTAGATTAACGACAACCAAATATAGTGTATACAGGTGCCGCGCTAGCCTATCAGGCAGCCCGGCTTAATAGGGAAGCATGGTGAAAATCCATCACGGACCCGCCACTGTAAAGGCCTCGGGGCTGTTATGAATATGCATATGCAGCTGCCGGCAGTTTGGCAATACGTCACTGAAGTTCCCCGAAAGCGAACTTTGGGAAGACGCCGAATATGTACGGCCTAAGTCAGGAGACCTGCCTGTATACTTCAGACACCGACCTACGGGGTTATAGGGATGTGTTCGTGAAACTTGCGTCTGTACATAACATCATGCCCAAATATGGGCTTATGTCAGCTTTATTCAAACCATCCACAGCGCACGGACATTTTCAAGCCTGCCCTTAGGTTTTAGAAAATGTTTTTTTCATGTTCTTTTTTCAATTTCCCCCAAAGAAAGCGAGGATTTTTGTATGCCCCAGCTCGTAGTTAAACCAAACAACCGTCAGCTTGCCTTCGATGAAATCCGCCTCTCCGTCTATGCCGACCGGATCCTGAAGGGATTGGACATGCTAGACAAGGAGCGCCTGCTTCGAGGCGTGAATTCCAAACTCCGCGGTGAGCAAGTTACCGGCGAGGAAATCAGCAATGCCTTCACGATGTCCGCGCTTGAGCTTGTATCCAAGGAAGAGCCTGACTGGAAATTTGCGGCGGCTCGTTCATTCCTAACATCTTTATATAAAAAGGCGGCCCACAACCGCCGCTACAAAGCCTATCCGGAAGAGCCATACGGCGCTTTCTATCCGCTCATTACGGAGCTCGTCCAGAAGGGCATCTATCGTGAAGACCTTCTGACCTGCTATACGAAGGAGCAAATCGAGGAGCTTGGCGAGTGCATTGATCCAAGCCGCGACCTGCTGTTCGATTACATCGGTCTCTTGACGCTGGCCGAGCGTTACCTTGCAACGGATTTCGACGGGCGCGTGATGGAGCTCCCGCAGGAGCGCTACATGGTCATTGCCATGTTCCTCATGCACCAGGAGCCTGAAGACAAACGCCTCGAGCTTGTTAAGGAAGCGTACTGGGCAATGAGCAATCTGTACATGACGGCCGCAACGCCAACGATGTCCAACGCCGGCAAGAAGGTCGCAGGCCAGCTCTCCAGCTGCTTTATCGACACCGTTGACGATTCCCTGGAAGGCATCTTCGATTCCAACACCGACGTAGCCCGTCTCAGCAAAATGGGCGGCGGCATCGGCGTCTACCTCGGAAAGGTCCGCGCACGCGGCTCCGATATCCGCGGCCACAAGAACACCAGCTCCGGCGTCATCCCTTGGATCCGCCAGCTGAACAACACGGCGGTGAGCGTTGACCAGCTCGGCACACGCAAAGGCGCCATTGCGGTCTATTTGGACGTGTTCCACAAGGATATTTTGTCCTTCCTGGATCTGAAGCTGAACAATGGCGATGAGCGCATGAGAGCGCATGACGTGTTCCACGGCGTATGTCTGCCTGACCTGTTCATGGAGGCTGTTGAAGCCCGTGAAGAATGGAGCCTGTTCTGCCCGCATGAAGTGAAGAAGATCATGGGCTGGAAAGATGAGAACGGCCGCCCGCTCGGCCTTGAGGACTTCTACGATCAAACGCCGGGTCAAGGCGCGTTCCGCGAGAAATATGCGGAAGCCTTAGCGAATCCGAACCTGCCGCGCATTACGGTACAAGCGATCGATATTATGAAGCGGATCATGAAATCCCAGCTGGAGACCGGAACTCCGTACATGTTCTACCGCGATACAGTAAACCGTGCGAACCCGAACTCCGCCCACGGCATGATCTACTCTTCGAACCTGTGCACGGAAATCATGCAGAACCAGTCGCCAACCGTGGTTGAGCAAGAAGAGCTCGTCACCAAAGACGGCCAAACCCGGATCGTGATTTCGAAAATCCCTGGCGATTTCGTTGTCTGCAACCTGAACTCCATTCACTTGGCGCGTGCAGTGCCTGCCGGCGTATTGGAGCGGCTCGTACCGATCCAGGTTCGCATGCTGGACAACGTTATCGACATCAATAATATCGAAGTGCTGCAAGCTCAATATACGAACAGCCAGTACCGCGCTGTCGGACTCGGCACCTTCGGCCTGCATCATCTGCTGGCCCTCGAAGGCATCCGCTGGGAATCCGACGAAGCGGTTGAATACAATGATAATCTGTACGAACACATCAATTACCTGCTCGTGAAATCCAGCATGGAGCTGGCCAAGGAAAAAGGCCACTATCCGAAATTCAAAGGCTCTGCCTGGGAAAGCGGCGAATACTTTACGTTCCGCGGTTACACCGACGGCGAGCATGAAGGCAAATTCGTAACCACCGAGCAGTGGCGCGAGCTGCAGAAGGAAGTTCAAGAGAACGGCGTCCGCAACGCGTGGATGTTCGCGATCGCACCGAACGGCTCCACGTCGATCATTGCCGGTTCTACGGCTAGCATCGACCCGCTGTATGAGCTGCTGTCTTATGAAGAGAAGACGACGTATAAAGTGGCCAACCCGGCTCCGGATCTGTCTGAAAAAACAATCTGGTATTACAAAACAGCCTTCCTGATCGACCAGCATTGGTCCATTAAAATGGCTGCTGCCCGTCAACGTCATGTGGACCAGGCGCAAAGCTTCAACCTGTATGTTCGTCCTGACATCCGGGCATCGGAATTCCTGGACCTGCACCTGCATGCCTGGAAAGCCGGCATCAAGACGACGTACTATGTGCGCAGCCGTGCGCTGACGATCGAGGAATGCGAAAGCTGTGCTAGCTAACGAACCCACCCAAACCCTCCCTTCCAAGGGAGGGCCCCAAGGGCTCTGCCCTCTGGACACCCGCAAGTTTGTGGAATGATTGGGTGAGGCGCTTCTTCTCCCAGGTACTTTGGTGCTAGGAGCGCTTTCTCCCTGCGGGAACGCTGGAATGTTGGCGCAGGGACGAATGATTTCATGCGTGCTTTGATGGTGCAACTTCCTGCAAGGATCGCTCTCCCTTCGGGATTTGCTGCTCATGCGGCGCGAACACAATGAGCGGGCTGCTTGCGTGTTTGGTACGACTTCCTGCGGGGATCGCTCTCCCTTCGGGATTCGCTGCTCATGCGGCGCGAACACAATGAGCGGCTGCGTGCGTTTTTGGCGCGGCTTCCTGCGGGGATCGCTCTCCCTTCGGAATTCGCTGCTCATGCGGCGCGAACACAATGAGCGGCTGTGTGCGGTTTTGGCGAGGCTTCCTGCGGGGGATCGCTCTCCCTTCGGGATTCGCTGCCCATGCGGCGCGAACACAATGAGCGGCTGCGTGCGGTTTTTGGTGCAACTTCCTGCGGGGATCGCTCTCCCTTCGGGATTCGCTGCTCATGCGGCGCGAACATAATGAGCGGGCTGCTTGCGTGTTTGGTGCAACTTCCTGCAAGGATCGCTCTCCCTTTGGGATTCGCTGCTCATGTGGCGCAAACACAATGAGCGGGCTGCTTGCGTGTTTGGTGCAACTTCCTGCAAGGATCGCTCTCCCTTCGGGATTCGCTGCTCATGCGGCGCGAACACAATGAGCGGCTGCCTGCGTTTTTGGCGAGGCTTCCTGCGAGGGATCGCTCTCCCTTCGGGATTCGCTGCTCATGCGGCGCAAACACAATGAGCGGGCTGCTTGCGTGTTTGGTGCAACTTCCTGCAAGGATCACTCTCCCTTTGGGATTCGCTGCCCATGCGACGCGAACACAATGAGCGGCTGCTTGCGTGTTTGGTTCAACTTCCTGCAAGGATCGCTCTCCCTTTGGGATTCGCTGCTCATGTGGCGCAAACACAATGAGCGGGCTGCTTGCGTTTAGTCGAGCGCGAAGCGAACATCCGTTGAGTAAGCAATAAAAAAGACTACAAGGGTAAGGGTATCCAATCGGAGGAGTTTACGTCCGCCTTTGGGAGCCCTTTGCACCCTTCACAATACATTCAGGCAAAGGGCGGACAACAGCGGCCGGAGAGTGGATACCCGTCCTGTTGATACCCGCCCTACTATAAATGCAAGGAGAGAATGGTTATGCAAATGCAAAAAATATTCAATACCGAAGCACCTAACCGCTCCACACGGATCATTGAGGGCGAATGCTCAGGGATCCTCAACTGGAACGATATTCGGATGCCTCATATGTACAAGCTGTACAAGGTGCTGCTGCTGAACCACTGGATCGCGGACGAAATCCCGATGTCCAAGGATGCGCAGCAATTCCCGCACCTTGATCCGGAGGAGCAGCGCACCTTCAAGATCAACATCTCCCTGCTGGCTGTGCTGGACTCCATGCAGACGATGTTTGTCAGCGACGTGAAGCGCTATTTCACCGACTCCTCGCTTGAGGCCATCTCGGCCATTATCGGGCAGCAGGAAGTCGTTCATAACCAATCCTACTCCTATGTGCTCTCCTCGATCGTTACGGAGCAGGAGCAAAAGGAAATTTTCGAATACTGGAAGCATGATCCGGTTCTGCTGGAGCGCAATCAGTTCATCTCGAACATTTACCAGAGCTTCCGGGACAATCCGTCGCCGCAATCCTTCTTTGAAGCGATGGTCGCCGACCTGATTCTCGAGGGCATTTTCTTCTATAGTACGTTCGCCTTCTTCTATAACCTGGCCCGTGATCAGAAGATGATGGCAACGAGCCAAATGATCTCCTACATTCAGCGTGACGAGAACCAGCATTGCTACTTCTTCGCTGAAGTGTTCAAGCAGCTGCTCAAGGACTTCCCTGAGCTGAACACGAAGGAGAACATCGATTACGTGTACCGCACGATCGATCGCGCGGTCGAGCTGGAGACGAACTGGGCGCATTACACGCTGAGCAATGTGCGCGGCATTGATCTGAACGAGCTGTCCGATTACATCAAATACATCGCCAACCGCCGCATCACCATGATGGGACTGGAGAAAGCGTACGAAGGCGTGGACGTGAACTGCATGCCATGGATCAAGCCGTTCTCCGACGAAGCGCTGAATGCAACGAAGACTGACTTCTTCGAAGCGAAGTCCCGCAACTACGGGAAAGTCGGCGACGACAACGGGTTTGACGATCTGTAAGCTGTACTCGCAGGTAAGCCCGGATCTGCCAAGCTTTTATCTCTCATAGACAAAACCTCCGCTATCCCTGCAAAGGGATGGACGGAGGTTTTTTACATGGATGACAGGGTGGATGATGAATTTACTTCGATGACATGATGGATGCCATCATGATTTTACTTGGGCGGATGAACTGTTGAATATATTTGGATGGGCTATATGGATGAATTACTTGGACGGGTTACATGAATGAATTCCCTCTGGACGCGATCCCTCTTCCTGCCCGCCTTTTCTTATCCGGCAGCCGCCCATACCTCGATCTCGACCTTCAGCTCCGGCATCGCAAGCCCCGGCACATAAGCCATCGTCATCGCCGGCGGCCGACCGCCATGGAACTTCGCCCACACCTCATGGAAATGGCTCCAATCGACCTCTTCCACTGCCCAAATATTGATTTTGACGATATGGTCCGCCGTGAGCGATTCGGCTTCCAGCAACCGCTGAATATTCGCAAGCGTATGCTCCACCTGCTGCTTCATGTCATCCGGCAGCTTCCCTTCCGGATCGGTTCCGACTTGGCCGGAGAAGACCAGCAGCGCGGCTCCATGCGGCACCTTGGTGACATGGGTGTACGGACCGAGCGGCGGCGCAATGACGGGCGGGTTGCAACGTTCAATTCCGGACCGCTTCTCCTCATCGGCTTCGTTTAGGATCGCCAGCGTTTGATGGTCCTCCCACCGTCCGTTGATGTTGACGTTTTTACGGGCGATGCCTTCCTTATGGAACCCGGCCTTCAACAGCACGTTCATCGAGCCGAGATTATGCGGCATGACTCCCGCCTCGATCCGGTGGAACCGCAGCTCCTCGAAGGCATGGCGGACGACCAGCCGTACGGCTTCCGTCATGTACCCCTGCCCATTGAATGACTTATCCAGAAAATAGCCGATCCAGCAGCTCTGCAAATTCCCACGCACCGGCTCGGTCAGCATGACTTCACCGATGATCTGCCCGGTGTCCCGCAATACAATGGCATACAGATAGCCTTGATCCGTTTCCCGATCGTCCACCGCCTTCCGGATCCGTTCGATCTGTCCCTCCTTGGTAAAAAAATGCTCGTCCCGCTTGCCAGTAAACCGCTGAAAAAACTCCCGATTCTCCTTCTCCAGCTTCAGCAGAGCCTCGGCATCCGAAAGCTCCACCGGCTTCACAACAATACGTTCCCCTTGCAGCTGCATGCAAATCTCTCCTTTTTCGATAGGATGATATGGCCGCATCTCCTATGCGGCAAAACAAAAAAACACCATAGGTTATACCTGTGGCGTACGCTGCCGATCCATGCACCACAGGTAAGCGACCTGTGGCGTTTATTCCACTGTATCCTTACATGATCATGAGGCCGATCGCAGGATAACGGTCGCGTTCAGTTTCCAATTGTGGACACACTTCTCCCGTGATTGGCCAAGATCAAAGAAAACAGCGGTGGAGTATCCGATGCCGGGGGACAACGAAACAAGCGATCTCTTCTTCATCCGAATACTCCTCCTCTTCGTTAAAAAATGAACTTTCCTAACCTGCCGTACGTTCTTAATCCCCCATAGAATACATCATTTCAAAACGGTTGGCAAATCGCCGCCGCATCCCCTTACCATCCCGATTCTACCTGGACTGAAGGTCTAATCGCAGCTATGGATTTATGACGACAGGAATATTCCATAACAACAATAATATAATATTAATCAATATTAATTTATTGATAAACGATAAAAGTCGTGTTATTATGATGAACAATAAATAAGCGAGGTGCATGTTATGAAACAAGGAACAACACTCTTTTTAAGAATCGCGGTTATTCTGATTGGAATTCCGGTTCTTGCTTTGTGCATATTTGTGGTGCCTAATATCGCGAGTTTCGCGGCTGAATTGTATCCGGACCATGTTTATCTAAAATATCTCGTTTCCATCGATTTGTATGCATCGGCGATCCCCTTTTACTTAGCTCTGTATCAGGCTTTTAAGCTGTTAAACTACATCGACCAGAATAAAGCCTTCTCCGAATTGTCCGTGAAGGCATTAAAGAGTATTAGGAACTGCGCCATTACGATCAGCATTTTGTATGCGGCCGGCATGCCGCTCTTCTATCTCCTGGCGGAGAAAGATGATGCCCCGGGGATCATCGTGCTCGGACTGGTCATTATTTTTGCTTCATCCGTGATCGCCGTCTTTGCCGCTGTTCTCCAAAGACTTTTACAAGAAGCGATTCATATCAAATCCGAAAATGATTTAACGGTCTGAGGTGAAAACAATGGCAATTATAATCAACATTGATGTGATGCTGGCCAAACGGAAAATGAGTGTTACCGAGCTGTCGGAGAGGGTAGGAATCACCATGGCAAACCTGTCGATATTGAAGAACGGAAAGGCCAAAGCGATTCGCTTCTCAACGTTAGAAGCCATTTGCAAGGCTTTGGACTGCCAGCCCGGAGATATTTTAGAATACCGCGATGAAGACGTCCAGGTTAAACGGGATTCATCAGGGAGTTAGTTCAATGAATCCATTCCAGAAGGGGAGCTTGCTCATGGACCATTCAAAAATGGAGACGCGCAGCATGAGGGCACTACGACAGCTCGTTCGTTTTGGTTGGGAGCAGGCCTTATCGTGCTTGTTTCCGGTCGTTATTTTTGCCTCATTGGCCTTTACGAAATTCGTGCCGCTTCCCTTCCTTCCGCGCTACGACTGGCTTCTCATTATCTGCCTGCTGATGCAGTGGTGGATGGTGCGTTCCGGGCTTGAAACACGGGATGAACTCAAAGTGATCACGTTGTTCCACCTGATCGGACTCGCTCTTGAAATTTTCAAGGTTCACATGGGCTCTTGGTCATACCCGGAGGAGGGATATTTTAAAATCTTTGGCGTGCCTCTGTATAGCGGATTCATGTACGCAAGCGTAGCAAGTTATCTGTGCCAGGCTTGGAGGCGGCTGAAGGTTGAACTGGTGAAATGGCCTCCTTTCTCGCTCGTTGTAACGCTGGCAGCCGCGATTTATTTAAATTTCTTCACGCACCACTATTGGATCGACGTTCGATGGTGGTTATCCGGACTCGTCATCCTCGTCTTTTGGCCATCCTGGGTCACCTACGAGGTGAACGGGACTCGTTATCGGATGCCGCTTGCCCTTTCTTTTGTACTTATCGGATTTTTTATATGGGTTGCCGAAAATATCGCAACATTCTTTGGCGCGTGGAAATATCCAAACCAGGCCGAAGCCTGGAGTCTCGTTCATCTGGGGAAGGTGAGCTCATGGCTCTTATTGGTGATTGTCAGCTTTCTGATCGTGGCAACGTTAAAGCTGGTCAAAGGAAAGGGAAAGCATTCCGACAGGAAAGATCACTGGTATAACGGTTAGGGACCCTGCTATTAAAAAAGTCGAATCCTTACATGGTAAGGTTCGACTTTTTTAGTGCAGCGTTCTGCTGAAACACGGGTTTTACGAATAAAATCACGCTATTCCTCATCGTCCGCAAACAGTTCGCGCAGCATCGCTCCCCGGTTGTTTACGAATTCCTTGGTGATCATATAATGGTCCGTCTCCTCCAGGCTGGACTCCTCTACGCCCTCAGGGGTCAGCTTATAAATGACCGAGTCCGGGTAAGCCATGACAATCGGGGAGTGCGTCGAAATAATGAACTGCGAATCCTCCTGAACCAGATCATGGATTCTCCGAAGCAGCGCCATTTGGCGAAACGGGGACAGCGCCGCTTCCGGCTCATCCATAATGTACAGCCCGCTCCCGCGGAACCGGTGCAAAAAGGTGGCAAAGAAGGATTCCCCGTGCGACTGCGCATGCAAGGATTTTCCTCCGTAGGAATCGTACAGCCCGGGAATCTCCCGCTCCATCGCATCCACCTCGGACGCAACGTTGTAGTAGCTCTCCGCCCGGAAGAAGAAGCCGTCCCGCGGTTTGCGGACGCCCCGGACCGTTCGGATGTATTCATACAGCCTCGAATGGGTTTCCTCGGTAGCGAACGAGAAATTCATCGTTCCCCCTTCCGGATTGAAGCCGAGTGCCGCCGCAATCGCCTCCAGCAGCGTCGATTTGCCCATTCCGTTCTCCCCAACGATGTAGGTGACCTTCGGATGGAACGTCAAGCCGTCCATCGCGTTTACAGCCGGCAGATTGAAAGGATATTCCCGAAATGAAGGTATCCGGTCTCTCATAAGCACAACGCTTCGTAAATAAGCCAGCATGGCAGAGCTCTCCAAGGGCCTTCCCTCCTTGCGTCCTATGATTAAAATCTACGATTCGGCGGGTTACATAATGCTCGGCACCTGCTTATCCTGCATCTCCCTATACGACAAGCGCGCATGACGGCTTCATGAAGATAGCCTGCCATGCGCGCAGCATAAGCTTCGTGGTGAACGAAAAGCCGGTCCTTTTGCCAAAAAGGGGGGCCTTTCTATTCCTGCACGATGAATTGGTACAGCTCGTCCACCTTATCCTCGGTAAGATCACCGCTGTTGTCGAATACTTTGATCGACGTCTGCGGAATGTCCCAATTCACTTCCGGCACGAAATCCACCCGCTTCTTGAAGTCATCCCAATGGTCCAGCTTCCACTGGTCCCGCTCCGTTTGGCGATCGATAATCCGCTCCTTCTGCAGATCCATATCCTTTAACGTCACCACGATCACCTTCACGTCCACATCGCTCTTCGTCAGGCCAGCGGCCGTGATGACCTCCTTGATCCACTCGCGGTTCTTGAGCTCGGCGGTAAACGGCGAAATCATGAATACGTTCTGCCCCGCATTCAAATTCTCGATGCAGATATCCTTCGTTGTATCATATTCGAGGTCGCGCAGATTTTCCTTATAGAAGGAAGAGTCCCGGTCATTCGGATCCAGTCCGTTGCTTTCCAGGAATTTTTCAACAAAACGGCCGCCTACCGTATCGCGGTCAAGAAAAGCGGCCGGTATACGTACCGCAAGCTTCTTGGCAACGGTGGTTTTCCCCGTCCCTGCGACTCCGACAAAAAACACTAGCTTCTGCAATTGCTATCCCTCCACGGTTTGATGTATATAGGTTTGATGTATATAGGTTCAAAGTATCTTGGTTCCATCTATCAAGTGGCCAGCAGCGGCAAGCGGTTAACCGCGCCCGGTCCGGTAACGAGTCTCCTCGATCAGCTCCTCTATCGCTTGAGCCAGGCGCTCTTGAAGCACCTCCGCTACATCAAAGCCGCCATCCTCCGTACGAGCCACCTGGGCGTCCACCGCATACACGCCGCCGAGAATATGGCGGGCTCCGATTGAGGAGAGCACGGGCTTCAGTGAATAATCAATCGCCAGCAAATGTGCCAATGAACCGCCGATAAAGAGCGGAAGCACGATTTTCCCGGCCAGGCCCTTCTGCGGAATCAAATCCAGAAACGTCTTAAGCACCCCCGTATAGGAAGCCTTATATACCGGACTCGCTACAATGACGGCATCGGCCTCGGCGACGAGGCCGTTCGCTTTGACGATATGCTCGCTCTCGAATTTGGTATGGATCAGATCCTCAGGCGGAAGTGAAGCAACATCAATCCGGCTCACCTCGAAATTCGCGGCAGTCAGCGCCTGCTCGGCATATTCCATAATCGCATTCAAGCGGGAGCCTGCTGTCGGACTCCCGTTAATGATGACAGCTTTCGCCATTTTTCTCACCTCGGTTATTTTCATAATGTTTCCGTCATCCCCTCCCGGACACCCTCGCTAATGTCCCCCGTCGGGAAAGATCGGACGGTATGTATGCTCCACTTCCATATACCAAGGCTTTACATAAACGCACCCGCAAAGTCTTCGTTCATCAATAAGGGCCGTCAGCCCTCCCGGAACGTTACGGAATGTCAAATCAGAGCAAATTAGTCAGAATTATTATCATCGTATCAATGTGTCTGCGTCTTTGTCAATGGACGCCTACGACATATAACGCTCTGCAGGCAGTGCATGAACATGGACGATTCATCAGCCGGTAAAAATGGTTGCTTTCTCTGTGTTCTCTGCTGTCTGTGCTGCTTGTGCTTTCCCTGTGTTCTCTGCTGTCTGTGCTGCTTGTGCTTTCTCTGTACTCTCTGTGTCCTCTGCGTTCTGGGCAAGCAGGGGAGAATACATCATAAGCGCATGATTCTCCGTAATCCATTCATCGTCAAGCAGCTCGCCTTCCCGGCTGAACACCTTCCGGCCGATCACGTTATGCCGCGCATATCCGCCCCACGCTTCCTGCGTGATGCGGTGCTCCCGCTCATACACCTGATAGCGGTACAGCGGCTGAGCCGTACAGCGCCACTCCCCGATCAGCTCCTCGTCTGATACATATACCGACAGCTGATAAATATCCTCCGTCGGATTATAAATCTGTAGATCCAAATAATTGTAAGCACAGGTCGCTCCGCTGCCGA
Source organism: Paenibacillus sp. FSL M8-0142 (assembly GCF_038597315.1). Classification (NCBI taxonomy): domain Bacteria; kingdom Bacillati; phylum Bacillota; class Bacilli; order Caryophanales; family Paenibacillaceae; genus Paenibacillus; species Paenibacillus sp. FSL M8-0142. The sequence goes on from NZ_CP152008.1 coordinate 6,001,206, forward strand.
ACGGCTGGGTGCGGCCAGAATCCGGAAACACGTCGTAGCTGTGGCGATGACGCTCTGTCACCTGAAGCGGCGTATGCAGCGTCATCCAGTATATCAAATTCGAGAGCTGGCACAGGCCTCCGCCGATGCCTGCCCTAAAGCCGCCGTAAAAGAGCACCATGCCATCCACATAACCTTTGCGCCGGGTAGGACGGCCGATCATTTTCCAATAGGACATGGTTTCGCCGGGACGGATGAGAAGGCCGTCCAGACGTCGCACCGCAAGGCGCAGATTGATTACTTTATTATGCTGGTACCACATGTCGACATCCTTCAGCCGGCGCATCAGCGGCGTCCGATGCTTGAAGACGGGATAGTGCAGCGGCTCGGAAGACCTTATCCGTGCCATGCCTCTTCTGCCTTGCTTCAGCCATTCCCAATAGCGCCGGCAGGTAAAATACTGTTTTCCCGCCCAAAGCCTTAGTTTAGAGCGTTTCACCGGTTTCATGACTTCCCATTCTCCCCTCGCGGACCATTCCCGTTAATCCCAACACTTCCATCAATTTGGAAACAGTTTAACACACTATTTGCAGGATGTTGTGAATATCTTGTAATGAGGCCGCACCCCGAACTGGGCGAATGCATAGAGATAAAACATCACCGTGGATGCAATGTCATCTATGCCCGAGGAGGATTGTCATGAATGCTGAGCAGCCCATCCCTTATATCGGCTTCAAAACGGTATGCAAGGAGCAGCCTATTGCGTTCCCGCCGCAGCATCAACCCGTTCAGCCCGGTCTTGAAAGCTTGATGAAGCCGGTTCCCATTACGGAAGACCCGGCTTATCGCGGCAGCGGCAAGCTGGAAGGCAAAGTCGCCATCGTGACCGGAGGAGACAGCGGAATCGGCAAGGCGGCAGCCATTGCTTTTGCCAAGGAAGGCGCCGATCTGGTCATCCCCTACTTATATGAGACATCGGATGCGGAAGTCACCAAAGCCCGAATCGAACAGCTTGGGCAGCGCTGCATCCCGATTAAAATCGATTTGCGCTACAAAAAAAATTGCGAGGCTGTCATCCGGCAAACCCTTGCCGAGTTCGGCAGGCTGGACGTGCTCGTTAACAATCATGGCGTCCAATATGTCCAGCAGAGTATTTTGGACATTACGGAGGAGCAGCTGTACCAGACCTACCAGACGAATATTTTCCCGTTCTTCTTTATGATTCAGGCCGCTCTGCCGCATCTGAAAGCCGGCGCTTCGATCATTAATACGGCATCGATTACCGCCTACGCGGGCTTCAAGGAGCTGATCGATTATTCCTCCACTAAGGGGGCGATCGTCTCGCTTACCCGGTCACTGGCCCTCTCGCTGGTCGATCAAGGCATACGCGTCAACACGGTTGCGCCCGGCTCGGTCTGGACGCCGCTTATTCCTTCCAGCTTCCCGGCCGAGGAAGTCGCCGTATTCGGCACCGATTCGCCCATGAAGCGGGCGGCACAGCCCTATGAGCTTGCTCCGGCTTATGTATACCTGGCCTCCTCCATCGATTCATCGTTTGTGACCGGTCAAGCAATCCATGTAAACGGAGGTCAGATGGTGACCAGCTAATCCGGGGCCGCTAACTTCAGAAGCTCCATAGCTTCAAAACTTTGTCATCATATACAGAGGATGTGTCGGTATGAACAATGGAAATGCCAAATGGTCCAGTGGACGGATGGACGTCGGACTCTACGCATTAAACAAGCTGGCCAGCGCCGGCGTCGTACTGTTGCTGCTCACGGTAATCGGTCAGGTATGGCCCGCCGGGACGGAGAAGCCGGCCGAGCTGCTCGGACTTTCCATGGAGCAGAAGGAATGGGTCTACGGCTATGCGCTGATTGCCTCGCTGGTTGCCGATGCCCTGCTGTCCCTTCTGCCCAAGCGCGCCAAAAGCCTGCAAATCGGGCTGTATGCGGCGGCCGGATTTGGCTTCTTCGCCTTGTTCAACGGCGGAAGCCCGGACCAGTTGTGGATCCGGGCCGCCTTGGGAGCAGTGACGCTGCTGCTGTTTCTATGGGGGAAGCATGCCTTCCCTGCCCATTCTTTGATCACGCCGATCTTTGCCATTGCCGTACCGCTGCTGTGCTGGGCGATCTAAACGCCCGTGCCGTTGGAAGCGTATGTTTTAGAGGGCATCGATGACGTCGCCGGCAAGGATGGAAGCCGGGTGCCCGCGGCGTCTGGCCGCCTCTTCGCCGGCGCGCCCGTGCAGCCACACGCCGAGCGCAGCGGCACCGGGACCGGAATATCCTTGCGCCAGCAGGCCGGCGATGATGCCGGTCAGCACATCCCCGGTTCCGCCGGTCGCCATGCCGGAGGTGCCGGTTGTGTTGATATAGGCGCTGCCGTCCGGTGAGGCGACAATGGTACGCGCGCCCTTGAGGACGAGCGTAACCCCGTACCGGTCCGCATATTCGGTAGCGACGCCGATTCGGTCCCGCTGCACCTCGGCCGTAGAGATGCCGAGCAGCCTGGACATCTCGCCGGGATGCGGAGTGAGCACCGTTGCCGCCGGACGAACCTTCCAGGCGTCAACGACGTCTGCCGATGACAGCATGTTCAGCGCATCGGCATCCACGACCATCGGCCCGTCCCAGCCTTCCCACAGCTTGCGCAGCCATCCGGTGTCCCCCTCGAAGCGGCCAAGCCCGGGACCTACTGCCAGTACGTCCCGCGTCTTGGCCAGCTCCAGCACCCGCTCGGCGGAAGCTTCGTCCCAATAGCCTCCGCTCTCCTCGCCTGTAGCGGGGGCGAGCATGACCTCCGGGGCCGCACCGCTTAGCGGCAGCACCAGGCTTGCGGGCAAGGCCCAGGTCACGAGACCGCAGCCCGCGCGCAGGGCCGCCCGGGAAGCGAGCAGGCCTGCACCGCTCATCGTGCGGCTGCCTCCTACAGTAAGCACGTGCCCGTAGGTGCCCTTATGCCCTTCCGGAGAGCGGGGGCGGGCAACATCGGCATCAAGGACCGTCCGCAGAACATGCGGCGTCAGCAGGTAGGTGCCGATGCCAAGGTCCCGGCAGAGGGAGGCGGGAATGCCGATGGATCGCACGACCACACGACCCGCGGCCCCGGCGCCGGGATATTGCACCAGTCCCCGCTTCAGAAAGGCGAGGCACACCGTCACCTCGGCCGAGATGCACGGCTCGTGCAGCGCGCCGGTGTCGGCGTCCAGTCCGCTCGGAATGTCCGCGGCCACGATCGGAAGGCCGCTCGCATTGGCGGCCTGGATCAATTCGGCGTAAGCCCCGCGGGGGGCGCCCGCCGATCCCGTGCCCAGCAGCGCGTCCACGATCCCGGTGAACGCGCGGAAGTCCACGGCATCTCTGCCGTGGACCAGAACCTGGATGCCGAGCGCAGCTGCGGCATCCCGCTGCAGTGCCGCCTCGCCGGCAAGCGTCGACGGCTCGGCGGCGTAAAGCGTGACGCGCATGCCGGCGTCACGCAAATAGCGGGCGGCGGCTGCGCCGTCGCCGCCGTTGTTGCCCTTGCCCGCCAGGATGAGCCAGTGCTCCTGCCCGGCCGCTTCGGCCGGCAGAAGCTCATCCACCGCCACAGGCGGCGGGCAGGCAGGGCCCAAGCCCCGAAGCGGCGCTGACGCGCCCGCTTCGGATGCGCCGGCGGGCGTACAGGCGCCCCGCCGCGCAGCACCATCCGCAGCGCCGCATTGCGGCGCAGCATCATTCGCCGCCGGGCCATGCCAGGCTTCCGCCATCCATCCGCTTCCGGCTCTCTTGTGCAGGCATAGCTTCAGCACTTCCTCTGCGATCACCCTGCCCGCATTCTCCATCAACGCTGCCGCCGGAATGCCGATCTTCTCGATCGTATGGCGGTCGAGCAGCCTCATCTGCTCCGATGTTACAACATACATCCAAGCTCTCCCCTTCGCTTCGATATATTCCTGTGCTTCGGTTCTGGCACAATCGCCCTGTGGTTCGCTTGTTCGCTGGATCGAACCATCAACGATTGAAACATGCCTCCAAAGGATCAAGGATCCCAAAACCTTGGGCTGCTTTTATTGAAGCTTGTTCGACACAAATTCAGCTACAGCAGAAGGCTCAGGCGTATCTAGTACGCTACCGTGAAGCGGGCCCGGATAAACTGCGGATCCTCCAGCTCGTCGATCATGGCTACCGCATAATCCTCCGCGGATATGCGGCTTGCCCCGCTCTCGTCCGTCACCAGCCGGTCCATCCCGATGCGGAACTGGCCCGTGCGTTTCCCCGGCTCTATGATCGCCGCCGGGCTGACATATGTCCATTCAAGACCGCTCTGCGCGTACAGATCGTAAGCATCCGCATGGGCACGCGCGAGCGTCCGGATCTCCTCAGGAAATTCGGGCGTCTCCATGAGCGGAACGCCGCTGTCCGTGATCAGGCTGCCCGCGCCGCCGACGATGAGCAGACGGGATACGCCGCCGCGTCTTGTCCCTTCCACGATCGTGCGGGCCGCAGCGACCAGCTCTTCCTCCTGTCCGAATGACGGGCCGAAGGCGGAAATCACCGCCTCATGACCTCGAATGGCCTCTTCCAGCGAGGCAGGGTCCATGACATCCGCCTTTTGCTTTTTCAGCCGCTCATGCTCGGTGTCAAGCCCTTCCGGGTTGCGCATAATCGCCGTCACCTCATGGCCGCGCCGCAAAGCCTCCTCTGCAATTCGCCGCCCGATCGTACCGCTTGCTCCTATCAATGCTATGTTCATCATTCATCGCTCCTTCTGTTCACAATTATAGTACATTTCAGTCGATCGAATATGGAACAATCCATTCACCACCAAGCTTCTTTTGGCAGGCTGACGAAAGACGCAAGACGCGCCTTCTATTTACTTATCCCCAGTCTGCGGGGTTCAAACTCCCACAATTTCATTTTTTCTCCAAACATAGAGACTATAGACCTATATAAAGCATGATGTACATTTCCGATAGTAAACGTAAGTGCATAATTACGAAATCCGATTGCATATAAAATCGATCATCCGCCCTGACAACGTTTCTTCGATTGTCGAATTATGCTAGGTATACCCGATTTTTTATTAAAGGAGCCATTCAACAATGAAAAAGCACGCCCTTCGCTTCCTGACGCTCTGTCTCGCTTGCGGATTGCTGATGCTGACCGGCATGTCCGTTCACCCCGGGCCTGCGAAGGCACAGTCCCATCTCAAAGCCACCTGGTTATGGCACACCTCGATGATCCAAAGCTCGGCGGATGATATTATCGGCTTCGCTTCCCGTCAAGGCGTCAATCTCATCTATCTCCAAATGAATCAAGATGTACGTCCCGAGCATTACCGCAAATTCATCCGGCTTGCCGGGGAGAACGGGATTCAGGTTCATGTGCTCGGCGGCGCGTCGAATTGGGCATTGGAGTCGGAGCGGCACCGGATCGATACGTTCCTCAACTGGACCGCCGAATATCAGGCTGCTGCCGCTCCGGAAGAACGCTTTACCGGCATTCATGTCGATATCGAGCCGCATACGCTGCCCCAATGGAAAACGGACCGCGACTGGCTCGTTGAGCAGTGGCAATCCAATGTCCGCTATCTGGTCAGCCGGGCCCACTGCCTGGACCTGCCGGTCGGCGCGGATATTACGTTCTGGCTGCATACGTATAGCCTTCCGGATCAATCGATGACGATCAGCCGCTGGATGATCGGCCAGTTCGATCAAATCGCGATTATGGCTTACCGCGACACGGCTGCGAATATCTATAACCTGGCGGCTGCGGAGCTTAAAGAAGCAGATGCCCTCGGAAAAGAAGCGCTGATCGCAGTCGAAACGAAATCCAGCAATGAAGGGGAGTTTATCACCTTCTACGAGGAGGGCGTCTCCTTTATGGAAGAGCAGCTGCTCAAGGTCGACGCCATGGCTGGCTCACATTCCTCCTTCTCCGGTGTTGCGATCCATGAATACCGAAGCTGGAGAGCGCTGTACGAATCCGGCCGATAAGAGGGTCAGCCCCTTGCCTGTAAATTGCCGATAAGCTTAGATTTCTGCAATGTCAGCAGACAACATAAAAAAGATGGCGTATTCAAGAGGCTGTTCCTCTGACGCCATCTTTTTTGCTGGCTTCCCAATTCGTCCATTCCGCCGTGCATCTCGCCCGGTCGATCTCAAACGGTTAACAAGAGAAGCAAGACATATCCCACCGTCATCTTCGCGCGGCAAAACGGCGCTTTTTTCACCTGCATTTCCATGATCCCGCCCCTCCCTCTCTTCCCTGCAAGCAGTGATGATTTAGTTCAATATATGCGGCTCGCCCCCTTTTGTTTCCCTGAGGAAACACTGTTTATTTGGGGCAATACCAAAAACCTAAAAGTAATGCGTTTCACCTTTACAGGTCGTCAGGATAGCGCTTCAAGACTTCTTGCAAATATTCCTCGGCCTCTATGATCAGGCGGCGCTCTCCGGCATTCCATCGGTCTCGATTATGGTCGACCGACGTGAAGGCGGAGAGGATCCGTTCGTCACCCTGTGTCGCGTGGCGGACCATTCCCTGCCATTCCTTCGCCAAGGTTCTGGCTAATTCGGACTCGACGGGAACGCCGGATGCGTTATACGCTGCCGCTTGGAGCGATATTTTTCGGAACCTATTGTAAAAATCCAGGGCCGCCTGCTCCGAATCAAAAACTTCCTGAAACAAACGCAAGTCTTCTTCCGAATATTCGTACTCTCCCCACGTCGACATATCGACCTCGTCCAGGGATCGCATAAGATGGGATAACAGCTCCCAAGGAACCTCGTAACCTTCGCTCATCAATTCCTTGGCCACATGCAAGCCGTCAAGCTTGGCCTGTATGCTCTCTTTTTGCGAATACAGCACCGATGCCTGATAATCCAGAATACGCTCGATGTCTTTGACCTCAGTACCTACGATCAATTGTTCTTTGATCTTGCTTAATGAAAAGCCGATCGCCCGAAAGAACATGATCTGTTCCAGCAAATATAGTTGTTTTTCATAATAAACCCGATGCCCCGACTCGTCCCGTTCCGCCTTCAGTATCCCTTCATTGTCGTAATACTGAACGGTTCGCGGCGTGACTCCCGACAATTGGCTGATTTCTTTTACGGAATATTTTTTTCCCATAATCCCATCCCTCACTCGAGTTTATCTAAGAAGGCTTCTATCGTTTCAGACAACGCATCGGGATATTCCCCGTTAATGGCATGAGAGGCCTCTTCAAAAATCACCATCTTGCTCAAAGGGTCTTTCAAGGAATTCACGCCGGTCTCATAAGACTTCTTCGAATCGTGCATCGTTGACTTTCCGGCCAATATACCGAGCACCGGCATCTTCAATTCGGCTAATTGTTCCGGCTTGATGGTTTCCGGCATGGGCAGCTTGCTCTTAAACGTCCGCATCCCGGTTTCGATTAATTTGGCGGTCGGGTCGCTATCATCCACTTCGGCTCCGCCGGAGATATAACTGAGCATCTTCTCCCGGATCGGTTTGGGTACAATGGGAACGGTCGCAGGAATGGATGCTAAGATCATTTTAAAGGGAATCGGGCCGAACACATAGACCGGATCCACCAAGATGAGCGACTGAATGTTACCGGGATGCTTGAGTGCCGCATTAGCCGCGCTCCACCCGCCGAACGACAGTCCCAGCAAATGGAGTTCCGATTCTGGCAGCTGGTCCAACACTTGCTGCAGCCAGACGGCTTGATCAGCAGCCGTACGAATGCGGCTTGTTTCCGTGCTCAATCCAGGCTCTCCGATCAAATCAAGCGTATATACAGGGCGATGCTCAAGGAAATCGTTCAGGTTGGCTTCCCACATGGGGGTTGCGGATCCCTTTCCAGGAAGCAGCAGCAGCGGCGTTTTATCCGGCGTGTCACCGTTTTGGAACTTGTAGACCTGCACCTCTCCGAAATCCGTACGGATCCTCAGGGATTCCGCCGGTTTCGGCAAGTAACCCATCGCCTCTCGATAAGCCGTCATATATTCCTTCCGCCCTTCCGCTGTAACAAAGCCGCTCATCGAACCATCATCTCTGAATAGAAAACCGACTAGCGTCAGTATGGCCAGTATTGCAAAGAGAATGCTGCCCAGGACGATCCATCTTTTTTTCCGTTTCATTTCATATCCCCTCCTGAGGCCACTATAGTCTATAACGTAACGTTATAGACAACCCCCGCTGAACCCCTGCCTGCTCGCGTTCTCCCTTTCCAGGGTTAATCATAATTATGTCGTTTGCGTTTATGTCCCTAATCTGTCCCTATCGATCTTCGAATCGGCTTGAAATCATTTCCTTCTTATGCAATAGTGAAAATAGAATAATGAAGGAGGGATCCGCTTGTCCCTTACGGATTGGATTTACGATCTGTTCGGCTCGCTGAACGGGCTGCTGGCGGTATTGCTTGCTGCTGCCGTATTTTCGGGCCTATACATATATAGCGCATCACGCCTGCTGGGAGCGCGCAAGGACTCGCTCTCCCGCATCCGGCAATCCCTATCGCTCTATACGAAGCTGGCAGGCCCGCTTAGCACCCTGATTGATCATCCGGGCCGAAGCGCTGTTCCCGAGGAGCAGCTGATCCGGCTGCTGCAGGAATGCAAAACCGCGGATCGGCTGACACACGAGCTTCACGGGCAGATCGATATCTTTCTGAGCGATCGCGATGAGTCGAGGCTCATGATGCTGTATAAGCAGCTGAACCGCGAGATCAATCAATTGGTGCAGGAGCGCGACGAGCTTGTAAAACGGCTGGAGCAGCCTGGCTGGGGCATGGGACTGTGGCTGCTGCTGAAGCCGGCCATACCGGCTTTATCCCTGGCGGCGGCTATTGTGTGGACCGCAAACCTTGTCCAGGGACTACAGGAGCACCAAGGCTGGACCAACCCTTATGAATGGTGCTTATGGCTGTCGAATATGATTGCTACCGTTTCTTTTTACCGGCTGCTCATGGACTCCCGCAAGAAATCCCACGGGCTGATCTACATCCTGCTTCATCTGCTGATTGCCGCTTTAGCCTTGCTCAATCTGGTATGGGCCGAAGCCTCGCCCTATGTACTGACTACCCAGATTCTCCTGTACATTGCCGGATTTCGCTTCACGGTGACGCGCAGAAGACGGGAGCGTCCGTATGCGGGGCATCCGGAGCTGCTTGATCAGTTCGTGCAGCAGCCGGGCACCGCTCAGACTGGCGGCGATCCGGCATCCCCGGACGAAGAAGGCGGACGCTAAAGCCGCAGACTTCCGTGCTAATGCCGCAGGCTGGTGCGCGTTCATTCCATGTGCGCGACCTGCTGACGGTACCCGGCCAACCGGGTTATAGTGGATACAAAAAAAAAAAAAGCACCTCCGCTTCGTAAGTTAGCTTACGATACGCGGAAGTGCTCTTTTTCTCTATGTCACTTGTACTTCACGTTGACAATCCGGTTCTGCCGGCCCCAACGATTATTTCACGTTGGCACTCCGGTTCTGCTGACCCGAACCCCGGGACTGCCCTGCCGATTTGGCCGCTCCGGAGGCCGTATTCTCAAACCGCTTACGCTCCGTTCGTTCCATCTGAACGATTTGTCCCTCATGCACCACAATTTGCAGCGAACCAAATTCCATGTCGTTTAGCAGACCTGCAATGCGTTCAAGCCACTTTTCATCTACTTTAAGAGGTTTAGCCATGGATACGCCTCCTTAACGGGCAGGGCCCAAAATATGTGAATATACGGATGCTTGATCTGTTTATGCTTGCGGGGGTACAAGATAACATTCCTGCATCCGAAGGTTTATTCTCTCTTTTCCAACCCGTATACTATGAATTAACTTTACATTAGCACGGGATGGAAACGACTGTCAATGGACATTTTTCCGAGTAAGCCAATTTTTAAATAATAAGGTGATTAGCGCCAAAAGCAGGAGCAGAGAGGCTGCGGCAAACGATGCCGAGAACTGGTATTCATTGTATAAAATCTCGACATGCAGCGGCAGCGTATTGGTCTCTCCGCGGATATGACCGGAAACGACCGAGACGGCGCCGAACTCGCCCATGGCTCTCGCGTTGCACAGAATGATACCGTACAGTAGGCCCCACTTGATGTTGGGCAGCGTCACCCGCGTGAAGATTTGCCAGCCCTTCGCGCCGAGCGTCACGGCCGCCTCCTCTTCCTTCGTGCCCTGTTCTTCCATGAGCGGAATGAGCTCCTTGGCCACGAACGGGAATGTCACGAACAGCGTTGCCAGCACGATGCCGGGGACGGCAAATATGATTTTGATATCATGGCTCGCAAGCCATGGGCCAAACCAGCCCTGACGGCCGAAGACCAGCACGAAGATCAGCCCGCCGATCACCGGCGATACGGCAAAAGGAAGATCGATCAGCGTCACGAGCAGCTGCTTGCCCTTGAAGCTGAACTTCGTAATCGTCCAGGCTGCGATGACGCCGAAGATCGTATTGAGCGGCACCGCAATGGCGGCCACCAGCAAGGTGAGCCGAAGCGCGGATAGCGCATCCGGGTCGGACAAAGCCGCGATATACACATCCCAGCCCTTCTTAAGCGCCTCCGTCAGCACCGTGACGAGCGGCAGGACGATCAGCCACAGCAGCACGAGTCCGGCCAGGCTGATCAACGTCCACTTCACCCAGCGCTTCTCCTCGGCCGCCGGGGACGCCGAGGCCCCCTTCTTCACGGATGCCGCCGCAGGAACAATTCCAGCCATCGTCATTCCCTCCTTCCAAGGTCAGCGCGCGGTCTTCCGCGTCCAATGCTGCAGGATGTTAATGCCGAGCAAGAGCACAAAGGAGATGAGCAGAAGCAGCAAAGCCACTGCCGTTGCCCCGGCGTAATCAAACTGCTCCAGCTTCGACATGATCAGGAGCGGCGCGATCTCCGTCTTCATCGGCATATTGCCCGAGATAAAGACGACGGAGCCGTATTCCCCGATGCCGCGGGCGAAAGCAAGGGCGAAGCCCGTCAGCAGGGGCGGGATCAGCGTCGGAAGGATAATCGTGCGGAAGGTCCGCCATCTCCCCGCGCCAAGCGTCGCAGCCGCTTCTTCGGTATCCCGCTCCGCGTCCTCGAGCACCGGCTGCACCGTTCGCACGACGAACGGAATGCCGATGAACATCAGAGCCAGCGTAATGCCTAGCGGCGAGAACGCGGCTTTGATCCCGAGAGGTTCAAGCAGCGACCCGATCCAGCCATTGGCGGAATAGATCGCCGTCAGGGCGACGCCGGCCACCGCCGTCGGCAGGGCGAACGGCAGGTCGATCAGCGCATCCCACAGCTTTTTGCCAGGAAAGTCATAGCGGACCAGCACCCATGCCAGCAGCAAGCCCAGCACGGTATCCGCGAGAGCCGCCAATGCGGCGGTCGTCAGGCTGACCCGATAGGATGCCAGTACCCGCGGGTCGGCTGCGACCGACCAGAACTTCTCCCAGGTCAGCCCCGTCTGATTCAGCAGCAAAGCCGACATCGGCACCAGCACGATCAAGCTCATGTAAAATACCGTAACTCCCATGCCGACCCCGAATCCGGGAAGCACGCTGCGATTGCCGCTCCTTTTCTGTCGCTTAAGCACAGCCATTATCTCACTCATTCCTTTCCGCCTTCGGCCTTTTAGGCCGATCAGCTGCCCGGCACGTAAATTTGATTGAAGATTCCGCCGTCATTGAAATGCTTCGTTTGCGTTTCCTCCCATGTTCCGAAGACGTCCTTCAGCGTAAACAGCTCGATCTCCGGAAACTTGTCCTTATACTTCTCGCTTACGCTAGCCAGCGTCGGCCGGTAGTAATTGTCAGCCGCAATCGTCTGTCCTTCCTCGCTGTACAGGTACTTCAGATAGGCTTCAGCGACCTCCCGTGTGCCGCGCTTGTCGACATTCTTATCAACAACGGCGACCGGCGGCTCGGCCAAGATGCTGACGGACGGATTGACGATTTCGAATTTGTCGGGACCGAGTTCGTTGATGGACAGGTAGGCTTCATTCTCCCATGCCAGGAGCACATCGCCGATGCCCCGCTCCACGAAGGTGGTTGTCGCGCCGCGCGCCCCGCTGTCGAGCACCGGTACATGCTTGAACAGTTCCTTCACGAATTCCTGCGCCTTCGCTTCATTGTTGTTGTTCGCCTTGAGGGCATAGCCCCATGCCGCGAGATAGTTCCAGCGTGCTCCGCCGGAGGTTTGCGGGTTCGGGGTGATAACCTCGACGCCCTCCTTGATCAGATCCGGCCAATCGTTGATCCCCTTCGGATTGCCTTTGCGAACGAGAAACACGATCGTAGACGTGTACGGGGAGCTGTTATGCTCGAACTTGCTCTCCCAGCCTTCTTCGATTAGCCCGGCCTGGCGGATCGCATCGATATCATAGCCGAGCGCCAGCGTTACAACATCGGCCTCCAGGCCGTCGATAACCGATCGGCTCTGCTTGCCCGAGCCGCCGTGCGACTGCTTAAACGTAACCTTCTGCCCCTTCTCCTTCTCCCAATACGCGGCAAATGCCTTATTGTACTGATCGTAGAGCTCTCTCGTTGGATCATAGGACACGTTCAGCAGCTCTACGCTCTCCTTGGCGCCCTCTGGTGCGGGCTCCGAAGCTTTAGGTGTATTTCCTTCCGCCGCATTCTTGCCCTCTCCCTGCGTACCCGATCCGCACGCCGTGAGCATGACGGCGAGCAGCATCGTTAATCCTGACAGAACCCCTAATTTCAACGCTTTGTTCATACCAGACCACTTCCCTTATTTTTCTCTACTAAACAGGCCGCAGGATCATCAGTCCAAAAAAAAGACAGAGGAAGGCTCGGCAGCATGAAATGAGCGTGGGACCCGGCCTGTTAAAGCTTAGGACCCTGCTTCATGCTTGGGAGCGTTCCTCCGTCCGTACGGTGAGAACGATATATAATAATTCCTACCTGTTTAGTGTGTTATTTGTAATTGTAATGAGTCACGGTGCTGCTGTCAAACCTTTTTTTTGAATAAAATCCAGTAAATTTATGCTCGGTCCAAAGCACCATTTTTCATGGAAAATCCCCCGCCGTTACGCGATTTTCCATATCCTGATGGTTGTATGCCGCCGCTTCCGTCCTTATAATTCAACCCGAAAGGAGATGATCATCATACGAACGAAATTGCGGAAAAACATTTCTGCTCTTATCTTAAGCTTTCTTCTGTTTATCCCCGTGTTCGCGCAGCCGGTACAGGCAGCAGCCACATTAAAGCCCGGAAGCGCCAGCGGAGATGTATGGGATCTTCAGTATCGCTTGAAAACGCTTGATTTCTATACCCAGCCGCTCGATGGTAAATACGGACCGAACACCAAAGCAGCCGTCCTGCGTTTCCAAAAAGAGTACGGCGTGCCTGCCGACGGCATCACGGGTCCGCAAACCTGGAGACAGCTGAAAAAATATACGCTGAACCAGTCCGAAATGGACATTATGGCCAAAATCATCTACAGCGAAGCCCGCGGCGAGCCCTATAAAGGTCAGGTCGCGGTCGGAGCCGTTGTCATGAACCGTATCCAGTCGAGCGAATTCCCGAATGACATTAGGGGAGTCGTATTCCAGCCGCGGGCCTTCACAGCCGTGGATGACGGCCAGTATTGGCTGACGCCGAACCGAACCGCCTATAGGGCGGCACTTGATGCGGTGCGGGGTTGGGATCCGACCTACGAGTCGCTCTATTATTTCAATCCGGTCACGGCGACCAGCACCTGGATCTGGTCCAGACCGCAGACCGTGCAGATCGGCAAGCATATATTCGCCCGATAACCTCCGGCTGGCCGAGGTCTGCTCCGGGCATACTGTGACCGGGAATTACAACTACGTTAATGGGTATACAGCAAGGGGCAGCTGCACCGTCAGGCGGTGATCGCTGCCCCTTTATCTATGCGCGGGAAGAGCCTCTGTTCTCGGCCGTCTTCCTTCAATATGCTACCCCCTAATCACTTTCGCTTTCGCCTTTTCCACCGGGCAGATGCATACCGGACGTGTAACCTCCAGCGTATAGCCGGTCGATACCAGGTTTCCGTTGTCCGGATCGATCCGGTAGCTCGCGATCAGACTGCTGTCCTGATTCGCCGCAAGCAGAAATCCTCCCGGGAGAATATTGAAGTGGCGCGGGGTTTTTCCACCGGAAGAAACCCAATTCACGGCTCTCAGCATACCGGTATCCTGGTCGATGACATACTGGACAATGCTGTCATGCCCCCGGTTGGAAGCGTACAGCCAGCGGCCGCATGGGGATACCAGCAGATGGGAGGACGTGTTGTTGTCCATCACGACATCCTCCGGCAGCGTGGACGCATGCTGAAGAATTTTCAAATCCCCGAATGTTGCATCATACGCATAAGCCGTTACGGTGCTGTTCAGCTCATTGGTGCCGTACACCCATTTCCCGCTCGGATGGAAGGCTACATGGCGCGGACCTGAACCCGGCGGCAGGCTGATTTCGCGGTGTGTCACCAGCTTGCCCTCATCCAGCCGATATAAATTGACGTCATCCATGCCAAGATCGCTGACGACGATATATTTATGCTGCGGGTCTTCAAACACCGAGTGAGGATGCGCCTCGGATTGGCGGTCATCGCGAAGCCCGCGTCCGCTGTGCTTAATCTTGGAGACGATTTCGCCCACTTTGCCGTCCTTCTCCAAAACCAGCACGGAAATATGCCCGTCGCTGTACCCCGTCGTAAGCAGATATTTCCCGTCGGACGTGCGCGACACATGACAAGCACCGGACGAGCCGGTAGGCTGGACGTTCAATATGGTCAATTCACCGGTTACGAGATTCGCAGAATACGCGGCCACCTTGCTCTCGCCGATCTCGCTGGCGGCATACAGCACCGAGATGGACTCGTCAAAATCCAAATAGGTCGGATTTTCGATGCCAGCGGTACCGCCGAGAAGCCTCAGCTCTCCGGTATTCCGATCCATCGCTCCCCAATGAATGGCATTCTCTTTCTCGGAATTATACGTTCCTATGTAAAATATCAGTTCCTGTCCTGCTGTCATGTGATCCACTCCTTTATCATTGGATAGAAAAGCCAATCCATCAGCGTTTGTCTTCGCTCACTATGTATTACCCAGCATCGCCCCGGTCTTACCGTTACTTGAGCAAAAAACGGGCAAGCGTAGACCGCAGGGCATTCCATATATTAGTCCCATAGAAAAGTATTGCCGGAGCTGGTTTTATCATGTACGATTACCACGATTACTACTCTATTCTATCATTAGATGAGGGAGATGACAGTAACTTGTACAAAAAAATCAGCCTTCTCGCCATTGCCTTCCTTCTGCTGTTCGGCGGTGCTGCCCAGGCCGTGCAGGCGAAGGAACAAAGCCGTATCCGCGTGTACCTGGACGGCCAGGAAATCAAGTTCCAGGCCCCGCCGATCATGAAGAACGGGGTAACCTACGTCCAATTCCGGCCGCTGTTTCAGGCACTGAACTACACGGTTGGATGGGATGGAGCCAAGAAGCAAATTACGGGGACATACATCGACCAAAAGCTGCAGATGACGCTCGGCCAGTCCGTGGCATATGTCAACAGCGTGAAGAGCAAGCTTCCGGGCGCTCCGTTTACGCAAGGAGGCAACACGCTCGTTCCGCTGCGGTTCGTCGCGGAAGCGACCGGCCTGCCGGTCAAATGGGATGCCAAGGCGCGCACGATCAAGATCGACCGCCAAGGGCCGACCGCCAAGGCGAAAGCCGATATCGAGAAGCTGTACCGCACGCTGGATGCGGCCGAGAATGCCAAGGATCTCGCCAAGGCCAAAACGGCATACCATCCGCAATCCCCGCTTCTGGCAGGACTCGACGAATATTATAAGGATCAATTCCAATTTGACCTTAACGTATCCAGCGAGGTATCGGACGTAATGCTTGCGGGCACAACGGCTGAAGCGTTCGTCGCCACGACCGTCCAGCGCGTCTCGGGGCCCTTCACTTGGGACACTACGATCTACAGCTATAACTACTTCAAGAAGGATGCCTCCGGCGTCTGGAAGCTCGCGTTCCCGGGGGAGTACGAGCAGGAATACAACGTCTCCGACGAATTTCTTGCCTCCCGGGCCAACGTGCCTGAAGCGGAGCTGAAGGCGATTCAGGATGTGATCGATACCCAGTACAAGGGCTTTAACACGGAGAATGGCCCGCTGCTGATGTCCGTCATTCACCCGAACTCCGAATATTATGAGCTGTTCCAGAGCAGCATCGCAGACGGCATCTTCGATGAGCTGAACTTCAACCTGAAGGCCGAGGTGACCCATCCTCTCTTCTACGACGGGGAGGACGCGGTCTTGTATATCGAGGAAAGCGATGATGCCGACGGCGATATGATATCTACCACCTATCTATACTGGCTGACGAAGTCGGAAGGCAAGTGGATGATCTACGATGTGCTCGAGTTGGAATAATAGAATTCTTATTAAACCTGCTGGCCCGGCCTATGAACCGGACACATGCTTAACCGGCGGTTCCCTAGTGGAGCCGCCGGTTTTCTATTTTGGATAGATAAATCCCGCCTTCCTTCGGTTCTACTTCACCGCAGCGGACATATATCATAGTAGTTATCCATGAAGGGGGCCTAATATGGGAATCAAACTCATCAAAATTGCAGCCGTCTATTTCGTCATCGGTGTCCTGCTCGGCATGTATATGTCGATCTCCCACAGCTATACCTACAGCTCGATTCACGCGCACATCAACCTGCTCGGCTGGGCGTCTTTGGCTCTGGCAGGGATCGTCTACTATCTGTTCCCCGCCGCAGGGGAGTCAGCCGCAGGGAAGGTTCATTTCTGGCTCCATAACATCGGCCTGCCCATCATGATGATCGGTCTGTTCCTGCTGATGAGCGGAACCGAATCGGTCGAGCCGGTCGTCGCAGTAGGCGGAGTCCTGGTCACGCTTGGTATTCTGGCTTTCCTGTACAACGTGTTGGCAAATGTCCGGGAAGGTGCAAGACGGTAGGAGTTGTTCTTGGCCGAGCGAAGAGCTGTACGGGCCATCCAAGGAATGCGGCTTCAACGCAGAATGCCCCTTGGATGACCCGTTTTTTCGTGCCGGGCGGGCAGCCTGTCATGGTCCGTGTGGGTCACCTCCTCCAAGTTTTGGGTAAGGATAGGTACCGTTCTCTTCGAAGGAGGCATCCAAGACATGTTGACCAATACTGAAGTACGCGTCACCTTCCGCTGCCGCAAGTGCGGCTGCGAAGTAGAGACCCATTTCCATGAGGAACCGTTCACCACGGTTCACTGTCCGCGCTGCGAGCACAGCTACTCCCTCATGCGGCCGACCATTGGGGAAGAAATACTGCTCGATTGGGAGAAGGAGGCCGTCTTCCATAAGGTTCGGGCCGACCAGTCCGAACGGGACAAGCTCGAGCTTACGCTCCTGGTGATTAAAGTCGCCGAGCTGCTGACCTGGAAGGACGAGGGGAACGGCCACGTCCGGGCTATTGAAACGCTGCGGCAGTGGCTGCTGCTGAACGGCGTGCCGAAACCGCTCATCGAGCTGTTCGACGCCAAGCGCCCGGAAGGAAGCTCGCCGACCGAGCGCAGGAAGTAGTTCGGTTGAGATAACGATACAAAAAGCCCCCCGGAAAATCCCGGAGGGGCTTCGTCATTTTGGGGGCGGGAAAAAGGCAGGCCGCATGCACTGGCAGCAGAACAGGGGCTTGCGACTGCACCGGCAGTAGAGCGTGGGCAGAGACTGCATCGTCCGCATCGTGAAGCTTCCAAGCTGCACCGAACGCACTTCTGGCGGCCCGGACTTAAATTGCCGCTTGAAGCCCGTTACTGGATCGGCACTTCGATCGCCTGCTCGATCACGCCGGGAAAACTGCTAACGTCAAAGGTCAACGGCTGCGGGTAATCCTCGGGCTCCAGATACAGGTACATCGTCGTACTCCAGTATCCATCCACTCCGGTCGATTCCGAACTGGACCGGGAGCCTTCCTGCTCTTTAAATACATGCCGCTTTCCTTCCCCATCCGTAAAGCCTAGGGAGTCGATGGAGACTGCTCCATGATTGAAATCGCGTTCTTCATATTTTAGCGATAGCGTATATTTGTCCTTGCTCTTCGTATAGTCTCCGAACTGAATACGATCCTCCGGCGAGCTCAGCACCTTCTTCTGCTTAACGTCCACGACGATCTGCATATCGTCCCGGTCTACGGCATGCATCCCTCCAGCTTTCAAAACGAGTGTGTCCGGATGATCGAGTGCATCGCTCTCAAAGAAATACGTCATGTCTCCCTGGGCACCCGGCAACCACGTCAGGGAATTGCCGAGCTGCACGGCAGAGGAACCCTCTTTGCTGGACTCGATATAAGGCTGGAACAGTCCGGACACCTTCATCGAATTTTCTTTTGGAATATTTGCCTTCACTGTGATGCCCGCCGGCGAAAGCACGGCTTCCTTAAGCGTCATGGTCTGCCCCTGGACTTCAATCGTTCGGTTTAACGGCACGGTGCTCGTAAACCGTCTCATCGTTTCCAGATCAAGCTTCAGGTCCATCTCCATGACCTCTTCGTTCGGGGACTCCGAGCTGTGCACCGTATTTGTGGAATACGGAGCCACCGCAATGTCGAGGGTGACTGTTTCGGGGATTGGCGTACTCTCCTCAAAATAAAAATTCACCTGCCTCGCCCACTTTCCCTTCTCCAGAAGCGGATCCCCGCCTGTGCTGGAGGCGTAGGACAGCTCCTTTCCGGTGTCCGGCTGCTTCAGTTTTTCTCGCAGTACCGTTGCCTTACGGCCAGAGTGATTCTCTATCGTGTAGAAGACCTGCAGCCGCTGAGGCCCCGTTAGTACACCTTGAACAGTGACTGTGTACTCGCCTGATGACTTGGATTGGTTCACCGGCTGGATCAAGCCGTGTCGGTTCGCCGTACGAGCCGTAATATCGTCTGCGATATCGAATCCTGTCAGCGGCGGATACGGCCCTTGGGCGAGCTGCGGCGAGGGTCCCGGCGGGCTGCCGCCTCCCCAAAGGGTCAGCAGCAGCACGGCGGCGGCAGCGATGACCACGGCAGAAGCAGCGCGAAGTCGATACCGCTTCTTCCCTCTCCGCTCCCCCGCTCGAATCCCGCTCCGAATCGCCGAATCCAGCGCCTCATCGGGCACCATCATGGATTCCTTCTCCGTTTCATGCTTCATTTCAGCCAGCAGCCGCTCTTCCTTCTCAAACATGGAATAAGGCACCTCCCGGTTCACCGATTTTCTGCCGCAGCAGCTTTAGTCCCTGATGGATCCGCGTCTTAACCGTGCCCTCAGGGCAGTCCAGAATGTCGGCGATTTCGGGTACGGTCATGTCTTGATAGTATTTAAGAATCAGCACATGCCGGTATTTGGGCTTCATCCGGCTTAACGCACGCTCCAAATCCAGCTTGCTGTCATGGATCATCTCGAACATCGTCCCGGATTCCAGCACATGCTCCACCGGCACCGTTCGCGCTTTTCGCTTTTGCTCATCGATGCAGCAATGAATCAAGATCCGAATCAGCCACGGAACGAACGCTTCCGGCTGCTTAAGCTTCCGGCGCTTCATCCATGCCCGGCACACCGTCTCCTGTAGCGCCTCCAGCGCATCAATCTCATTATGCAGATAGCTGTACGCGATCCCGTATAACCGTCTCCGGTGCTTTGCGACAAGCGTGTAAAACGCTTCCTCATCCCCCCGGCATGCAGCCAGCGCAAGCTCTTTCTCGTCCATCCGCCGCTCCTTCCCCCCATGAATCCTGCAGCTTTTGTATAAAAGTGTCACATTTGCAAAATTCGATTCCGGCCGCTCCCGGGTACAATAAATTACGAACTCAACCGTTCGCTCGATTTATTGCTCTGTTTGAAAGTTGCCCTTTAAATTCTTGCAAAATCCTCACTATAGTAAAGACCGTACAGCATCGGGAATCGTTTTATTATTTTGAAAAAGACAGCAAAAAAGCCTGTCCGGCGGTCGGACAGGCGAATACGGCCATCTGCTAGCTTCTTCTGCGGCCCTTATATAAATAATGATAGCCTAAGTAAGCAATTCCGCACAGCAACAGCAAGAGCGCCGAGAACCAGATGACCGGAAGCAGATACGGCGCATGCTCGCTGGCCACGTACAGCAGCACTGCCGAGAAGGTATACATCAGCATCAACAGAACGATACGCTTGAAAAAGTCCATCTCGTCCGCCCTCTCACCCTTTGCATAAATGTTTAAAAATAATCTACATTTTTTTCCGGAATATCTATTCTTTATGGTAACGTATACGCTATAAAATTGCACTCAAATTTTGGTAAAATTATAAATTTTTTAGTGTCGCATCTTGCATGTTCAAGTAATATTTAAAATCAGGCTTGCTAAAACTAATGATATTAGTTAATATACTAACATAATTAGTTTTGAGCGAGAGGGGATTGATTTCCATGTTAACCCGCATGATCGAACAGGTGACCCAAGTTTCGTTTTTGCCCCGCCTATTTCCCGTTAATGTCTATCTCGTTGAAGAAAATGACGGCCTGACGCTGATTGATGCCGGCATGCCGTTTTCCGAGAAAGGCATCCTCGAAGCCGCAGCGGCGATCGGAAAACCGATTATGCGCATCCTGTTAACCCATGCCCACGATGACCATATCGGCGCCCTCGACGGGTTGAAGAAGGCGCTGCCTCAAGCCGCCGTGTATATCTCCAGGCGGGATGCGCAGCTGCTCGCAGGCAATCGGGATCTGCTCCCGGGCGAGCCGCAAACCGCGATCCGCGGCGGCGTGCCTAAGCCTAAAGCGGTAAAGGCGGTGCCGGATGTGCTGCTTGAGGACGGCGACAGCGTCGGCTCGCTTAAAGCGCTCGCGTCGCCTGGCCACACGCCGGGACATATGGCGTTTCTGGACCAGCGCAGCGGCATTCTGATCGCCGGGGACGCCTGGCAGACCCGCGGCGGGCTGGCAGTCTCCGGCGTGCTCCGCCCGTGGTTCCCTTTCCCGGCAATGGCAACCTGGAGCAAGGAGCTGGCTCTGTCGACCGCGATTGCCCATGCAGCGCTTCAGCCGGCCGTGCTGGCCGTCGGGCATGGTCCGATGATTACACAGCCGGAGGCGCGCATGCAGCGTGCAATTGAAGAGGCGCAAAAACGCATCGGGAGGGCTGCGCAATGAGTCCAAGACCCGGCATTGATCGCCACCAGCTCCTGCAGGCCGCGGCGGAGCTCGCCGACCAGGGCGGCTTCCATTCCGTTACGCTGGCCGCGCTGGCCGGGCGGCTAGGCGTCAGATCCCCGTCGCTGTATAACCATGTCGATGGGCTTCCCGGCCTGCATGCCGCTTTAACGCAGTATGGCCTCCAGATTCTGCATGAGCGGCTGCTGAAGGCTGTCGCCGGCCGTTCCGGCGAGGAGGCTCTTCGACACGTTTGCATCGCCTATGTCGAGTTCGCCAGAACGCACCCCGGCCTATATGAGGCCGCCCTTCAGCCGATCCAACCCGACCATGCGGACACGAAGCAGATCGGCGATGACATTGTCGGGCTGCTGCTGCAGGTGCTCGCCCACTACGGACTTGAAGAAGCCGAGGCACTGCACTCGGTCCGGACGCTCCGAAGCCTGTGCCACGGCTTTTCCTCCCTGGAACGGGGAGGCCAGTTTGCCATGGATCTGTCCCTGGACGAAAGCCTCGCGTACATGATCCAGATATTCATCCAGGGACTGAACGCACAGCGCAGAGACTGAACGTTCATTCAGACTCCACTTCCTCTCCGTGTGCCTGTCCAGGCGGCGCAGTACAATGATAGCTCCCGCCCGATGTCTCGCGAACCGGTGTACGGACAACTAAGCTTGCGACAGCTTCTCTCGCCCCTCATTTTGCCTGTCATGAGAATATGCTATAATCAAGGAACAGAATATAGCCATCTCATCTTACTTAGGGAAAGAGGTTCTGAATTGTGGTTGATTTCAATTCCCCAATTCTTCAAATAGGCTCCACGGTCGCGATGCTCGTCATGGCCTTGACGGTGATATTCATTCGGATGAAGGCCAGCCACCGGCCGGTAACCGTTAGGAAGATCATTATTCCGCCGCTCGCGATGAGCACAGGATTTCTGATGTTCGTGGAGAAGCAGGTGCGAATCCCGATATGGTGGGGGATCATCGCATTTCTTGTCGGCTGGTTTATCTTCTCCTATCCGCTCATTCGGAGCACCCGGTTCGAGAAGGTGGACGGGCAGATCTTCATGCAGAAGTCTCGCAGCTTTGTCTACATCCTGCTTGGCCTGCTGGCCTTCAGGCTCCTGCTGCACGGGTATATTGAGCAGCATATTTCCATTCCGCAGACCGCGGCGCTGTTCTTCCTGCTCGCATACGGAATGATCGTACACTGGCGCATCTCCATGTACCGCCAGTATCAGCAAATCACGGGCCCCGAAGCGGCCATGTGAGCCAGGGCGTGTCACGAAAAAAAGAGTGCCGATCGCACGGTGCAAGGGCTCCTTTGAGCCAAGCCTTTGTGCGGTCGCCACTCTTTTTTCTATTTGCCGGATGCCCGAATCCAATGGGTCAATTCTGCTCCTCGCTTACCTTCACCAGCTGTTTTCCGAGATTCTCCCCGCTGAACAGCCCCAGGAACGCCTCCGGCGTATTCTCGAAGCCTTCGATGATATTCTCGGCATACTTGATCTTTCCGTCCCGCAGCCACTCGGCCAGCTCGTGAAGCGCTTCATTGTACCGGCTCTGATAATCGCCGACGAGAAATCCCTTCATCAAGGCCGTATTGGTCAGCAGCAGGCTTTGAATCCGCGGACCCGTATCCGGCTTCTCCAGATTGTACAGCGCAATTTGTCCGCAAATCGGAATGCGCGCATTTTTGTTAATCAGACGCAGCACCGCATCGGAAACTTCCCCGCCGACGTTATCGAAGTAAATGTCCACGCCGTCGGGACAAGCCTCCCGAAGCTCGTCCTCAAACGTCTCCGAGCGATAATTCAGAGCCGCGTCAAAACCCAGCTCCTCCGTTAAATACCTTATCTTCTCATCCGATCCGGCAATGCCGATCACCCGGGTTCCTTTAATCTTGGCGATCTGTCCAACGATCATGCCGACGGCCCCGGCGGCCCCGGATATAACGACGGTCTCGCCAGCCTGGGGCTGGCCGATGTCGAGGAGCCCGAAGTACGCCGTCAAGCCGGTCATCCCGAGCACGCCCAGTGCGGTCGATACGGGAGCCAGCTCCGGATTGATCTTGCGCAGCGTGGATGAGCTCACAACCGCGTACCGCCGCCAGCCCCAATTGCCTGCAACGAAATCGCCTTCCCGAAATCCCGGGTGCGTGGATTCCATGACCTGGCCGACCGCGCCGCCCTGAATGACCTCGCCCACCTCATAAGGCTTGACGTAGCTTTTCGCTTCGCTCATTCTTCCCCGCATATACGGGTCAACCGAAAGATACACCGTCCGCACCAGCACTTCGCCGGCCTGCGGAACGGGCATGGGCTGTTCCTCGAACGCAAAATCCGCCTGATTCGGCATCCCTTGCGGACGCTTGGCCAGAATAATTTGCTCATTGACAGACATATGAGTACCCTCCTTTAAGAAGTCATTACATTTATTTACCCATTTTGTCCGATCCTGATCCATTTCATGAACCACTCGCAGCAAATTAACATTTAAGACGCAGCGCACCCGTGCTTCTCCCCTTCTCGCCGCTTGGGATTGCCGGGAGGCCTACCTGCTCTTGACGAGGAGGTTCACCGCTTCTTGCACGAGCTTCTCGGTATTCTCGCCGTCCAACTCGGCCTTGCGCACGCAATCCACCAGATTGGCGCTGACCACGACACCGATCGTGCGGTCGATCGCCGTTCGGGCAGCCGTTAATTGCGTAATGACCTCCCGGCAATCCTTCGCCTCCTCCATCATTTTCAATATCCCCCGAAGCTGTCCCTCAATCCGCTTAACGCGGTTCTTCACCTGATCATCGTAATGCATTCTTTGTCATCCCCTTTAACGTTTATCCGTCCAGGCTTGTCCCTCTTCTTCTAATTATAGCATCATTCATGCCCCTGAAACCCGCAATCATACCCGTACTGGCACAGGCACGGTACTATGATTGGCTGCTGAATCTTGATTGTTCCCGGCTTAGGGCTTGTATCGTCGCAGACCGCATGGTATATTTTTAGCAGAGTCATCAAATTCATAATTTAAAGGCAATGTTATCTTACTTGAGGTTTTGCACAAATCCATAGTTCAATCATCAATATAGAGATCGAAACGGTTTAATTCGTCTGTATATTGTGGCCCTGAAGCGGCTGGAATCGGATTTTGCAAAATCCCCTACTTACAAAAGGTACAACCTCGGCTATTTTTTAGTCCTGGGTGTGCCTTTTTTTAATTTTATCAATCAAGGGAGGAATTTATCGATGTTCTTGGAAGCCATTTATCATCGCCCGCGCAAAAACTGGTCTTATGCCTACGACGGAACGACCGTCCACCTCAGAATCCGTACGAAAAAGGATGATCTCACCGAAGTCTACGCGCTTGCCGGCGATAAATACATGTGGGATCAGACGATGGAATACATTCCGATGACCAAGCTGGCCACGGATGAGCTGTTCGACTATTGGGAGTGCGAGGCTACGCCGCCATACCGCCGCCTGAAATACGGCTTCCTGCTCCAGAAGGGGCAGGAGAAGCGCTGGATGACGGAATATGACTTCCTGACGGAGCCGCCGGCTAATCCGGATCGCCTGTTCGAGTACCCGTTCATTAACCCGGATGACGTATTCCAGCCGCCGGCTTGGGTGAAGGACGCCGTATTCTATCAGATTTTCCCTGAGCGTTTCGCAAACGGCGACCCGGGCAACGATCCGGAAGGCGCACTGCCATGGGGAAGCGCAGAGCCGACGCCGAACAACTTCTTCGGCGGTGACCTCCAAGGGGTGATCGATCATTTGGATCATCTGAGCGAGCTTGGCGTCAACGCGATCTATTTCACGCCGCTGTTTAAGGCAACGACCAACCATAAATACGATACGGAAGACTATTTGGAAATCGACCCTCAGTTCGGGGATAAAGATACGCTGAAGAAGCTGGTGGACCTGTGCCACGCGCGGGGGATCCGCGTCCTGCTCGATGCGGTCTTCAACCATTCCGGCAGAACGTTCGCGCCATTCGTGGACGTGCAGAAGAACGGTGAAAAATCGAAATACAAGGACTGGTTCTATATCCGTTCCCTGCCGCTTGAAGTGGTGGACGGCATCCCGACATACGATACCTTCGCCTTCGAACCGCTCATGCCGAAGCTGAACACGGAGAATCCGGAGGTGCGGGCTTACCTCCTGAAGGCTGCCGAATACTGGATCAAAGAGACAGGCATCGACGGCTGGCGCCTGGACGTCGCCAACGAGGTCGGACACAGCTTCTGGCGCGAATTCCGTCAGGTCGTGAAAAAAGCCAATCCTGACGCCTACATCCTGGGTGAAGTATGGCACGAGTCCTCCATCTGGCTCGAAGGGGACCAGTTCGACGCCGTCATGAACTATCCGTTCACGAATGCGGTGCTGGACTTCTTCATTAACCGCACCGCGGATGCGGAGAAGTTCTCCTTCATGCTGGGCAAGCAGCTTGCGGGCTACCCGAGACAGGCAAGCGAAGTGATGTTCAATCTGCTGGACAGCCACGATACCGCGAGACTGTTGACGCAGGCCGGCGGCGACAAGCGCCTGATGAAGCTTGCGGCCATGTTCCAGTTCACTTATTTCGGCACCCCTTGCATTTACTATGGCGACGAAATCGGCATGGACGGCGGACACGATCCGGGCTGCCGCAAATGCATGGAGTGGGATGAGACCAAGCACGACAAGGATCTGTTCACGTTCTACCAGACCCTCATCAAGCTGCGTAAATCCCATCCGGCGCTGCGCACAGGCTCCTTCAAGTTCCTGCAGGCGGAGAAGAACGGCGGCAAGCTTGCCTACCTGCGCGAGGACGACAACGAAACGATTATCGTGGCGGTCAACAACGATAGAGCCGGCAATACCATTTCCTTGCCTGTGCAGCACCAGCAATGGACCAACCTGTGGAACGGTCAATCGCTCAGCGCGAAGCAAGGCCAGCTGACCGTGAAGCTGCCTGCATACGGGTTTGCGATTTTGAAGGCCCTGCAATAATTCATATTCTACAATAAGAGCAGCTCCCTTCGAGCGCCGTGCTTACGACTCGGGGGGAGCTTTTTGAATGCCGGCGCGCGTGGTTTCGGTGTCAATCTTTCGTTGATAGGTGATCGTATTCCTCCGTTTTTTTATTGACTAACCGGTCAACCAATAATAAAATAAACGCATCGGCCGATCCATATTTCGGAAAATGAATGGAGGGTGTTCACATGGATTTGTATTACGAGATTCACGGCAAAGGGAAGCCGATCTTGATGATTCACAGCGGCGGCGCCGATTTGCGGGACTGGAGCCTCATCACGCCGCTGCTCCAAGATCGCTTTCAAGTGATTGCGATGGACGGTAGAGGAATCGGCAACTCCCCTTCTCCTGTCGGGCAGCCCAACTATATTCTTGATGTACTGTCCCTGCTCGACCACCTCAACCTTCCGCAGGCTGCCATCGTCGGCCACTCCATGGGCGGCCAGATTGCCACCGAATTCGCGATCCATTATCCTGAAAGAGTATCGGAGTTAGTCCTGATCGCACCTGCCTTATCCGGCTATCCGTATTCCGATGAATTCCAGGACTATATGAAACACGTGGGCGAAGCCGCTCCGGACGTAGAGCTGATGATTGAGCGTTCGATCGGCGCCCCGTCCTATGAGGTGGCCAGGAACAGCCTCCAGCGGGAGCTCATGGTTGACATGCTGCGCCGCCATTTCATGCGTACCTTTACGTGGCCTGCCGCCGCCTTTGCGCCGATCTGGCCGGCGCCGCCTGCCTACGAGCGGCTCGAAGAGATTCAGACCAGAACGCTATTCATCATCGGAGACCAGGAACTTCCTGATAACCTGCTGGTCGCCGAAAGCTTTCAGAGAGTTCCGGACATCCGATTCGTCAGGATAACAGGGGCCGATCATATGGTTACGCTGACTCATCCTGAAGCTGTATCTCAGCATATTACCGATTTTGTGGAGGACTGAAGGATTCATGCCGCGGACACCTAGCGAGAACGAACGCATTCGACAGATGGCGAAAGCCAACATTTTGGAGGCCGCGATGGACTTGTTTATCCGCCAAGGCTACCACGCCACCTCCATCAGCGATGTAGCCCGCCATGCCGGGATATCCAAAGGCCTGATGTATAATTACTTTCAAGGCAAGGAGGAGCTGCTCGCCACGATGGTAACGGAACGCATCGAGGCCATCGCGCAGGTCATGCAGGATGCAGCTGCGCTCACCGAACCTATTGAGCAGCTGAAGTTCATTATCGGGCACGCGATCGACAGCGTTTATCAAAAGCCGGAGGAACACCGGTTCTATCTCCATCTCCAGACTCAGCCCGAAGCTGATCAGGAGCTGATCAAGTACAGCAGGCTCCTCGTAGAGGAAGCGGCGCGGCAGTTCGAGCTCCAGTGCAGGATATTCGAGCGGCTCGGCGTCGCCGAACCGCGCAAGCGCTCGCTTTATTTTTCCTCTACGCTCCAAGGCATCATGCTTATGATCTCCACCTATCCCCAGCAATTTCCGATCGAGGAGATCAAGGCGCAGATGCTGGACGAATTCCGCCGCCAGCAGCCCTATTGACGCCATATCGCCCTATGCTGAAATGCAGCGGGCATGCTTCATCCATTGAAATGCCTGTGTTGTTTTCATGCTTTTGTGGTATACTTTGGTTAAAGATGCGTAAACTTAAAAAGCCGCGATGCTGGACACATCGCGACTTCTAACAAAGGCCGGTGGGCGACCACGGCGAGGATTTCACAATTCAATGAAAAGCCACCGGATAGCTAGGCGCCAACCTATTCCCGGTGGTTTTTCTTGTTTGGCCGCGATCGTTTCCGGGAGGCATTAACTAAAGCGTTCAGGCCAGTAATAATGCCAACCAGCTTTAGCATTCCGTCAAGGAGCTTGAGCGTCAATTCAAGAAGGGACACGGCGTCACCCCCTCTCGGGTTAGCTTCGCCGCGTCACTCCCACCGGTTACTTTGTCTCTTCAATTATACCATAATTCCCCTGGTAGAACTTTTATTTCCGTCGCTTGAACGCATAGGACAGTTTGTCGCTCATATCTTACCTGATTGATACTATATTTCCCTCTTCCTTCATGCCATGAATGCGTTATGCTATGAATAGTATATATGATGAACTATCAAATTCAGCGAAGAATTCATTCAGGAGGACATCGAGATGGCCATTCACTGGATCAAGCCCGATATTGCCGAATGCACCCGCCGGGGCGTCGCCTTTTTCACGTCGGAGCTGGAGATGATCAGCGGCCTGCCGTGCAAAATATACCGGATTACCGAGGAATTCGGCAGCCTGTCGGACCATATGCACGACTACTTCCAAATCTGGTACATCAGCCGGGGAGAGTTCGACCACACCTTGTTCGGCCAAAAATACCGGATGACCCAAGGCAGCATATTCGTCCTGCCTCCCTACAGCGTGCACAGGGTCGAAATGCTTCCAGGAAAAGAGCTTGAAGTGCTCGGCTGCGAGTTTATGCCCGAGTTCGTTAACGAGCATCTGCGTGCGCACATGGGAGATTCCAGCGGGTTCGACCAGGCTTTCATTGAGTCGTTCACGGTCCCTGAAGATAAGATTCCTCTCAAAATCCTGCTCTCCAGCAGCAGTGATCTTGCCGTCAGGGAGCTGCTGACCGAGATGCTAGCCGAATACGGCCGCCGAGGCCCCTGCTTCGAGCTGCTGCTTAAAGCGAATCTGCTCAAGCTGCTTGGCATCCTGAGCCGGGAGCAGACTGAGAACGGGGCCGCCGGAGTGGCGGGCTCGACCAACCAGTATCGCGAGCCTATTATGAAATCCATCGAGTTTATCCATAACCATTACGACAAGCCCCTCAGCCTGCAGGAGCTGTGCGCCGTCACGATGATGTCCCGGACGAACTTCTGCCGGCATTTCAAAGAGGTGACCGGCCGCACCTTCAGCCAGTATGTGGCGAACTACCGGATCCGCATGGCGATGAAGCTGCTCGCGCAGCCCGAGCTGAGCGTGACGGAGGTTTGTTTTAAGGTGGGATTTAACGAACTGCCCTACTTTTGCCGCATCTTCAAGAAATATACCGGCACAACTCCGGCTTACTATAAGAAGAACGCCTATTAGATCGCGAGCCTTGTTTTTTTAACCCTGAACGATAATCCAATAAATAAACACAATAGTGAAATCCGAATGCATGCAGCCCATGGTATACTCTGTGCAAGAAACTAATGAAAGTTCAATTCGGCGTCACCATTACGCAGGCTTTAACAAATCCACGATTTTGGAGGAGAACCGATGAACAAAATTACAATTGCCGTCATTGGCTGCGGCACGATTGCCAACAGCGCTCATATTCCCGCCTACATAGCCAACGAAGATGCTGAAATCAAATACTTCTGTGACATTGCCTTGGACCGGGCGGAGGCTGCCGTTTCCAAATATGAATGCGGCCAAGCTGTTTCGGATTACCGGCAAGTGCTGAACGATCCGGAGGTTGATGCTGTTTCAATCTGCACGCCGAACGATGTTCATGCCTCGATCGCTATCGACTGCCTGCGGGCAGGCAAGCACGTATTATGCGAAAAGCCTGCAGCACGTACCTATGCCGAAGCACTCGAGATGCAGAAGGTTCAGCACGAGACCGGCAAGACGCTCAATATCGGGGTCGTGAACCGTTATAATGAAAGCGTTAACCGTATCAAGAACATGATTCAAAACGGCGAGCTCGGCGAGCTGTACCATGTCTATGCCAGCTTCCGTGCCCACCGCTCCATTCCGGGTCTCGGCGGCGCATTTACGACGAAGGCGATCGCCGGCGGCGGCGCGCTGATCGACTGGGGCGTTCATTTCCTGGATGTCGTCATGTACTGTACCGGCGATCCGAAACCGCAAACCGTTTCCGGCCAGGCTTACTGCAAGCTCGGTAAGGATATGGAGGACTACACCTTCCTCAAGATGTGGGCAGGCCCGCCGAAATACGATGGCACATATGACGTCGACGATTTCGTTACGGCCCTCATTCGGACGGAAGGTCCTACGATCTCCTTAAACGGAGCGTGGGCGCAAAATATCGGAGCCGAAGAAATGTTCATCGACTTCCTGGGTGACAAAGGCGGCATCCGTCTGAAATACGGGGCCGAGTTCACCTTCTATACCGCGAAAGATGGCGCGCTGCTTGAAACGACGCCGAAATTCAATATCGGCAACATGTTCCAGAACGAGATCGATGGCTTTATCCGCTCCATCCAGACCGGGGAGAAGCAGCCATCGCATATCGATACGGTCATTCTGTCCTCTCAGATCATCCAGGCGATCTATGATTCGTCCGACAAGGGAGCAGAGGTATCGCTTCAGCCCGTAGCCCAGAGCAGCAACTAACCCAGTTCGAAACGTCAGGGAGGCATAGGTTTTATGAAAAAAATCGGATTTGTCGATCTGCATCTCGACCAGTTCCATGCGAATAAATATCCCGGTTGGATTGAGCAGGCAAGCAACGGAACCATGAAAGTCGTCTGCGCCTACGGCAAACAGGACAAAGAAGGCGGCCTCACCAATGAAGCTTGGTGCAAGGAGAACGGGATCGAGCAGGTGCATTCCATCGAGGAGGTCGTTGAACGAAGCGACTATCTGATCGTTCTGTCCCCGGACAATCCCGAGTACCATGAGGAGCTGTCGCAGCTGCCGCTGGCTTCCGGGAAGCCTACGTATATCGACAAAACGTTTGCGCCTGATCGCGAGACGGCCATCCGTCTGTTCGAGCTGGCCGCGAAGCATGGAACGCCGATGTACTCGACCTCGGCGCTTCGCTTCGCCAGCGAGTATGCCGAGCTTGAACCCGCAGGGATTCAAACGATCAGCAGCTGGGGACCCGGTGCTTTCTCGAATTATTCCATCCATCAGATCGAGCCGATCGTCCAGCTGATGGGCTCGAATCCGAAACGCGTCATGTTCACCGGAACCGAGGCGTCTCCCGCCCTGCTGATCGACTTCGGCGAAGGACGCCAGGCTGCAGTGAACCACCTCGGGGACAATTGCCCATTTACGCTAGGTGTTCGTTACGACTCCGGCAGCTTCAAGCAGGCAACGGCGAACTCCAACTTCTTCGGGGCGTTCATCGAGAATCTGGTGCACTTCTTCGAGACAGGCAAGCCTGCGGTCGATCCCGCCGAGACGATTGCCGTCATTACGATCATCGAGTACGGGCTGAAGGCATCCACAACGCCGTATGTTTGGGTAGAGCTGCCGGTATTCGCGAACAACTTGCAGTAAAGCTTAACAGAATTTTGCATAGTTCATAGGGTTCATTTCCATCATGGAAAAACAAGAGCTGTTCTTAGGACGCGTCCTCAAGAACAGCTCTTTTCATGTCGAGCAAGATTCCGTTTTGCGCAATTTCGGTCGGTTGGAGAGTCCTCCACGAGCTATATTTCCTTCCGCTGAAAATAGATAAGACCCGCGATAAAGAACAGCAGGAACCCGCCGACCACCACCATCATCAGGCTTTCGAACGGCAGATTGAACGCTCCGAAGCCGGCCTGTCCCTGGGGCATCATGGCCAAAAACGGCTGAGCCCATGGATAATACGGCGCATAGGTTTCCGAATTCGCCACGAGCATATTCGGAATCGTAAACACCACGTTCAGTGCCAGCGGAGCGGCAAAGCTGCTCCAAGCCGTGGACACGCCAAGCTGTAAGGCTGCGAGCGGCAGGCAGGCCACCCAGCCGCCAAGCAGGCTGCGTCCCATCATGTCCCACGGAATCGAAGCGTCGATCCCCTTGATCATCCCTGCTCCCAGCACCGCTGCGAGGAACAGTGCCTGCACGACTGCGAGCAGCAGGCTGACTACGGTAAACTTCGCAAAATAAACCGCGCTGCGCGAGACAGGCAGCACCAGCAGCTGCTTCCAGCCTCCGCCCGAATGCTCATACCGGCACACCATTGCGCTGAAAATCCCCGTCATGATGGGCAGAAAGAGCATCGCATGCAGGATGCTCATTATGCCGACCAGCGCTTCCCAAGGCGCGATCGGATTCGATGAGCCTTCCACAATGCCAAGCAGCATAACCAGGGCCGCGCACATAAGAATCTGCACCCATAGTCTTGACTTCGATAATTTTAGCCACTCGCAGGACACCGCTCTTGTATAGGCCGTCATCTCAATCCACATCCTTCCGGTTAAAATGAATCAGCCCGGCGCAAGCAATGACAACGCCCAGCAGCAGGCCCGCACCGATTACTTTCGCTTCACCCGGCCCCATATACGCTAGCAGCGGCCACTTGAGCGGCATCCAATTCGGAAATTGGAAGGCGAACATGGACACGACCGATGCCGTAATGCCGATGCTTACCGGCAAGCCCTGATTCTTCAGCGTCAGCGACAGCCACAGCTGGAGCGCAAGCATCGGTAGTGCGGCGAACAACTGGACAAAGCCGATCCGCAGCAGATCCAGATACGGCATCTGCTCGACGCCCATCCCCAGCAGCAGCCCCAAGCCAGCCGTACCTAATGTCAGCAAAATGCAGGACACGCACAGAATCAGGAACGCCTGCACGAATTTCGCGCTGAACACGGCCGTTCGTGAAATCGGCAATGCCAGCAGCTGCTTCCAGGAGCTGAGCTGGTGCTCGACGTTTGCCATGAGGGAGCAGACCAGCGTGATGCCAAGGAACAGCGCGATCGGCACGAAGAACAGTACGTTCTCCAGCAAGCCGCCCCACGGATCATCCGCATAGGACTTCATCAAGTAGTCATACCGCAGTCCGAAGTTGAGGCCCTGCATCGCCACCAGCCCGATCGGTCCCAGCGCGGCGAGAAACCAAATGCCTTTGCCCCGGATTTTCAGCCAATCGGCTGACAGTGCTCGGACCATCATGGGCGGCTCCCCTCCCCTACGATTTGCATGAAGATATCCTCGAGCGACTTCCGCTTCTCCTCTACCCGATATACCGCATGCCGATTCTCGACCAGCCGCTTGACGAGCAGCGCCACCTTAGCATCCTGCATTGATTCCAGCTCGAGCACATGGTTTCTGAGCGTGCCTTCGCAGCCAAGATCCAACGCGAGCTGCAGAGCGTCCTCCGGCTCCGACACCGCCAGGCGGAAGCCGCTGGAAGCCGTCTGGATCAGGTTATCGATCGAATCCTGGAATACCATTCGGCCTTCACGGATAATGCCAACCTTGTCGGCCATCTGCTCAACCTCGCCCAACAGATGACTGGAGACCAGAACGGTGATGCCGTATTGGCGCGGCATGTTTTTGATCAGCTCCCGGATTTCATGAATCCCGGACGGGTCCAATCCGTTGGTCGGTTCATCAAGAATCAGCAGCTCCGGATTGTTCAGCAGGGCAGCCGCAATCCCGAGTCGCTGCTTCATGCCGAGGGAATATCCCTTCACCGGGCGCTTCGCCTCTTTCGTCAGAGAGACGATTTCCAGCACTTCCGCAATGCGGGATTTCGGGCTTCCGGTGATCCGGCGGATGGCCTCCAAATTTTCCACCGCCGTCAAATGTCCATAATACGACGGGTATTCTACAAGCGAGCCGGTACGGCGCAAGATGTCCATTTTCTCGCTCTTCAAATCCTTGCCGAATAGATGAATGGCTCCGCGCGTCGGCTGGATCAGCCCGAGCAGCATCCGGATCGTCGTTGTCTTTCCGGCCCCGTTCGGCCCGAGAAAGCCGTAAATGTCACCGCGCGCGATCTCCAGATTCAAGTCCTCGACTGCCGCGCGTTTTTTGTATGTTTTATAAAGTCCCTTTGTTTGAATGACGAGTTCCGTCACGTTCATCACCTCGTAAACCATCGTACTTGGTCAAGGTTAAATGGCGGTCGGGGGCAAGTTTAAATTTTCTTTAAAAAAGCGAATCAGGGTAGAGCGCGCTCCTAGCTTCGTGCAACTATGGCGCTTCGGTGGCGGTCATAAACTCTTCCTGTATCTAAGGCCGCTACGGTGGCGGATCGTTCTTCCGATCGCTGTTAAATCCGGGAAACCGGAATGATCCTAAACGAGGTTGTTTCCCGGATTTAAAGGCGAGCGCTACGCTTCTCCAGACCGATTCCTCCCCCTCCGCTGGTGCGTGAATATCAAGATATGCCCACCAATGTTTCTATGAGCTGGCACTCAAACTCTCATACAGTTGCTCGCTCTGCCCTTGATCGCAGTGCGGGGGATGGGTAGGACAACCACCACCGCTTCGAGTGGTGGTCATAAACTCTTCCTGCAACGATGGCCGCTTCGGTGGCGGATCGTTCTTCCGATCGCTGTTAAATCCGGGAAACCGGAATGATCCCAAACAAGGTTGTTTTCCGGATTTAAAGGCGAGCGCTTCGCTTCTCCAGACCGATTCCTCCCCCTCCGCTGGTGCCTGCGAATATCAAGTTATGCTTTACAATGTTTCTATGAGCCGGCACTCAAACTCTCATACAGTTGCTCGCTCTGCCCTTGATCGCAGTGCGGGGGATGGGTAGGACAACCACCACCGCTTCGAGTGGTGGTCATAAACTCTTCCTGCAACAAGGCCGCTTCGGTGGCGGATCGTTCTTCCGATCGCTGTTAAATCCGGGAAACCGGAATGATCCTAAACGAGGTTGTTTCCCGGATTTAAAGGCGAGCGCTCCGCTTCTCCAGACCGATTCCTCCCCCTCCGCTGGTGCGACGGGTATGAGATATGTGCTATCCGAGGTTTCTAAGTTTCCATGCCTCTGCTCGCTGTCAGCGCACATCGCTCCTTCTATAAGGCACTCAGACTTCTCATGCAGCTACCTAATGCCATACTACTCGCCTTACCCATGATCGCAGTGCTGGGGGATGGGTAGGACAACCACCACCGCTTCGAGTGGTGGTGATAAAACCCCCGTGCAACAAGGCCGCTTCGGTGACGGTCATAAACTCCTCCTGCAACTAAGGCCGCTTCGGTGACGGTCATAAACTCCTCCTGCAACGATAGCCGCTTCGGTGGCGGATCGTCCTTCCGATCGCTGTTAAATCCGAGAAACCGGAATGATCCTAAACGAGGTTGTTTCCCGGATTTAAAGGCGAACGCTACGCTTCTCCAGACCGATATTCCTCCCCTATCGCTGGTGCGGCGGGTATGAGATTATGCAATACAGAGCTTTATTTTCCTATAATTAGTTCGTCGATTGATGATGATCTAAAATTTACTGAAACTTCCAATCCCTCATTACGTATGGTCACTTAGGGCTTAATCACTGAATGCATGCTAGTCGACGCTGGCCAACAGGATAAGGGCATGTTACAGCCTAAGGTCCGAGCTGTGCTTGTTGCTGGTAGTGGTGCGGCTTCTATAGGCACTGTAGGCTGGCTATCGTCCCCCGTTCATGGATTATGCCCGACAATTCAATTCGAAATGAGGTCATTCGCATGAAAAAGGTAACCTGGCCTGGAAGAACCAAGCTAGACAACTTCTCCAATTACGTGACTTTGATCCTGGATGTGATCTTGTATATCCCACGTTGGATTATGAGATTGTTTTAATAAAGGGAGGATTAGCCTTCCCCTAGGTAAATGCCGCAGTTAAGGCGGCAAACAGCACAAAAAAAGGACCCGGAAACGTCCGGCTCCTTCATTCGCACCTCAATGATTTGTCTTGTTCACGGCGCTGCGCGTCATCACGATCATCAACTTCCGAATGAGCTTTACAGGCCGTCGCGGCTTATTACATATCGTCCACTTCGAACCGGACCTGCTTCCCTCCGGGATTAAGCTCCTGCCCTGGGTAAACGCCGCCGCTTCCCGGCTTCCAGATGGTGATTCTCGTTCCTTCGCCGGAGCTCTCGACCTCGCATTTTAACCCCATTTCCTTCGCTAGGAAATCCACGACCGCAAGCCCGATGCCTGCGCCCTTGTTATGGGACTCGCTGCCGAATCCCGGGCCGCGATCCGAGATGATCAGCGCTCCGGTCTCTTCACCGCCTTCGACTTGGCGTTCCTCGGTATAAATGCCGATATACTTACCGGATTGGGCATGGCGCACGACATTTTGAAACAAATTGTCGAGCAGCCGCCGGAACCATAATACATCGACATTCCAGATCAGCGGCTCTTCGCGCAGAGCAATGTCGGGCTCGATGCCTGCTTTTTCCCATACCGGATACCATGCGGCCGCACTCTCTTTGACCAGTCTCAAAACGTCCTTCGCATCAAGGTTTAGCTGCACCTTGCCGCTCGTGAGCAGATTATAGGATAGCAGGTTATCAATTAATCCCCCCAAATCGCCGATTTTGGCCTCGATGAGGGAGAGCGATTCCTTGCCCCTCCCGCTGAGCGGCTCCCGCTCCAACGAGAAAATATGGCTTCGTATAACCGTCAATGGCGTCCTCAAGTCATGCGACAAGCTCGCAATGAGCGACTTGCGCAGCTCCTCCTCCTCGCGCTGGCGGCGCTGGCCCTCTTCCAGCTGGCTCACCATATCGTTGTAGCCCTCTTCCAGCTGCCCGATCTCATCCAGCTTGGTCAACGTGACCGGCTGCGGGATGCCTGTTGCTTCATTCGGGGATGTCATTGCGTTCCGGAGGCGCAGCAGCCGCTTGCGGATGCGTACGAAGAACAGCCAGGACACCAGGATGAAGAGGCCGGACATGGTCGCCATGAATAAACCGTACAGGGTCGTCTCGCTGGCGATCGGATCCTGTACGCTGATATATTTTCTCGGAATCCGCATCACCATGAAGCCCTCGTCCGCTCCCTCATCCCCGATAAAAGCGACCACCGTGAACGGATCGGCCCCGACGGAATTTTTCATAAATTGTACGGTATGCTGGGCGCTCCATAACGCGGGCATATCCTCCTGCACAGGGAGCTCGATCCGCTTTCGACTATTGCTGTCCACCCACAGCATCTGAACTTCAGGATAAGCCTGCCGCAGCGATTTCAGCCTCTGCTCGATCTCCTCCGGCGATGCGCCTTCTAATTGGGTTGCTTCCTTATGCCACATTTTCTCCAATACGGTCCCGTTCTCATATTTTTTGTCGGGAAGCGGCGGCACGTCCATGAATGTGTTGGCAACGAACCAGTAGAACACGGAGGCGAGCGGGAACAGAATCGGCATGAAAATCATGGCCACCGAAATAAGCAGCAGATACCGATTCGTCAGGGATTTGCGAAACCGCCCCTTCGATCTCCACCCTTTCATGCTTTCACCCGGTAGCCGAGCCCGCGGACCGTCTCGATAATTTCCGGGGACGCCGGGTCCCGCTCCAGCTTCTCGCGCAGGTAACGGATATGAACCATCAACGTCTTGTCCCCCTCGATATAAGACTCACCCCATACCGATTCATAGATCTGCTCCTTGGTCATGACGCGGCCCTGATGCTGAAGCAGGTACATAAAAATCTGATACTGCTTGCCGGTCAGCAAAATTTCCTCTCCGGTATCCTCATTGACGATCCGGTTCTCGCCCTCATAAACCGTCAAATGCTTGACCCTCACCGGTTCGGCGGATTGTACGGCAGAACGGCGCAGCAGCACCTCGACCCTTGCCGCCAGCTCGTCCGGGTGGAAAGGCTTGGTCAAGTAATCGTCCGCGAATTCCAGACCCTGGAGCTTGTCGTCGATGGACGTTCTGGCCGACAGCATCAGAATCGGCAATCCGGGGTACGCCTTCTTCAGCCGCTGTCCGACCGTAAACCCATCGAGCCCGGGGAGCATGACGTCCAAGACGACAACCGCGCATTGGGCAGCTTCTTCCACTGCCTTTTCTCCGCTCTGGAGCCATTTCACCCCATAGCCCTTTTCCTTCAAAAAATCACTCACCCATCCGCCGATATCGCGGTCATCCTCGATATATAAAATGCTTGCGCTCATGGATATCTCCCTTTCCACCACCAAAATGTCGGCAATGCTTCTTCCAGCCGCTAACGCCAAGGTGCGGGGCAGCGATTCGTTCCTCCGGCACCTATCATTTGTCATTGTAACATGTAAAAAAGGAAGAGCTACACCTCTGCAGCCCACTCACAACCGTCCCTGATCATAGTGGGCGATGAGCCGCCTTGCCTTATCCCGGATCAAATCCACAATCTCCTGAGGCTCGATGATCTTCGCTTCCGTTCCAAGCCTGAGAAACACATCGGCTATGTATTCAAAATCGCTGCGGTCTACCGTCACGTCGACAACGCCGCGATTATCTTCAAGCATAACCACCTCATCCTCCAGCCAGGGGATGCTCGCGCATTGACGGGCCCCTTCTCTTGTGAGCTCCGCATACAGGCGGACCGGCTGCCGGATCGGGTATTCCTGAAGCCATTCCTCCAGCGTCATATCAAGCTCCCACGACCGGTCCGTCGGGGTCCAGGACTCGATCCGGTCAGCCCGAAACAAGCGCGGCTCCTCCGTCTCCCCCTCGGCGGCCAGCATGTACCACAGACCGTCGCGGGCATACACGCCGATCGGCTGAATTTCCCGGTCACTCGTACGGTTCTTTGAGCGGTACCCGATCCTCACAACGCGCTGGTATAGGGCTGCTTCGATCATTTCTTTCAGAAAAGGGGAACCTGCCGTTCGGCGCGGACTCCAAAAGGCCAGCACGGATTCCAAACGGCTGATCATCGCTTTGGCATCCTCGGGAAACCCCGCCAGCAATTTCCGTGCGGCCGAATCCATGTTCAGCTCAAACGGCAGTGACCGGTAGCGCTTCAAAGACTGGAAGGCAAAGAAGATCGCAAACACCTCATCCTCATCAAACAGCACTGGCGGAAGAACACGGCTGCTGAGCGTACGGTAGCCCCCATGACGTCCTTGCTCGGTATATAAGGGAACGCCCATATCGCTGATTTCGGTCAAATATCGGTGCGCCGTGCGCACCGAAACGCCAAATTCATCGGCGACCTCCTGGGCGGTAAAGCTTCGTTTGGCATTGACGAACAGAATCACATCCATCAACAGCTTGGCTTTGGACACCGCTTGCTCCTCCTTTTCGGTCTTGCCAATAAGTAGACAATTATTGTCATGTTTATAAGATATGCTATTCCCGTAAGCAGGTCAAAGACTGGAACCGGAAAGGAGAATGAATCATGAGCTCAGACATGAACTCGGGCAAAAAATCAGACATGAACTCGAATACGAAATCGAGCATGAGTCCAAGCTTGATTTCGGACAAGAGCAACGCTTCAAATCCGAACAATGTCATTCGCGTTATCGGCGCCAAAAATAAAAATTTGCGCAGCGTCAGTCTCGATATCCCCAAAAAGCGAATTACGGTATTCACCGGCGTATCCGGCTCCGGCAAGTCCGCCCTCGTCTTCGATACGATCGCCGCCGAGTCGCAGCGCCAGATGAATGAGACCTATTCCAGCTTTATTCGGCACCGCCTTCCCGGATACGGGGAACCGGATGTCGAATCGATCGAGCATCTATCCGCAGCGATCCTGATCAACCAAAAGCGGATCGGCAGCAACGCAAGGTCCACCGTCGGAACGGCTACGGATATCCATGCTTTGCTGCGGCTATTGTTTTCACGGATCGGTCAGCCTTTTGTCGGGCACTCGGACGTCTTCTCCTTCAACAATCCGCAGGGCATGTGTCCGCGCTGCGAGGGGCTTGGCAAAGTCAACGTCATCCGGATCGATCGCCTGATCGACAAGGAAAAATCACTGAATGAAGGAGCGATCCGATTCCCGACCTTTCGTCCCGGCGATTTCCGCTGGAAGCGGTATACGGCCACTGGATTATTCGACAATGACCGGAAGCTGAAGGATTATAGTCCGGAAGAGTGGGACCTGCTCCTGTACCAATCCGGGTTCAAGCCGCCGAACCCGACGCCGGAATGGCCGCCGACCTCTTATTATGAAGGCGTCATTCCGCGAATCGAGCGGTCATTTCTAAGCAAGGATTCCCGAGATGCGCAGCTGTACAGGGAAGCGATCAACGATGTAGCCCCCCGCTCGGTGTGCCCTGAATGTCAAGGGGGCAGGCTCAATCAAGAGACGCTGTCCTGCAAAATCAACGGCTATTCCATCGCCGACTGCTCACGGATGCCGGCGGATGAGCTGATTGCATTTTTGCGGAGGATTCGCGAGTCGGAGGCTGCACCGATCGCAAGCGCCTGCATAACCCGGCTGGAACAGCTGAAGCTGGTCGGGATCGGGTACCTGTCCAT
This sequence comes from Paenibacillus sp. FSL M8-0142, assembly GCF_038597315.1. Taxonomy (NCBI): domain Bacteria; kingdom Bacillati; phylum Bacillota; class Bacilli; order Caryophanales; family Paenibacillaceae; genus Paenibacillus; species Paenibacillus sp. FSL M8-0142. The sequence goes on from NZ_CP152008.1 coordinate 6,041,386, forward strand.
GGATCGCGAGACCGCAACATTGTCGGGCGGAGAGTCGCAGCGCATCAAAATGGTCCGGCAGCTCGGAAGCAGCTTGACCGATCTCACCTACATTTTCGACGAGCCGAGCACCGGTCTTCACCCTCATGATGTCCATAACATGAACAAGCTGCTGCTCCAGCTTCGCGACAAGGGCAATACGCTCCTGATCGTGGAGCATGATCCGGATGTCATCCGGTTGGCCGATCATATCGTCGACATGGGCCCCGGGTCCGGCGTTGCCGGCGGCACGATCGTTTACGAAGGCGATTACGAAGGACTTCTGGAGTCCGGCACCTTGACCGGCAAGCATCTGCAGCAGCGGGCACGGTTAAAGGAACAGGTGCGGGAACCTTCCGGGTGGCTGACGATTTCGAACGCCGCCTTACACAATCTGCGCGATGTCACGGTTCGCATCCCCACCGGGGTGCTGACGGTTGTCACCGGCGTCGCCGGATCGGGCAAAAGCACGCTGATCAACCACGTGCTCCCTCAGTGCTATCCGGAAACGGTGATCGTCGACCAGGACGCCATCCATGCCTCGAACCGCTCCAACATCGCCACCTATACCGGCATCTTCGATCCGATTCGGAAGCTGTATGCCGCTGCTAACCATGTTAGCGCATCCCTGTTCAGCTTTAATGCCAAGGGCGCCTGCCCGGCCTGCAGCGGTGCCGGAACGATCACGACCGATCTCGCTTTCATGGATCAGCTGGTCACCGTCTGCGATGCATGCCGGGGCCGCCGTTTCCGCGATGACGTTCTGCAGTACCGCCTTCGCGGCAAAGACGTCAGCGAGGTGCTGGCAATGTCGGTTGACGATGCGCTGACCTTCTTCCCGGAGAAAGACATCCGCCCCGCCCTGCAGCGCCTGCACGATACCGGTCTCGGCTATATGACGCTGGGCCAGCCGCTCAGCACACTGTCGGGCGGCGAGCGGCAGCGGGTCAAGCTGGCGGCGGAACTGGACAAGCACGGCGAGATCTATGTGCTCGATGAGCCCTCGACGGGGCTGCATCTGTCCGACTGCGAGAGGCTCGTATCGGTCATCGAGAGGCTGGTGGAGCAAGGCAGCACCGTCATTGTCATCGAGCATAATCTCGATATCATCCGCCAGGCGGATTGGATCATCGATCTTGGCCCCGGCGCGGGCATGGACGGCGGGCGGCTGCTTTTCTCAGGCAAGCCGAGGGAACTGTTAGAGTGCAAAGACTCCTTAACCGCAAGATATCTAGAAGCGTACCGTTAATTGCAAGTCATGAAATTGCAAGCATCCAAAAAGACCCCCGAGCCCTCATATACGAAGGCTCGGGGGTCTTGCTGCAGCTATAGCAGCCGCTTCCCTTACGGACTCTACTCCAACACGACGGTTGTGTACGGCGGCAGCGCTAAGCTTGATCCGCTTAACGCGGCTCGGTCATCCGTCGTTTTGGCCAGCGCCTTGAACGGATTGTCGCCGCCCGTTCCCGCCAGCTCCACACGCTGCTCCTTGCCGGACAGATTGTGGACGACTAGCGCTTTACTGTCGTTCGTCCGACGAACGTAAGCCATCACGCTCTCGTTGCCGGAGGCAAACGATTCGATCGTTCCCCGATTTAGCGCAAGCATTTCATGGCGCCATGCGATCAAGGTACGGTAGCGGGACAACAGGGAATCGGGATCGCCCGTCTGCTGCAGCACACCTTCGACCTGATCGCCCCGGTTATGCTTGAGCGGCTCCCAAGTGGTCTGTCCCTTGTCGCTGCCTGTATTGGACCAGATCATCGGCTCGCGGATCTGTTCGTCCGGCTTCGCTCCCCGCATGCCGATTTCCTCACCGTAGTAAATAAACGGGTTGCCCGGCATGGTGAGCAGAATGCCCGCAGCCATCTTGGCATGATCCAAATTGCCGTTCAGCTGGGTCATTACACGATTCATGTCGTGGTTGGTAAGGAACGCCGCATCCGAAAACGAGCCTCCCGATACCTTGCTGAACAAGCCGTATGTCCGCTCCAGCGTGAAGGCCAGATTGTTATCCTTCTCATTCGTTACGGCCCCGATCATGCTTTCGCCGAGACCGAAATTGAAGCCCGAATCAAATGCCTTATCCAGGTACGGGGCAATAACGGCTGCCGAGTTGTCCCAGATCTCCCCTACGATGTAGGCATCGGGGTTCACCTCGTTCATGCGGCTGCGGAACTCCTGCCACCAAGCGGTATTTTTGGCTGTCGTGGCCTCGCCCTTGTCGGACATCAGATCCTCATAAATATGCTTGGCCGCATCGATGCGGAAGCCGTCTACTCCCATCTCCAGCCAGTAGGCTCCAATATCCTTCATCTCTTCCCTGACCTTGGGATTGTCGAAGTTCAGGTCCGGCATGCCGCCCCAGAACGTCCCCATGTAATGGGCTCCGTTTAACTCATGCCAAGGGGTGCCGCTGCCGGCTGCGCTCGAGCCCGTCGGCTTCTTGCCTTGGTCCTCGGCCCATACATACCAATCCCGGGTCGGCGATTTCGAGTCGGCGGCTGCCTCCTTGAACCATGGATGCTCCGTGCTTGTATGGTTGACGACCAGGTCCATGATGACCTTGATTCCGCGCTTCTCCGCCTCGGCCAGCAGCGCTTTGAAATCCTCCAGCGTTCCGTAGTCAGGATGAATCGCCCGGTAGTCGGTCACATCATATCCGTGATAGCTGGGTGATGGATTAATCGGCATGAGCCAGATGCCGGTGACCCCCAGATCATCGGTCGTGTCCGGATTGCCGTCGTTTAAGTAATCGAGCTTCTCGATAACTCCCCGCAAATCGCCGAAACCGTCTCCATCAGAATCATAGAAGGATCGCACGAAAATTTCGTAGTATACATCGGACGGCTGTTCATCCACCTCCGCCTGCGCGGACTCAGATGGGCTCGTATCCCCTCCTTTCCCCGGCTCTTGGGCAGTCTCCGCCTTGCCGGGGTTCTGTCCCTGCTCCTGCCCGGTTCCCGCCTTCGACCCGGCTTCTTCCTGCGCCGAAGTCCCTCCGCTGCCGCTGCACCCGGCAAGCAGAACACTTACAAGCGCCACGCAGCTAAACCAGACGGCCCAAGATCGCCTGCTGCTCCATTGCTTCATCATCTTCACTTCCTCCTGTTTGTCTTATTCTTAAATTTTGCCTTAATCTTAAAGTTAGAGCGGTTTTGCCTACAGCTCATAACAACGCGCAAACGTTTGAATTCATTTTCCTAACATCTACCAATAAAACGGTTACAATTCTTAAATCAACATAACGGATTTCCTTTTACAGCCTGGTCCAACTGCCCATGCTATGCTTATGATCATTTTGTAAAACACTCGAACTTCTCCTATCATACATCACTTCACAAAATTGTTAAATCGTTTGCACAAGTCCGTATTGTGTTGTTTTCAGCAGTTTTCCAAAAATAATATAGGGTTTTCTCTCGATATCTGTAAATATCTTCGTTTTTGTTGCGTTTGTGAATAATTGCGCTCGGCGGATCCGGATACGTATTTACAAGCATTTCGATTAACGTTAATATTACAGTGTGAAACCGTTTAAAGTATCGCATGAATACGGCTTATTATCAGCTTGAACCTTGTATAATTGGGGCCTTACAGACCCAACATGGAAATGAAGAGGAGCACCGCGGCTCGCGCAAGAGCTATTGATTCTGTTCTAAAAACAGCGGCTGCCCTTTTCTTGTTTTCAAAAAAACGCAAACGGTTCCACTGGAGGTCCTATTATGTCTGTGACGATTAAAGATGTCGCTAAACGAGCGGGCGTATCCCCCTCTACCGTCTCTAGGGTGCTGTCAAATCACCCGAGAATCAGCCGCGAAACCTCGCGGAAGGTCAGAGACATTATGGAGGAAATGGGCTACCACCCCAATATTATGGCAAAAAGCCTTGTTTCCAAAACAACGGAAAGCATATGTGTCATTCTTCCCAAACCGGCTGAAGAGCTGTTTCTCAACCTGTTCTTCATGGAGCTGATCCGCGGGATCGTCGCCCAAGCCAACCGCTCCGGGTACGATGTCCTGATCAGCTCGGGCGGCAATGAGAAGGAGGAGGTCGAAGCGGTATCACGGCTGCTGAACGGCCGCCGCGTCGATGGCGCGATTCTGCTGTATTCCCGACAGGATGATGCCGTTGTCGATTTCCTGAAATCCAACGATTATCCGTTCGTCCTGGTCGGACGCAGCGAGAAGTATCCGGACCTGCTATCGGTCGATACGGATAACGTCCAGGCGGCGTATGATGCGACGAAGCATCTGATCTCCCTGGGCCATAAACGGATCGGCTTTGTCAGCGGTCCGCCTAACCTGATCGTATCCCAGGACCGGATGAAGGGCTATGGCAAGGCGCTTGCGGATGCCGGGCTCGACATGCGGAAGGAGTGGGTTGTCGAAGGCGAGTTTCTCCAGGAAAGCGGCTATCGTGCCATGTCCTTCTTCATGAATCTGCCGGAGCGCCCTACCGCGCTCGTTATCGTCGACGATATCGTGGCGTTCGGCGTGCTTCGGGGCCTGCACGAGCTTGGATACAAGGTTCCCGAGGACGTGTCGATCATCAGCTTTAACAACATTTCGTTGACCGAGCTGTCGACACCGCCGCTGAGCAGCGTGGACATCGGGATTTACAACCTTGGCTACACCGCCTCCCAGGCGCTGATCCAGTCAATCCGCCACGATGACGAGACGGTCTTGCCCCATCGCTATATTATCCCGCATCGCTTGATGATCCGGGAGTCATCGATGTACTCGATGCCGAAATCATAAGCTTGGCGGCTATTGCCGTCAGGCCACCAACAATTTTTGTAAAATAAAGAAGCCACCTAGTGCTTCCTTTATTTTTGACGTTTGGTTCAAACGTTTGCACTAATTCGCATTTCAACGATTTTACGCAATGAGGAGGAATTGCATGTCATCGATCACCGCATGCTTATTCGACCTGGACGGCGTCTTGGTTGATACGGCCAAATACCACTATATCGCATGGAAGCGACTTGCCGAAGAGCTGGGATTTGAGTTCACGGAGCAGGACAATGAGCGACTGAAGGGCGTAAGCCGGATGGCTTCCTTGGACATCCTGCTTGAGATTGGCGGGCTTGCCCCGGATGAGGAGACCAAGCTGGATCTTGCCGCGAAAAAGAACGCCTGGTACGTGGAGTATATCTCCACCATGGACGCCTCGGAAATTTTGCCCGGCGCGCTGGAGTTCATTCAGTCGCTGAAGGAGCGCGGCATAAAGGTCGCGCTCGGGTCCGCCAGCAAGAACGCGATTCTGATTCTGAACAACACGGGGCTAACTCCCTACTTCGATGCCATTATCGACGGCACGAAAACCCAGCAGGCTAAGCCGGACCCGGAGGTCTTCACGCTCGGTGCCCGGGAGCTTGGCGTACCGACTGAGAGCTGCGTCGTATTCGAGGATGCCGAGGCTGGAATCGAGGCCGCCACCCGGGCCGGCATGCGCTGTGTCGGCATCGGATCGCCGGAAACGTTGGGGCGCGCCAATCTGGTAATCTCCTCACTCGAAGGCTTTACGGTGGACCGTCTGCTCGGATTGCAGGAGAAGTAAAGCAGTTCTCCCGCCGTTTCCGGCAGCGATCATCCATATATTTTTTGCATTAGCAACCATTTTCCTAAAATCAAAGGAGCCGATGATTGTGAAACAATATTTAAAGCTTGATGAATGGTCAATTATTGAAGAAGGCTTTGACCCGCATACGCATGAAATTTCGGAAAGTATTTTCAGTATCGGCAACGGCTTTATGGGCCAGCGCGCCAACTTCGAGGAGTCCTACAGCGGCCCCTCCCTGCAGGGCAGCTACATGGCCGGTGTGTATTACCCGGATAAGACCCGCGTGGGCTGGTGGAAGAACGGATATCCCGAATATTTTGCCAAAGTGCTGAACAGTACGAACTGGATCGGGATCGGCATTGAAGTTGACGGCACGCCGCTCGATCTGGCCAAGTGCACGGTGAAGGACTTCGTCCGCGAGCTGAACATGAAGGAAGGCTACCTCGCCCGTCGCTTTACTGCGCGTATGGAGGATGGCAAGGAATTGAAGGTGGAAGCGATCCGTTTCGTAAGCATCGTGCGTCATGAGATCGGGGCCATCCGCTACAAAGTAACTCCTCTGAATTTCAGCGGTGAGCTGACGATCACCCCATACCTCGATGGGGATGTGAAGAACAAGGATGCCAACTATGACGAGAAATTTTGGCTGGAAGTGTTCAAGGAAGCTTCTCAGGGCTCTGCCGCGCTGACGGTCAAAACCAAAAAGCTCGATTTCCACGTCACCTCCGTCATGTCCTACGATATTGTGAAAAACGGCGAGAAGCTGAGCCTGCAAGCGGAATTGGTAGAGAAGGAAAAGTATGCGGCGAACCGACTGCGCGTTCAGATCGCTCAGGATGATGAAATCACCGTCTATAAATACGTGGCTAACGTGACTTCCCGCAACCACGGGCTCGGTGAGCTGCTTGACGCAGCCCGTTCCGTGCTGGCGCCTGCGGTCCAGACCGGGTTCGAGCAATTGCTCAAGGAGCAGGCTGACGCCTGGGGCGATAAATGGAAAGAGAGCGATATCGTCATTGAAGGCGATGTGGCGGCACAGCAGGCGATCCGCTTCAACATTTTCCAATTGAACCAGACATACAGCGGCGAGGATGACCGCCTGAATATCGGTCCGAAGGGCTTCACTGGAGAAAAATACGGCGGCAGCACATACTGGGATACCGAGGCTTATTGCCTGCCGTTCTATCTGAGCACGGCCGATGCAAGCATCTCCCGGAATCTGCTCATCTACCGTTACAAGCATCTGGAAAAAGCGAAGGAAAACGCCAAGAAGCTCGGCTTCACGAAGGGCGCCCTCTATCCGATGGTCACCATGAACGGCGAAGAGTGCCACAACGAATGGGAAATTACGTTTGAAGAGATTCACCGCAACGGCGCGATTGCCTATGCGATCTATAACTATGTCAACTACACCGGCGACCTCTCGTACCTGGGCCAATACGGGCTTGAGGTTCTCGTGGAAATTTCCCGTTTCTGGGAGGAGCGCGTCAATTACGTGCCTGCGAAGGACCGTTATATGATCCTGGGCGTCACCGGCCCGAACGAGTATGAGAACAACGTGAACAACAACTGGTACACGAACCGGATCGCCAGCTGGACGCTGGAGTATACGCTGGACGTTCTGGCCTACGTCAAGGAGAACGAAGCCTCGCGCTATGCTGAGCTGATCGATAAATTGGAGCTCGAGGGCAGCGAAACCTCCAAGTGGCAGGACATCATCAGCAAAATGTACTATCCGGAGGATCCGGAACGCGGTATTTTCCTGCAGCAGGACGGATTCCTGGATAAGGAGCTGGTACCGGTCAAGGAGCTTGATCCTGCGCACCTGCCGCTGAATCAGAATTGGTCCTGGGACCGGATCCTGCGTTCCGTATATATCAAGCAAGCCGATGTGCTGCAGGGTCTGTTCTTCCTGGGCGATCGGTACGATCTGGAGACAAAGCGGCGCAATTTCGACTTCTACGAGCCGTTCACCGTACACGAGTCCTCCCTCTCCCCTTGCGTGCATGCGATACTTGCCTGCGAGCTCGGGTATCAGGAGAAGGCTTATGAGATGTATTTGCGCACGGCTCGCCTTGATCTCGACAACTATAACAACGATACGGAAGACGGCTGCCATACGACCAGCATGGCAGGCACATGGATGTCCGTCGTGCATGGCTTTGGCGGCCTGCGCGTGAGAGACGGTGTCCTCCACCTGAATCCGTTCATTCCGGGCCACTGGTCCTCCTTCTCGTTCAAGGTGATGTTCCGCGGAGCCCGCCTGAAGGTTCAGGTGACCGACAAGGAAACCATCATCGTTAACGAGACCGACACGCCTGCCGTGCTGAACGTCAGCGGCAAGGAATACAGCATCGCCGGCCGTGGCGAGGTAAAAGCACCGCGAGCTTGATCGGTTTATTCGGCAGACCCAAGCAGCCCGGGCTTCATGTAGGACCGACTGATTGTAGGATCCACTGATTGTAGGATCCATTGATGTAGGATCCACTGATGTAGGATCCACTGAGTGTAGCATTGAGGGCTTGTAGAAACGACTAATGCTCGGGACGGTCTGAGGATTTACTTTGCCGTTCTCTGCCCTATCATGACAGAAAAGGAAGAAGCTCCGTCACCTGTGTGCGGAGCTTCTTCCTTTATATAAACGGATATTCCGCTTGCCGTTGGCACGCTCGGACAGGACCCGTATCTTCACTGAGACTATAATAATACTGTGATGATCAGGCTAAGCCGCCGGGCTAGCTTTGGTTAAATGAGCTGCGGCTCCGGACCGCATGGAGGTCGCTGGGACGGTTTTCCGAACAGATATCCTTGCGACAGCTCGATTCCGATTTCCCGGCAGAAATGAAATTCCTCCCGTCTTTCAATCCCTTCGGCAAGCACCATCGCCCCGAACTCGTGAGCCATATGGGTAATGGTCACAAGCTGCCTTTGCTGGGTTGGATTCTGATCACAGCCGTCGATCAGGCTTCGGTCTATTTTGACATAATCCGGTTTCAGCTTGATCATTTGCTCCAAGGTGGAGTAGCCTGCCCCTACGTCATCCATCGCTACCGAAATCCCATGGCTGCGATAGGCCTCGAAGATCGATTGCAGGTGCCCGACATCATCGACCTTCTCGGTTTCCACCACCTCGAATACGAAATCCCCGGGATCGAGCCCGAGTCGTTCAATCGTATGGAAGGTATGGTTCAGGCACATCTGGGCGTCGTAGATCGAAGATGGCAGGAAATTCACGAAGCGCTTCACGCCCTTCGGAAGCCATTGTGCGCTGGTTTCAATCGCAGACGTTCTGGCCGCTTGATCCAGAAAAACCTGCAAACCGGTCTTGCGTGCCGTTTCGAACAGCTCATGGGGCTTAAACGGGATCCCGCCTTTGAGCGGACGCAGCAGAAATTCATAGGCAACAATATGCTCGGACGGATCCACGATCGGCTGCATATAGCTCGTAAATTCTTTATGTAATATAACGTTCACCATATCATAGTGCTCCATCTGCAGCTCAAACCTCTGCATCGGCGTCCAAATATGCCGGGTCTTCGGAGCTTCCCCTCCAGTGACACAGAAGGACAGCTCATCACATAGATTTCGCGGAAGGGATTGCAGACACTCCATAATGGAGATCAGATCGGAACGTTCCTTATAGTTCACAGCACAACTCTCATTGTGTTCCTGCACCGTGTAGCCGTTCTGTGCAAGCAAGCGCACAAGCTCTTGCCGAGCAGGCTTCATATGAACGGTTCTTCCTTGGTCCTCAATCGCTTCAAAGGTGCTGCAATTGTCGCAAATCATGTTCGTCCTCCTTGGCAAGCAAGCTCTCACTATGCTTTATCGGCATTTAGAATATGATTTCTTTGCATTTTATGGATTTCTATCAAACTTATGACCTAATTTTACTGCAAATGCGTAATATCTATGTTAAAGCGACTCTTGATATAGCAAAAATCGACAAGAATTGCCGATAACAACTGACTTTCGACGATCCGACAAAGGAATCGCACCTTTTAATCCGCTTTCTTATGAAGAAGCTGCAGCAGCATGGTCTGCTCTACGTCAAAATGCCACCGGGCATGCCGCTCCTTCGCCGCATACATCGCCGTATCCGCACGGCCGATCAGCTCCTGGTCATCCTTGGCATGATCGGGGTAAACCGCAATCCCGATGCTCGGCGAGGTGTAAATTTCGGTTCCTTCCAGCTCATAGGGCTCGCTCAGCAGCGTCCAGATATCCTCCGCCATCCAGATCAGCTCCTGATCCTCTCCGGCCGGATACAGCATAACCGTAAATTCATCGCCGCCGAGCCGGGATACGATTACGCCCTTTGACTCCAGCGAATGGAGGCGCTGCGCCACCTTCTGGATCAGCAAATCCCCCGCACGGTGCCCATACTTGTCATTCACGCGCTTAAAACGGTTCAAGTCCATATACAGCAGTCCGACACGGAAACCGGCCCGATCTGCTTCGCCCAAAGCTTCCGAAAGCCTGGCGTTAAAATAACGACGGTTATACAGGCCCGTCAAATCGTCGCGGTGCGCGAGCGATTCACTCTTCTGCAGGCTGACATGCAGCCTTTCGAACAAGCGGTCATTCTCGACCTGAATCAGGATTTGCCTGATCAAAATGAGAATGAAGCAGAGGGTCAAGCCGGTAAATAGACCGCTCCATCCCCCGAACCGATGGGCCATCAGGGCAAACATTCCGCCAAGGACGCTGTAGGGCAGCAAATATCGTACGATCAAGGTTCCTGCCGGCCACGGCTTCTTCTCGGATAGGGATCTCCTCCCCCTTCGAGGCAGCGTTTGTCCACCCGCAAAGCCGATAAAGCATGCAGAGAGGGTGTGCAGCGGATATACATATAGGCCAGCTCCGATGTTCATGAAACTATCAAGAAAGATCCGAAGGACATCCCCGAGCGCAAATGCGCTTCCACCAAGGCACAGGAAGATGACCGCCCGCTTGTGCAGCTGCTTAGTGTTAAAATACACGACCAGCGTAAAGAACATCAGTACGATTCCGCACAGCGGATAGAGCATCGCTCCTCCGGCCGACCTCCAGACGGTATCCGTCCCGCTCTCCATCTCCGGCTTAATGAGATACTCCCACCCCACCGTCATCAAGGTAATCGCAACAATGATGATGTCCAGGGTAAACCGAGCGCCCCGCAGCGGACCCTGCACTCGTCTGAACAGGTAAATCAGGGCACCGGCGAACAATAGAGCTTCCAAGCTCCAGAACAGTTCCGCCAGCCGGATGGATCCGCCAAACACCCCTCCAATCCATTCATCACCCGCATACAGGATGCGCCCTATTGCATCGCCGGCCAATCCGGCTGCAATCAGAAGCCAAAATCTGCGAAGATGGCCTTGCTCATACCGACTGCCAATCACCCCGATCAAATACGCGAATGCGGCTATCGGAGCCATAATGGCTAAGATGCGGTGAAGCAATAAAGCGTCCGGCATCCACAGGGCCAATATCCATTGGATCAATGCGTATCCAATCGCGAGCCGAATATATATGGAATCGGATGGACCCGGGCTCATTCATATCCCTCCCTGAAACAAAAGGTAGGCTTGGTCATTCATGATGAATAGGTCTTTCGAATTAAAGCGTTTCCATATCCAATCATACTTTTAGCCCGAGGAAAAGTAAAGAAAGAAGCGCCCAACAACTGGATATTTATAGGCATATAGGCCGCGTAGAATCGTTATTTGCGGAATTGTCCCGGGATTGTAGTCACTCAATCCCCACTTGACACATGGGGTTTATGTAGTATTATTCTTTCATATCAACGTATCTTTGGTTTTATATCCTAGCATAGTTTCATGGAAGGGGTTCTTGTAAAATGGGACAAAGACGATTGGACCATGTAGGCATTGTCGTAAGGGATCTGGAAGCAACGATCGCTTTCTATACGAAGGTGGTCGGCCTTGAGCTCAAGGACCGTCTGACGCACACGAACGGTGTCATCCAGCTGGCTTTCCTCGGCTTTAACGGCAGCGATGAAACCGAGGTCGAGCTGATTCAAGGATACAGCGACTCCCTTCCTGCGGAGGGAACGGTGCATCACTTTGCCGTCAGCACGGACGACATTGAAGCGGAATATGCACGGGTGAAGGAGCTGGACGTTCCGCATCTGGATGAGGAAATCGTCACGCTGCCCAACGGCTACCGCTATTTCTTCGTGCACGGTCCGGAAGGCGAATGGATTGAATTTTTCCAGCGCTAACAGGCCAGGTCTAAGGTTGCCCGCCCGCATATAGAGACTCCTATGGGTCGCCTGGATCATTCGGGTCTTCCATGCCTGGACAGCCACTCATCCCGGCGACCTATACGAACGTAGAAAATCGCCTTCAGGCATGGGGCGTTCCCGTACTGGACAGGTGCTTCCGGTAGGTCTATAATAACGGAAGTATAACCCGTAACTTCATAAATACCGGGGGAGCTGGAATCGGCCGGCTGAGAGTGTATCCCATAGAGATACTGACCCTTATACCTGATCTGGGTAATGCCAGCGTAGGAAGCCATAAGATTGCGGCTGTTCATAAGCCGTAGTATATACTTACGCCGTCATGCGCTCCGATACGATCGGGGCGTTTTTTGTTGTTGTTATGAAGTTAATACGGAAAATGGAAGACATATAAGGAGAGGAGAAACACGATGAAACAACGTACATGGCTCTCTCTGCTGCTCGCCTGCGTCCTGCTTCTGGTCGCTTCCGCCTGCGGGGCAAGCGGCCAGAACGGCGGAAGCGCGCCCGGCAAGCAAGAGACTGCCGGAGAAGGAGAACAGCCGGCCAAGCTCCGCGATGTCCAATTGATGCTGGACTGGTCGGCGAACACGAACCACACCGGATTATATGCAGCCAAGGAGCTCGGATATTATGAGGAGGAAGGGCTGAACGTGCAAATCGTACAGCCGGGCTCCGGGGGAACCGATGCGATGGTCGCTTCCGGCAACGTACCGTTCGGCATCAGCTATCAGGAGGGCGTAACGCTCGCCCGGACACAGGGGCTGCCGCTGGTTTCGATCGCAGCCATCATTCAGCATAATACGTCCGGATTCGCTGCACCGAAGGATCGAGGCATCCAGAAGGCCTCCGATTTTGAAGGAAAATCCTACGGAGGCTGGGGCTCTCCGATTGAGGAAGCCGTCATGAAATCGATCATGGAGATCGATGGAGCCGATGTGAACAAGGTCAACATCGTGAACATCGGAGACGCCGATTATTTTACGGCGGTTAAGCGGGATATTGATTTCGCCTGGATCTACTATGCCTGGACAGGCATTGAAGCCCAGCTTCGCGGCGAGCCGCTGGACATGATCTACGTGAAGGATTATTCCGAACAGCTGGATTATTATACGCCGGTCATCGTAACGAACGAGAAGCTGATCGCGGATGACCCGGAGCTTGTCAAAGCGTTCATGCGCGCAACGTCCAAAGGCTATCAATATGCGATAGACCATCCGGAAGATGCCGCGGCACTGCTGTCGAAGGCAGTTCCCGACCTGGATGCCGAGCTGGTGCTGGAAAGCCAGAAGTGGCTCAGCCCGCGCTATCAAGATGACGCGCCGCGCTGGGGCGAGCAGAAGGCCGAGGTTTGGTCCGGATATGCCGACTGGATGTTTGAGCGCAAGCTGCTGGAGAAGGAATTGGACGCGGAGCGCGCGTTTACGAATGAGTTTTTGCCTGACAAATAGGAGAAGCACTCCCCGCAGCATTGCAATGCTGCTTCGCGGCTCATCGGCATGAGGCTTAACGGCCGTGCAAATGAGAACCCATATACGAAAGGACGATTGACTCATGGCGAATACACTGCTGAGCATTCAAGTCATTCCGCGTACGCCGGACGGCGGAGACAGCATCCCTTATGTGGATGAAGCCATAAAGGTAATCCAGGATTCCGGCGTCAAATACGAGGTCCATGCTTTGGAAACAACGATGGAAGGCGAGCTGCCCGAGCTGCTCCGTATCGTGGAGCGCATGCATGATGCGCTGGTGAAAGCCGGGAGTCCGAGCATCATCTCCCAAGTCAAAATCGCACATCATCCGCAGGGCATCAGCATGGATAAGCTCACGGAGAAATACCGTCCATGAAAAGCTGGTGGAGCTCGATATGGCCGCCCGTCGTGGCGGTCCTCTTCTTTTTGATCGTGTGGCAGGCTGCGGTCTGGATGTTCGATATCGAGAAATTCATTCTGCCTTCGCCGACGGCTATCGGGCATGAAGCCATCACCGGGGCGTCGGGACTTATGGAACACACCTGGGCTACCCTAAAGTTAACCGTGATCGGATTTGCCATCGGAACCGGTATCGGACTCCTGCTCTCTTTGGCTCTGCACAGGGTACCTTTTCTCAAAACAGCCCTTTATCCGCTTCTCATCTTAAGCCAGAACGTGCCGACCATCGCCTTGGCCCCGCTCCTCATGATCTGGTTCGGGTTCGGCATGCTGCCGAAGGTCATCGTCATTACGCTCGTTTGCTTCTTCCCCGTAGCCGTAGCGGCCCTCGACGGGCTGGCACGGACCGACCGCACGATGATGAATTATATGCAGATGACGGGAGCCACGCCGTGGCAAATCTTCACCAAGCTGGAGCTTCCGCACGCGCTGCCATCCATCTTCTCCGGGATTCGGATCGCGGCCACGTATTCGGTCATGGGGGCGGTCATCGGGGAATGGATCGGGTCTGACCGGGGAATCGGCTATTATATGATGCTGCAAAAATCCGGGTACCGGACCGATCGCGTATTCGTGGCCATTCTGGTTATCGTGCTGCTCAGCCTGCTCATGGTAGGCGTTATTACCCTGCTGGAAAAACGGCTGATCCGCTGGAACCGGAAGCATTGATTGGCATGGCTTGGCTATATAGATGCTCTCTGCTTCATAAGTTGAACGATTGGACCGGGATGCGGGGCAAATACATGCAGGGTTCCTCTAAGCATCGCGACTGCTCCCCAGATTATAAATGGTTCTTTCAAATTCAGGTTACAGATAAGGTTGAAATCAGGGATCTTAATAAAGAAGGGAGGCTGCCCATATGCCGCAGCGAGCGACTGATTCCGTCTTGAATTCAACCGGCGGCGCAGCCGCCGCCCCCGCTCCTGCCCTGGAGGTCCGGGGGATTCGCAAGGTGTTCCGCGAGCGGCGCAGTGAAGTGCATGTGCTGGAGGAGCTGTCGCTTAGGGTGCTTCCAGGGGAATTCGTATCGATCATCGGCCCTTCCGGCAGCGGAAAAAGCACGCTCTTTCACATCATCGGCGGATTGATTGCGCCTGATGCCGGCCAGGTCCTCATGGAGGGACGGGAGGTCACCGGGGAGAAGGGCCGCATCGCCTATATGCCCCAGCAGCCGGCCTTGTTCCCGTGGCGGACGATTGAGGACAACGTCCTGCTGCCGGAGGAGCTCCGGGGGATCTCTAAAGCTTCCGCTCGCGCCCATGCCCGCGCTTGGATGGAACGGGCCGGGCTTGGCGGCTTCGAGCAGGCTTATCCGCATACCCTATCAGGCGGGATGCAGCAGCGCGCGGCATTTCTGCGGGCGCTCATGAGCCCGCAGGAGGTCATGTGCCTCGATGAGCCGTTCAGCGCGCTCGATGCCCTGACCCGAAGCGACATGCAGCGCTGGCTGCTCGATATATGGGAGGACACGCGGCGCTCGGTGCTGATGATCACCCATCATATTGAGGAGGCGCTGCTGCTCTCGGACAGCATCTATATTCTGTCCGCGCGTCCCGGCTCGGTTCTGAAACGGGTCGAGGTTCCGTTCACCCGTCCTCGCCGGGAGGATCTGCTGCTGGATCCGTCCTTCATCGAGCTGAAATCCGAGATTTCAGCCGTGCTGCGGCAGGAGCAGCAGAAGCGCAATTGACTAGCAGGGACTGCTATCAGGACGCTGACTTGTTATGCTTCCGGCTGCATTCAAGATGCTGACTTGTTATGTTCCAGCCGCTTTCAGGTGCAGATTTGTTATGCTTCAGCCGCTGTCAGGTGCAGATTTGTTATGCTTCAGCCGATTGTAGGAAATGTTAACTTGCCATTCCTCGGAAGCTTCGGTATGCGTGCTATACCAACTTCATTTGATGCGGATTCAGATCCCATTCCTCAGACGGAACAGCCGGCTGCATGCATAAGCAAGCGGCCGGCGGCTGTTATAGGTTCCGGCACGGAGCCGGATATGTAAAGAATAGCTTCTATATAATATATGTAGAGACAAACTGTAAGAACATTGGAAACGAAAGGAGGGCTCATTATGGCATCCGGAACAGCTTCAACCTCATTACCGCTTGAAACGTATGATCGCGCGGATATCCCGCTCATCGATACGCATATCCATCTCGACAGCTATTCGCTTGCCGATCAGGAGAGCATCGCCTCGGCGCTCGCGATGGGAAACGTCCAATACATCATCACCGTGTCCATGAATCTGCCCTCTTGCAAACGCAATCTGGAGCTGTCGCGAATCTACGGGGACTCCATTAAGCCTGCTTTCGGCTATCACCCGGAGCAGCCTCTCCCCTCTCCGGACGAAACCGAAGAGCTGCTTCGCTGGATGGAGAACCATGTCCAAGACATGGTGGCGGTCGGGGAGGTCGGCCTCCCCTATTATGCAAGACTGGAGGCTGAGTCAGCAGGACATTCGTGGGACAACGCGCCTTATATCGAGCTGCTCGAAAGATTCGTCGCCTTTGCGAAGAAGCACGATAAACCGATCATTCTGCACGCCGTGTATGAGGATGCGGATACCGCATGCGATCTGCTCGAAGCCTACGGGATCGCCCGCGCTCATTTTCATTGGTTCAAGGGCTCACGCGATACGTTAGACCGGATGGCCGCAAGCGGCTATCATATCTCCTTTACGCCGGATATCCTTTATGAAGAAGAGATCCGCGATATTGCGAGAATGTATCCTCCGCAGCTGGTCATGACCGAGACGGATGGTCCTTGGCCGTTCGAGGGTCCCCTTCAAGGGCAGACGACCCGACCGGAAATGACCGCCCTTGCCGCTGCCGCTTGGGCCGAGCTGCAGGGGATTTCCGAACAGGAAGCGCGCAGACAGCTGTATCGAAATGCCGCGCGGCTGTACGGACTATAAAAGCGAACGATACATGCTGGCCGAAGGCAGCTTTTCGTTGGTTTCGACGGTTGATATACTATCCATGGTTCGCGGAGTAATGTGAAATCGGAATCTATGAATCTTGCGTTTCGGTAAACCGCTTCAAGTCAATCTTTATGCAATCGGCTTGTCCTCCCGAAGGAAGCGGTTATACTGATTAATCAGCTCGTCCAGCACCGCCGATTGCTCGAGGACCTTGGGATGATTAAAATCACGATATCGCTGCTTCATCTTATGAAGCTTATTTCTCTCTCGCTCGATATCAAATTTCATGCCGTCCTTCGTTTTCATGATTTATGCCTCCCTTATGTAATATTTTATACTTTAATGTAAAATTCTAGAATGTTTGATGTTAGACATCAGGGAGGCATAACACAGAGGCTCGGAAGCCTGTTATAATACGGAATAATCACTGCAGGGCTTGAAGTTAGCGCGCCCCTTCACATAAAAACAAGGCCGTCCATGAGCAGAGTCTTCTCTGCCCGGACGGCCTTTTTCATATATAGATGCGAGTTCAAGTCGCCGGCTTTTCAGCACCGAAATTTGAACAGCCTCTATAAAATTATTTCAGGTACTTCTCCTGATACGCCTTAGTCATTTCTTCCGTAATTTCCGCCATCTTCGGATCATTCTTGATCGTTTCGATCAATTGATCATACGCTTCAATCGGCTCCTTGCCCGTAATGACCATGACGCGCATGTCTTCCACTTTCTTGGAGATTTCAGGATAGTATTTATTATACGCCTCCGAATACAGCTCTGCCGAAGGATTCGGCACCTTGACCGTCTTGCGCTCCGTTACGATCTCCACGTTGCGCTGATATACCTCATCCGGCATCCCCACGGCGCTGATCGCCATATCGTCGCTCACCAGATGAATCATATTGTTCAGGTTTCCGTCTCCCGTCTTATCGATTGCCGCTTGCGGCGTTGCCACCTTCTTGCCGTTCTCTACCTTGTAATGAACGCCCTCGAGGCCGTACGTCAGCATCTCGTTGCCTTCCACGCTGTAGCCGTAGTCAAAGAACTCCAGAATTTTCTTCACCTTGGCTTCCGGAACCTTCTTCGGAATCAGATATACGCCATAATACGGCGAGCCTGAAGGAGTATATTTCACCCCATTCGCATTTTCCAAATAAGCCAGCGGCATCAGGTCCGCCTTCGGATCAACCTCCTTCACCGGTTGACCGGTTACCCAGGCATGGTTCATGGACATGCCCCCGACTCCGGCCTTGGCGCTGCGCATCGTATCCATGACCTGCGAGAACTTCATGATGGCGAAGTCCTTAGGGAACAGGCCATCGTCATAAGCCTTTTTGATCCACAGCATAGCCTCCCTCGACGCATCCGACGTGATGATCGGAGATAGCGTATTATCCGGCTCCAGCTTCCAGCCCCCTTGCGTCTCGTTGAAAATATTATAAATATAAGCAAGCGCGCCCGGGTTGGCCGCGTACGGAATTTCATCCGCTTGGCCGTTCCCGTTCGGATCTTTCTCCTTAAAGGCCTTTAGCACGTTATAGAATTCGTCGAGCGTCTTGGGCGTTTCCAGTCCCAGCGCATCCAGCCAATCCTTGCGGATCATCGGGAACACGCCGCCGCCATAGCTCGGATAGTAGCGCGGAATAACCATGTTCTTGCCGTCGACCTTCGTGATCTCCCACATTTCCTTCAGCTCTTCGCGGTTTAAACTCGGATAATCCTTAAGGAACGGGGTCAAGTCCCAGAACACCCCTTGCTTCAGCATTTTCTGCAGCTGCGGGTTCTGCATCGATTCGACGAACGTTACTTCCGGCAGGTCGCCGGACGCAAGCATGACGTTAATTTTCTCCTCCGCCGTGGAAGGGGACAGCCAGGTGATGTTCAGCTTGGTGTTGGTTCGCTTCTCCAGCTCCTTCCAGAGAGGATTCGTGTTATCGATGAATTCAGTCGCGTAGTTCAGAGTCTGAATCGTAATGCTTGTCGGCTCTCCGCCATCCTTTCCGCCTCCGCTGCCGCTGGCGGTGCCTCCCGAGCCGCCACCGCATGCACTGAGCAGGAGCGAGCTGGCCAAGATCAGTAAGCTGGCCGTCTTAACAAGCGATTTTCCAGGCTTGAGCTTCATTGTTTTCATAAAATGGACCTCCCTTTATCATTGGATTGGCTTCTGTCTGAACCTGATGGATAATGGATGTTGTATCCATGTGTAACCATATATCGAATCATTCCTTGACGGAGCCTACCATCGCCCCTTTGGCGAAGTGCTTCTGCAGGAATGGGTACACCAGCATGATCGGCACGGTTGCAATAACGACCGCCGCCATTTTCAATGTTTCGGTCGGAACCTGCCGGTTCACTTGGAACGCAAACCCTCCGCCATTGCCTGATCCCATCGTTGTCGGATCGACGAGCATATTTTGCAGCAGCACCTGAAGCGGCCACATCTTCTGGTCGTTAATGAACATCAAGGCGTTAAAGTACGTATTCCAATAGCCGACCGCGAAGAACAATCCGAAGGCAACGAGGGCAGGCAATGACAATGGCAGAATGATGCGCCAGAACACGCCGATATCATTGGAGCCGTCGATCATGGCGGCTTCCTCCAGGCTGACCGGAATGCTGTCGAAGAAGCCCTTCATGAGCAGGACATACCATGCACTGGTCAAGCTCGGCAATATAAGCGACCAGACGCTGTCGATCAGTCCCAGATTGCGGACGACCAGGTAGAGCGGAACGAGCCCCGGCGTGAAGAGAAACGTGAGCAGCACCATGATCATCATCGCTTTGCGGAACCGCAGGCGTTTACGGGACAATGCATACGCCATCCCGCCCGTAACGAGCAGGCTGAGGAGCGTGCCGATCGTCGCCAGGAACACGCTCACCGATATCGAGCTGACAAATAATCCGTTCGACAGCAAATGCTTGTACGCATCCAGGGTCCAGACCCGCGGCCATAAAATCAGGCTTCGTTGATAATACTCCACCGGATCCGTAAACGAAAGAATCACGGTATAGTAAATGGGAAATATCGTTGCCAGACCGACGACCAGCAGCAGCCCGTTATTTACGAGGCTAAAGAGCCGCGTCTTCCAACCTTTCTCATGCATGCTTCCATCCTCCTTGTCTTCGTCGATGTTCTAGTACAAACTTTCCTGGCCGTATCGTCTGGCCAACCGGTTGGCGGTAACGACCATAATGACGCCGACGATCGATTTAAACAATCCGATAGCCGTGCTGTAGCTGAACTCTCCCTGCCGGATCCCCACCCTGTAAACATAAGTGTCGAACACTTCGGCCACCTGGGTGACAGGCGCATTCATCATCAGATAAATCTGCTCGAATCCCGTATCGAGGATCGTTCCCAGGCGGAGTATGAGCAGGATCATAATCACATTGCGCATGGCCGGCAGCGTAACATGCCACATTCGTCTAAAGCGCCCCGCGCCGTCCATGACGGCCGCTTCATACAATTGAGGATCAACGCCGGCGATGGCCGCAAGGAATATAATCGTTCCCCACCCGATCTCTTTCCAAATGGACTGTGCCGTAAGCATGGCCCAGAAGTAGTTCGGATTGGAGAGAATATCGACCGTCTCCCAATTCATGGACATGAACCACTTGTTGACCAAGCCCTCGGATTGCGAGAACATCAGATAAGTCAAGCCATAGATCAGCACCCATGACAAAAAGTGCGGAATATACACTAACGATTGGATCGTTCGTTTATAAAGGGAGCTTCGAACCTCATTCAGCATCAGAGCCAGTATGATCGGCGCCGGAAAAAAGAAAATCAAGCTCAGGAAGCTAATCGCAAGCGTATTGCGCAGCAGCATCCAGAAATCATTGTTGGAGAAAAAGCGGATGAAATGCTCAAAGCCTACCCAAGGGCTCCCCAGCACCCCGAAGTACGGCGAATACTCCTGGAAGGCAATGACGAGATTCGTAATCGGAACGTATTTGAAAATGATAAAAAAGATAAGGCCCGGCAAGGCCAGGACATACAAATATTTATCGCGCGCTACATCCGCCCATAGCCGTCCCCACTTCGTTTTGGACTTCCCGGAAGTGGGAGCTTTCCTGCTTGCTCCCCTGTTCTTCGGTTCGATCTGAACGGTCTCCAGTTCTTTCATCGTTATTCCCTCGCTTTCAGCCTCGTCATCTCGTTTCGATCTGCCGTTCATTTGGAACGCATTCTAAATGTAAACGGTTCCAACATTCCCTGCAATTTCACTTTTTTTCCGCCGGCCCTTCCCCTCGTTCCAATCGATGCAGCATCCGCGCAAAGCTTGATACGTCAAGTGGTTTGGCTTGTCCATTTCCTTCTCTTGCACTTTTTTTCCTGGAGGTGATTTAGGCAGATACGACCTTTTCACTGCACCGCTCATTCGTTATGATAATACTTAATCCATCCCGGCTTACTTCGACCAAGCCTTTGATTTCGTTTATAACCAACCAGGGGGTTCATGCAATGAGGGCAAGAAATCTTGAAACCGATTTCAAAGGAATTATGTATTGGAGAAGCATAGCGCTTGCCGTGCTCTTAACATGCCTTCCCATCTCGGCCATAACGGCCGTTTATCTGTATGTAGGGAATCAGCATATGATCAATCAATATCAACAGCGGAACGAGGAAACCTTGGTCGACGCTGCGAGGCAAGTGGACGAGCAGTTCACGCAGCTGGTCCAATATGCGCTCAATATGGTGGTGAAGCCCCACTTTAAGCCTTCCTTGTCAGATATGGATTTTGTATCGAATATTGAAGAGACGGACGAGCTGTTCAATACGTTGAACCTGGTGGAGAATGCCGATCCTCTTGTCGACCAGGTATACCTCTATATCAAAAAGCAAAATAAAATCATGGAGCCTGATCTCGGCCTCCGATCGCTTGACCGGGAAAAGGATGCGGCCAGCTTCAAGAGTCTGATGGACGGGGATGCCGATATGTTCTGGGTGCATGATCTTGAGCGTCCTTTCAACAAAGGGGGCTCCACCCATGCGCTCGTGATGAGGCTTCCGTTCAACGGCCATACGCCGTACGGGGCCATCGTCATTTACATTGACCCATCGAAGCTGCACGTTATCCGCAATAGCGAGAATGTATCCTTCCTGCTGGATGACCAGGGCCATGTGATCGGGGAGTCCGGGATGAGCAGCCAAATGCCGGAGGCGATGCAAGCGATCCGGGAGCAGCTGATGCTGCGCGGACGCGAAGACGTCCAGACCTCCAATCAGCTGCGGATGAAGGTTCGGATCCCACAGGATGTATTGCTTGTAAATACCGTTCAATTTGAAAAGATGCAGCGGCAATGGACCTATGTATCCGGTACGCCGCAATCGGCAATCATCGCACCGACAAAACCGTACACGCATATCATTCTGATCTGCTTTGCTTTTGCGCTCGCGGCTTCCTTGGCAATAAGCTGGTATGCGTCCAAGAGCATGTACCGTCCGATCCGGAAAATGCTCCATATGATCGGCAGCGATAAAGCCAAGCCCGGCGCAAGGTATAATGAGCTCGATTACATAGAAAATGAGTGGAAGCAGTACCGGTTCTCCCATTCCACGATGCAGAGCCAGTGGAGCCAATCGCTGCCGGCGATTCGCGAGGCTTATATCAATCAATTTCTGAGCGGACAGGCTGCCCATCTGACCGAGAGTGAATACGCGGCAAAGCTGCAGGAAATGGAGCTCGATATTACCGGCAAGCAGTTTGCGGCCATTGTCCTTCAGCAGCATACGCACGGGGAAGACCGGACACCGTTAACGGAAAATGATGAGCATCTCCTTACTTACGCCGCCCTGAATGTCATTCAAGAGCTGGCGGAGGATTTGAAGGCCTACGTTCATCCGATCAACTTCTTTGACGGCTCCTTCGGCGTCATCCTGATCGTCCCGGCCTCCTCCGATGCAGATGACGGGCGTGCCGACATCATCAAATCATTGTGCGATCAGATCATGCGCGCCCTGCGGGATACGCTGCGCATGACGGCAACCCTTGTGCTTGGGGGGCCGAGCCGGAAATGGACCGATGTTCCCCATCTGCTGGAGCAGGCCAAGCGGGCGCTGCATTACCGCTCCTTCGATGCCGGCAGTCAGGTGCTTGAGGCCGAAACGGTGCTGTCCCAGAAAAATGACTGGGTCGACTTTCCGCTGGAGCTGGAGCAGGAGTTCATTCATGCCTTGAATCTGGGGCTGCACGACAATGCACGGCGGTCCCTAAGCCGGTTCGTCACGGCCCTTCAGGCGGGAGGCGGCTCGGAATGGCATGTCCATCATGGGCTGATGCGGCTGCTTACCAGCGTTCATCGCTCCATGCTGCAGGCCGGACTGAACCCTTACCAGGTGTACGACTTCTCCAATCTGCAGGAGCAGCTGTCCCTGCTCCGCGATTCCAAAGCTTGCGTGGACTGGTTCCAAAGGGAGATTATCGAGCCCTATCTCGATCAGCTGAAGAAGAATTTCAACAGCTCCATGAAATCCCTGGTGGAACACGTGCTTGAGCAAATCGAACAGAACGGGATGCAGGATCTGTCCCTGGATACGATCGCCATGGAAGCCGGCGTCAGCGTATCTCAGCTAAGTAAAGCGTTTAAGCAGATGACGGGCACGAACTATGTGGACTATCTGACAACCGTGCGCATGAACCGCTGTAAAGAGCTGCTGCTCACGACCGACCTGCGGATTCATGAAATCGCGGAGGCCGCGGGGTACCAGCCCTCGTACTTCAATCGAATGTTCAAGAAGCTCGAAGGCGTGACGCCAGGCCAATACCGCCAGCAGGGCTCCGCCGATTAGTGTAATTGTACGAGAACCCCCTCCTCGATTGGAGCAGAATGAAAAAGCCGCAGGTTGGCTGCAACAGCAATCCACCTGCGGCTTGATTTCGTATTGATAAATAGGTTTTTCCTATTGGATATTGGAAGGACAAGCGGACGAAAACTCTCCCTTTATCCGGGCTCCTCGCGGCTGTATCGTCCAGTTATGCCTGGCCCTCATTCTGCCGCTCGCCTACCGCTTCATGAAGCCCTTCCCCTCCAGGAATTCCTTCATATGCAGTCTCACCGGCTCGGCGAGGCGCTTGCCCATCAGCTCCGACCAAGGCGTGCGATTCTTGCCGTTCGTCCGCTTGGACAGGTATTCGGCGGAGATTTGGTCATATCGCTTCGCTTCTTCAATTGTCGCCCGGTCGTAGCTTTCCCGGTGCAGCACCGCTTCCACGGGGAGACGCGGGCGGAGGCCCGGCTGCTGGTCCGGATGGCCGAGACACATGCCGAATACGGGATAGACCAGCTCCGGCAAATCGAGCGCTTCGGCAAATTCGGCAATCCTGTTGCGGATCCCGCCGATATAAACGATGCCGAGTCCGAGCGATTCCGCGGCGATGGCGGCATTCTGCGCAGAGAGCGCAGTGTCTACCGTCGCAACGATGAAGTTTTCGGTCGAATCCTCATACGTCGGCTGGTCGCCGACATGGGGCTCTGTTATTTTTTTCAGCCGGTACAGATCCGCGCACCATACGAGAAATACGGGACATTCCACAATATACGCCTGATTTCCCGCTAATTCCGCCAATCTTCTCTTCTTCTCCGAATCGGTAATCGCGATAATGCTGTAAGCCTGGACATTGCTGGACGTGGATGCCATCTGCCCGGCCGCCACAATCGTCTTCAGCTGCTCCTCCGTCACAGGCTCGTCCGTGAACTTCCGAATCGATCGATGATTCATTAACAAGGACAACGTATCGTTCATCAGCTATTCTCACTCCTAGGCTTTTGTAATATGAGGTATACTATCCTTTCCAGGCAAATGCTCCATTCTGTGCACATACCTGTCTGCCTCCTCGCTTGGCATTCGCAGTTAAACCATGATGGCGCACCGCACGAAAGCTGATCGCTCGGACCGACTTGCCATGCATAGTTGTACCAAAAGTCATTATCCCCTTGCGTGGTACTTTCAATCTATTATGTAACTTTGGACTTGGAGCCGCAAGCTTCCGCGCCCCGCCAGCATACGAAGGGAAGCACCGCAAAAAAACCGGCGTGCTATGGCGAGATAGCAGCCGGTTTCTATTCAGCCCGAAGCTGACAGCCTACGGATTAATCCATTGCCTTCCCTTAAGATACGACGTCGTATCCCTGATCTTCGATGGCTTCCTTCAGCGCGTCAAGGCTTACCTTGGAATCATCATATTCAATGCTTACGGTGCCTGATGCAAGATCTACGGTTCCCGAAGCTCCGGCATTCTTCAGCGCGCCTTCAACCGAATTTACGCAATGATTGCAGGACATGCCTTCTACGGTTAACGTCACTTGTTTCATGATGCTCCTCCTCCTATCGATCGTTTCATCTTACACATCTTCACTGTACTATACCCCCGGTAGGTATGTAAAGTCCATGATTACGCATGTTTCTGCAATAAAAACACGAAAAAAGTAGGAAGATTTATCCTTTAATTTTGCTATAATGAAAACAATATCAACGCTTTAATTGCAATTCATACAATTTCGGACAACATCTCCCCAGCATCCTCAAAATTTTTTCCATAAAATTTGAATATTGTTGCAGGAATTACCAATCCAGTGTCGAACTCTCTTATTACGGAAGTAATGAATGATGAAAGTAGGAATTCGATCATGGTATTTGACGGTATTATATTAGGGATACTTGTCGGACTGATTCGGGGCGGTTTCCGTCACGGACTGCAGCAATTCAGCAAGATTCGCCTGAAGGGCGGCCTTATATTCCCGATCCTCCTGATTGTGCAGCTGCTCATATTCCGCTTTCAAGAGAATATCGGTTGGTTGGCAGACGCGAGCGGATATATATTTATGCTCATCTACGTTGCAGGCATGATTTTCCTATGGATGAACCGGGATCAGAAGGGCTTCGGCAGCATACTGGCAGGGGTGTTCCTTAACTTCCTCGTCATGGCCGTCAACGGCGGCAGAATGCCGGTGTCAATGAGCGCCGCATCTGTCCTGGATCCTGTCTATGTGGACATGCTCATGGATGCGACGGCGACAACCAAGCATTACTTGATGGATGCATCAACGCGTCTTGCATTCCTCGGCGACATCATTCCATTATCTCCGCCATATCCGAGAACACAGGTTATCAGCATCGGCGATATTATCATGAATATCGGAATATTCTTCTACATCGTTCATCTCATGACTTCCGGTAAGAATACCGCCGTTAAGAACATCATGCGCAAGCAAGGCAAGCCTGAACATGTGGAACCGCAAAATTAATCATACATCAAACTACCTGGAAAGGAGGGAGAACTATGAAGAAAACTGATAAAATCAAGTATTCCCGCATCGTGCTGAATGCGATCATCGTTGCTTCCGTTGTTGTCGCCCTGACTTCCGGTTACAGATTGGGATAATAAGCATCTCACAAAAAACAGGCTGGAATTTTCAGCCTGTTTTTTTACATCTTTTTCGTTGTTTTGCCCTGCAATATATCTTAAAATGTGTAGAAAACAACATGCTTTATTGAGGAGAAACCATTATGTCCCTATTCAAGCGCGCTCAGATCTCCAGAGAGCTATCAGGACAGCTGTACTTTGTGTTTATTTCACTGATGGGCTGTATAACCTTTATGATCGTACATCAAGGAGAATTTTTAAATTACGCTCCTTCGCAGTGGGTATGGGTTTATGCCATGTTAGGCGCCGCGCTGATATTGAATTATTTCACCTTCCAGCTCCCTCCTGAAGGCAACTTGCAATCAATGGATTCCTCCGTTTATTTGGCGTGCATATTTATTTATGGCGCTCCGTTCGCCCTCTCTGTCATCCTGTTTAATACAATCGCAATCGCTCTCTATGACAGGAAGGTGCCGTTCTGGAAGCATTTTGTTAACTTCTGCATATACACCCTTATGATCGTCGGCTCCTCTTTGGTGTTCAAAGCCGCCGGAGGGCAGACAGGGCCTATTCTCAACAATCATTTCGGCGCTTATCTGGCAGCCCTTCTCATCTATTTCATCATTAATGTGCTTCTGCTCGGATTCTATTATTATTTACTGTACAGAGGCTCTCTATATGATATTCTCAAATCCTTTATCAAGGATACGCTGCTGGTCTACTTGAGCACACTGATCCTTTCCCTGGTTCTATCCGTTCTGATCGTACATAACGGCGTCTTCGGGCTCACGCTGTTCATCGGGCTCAGCGTCATGCTCTCGTATTCCTTCAAGCAGCTGTTCCTGATGTACAACGAGGTTCAGGAGAAGGCCATCAAGGACCAGCGGACAGGATTGTATAACCACAGCTATTTCGAGAGCCTGCTCGAAGACGAGATCAAAAAAGCGAAGGCCAGTCAATCTCCTTTGTCTTTGGCGATGATCGATATTGATGATTTCAAGAAATACAATGATCAGTTCGGACATTTGAAGGGCGACATGCTGCTCGGCTTTCTCGGAAATTATCTGAAGGTTGAGGCCCAGGCGGCCGGAGTTGTGGCGTCCCGGTTCGGCGGCGAGGAGTTTACGCTGCTTATGCCAGGGTATGACGAAAGCAAAGCCGAGGTATTCATCAACAGGCTCCGCAAAAAATTGAATGATTCGTATTTCGACGGCGTGGAAATCTTCCCGTCCGGCTGCCTCTCCTTCTCCTCTGGGATCGCTCCATACCGGATGGATATCCACGATAAATCGCAGCTGGTCGAGCAGGCCGATCAGGCACTGTATTACGCCAAAAAACAGGGCAAGAACAATGTCCATGTGTACGGAAGCGGCGAGAAGAAGGAATTCGAGATCGACTTTGCGGAGGATGCGCGGGATATCGAGCAGCAGTTGAAGCTGTTTCTTTACAAGGATGTGGATACGTTCAAGCACTCGAAACGGGTATTCCGCTACGCGATGGATATGAGCGAGGTGCTTGGCCTCGACAGTGTCGAGCGCCGCAATTTCGTGCTTGGAGCGCTCATCCACGATATCGGTAAGCTCGAAATTCCATGGGGAATCCTCAATAAACGGGACAAGCTTACGGCAAGTGAATGGGAAACCGTGAAACGGCATGTCAGCTGGGGCAAGCGCATCGCCGAAACGAACGAGAAATTCAAGGAGCTCGTTCCGTATATCGAGCTGCATCACGAACGGTATGACGGGGGCGGTTACCCGCACGGATTCAAGGGAAGCCAAATTCCGAAGCTGTGCCGGATGCTTACCATTATCGATTCCTTCGATGCGATGACAACGGAACGGCCCTATCAAAAAACCAAAACGTTCGAGGAGGGTATTGACGAACTCCGCCGCTGCGCCGGGACGCAATTCGACCCCGAGCTTGTTGAAGTGTTCATTCTGTATATCGTGGACAAGATCGCAGGGCAGCAGCAGCCCGCTGCAGGTCTGGAAACCAATTAACATGATAGCGGACAGGCGACTCTTTAGCCTGATTCTCCCTGATTTGATGTTTGATATGCCTTTAAAAAAGGTAAAAGGTAGTATCCCAACAAATAATGAGGTGAGTTTCATGGCTGATCGCAAAAAGGAGCTTCCCCTTGATCACGGTCCGGGCCATATGGACCATCCTGAGCAATATCCGACGGAAGAAGAGAGCTTGTTCGACAAGTTCGAAAGCGAGCGTCATGTCGACCCGATTCCGATGGAGGATGCTGCATTGGAGCGCCGGGAGGAGAAACGGCGGGACGGCACATCCAAGGACCAATCCTCCAGTCCAGGCAAGTATCACAGCGGCTTTTAGGCCGGTAAACGAACCATCGTCTTCCCCCTCTCTCCCTTAACATGCGGGCTCCGTTCTGGCGGAGCCTTTTTATTTCCGTCTTTTTTCTTTAATATAGAGGAGGATAGATTATTGGCAAACGCCCTAGAGATTATAAAAGAGTGGAGTTGGACCTGTTGTTTTCCATCTGGACATTGAACCGCCTGCAGCGGAGGATGCTGCTGTCACTGATCGGAGCCGTTCTGGCCCTTTCATGCCTGCTGGTGATAGCCGGCGGCCATGAAGCCTCTCAAGGCATTACGGCCGCCATCGAACAGAAATATATCGACAGTGCGGCCATGATCAGCGATCCGGGGCCTGCCCCCGAAGAGGCTTCGGGCGTCATGCCCGGCGTACCGCTTATGATGGCCGGACTGATCGGGCTGCTCGGAAGCATGGATGCGGCGCTAATCATTTATCAGCTTCTCCAGTGCATCTTCCATGCGTTCTCTGTCTATCTGGTGTTCGTGCTGTCACGGTATATGTTTAATCCGCGGATCGCTTTTCTGTGCTGCTTCATCTATGCCCTATTCTGGCCGGCTTACGGGGCCGTGCGGCTGATCCTGCCGGATACGACGATGCAGATGCTGATGCTGCTTCTCGTCTGCGCCGTCATCGGCGCGCTCGAGCTGAAGCAGGCCGGCTGGTACGCCGCTGCAGGGGCGCTCACAGCGATTATGGCGTGCTACAATCTTCAGGCGCTGCTGTATCCGCTCCTATTCATTCCGTTCTGGATCAAATACCGCAGCCCGGCAAGCATCATCGCCGGCGGAACCCTGCTCATTATGGCCGGTTATTTGCTGATCCTCTCGCCGTGGTGGCTTAACATCCCCCTCTTCAATCGGCTGGCGACCTACCTGCCGGGCCCGTGGAATCTAGCCTCCTTATGGCTGGACTCCAGATATATCGAGGGCAACCCGCTGGTGCATCTGTACCGGAGCATATTCGAAGGCCGGACCTCCAAATATGCCGCTGCACTCGGCAACGAAGAGGCACGCAGAGTCGTGCAGTCCGCCCTCGACGCCGTCCGGCTGGTGCTTCTCTACGCCGGGGTAAGCGGCGTGATCTGGTCGGTATGGAAATACCGGCTGAAGCGGCAGCTTCCCGTGCTGCTTACGCTCCTGTATTTCATTACGGCGGAGTGGCTCGTCCCAAGCCTCGACGGCACCGGCTTCCCTTATGCGGTATTCCTGCTGCTGTATGTCGGGTTTCTGGCGGACAAAGCCATTATATACGCGCATAAGACCCGCCTGCTGCGGTCGTAGAACAGAACGTCGTGAGACAGATGGTCCGCCGGCTCGTCCCGCCCGCCATCCGGCAGGCAAGGACCTATATATATTTCATACTCAGCCTGAAAGCACGGATAATGATCGCCAAGTGCCTACAGGCTTTTTTATGTCCGGGTACAATTGCCCTAACATTTTCTTCTAAAAAAGCAATTTTCTCGATAACCTTTTGTCGGCTCTAAACGTCTATAAAGGTAAAGACAATCAAGACGATCTGACGACTACCTATGAAGGAGGATGGTCTTTCATGAAAATACAACGAAAATCCATGATGCTCCTCGGCATTGCTTCTGCCTGCGTGCTTATTGTCATCCTGATTCTTCACTTTGGCGATCGCTCGAATCCTGCAGAGCTGCGAGGACATGAAGCTGCGGAGAATGCTTCCGAACGACCGCTGGTTCAGATCGGCTCCTTGTACATTACGGAGGCTGATCTTGCCCGATATAAAGAACATATGCAGTTTACTTCAGAAACACCAGCTGATGACTCCACGCTTGTGAAAGAGCTTGCCATCGACCAGCTGATGCTGCATTTGGCGAATGAACAAGGGCTGACTGCAACCCGTGAGGAAGGGATTCGGGAGGCTGAGCGGATGCGGAAGACATTACAGGAGCAGCCGGCCGAAGTGCAGGCGCAGCATGCAGCCTTTATCGACGAGCTGAAGGTCAGCGAGGAGGCATACTGGGAGGATTACGCTGCCCCGGTGTATCAGGAGCAATTATCCAAAGCGAATTTGGTTAGCGCGCTGGTCGCCAAGCAGAAGGAGGACGGACGGGACGTGATCGCCACCGGCCATGCCCTTCGAAACGAGCTGCTGGAAGCCGCCTTGAAGGATGGTACGGTGAAAGTGCTGGATCCGGACATGCAGTGGTAACGCCTATCATTTGACGGAGAACGCCCTACCCTTACTGCAGCTCGTTTTCCGAAGCCAACTGCTCCATCCGCTGCTTCCTCTCCCGCTCTTCTCTCGCTTTGCGGTCCCGCTCCATTGCTTCCGCGATATAATCGCGAGGCTTAAGCTTGCCATTCATATTCAGCAGGATAGCAATCATGACAAGCTGAAGGATGACGATAATAGCCAGCACAACATCACCCCCTAACGTTAAAGTATGGTTCACCCAAAGCTGCCTTTAATAAATAAAACACCTTGTTCCTACGGTTGGTTTGGAGCTTTGCCAGATTTCCGCGAATCCGGTAAACTGGATAGGCATGTTTTTTAACTCCGATTGCTGAATCGGACCCCAAATATCGGATGACGAAATGATTGGTGAAGCTTATGACAACCTCAACCGTTAGCATACCTTTTTATAAACGCCCGTTCGGCACGAACCGCTTGGATGTTCCCTTGGCAAAGCTGGCCACCTTGGAAAACAGCCGGGATCTGGTGGCCCACGATGCGCCGGACGCGGCTTTTTTTCGCGGATTGGAATCGCAGGGTCTATTCTTGAACCGCGCCCAGATCCAGGCCGTACGGCATACGCAGGGCCCGCTGCTTACCCTTGCCGGAGCAGGCTCCGGCAAGACGTCCGTGCTGGTCAGCCGCACCGGCTACCTGATCGCCTGCCGCAGGGCCGCCCCGGCCTCCATCCTGCTCGTTACGTTCTCATCCAAGGCCGCGGCCGAGATGAAGGAACGCATCATGGCGCTTCCCGGGCTGAGAGCCGGAGAAGCGGCCAAAGTGACGGCAAGAACATTCCACTCCTTCTTCCTGTATCTGCTCCGCACGCGAGGGTATCGCCAGGAAATTCTGGGAAACGCAAGGCATCAGCAATTCATCATCAAGCGCATACTCCGGGAAATGGGACTGCAGGACCGCTATGAGGCTGAAACGCTGCTCTCGCTATGGTCCGCTTACCGGATGAACATGACCGGGATGAATGAGCTGCCCGGCAGCACGCCGGCGGAAGTGGAGCAGCGCGAAATCTTCGCCCGCTACGAGGCGTGGAAGGAAGCGCACGACCAGATGGATTTTGACGATATCCTGGTGCTGTCGCATCGTCTGCTTACAACCGAGCCGGCATTGCTGGCCTCGCTGCAAAGGCGTTACCGGTATGTCATGGTCGATGAATTTCAAGACACCGGGCTGCTGCCGTATGAGCTTCTGAAGCTAATCGTCGCCCCGCACCGCAACCTCATGGTGGTCGGCGATGACGATCAGACGATCTACGGCTTCAATGGCGCCCGAAACGAGTTTATTCTTGAATTCGATCAGACCTACCCCGATGCGAAAATCATCACCCTGGATATCAATTACCGCTCCCTCTCCTCGATCGTCGGGCTCGGCAATGAAATCATCCGGGTCAACCAGCGGCGCCGTCCCAAGCAGCTGCGATCCACCCGCAAGAGCGGCAGCGTGCCGCTGTACTTGCGTCCCGGCGACCCTGACCAAGAAGCCGAGCTGCTGCTGAACCATATTACGGAAGAGATCCGGGAGCGCGGCAGGTCCTATCGGGATTATGCGATTTTATACCGGACCGCCAGCAATAGCAGAGCCATATTTGAACAGCTGGTGATGCGGGAAATTCCGTTCATTCATTATGAAAATGGCGAGCTGTTCTACGAGCAATGGGTCGTCAAGCCGGTGATGGACCATCTGCGCCTGTCGCTGGACCGCCGCAATTTTAACGCTATGGAGGGAATGCTCCATACCTTGTATGTGAACCGGGACAAAGGCATGGCCTTTATCCGGGAGAAGGATGCGCCCCGTCCCAAGAAGGGACCTCTTGCCCATCTGCTGAGCTATCCCGGCCTGAAAGACTTTCAGGTCGAGCAAATCCGGGAACGCTCCAAGCTGATTAAAGGGCTGCAGGCCATGGAGCCGGTATCGGCCATTCAAGAGATCCGGCGGCGCTTCTATGACAAGTTCCTGGAGGCGGATGAGCGGCAGGAGCTGACGCTGCATAAGGAGCTGATTCAGGAAGGGCTTGATGAGCTGGAGGCCTCAGCCAAGCGGTTCAAAGAGGTTGCCGAGTTCGTCGGCTTCGTGGACCGTCTCATTGATATCCATCGGGAGATGGCGGCAATGAAGCGGGACGAGGAAGCGGATGCGATCCGGCTGATGACGATTCATAAATCGAAGGGGCTGGAATTCCCTTCGGTCTGCCTGATCGGGGCAAGCGAGGGCATTTTACCCCATTCCTCTTCGCTCCTCGCCGAGCATTTGGACGATCACCATCCGTTGTCGGACAAGGAAGATAAGGCACTGGATGCGCTGGAGGAGGAGCGCCGGCTGGCTTACGTGGCGATCACCAGAGCCCGGGATGAGCTCATCATAAGCTCACCGGCTTACTATCGCGGGCGTAAAACCGACGTGTCGCGCTTCTTCCGGGACGTCTTCCTTACGGAAGAGCAGCGCGAACAAGCACGCGGGAACGCTTCGGAAGCGGCCGAAGCCCGGAGAACCCGCGGAAATGGCTTTGAGACAGCCCGCAGGCCGGCATCTTCGGGACGGCCCGTGTCAACGCGGACGGCAGGCGGCGGCTCCGACAGAGCATCACGGGAGCATAAGCGGAAGCCGATTCCGGTAACAGTTCCCGGTACGGTTAACCCGGAGCGACGGGAGCCCCAGCCGCCCGTTGAAATGGAAACCGTCAACGTATGGCTGTGCACGGGAGCGGGCTGCAAGGGCTGGCAGCGGATCCAGCCTGCCGGGCAAGCTCCTGTCCGCGGCTCCCGGGGTTCTGAGGGCAAGGCATGCCCGCTATGCCAAGCGCCGATGAAGCAGGGCCGTAAAGAGGTGCCTGTCCCGAAGCGTGTGCGAAGGTCGTAATTGCAAGGCTTCCCGGTGAATCGAACCATGGAGGCCGTAAGGGCCATGCCTACAACATCCGAAAATTTCGACACCATTCGATGTTTCCTTATATAATAACGAAAGATTCAAAAGAGCCTCCTCTCTCGCATGCTGGGATCCGAGAGAGGAGGCTCTTTGGTCTGATTATCCGGCATTTTTCGTCCCGGTGACGCTTTAGGTCGTTCCGTAAGTGTCGTGCATTTCCGCCCCGGTGAGCTTTAGGTCATTCGCAAGCGCCGTACATTATCGCTTGATCCTGCTTACGCACGGGGAGATGACGTGGAATCGCGCTCAATCAGCGTCGTAGGCAGCAGCAGCTCCATATACGGGGCCTCCGGCTGCTCCATCCGCCAGAACAGCTGCCGGATCGCGGTCTGACCGAATAGCGCCAGATCGACGGCCATCGTAGTCGTTTTCGGCGTTGCGAGCCTGGACAGCTGCCCGTTATCGAAGCTGACGATGGATATATCCGTCGGAACCTGATAACCCATATTCTGAACGGTCGAATTCACGATGAAGCCGAGACCGTCGTTGACGCAAAACCAAGCGGTCGGCTGTTCCCCCATCGCCCCGATCCGCTTCTCCAAGAACTCCGGGTCCTCCAGCGCGTCCGAAACGACCCACTCCGGATTCACGGTCAGCCCAAGCTCATGGTGGGCAAGATGGAAGCCCTCGAGCCGCTCGTAATAACTCGGCGAAAAGGAGGTGTTTCCGATAAAGCCCATTCGGGAATGCCCCAGCTCAGACAGGTACTTCACGGCCCGGTAAGCGCTAAAGCGGTTGTTCGTCAAAATGGCGTCCGCGTGCACGTCGGGATGATGATGATCGATCAGCACCGTAGGAATGCCGGTGTCTACCAGCTTATTCATATAGTCGGTGCTCAAGTGGGAGAGGATGAGAATGCCGTCGACTTCCCGTTGTTCAATGAAGGCCGGCAGCGCCTCTTCGTCCATCATTTGCTTGGATATCGATTGAATCTGCAAGCTTTTGCCCCTCTTCTGCACTTCCTTCTCGATCGTCAAGTAGATTTCCCCGAAGAAACCTCTCATGGAAAAGGCAAAGTCCGTCGCAACAAGCGCAATGCTGCCGGTTCCTCCCGTCTGTTCCGCCTGACCTGCGCTCCGCTTCCGGCTTCCCGTATACACGTAACCCAGTTCATCCGCCGTCCGGAAGATCAGCCTGCGCGTTTCCTCGCTTACCCCCGCCTTGCCGGACAAGGCCTGGGAAACTGAATTTTTCGAGATATTCAACCGGTCTGCGATATCCTGCATCGTAATTTTTGGCTTCGTCAAGGATAACGTTCCTTTCTCTTAT
The DNA here is from genome assembly GCF_038597315.1 of Paenibacillus sp. FSL M8-0142. Lineage (NCBI taxonomy): Bacteria > Bacillati > Bacillota > Bacilli > Caryophanales > Paenibacillaceae > Paenibacillus > Paenibacillus sp. FSL M8-0142. Next base: position 6,076,177 of record NZ_CP152008.1, read on the forward strand.
ATGAAGAATAGTAGCATCGCATCGAAATATTGGATTCTCATCCTACTATACCGAAAACCGATAGAGATTTGAAAGATTCGCCCAATAACATTACAATTAATATTGTAACGTTACAATAAATCATTGTAAAGCAAAACCGTTCTACACCTTCCGTCAATAAACACACGAAATCTGATAATTTTCACAACTATATCGTTGACAAACCGAGTTTAAATCCATAATAATGTGGATATGGCGCTTTCAGTCATGTTATTAATCGAATTAAGTAACGTTACAAATAAATTTATTGTCATTCTCCCATTGGAAGTCATACGTAAATTAGGAGGACAGGTCAACATGAGGAAAAAGAGAATCGCCATGCTTCTTGCCATGACATTGGTAGGCGGCGCTGTGCTCACCGCTTGCGGAGGCGGCGGGAAAGCCGCTGACGGGACGACCACCGTAGAATTCTGGGCTGCCCCGAACCCGCCGCAGCAGGCCTTCTGGCAGGAGATGGCCAAGGAATACGAGAGCGTTAAGCCGGACGTGAAGATCAACGTCAGCCCGATCAAGGAATCGCCAAGCTCGGAAGCCAGCATCCAGGCAGCCATCGCAGGCGGCAATGCGCCGACGGTAGCCGAAAACATCAACCGCGGCTTCGCGGCCCAGCTGTCGAACAGCAAAGCGCTCATTCCTCTTGACGAGCTGCCCCAATTCCAAGAGATCGTCAGCTCCCGCAACATGAAGGGGACGATCAAGCCCTGGGTATTCGCCGACGGTCATCAGTACGTGCTGCCGATCTATTCCAATCCGATGCTCATCGGATGGCGCACCGACCTGCTCCGCGAAATCGGCTACAACGAGCCTCCCCGTACGTACGGCGAGATTTTGGATGCCACGAGCAAGCTGAAGGAGAAGCATCCGGATAAATTCATGTGGACGAAGGGCGCCGACCTGGCGGATCCGACCGCATGGAAGCGCTGGTTTGACTTCTTCCTGCTGTATAATGCAGCCTCGGACGGCAACAAGTTCGTCGAAGGAACCAGCCTGGTTGCGGATGACAAAGCCGGCGTCAAAGTGCTGAGCTTCGTCGATGAGCTTCGCCAAGCGGGCGGCATTTTGTCCCAGAACGCGACCGACCCGTTCGAGACCGGAGCCGGCGTCTTCACCGATATCGGCCCTTGGACCTTCGATATGTGGAAGACGAAGTATCCGGAGCTTAAGTACGGCGAGAATTATGAATTGACGCTGCCTCCTGTTCCGGACGGCATGGACCCTGCGGATGCGAAGACTTATGCGGACGCCAAGGGCCTCGTCATCTTTCGGGGAGCACCGGAAGCATCCCGGCAAGCGGCAGCCGAGTTCCTGAAATGGGTGTATTCCAAGGAAGAGCATGACGTCAAATGGTTCGAGCAGACCAATCTGCCGCCTGCACGCGATGATTTGACGGAGCTGGAAGGCTTCAAGCAGATTCTCGCGGAGAAGCCGGAGCTTGCTCCTTACGCCGAAGCGGTGTCCAAGGGCGTGCCGGCGATGGACAATCCGAAGTTCAACGAGATTCAGACGCTCATCGGTCAAGAGGCGTTCAATAAAATCATCCGAGGTGAAATCGATCCGCAAACCGGCTGGGACAACATGAAGAAAGCGATTGAAGGTGAGCTTCAATCATGATCGATAAGCGAAATGATAAATTGGGCTGGATATTCTCCAGCCCCTACCTTATTTTCGGACTGGTGTTCTTCCTGGGGCCGCTCGTTTGGTCCCTCTATCTGTCCTTCACGGATTGGGATCTCATCGCTCCCGAATACGATTATGTAGGCCTCGACAACTTCCTGAAAGCCATGGCAACGCCGGGGGTTCAGGCTGCCTTCTGGGTCACCTACAAATTCATGATCATCTTCGTTCCTTTGGTCACGGCCATGTCGCTGGCCGTCGCCGTCGTCATCCAAGGCTTGCCCCGGTTCAAAAGCGTATACCTGATCGGGTTCTTCCTGCCGTATCTGTCCTCGGGGGTCGTCGCATCACTGATCGTGCAGGGCTTCCTGACCTATAACAGTCCGGTCAACGAATTTCTGAGAGGGACGTTCGGCATCCAGATCGACTGGCTCGGCTCTCCTCTCTCGGCGCTGTTTATCGTCGGTTTGATTTTGGCTTGGAAATTTACGGGCTACTATGCGCTGATCCTGACGTCGGGGCTGGAAAGCATCGATCAGGAAATCTATGAAGCTGCGGCGATTGACGGGGTCTCGGACAGACAGCGGTTCTGGAAAATCACGCTGCCGCTCCTGTATCCTGCGCTGTATACGACGCTTATTCTCTCGTTCGGCGTTACCTTCGGCATCTTCACCGAGGTGTACCAGCTAACGGGCGGCGGTCCGAACTTCGCGACGAACACCTGGCAGATGGAAATTTTTAATCAAGCCTTTACGAATCTGCAAGCGGGATATGCTTCGGCGATCGCCATTCTGGCATCCCTGGTAACCTTCATCTCCATCTTCGCAATTCGCAAAGTGCTGGAAATGTGGGGGAAACGCAATGGTTGGGTCTAATAAAAATAACAAGCGGCGTCTTGCGGTCCGTTATGTCTTGGCAACCCTGCTGCTCCTGGTCATGGTCTATCCGTATCTGTACATGGTGCTCAATTCGTTCGCCGATTGGTCACAGGTGGACCGCCAGCTGCTTCCGAGCCAATACTCGCTTCAATCCTATGAATGGCTGCTGACCGGGGGCGAGGTCGGCATTGCCAGACCGTGGACGAACGCATTCCTGAACAGCGTAATCGTATCAGTCGCCTCCACCTTCTTGATGATGCTCTTCGGGATCATGGTGGCTTATGCCCTGTCCAAGATGAAGTTCCGAGGCCGGGACACCGTCAACAACTTCGTGCTCTTTCATATGTTCTTCCCGGCCATCATCCTGCTGATCCCCAACTTCCTGATTATTCAGAAGCTGGGGCTGTACGACACGTATTGGGCGATGATCATACCGAAGGCGGTCAGCCTGTGGGCCATCTTCATGTACACGAATTTCTTCAAGGCGATCCCGGATGCGTTCATCGAGGCGGCCAAGCTGGACGGCGCTTCAGACTTTAAAATTTTGTATAAAATCATGGTACCGATGTCCAAGTCCATTACCGCGGTCATCTTCCTGTTCCTGCTGATGGAACGGTGGACGGAGCTGCTCTGGGATATGATTGTTGCGCGCAGCGACAACATGCTGACGCTGAACGTGCTCCTGTCCCAGATGTTCGGGCCGTACGGCAGCTATCCCGGACCGCTGTATGCGGCATCCGTGCTGCTGACCGCGCCGATCATCATCCTGTTCATCATTTTCGGCAAGAAGTTCAAGGAAGGCATGCAGTTCAGCCTGAAATAAGGCCACTTGCTGCGGCCAAAACCCATCATTACGTTTACTGTCCAAGGAGGCATACTGCATTGACTATGAACCGTTCAACTATAAAAACATGCGAGATCCTGCTGCGCGAATACCAGGATAAGCCGAAAGGCGTCAATAACCCGGTGAAGCTGTCCTTCACCGGCGTTGGCGGCAAGGATGTGTATAACATTACGGCGCCGTTCACGCTGGGCGGGAAGACCATCCTCGCCGGCCGGGTGGAATCCCGGGACAGCGAGCGTTCGGAAATCCGCTTCTTTACCGAGCGCCCGGACAGCAGCTGGGCGCCTCTAAGCGGCGCTCCCGTCTTTATGCTGCAGGATCCGTTCTTCACCTTCATTCAAGGGGAGCTGATCCTCGGCGGTGTCGAAGTCTTCCCGCATCCCCTCAAGGCGGATGCGCCGCTGTGGCGGACGGTATTGTACAAGGGAAAAACGCTCCATGAGCTGACTCCGTTCTTCACCGGCCCCGACGCCATGAAGGATCTGCGCATCGCCGAGCTGCCCGGCGGGGAGATCGCGGTCTTTACCCGGCCGCAAGGAGCGAAAGGCGGCCGGGGCAAAATCGGGTACGCCGTCGCCTCCTCGCTGCGCGACCTGACCGTAGAGCTGGTCAACGAGGCCCCGCTGCTCGCGGACCAGTTCATCGACGCGGAATGGGGCGGTGCCAACGAGTTGCACCTGCTCAAGAACGGGCGGATCGGCGTACTCGGACACGTCGCCTGCTTCGATGACGCCGGAGACCGGCACTACTACCCGATGGTGTTCGCGCTCGACCCGGCTACGGGTGAGCATTCCGACATGGCCCTAATCGCAGTCCGGGCCGATTTCCTGCCGGGCGAAGCCAAACGTCCCGATCTCGCCGATGTCGTGTTTAGCGGCGGGCTCATGCGCAAGCCGGACGGAACGGCGGACCTCTACGCGGGAATCAGCGATGCCGAGGCGCAGCGAATCAGCATGCCCGATCCTTTCCTGCGATTTGAGTCCTGATGCCGTTGCTTTTTGACTGATGCTCGATTCCCGAAACAGCTGTTTTTCGGATCGCTACCCGAACTTGGACATGATTCATCTTCTTAATTATAAATCTGCTTAATGATTGGGGTTGCAGCTATGAATATATATCGTTATGAGGAGAACCCTCTGATCACGCCGGCCGACGTAAAGCCGTACCACGAGGGCTTCGAGGTGATTGGCGCCTTCAATGCAGGCGTTGCCGAATACAACGGTGAAGTGCTGCTGCTGCTGCGCATTGCGGAGCGTCCGGTGAGCAGCGACCCTCGCATCGTGAAGGCTCCCGTATACAACACCCGAACCCGGGAGCTCGACATTCTGGAATTCCGCACAGACGATGAACGCTATGATTTCTCCGATCCCCGGGTCATCCGCAACGTCCATCAAAGCGCATCGTTCGAGTATTTGACCTCTCTGTCATATATTCGGCTGGCGCGCAGCAAGGACGGCCACCGCTTTACGATCGAGGATCAGCCGCTCGTGTATCCGGCCCAATGCCTTGAGACGTTCGGCATCGAGGACCCGCGGGTAACCCAGATCGAGGACACTTACTATATCTACTTCTCCGCCGTCTCCCCCGTCGGGATCGGGGAATCGATGGTGTCCACCAAGGACTTTGTCACCTTCACCCATCACGGCATGATTTTCGGGCCGGACAACAAGGACGTGCTGATCTTCCCGGAGAAAATCGGCGGCAAATACTATGCGCTTCATCGGCCGACCACCAAAAGCACCGGCAATCCGGAAATGTGGATTGCCGAATCCGACAATCTTGTGTATTGGGGCAACCACAAGCATCTTGCCGGACTCCGCGAAGGCATGTGGGACAGCGGCCGCATCGGCGGCGGGGCCGTTCCCATCCGTACGGAGAAGGGCTGGCTGGAGCTCTACCACGGCGCTACCAAGGAGCACCGCTATTGCATGGGCGCCTTGCTGCTGGATCCGAACGATCCGTCGAAAGTGATTGCCCGCTCGAGCCGCCCGATCATGGAGCCTGAAGCAGACTATGAGAAGAACGGATTTTTCGGCGACGTTGTGTTCTCCTGCGGTGCCCTTGTCCATGGGGACGTCGTGAAGATGTATTACGGCGTTGCCGATACGTCCATGGCTTGCGCCGAGCTGAGCCTTAGCGAGATTTTGGACAGCCTTGCCTATGAGTAATGCGCCGGCTCACCTATGAGTAACGCGCCGGATGACTGATGCACATGAAGCCGAGACCCGCTGAAGGTGGGGGCTCGGCTATTTTTTTACGGGATAAACCCTCTCCATAGAACCGGCAGATTCATCCTAAAAAATGACTATGGAAGCGCATTCGAATTGCGTTACAATAGAAGGCAAATGAATTCCATTTTGACGCTCCAGGTGCGCATGTGAACCCTTTCTATGAAATGCTCCCTGGAACCCTAAGGAGGAATCGACGGCATGATTCAAGGCATTGCCCATTTGGCTTTCGATGTGGCCGACATGGAGAAATCCCTGCACTTCTACTGCGGCATTCTCGGATTCACCCGCGCGTTCGATATTCCGGACGATCAGGGCCGGCCATGGATTGAGTACATTAAGGTCAGGGACGGACAATTCATCGAATTGTTCTACGGCGGCCGGAACAAGCCGGAGCGCGTGCAGCAGCCGATCGGCTTCTCGCATCTCTGCCTGGAGGTGCGGGATATCCATGAAATCGCCGAGCATCTCCGCAAGCATGGCGTCCCTCTCGACGTGGAGCCTGTGCAGGGCAAGGATCACAACTGGCAGTGCTGGGCCAAGGATCCTGACGGGAACCGGATCGAATTCATGCAGCTGGATCCGAAATCGCCTCAGATGAACTGCTAATGAATTTTTTTACAAAAGAGAACTCATTCCATGAGCCGGCATAGTGACGTACCGTCCTAGCAGTTGGCATAAACATCCGGAATCATCGACTCAATTAGAGCTCTTCCGCGGGAGTACGTTCCCTGCTGAACAGCTCTTTTTTTCTCCGCATAAATCCGGCTGTTCCCCTCCCTCCTAACCTCTTGCCAACTTCTGTTAATCCGGCTACAATAGAACCACCGTATTATTCAAATTTGAATAATATGAATCAATTTGCATATAAAAAAAGGAGCATACATATCATGAATGCACAGCAAAGCAACATCAAACTCGTTGTGGCCGGGCTGCTGCTCGGGATCTTCATGTCCGCAATCGATAATACGATTGTCGCCACGGCGTTATCCACCATCATTCGCGATCTGCAAGGATTCGATCAAGTGGTGTGGGTAACCTCGGTGTATATGGTTGCCGTCATGGCCGGTACGCCGATCTTCGGCAAGCTGTCCGACATGTATGGACGCAAGCGGTTCTTCATTTTCGGGCTTGTCGTCTTCCTTATCGGATCCGCCTTATGCGGAATGGCCGGAAGCATGACCCAGCTCATTATTTACCGGGCCATTCAGGGCATCGGGGGCGGCGCCCTCATGCCGATCGCCTTTACGATCGTGTTCGACCTGTTCCCGCCGGAGAAACGGGGGAAAATGACGGGTCTGCTCGGCGCCGTCTTCGGGACCTCGAGCATCATGGGGCCGCTTCTTGGCGCCTTCATCACCGACAGCATCGGCTGGGAATGGATTTTCTATGTCAACGTTCCGATCGGGATCGTATCCTTCATCTTCATTATGACGGCATACAAGGAATCCCCTGGGCACACCAAGCAGAAGATCGACTGGACGGGAGCGGCTACGCTCGTCGGCGCCATCATCTGCCTTATGTTCGGCCTCGAGCTCGGCGGCCAGACCTATCCTTGGGGCTCCCCGCAAATTCTGGGACTGTTCGCAGGCTTCCTCGTCCTATTCATCGTGTTTCTGTTTGCGGAGACCCGAGCAGCCGAGCCGATTATCTCGTTCAAGATGTTCCGCAAGCGTCTGTTCGCTTCAAGCAATCTCGTCGCCCTGTTCTATGGCGCAACCTTCATCGTGGCGACCATCTACATTCCGATCTTTGTCAGCGGCGTATACGGCGGCAGCGCCACCAATTCCGGGCTGATCCTGATGCCGATGATGCTTGGCAGCGTAGTCGGGAGCCAGCTGGGCGGCATGCTGACGACCCGTGCCGCATTCCGGAACATTATGATTCTGTCCGCGGTATGCTTTATCGCCGGGATCTTCTGCCTCAGCACCATCGGCCCGGATACCCCGCGTTATTTGCTGACGGTTTATATGGTATTGACGGGCTTTGGCGTCGGATTCTCCTTCTCCGTGCTCAGTATGGCCTCCATCCATAACTTTGACGCACGGCAGCGGGGCGCCGCCACGTCTACGAACTCCTTCCTCCGCTCCTTCGGAATGACGGTAGGGATTACGATATTCGGCATCATTCAGCGTAACGGCCTGAATAATCGTCTTGCCGATCTGGGCGGAAACGCCCCTGCCGGCGCCGACCTGAGCGCCGATGCCACTCTGTCGCCTGAGGTAATGAACCAGATGCCTCCTCAGGTGCGGGAGCAGATCATCGGCTCGCTGGCGGATTCCGTTGCAAGGACCTTTATGTGGGCCTTGGTGCCGGCCGTCCTCGCTCTTGTCTTCGTGCTCATGATGGGCAAAGAGCGGGTCATCGTACCTGGCAAGAAGGCCAAGAATGCGTAAGAGGGCATAAGCCTATGTCGATGAAGCTGGCCATTCTCGGACTGCTGCTGGAGGGCAACTACCACCCTTACGAAATCCACAGCATCATGAAGGACCGCGGCATGGACCAATACACCAAGCTCCAATTGGGCTCCCTATACTATGCCGTGGACCGGCTGGCCGAGGAGGGCTATATCGAAGCGGTAGAAACGATTCAGAGCGACAACCGGCCGGACAAAACCATTTACCGGATCACGAATGCCGGCCGCAAGCATTTTGAGCAGCTGCTGCTGAAGAAGTTCAGGGATATAGAGCCGGTGCATCACCCGCTCTATATCGCGCTCCCCTTCTCCCGACATGCGGATCCCGAAACCCTCGGCCCGATCCTTCAGGCCCGGATTTGGGATGCCGAGCATCGGGTCAATCAGGCGTATCAGTTGTATGTGGAGCACCGCGGCTTCGTTCCCCGAAGCACCCAGCATCTGATGGTCGGAATGTATGAGCACGCGAAGACTGATCTCAACTGGCTGAAACGGCTATATGCGGATGTGATCGATGGACGGCTCGGCATAAAGGGAGAGCCGCTGCCGCTTGATGAGGATGAACGATGATCGGACATTGAACGGATGTTAAAAATGACAAAGAGCGAGACGCCCCTGCCGGGCGGTCTCGCTCTTTTTTGTTTATTTTCAAATTTAGAACAGGAACTCGTCCGGATTGGAGCCAAAGCGCTTGTTCTCGTTCAAGCCGTCGATAGCTGCCATATCCTCGGAAGACAGCTCGAAATCGAAGATGTTGGCATTTTCGCGGATACGATGCTCTTTGATTGACTTCGGTATGACGATCACGCCGTTCTGAATATCCCAGCGCAGAATGACCTGCGCCGTCGTCTTGCCGTATTTCTCGGCGATCTGCGCCAGCACCGGATGATCCAGATTGCCCTGCATCAGCGGGCTCCAGGCTTCGAGCACGATGTTGTTCTCACGCGCATAGGCAAGCAGCTCCTTCTGGGAGAGCAGCGGATGCAGCTCGACCTGGTTCACGACCGGAACGACGCCCGTTTCCTCGATAATATGCTTCAGATGGCGGATTTGGAAGTTACTCACACCGATCGAGCGGACAAGCCCCTCTTTTTGCAGGTGAATAAGTGCCTTCCATGTCTCCAGATACTTATCTCTACCCGGCCAGTGAACCAGGTACAAATCCACGACTTCCAGACCCAGTTTCTTGCGGCTCGTTTCGAAAGCCTGCAGCGTCTTCTCGTAGCCCTGATCGTCGTTCCACACCTTGGTTGTAATGAACAGCTCGTCCCGAGAAACTCCGGATTCGCGAATGGCTTGTCCTACACCCTCTTCATTGCCGTAGATCGCAGCTGTATCGATCATGCGGTATCCGGCGGCAATGGCGGATTTTACGGACTGAATAACCTCTTCGCCTTCTTTGGTCTTCCATACGCCGAGGCCCAGCCAAGGCATCTTGACGCCGTCATTCAAAGTAGGTCCATCGGTAAAAACTTGATTGGCCATTCTGAAATCCCTCCTGATTATGTAATGTCATGCGGTTAGCGGCCGCTTCCTCCAGTATATCAAATTCCAAGTATCCCGCTCAACGTTAGTCGTTAACCGCCTCGGCCTAAGTGATTTCTAAACTTGCTTTAAACGGGATTTAAACTTGGACATGTACAATAGAGACAGCTAAGAACACAGGGAGGAATGCCGGATGGAAAAAATAACGCTGGTCATCGCGCTTGCTGCCCTTGCGGTTGCCGCGATCCTTTTTATAGGCAACATCTGGAACAACGGAATTGCATCCGCCTTTTCCATGAATGCCCGCGCCAAAAAATACGCCGTAGCGTCATTATGCATCTACGCCGTTTCCATCAGCTGCTTCGTGCTTCTCAGGAATATCTGACTTGGATAGGTCCTGGAGCTGAACGCGAAAAGGGCTGATCTCAAGGCAAATAGAAAATATGCCCCAAAGACCAGCCCCCGCTTTTGGATGAACACGCTGCCCAAACCCGTCAGTCAATATTTACGCATGAAGATGCCGAATGTCAGCAGGCCGCAAGCAACCATGAACAGATACGGACCTGCTGCAGCGCCCCGGATCGTTTCCCCTAAGAATTCGATCGTCCTGGACGACACGTACATGATGGTGAACAGCACGGCCAGCAGCGCGAAGCTGTATGCGATAATCTTGTTCATCCGCTTTTCTCGTACTACCTTCACGAACGGATAAATATAGCACACGATAAAAAACACCCCGCCCTGAAGAAACCCGTTCTCCGCGTCGATACCGATATCCAGCCAGTTGAAAAAGAAAGAGGCCAGCGCGAGGCAGGTGGCGATAAAAATGATTTTGCCGCCCAAATCCCATTCCATAAACCGAAGCTTCATTCATTACACTCCCCTAGCCCGCGTCCATCGCCGCAAAAGGGCGGATGAACCGTGGACTTCAACAAAGTCAGGGATAATTATACCGGATTTTGACCGGGGACGGTAGAGAAACTACACGTCCTTAGAGCTGTTCAGCCAAACGGTCTTGTCGGCTGCCGGCTGCCGCTTGCCTTGCTTCGGCTCCATATCCGGATATCCGATGTACAGGAAGCCGAGCATTTTCCCATTCGGGCTCAAGCCGAATGCTTCATTCATCAGGGCGTGGAAGCACGGCTCTCCCGTTCTCCATACAGCACCCAGACCAAGACCATGAATCTCAAGGAGCATGTTCTGAATGGCGGCGAATACCGCGCCGTACTCCTCAACCTCAATCACTTTAGGATCCGTTGAGGGCTCGACAGCAACCCCGATCACGACCGGGGCACGGTATGCCTTCGTGCGTCCCGACTCACGGGCGGCGGCGATCCCTTCTTCGCTGGTGTCGCCTGCACCTGCAGCTTGAATGTCGCCAAGAGCGTTACCGAGTATATCCCGGCCCTCGCCCTGCATCACAAAAAATCGCCAAGGCTCCGTCATTTTATGGTTCGGCGCCCAGGTGCCCGCCTCAATAATTCGTTCCAGCAGCTCCTGCGGCACGGCGTCAGGCTTTACTTTGCCGATACTGCGGCGCGTGCGGATCGCTTCACTTACGTTCATATCCTGTATCCTCCTAAGCATATTATCGATATTAGGCCTTCCTATGCGGCCGCATAGTAAGCAGATTCATTTCTCTTCAGAATCGGCTTACGCCGACTCCTAGTTCAGATTTTGCAAAATTCGATTTCAGCCGCTTCCGGGTACATTATATAGATGAACTAAACCATTTCGTTCTATATATTGCTAATTGAAAGTCGCTCTTTGGATTTTTGCAATATCCTCAATTGAGAGTCTATCTCAATTATACCAAAAAGAGAAGAGGCTCACGAATTGCCTGGGACGCTCCCGAGACGCATCCGGGTCAGGGCCGGAATGCGCAGGTAAAACGAGGATAAATTGACCGTCTGATAATTAATAGAGTGAATTCAACCTTAGCAGGAGGCAGCTCCCCCTTCATTTCTGTCATATATTCCTGATATCTTCGGTTTTGCATGAAAATTACCAGGTTAATTCTCTCGATTTTCATCTAGTAATTCATGCCATTATCTGGGATAATGAGCATTAATATATACTAGAATTGGAGGATGATTTATGACTGCAAAGAGACGGATGACCCCTGAGGATCTGTACCGGATGAGCTGGGTGAACGACCCGGTCGTATCTCCTGCCAGCGGCGCTATTGCCTATGTACATAAGACCGTTAATGAGAAAAAGGATGGCTACCGCACCCATATCCGGCTGTTTCCAGCCGGCGCGGATCGGGACATTCCGTTCACCGCGGGCGAAACGGATGGCGCCCCGGCTTGGTCGCCGGACGGTCAACAGCTTGCTTTCCTACGGAAAAAGGATGACAAGCCTCAAGTATGGACGATGCCGGCAAGCGGCGGCGAAGCTCGCCCCGTTACCGATTTGAAATATGGCGTCAGCGCCTTTAAGTGGTCGCCGGACAGCAAGATGCTGCTCGTGCGAAGCGAAGTGGCGGATGCCGCGCAAGAGAGCGGAGAAGAAGAATCGCAGGAGCAAGGCGGGAAGGATAAGCTGCCGGAAGAGAAAATCTACAACCGTATCCGATATAAAGCCGATGGCGCGGGATTGTGGAACGGACGCCGGTCTCATCTGCACCTCGTGGATCTTGCGGCCGAAGAAACCAAGCAGCTTACGGATGGCGAGTTCGATGTGCAGTCCTTTGCCTGGTCGCCGGACGGCACACGTATCGCTTATAGTGCCAGCACCGCTTCCGAGGCTTTTCCCGATCCGGACTTCCGACTGACGAACGATGTATTCGTAGCCGAGGCATCCGGCTCCAACGCCCGCCAAATTACGGATGGGTCGCTATCCATCGGAACGATCGCTTTCACGCCGGACGGCCGTCACATTCTCCTGCTCGCCAGTGATCTGTCCTGCGGATTCGCCACCCTCTCCAAGATTCATCTGGTTCCGCTAGCGGGTGGAGAATCCCGTATGCTCTTCCCGGACATGGATATCCAGCTGGGCCATGCGGCAGTCAGCGATATGCGTGCCGGCGCCGGCACGCCGCCGCTGTTCAGCAGAGACGGCCAATCGGTATATCTCCAGCTCAGCCAGGACGGCGGCGTGTACATCGGCCGTTTTGCACTGGACGGCTCCTCCTACGAGCTGGTCGTATCCGGGGAACGCGAGGTTTATCAATTCGCCCTGACTCCGGAAGAGAACATCGTATTCGCCGCAGCCGATTCCCTGCAGCCGGGCGATTTGTTCCTCTACTCGTCAGACAACGGCAGGGAGAAGCAGCTTACGGAGTGCAACAAGGAGCTGTGGGATGAGCTTGACCTCAGCAAGCCGGAGGTATTCACGTTCCGCACCTCCGACGGTTGGTCGATCCAAGGCTGGATCATGAAGCCGGTTGATTTCAGGGAAGGCTCGAAGGTTCCGGCGGTGCTTGAGATTCACGGGGGACCGCAGGCGATGTACGCGCACACGTTCATGCATGAATTCCAGCTGCTGGCTGCTGCCGGTTATGCGGTATTCTACACCAATCCCCGCGGCGGTCATGGATACGGTCAGGTTCACGTCAACACCGTCCGGGGAGACTATGGCGGCCGGGACTACCAGGACCTCATGGAAGCCGTGGATTATGTCCTGAATACCTATGATTACGTGGACGGCTCCCGTCTCGGCGTAACCGGCGGCAGCTACGGAGGCTTCATGACCAACTGGATCGTCGGCCATACCGACCGGTTCCAGGCGGCGGTCACGCAGCGCTCAATCTCGAACTGGATCTCCTTCTACGGCGTCAGCGATATCGGGTATACGTTCACGCATGACCAGATCTGGGGCAACCCGTGGGACGATCTGGAGAAGCTGTGGAAGCATTCCCCGCTCGCCTACGTGAAGAACGTGAATACCCCGCTCTTGATTCTGCATGGGGAGCAGGATCTTCGCTGTCCGATCGAGCAGGGCGAGCAGCTGTTTATCGCCTTGAAGAAGCTCGGCAGAAAGACACAGCTCATCCGCTTCCCTGGCGCTGACCATAATCTGTCCCGGAGCGGCCATCCGCATCTGCGGGTAAGACGTTTGAGCCACATCGTTCGCTGGTTTGAGGAGCATATCGAGCGTTAAGATCGATATCATCGGCTGCTTCGCCCCTAACTTCACAATGCCCCTTGCAATGTTCATTGGAATGCATCGCTTGCAAATGAACATTGCAGGGGCGTTTTTTTGTGTTCAAACAAAAAAAGTCCGCCAGGGATGCCCTGGCGGCAAGTGTATAAAATGGTGGAAGGAACTTCATAAGTTCAGTAGGATGACCGAGCCAACAGACAACAACGCGTTTACACTTCAGGCGTACCGTACGTTTCGAACCAGCCCTTGATCGTATTGAAATCGTCGGTAAAGGACAGGGAGAGCAGCAGCAGGATCCGTGCTTGCTGCGGGCTTAGGTTGTCGCCCGAAATAATGCCTTCTCCCCCGCCGTAGACGCTTCCCGAACCGGTGCGGGTGGTCGTTACGAACACAACGCCTTTCTCAATCGCCTCCTTTCGTGCGGCGCTCATCTCACGGGAGATGCCGCCGGCTCCGGTGCCTGCCGTGACGATGCCCTTCGCGCCGTCGGCGACAAAGCCCTTAATCGCGCCGCCCCCAGCTTGCTGGTAAGAGACCGCGATCTCCACCTTGGCGAGATCGGCTTTCGAAATTTTGCTCAGATCGAACACCGGCTTGCCCTCGCCGTCCGCCTTCGTTGCCCGAAGCGGTGCGCGGTAAATGCGGATATTCTCCTCATCAATGTAGCCGACGGCCCCGAGCATCGGCGTCTCGAACGTGTCCGTACGATAGTCGTTGGTTTTCGTGACGCCACGGGCCAGATGTATCGTGTCGTTCAGCATCAGCACCGTCCCGAACGAGGCGGTGCGTCCGCTGCCCGCCAGCTTGATGGCATTGTACAGGTTGGCCTGGGCATCGGAACCGATCACCGTCCACGGCCTCATCGCTCCTGTAATGACGACCGGCTTGTCGCTCTGCACGGTCAGATCAAGGAAATACGCGATTTCCTCCATCGTGTCCGTCCCGGTGGTTACCACCACGCTGTCATACGTCTCAAGCGCTTTGTCCACCGTCAGGGACAGGTCGTATAAGTCTTCCATCGTATAGGCGCTGGAGCCGGAGTTGCCGAACTGGAGCGCCGTTACATCGGCAACTTTATCCTTGTTCGGCAGCTCGCCGACCATATCCTCAATCGCCAGCGTTCCTGCTCTGTAGGACTGGAAGCTGGTCGCATCCGTCGACTGCCCGGCAATCGTGCCGCCTGTTCCGATGACGAGCACATTCGGACGCGTCGACTGTTTAGAAGCCTCGGACAACGGCGGAACCGTCGTATTCCGTCCCGGCGCCGCAGCTGTCGATGCAGATGCAGGCGTACTAACCGTCCCTTTGACCTCCGTTACCGTCTGGGCATATGCCGCATAGCTGCCGACCGGGGTTAACGAAATGACTAGTGCGGTTAAAGCTGCCGTGCTCCAGACGGCTATAGGGTGATTGGTTCTGGACTTCATGATCGCACGCTCCTCTGATGTCATATTTCCTAACTCAATACTATGTATTTATTGAGTTCATTCTATTTTATGTTAATTAATATCACAAACGATAAATTCCTTCAATTAAGCGATTACATCTAGTTAATTCATGGTTTATTTCCGATTTATCGGCTTTTATCTTTAAATTTCGATTTGCGGACACCATATCTGTAACTACATAATCCTACTTTATATGTGATAATAAATAACATCAATGACGTATGTTATTTTCACAACATAAAAAAGCCCGCCACTAGGCGAGCCGCTTTTATATGCTTGTTTGAATTTTCAAATTTTGTACATTGTACATCACTCGTTCTGTTGGTCCCGTATCTTATTCAACTGAACCCCCGCCGCCCATTGTCCCGTCAGATCAATCTCAATCTCTCCCGGCAGGCTCCTCAACGGCTCCGTCTTCCGTTACCCGATACTCCATAATCTCCCCATCCGCCATATAGTACAGCGAGGCAGACTGCACGGTCCCGTCCTCCCCGAATGTCACAAAGAGCTGTTCCTTCATGCTGCCGTTCGACAAGCCTTGGACATCGACCGATACGGCCTTCTCCGGGTACCGGTAGCCCTCCTTGGCGAAGTCGTACTGTCATGTTGCGGTGCCGCCGGCTTTGCCCGTCGTCTTAGGCTCCCCCAGCTGCGCCCGGATGTCGTCATTGTCTTGCCGACGAACGGAACATCCTTAACGAAGCGTCGGGGGCGCTCTCATCCAGCACCAAGCTGAAATTTCTCATCTCTTTATTCTCCTTCTCCCGCCTGTTTTTCCCCGGCATTCGTCGTAATATGGAACTCCTTCATCATATTGTGGAAACGCGCCCCGTAGCCTTCAGCCGCTTCAAGGAAATACTGCTGCTTCACCACAAAGCTTCCGCCCTGTCCGTTATCGAAAATATAGTAGCGCACGATCGGATCATTCCATTCCTTGCCGCCCGTCCCGCCTACCGCCCGGACTTCGAAGCCGTTAACCGGCTCCTGAATGGCTTCCGCCTCTACCTTCGGCTGATCCGACAGCTCGGCTTCCAGCCGTTCGGATACCACCTTCGGTGCTTCTTGGTCCTGCGAGATCTCCATGTACACTTCCGGATAGCGGTCATCCTCCGGCTTATGAACCGGCTCGATCCGATCCACGCCTTCGCCTTGAATCATCTTGAACCGGCTTTCGTCAATATAGATGACATAATCGGCGCTCTCATGCAGGGAATCCACGCTCGTCTCCGGCGACCCTTCCAGCTCCTGCTCCACCGTCTTCTGGGGAGCGAACCACTCTTTCACCTGGTCGATAAATGCTTGCACCGGCGGCGTCTGAACGCTTAATGCCAGCACAATCACCGCCGCAGCGGCCGTTCCGACCATCCAGCTGGCCGTCTTTCTTCCCGAACGGCGCGCCTTCGTCTTCCGCGGGGCGAACGGCACCGCGGCCGGCTCCGAAGACTGCGATGCGCGCTCGCTGTCAATCCGCTTCTTAATCGACGCCCATATTTCATCCTGCTGCTTCATCGCGTCCTCCGTCCCTTTTTCCAGGCCGTCCTTCAACTCTTTCTCCCATGGCTCACGTCCCATGCTGACTCCCTCCTTGTCTCTGCAGCATCCATTCCTTCAGCTTCTTCCGCGCCTTGAACAATCTTGATTTCACCGTATTGACGTTCAGCTCCATCATGTCCGCGATATCCTTCTCCGCCAGATCATTCAAGTATTTCAGCACGATGGGGATCCGATGCTCGTCATCCAGCCGCTGCACCATCTCATAAACATCGCCGTGGCGGTCAAATTCGTAAGTGTCCGTCTCAGGTGGAAGGTCCGTCTCCTCCGAAATTTCCGAAGGTACCATCCTCGCATGCTTCTTCAAATAACGGTTGCATTCGTTATAGAGAATCCGGTGAAACCAAGGGTCAAACGGTCTGCTCAGATCATACATCCCCAAATTGCGGTATACCCGGATAAAGGTCTCCTGGACGACATCCGCGGCGCTCGCCGCGCTGCCGGTGATCGCCGTTGCCGTTCGGATCGCCCGATCCGCATACAGCCGGTATAGCTGTTCGAACAGCTCGTCACTATATTCCTGTTGTAATCGTTGTATCAGGTCGTGTACCAACCGCGCCTGCCTCCTTTCCAATTGGCCAATCACTTAAGATACCCCGGCATGGTTGCGCAAAGTTTTCGATTTATAATTTTTTCTCATGACAAAAAAAGGATACCATGCTGCAGTGCAGTCACAGTACCCTTTTCGTGTTTGTTATTTCGCTTCCGTCTTCAAGTCGTCCAGCATTTTATCGTTAAAGCCGAACATCCAGGTCAGCACGAAGGTAATCGCCATCGCCGTCAGGTTGCACAAAATGTAGAGCGGCAGCTGGCTGTTCAGATACAGGAGCGTCCCCGGAATAACTGTAATCGCCATGCCGGTTGCCTTCAAGTGGAAGATCGAAGCCATGAAGCCTCCAATGCCCCCGCCGATCAGACCCATGATAAAAGGCTTCACATATCGCAGGTTCACCCCGAATATGGCCGGCTCCGAAATGCCGAGAAATGCCGAGAACGAAGATGGCAGGGAAAGTGCCTTCAGCTTCTTGTTCTTCGTCTTCATGCCGACGGCAAGGCAGGCTGCGCCTTGAGCCGCCATCGCGCTGGTAACGATCGCGTTGAACGGATTGCTTCCCGTCTGCTCCAGCAGCTGGATTTCCAGGAAGTTAAAGATGTGATGAACCCCCGTCACGACGATGATCTGATTGAAGAAGCCGATCAACAGTCCGGCGATGCCAAACGGAAGATCCAGCAGATACGTGACCGCGCTCAGGATGACGTCTTCAAGCGAGTGGAAGATCGGGCCGATCGCAAACAGGCCGAGAATGATCATCACCAGCAGCGTGACGAATGGCGTCACGATCAAATCGATCGCTTCAGGAATGCGCTTCCGCAGATAACGCTCGAACTTCGCCCCGAGCAGCCCCATGAAAAATGCCGGCAGAACCGATCCCTGATAGCCAACCACCGGGATAAAACCAAACATAATAAGTGCTTCCTCGGACCCGTTAGCCACGCTATAAGCGTTAGGTAGAGCCGGGTTGACGAGCATCAATCCCAGCACGATGCCGAGCACCGGGCTTCCGCCGAATACTCTAAAGGTCGACCAAGCGACAAGGGCAGGCAAAAACGCAAACGCCGTATCGGTCAGCACCTGGGTGAACATCAGGAAATTAGCCGAAATATCGTCAGGCGCCATCCCGAACCAGGCAAGCACCGTCTCCTGGGTCAAGAGGCCCCGCAGCCCCATGAACAGTCCCGTAGCGACCAATACCGGGATGATCGGAACGAATACATCGCCAAATGTGCGGATCGCGCGCTGAAGCGCATTGCCCGATTTTTTCGCTTCGGATTTCAGCTCTTCTTTGCTTGTGCTCTCCAGCCCAAGGTTCTCAACTTCTTCAAAGATTTGGTTGACGGTACCGGTGCCGAAGATGATCTGATACTGGCCGGAGTTGAAAAATGCACCTTTCACCTTGTCGATATTCTCGACCTTCTTCTGGTCGATCTTCTGCTGATCATGAACCATAATGCGAAGCCGGGTGGCGCAATGGGCAAAGGAAGCGATGTTCTCCCTGCCGCCGATGGCTTCAACGACCTGCTTAGCAATCTCGCGGTTATTAGCTGCCATGCTCATTCATTCCCTTCCATATCATTTACGGCTTGCGCCAAATCCCATTTGGCTACCTTCAAGCCGGCACTGCCGTTATTGGCGAAAAACCGAATGCCCGTGCTGTCGGGGTGTGGAAAAATACGACTAGTAAACACTTCTTCCCCGTCGTTGATAAAACACTCCACCGAGGAAGTGTCCACAAACAAATGAAGCTTGAGGGACTTCGTCTGCACTCTGCATGACCGGGTCGAGCCGTACTTGCTGTTGATCCTCTCGCCGGCCTCCGAGCGATCAAACGTCAGGATTTGCCGCTCGAAGTCATAATGAATGACGGTACGCTCCGTTTCACCGGCCCGAAATTCGATGCCTACGGATTCGGCGTTCACATCGGCAAATTCGCAGATCAGCTCGAATGCGGTTCCGCTCACGCCTGCATATGACTTTTTCTCATTCGTTAGGGTGTCCTGTACCTCGCGGCGCTCTCTTCTCAGCTTCTCCAGCTCCCGCACCGGCTGCTGCACCAGCTTGCCGTCCCGAAGCTCCAGCGTCCTCGGCAGCGTCAGGCAGTGCGCCCAGCCGTGCGAATCCGTCGGGTAGCCGATCTCCGCCTGCCCCATCCAGGCGACCAAGATCCGGCGCCCCTGATCATCCTCCATCGTCTGCGGCGCATAGAAATCAAAGCCTCTGTCCAGCTCATGAAAGGCGCCGTGTTCAAAATCCAGCGTCTCCCGGTTCAGCGGCTTGCCGACCAGGTAACCGGATTGGTAAACATTCCGGAAGCGATCTCCTTGCGGCTCTATCCCTTGGGGACAGAAGAGAAGAACCCCCTGGCCATCGAGCTCAAAATAATCGGGGCATTCCCACATGTAGCCGAAATGCTTCAGCCCGGTCTTGATCTCCCCGGCGAAGCGCCAATTGAGCAAATCCGAAGACTCATACATGACGGCGGTCCCGGTGGCATCCTCTCTCTGGGCGCCGATGACGCAGCGGTACAGATCGGGATCCTTCCACACCTTCGGATCGCGAAAGTGCTCGGTATATCCTTCCGGCACATGATCGATGAGAGGCTCGGGAAGCTTGGTGACAGCTCCCGCTGCATCCATGACGGCCATGCACTGGAAGGAGCGTCTGTTCCAGTCACGATCCCTGGTATTTCCCGTGTACATCAAGTGCAGCTTGCCGTCCTTCACGATACCGCTCCCCGAGTAGGCGCCATACCAATCATGCGGATCCCGCGGCTCGATCGCGATTCCGGCATTGCGCCAAAAGACCAAATCCTTCGATGCCGTGTGGTACCAATATTTGAGCCCGTGGTAGGTTCCGAGCGGAAACCACTGATAGAACAGGTGATACTCACCTGCAAAATAAGCAAACCCGTTCGGATCGTTCAAAAGGCCGGTGATCGGCTGAATGTGATACGTCTGCCTCCAGCCGCTATCCTCCACCTTCTTCCTCAAGGCGGACATTTCTTCGGGAGAAGCCTGTTCCAGGCGGCGGTATTTCTGTTCTCTGTTCATATCCTTCTCCTTACTGGTCTGTTCTTAACAACATCACAACAGCGACATTGTAGTGGAACCGGTTCCAACCCGAGGTAAAAATAAAGGACGCAGTTCCAAAGTGTTTCAACGCTTTGGAACCGGTTCCGATGCTTTGAGTATAATCGATTCTATTCGATATTGTCAACGCTTTCGCGCTCGATAAATTCATAATCCAGTACCGTCAGGGTGTCGACGGATTCCTCTTGGACAAGCTTCATGACTTGACGCGCGGCCAGACGTCCCCCCGCTGCGTAGCCATATTTAACCGTTGTGAGGCCCGGATGAATCACTTCAGTCACATCGTAGCCCCCAAAGCCGGTAACCGAAATATCCTCCGGAATCCGGATTCCCCGCATATGCGCCGCCTTCATCACTCCAAGCGCAATATTGTCCGTTGCGCATACGATGGCCGTCGGACGCCGGTCCCGGTTATCCAGGATACGGGAAGCCGCTTCTACCGCTACCGACATCCTAAACCCGCTCTCATAAAAATCGGCCGAGGCGCCGGCCTGCTCCTTCAGCGCTTGCTGGAACCCATGCTTGCGCCGCACTCCAACGGCCACATCCTTCTCGGTTACCCCCAAATAAGCGATATCCCGGTGTCCTTTGGCTAAAATATACCGGCCGATCTCATACCCCGCCGTGTAATCGTCATAAATAATGCTGTGGACATCCTCATGCTGCTGACCGAGAAAAATGACCGGGATCCCGATTTCCTCGATCGCCGTCAAATGGGATTCCGTAATCTGCGTAGCGAACAGGACGATCCCCGATATTTTTTGCCTTGCCAGGTCATACAGGGCCTCGATCTCCCGCGATAGATTCTGGCTTGTATTGATAATCAGCAGCTGGTAGCCGTTCTCCCTCAGCTCCTCATCCATGCCCGTCACCGTCTGAGATGCGGCGAAGGAATCCAGCCGGGGTACGATCGCGCCGATCATGCTCGTCTTCTTGGCCTTCAAGCTTTGGGCGAAGGAGTTTGGAATGTAGCCCGTTTCCTTGATGACATGCTCGATTTTCCGCCGGGTAGCCTCGCTGACGGAACCGCCGTTCAGGTAACGGGACACCGTGCTCTTGGCCACGCCTGCGATTTTGGCGATATCTGAAATGGTAGTGTTCATTCTTGTCCTCCACCCATGACGTCAACGGCCTGTCCAGCCCCGAGAATGGTTGCGATATGTCTGTACACAGTATTCTCTCCTTCATCCTCTGTTTCCCCTAAATATAACATGCAGGCAGGGATGCGGGAAACTAAGGGGGCTTGGCGGCAAAAACTTAGCTGTAACGGGAGTTACCTTGAATTTTATTTGAGCTTCAAAACCAAATTCCTTGAGCGCGCTCTCAATGCGGCTTCCCTCTCTCTTCCCTGCCCCATTCTCCAACTTTGTAACTGTTCATACCAAGGATGGATCGAAACACGGTCTATTAGAATGGAAATTTTTACTCCAAGGATGTAACATTGATCAATTTCAAACTGTTATGTAAGTTAGATGGAAAAAGAGGAACTCGTATGCTGCTGTACCTTTCTAGGTAATGATAGCATCCGGTTCTTAACCCAGATACCGCCAAAACAGATGCTGATCATGATCCACCTCATCTTTTAAATAGGAGGCAGCTATGTGTTATTTTATGCATATTGTAATAGATCGTAATATCCCAGATTCTATTATCGGGAAATTCATCGACATGAATATCTATATTAGGGACATTACACAGGGTGTGGAACATAAACATCCAGAGAAGTACTATTATGATATTACCAACCAATGCTCCTGCGATTTTGTCTCTTCTGACCCAAAAAGAAATCAGGCTAATGAAATAAAAGAGTTATTTCAAGCATTACATTTATGTACGGATATTACCTTCTGCATTATCTTAGATAACAATAAATATACCAACTTACAATTGGAAATACAGGACATTATCTCTTCACTACCAAATGAAGAATTGGATTTTAACACTTTTATGGATTTATATCCTGACCAATTGGAAAAGGATAGAGCTTATCTAATTCGTTGAAACGATGGTTTATGTAGAGATGAAGATTTAAATTGTATAAAAGAAAAAGCCCGCCTGATGCAATCGCCTCTCTAAAAAAAGTGTGTCCCAAAGTCTTCACGATGACTTTGGGACACTTTTTTGGCCAACCCCCGCCAACTAAAACAATTGCAATCTTCTTTCTACCTCTACGCTTGCAGCACAATGATTTATACGCTACACTCCGGCGGCTGCCACCGATTCCCCTGGCATTTTCACGGAATCCGCAGGTGCCTGCGATTCCGCTTTGCGCAGACACTTCTGTCCCCGCCAGCGGAAATAGGATAAGACGCCCCGCAAGTATTCATCGGCAATCATGCAGGAGTAAATGCCGATGAGTCCCCATCCCATATAGATCCCCAGTACGTAGGACAGGACCGTTGCGACGATCCACATCGAGCCGAGGGAGATATACATCGTAAACCGCGTATCGCCCACTGCATTTAGCGAGTTGCCGAGCGCCATATTGAGCATTTTGCCTGGCTGAAGGATCAGGTTCATGCCGAGCAGCGACGCGCCGATCGCAATGATCGTCTTGTCATCCGTAAACAGTCCGAGCAGCTGCTTGCCGAACACATACAGCACGAACGCATTCACGATCACGTAGATCGCGCCGATGCCGAGCGCACGGTATGCGCTCCGGTACGCCTCCCGGGTCCGGCCGGCCCCGTACAAATGCGCGATCTGGATCTGGGCCGCCATCGCAATGGAGGAGCCGAGCAGGAAGCAGAACGATTCCAGCGTATTCATGTACGTACGCGCCGCCAGCTCCGCTGCCCCTAGCTGCGCGATGAACGAGTAGATGACCAGCTGCGAGAATACCCAGCAGGACATATTGATGCCGAGCGGCCAGCCGATCTTCAAAATCTCGCCGAACAGCGGACGGTCAAACACCCGGAACTCCTTCCACTTGATCTTGTATTCGAACGCGCGCAGGAACATGTACAGCAGCATCAGCACCGCGAGCAGCCGGCTGGCCACAGTTGAAATCGCCACCCCGGTCAAGCCCCACTGCGGGAAGCCGAAGGCGCCGAAAATAAAGCCGTAGTTCATGATGACATGAATAACGTTCATGCCGATCGCCACGTACATCGGTCCGCGGGTATTGCCCGTG
This sequence comes from Paenibacillus sp. FSL M8-0142, assembly GCF_038597315.1. NCBI lineage: Bacteria > Bacillati > Bacillota > Bacilli > Caryophanales > Paenibacillaceae > Paenibacillus > Paenibacillus sp. FSL M8-0142. The sequence continues at coordinate 6,099,568 of NZ_CP152008.1, forward strand.
TTGCGAATGACGGTGCTCATCGTTGCCATCATTGCGATCAGCACCATGCCCCCGCCGACAATCGAGATATAGGTTCCGGCAAGCGGCAGCAGCCGGTCCGGCAGCTGAAGCATGGAAGCAATCGCCTCAGGCATGGCGAACAGAATCACGCTGCACACCAGGCCGATCAGGGTCGTGACGCTCACCGCCATGATGCCGATCGTCCGGGCATCACCCGTTTTGTATGAGCCGATCTTCTGCGCGATCAGAATCCCCGCCCCGCTCGCCACCGTCATGAATAGCGTCGTCATCGCCTGGAACAGCTGGTTCGAGAAGCCGACCACCGCTACCGCGTCATCGGAAATGCGGCTGACCATCAATGTATCCACCGCTCCCAGCAAAAACTGCAGGAACAGTTCTATAAATATGGGCCATGCCAGAACCCATAGCGTAAATTTTTTCGTATCTTTATCCAACATTCCAACCTCCACCCATGATGTAAGGGTTACACGCCAATTCGCTTCAAACGGCGATAACCTTTTCAAATTATAGATGGTATACTAGGGTTATAATATCAGTATCCGAACGTAAATTATAAAAAATCCAACCTCACTCATCACGAAAGGGCTTTTCTTTATGACGATCCTGAATTTTACCGTTCCGCCGCTGCCGGTCTATATTCATAGCGGACTCACCCGTGCCCCCGTGAATGGAGGGCATCCGAACCGTAAAAACATCGGCATCTTCGACCTGCTCGTCGTCGTCAAGGGGCAGCTTGACGTGACCGAGAACGGCCATCCCTATGAAATCAGGCAGGGCATGTTCCTTATTCTGCGTCCCGACACCCATCACTTCGGTACAAGAGGCTGCACGGAGGAAACCGATTATTACTGGCTGCACTTTCAGTCGTCGGGGCCATGGAGCGCGGAGGAATCCGGCGATGCTACGAGAAGAGAAGACATCGTTGAGCTGAAGGCGATGACGCCGAACTATTTTTCCGTCAAAATCCCGCAATTCGGAAGCCTCCCGCAGCCGGAGAAGGCGGCAGAGCTGCTGGCCACGCTAAACGCCTTGGTCCAGCATGGGCAGCAGGCCAAATTCCTATGGCGGCAGCAGGTCGTCTTTCAGGAGCTGATCGAACAGCTTGCCGCCGCCCTGGATGCACCGGTCTCCACGCCTTCCTCCGCCTGCGCCGAACGGGCCGCCGCTTATTTGCGGAAGCACTACAAGGAGGAATTCAAGGTGCAGCAGCTAGGGGACCGGATCAATTTCCATCCGGTGTATATCGCACGCTGCATGCAGAAGGAATACGGCTGCTCTCCCGTCGAATATTTGCAGCGCTACCGGATCGAGCAGTCGAAGCTGCTGCTGCTTCAGACGGACCTGAGCATCAGCCGCATCGCCGAAGAGGTGGGGTTTAACCATGCGGCCTACTTCACCTCCTGCTTCACCAAGCAGGAAGGGATCTCGCCTCGAAAGTACAGGCAGCGTTTCTTTATGAGTTAATGTTTTTTTGATGCCGGATAGGAAAATCACTTGCAATTACGCGGGAAGTCTTTATAATAAACATTAGTTACATGATAATGATTATCATTACCGGACAAGTGAGAATGAGCTGAGAATGGACGCAGCGGCCGCCTGGCTGCTGTAGCGGTGGATGCAAGCAGTTAGTTCTATAGGGCAATAAGCGTGGAGGGCTCAGACAGACATCCGTGCGGGTCTGGAACATCCGCTGCTGGCAAGACCGCCTCCATGACCGCCATTCCTGCTTGAAGAGTTGAATTATAAAGGAGAGCCGATGGTCTTATGAAAACGACTTCCCGCCGTTGTTCACTGCAGATTGACGATTACCTGGATCTGCTGAATCTTGCCATCCAGCTTGGCGATGTGAAATGGCAGAGAGAAATTACCCGCAAGATGGAAATGACGCTGTCCTCTCTGGAAACGACCTCGAAATAATCACATCCATACATTTAAGGATTATGGCCACATGATCCCATATATACGAAAGACACCTGGACGTCTGTGCCCCGGAAAGTACCGTGGCCGTGAAGAGCGTTTAAGGTGTCTTTTTTTGACGTTAAGTGACGAGATGCTTTGAATCCTCAGCATGGCAAGGGACGGAGCGACTCCACTTCTCTATCCCCGCCCCAGCTCCGCGTCAGCCTGCAGCTTCATGCGGTATTCATGCGGCGATATGCCTTCCAGCTCCTTGAACACGCGCGAGAATTGCTTCGTGTTCTCGAATCCGACCGCCTTGCCGATATCGGCCAGCTTCATCGCCCCGTCCTGAAGCAATGCCTTGGCCCGCGAGATCCGCAGCTTCTTCAAATAAGCGACAAAGTTTTCGCCCGTATGGGCTTTGAATGCCTCGCTGAAATACGAATAATTAAGCGACACGTGATTGCTGACCATCGCCATGTTCAGCGGTCGGTGATAGTTCTCTTCCATATAAGCGATGGCTGCCTTCATCTCGGAATGCTCGCTATGAGCGGACCGGATGCCTTGAATATATTCGTCCACACTCAGCAGCAGATGCTCGAGACTGCGGTAATACGCATGAAAATGACGGTAATTATCCATCGTCCCTACCCTCCGGTAGAGCTTGAGCACCTCGACCATCGACTCCCCGTATACGCGGAACACTTCATCGAGCACCTGCTCATTGATCTGCTTGCCGACACGCTCCAGATAAGCGATATCGACATGCGGCATATCCCCGATATGAAAAATATCCAGCAGCAGCGTCTTGATCTCCCGGTCGCGCCCGGTGCCCAGCATATTGCCGAGCTTGCGGATATCCTCCTCCGGCATCGGATAGCTGCGCAGCTCACCGTTTATGTCCTCATGATTCATCAGCCTGATGTTCGGTTGAATGAAGGTGTAGCTGAGCGCCAGGAGCGCCTGACTATAGCAGATCCGGACATCCTCGATCCGGGAGCCTTCCCGGCTGATGCCGACGAATAATCCGTCCATCTCCCGCTCCGCAAACTGCCGCGCCAGCTTCTCGAACTGTCCATCGGGACTGCCGACCAGCACGAGCCTCCCCCGGCCGTCCAAAACGCTGGCGCTGATCCGCCCCTCGACGGATTCCATCATTTTCTCCACGAGCTGCTTCAGCTCATCCTTGTTCATCGTGTTGCCGTCTTCGTACTTATATTTCATGACAGCCACCCGAAACGGCTTGACGTACGCTTCGAAGCCGATCGATTCGGCTGCTGCCGCCAAATCAATGTCGGTATCCTCCGGCTGCTCCAGCAGCTCCTTGAGACGGTGAGACTGCAGCTGCTGCAGATACACGTCGGTGGCGGCCATGCGGCTGTCCACTTCGGCCTGCCGAATCAGCGCTTCCTCCGTCTTGCGAAGGGCGGCGAAGAGCTCCTCGCGCCGGATCGGCTTCAGGAGATATTCCTTCACCTGATACCGGATCGCTGCCTTTGCGTATTCGAAGTCCTCATAGCCGCTCAGGATCAGCACGACCGGCTTGGCTGCCCCCGTTCCTTCCAGCTCGGCCAGCGACTCGATTAGCCGGATGCCGTCCATGACCGGCATCCGGATGTCGGTTATCACGATGTCCGCCGGCTGGGCGCGAAGCAGCTGCAGCGCTTCCTCCCCTTGCGAAGCCATCCGGATATCGTACGCCTCCGGGAACTCCCGCTCGATCATCATCTTCAATCCGAAGCGGATGTTCTTCTCGTCATCCACGATCAACAGATTTCTCATGTCCGCCTCCTCCTCCCGTTAACAACACCTTCGGAAACGTCATCGTCACCTGCGTAAACCCGCCTGCTTCGCTATTCACGTCCAAGCCGTATTCATTCCCGTAGAACAGCTTGATCCGCTGATGCACGTTCCGGAGCCCGATGCCTCCGGCCTGGTGCCCGCCTCGCCCGTAATCTCCGGACGGAAGATCCTCATCATGCACCGTGCGCAAAATTTCGCGCAGCCTACCCAGACGGTAGGCTTCGATGCCAACCCCGTTATCCTTCACGTAAATCGTAATCCGGTCCTCCTCCCAGGCCACCACATCGATCTGGATCCGCTTCGCTTCGGCCGAGCCGTCCGGCCAGCCGTGCTTCACCGCATTTTCCACGATCGGCTGCAGCGACATCTTCAGCACCTCCAGCTCCATGAATTCCGAAGGTATATTAAGCTCAAACTCAATCGGCTCATCGTACCGGATATTCATAACGTCAATGTAATTGCGAATATGGCGGATTTCATCCCTCAGCTTGACGTATTCCCCCGACCACTTGAAATTGTAGCGCATCATGCCGCCCAGCGAGGTTAACGCATCCGAGATCGTGCGCTGTCCCTCGATTTCGGCCAGCATCTTGATATTTTCGAGCGTGTTGTACAGGAAATGCGAGTCGATCTGGCTGTGCAGCGTTCGGAGCTCTGCTTCCTTCGTGACGGCTTGCTTCCGGATCCCTTGAGCAATCAGCTCATTAATCGTGCGGATCAGCTTATTGAAATGATGCGCTAGCTCGCCGACCTCGCCGCCGCCCCGGATATCGATGCCGGAGGAAACCTCGCCCTTGCGGACCTTCTTCATCGTGTCGGTCAGGCGCCGCAAATTTTTCAAAATAATCGAGTTCAAATAGTACGTGATGACCGACAGCAAAATGATCAGGATCACGTTCGCCGCTATGATCTGCCACTGTGCCTTGGAGACATTGTTTAACGCGCCCTCCAGGGAAACGACATTCAGCACATGTGCCTGCAAACGCTCCACCGGCGCGGCGATGAGCAGGTACGACGCCCCGTCCACGCTGAACCGGGAATGGACGATGCGGTCCGATTCAGGATCGGTTTCCTCCTTTAGGAGCTTCTTGAACTGAGTCTCGACCTCGTCTCTCAGCCCCTCGCGGCTTGTCATGAAGGACTGCCTGCGATCCATGAAGAACTGGCCGTCCCGATCCACGATCACCATCTGCGAGCCGGTATCATGAATCCCTCCGAACGTCTTCGGCGCGAAATACTTAAGCAGCATATCGACCTGAATAAGCCCGTCCTCGGCACTGCTTCCGACCCGCCGGATCAGGGACACCTTCGGCTGCTCCTCGGGCACGTCTGTAGCGTAGCGCTGAAGAATGTCCGGATCCCGGTGATTGAATACCCACAGCTCGCTAACGCCTTGCGACTTCATCGGGGCGAACCAGGGCTCCGCGGCAATGCGGCTCTCCTTGAATATAATCGGCCACATTTCCATGACATGCTCATTGCCGGTGAACAAGCGGAGGTGTGCGATGTTGGGATTATTCGTCTGAATCCGCTGGATGTCCTTGGACGGCCCCCACGCCACCTCCATCAGCGCAGCCGAGCTGAGCTCCTCCTCGATCCCCAGGTAATCCTTGATGGCCTGGTCAGAGATCGCAAGCTGCGCCGCCATCTCGATCGACTCGATCTGGCTCTGCATGTTCATCTTCTCGGTCTCCAGCAGGAACGTGTTTTGGTTCAGCGCATCGCTGATATACGTATCCCGAATCTGTTGAAAAAAGTAATTCGACACGATGATGCTCGGAATGAGCAAAATCAATATATAGGCGGCCACCAGGCGGCTCTGCATGGACCTGCGCCCGACCCAGTACATAAAGGATGAAATTAGCTGCACCCATCGTTTTCTCATGACGGTCACTTCCTGTTTCGTTAACGTCCGCGCTTCCATCGTGAAACTGACGCTCTTCCTGCGACAAGCCGGATATGCTCCTATCATATCGCTTGACATGCCAAAAGGCACCCTATTTCGACATCAAATGAAATAGGGTACCTTCGCATCTATTGGAGCAACTAGTTAGCGTCAACCTCGCCGCAAATAGTAGCAGCCGTTCACCTCAAGAGGGTTCCTTTCATTATTTCAGGAATTCCTCAAGCTTTTTCACGTTCTCCTCGTATTCTTTCTGTCTGTATTCCTGCACTTTCGCAAATCCGAGCGACTCGCGTTTAGCCAAGTAATCGTTCCATGCTTGGTCAAACTCCGCATCCGAGGAGGAGAGCAGCAGCTTCGGCAGCGTCTTGCCCCATTCCGTCAGGACCTTGTCGTTAATGATCCCTTCCTCGGAGCTGCCGTCCGGATCAAGCTGGTCAAATTGCGAGAAGCTGTGGGCCTTGCCGCGCGTCCAGTCTTCCATCTGCTTGAACGGCTCGACGGCCGGAGGCGCCCATGCCGGAGTCATGTTCGTGTCCATCATCATCCAGAAGGTGTGGGACGCGCCGTATTTTTTGTCAAACGCGCCGCGGTCGCTGTTCAGCAGCTCCACAACCTCAGGGAGGAACTGGTCCTTGCCGTCAATCGTATCCCAAGTAACGCCTTGCTTGCCGAGATACAGGTCGCGCTGTCCTTCTTCGGAGATCAAATAGCTCAGGAAGCGGATGGCGCGCGCTTTGTCTTTAACATCCTTGGAGATCAGCGTCAACGTCCAGCCGGAGATCGATGGTCCCGACAGCGTCGGCTGATCCAGATTGGAGTTGGCCGGTCCGTCTACCGCAATATATACGGAGTTCGGATCGTTCGCGTAAAGCACGTTCTGCTGGTTAGCCATGTCGCTGCGCTGATACAGCATCGCGAAATAGCGGCCTTGCGCAATCTTCTCTTCCATCTGCGGACGCTTATCCACGAAGATATCCTTGGACAGCAGCCCTTTCTCATTCGCCTGGCGCAGCGTCTTCAGCCATTTCACGTATTCCGGATCGGTGGAGCGGTCATACAGCTTGCCGTCCTTCTCCAGCGGGATCGCCAGGAAGTTTTGGATATAGCTCTCTAGCGAATAGTTGCCCTTCTCGTGGAAGTCGTGCAGGCCAAGCGGAATCAGCGGCTGCCCGTTCACGTCCGGGAACATCTTCTTTGCATCTTCAAGCGCTTTCAAGAAACCTTCAGGCGTGCGCATATCCGGCTTGCCGAGCGCCTCGTACATATCCTTGCGCACGAGGAATGTCTGGTTGGACGTGATGTTGTCGCTGAACTTCTCGTAATCCTTCGGCGAAGAGGACGCGTTCGGATAGCCGTAGATGTTGCCGTCGTCCTTCGTATACCACGATACCTTCCCGGGATCGGTTACTTTAAAGAAATACGGATCGTATTGCTCCGCCAGCTCATTCAGCGGCAGGACGAGCTCACCCTCGATCATTTTCTTAACCGCGTCATTGTTCCAGTCCAGCGTGATGAAATCCGGAAGCGTGCCGGAGGCGATCATCGTGTTCATCTTCTCGGTCTCATTGCCGGCAGGGACGATAAAGTTGATGTTAACCCCGGTTTTCTCCGTTACGTATTGGGAGGTGATGTCCTCTCCCCATTTGTTCGGGAACCAGGCGAAGTTGATGTACCAGTCGAACGTGATCGGCGATGTGTCCACCTTCCAGCCCGGATCGTCCTGGGTCAGCTTCACTTCCTCTGCAGGAGGCGACTGCTCCCCTTCCTTCTCGGAGGCGTTTTTGTTATCGCCGCCGGACGAGCATGCTGTCGTAAAGGCCATGACCAGCGCGAACATCAACAGCAGAAGGCTCTTTGGCTTAAGCATCTTGCTCATGTGTTTTTCCCCTTTTCTTATTTAGAGATATGATTATATAGAACCCTTGCCAGGAGTGGCAAGAGAAACTACCCTTGCTTCGGCAGTACACTCCAGCGGTTGCCCCGCCGGCCGTCCGGAAGCGCCGCCCTTGCTGCATACATGCCCTGGCGCTCCGCGGCCGATTACGGTTTAACCCTTGATGGAGCCGATCATCATCCCTTTGACGAAATAACGCTGCAGGAATGGGTAGACGAACACGATCGGAAGCGTCGTCACGACCATAGTCGCCATTTTGATCGACTGCGAGGTCACCGTCTTGGAGATGCCTCCCGGCACCTGGGCCATCATCTGGTTCGAACTGGACTGCGCGATGACCTTGTACAAGTAGGTCTGGATCGGCTGCAGATCCGTGTTGTTGATATAGATCACACCCGTGAAATAGTCGTTCCATTGGTACACGCCGTGGAACAGGGCGATGGTGGCGATGACCGGCATCGAGACCGGCAGCACGACCCGCAGGAAGATCGACCAATCGTTCGCCCCGTCGATCTTCGCCGCTTCTTCAAGCCCGTCCGGAATTTCCCGGAAGAACGTCATGAAGATGATGAGGTCGAAGAAGCTGAACATGGCGGGAATGATGTACACCAGGAAGCTGTCCAGCATATTAAGATCCTTGATCAGCAGATACGTCGGAATGAGCCCGCCGGTGAAGAACATCGTGACCGTACCGAGAAAAATATACAACTTGCCGCCGATCAGCCCCTTGCGGGAGAATGCGTAGGCTACCATCGCCGTAAACAGGACGTGGACAAAAACGCCGACGACCGTCTTGGCGACCGTAATGCCCATGGCCGTCATGATGCCGGAGCTTTGGAAGACGGCCTCAAAATTTTGCAGACTGAACTCCCTCGGCCACCAGTAAATGCCTCCGCGCATGGCGTCCTGCCCGTCGTTGAAGGCATTGACCAGCACGTACCAGATCGGGTAAATGGTCAGAAAGCATACGATCAGCATGCCGAAATTGTTGAACATGTCGAAGATGGCTTCGCCCTTTGTTTTGCGTTTAAACATCGTTTGCCGCTGCCTCCTTTCGTTAGAACAGGGATGTATCGTTCAGTTTTTTGGTAACCCGGTTGGCAATCAGCAGCAGGATGATCGCGATGATCGACTTGAACAGCGAAACGGCCTGGGCGTAAGAATAGCGTCCGTTCTGCAAGCCGGTATGGTAGACGAAGATGTCGATAACGTTGCTTGTACTTTCGTTCAGCGGGTTGCGAAGCACCAGGATCTGATCGAAGTTGGAGCTCAGCACGCTACTGACGGCCAGGATAAACAAAATGGAGATGGTCGCTTTAATGCTCGGAAGCGTGATATACCACATTTTCTGAAAGCGCCCCGCCCCGTCGATTGTAGAGGCCTCGTACATCTCCGGCGAGATGCTCGCGATGGCGGCCAGATAGATGATCGCGGACCAGCCGAGCTCCTTCCAAATATCCGACGTAATGACGATGCCCCAGAAATACTTCGGCTCAGCCAGGAACGTAATCGGCTGATCAATCATGTTCAGCGCGAGCAGGATTTTGTTAATGACGCCGGTGTCGGCAAGCCAGGTCATCAGAATGCCGCCCAGGATAACCCAGGAGATGAAGTGCGGCAAATACGATATCGTCTGGATCGTCCGCTTGTAACGGAACGACCGGATTTCGTTCAGAAACAGCGCGAAAATGATCGGCAGCGGAAACCCGATGAACAGCTTCAGCAAGCTGATCCCGAGCGTGTTGCGCATGACGCTCGTGAAATCGTCGTTGGCGAAAAATTCCTTGAAATGCTCCAGTCCTACCCATGGAGCCTCGCCAATGGACTTGATGATGTTGAATTCCTTAAAGGCGATGATGACGCCGTACATCGGGATATAGTTGAAAATAATCATCCAGATGACGCCGAGCAGCGCCATGATCTGCAGATGCCGCTGGCTGTAAAGCTTCTTGAGCCATCGGCTTCGGGCAAGCTTCCTCGCGTCCTCAAGGGGCGGCGCAGGCGCCCGGCCCGCTCCGGTCTCTGCTGCAGGTTCGGCATGGGGTTGATTGCGCATGGTTATGACCTCCAGGTTGATGTCTCTCTATTTTTGTAAACCCTTTCAAATGTTTAGCTATATTGTAGTCCCACACGGCATCCTCTCGTAAGGTTTCAGATTTCGTATCGGGGTGCTCATTTTTCGGGTGATTTCGGCAATCCGCCTTGCTTAGACTCTTTCAGCATCCGATGTCCGTAACGCCGAACAAAAAAATTGCACAAAAAAACATGAGCGGGAAGCTAAAGCTCGCTCCCGCTCATGTTCTCAATCTATATTAAGCTGCTGTAATTCGGTTATTCCGATTTCTCCTGCTCGCGCTGTTCGTGCTTGCTCTCATGCTCTTGCTGAAACTTTTCGCGCATCAGCTTCTGCATGATGAATTTTTCCTGATCATTGAGGCTTCCTTGGTTATCCTGAATGATCATGTTGTCGATGTTGCGCTTGAGTACCTCGGTATGCGTGTTCAATATGATTCACTCCTTTTAAATAATCACACCCCTGCAGATTCGTCCAAAAATCTGACAACCTGTGACAGGGACATGTGTATTACCTAACCAAACTCCATCCGATGAATCAGTTTCGGCCGAATTTCCAGGTATTGGAGCATTCGTGAGCGAACCCACGCTCTCCCTTCTTCCGGCTCTATCTCTGGGTATTAGCTGCTGCTTCCGTTAATCTGGATTCCCTTGCTGAGCGATTTCTGCTGTTTGTTCGTATTGATGAGCTGGGGAAGCTTTCTCGTTTCCTTGACCATAGGGGAATGACACAAGTGGCACACAGGCTCCGTGTCGAACGCAAAATCGTCCCGCATCCACCCTTTGCAGTCTTCCTTCGTGCATGCCCACACTTCCGTAATTTCCTCAGGAATACTCTCCATCGAGTTTTTACGCGAATACATATAACGCTCCTCCTTGTGCTTGTCGTTAGAAATCGAAAAACATCTCTCCTGCAAACGGGCGCTTGCCTGCAAGCCAGCCCGCCTCCGCAGGGGCCCCTGAACATCCGGCTTTTGTTGAAAAACGAAAAGAGGACTGCCCTTAATGTGACACATTAAGGGCAGTCCTCGCTCGTACTTACAGTTTTACAACGTTCTCAGCTTGTGGTCCACGGTTGCCTTCAACGATGTTGAACTCAACGCGTTGGCCTTCGTCCAGCGTCTTGAAGCCATCGCCTTGGATCGCGCTGAAGTGAACGAATACATCGTTTCCGCCTTCAACTTCGATGAAACCGAAGCCCTTCTCAGCATTAAACCATTTAACAGTTCCTGTTTGCATGGGGGAATCCTCCTTGATTTGTATTTACATGACCTTTTTTTCTTCGCAAGCGGAATAAAAAAATTCACATATTGCACAAGGTTATCTGAAATGACAACCCTCTACAATATGTGAATTCAGGTCGATTTCGATATTCATATCTTACCACATCTGCGCATCGATAGCAAATAATTTGAAAAAAATAATCGTACACCATAATGAACCGGTGCGCAAGCCCGATCTGACGGGCAATCGCCGCGTTTTATCCGCGCTAAAGACCGAAGCAAGACACCCCCGGTTTTAACGCCGGGGATTTCTTGCAGCTGTATATCTTCATCGAAAGGGCCGTATTATTGCCATTATTGCCGAAGCTCCCGAAGCGTCTCCCGCCATCTCTCCAGCACGTCATTTGGGTTATGCAGCCGGATCGTAACGGCGGACAGGATATCCGCATACTTCGCCCGGTCTTCCCGAACCGCCACAACCTCGGCGCTAAATCGCTGCCGGGGATGGCGGGCGTCCGGCACATCCGGAAGTGCGCGCAGCGCAAGCCGCACGTAGTGGGCCGCCCCCTCATTAATGGCGACCAACGTAGCTTGGCCTGAACGAAGAATATTGCCCGTCGTTACCGTGCCCGGCCACAGCGCGATCCGGATCGTGCTCCGGGTTAGTGCCAGCACCTCCCCGGCGCTGACCATGGCGGTATGCGGCCATAAATCCTCCGTAACGGTCAGCAGCATCATTGCCGTATGCTGCTTGGATTCCAGCTCCAGGCCGTTCAGCCATTGGCATAAACCTTCCGAGATTGAAGCCCTCTGCGTCACAGCGACATCCTCTCCTTCCTTGTTCTTACGAAAACTCCACCCAATCCAGCTCGACCCAACCTTGGCTTACGCCGATCATGAGATGGACCGGCCCTTGTTCGACCACAAGCTCCGAAGCAAGCCTGAACACCTGCCATCCTTCACCGCTGACAGACAGCTTCCCCAGCTCCCTGTCCCCGATCCGCAGCGTTAACTCTGCGCTGCCTTCCGGAAGCAGCGCCCGGACATCGAGCTGGTATGCAGCCGCTTGGGCGCACAGAGCTTCATAGGCGAGCCAGTCTCCTGCCTGCAGCTGCACGCATACCAGATTGTCCGTCTCCCACGGCTTGCCGCCTTCCGGCGCGTAGCTCGGCTTCTCGGCCTTGCCGGTCACCATCCGCATCGGGACGCCGTCGCTTACCCGCAGCCCGATGTTTCTTTCTGCCTTCGTGCCAACGTGATAAGAAACGCCTTCCCCGCGGTAGCCGTAAAATTCAGCCGGAATCTGGATCGGCAGCTGCCGGAACAGCGAACGCGATACATTCGGATGGGCGTCGCAAGCTTCCAGCGGAAGGCTGTCCAAATACGCCTGAAGGATGGCCTCGGCCTCTTCTTGGGAAGGCTTCGCTCCGCCCTCGAGGTAGCCCGTCAGCTTATCCCAGCCTTCCGGCCTCCGGATCGAGTACGGCGAGTTGCTTGTGTCCATCTTCTTCCACGTCCAGAAATTCCATGAAATATTGTGGTCCTCGAACAACCGGAACGCCCCCGTATACCACTGAGGGTTGTTCTCGCCGCCTTCGCCCATAAAGATGGGCACATTCCATTGCTCACGGTGATCCAAATACTTCTGAATGCTCTCCGTATCCGGATTGTTCCAATATTTATGGAATTGCAGCAGCAGATTATCGTCAAAAGGTTCATCGAATATTTGCCAATCCGTCGACCAGTGCACGCCTTCCAAAATGATCATATGGCGTTGATCCACTTCCCGAATCGCTGCCGTAATTTCCCGATAGAGCGGCATGACCCGGTCGTTATACTCGCTGAACCAATCCGGCAGCGGCTCGTTCAGAAGATCATAGCCGGCTACGATCCACTCATCGTAGCGCTCGGCGAGCATCCGCCACAGCGCCACCGTCCGCTCGGTATTCAGCGGATTTGTGAACAGCTCCGGCAGATCACGCGCTGAATCATCAATATTCGCTCCCGTCTGTCCTCCGGGCGCTCCATGTAAATCCAGAATAACATACAGCCGGCACGACCTGCACCAATCGATCACCCGATCGATCAACCGAAGATGGCCCTCATGGAAGTGAAAAGGCTTCTGCTGCCCCTCCTCCATAATAACCCTGGCATTGATCGGCAGCCGGATGGAGTTAAAGCCCTGCTCGGCGATCTGCCGAATATCCGCTTCTCCGATATACCGGTCATAATAGGTTTCCCAGAAGAGCGCTGCTTTCTCTTCTCCGATCAGATCCTTCACCATAGCCTCGATCCGCCGCGGCCGGTCTCCCTGCTCGGGCATCTTCCACATGTATCCTTCAGGCAGCAGCCAGCTGCCAAGTCCTACGCCGCGAAGCAAAATTTCTTGTCCTTCCCCGTTCACAAGACGTTTGCCGTCTGCACGAATGAAACCGTTTACCAATGAATTGCCGCTCCATCCCATCATGTCATCCTCCCCGCTTTCTTGTCTGTAACGAATGTACTTGACTGCCGATTTCCCAGCCGCCGCTTCCGATGACACGGCGATATACCTTCGGCTCGTAACGCATAACACCCAAACTTTATACGATGGCCGGGATGCCAATCCTTCTGCTGCCGAAAATCAGGGAAACATCCTGAAATTTCGTGCCGCTGCTTCTTAGGCCATGGTATACTGCAAGCGAACGGAACACGGTTTCTGAACGGAACAGCTTATGTGCTGTATAGCCCTAAACCCCGGTAAATTTCGGCCGCACGCTTTGGAAAGGATGATCCCTTTGACAAAAGAAACGAATCTGAGCCTGCTGTACTTGATTTCGGGTCCGCTTGGCGTTGGAAAATCAACGACAGCGAAGATGTTGGCAGAGCGCGTGGAACGATGCGTGCTGATTGAAGGTGACCTGCTGCTTCACATGCTGCATCATGAGCTCCCGCTTTCATGGGATGAACGCTTAAGCTTAACATGGAAGAACCTCCTGGCACTAACACAAAATATGCTGCGCCAAGGCCTGAATGTCGTTATTGATTTTGTCGTAGAGGATGAGCTCGAGTGGTTTTGCGAGCAGTTATCCGACCTGGATGTAAGCATAAAGTATGCTGTGCTGCATGCAGACAAGGAGAAAATCGCCGAAAGGCTGACAACAAGAGGGGATATTGATTCCCTGGAGCGCTCACTATTTTTGCTGGACAAATTGGTATCCATGCCGCAGAACCGGCAGTTCCTGTACGATACGGCGCTGAAGCGGCCCGAGGACACGGCGGAAGCAATACTCCTGGAGCCCCGTTTCCAGGTGCTTTCATGACATCGGCAAAAAAATTGCAGTACGTTCGTGCGACACAAAAAGGGTGGTTCCCCATTGGCAGATGCCTTCTGCCGGGAGCCACCCTTATTTCTTCTCCGCGTGCTTAGCCGCTTACGTCATCCTGCGGATGAGCTGCGGCTAATCCCGAGCGTTTACGGTGCCGCCTTGGTAATCCCTGGTGTAGAAGCGGCTGAAGCCGGAATTCCCGCCGAGCCCCTGCGCTCCCCGCCCGGCAGTTTGCCGAACAGGACCCATGTCCAGCCCCCGAGCCGGCGAATGCCGTACACCAGCAAGTAGGAGACTACCAGCGCCGCTGCCAGTCCGCCAGCATACCATGCAAGCAGAAGCCAGGAATTATCCGTCTTCGGCCGATAGTCCCGGTAAACGAGCAGCACCAGCGGGTGCACCAGATAAATCCCGAAGGAATACACCCCGATTCTTCGAAAGCCGCGAACCAGCAGGCTCCGCTTGCCGCCGAGGCGCAGAGCGGTCTGCATCATGACCAGCGCCGTGGTCAGCGTATGCACGTTCCAGAACGCGTCATAGACAAGCGGGTGAACCTCGATTCCATGCAGCCTCTGATTATAACGCAGCCCGATATGAACCAGCGCACTGGCGATCCACGTTGTCCACAGCGCGGCCCAGCCGAACCTTCGAAGCAGCGGCCTTGCAGCATGCCTGGCATCGGTCAGCCAGGATTTGACGCGCTCATAGTGAATCCCCATCCAGGCACCGAGGAAGTAATATGACAGAAACGACAGCGACCAGCTGTTTCGGTTCGTCACATGCCACCACGCGTCATTCCCCAAGTAGAAAATCCACTGCAGCACGATCCCGACCAGTACGCAGATGGCAGCAAAGCCCCTGAAGCGCTTCAGCAGGAGCAGTACCAGCGGAAACAGCAAGTAGAATTGAATGTTGATGAAAATAAAATACAAATGCGTGTACGATTTTCCCGTAGCCAGCTTAGGCCAGAAGCTATCCAGCATCGCAGAGACGTCGGTCACGCCTCCCCGATGGTACCAAGCCACCGTAAAAAACAGCACCGAGAAGATAAAATACGGCACCAGAATATACATCAGCCGGTTGCGGTAAAACCGGGCAAGGTCTTTGCCCCGAAACGGACGGTGATAGTAGTTGTAAAACAGCACGAAGCTGCTCAGAAAAATAAACGTCGTCGTACCGACTTTAGAAAATATGTTCAAAAAGTTGTATAAGCCAAAAAAATCGTCCCCGCGCATCTGGACCGTCGCGAACGATGTCGCATGCACCATCAGCACGCCCATCATCGCAAAGCCTCGAACCAGGTCGATTTCCGTAAGTTTGGCGCGTTTCTCCATTCATTTCCCCTCTTTTCCGAACGCCCCCTATTATAGCCTACGTTACACCCCCTTGGTACTTAAATTTTTCTGAATTTGGTATGGAACAAGCATTCTTTGCCATACCAGTGTAAAAAGAGCCTGGCAGGAAAGTCTGGACAACAACCGGCTCAGGCTGCATTTCAACATTCAGCGAATAGGAGGAGATTTCTGCTGATCGAATTCAAACGCGTCAACAAATTTTTCGGAAGCTTTCACGTTCTGAAAGAAATCGACCTGACCGTTTCGCAAGGGGAAGTCGTGGTCATCGTCGGGCCGTCCGGCTCGGGGAAAAGCACGCTGCTGCGCTGCATCAACCGGCTCGAGAGCATCACGGACGGCGAGCTCGTTGTAAACGGCGTCAGGCTGCATGACAAGCGAATCGATATCAACCGGTTCCGGCGGGATATCGGGATGGTATTCCAGCATTTCAACCTGTATCCGCACAAAAAGGTGATCGATAACATCATTCTTGCACCGATGAAGGTGCTGGGTATGACCAAAGCCGAAGCCACGGACAAGGCGATGACCTATCTCAAGCGCGTCGGCATTGCGGATAAAGCGGACAGCTATCCTTCCCAGCTGTCCGGCGGGCAGCAGCAGCGCGTGGCGATCGCCCGCGGACTGACGATGAATCCCAAAATCATGCTGTTCGACGAACCGACCTCGGCCCTCGATCCCGAGATGATCGGCGAAGTGCTGGACGTCATGCGTTCGCTTGCCCACCAGGGCATGACCATGGTCATCGTCACTCATGAGATGGGGTTTGCCCGGGAAGCGGCGGACCGGATCGTCTTCATGGATGAAGGCAAGATTATCGAAGACGCTACGGCGTCCGAGTTTTTCTCGCAGCCGCGCGAAGAGAGGGCGCGAACCTTTCTAAGCCGGCTGCTGCATCATTAGCCCGAAAATCAAGCGAGGCTTCCTTGGTCTCGGGATGATTCATTCATGACCTTAATGATTGATACCGTGAAGAACATTGATTTTGAAGGGGGATCCGAAATGAATAGAAAATTGTCCAGAACGTTCAGGTGGAGCGCGGCGGTGCTGTCGCTGATCATCATGCTGATCGCCGCGGGCTGCGGCAGTTCAGGCGAGGTTGACACGCTTGAGGCGATCAAGAAGCGCGGCAAGCTGGTGGCGGGCGTGAAATACGACACGAAGCTGTTCGGGCTGCAGGACCCTGCTACCGGCCAAGTGGAGGGCTTCGATATCGATATGGCCAAGGCCCTCGCGAAAAAAATCCTGGGCGACGAGACCAAGCTCGAGCTGAAGGAAGTCACCTCCAAAACCCGAATCGACATGCTGCGAAACGGGGATATCGATATTATCATCGCCACCATGACGATAACGGAGGAACGCAAGGAGCAGGTCGACTTCAGCGATGTTTATTTCGAGGCCGGCCAGTCGCTTCTCGTGAAGAAGGGCAGTCCGATCACAGGACTGGAGAGTCTGAACAAAGACACGAAAGTGCTCACCGTTAAAGGCTCGACCTCTGCGCAAAATATCCGCGAGAAAGCGCCGGACGCCGAGATTCTGGAATTCGAGAACTATCAGGATGCCTTCACCGCGCTCCGGGCAGGTCAAGGCGATGCGTTGACCACCGACAATTCCATTCTGCTCGGTATGCAGAAGCAGGATCCGAATTACGAGCTCGTCGGCGGCAATTTTACGGATGAGCCATACGGCATGGCCATTAAAAAAGGGAATCCCGAGTTTGTGAAGACCGTCAACGAGCTGCTTAAAGAAATGAAGGAAAGCGGCGAATATGACAGGCTGTATGAGCAGTGGATGGGCATCAAGCCGGAATAATCCGCTCATGAATGCAAGGCGTTCCAGGTATGCGCATACCGCCCCTCCTCTTTATTGATCGGGGGAGGGAGCGATTTTAAGCCTTACCGGACGCTGGCCTAATCCCCCTATCGGAGGTGAGGAACATTGAACCTGTGGGATTTCAGCATCCTGATCGATTATTGGGATGATTTTATGGCAGGCCTAGGTCGGACGGTTCTCGCAAGCCTCCTCGGGCTGATCGGCAGTTTGGTTCTCGGCACCTTGATTGCCATCCTCCGAATCGCTCCGTTTCGCATACTCAATGTGGTCGGGACCGTCTATGTCGAGTTCATCCGCAACATTCCGCTGCTGGTGACCGTTTTTTTCTTTTTCCTCGGGGTCCCTGCGCTCGGGATCGCCATGGAACCCTTTACCGCCGGCACGCTCGGTTTAATCGTCTACACTGCCGCTTTCGTTGCGGAGTCCATCCGGGCCGGTATCCAGGCTGTTCCTTCAGGACAATCCGAGGCGGCACGCTCCTCCGGGCTCAGCTATATTCAAACCATGCGCTACATTATTCTCCCCCAAGCGGTCAAAATCGTGCTGCCGGCAATCGGCAACCAGATGATTAATCTCGTGAAGAATTCTTCCGTGCTGGCCGTCATCGCCGGTCTTGACCTGATGTACTACGCGGACATCATCAATCTGAAAACGTTCAAGGGTATTCCGGTGTATACGCTTGTTGCCCTGTTCTACCTGCTGCTGACCATACCGCTCAGTCAGGCGGTTCATTACATGGAGCGGCGCTTTGCCAAAAGCAACTGATATCTTTTGAAACTTGCCGATCTCAGGATTTTGCAAATCCTCATCTATAAGGGAGGTGGCACAAGATGGATTTTATTGGCGCATATTCCTGGCCAAATTTGCGATATCTCCTTCAAGGCTTTTGGATTACGGTACAGGTTGCCGGCTTGTCGATTCTATTCAGCTTTATCATCGGAACCGTGCTGGGAACCGTCAGGTATACGAGGGTTGCCTTCGTCTCGAGGACGGTCGCCATCCTCGTGGATGCCATCCGTAATCTGCCGCTCCTGTTGATCATTTTTTTCATCGGCATGATTCTGCCTCAAGCCGGCATCCGCATTCCGACCTTTTGGGCGGCGGTCGTCGGGCTGAGCATCTTCGAAGGGGCGATGATCTCCGAAATCGTACGCAGCGGTCTCGTATCCGTCGATAAGGGGCAGATCGAGGCAGCCCGCGCCTCGGGTCTATCCTACATGCAGACGCTTCGGCATGTTATCCTCCCGCTCGCGCTGCGCCGAATGTCCCCGCCGATGGTGAGCCAATTCATATCGCTGATAAAGGACACATCCCTGGCCATCATCATTTCGCTGCCGGAGCTGATGCGGAACGTAAAGATTCTAAGCGGATCCAGCTTCTCTTATGTCATTCCGGCGCTTGTATTTGCGTCCCTGCTCTACTTCACCTTGAATTATTCGCTGTCGCTGGTTGCTAAACGGCTCGAGGCCAGACAGATTTAAGGAGACGAAGACCCTGGGCGCTTGCTCCGATGAAGCCTTCGTCAAGGAGGCAGGAGCTTCGCAAACCGCAAAGCTGCTTCTTGATCCCCAAGGCTATTCCTTGAAAACCTAAGGCTGCCCCTTAAACCGCAAGGCTGCTTCTTGAACCGCGAGGTCTTTTACGCCCTGCGGTTCTTTGCCGTTCCGTCATACTGGTCATTCTGGGGAAATTCGGATGATTTTCCAAGCGGACTGCAACCCTGTACGTCAACACATCGTCTAATGGGCATACATGCTAATCATTCACAAAGGAGTGCTAAGATGATGAAGAGAGGATTGCAGCTGCTGGTCGGCGTTTCCCTGATGGCCGGTCTTTGGCTCGGCCCGGCGAGCCCGGAGGCCTCGGCCTTATCTTGTGCTGAGCCCCGAAAAATCACCGAAGAGCTCAAAGTATCGGATATCGTGTTCCGCGGAACCCTCGTCTCCTACGACGAGAACGCCGACTTCATGAAAAGCACCTATACATTCTCGGTTTCGGAATGGTGGAAGGGCGATCTGGAGAAAGGGACGATCACGCTCCATCCTACCGGCTGGGACACCTTTGAGGAAGGAAGGGAATACATCGTGTTCGCGAATGCGGGTAAAGAAAGGGTCAAAGCCCGACTCTGCGGGAATACGGGGCCTTCCTCATCGGTCGACACCTCTTCCTTGGGCGAAGGCAAACAACCTGCAGCTTCCGAACTGCCCGAAAGGACGGCATCCGGGGCGGGATTCGGAAACCTCCTTGGCAGTGTGATTGAGATTATCCGCTTCCTATGCAGCAAATATTAAAACCGACTACCTCAAGCCTCGTGCCATCTCCACAAGAAACCCCCTATAGACGTACTCCCACAGAAGACAGACCGCGTTTAGCAGTATTTTTTCTTGCGATATCAGGCAGCAGATCCTCCGAGGTTATACTTTCTGATATCTTCAAAAATATCGAACCAATCCTCCGAACATGCGTATATAACAATAAGATTGCACAAGCTGACAGGAGGATGAGAGATGATCAAGAGATTTTTGCTGCTAACGCTTCTACTGGGGGTTCTCTCGGGCTGCTCATTGCTGGACAGCGTGAACAATTCCCTGGATTATACGAAGGAAGCCGGCACGTTCATCAATGAGGCTTCACAATTCGCCCAGTCCATCCCGGATCTGGCCCAACAGGCGGCTACGAGCGCGGATGCCAAAGAGACGCTGACCAAGGAGCTTGAAGAGATGAAGACCCGCATCTCGGAGTTTAACGGGATCGAGGCTCCCGCTTTTGCGCAGGATATACATGAGCAGCTTGTAGCTTTAAACGATACGCTGCTAACCGACATCAACGGATATATGGACCAAATCCAAAACGGTGTGACCGACCTCCAAAATTCCGGCATTGTTGAGACGGTGAACAAAATCAACGAAACGATGGACCTCATCCAAAACCTCCAGCCATAATCGAACATTCGCACAGCAATAAGGCTGTTCCCGAAGATCTCGCAGATCTCGAGGACAGCCTTATCGCTTGTGTCCGAAGACAGATTATGTCATGCATAGAGATCAATTTCGACTCACTGAACAAAGAGCTGAAGATTGCCCGTAAAAGCTTCACGAACGACATACCGGGTCTGGTCCGTGCTGGGAGTCAAAATCCAATACGTGCCGCGCCTCTCCGCCGGATCCTCCGGTTCCCAGGCCGCAATGAGCTGCCAGTCTTCTCCGTACCGCTCGTCGCAGGATTCCCGAAAGGCTTCGGCAATCCGGTCATGGGGCAAGAGCTCCAGCGGGAACGCCTGAACGCTGCCATAGGCCTTCATCCAGTCAGCGAACGGCACCATATCCGATGCATACAGCTGCGCATAATATCCTTCTCCTCCACCTGCTATGGCTGCAAAGGCTTGCTCGTCGCCTTCCTGAGCAGCCTGGTACAGCAGAGAAACCGTCTGAATCGGCGTCCAGAGGGGCGTATCATAATTGGAGGCCAGGAACTCCCTGTATTCCGCAGCCGACTGAATGCCTGCCGCAACGAGCTCCTCGAAGGACGCCTCCCTTCCCAGCTCATACGCTCCCGGATAAATCGCCGTCTGGTCGATCACCTTCGGTCCGTCCGGAAACACATTGACGAACCATACATTCTGATCCCCATAGCTCAGCTCTTCCAGCACAAGTTCGACCTGACTGCCGTAATGGATGGACAACAGCCGCCTGCTGTCTTCCGCCAGAGTCAGCTTGTCGAAGGACCGAAAGCGCTCCGGTTTCAGCTCGCGCTTCCCTGCTTCCTCGATCAGCACATCCAGCTTTGACGGCGTCATGCGGACACTGGCAATGTCCGCATACCGGAAATACGCTTCGCGATCCTCCGCATGCAGCGCTTCGTACATCTGCAGAACGGTATCGACAGCCATGCGGTCCCGTCTGTTCTCCAGCTGGCCGAGGCTCTGCGAAACCGTGCCCACTCGCTCCTTATCCTCGTTTGCCGTACGCTGGACCTCGGACTTCTCCGCTGGCGGCTGCTGCGCCCGAGCCGTTGAGAGCTCCTCGACGGAAGCCGGCATAGCGCTGGACAAAGGCTGCGGCGATGCCCCCTCTTGACTGCACGCCGCAGTCAGCAGCATCAACGCAATCCACAGGGATAATCCTCCCTTACGGCGGTACCGCCTTATACGATCATTCAGCTTGTACACCCCCTCGTAACGACAACCAACGATTTATATGTAATCTTTGTGTCAATCCCTATATATTCATCATCGTCATTCCCGAAGCGAATGTTAATTGCTGCAGCAATAAAAATCGCACGGATGAAAGAATTCACCCGTGCGATAGCTGCCATTGCCCCAGCGGCATCCTCGCCCAAACTCACGCAAGCCCAAACTTACGAGCTTATCGGGGATATAGGAAGGGCCTGCTGCTGCATCATGAACCATTGCACATCTTCAAAACCGGTCATAGCTGACAAACTCCAGCACCGGCTTACGGTAGCCTCTCGGACGAGGCTTGGCTGCATCTTCCTTGCCGATCGCAATCAGCATGGCGGGAACATATTCAGCGGGAATACCGAGCGCCTTACGAAGCAATTCGGGATCAAAGCCGATCATCGGACAGGTATCCCACCCTTTATCCTTCGCCACGAGCATCAGCATCATCGCGGATAAGCTTGCATTGCGAATGGCCTCATCCCGCATGAAGGACTCTCCCCGTTCCTTGTAGAATCGGGTGACCTCCTCAACCGTCTGGTCATATTCCAGCTTGTCGATGATCCCCAGACTGAGGAATCCCTCGTTCATCCGTCCAACCTCCTCATAGGCCCGCATATTGCCAAGCACAACGATTACCGCAGAGGCCGTTCGGATCTTATGCTGCTTGTTTGCGGCTTCGTACACCTTATCCTTAAGGTCCGGAGCCTTCACCACCACATAGCGGGCATGCTGGAGATTGAAAGCCGAAGGAGCGTATTTCACCTCGTTAAATATGTCGTCCAGCGTTCTGTCCGGAATGTCGATGCCTTCGATGAACCGATTCGCCGAC
The DNA here is from genome assembly GCF_038597315.1 of Paenibacillus sp. FSL M8-0142. Lineage (NCBI taxonomy): Bacteria > Bacillati > Bacillota > Bacilli > Caryophanales > Paenibacillaceae > Paenibacillus > Paenibacillus sp. FSL M8-0142. Next base: position 6,121,889 of record NZ_CP152008.1, read on the forward strand.
CTCCGGCTTTTGATTAAGGTTGTTAAATCATTCATTTTGTACGCCCCTCCAATCGAATTCTTTCATTAAAAGATCAATGCATCCAGAGAGTAAGTTCCCGCACCGGTAAGAGCAAGCGCCACCGCAGCTGCGATCAGCAGCAGATTATACTCGTAACCATTCGCAGTAGACCAGTAGCCGTTCTTTCCATGAACTTTAACGATTGCCCCAAGCATTGTCAGCGTGATGAGGGCAGCTCCAAGCACGGTCAGGAAGCCGGAAGCGAGCAGCAGCCCGCCCGCCAGCTCCATCAAACCAGCCATTACAGCCGCTGCAACTCCTGGCTTGATGCCGATCGATTCCATCCAGCCGCCGGTTCCCTTCGGACCGTAGCCGCCGAACCAGCCAAGCAATTTCTGTGCGCCATGGGCCATAAATGACAGCCCGATGACCAAACGAAGAATAAGCAAACCTAAATCCATCGTCATTATAAAAACCTCCAAGTTATTTGCTTTATTTAAAATCATTTCTCATGATCGATTTATTTTTACATTCTGAATCGCAGATAAAGCCGTACGGAACCATTCGCTCATAGCCGCTAACGTTTATACAACATCAACTCACTCCTTTATACTTACTATATTTTTTATAGTTATTTGTCTTGATATTAAGATAAATCATAGACTACCCTTCTGTCAACCACTGATTATGAAAATGACGGATTCCCATCAGAACAACGAAAAAAGCACTCCTGCATGCAAAGAGCAGGAATGCTTCATCGGATCTTTTCCTATATTATTCCGCCAGCTTCTTGATTTCGCTGTCGGTTAGCGCCATGTTATAAATCCGAACCTCATCCAGGCTTCCATTGAAGTACGGATCGGCTGCAAAGCGGCTTTTGCCCAAGTAAGCTTCCGTGGTCAACAGCCCGCTTGGGTTCAGCTTCATATGATCGCCGGAGGCAACAAGCTGTCCGTTTACGTACAGCTTGCCCGTATCCCCCTGAAGGGTCACGGCTACATGCGTCCATGCATTTACCGGAAGCGGCGCGTCAGCAAGGAGACTCTGGTCGCCGCCGTTGCCGTGAATCGTAAACTGAAGGACGCCGGTGTGCTGGGACGGGGTCAGGAACATATGCCTTGCGAGCCCGCTGCCGGCATCGAGCACCCGCTGCCACGGAGCCCCTCCCTTCCAATATACCCATGCCGCGAACGTTAGATCATCCGTGTCTGTTACCAGATTAGGCAGCTCAATATATCCGTTCTTGCCGTCAAAATCAATGCCCCCGCCCTGATAGCCTCGCTCATTCCACTGAACGCCGCCGTGCGTCCGCCCGTCATATCCGTTCGGGGAGCTGTCGATCACGACGCCCTCTCGGTTCTCACCGAAGCCATAGTTCAATAGCATCGGTCCGGCCGACTGCTGCAGCACGGTCACGTCAAAGGACCGGGAAGTCTTGTAGCTGCCCTTGACGATCCCGGCAGTCAATGTAACCTTCGCATTTCCGGAGCCCGCGGCTGGACGCGTCACTTTGCCGTCAGCGCTGATCACGTTCGGATCGGAGGTCGACCACTGGATCGTTGTGCCGCCGGATGCCTCGGAAGGCAGGGTCAAATCGTAGAAGATGCCGCTCACATCACCGAGCGACAGGTCCGCTCGAACGTCCTCCGCAATCTGCTTATCGCTGCGCTCCGGCTGCTTCGCTCCCCAAACGGCTGTTCCATCCGGCGATAATGCCGTAAAGGTCATGAGCTGCTGCCCGGCCTCGGGATTCCATTGCGGTGCGAACACGCCCTTATACACAACACCGTCCAAAGTCAGCGTAACCTGCTGCTTTCCGCTTGTTTTCCATGTGCCGGAGACGCTTCCTGTCACCCGGCCGTTTATATGCAATTGGATCGGCTGCGACTCCTTGATGTTTGCGGAAATATCCTTCCCATGGTTGATCAGCTTGTATTCCCCTGTTGCATCCTTCGGGGTTACCTTCTTGTCCACTGCTTCCTCTCCTGCATAACGGAACGGGGCTGCGACAGGCCAACCTTCCTCGTTCATGTACAGCTCATGGACGCGGATTTCATGCTCTTCGCCGCGCTGCGGAAAGCGGCTGTGGAAGATCAGGAACGTTCTGCCGGTTGCTTCATCGTAGTATACCGAGTTATGTCCAGGGGATACCGCACCGGTTCCCAAGCCCGTTCCCGGATCGCCAATCAAACGCTTGAACAGATAGTTGCCCATCAGCTTGGTCCCGAACGGCTCGATCGACCGGTCATCGAAGAGGGGCAGGGACGGATCGGCCTTCACCTCTCTCATGTCGTTCCCTTCCGCATCATAGAACGGGCCGTCGGGGTTCTTGGATCGGACGACCCGCATATTGTACCCGCCAACCGCATCAAGTCCGCCGTACGAAAGATACAAGTAATAATAATCCGTCTCCGGATTGTAGAGCATATACGGTCCTTCGATCCGGCTATGGTTGCCCCCCAGCAGCTTCTTGCCATAGCCCTGTCCAGGAAGCGGCTTGCCGTTCGCAGGATTCATCTCCATAATGAAGATTCCCCCGGAATAAGAGCCGTATACCATCCACAGCTTTCCATCCTTATCAAAGAAAACATCCGGATCCACCACATTCGGATGCTTCGTTGCATCGTACACGGTGCCGTCCTCACTCGGCTCGCCCCACATGCCGGATTTCAGAATAATGCCGGTGTCCTTATAAGGTCCTTCGATCCGATCGGCTACGGCAATCCCCATCGCCGAGCGCGGGGAGTCTCCTTTGCAGGCATTGTAGTACATATAAAATTTGCCGTCGGCAAGCTGGATCACATCGGCCGCCCATAGCGTATCGCTCTGAGCCCACGCCAGCGCATCCTTCAGTTCCTCCGTTACGTTCGGAATCAGAGGATTCCCCTCAGCAACCCCGGAAGCGATCATGTCCCACTTCATGAGGTCCTTGGATTTGGCCGCTGCCAAATGGGAGCCGAATACATAGTAGGTATCGCCCGCCTTGATCACGGATGGATCGTGTACGGAGGCCTCCCGGAATACCGGAGCGCTTGGCTCCTTCTTTTTGGCCGCCGCCTCCACTTTCACGCCTAAGCTCCCCGTCTCCGGCCCCTGCCCAAATGCCATAGCGCTTCCCGCCAATAAAGCGCATACAACCGCTGCGGCAGCTCCAGTTCGAATCATGTTCTTTCGCATACGACGCTCCTTTCAACCAATCGCTGATTTTTTGTAAACCCTTTCAAAACAAATAAACAAGAGTGACATGAAGCCCGAACCACGATAATTTTAATTCATTAAAATATAAAACGTTTTATATTATATAAGATATTATCATTGCAGTTGCTCCAATTTCAATCCCCTTTTCTATTTATTTTATCCGAAGCGAATCGGTATGGTCTTAAAGACCCAGTATAAGAAAATGCCGAATCCCCTTAGAAAAACCTGCCCTTGTTATATTTTCACCCCCCTCTCCGCCGCTTGCACGGAGGATGGGATCTTAATGAACGAACGAAACCCCGACCACAAACGGAGGTCGGGGTTTTGTTTTATGTTTTTATGAATCAAATGAATATAACAGCTATTCTGAGATTAGTAGGTCCACCAATTCCCGGACATGACCAGCATCGAGAACAGCTTGATGCTTTCTTCGTAATATCCCTCGGCCGACGCATTCGCCGTATAGGTCCACACGGCGTTCAGCCAGCTTTGGTGGTTCTGGGAGACCATCGCGCTGACGCCGAACGGAGCGTAGAATGCGCCGCTGTTATACGACACAAGCGGGCTTCCGCCGAGCGTATAGCCAGCCTTGATATTTGCCGGTTTCTGGCTCGTGTTCGATTTGATGAACGCGTTCATCTTCTCGAGCTGACCCAAGGCCCTCGTGTCGCCGGTCATCAAATAGTCAGTAGCGATTCGCCAAGGCGTCCGCGCCGAATTGTAATAATAGTTCCCGTCGTTCGCGCCTTCAAGGAAGTCGGCCGCCGCAGGCTGATAGCTTCCCCCCTGCAGCACGACGAAATCCGGAAGCAATCCCGTATTCGGGCTATAGCTGCTGTGGACGGAGTTGATAATACTATACGTTTTGTTGATCACCTGATCCCATCTGGCATCGCCGGTAGCCTTCCGGAACGCCTTCAGATGATTCAGCATGAAATCGGACGGGCGTGTGGCGGTATTGAAGCTCCCGCTCGTTGCCCAGTCTCCCAGACGAAGGGTCCATTGCGATTGATTCACGTCATGGCTCATGATGGCGCCTATGATGTTTTTGGCGGCTTGCAAATAGTTAATGCTGCCGCTGCTGCCCCACTGCTTGTCTGCCAGCAGCAGTGCGTATGCGATATCCATATCGCCGTCTGTCGCCGAGTTGGCCCCCTCAATATTTTGGAAGCTGCTGTTCTGCTTCCATGCCATTAAGTATGGATTCTGATTGCTCGGATGAGCTTTATAGTATCGGTACAGTCCGTCGAAGTACGTCTGAGCGTTGGCATCGGCTCCGGCCATCATGACGGTCAGGATCATCCCGTAGCCATGTGCCTCCGATACCGTTTCTCCGGCCGAGTTGTATTTTACGTAATATTGCCCAGTGCCGGCAGGCTTGAGGAAAGAAGCCTTCCAGCTGTTCCACTTGCTCCTTACAGCATCGTCCATCGCCGTCTGCGTCACATGATTGGGCTTGATCGAACCGCTCGTATAACTCGTATGCTGCGGAAACGGCTTTTGATTCGCCGCCATGGACAATCCCGCCGGCAGCATCAGGAGGACGACACAGAACAACAGCGCGCTCTTGCGGATGACTCGTTTACGGCTTGATTTCATCAACCTCATCTCCTTCATAGATTCGAATTGAAAATTCGGTTACCCTTACCGCTTGTCCGGCCGATTTCGCTTCGATCACCACCTTTCATCACTGGATGACACGGTGACGGAGAATCTTGATGTAATCCAAGTATAATCTAAAATGGTTAATTATGTAAGTCTATAGTCTCGTTTTCCCTTCAGTTTTTCAAAAAAAAGATAGAAAGCATCGAACTAACCCCCTGCTCCAAGCGTTTGTTAATAGCGAAGGGGAATTACGGGGAGTATCCGAAGGTGAACATCCTTAAGATAAAGGTGGTGGGTATATGCCTTATTACATATGGCTGGTTGTTTCCGTGCTGCTGTCCTTGTACGGGGTAGTCACGTATTGGCCGAACTATTCGCCGGATGACGAAATGGTTCTGTTCAATGATGTTGCAACGGCCATTTTCTTCACGCCTTCATTCTTTATCCTGTTTCTGTCCATGATCCTTCAGGCTGCCATCCTGGTTTTAAAGGGGCATCGTGCGTTCAGGCGCGTGCTCTACATTCTGATCTATCCTGCCAACGTCGCCCTCTTCTATGTCATCACGATGAATCTGATGCCGATCTCGACGATCATTATCCTGGTACTGGCGGGATCTGTGGTTGCCGTTCTGCATTACTTTTTGTCTTATTTATTCAAAAATTAAGGCAAACGGACCGCGTTCGCCCGGTCTATAGATGTAACCTAAAATGGGCGGTGCAGGATCATACCTGCACCGCCCTATTATACCTGCACCGCTCTGGTTTAAACCGCGTGAATGGATGGCCACGACAGCTCGATCCCCTGCCGCACCAGCAGGTGCTGGAACGCCTCCAGCCGCTCGGGATTACTGCGGACCTCGGAGGGCTTCAAACCATGCTCCACGCAATAAGCCGCTAAATACCCCGCCGACTCTCCGATGTTCCACTCGACCGGATGAAGGCGGTAACAGCCGTTCGTAATATGTGTCGTGCCGATATTTTTGCATGCGGCCAGCACATTGCTCACCCGAACCGGAATCAGGCTTCCCATCGGAATTTGGAAGGGGAGACTCGAAATGTCGATATAGGTGCGCTGTCCCGTGCTTGGATGCAAATCGATCCGGTAGCAGCCGACGCCGACGGAATCGAAGAACTCCGCTGCCTTTCCATCAGGCCGGCAATCGCTGGCGACATGCTGCTCCTTTACCGTAAATTCAGCCCGGATTCGGCGCGACTCGCGAATGTACGGCGCCTTTGCCAGACCGTCCTCTGTGCCGAGCACATCGGGACGGAGTCTAAGCCCCGGATAACCGGCTCCTCCGTCCGGACGAGGAGCCTCCGTCTGCATCCAATAGAGAAGCGACAAGCTTAGGCTCCGGGCCTCTTTCAAATGCTTCTCCCGCTCCTCCGGGCTTACATCAATGATCGGTCCCAGCCAATAATCGTTCTGCGGCCAATTCACGATCGTCACGCTGCTATCGAAAGCGCCTGCGGCGAAATGCTCCCGGTCCAGAATCTGCCTGTATTTCCACAGCGAGAATGACTTGCCGTCCGGAAACAGGCTGTAGGTGACAGGCTCCAGCGTATGCGGGACGAGCCCGCTCCAGCTGAGCATGCGATCGGGCCAGAAATCGGCTTGATACGCTTTCCAAAAGTCATACCTATCCGGCTTCGGAATCGTATGATCTTCACCTTCAAGGTAGTCAACCGCGAAGCACCACGTGAACGCCTGCATATCCATCGGGTCCGGCGAACCGGACATAGCATGGGGCTCCCCGGTATCCTCCATGGATTCCGCGCCGGTGACGTACTCGATTCCCGCAAGCGGCAGCAGATCCCCCTCTTCGGTCGCATCCAGAAACAACGCGCCGGTAAGGGTAACCTCATTGCCGGATTTTGCGTTCCGCAGCGAAACGGCCGTGACCCGGTCACCGTCGCTCTCTGCTCGGGTTAGGACGTGCTCCGTAAGGATAACGAGCCTACCGCTGTGGACGTACGGAGCCAGCATATCCCGCAGAACGGCCAGGGCTGCCCGGGGTTCATGAGCGATCGCGCTCACCAGCGCGCTGCCGGGGTTGAAGTGCTCGGCCGCTCTGGCTTCCGGCTTTAACGGAAACCATGACTGATAATACTGCCGAACCCGGCTGCGAAATTCACGATAGCTCGCCGTACATCCGAACTGTTCAATCCAAGGATGCTCATCCGGCGGCACGCCCTGACTGGTAATCTGCCCGCCTAGCCATTCTTCGGCCTCCGTCATGATGACGCGTTTCCCGCTGCGGGCCGCCGCCAATGCTGCGGCACATCCGCCCAGCCCCCCGCCGAGGATGATAATGTCCGCCTCTCTATGTTGACCCACGTCTGTTCACCTCGTATCGATAATGTTATTTATCCGCCAGGACTAGCTGTATTTAAAAATCGTTCCGAGCGTGGTGGAGCCGGGCCCGTACCGCTCATATGCGCCGGCCGCTTGCTCTACGGGAACGACGTGGGAAATAAGCGGTCTTACGGATATTCTTCCTTCCGCAAGCAGACGGATATATTCGGCGACATTGCGCCCTTCCGTCCAGCGTACGAAGCCGATCGGATAATCATGGTTCTCGAGCTCGTAGTTCGCATCGTAGCGCCCCGGACCGCCTGCCCGCGAGATGAGAACCTGCGCCTCCTTGGCGAACATCTTTCCCCTGGAATAAACGGTCGTCAAATCGCCGACAATGACGATTTTCCCCTTGTCCCGGATCCAATCCATCGAGGCGTTGATCAGCTCCTCTCCGGGGCCGCTTGCGCACAAAATAACGCTGTCCATGCCATGCCCGCCCGTCAAGCGCCGGATGCTCTCCTCCAGCTGCTCACGGCTATCGGCGGCATGCGGGATATACGCCCGCATCTCCTTCACCCGCTCCGAATTCAAGTCGAATCCGGCGACAGGGAAAGCGGCCGCATGCGCAATCTGGGCAATCAGCTGGCCGAGAATACCAAGGCCCACGACAACGGCAGATTCGCCGAAGCGTAAGTCGGCCACCCGCAGCGCATGAATCGCGATCGCTCCGAGACCCGCGAATGCCGCTTCCTTGGGATCGACCTCATCCGGCACCGCTGCCGTCAAATTCGAAGGAACGGTCAGCACCTCGGCATGGCGTACATAAGGCGCCCCGTAACAGGCGACGCGCTGGCCGACAGACAGGCCGCTGACGCGCTCCCCGATCGCTTCAACTATCCCGACTGCACTGTAACCCATCACCACAGGCTGATCGGAAGCTCTTTTGATAAACGTCATTTCGGTTCCCGGGCTCACGGCCGAATATTCGGTGCGTATTCGAACATGCCCTGCCGGCACTTCAACCGGCTCCTCGAGATCGGCAATGATCACATTGCCTTGAATCGTAGCCACCGCCTTCATATGATGCCTCCTGCTTCCTTGCGGCTCCTATTTCCCCGAGGCCTTACGGTACTCGCTCGGGGAGACGCCGCAGTACTTTTTGAATGTCGTTGTGAACGTGGACGAGTTCGAATAGCCCGTCTTCTCGCCGATTTCAGCGATGCTGAGCTCCGTGTTGCGCAGATATTCCCGGGCATGGGCCAGCCGGACCTTGTTCAAATACTCCACGTAATTGACGCCGAATGTCTTCTTGAAATAATTCGAGAAATATTTGGAGCTTGTATCCAGCACCTCCGCCATATGGTCCAGGTACAGGTTCTCCATATAATGAAGCTCGATATATTGAGAGATGAATGCCGGATTCAGCTTGCTGCGCGGATCGTGATTGCGCATATTCGCGACCACGCGAATCACTTCAACCAGCGCCTCCTGAATTTCCTTGTACGTAAACGCATGATCGACCTTGCGGATAAAGGCGCTCTCCAGCTGGAACAGCTCGCTGCGGTCCGCGGAAGAGGATTCCGCCTGCTTCAGGACAAAGAAAAACATGCTCTTGGCAATATGGACCATCTGATGATGATGAATTTGCAGCGAGACGTTCTCCTGAATGATCTCATTGACGATCCGCAGCCCTTCATCCACCTTGCCGCTCAACATGCAGTTGCTCAGCTTCTCGATCTCCTGAAGCGGGAAATACAGCTCGGGGACGTACCGGATGCGTTCCGTGTCCACTATGACAGTCCCCTCGTTCACATGCCGGTACAGCAGCCCTTCCTTAATATTTTCATAGGCTGCGCGGCAGTTGCTGATCTTGGACTCGTAAGCTCGGCTGACGCAACCCCATACCCCGAATGCCTGCAGATACCCTTGCTTCGCTGCCCCGAGGAATTCCTCGAACCGCTGCACCAGCTTCTTCCGTTCCGAAGGCTGGTCAAGGCCGATCAGCGCCAGAAACTGCAAATGCTCGATATGATACACAACCGCATGCTCGTAGCGCGCCGTCAGATCGCTTCGAATCGCTGCCGTCAATTCCTCCAGCACGAATCCGCCCTCCGAGTCCGGCTTGTCTTCCGGCTGCAAATAGATGGCCGCCATCACGAAATGCCTGCTCTGGAAAAAATGCGTGTACTGCTTCTGCATCTGAATTTCCTGCTCCCGCGAATGATTCTGACCGTCAAGGGTTTGCAGGAATACGCCCCTTCGTATTTCTTCGTCGACAAGGTCCATTTGCTTCTTCAGCGATTCGTTCTCCCGCTGGACCTTGATAATGCCGCTTTGAATTTTTACGAAATCGTTCCCTTTCAGCGTGCTGCCGCCAAGCAGCTTGACGATATTTTTGACAGGCCGGTACAGGTAGACGCTGAGCAGCAGCGACATCAGCACCGCCAGCACAATCGCCCCGTACATAATCCACTGATTGGCATCGGTGACGGAATCGATATTTTGAAACTTGTAAGGCAGCTTGTTGATATAGATATATCCGTTATACTCGGACTTGTAGAAATTGTACTCGTAATTGCCATGCGTCAGGGAAGCTTCCTGGGACGGGTTAAAATACACATCGTTCAAGATATCCACCAAATCCAGGTCCTTCTCCGTGCTCAGAATGACGTTACGGTTCGCATCCAGCACGATGAGCGAAGCGCCGGGGATCATCGAGTTCAGGTCGATGCCTTTCAGCAGCTTGTTCACGTTGATCAGAATCATGAGGTTCTTGTTCGATAACCGGACCTTGTTGCTATCCACCGCGATCATCAGATTTCGCCCGTACCCGGTGCTCTGATCCATGTAAACCTCGGCCGGAAATACCGTAAATTCGTGCTCGGAACGGGTAAGATTCTTCCAGAACATCGAATTGTAGCGCTGGGATGTGTAGCGTCTGTCAAAGAGGGCATCCAGGTTGCTCGTTCCCCGGGTCGTAATGGCAAGATCATGATCATCGAACGAGATGATCACGTCCTCCACGATATCAACATTGGACACAATGCTCGTCAGATTGTCCTGCAGGGTTATGACCTTCTCCATGTCAAGCCCTCCGCTGTCCGCCTGAATCCGGTCCGAAGGAAGCGCATGAATGTTGAAGATCAGGTTGTTGATGGAGGAGAAGCTGGTATCAAACGATTGAATGACGTTTTTGATCACCATGCGATTGTTATCGCTCACCTTGTCATAAATTCCGCTGATGGAATTTTTGTACACGATGTAATTGAATATGAACATGATGCCGATGACCAGTTGCAGAGCGAAGAAAATCTGAAGCAATCCTCTGTTGGCGATCAGTCGATTCATTATGGATTCACCTCTCTTGATGTCATCCCTTCATATTCAACACACATGGCCCGGGTCCCTTCACGATCAGCCTTTTTCAGAGCCGAGCATAACCCCCTTGGCAAAATACTTCTGCGCAAACGGATAGATCAGCAGCACCGGAATCATCGACAATACGATCGTTGCGTTCTTCATCGCCTGCGGGGCCAGCGCCGCCGCGTCGACCAGGCTCGGATTGCTGCCGTTCTCGCTGAAGATCAGCATATCGCGCAGCACCACCTGCAGCGGGTACAGCACCGAATCGTTCAAGTAGATCATCGGGATGAAGAAGCTGTTCCAGTGACCCATGAAGTAGAATAAACCGATGGAAGCGAGCGCCGGCTTCGAGAGCGGGATCACGATCTGGAACAGGATCCGGTACTCGGATGCGCCGTCGACGACAGCCGCCTCGCGCAGCGATTCCGACATATTCTCATAGAAGCTCTTCAGAATCAGCAGCTCGAAGGTCCAGATCGCATTCGGCAGCACCAAGGCCCACACGCTGTTCAGCAGCCCCAGCTCCGAGACGATCAGATAGTTCGGAATAATGCCCGGGTTCAAGAACATGGTGATGATGATGGCCAGCAAAAAGAACTTGCGTCCGAAGAAATTTTTGCGTGCCAGCGGGTAGGCCGCTACGGCCGTTAAGAGCAAGTTGATGGCCGTCCCGAGCGCCGTGTACATGATCGTATTCAGGTACGCGCGCGGCACCCGGTCGTCATTAAGCACCTGGGCATACGCGTCCAGATTGAAGCCCTTCGGGAACAGCGTAACATTCCCCTGCACCACCTCGGACGTCGCGCTGAGCGAAACGGCTGTAATATATATCACGGGATACACGGTAATGATAGCAAGACACGTCAGAATGATCGTGTTTACGACGCCGAACAATGAAATATTTCGAAGGCTGAATCGTTTGTTTACCATAGTCCGCTGCCTCCCAATCGCTTGCTGAAGTAATTAGAGGATAACAGCAGGATCATCGCGACAACGGCTTCAAACAAGCCTACGGCTGCGCCATAGCTGTAATTGCTCTCCATGAGTCCCTTCCGGTAGACGTAAGTAGAGAATACGTCGGCTACCTCATATGTCATCGGGCTGTAGAGCAGGAGCACCTTTTCGTAACCGATGCGAAGCATCGAACCCGTCTTCAGGACAAACATAATGATGATCGTCGGAAGAATAGCGGGAATCGTAATCCGAAAAATCATATGGTGCCGCTTGGCCCCGTCCACCTTCGCCGCTTCATACAAGGAAGGGTTGATGCCCGCGATCGCTGCCATATAAATGATCGCCTCATAGCCTACGGTCGCCCAGATGTCCGAGGAGACGTAAATGGTTCGGAACCAGCTGGGTTCCCCTAGGAAATAGATTTTCTCAAAGCCTAACGCCGCGATGAACTGGTTAATGATCCCTTGGTTCGGCGAGAGGAAATCGATAATCATGCTGCTGATGATGACCACCGACAGAAAGGAGGGGAGATAGCTGAGCGTCTGTACCGAACGCTTGAACCAGCGGACCCTAACCTCATTTAAGAGAATCGCCAAAATGATCGGAAACGGAAATCCGAAAATCAGATTGTATACGCCGAGAAGCAGCGTGTTCTTAAAGAGCAGCCAAAAGTCCGGACTGCTGAAAAATTTCTCGAAATGCTTAAGTCCCACCCATTCGCTTTCCATGATGCCGGTGAACACGCTGTAGTCCTTGAAAGCAATAATCAAGCCGTACAGGGGCCCGTAACGGAAAATAATATAAAACAACAGACACGGAATAAACAAAATTAACAGCTGCCGGTCCCGCTTCATATGCTGAAAGGCTGCAACCATTCGTCCGCCGATTCCCCCGCGGGGAGCGGCCGGCTTCATCTCTGTCCCTGCACTTGCCATGGTGTTCTTTCCCTCCTTAAGAAGATGAGCAGCACCCGGGTGCGAATCCCGGATGCCGCCATCAGCCTTATATCTGTTGCTGCTTACTTCGTAGCTTCATCCAGTCTCTTCTGAGCGGCATTGAAGATGTCGACCAGCTGCTTGGCGCCTTGCTTCTCGGCTTGCGTTTGCCATTGCTGCCACTGCGCGTCGCCGTAGTCTTTGTTCAGAATGTACTTCGCGTTGAATTCATCCGCCAATTTTTTCAGTGACGTCTGAATTTCCGCAATCGTGGCCGTTTCGTCGTCCGTGAAGTTCAGGACCGGATCCAGCGGCTCGAATTTGTTGCCGTTCAGCAGCTTATCCTGGGCTTCCTGCTCTTTCTCCGTATAGTTGAAGTACACGCTGCGTTTGTCGGCATTGACGTACAAGCCTTGCAGCCACAGTCCATAGCGGTCCTCCAGGACGCTGATATCCACCAATGGAACGTCCGTCAGCTCAGGATAAACGGCTTTATCGCCTTCGATTTTAAATGTCTCGCCTTCTACACCCATCGTTACCAGCGTTGCGCCGGACGGGCTCGTCAAGTAGTCCAGCAGCTTCAGGGCCGCTTCCTTATTATCATTGTTCGCAACCGCGATGCTGAAGCCGTTCGTAATGCTCTCGATCGTCTTGCCATTGCCCGTCGGGCCTACCGGATTGCCGTAACGCAGATCATAGTTCGGGTTCTGGTCCTTCACTTGGTTGTAGAACAGGTCAAGGCGGCCGATCCAGTCATAGGTAACGAAGGATTTATTACCGCTCGTCATCTTCGCGGTCCAGGAATCGTCGGTATCGGTCATAAATTCCGGATCGAGAAGACCCTCGTTGTACAGCTTCTTCATGAAGTCGAGCATTTCCTTATGCTCCGGCTGCACGGTCGCATATTTCCAAACCTTGGCCGCCTCGTCGTAATATACCGGATAGTTGGCGCCGCCCATGCCCCAGCCGTATGCCCAGTCGCGGAAAATATGCTCTTTCGTCTTGGAAGCGTAAGGATAGGAGTCCGGATAAGCCTCTTTCAGCTTCTTAAGCGCTTGGTAGAACTCCTCGGTATTCGTCCATTCCTTAATGCCGAGCTCGTCGAAAATATCCTTGCGGTACAGGAAGCCGTGGTTCACGTCACGGTTGATGTTCGCCACCGGCCAGGTATAGATGTTCCCGGATTCATCCCCATAGGAAGGAATGACCCAAGGATTCTCTTCGACATACATCCGCTTGAAATTCGGCAGCATGTCAAGGTGTTCGTTAATCGCCACAACCGCCTTCTGCTTGCCGATCTTCTTCAGCTCCGACGGCGTCAGGCCGTGGAAAATATCCGGCAGCTTGCCGGAAGCGACCGTTACCTTCAGCTTGTCGTTGAACGTGGCCGCCGAATACGCCTGGAAGTTGATTTTAATCCCGGTACGCTTCTCGATTTCCTTGGCCAGCAAAGAGTCATTGAGATTCGTCTTCTCGCTCACCACCATCCAAGTGAGGGTTGTCGGTTTATCCACCAGCGGCAGCGTGAGCCCGCCCGTATCTCCGTATTGGTTCGGATCGGCCGGTGCGGCCGGAGCAGGTGTTTCGCCTGAGCCGCCTCCCGCCTCCGGCGCAGCCCCTTTGCCCCCGCCGCTGCATGCAGCGAGCATCGACATGATAATGGTTAATACAAGTGCCATACGAAACCATGGTTTTGGTTTTCTCATATATGTGCTCCTCCTAAATCTGGATTTTCGTATTTGACTGAGTCATAAGATGCCTTCGTTATACTACCCCCGTCGTTTCCCTACTTCATTCTCGCTCAATCATGCCCTGCCGCGTGATGCGCTTAGATGATGACATTTCATCAGATGTTCCTGCGGGCGTTATCCCCTCCCAAGTCCTATCGTCCTGTGCAGCTTTTCAAGAATGTATTTCTTACTTTTCATAAAGCTGCCTTCGGGCTGAAGTCCATATTGCATTTTCTACCCGCCCTCATCATAAAAGCGCTTTCAGGTTTTCGTAAACCATCGTATTTCAGCCAGCTGGACTTTTTCCCTGCAGCCGATGTTAAAATCGCTTAATCCCTTGATATAGCAGGCTTTTTAGCTGTGTAGAAAATGCTAAAGCGGTAGAAATAGAACAAAAAACAAAGGGATTTCCCTCCGGAAATCCCTCACATTTCGTGTTCATTTGATGTTCATTTTCTCCTCCGAAACGGAGGTGGCGGAGTTTGGTTCCGAAGCTGCATCTGGCACATCAACCCGGTATAAATGAACAGGAGTATAGCAATTCGCCACCGCTTGACCACTGTTAAAGCAAGAAATTATCGGACTGCTGCTTTTTCGCGATATTCCTGCGGTGTCATTCCGAATTGTTCTTTAAATACCTTGATGAAATACTGGGAATTCGAATAACCAAGCTGTTCGGATATTTCATAAACCTTGGCTTCCGAATCTTTTAATTGAACTAAAGCCCGTTCCATCTTCACTTTATGAATATATTCACTAATGCTGCTCCCTGTCACTTGTTTGAACAGCCTTGACACATAAGACGGGTGCAGCGAGACATGGTCGGCTGCTGCTTGAAGGCTGGCATCCGCATAACTGTGGTCTACATAGTTACGGATCTCATGAACCACTTTCTGCTGGGCTGAACGCGTATCCGTCTCCAACTTGTCCTTTAGAAGGTCCGCCAGGTCTTCTCCCCATCGAATCAGTTGCTCCAGTGAGCGAAAGGAGGATCTTTGCATTCGTTCATATCCCACTAAATCAGATAAAAGTTTTTGATTTTTATGAGCTATATAATGAAATGAGGCCAGCAGCAAGCTGCGGATTTCTTCAAAATATTCCTCATTATAACCGGACAGGCTCCCGCACTCCTGTTTGATTCGGTTCAGCCGTTCCTTATAACCTGTCCATTGCCCCGTCTCCAGCAAATGAATAAGTGATGGCGGCTCGTAGAGAATGGTTAAAGGCTGTACGGAGGTTTCTTTAGGCTTTCCTGCCACCGATAATAAATATCCTTGGCAGTTACCCACCTGCTGCCTCAGCGCATAGACGGCATCTTCGTACATTGTCCGCACATCTTGAGCGAACAATCCGGAATAGGATACTACGACCGAGATGCCCCCCTTCAAATATTCATTCACATTGTAATGAAGTTGATCTGCCTTATAATTAAGCTGCTTCATCACGTTGTCATGATCCGGTTCCTCTTCGTCTTCCTTGTGTTTAAGAATAAGCACGAGATATTCATAGGGGTCCCGGCAATGCCAAACTTCAAAGCTGTCCCCAAATATCTCTTCCGCAATATTAATAACGGCATATTCGAACAGCATTTGGCTGTCTGGTCCATAATTGGTGAAACGCTCTTCCAAACGTATCAAAACCAAATATATCCGATCCTGCTCGTGAATGGAGATCTGATAGATTGCCATTTTCTCCGCCAGCTCGCCCGCTTTAAATTTTTTACCCTGAATAAGCTCACACAGCAGCTTGTCTTTCAGCATGGGCAAATGCTCATTGAAGGCAAGCTTGGCGTTATCTAAAGAGGCTGACATACGCAGGTCTTCCTGAATCTTCTGTATAGTTGACTCGAGTGCAGAACGCAGCTTGTTTTGATCAAGCGGTTTGACCAAATATTCAAGCACTCCATGTTTAAGCGCTTCTACCGCGTATTCAAAATCAGAAAATCCCGTAAGCAGAATACATTTGGTTTGGGGATGGCTTTCTCTGGTGTAGCCAACCAGCTCCAGTCCGCTCATGCCTGGCATGGCGATGTCGGTAATGAGGATATCAATTGGATGTTCTTGCAGGAGCTGCTTGGCTTGAAGCCCGGAATAGGCCTTATGGACTTGGCCGATTCCGAACTCCGTCCATGGGAAGGCGACTTTCAGATCGTCCACCACATATTGTTCATCATCAACCAGCAAGATCTGCAGCATGTTCAACGTCTCCCTTCTGGATGTGAATCCGGTAACAGGTTCCCTTAGAAAGCGCTGATTCAATAATAATGCCGGAGTTTTTTCCGTAATACAAACGAAGCCGCTGGTGCACATTCCGGATGCCGGCTCCAAGAGCTCCATTCTGCGGTACCACGTCATCCATGTGTCGTTGAATAGCCTGCCTTCTCTCTTCCGTCATCCCTACCCCGTTATCCGAAATGACGATTTGAAACCCATCCTTCATAAGCACAGCGGTTATAGAGACAATCCCTGGCCGATTTCCCGGCTCAATTCCATGCTTCACGCAATTCTCGACCAAAGGCTGAAGAATCATCCTTGGCACCCGTTCATCATAGAGGCTTTCCGGAATGTGTATGTCAAAGGCAATCTCTCGTTTACGGAGCTGGACGATGGAAAGAAAATGCTCTACAAATGTAAACTCCTCCAGCAAGGTAGAATCAACCAGCTCAATTTTATGAATATACCGGCAGTAAGAACCCAGGTGAAGTGTCATTGCCGTTACGGATTCGTAATCTTTGACACTTGCCTTGCTTTGAATGTAATTCAAGCAATTAAACAGAAAATGGGGATTAATTTGGGCTTGATACTGTTTAAGCTTGGCTTCCTTCACTTCAATTTCAATTAACAGGACCTGCTCGATCAGTCTTTGGGTATTCTCGGCCATGCGGTTGAACGAATTGCCAAGCATCCAGAACTCGTTGGAATTCAGAGTGGCGACCCGGCTGGACAAATCTCCCCGGTCAAAGCGGTTTATCGCTCTCCGAAGCACATGAATAGGCTTTTGAACTTGTCTTCGCAGCAGCAGAGTATAACCGAGAGCCCCTATGAGTACGATTAGAACCGCATAAACAAAATACTGGTTATTGCGAAAGATTTGTTTGGTATACTGGCTCTTAGGGTGATAGTCGAGAAAATAAAGATCGAGCATATCGGATTTCATGTAGTTAACCAGATACTCTGTTCCCTGATCCTTTAATACAAAAGAACCGCTTTCGCCAGTAATTTCTTCTGCTATCGTCCGATATGAATCCTTGTGGAGATCAAACTCCCTGCGAATGAACGTATTTTTTCCGGCATCATAAAGCAAAGGAATTCCGGAATTGTACTGCTGCATCATCTTTTTTATATTTTCCAAAGAGATTCTAACCTCGATCAACAGCGCGCTGAGATGACTCCGCATGATATAGGAGTAATAGCCTGTTTCATCATCCTCCATATGAATTGTCCATTCGTTATATTTTGCATCCGGAAGCTTGAAGGTGGTGAACGAAAAGGAATTCGCGGATGAGACCATTTCTTTTTCATTAAGATAGTAAAGAATCACGGTATTATTCCATGAGGTGGAGGCAGAGTTCAACGCCAGTTTATCCATGATGGCTAGCTTCGTCTCATACCGTGAATATTTATCGCCGGATTTTATAGCAAAAGGAAAGCTGCGGACCGTGGAGTCTTGCGAAAGCGTCATCGTATTCATGAGCACCTGCTCAAACTGGTTTGAAAGCTGGGAGGTGATAAAACGGATATCATTCATCTTGTTCTTATTGACTTCGGACTGTATAGCTTTGATATTCAAGTTATAAATGTACCAGAAAGCGATAACAATAACCGCCACCATGAGCAGAAGAAATAATAGAAGTTTCTGAAAAATGGACAGTCGCGTTATCATTGGCAGTTCCTCCTGGAGCATGATCTGTATCAATCTTGACAGTAAACTTACATTTATTAAGACCGGATTGGTGTTCTAGCCAATAAGAATAGTGCAAATAAAGGGCAGCCTTTAAGGCTGCCCTTGTCCAACCTGTGTCCTATTTATTTCTGGACAGATTGATACCAGGCGTTAACTTCTTCCGTTATTTGATCCCCGCCCGTAGATTTCCATTTTTCCACAAAGGCATCAAACTCGTCAATGGAAGCTTTACCGTAAATAATTTTGTTCAGGACTTCTTTCTCCAATTTGCTCAACATATCCCCGCGGGACAATTGTGTAGGAGTTGGCGCACCCGTGAACATTTCCGGCATAACCGCATCTTTCTGATCGATTACAATTTTGGCTGCTTGAATCTGCTCAGCAATACGTTCCGATAGGATTTTCTCATACTGGTTAGCCGGCTCGGCCCCGTCTGCAAGCTTGGCCAGGGAGTTCATCATCAGATTTGGAATGATCGCACCGTCAAAGGTCAGCGTATACCGAATGGCATCCACCCATCCGCCAGGTATTTTATCGCTCTGCTGCTCTCTATACACTTCTCCGTTCGGACCAATATCGTAATCATAACCTTTGGCAAATCCATCAGTAAAGACCGTGCTCTCCGGATTAGCCCAGTGATCAAACAGGTAATTCTGATACACGAAGAAAGCGTCTTTATGTTTCATATCCTTGTTAATCAATACCGCGCCGCTGCTGATCGCAGTACCGTGACGTCCAATTTTGCCATCCGGACCTGCTGGCAGAGGGTATGGCTTGTACTCAGCATCCGGAACGTTTACCTTCAAGTCTGGAAGCGGCCACCCTGTCATCCAGTACGGACCTACGATAATCCCGGACTTCCCTGCCGTGAATGCTTCCGTCGCCTTATTTTCATCATACAACCCGGACTCGGCAGAGATGTATCCCTTATCCATCCACTCCTTCATTTTGAGTAGGGCAGGTTTCATTTCAGGCTGGACAGAACCGTAAACAAGCCGGTTATCTTCTGTTTTGTTCCACTGGTTCGGCATGGCCCCAAACATTCCGAATATCCATCCGGAATCCGACATCCAGGTGTTCAGGTTGTTTTTAAACCCAACGGAAAGACCTGTCGTATCGTTCTTGCCGTTTCCGTCCGGATCTTGATTTGTGAAAGCGTCCATGACGGCCTCGAGCTCAGTAATGTTTGTCGGTGCCTTCAAGTTGAGCTTTTTAAGCCAGTCTTCTCTGATATACATCACAGGATCATTATTGTAGGCATTTTCCAAAATCGGGATACCCATTCTTTTTCCGTCTCTCATCAAAGGATTCCAGACATTCGGATCCTCTGCCATCGCCTTTTTGTAAGTATCCGAAGCGTATTTATCAAACAACTCACCTGCATCTGTAAATTGCCCGCTGTCAATCAGATCGGCAATCAGGGCAGGACTTCCCCGGAATGCCACAATGTCAGGCATTTCTTCGCCGGCCGTCAGCATGAGACGCAGCTTGGTTTCATAGGCATTGTTTTGTTCGCTGACTGTCCATAAATATTTTATATCAATGCCAAGGGTCTCCTTTGCCCACCGGGTATGGACGTTGTCTTCGATGTTTTCTCCGTTTTTGAACTTCAGGTTGCTGGAGATCGGAAATACGGTGGTCAAGGTTACCGGTTCTGTATATTTGCCGTTTTCAAAAGGAGCCGAGTAAAAGCTCTCCTCCCCCGTACCCGCTTCTTCTGTTGTTTTTTTGCTGGTACCGGAGCAGCCGGCTAATACGCCGGATAACATGACGGTACTTAATAAGGCCATCATGGTTTTTTTCA
Source organism: Paenibacillus sp. FSL M8-0142 (assembly GCF_038597315.1). Taxonomy (NCBI): domain Bacteria; kingdom Bacillati; phylum Bacillota; class Bacilli; order Caryophanales; family Paenibacillaceae; genus Paenibacillus; species Paenibacillus sp. FSL M8-0142. The sequence goes on from NZ_CP152008.1 coordinate 6,141,680, forward strand.
TCGTGATTGCCATTTTTTCAACCCCCAATAATCTTTAAAAGTGATATGCGTAGGATGTTTATTATGAACCTGGTCTTCTTGCTGCCAGCCTTCCCTCACCTCCCATCGAAATGCTATGGAGAAAATCGCTCTATTCTTTTACAGCCCCTAGTACGATGCCTTTTACGAAAAACCGCTGCAGAAACGGATAGACAAGCAGAATCGGGGCCATTCCGATGAAAATTTGGGCCGCTTTAACCGTTCTCTGAGAGATGTTTTCGAGATCCTCCGGCCTGACAGACACCTTGCTGAAATCTTGCTGTACAATAACGGTCTGCAAGTAAGAAGCTAAGGGATAATTTTTGTGATCTGTCATGAACAGCAGACCGTCAAACCATGAGTTCCAGTGCCCGACTAAGGTAAACAGGGAAAGCGTAGCCAAGGCGGGTGTTGAAATCGGTAGATACACACTTAGAAGGGTCCTTAAATGTCCCGCCCCGTCAATTAACGATGCTTCTTCCATCTCCTTTGGAATCCCCCGAAAGAAATTAAGGAGCAGGATCATATTCCATACCGAAACCGCACCAGGCAGAATCAGAACCCACAGCGTATTCAGCATCTCCAGATTTCGAATCAAGATATAGAAGGGGACTAAACCGCCGCTAAAGAGCATGGTGAACACGAAATACCATATGTAGATATTTCTTCGTTTAAAGCTGCGGGTCTCCTTGGACAGAGGGTAAGCCGCAAAGATCACAATGAGCATACCGAACACGGTGCCCAGGACCGTACGCTGGAGTGTAACCCAAATGGATCTTATAAAATTTTCATTCGCTATGGTCTTTACATAAGCATCCCAAGTGAAGTCCACCGGCCACAGCTTGACCAGATTCGCGCTCGCTGCCGCCTTGCCGCTGAATGAAACGGCCAGAATATGAACCAAGGGAATAATACAAGCCAGCGAAACTGCGATCATGAACACATAGTTAAACACTGTAAAAGCTTTGTAAGATGTCGATTTATGATACACGCGCCCTGAGACCTCCTTTCTTCTAGAAGATTCGGTAATTCGCCAGTTTATAGGCCATCCGGTAAGCGATAACGATCAGGACAAAGCTGACAACCGACTTAAACAGACCCACAGCCGTAGAGAAACTGAATTTACCGCCGATAATTCCGTAGCGATAAACAAAGGTATCAATAATATCGCCTTTATCATAGACGAGAGCATTATACAGATTAAAAATTTGATCAAAGCCCCCGTTCAAAATATTGCCGAGCGCAAGTGTGCCGACCACGATCGTAATCGGAAGCATGGATGGGATGGTAATCGACCAGGTTTGCTGCCACCTTCCCGCTCCGTCCACTTCTGCCGCCTCGTACAGCGAGGGGTTGATGCCTGACAGCGCTGCCAGAAAAACAATGGTGTTGAAACCGAACTCTTTCCATACATCACTCACTACCACGACCAAACGGAACCAGTCCCCGTCTCCCAAAAAGAAGATCGGCTTTATGCCAAAAACGCCGGTTAAAGTCTGGTTCACAAGGCCCCCATCCTGTGCAAGCAGATCAATCAAGATTCCCCCGACAAGCACCCAAGACAGAAAATGAGGCATATAAACAATCGTTTGGACTACTCTTTTAAAGAGCATCTTTCGGATCTCATTTAAAAGAAGGGCAAAAATGAAAGGAACGATCAGATTCGCAACCATCTTCAGCCCTGCGATAATGACCGTATTCCAGATGACCTGAACGTTCTCATCGATGCTGAACAAAAATTTAAAGTGATCAAACCCGATCCACTCTGATCCCGTCATCCCTAACGCCGGCCTGTAATTTTGAAACGCCATGACTAGACCTGCCATTGGAATGTAAGAAAAAATAAACGTCAGAATAAGCGCCGGCGCCAGCATCATATCGAGTACAATCGTCTTTTTCCACTTCGCCCCCTTTGGGTTTGAAGCAGCCTGCGTTATACTCTTGCCGCTTTCGCTTTGCTTATTGGATGATTCCGTTTGTTTCATTCGCATGCTTCCCTTCTGTACCAACCGTGGTTGACCTTTCTTATAGATTTATCTTACCGTCCCCATGAATTCAGATATACGGTAATTTAAAAGCATCGATAACAAATTGTTGCTGTCAGCGCAAACCCTGTAACCTACTACAAATATGAAAAAGCGCCTCTGATATGAATGACCTGTAAGAATCACAGGTCCTTCCCTATCAAGGGCGCCACAATGGCATGGCTTTAGTTCAGCTGCTTCAGCAGTGCTTGAATTTCCGGATCAAGACTAAGGCTGTTGTAAATGACCGTGAGTGCTTCTGAGCGGGAAGCCTCCGCTTTCGGAACAAACCTGCCATTCCCTTTCCCGGAGATGATTCCTGCCTGGGCAGTCTGTCTAATGATATCTGATGCCCAGGACGCCTGCAGATCCAAGAAGTCCACGCTTTGAGATTCCTTCGGCAGGTTTTCCAGATCCAAAATACGGGATAAGATGACCACCATTTCCTCACGGGTAATCGATTTATTAGGCTTAAAGCTGCCATCCTTGTAACCTTGAATAATTCCGGCTGCAGCGAAATCAGCAAGGGCATCCCGTGCCCAATGCTTGTCGATATCCTTTAAATCGACAAGCTTCGTGCCATTCACATCGAGGAGACTGGACAATATAAATACAAACTCGGCACGGGTAATTGCTCTATCCGGCCTTACCGTCCCGTCTGCATATCCCTTGATGACTCCCAGACGCATGAACTTGCCTATGGTTTTTTCAGCCCAGTGATTTTTAATATCCGCAGGCGTGAAAGAAACGCCTGTTTCTAACGCACGCTTGACTAAGGACTCGATCTTAGCCGATGCACTAGCAACTAGATTCGATTTAAATATACCGGCCTCAGTTGGAGCCGGCCATGGTGCCGGTGCTGGAGCTGGTGTTGGTATTGGTACCGGTGCTGGTACCGGTGTTGGTGTCGGTGTTGGGCCTGGTGTCGGTGTTGGCGTGCTCTGAGGGGCCAAAAACGTCAGGATGCCGAATTGAGACGTATTTTGCCACGTATCATTCGATGGATCGTTCCACTTGGCTGAAGTACGGACTCCCCCGCCCTGATCATCATTGACCTGAAGATCGAGCCCGATCGATTGGCCCGCTTTCGGCAATGTCGTGTCCAGTCGGATTTTCAGTTCCATGTGATAGCCGTCTTCCGTTTGCACTACCGCACTTTCCAGCCTGTCCGCCGAGGCTCCTCCTGCAAAGGAGGGTTCATTACGAATATTGATGCGGAATTGACTGTCATCCCCTTGATAGTACGCCGTTCTTTGATGATTCTCATCCAGAAAGATCTCCACGGAATCCTGAAACCAAGGCTCGGGCGCATCCGCTTGAAGCACCGAATCCTTTACTTCAATAAACATCAGCAAGCTGTCATTGCTCCACATCGTCCAAGCTTCTGCAGAAGCGCTGCTTGGTGCCGTGGTCAGATTGACCCGGACGGGTTCCGCTTTATTCCATACTGCTTCTTTCACGCCGTCTATGACGGCCGATCCGTGAACAGCTCCCGCAGATTTTGGCATAGAAGCCAAACGGATTATACCATACCTGCTGGTGTCCGTATCTTGTCCAAGAGTTCGGTCATTCCAGTAAATCCGCACAGGTTCGGGACCGCTGCCGTCGGTTACTCGAATATCAAATCCAATAAGGCTGCCTGGTTCAGCTTGAATCGTTGACCACGGGATTGCCGCTTTCACGGTATAACCGGCCGGGACTGACCTGACCGTCGTCTGTATGCCCTCAGTCTCTTTATCTAAACGTGAAATTTCGAATTTACGGTCATCCGGTTCAAATGTTCCGGACTTATCATTATTCTCGTCTATATACAACTCCACTTTATCCCCGGAATTTATTGTGTCATCTTGAACATCGACTTTAATATAGAAATTCGTGCTGTCCCACAACGTTTGATACGAAGCACCCAAGCTCCCCTGCTCCGCCATAATGCGTTTTACAGCCTTGTTCCATAGAGGATCTTCGGTACTCTCTTGCTTCGGCGATCCAAAAAGAGCTATGGACGCCTGACTAATCACAGGCAGGCGGGACGGATCTGCAAGACCCCAATAAGCATCCTTGGCTTGAAGGTTTTTGTCAAACAGCATGGCATGGCGGTTATAGCCCTTCTCATCCTGAAGGCCCCAGATGGTCACGGAGGAGATGGAATCCTTATATTTTTTGTATACCTCCATCAGCTCCATATAACGATAGCCTTGCTGAGCCGCAATATCTGCGGGCAGCGGCAGCTCTGCACTGACTCCCGAATCTACGTCCAGCTCCGTGATCTGAATGTCCAGACCGAGCTCAGAATACTGCTTAATTGTCTTTTCAACTTCTTCGATTGTAGGAGAATATAACAGATGGTGAGACTGCAAACCGACTCCATCGATGAGGCCCTTCTCCTTCAGGCTCTTTAACAGCCGATAGATGTGCTCTCTCTTGGCAGGAACCTCGGTATAGTAATCGTTATAATAAAGCTTGGCATCCGGATCTGCCCGCCTTGCGAATTCATATGCCTTTTCAATATAGTCGGGTCCGATCTGTGTATACCAGGGCGTAATCCTCAGACCATTGCCATCCCCGCCGTTGTCGGCTATCACTTCATTCGCCACGTCCCAGGCGTCGATCTTGCCTTTATAGCGATGCATTACAACCGTAATATATTCTTCAAGACGCTTTAGAAGTAGCTCTCGGCTCGCCGGCTGTCCGTCAGGGCCTGTAAACATCCACTCTGCAGCATCGATATGCCATAGCAGAGCATGTCCCCGTATGTCCATCCCGTTAGCTTCGGCAAACTGCACATAGTTATCCGTTGCTGCAAAGTTATACTGTCCCTCAGCCGGTGAGATGAACTTCGGCTTCATTTCATAGGTTGGCGTAATGCTGTTAAAATGCTTCTTGAGCAGTTCTCCATATGAGCCTTCCAGCTGCCAGGTGTATACAGCCGCACCTATTTTGAAATCATCAGCGAACACGTCTTTCAAAGACGGAATATCCGGTTGAATCGTGAGCGGGGGAGCCGGTTCAATGACAACATCATCCACATAGAACGCTAGAGTATCCACTGGCTCCGTAATAAGGTATGGCGTTTCGATATAAAGATACAGGTCGGAGAGAGCGTTACTGTATCGATAATTCCCCTGCAGACGGTGCCACTCCTGCCAATTCTCTTTATGGATCGTGATCTTGTCCGGCACAATATATGGTTCGGTGCTCGAAGAATTATAAACCGTCATTTGGATCGTTTTATCCTCCTGCGGCTGCTCCTTCAAACGAACATACATTGTAAATTGATAATCCTTTTCCGGAAGCAGACGATCTTTAATATTCAGCATCGGACCGTAATAAGTCCGCTCGCGGCCGTCTACAAGCATACTGAAGCTGCCGCTGCGATAAACATCGCCGGTAACCGTTAGCGACTCGTCACCAATCCGTTTTTCCCACCCCTGCAGCGTACCGTCCTCGAAATCTGTCGCGAGTCCTTCAAATGAAGGTACGGGCTCCCCGTTATAAACGGAATCAATTACCGTCATGGTCAGACTGTTCTGGTTTTTCCAGCTCGATATGGAGTCGTCGTCAAAGTAAGAGTCTGTGACCTCAGCGCTACGCGCATCAGCCAGACCCTGCGGTGTTAGCATTGCGGCCAGCAAAATGATCACTAGCCAAGCTGCAATATCTTTTTTACCCTTCTGCATGTGGATCCCCCTTCTAGATTGGTTATATGTCCTCTCGCTGCATACTTATGGAGCCTTGGCGAATGTGAAGCGTTTTCACAGGGCAGGACAACTAGATTATATCCCCCGCATGACGAAACCCATATAACAAAAGCATTGCTTAAATAACAAAATAAAGTGGTGAATCTCTCCTCTAAGAAATTTATCCTTATAATCACAAAAAGGTTGACCCAAAAGTCATCATACATGACTTTTGGGCCAACCTCTTATATGACATGTTTACTTTCTTCCTGCTCCAACCGTATTTCGAACTTTATCGACATCTGCGATCCTCGTTCAAACAGCTGCTGAGGCTCACCATGCGTCCGGTGTCCCTGCTCTTCTCTGCCGCTTCGAGAAACGCGATGACTTCAAGCGTCTCCTCTGCCGGAAGAACGGTTCGCCGCTCGGTAAACATGATCATCACCTGCTCCAACAGGCTGGCATACCACGGCTTATCCGATGCCCCGGCATCGATAAATCGGCTGCCTTCACTTCGATGGATTAACGCCGTGAACCGGCCGGTGCCCCTCCGGCTCCCGCGCACCGTTCCGATGCGGCCATCCTCCCAGACGCCGGTGATCAGCTCTTCGGTCTCCGTAGAGACCGCGGTGACCTCCTTGGCGCCCCTCCCCATCACGGCATACAGCATCTCGACGGCATGAATGCCGTACCAGAAATAGTGGGACTGGGTCGGCTGCACATCCATCGGCCCTGATACGTCTGCGCCCAGAATGCTGCCGCGGCCTTCTCCGGCAAGCTCCTTGGCGAGCGCATCCGCATAGCGGAGCGAGGAGGAGCTCATCAGCGGCACGCCGGCGCCGGATGCCGCGGCGAAGATTTCCTTCGCCTCATCCGTGCGCAGCGCCAGCGGCTTGTCGATGAATACCGGCTTGCCGTAAGAAGCGATCGAGCGGAACTGCCGGAGGTGTACCCGCCCATCTGCCGACAGCAGAAGGACGGCGTCACAAGCGGCAGCCACCTCTTCCGGCGTATTCAGAATCGCGACGCCGAATTGCTCCTTGATCTCCTTCGTGAAGCCGTCCACCCGGCCGGCGCTAAGCGGAAAGTCCGGCGATCCTCCGGGGAACGCAGCCGTAACCCGGCCGCCCGGAATATGGTACGGGTGCCCGGGATCGTTCAGCAGCCGGGTAAACGCAACCGCGTGGGACGTATCCAGTCCGATAATGCCGATATTCAACTGCGTCATATCCGGTTACTCCCCCTTCCCTTTTGCACCCTTCTCGCGCAGCTTCTTGCCTTCCTTCCCGTAGAGGTCCTTTAAAATTTTCTTGCCGGTCGGCGTCTGTGCAAGCCCGCCCTTTGCGGTCTCCCGGTGCTTGGCTGGCATAGCCGTGCCGACCTCCAGCATGACATCGATCACTTCATCCGACGGGATGACGCTTCGAACGCCGGCCAGCGCCATATCCGACGCCGCCAGCGCCGTAACCGCGCCGAAGCCGTTGCGGACGATGCACGGAATCTCCACCAGACCGCCGACAGGGTCGCAGATGAGACCCAGCGAGTTCTTCAGTGCAAGCCCTACCGCATGGACCGCCTGCTCCGGCGTGCCGCCACGAAGCTCCGTCAATGCGCCGGCGGCCATGCCGATCGCAGAGCCTACTTCGGCCTGACATCCGCCCTCGGCGCCCGAAATGAATGAATTGTTCGCTATGACATATCCGATGGCGCCTGCACTGAACAGCCCCATGACCAGATGATCGTCATCCCAGCCAAATCGCTGCTGCGCGCTGACGAACACGCCGGGGATGATGCCGCATGAGCCGGCGGTTGGCGTAGCCACGATCCGCCCCATGGACGCGTTCACTTCCGATACGGACAGCGCATAAGCGAGCGCTGTGCACGCATCCGTGCCGAGCGCCGGCACGCCCGTTGACAAATATTCATGAACCCGGACGGCATCGCCCCCGGTCAAGCCGCTCTTCGACGGAACCGGCTCATGAATGCCCCGGTGAACCGCCTCTTTCATAATGCCGTAATAATCGGCCATTTGCTTGAATGTCTCTTCCCGGCTTTTGCCGGTTTCCTTGATCTGCTCCTGCAGCATCAGCTGCCCGATCGTCACTTGATCCTTCTCGCAGTAGGCAATGATGTCCTTCAATGTGGAAAATTTCATGACGCCGCCTCCTCTGTCGTCAAATCCGCGAACACGACGCGATGCACGCCCGGCAGGCCCTCGATATGCTTCATCAGCTCCTGCGGAACCGCCTCGTCCGATTCGACGACGGTCAGAGCATCACCGCCTCGTCCCTTGCGATCCACATCCATATAGGCGATATTAACGCCTCCGCCCTCGAGCAGGCGGGTGATATGCGCCACCATGCCCGGCGTATCGTCATGAAAGACCAGCAGCACCGGATAGTTGGTCGTGAACTTGACGTCAAAGCCGTTCACCCGCAGCATCTCAACGCTCCCTCCGCCTATGGAAGCGCCTACAATGCGATCTTCGCGCTCTCCGCTGATTAGTCTCAGCTCCACCGTATTCGGATGGAAAGCGACATTCTGCGCCGTCTTGAAGGTCAGCTTCATGCCTGCCGCCTCGGCCAGCTCAATCGAGCTTCGGATGCGCATATCGTCCGTGGCAAAATCCAGCAGTCCGCCGACGACGGCCAGGTCCGTGCCGTGACCGCGGTAGGTATCGGCAAAGGAGCCGTAAAATACAATTTCCGCCTGGTCGGGGAACGCGCCGAATATGCGCCGCGCAGCCCTTCCGATCCGGACGGCCCCGGCGGTGTGGGAGCTCGACGGCCCCACCATACTCGGCCCGATAATTGAAAACACATCTTTAAACCGCATGCGCGATTCCCCACTTTCGACTATTCTGCCCTCATTGTATCAGTCCGAAAGCCATTCTTCCAAGTGCTCGCGAATAAAGTCGTCGTCATTCAGATGCGGATAATCACGATAGACCCGATCAATTTCCTCGGCCTGTCCCGGTGACAGCGTCTCATGCGGATTCAGGCACCAGGTGCCCTTCAGCAGCCCTTGGCGCCGGAGAACCTCGTGAATTCCCGGGATGCATCCGGCGAACCCATGCGCGGGGTCAAAGAAAGCCGCATTGCAATCCGTAATCTCGACATTGCGCGTCAGCCATTCCTTGGAGAGGCTTCCGGCTTTTCTCGCCTCCTTGATTTCCTCCAGCAGCTCGACCGCTTTCTGCGTCCAAACAGCCCAGTGGCCGAGCAGTCCGCCGACGATCCCCTTCTCTACAGCAACCCCGTCGACCTGAAAACGGTACGTGGTCAGCAGATCGTTCACGATATTATCGTCATTGCCGGTATACAGCGCGATCTCGTCCCGGCGGCTGGAGTAGCAGACGGCACGAACGACATCGATCGTCTGGTACCGGTTAAACGGCGCCATCTTGATGGCCACGACGTTCGGAATTTCGGCAAAAGCCCGCCAGAAATCGAAGGAGAAGATCTTTCCGCCGACCGATGGCTGAAGGTAGAAGCCGATAACCGGCATTTTAGCGGCGATCGCCTCGGTCCGCTTCAGGATGTCTGTCTCGCTCCAGCCGTCAAGACCGCCCATGCTGAGCAGCACCGCATCATAACCGAGCCTTCTGGCGGTCTCCGTCTCCTTGAGCGCTTGCGGAGTCGGTCCGCAGACGCCCGCGACCAGGATGAACGGACGCTCAAGCTTGGCCTTGCCGATTTCTTCGGCCGCAAGCCGCAGCACCGGCTCGTACAGATCAATGCCGGGCTCGCGAATTTCGAACTGGGTCGAATGCACGCCGACCGCAATGCCGCCGGCACCGGATGCCGCATAGTAACGGGATAAGGCCCGCTGACGACGTTCGTCCAGCTTACGGTTCTCGTCCAAGGCGAGGGGGTGAGCCGGAATGACGAGCCCTTGATGGAGGGCCGCTAATTTTTCGGGCGCCAATTGCAAGGTGGTGGTTGTCAGTCCGCTCATTTAGAATTTCCCCTTTCTCTCTTGGAAGTGTGTCGGCTTGTTCCAGCTTTCGCCGCCAGCCTGTACCCATGCTGCGGTCCAGTCGATCATCTGCAGCAGGGATACCTTCGGATAGCCGAACAGCTGGTGCGACTTCGACGCGTTATTCAGCAGCGCCGTTTCGGATTCCGTGCCGATAAACTGCGCCTCTTTCCCCATCCGTTTGGCCAGTTCCTGTGCCGCCCAGCGGATCGACATCGTCTCCGGTCCGGTAATGTTAATGATTTCGGGCGGAGTGCTGCAATGCAAGAGAGATCGGAGCGCCATCGCGTTGGCATCCCCCTGCCATATAATATTCGCGTGCCCCATCGCCAGGTGAATCGGGCGGTCCTCATGGATGGCCTTGGCCAGCTCATGCAGTACGCCGTACCGCATATCGATCGCGTAGTTGAGACGGTATATGGCCATCGGCGTTCCATTCTGATGGGAGAAATATTCAAAGACCCGCTCCCGGCCCAGGCAGGACTGCGCGTACTCGCCGATCGGCTCCGGCGCAACCGATTCGTCCACACCGCCGCTCCCTACCGGGGAGAAGGGGTACACATTCCCCGACGAGAACACCACGATCCTCGATTGCTTGAACTTCTCAGCCACCCGCCCAGGCAAATACGAATTCATTGCCCAGGTGAAATACTCGCGGCCGGTCGTGCCGAACTTATTCCCGGCCATATAAATGACGTTCGGGGCCTCCGGCAGCTGCTGCAGCTCCCCATCGTTCAGCAGGTCGCACGAGATCGTGTGGACGCCCGCTTCCTCCAGTTCGCGTCTAGCCTCCTGGTTCGAGAACCGGGACACGCCAATGATCCGTTTGCCCCCGCCTCCTTCGCGAACAGCGTTCGCCGCCAGTCTCGCAAGGCTCGGACCCATCTTCCCACCGACGCCCAGTACCACAATATCTCCATCCAATGACGCCAGATCGGCGACCAGCTGTTCCGAAGGCTCAGCCAGCTTCGCTTCTAGTTCTTCAACGGTCAACATCATTCCATCTCCTCCTCGTATTGATTCCCTTTCATCATACGGGGGACATTATATAAAGACAAATCTTTAAATCGTCTTTAAATGAATGGATGTTAGGGCAAGCACGCAAAATGTTTCTGCAATCGCTGTAGGTTTCAGATTTCTTGACGGTATAGAACCTGGCACAGTAGAAATCTGAAACCAAAGGCGACTGCCTGCATCGTATTCTTAAGTTTAACTCTTGCCGTTATTAGTCTTTCCTTTCGTTTTCCTCGTCCTGTGGGCCTTCCGGATGCCCTTCCTCAAACGTCGGCCCGTTATTGAGCAGCTTTCGCTTTTGTGCAGCCTCTTCCCGTTTCCGCTGCCCCGATTTTCGAACCAGCCAAAGGATGAGCAGAACGAGGGCCGCGATGACCAAGACGGGAAGCGAGCCGGAAAGGATGACGATCATCCATTGGACGATGATGGTGATCACGTCGATGCTGCCCTGAAAGGCTTCGGAGACCCGCTGGCCGAGCGGCGCCTGGGCGGCGGAGGATTTGGGATCATCCTTTTTTTGCGGCGTCTCGTAAAGCCTGATTTCTACGGTGGAATAAGACACGTTTTGGTCAATGTACCGCATCCGGCCCTTCATCTGCTCGATTTCTGATTGAATGCGCTCCAGCTCGTTGGCAAAAGCAACAAGGTCGGTCGTTTTGGTCGCCTTCTTCATGAAGGCTACGTACTGCTCCTCCATGATTTGCTTGGCCTTGAGCCTGGATTCCAGATCGACATATTCCTCGGTCGCGTCCTGCCCCTCGATGCTTCGCTGCAGGTTTTCATGCGCAATGTTCTCCAAACGGTTTAAGAAGGAGGAGAAGCCGTTTGCAGGAACCTTCACAATAAACGTGCCGCCTCTTTCGCTGCTGGACTGGGTTTCGCTGAAATTCACGATATAGCCGCCTGAAAGCGTCACGATGTTGCGGACTTCCGACTGCGCTTTGCCATAATCCTGAATCTCCATCACGATATTCGCTTTGTACATCAGCTTTTTGTTAAGCCCGTTTGACAGATCCTGCGAATTAATGCCCGCGCCGGAAGTCTGAGCAGACGATGGCATATTCGGAAGCTCGGGATCCGCCGATGCCGGTTCCTCGGCATTGTGACCGCTTTTCACCGACGTTACGTTTTTCGCCGACGCACCTCCGTCTGTGTTTGAAGCCCGATCCGCCGAGGCTGATTGCGATTCGGCTTCCGGGGCTCCTCCGGCGCTTTCGCTTTTGCCTTGAGAACCCGATGAGCAGCCGCTGACCAGCAACACGATAAGCATCAACGCAGCAATCCATGAACTCCGCTTTCTCATCCTTTAGCCCCCCTGTAGATGGATATTTTCCATTTTATCTACTAACGGTTCCATCATATGGAAGGTTGCGGGCGTGCTAAAAGAAATTATCCAAGCGGAGTCTTACGGCTCGCAATATGCCGCGGTTATCCCCTTAACTCCGCATATTGCGCTCGGCGATTCGGCTTAGAACACCATCTTAGCCCCACCTGCTCCAATTCACTTTTGATGATGTAGCCCATCGCCAAAAGCGCCTCCTCCGTCGCATAACGGAAGAGGCGCCTGTTCTCAGAGCAATTCCACAGAGCTATTCCAAAAACGTAAACCTGAATATCTGCCTCGGTCTTCCCCGGGGCACCTTCTCGATCCCCGAGATCTCGACCAGGCCGTGGTCGGTCCACAGCTGCAGCAGCCGATGCGCGCTCCGCACCGTAATATCCAGCAGATGCGCAAGCTCATGGACCTTGTACTCATACTTGCCGGAGCGGGCCCGCTGGTTCAGCAGCTTGCTCAAATACGCGCTTGTCATCCCCGCATCCTCCGCCCGCTTGATCAAGGCCGGATCCGTCACGGAGAGCACCTCCTGCACCGGATCGGCCATCTCCAGCGGACCGATCAGCGTTCCGTCCTCCCGGACGATGAAGCAGGCGTTGCCGCCGACCTCCTTCGCCTTCCGCATCGCGATGCGGGCATTCGTCCCCGCCATGCTGGCCGATCTGCCAAAGCCCATCCCGATGCTCAGCGAGATCCCGTGGGTCTTATTCACGTCCTTGGCCAGCGGAATCGTCTTATACCCGCCGCTCTCCCGCTCAAAGATCCCCCGTGTCGTAAAAAACAAATATTCATCCCCGCCCAGATGGGTCAAATACCCGTCGAGCGATTCCACATAATCCAGCACCATCCGGTGGATATCGAGCTTCAGCTTCTGCACCTCGTGCTCATTGCTGCGGCGAAGCGCCTGGGCTCCGAAATCATCGACATTGATCATGCCGACAACGATTTGCCCTTCCCGGCTTCGGCGGGATGCCGTAGATAACAATGCCCGCTCCAGCGACACCACGATATCCTGATCCGAGGGAAGCAGCCATTCATGCGGAATACCAAGGGCCGCCAGCTCCCTGGCGACCGATTCGACGCCGGTAAGCGCAATGGAGCATGCACCCGATTCGTACTGGGCTTGGTGGAAGGCGGTTATGTGCTGCTTAGGGGCATATGCCGGCCCATCGTATACGACGGCCCGTACCGAAGGGATGCGTAAATCCTTCAGCGTGCGCACAACCATCGTTTCCGTCAGCGTATCCACGGATATTCCGCCCGCAAGCTCCCCCTTCTGGCTGGCTGAAAACAACGCTTTATACAAGCCGGCATCGGTGACCGGCACATAATGAACGGGGATTGCCAAGCGCCCGCTCTCCTTTACCTTCCGCTGCGACAACGGATCGGAGAGGAACAATACCTCCACCCCATCACTGATTCGTTGAGCCAAGGCAGGCGCTTCATCTTCTTCCTGAAATACCAGTGGCACCGGGTCGAAGGACGGGAAGGTGTCCATGATCTTCATGATTTTATCGACAATGGTCTGCGTCCCAATGACTCCGATGCGAATTTGCTGAACCTGCAGCCGGCTGCTCTCACTCACGATCCTTCACTCCCGTTGTTTTCGGTTTGCACCGGCGATTCGAGTTAATCAAGCCGGCATGGTTACCTAAATCATACCTGCTATCGAAAATTTGGCAAGTGAAGAAGCCAAAGTGAATCCATCTCCCAGCATGATGGGATCGAATGAAGCATTGCACATGGAATACAAAAAGGAGCACTCAGTACTACGCGACTTCAAGCAAATGATCATAAAAACGCTGACCCCCATCCCGGTCGATTCAGACCGAAAGATGAAGCGGTCAGCGTTTGCTCGTTAGTCCGTATAATCCTCCTCATGCAGCACAAACTGGGCAATGTTCTTGCTGTGATCCCCGATGCGTTCCAGATTGCTCAGGATATCCAAATACACCGCACCTGAGCTGCCGGTACATAAATTCTGATTCAAGCGCTGGATATGACTCTTGCGGAAACGTGCTTCCATCTCATCCAATTCGCGCTCATAATCAAGCACCTGCTGCGCAGCCTCGGCGTCGTTATGCTCAAGGGCGGAAATTGCGCGCTCGACGGCCTTATCGGCAACTGCAAGCATCTCCTTCAACTCGCGTCCTGCAAGCTCGGAAAACTCGACCTTGTTATTGATGCTGAATTCCGACAGCTCTACGATATTCTCCGCATGGTCGCCGATTCGCTCAATATCATTCACGGTCTGCAGCCAACCGCTAGCCTTCTCCGACTCCTGTGCCGGCAAGCCATTCGACTGATGAATTCTTACCATGTAATCGGTAATCTTCCGATTCAGCTCATTAATGAGCTGCTCCTTCTGCAGCGCAAGCGAAGCCGACTTGCTGTCTTTGGTGAAGAAAAAGACGGCCGCATCCTCCAGCGTCTCGCGGGCATACCGCCCCATCCGTACAATTTCATGCTGGGCTTGTCCGAGGGCAACGGCAGGCGTCGCCAGCAGGCGCTCATCCAGATACATCGGCCTGAACTCGATTTCCTGCATTTTTCCTGGAACGACTCTGGTTACGATCCAGGCAAGCACCGGAATCAGCGGCAAGAAGATCAGCGTGTTGGTCGTATTGAAGATGCCGTGCGCATAAGCAATCTGCATCCGGATGTTGACACCCTCGCCAAGCCAAAGGACGAGATCGCGAACGGGCGCCAAGAAGATCATGAAAATGATGGATCCTACGACGTTAAATATGACGTGTACCAATGCGGTTCGTTTCGCGGCAACTGAAGCGCCGATCGAGGCCAGCACAGCCGTAATGGTCGTCCCGATATTATCGCCGAACAGAATCGGCAACGCTCCCTGCAAGCCGATCATCCCTTCATCGGCGATCGTCTGCAGAATTCCGATGGTCGCGCTGGAGCTTTGCACGATAACCGTAAATACGACGCCAACCAGGAGCGCCAAGAACGGCTGGTCCTTCATTTGAACCATGAAATCTATGAAGACCGGGAGCTCCCTAAGCGGCTTCAGCCCCCCGCTCATGGTGGACAATCCCAGAAACAGCGCGCCGAAACCGAATACGATCTGACCCATGTATTGAAACTTTTTCTTATTAAAGAAAAATAAAAAGATCGCTCCGACTGCAATAATAGGCAGGGCATACTCCTCGATTTTGATACCGACAATAAATGCGGTCATGGTTGTGCCGATATTCGCCCCCATCACAACCCCGATCGCTTGCCTTAGCGTCATTAGCCCGGCATTCACGAGCCCGATGGCCATCACCGTTGTTCCGGATGAGGATTGAATCAGAATCGTAACACCGATGCCAACCAATACCCCGAGCACCGGGTTGGACGTATATTTCGCCAGCAGCCCTCGCATTTTGTCACCTGCGGATTTCTGAAGCCCGTCCGACATGTATTTAATGCCGAACAGAAATATTCCAAGCCCCCCTACAAATTTGAACAGGATCTCCTGCCAATCCAAGAATAAGTCCCCCTTTAGACTGTATAATCAAGCTGAAGGGATTAGCAAAGCCCTGAATCCCCCTGATAATTTAACATAGAATCGCATGATTATACATCTATCTAATAGTTTACATATCCTGAATCGGCAGTCCGATTTCGACCAATGTTCCTTTCCCAGCTTCGCTTCGAATGGTCATCGTCCCGTCGTGGGTTTCAAGAATCCGGTGAACGATCATCATCCCGAGGCCATTCCCTTCGGGCTTCGTTGTATGAAACGGCTCCACGATCCGGGAAAGCACATCCTCCGTCATGCCGGTGCCGTTATCGGTAAAGGTAATCCGCTGATACCCTTCCCATACATCCAAACAAACATGAATATGGCCGCCGTAAGGCAGTGCCTCCATTGCATTTTTCAAAATATTCAGGAACACCTGCTTGATCTGATTCCGGTCGCAGCGGATGGTGGCGCTCTGCTCAAGGGTGCGGGTTATTTCAATGTCATTCAAATCGGTCTGAATTTCGAACAGCTGGAGCACTTCCTCCAAAATTCCGCCGCAATCCTCAAGCTTGAACACCGTCGCCTGGGGCTTGCCCAATATCATAAATTCCCCCACGATGAGGTTGGCCCGTTCCAGCTCGGACATCATCAAATCATAATGGCGCAGGTTATTGTCCCGATGTGCCAGCTGCAGCAGCCCTTTGACCGTTGTTAGCGGATTGCGGACTTCATGGGCAATGCTCACGGCCACCTGTCCGGCAAAGACCAGCTTCTCCGTATTGCGAAGCACTTCCTCCGTTCGCTTCATCTCCGTAATGTCTCGCAGGGTGCCGATCACGCGGATGAGGTTGCCCTCCCGGTCGTAGACCGGCTGCACGTCCAGCATATAGTGATGAATATCCCCGCCAAGCTCCATGGTCAGCTCGGCGCCGATGCAGGATTCCCCCTTGTGAATGACCTGCTCATAATACCGGCTGATCGGAGGAATCTCAAATATCGGCCGGCTCACATAGTTCGAACGGTCACCATCATCCGGACAGAGCAGCCTTAAGCTGCAGTCGTTCATCTTCAGAATCCGCCCGCTGTCGTCGGTAATGATGACGCCGTGGTACTTTGTATCCATGAGCACCTGATTCAGAGTCTGAAGCTGGGTGTTCTGCTTCCGGGTAAACATTTCGCGCTCGAGCGAATCCGCCATTGTGCAGAGCAACGCAAGCAGGTGAGGATGCTCGTGCTCAATATCGGTCATGAGGGAGAGCGTGCCTAGAATCCTTGAGCCATCTTCGCCCCGGAAAGGAGCGGAATAACAGGCCATCCGCTGGAGAATGTGATGATAGTGATCTTCTCCGACTAACCGGAACGGGCGCTTGTGCCGGAGGCACAGATGAACCGAGCTCGGGCCGTTATGCTCGTTATACCCGAGCCCTTCTCCGATTCCCAGTTCTCTCACCGTTTCGATAATGGCAGGATCCCCTGCAAGATCAAGCACGTACCCGTCATCATCCGTAAGCGTAATGATGACCGGATTGCCTGAGCCGGAGGAGAGAAATTTCCGAACGAACATCTGCGTAACTTCGATATATTCCTTATATTTTTCACGCCTTGCGGCTAATGCCTCGGGATCCAATCGATCAGGATGAGATGGAAGAAACGCCGGATTCATCCCTTTATCTTTGCACTGCTGTTTAGCATCCTGTATAATCTCCCGATCTGTGATTTCACCGTATTGATTCTCCACAAGCGTGTACCCCTTTATATTACGTTTCATCTATTTAAGAATTGCTCTTTAATACAATCAGAGGGCTCGACACAGACCCTGCGGCCTGCCCTCTGCCTCATATATCTAACATTATCATACCATAACAGCTTGTCTCCGCCCTTGGCTTTTTTTGGCCGTTTGGGTTCGATCGCCATGAGCCGGATGTCGGATAAGGAACTAAGATATAAGTTCATGAAAAAAAGCGGCGCAGGATTAACCTGCACCGCCATACTATTCAAGCCGTAATTCGTTTACGGTAAGCCTGGATCTGCCGTGTTGCCATTTACCTGGAACCGAAGCATTCTGCCTTCTTGGAGCCTACTGGTTCAGCAGAAATTCCTCGCCTGCGATTCCCGGGGAGGTCATGTGATACGGATCCAAAATAACCTCGACCTGCTCCTCCGTCAACAGACCCTGCTCCAGAATGATCTCCCGGATGCTCTGGCCCGTCTTCTGTGCTTCCTTCACCAAGCGGGACGCCACATCGTAACCCAAATGCGGATTCAATGCGGTAATGATGCCGTAGCTGGTATCAACGAAGTGCTTGCAGCGTTCCTTATTGGCCTGCAGGTCAACCACCAGGTTCTTATAGAACACGTCCATTCCGTTTCTCAAAATTTTAAGGGAATGCATCAAATTGTTCGCCGCTACCGGAACCATGACATTAAGCTCGAACTGTCCCGCTTCGCAAGCCAGACTGATCGTATGGTCGTTTCCGATCACCTGGAAGGCGATCTGGTTCATTACTTCGGCCATCACCGGATTAACCTTACCCGGCATAATGGAAGAGCCCGGCTGTCTTGCCGGCACATTCAGCTCATTCAACCCGGCTTTCGGCCCTGAGGCCATTAAGCGGATGTCGTTGCACATTTTCGAAATATTCACGGCGCATACCTTCAAGGCAGCCGAGAGCTCCATATAAGCATCGGTATTCTGGGTAGCATCGACGAGGTCCTCGGCCTGTTTCAAGGTGAATCCCGTCTGTTCAACCAAATGCTTAACCACGCTGTCCATATAAGCCGGCGTTGCATTCAGTCCTGTTCCAACAGCTGTCGCCCCCATGTTCACGACGAGCAGCCCTTGCGCAGCCCGATCAATCCGGGCGATATCCCGGCTGAGCACGTTGGCGTACGCCCCGAACTCCTGCCCCATCCGAATCGGAACGGCATCCTGCAGATGCGTGCGTCCCATCTTGATCACATCATCGAACTCCCGGGCCTTCGCCCGAATACCATCCACCAGCGTCCGGAATACCGCGAGCAGCTCCTGCGCCAGGCGGTAAGAGGCAATGCGGATCGCGGTCGGAATGGCGTCATTCGTGGACTGCGACATATTGACATGATTGTTAGGATTGCAGTAAAAGTATTCCGCCTTCTGCTTCCCTAGAAGCTCCAGCGCACGATTCGCCAAAACCTCATTCATATTCATATTAATCGAGGTGCCTGCTCCGCCTTGAATCGAATCCACGATGAATTCCGAACGGAGATTGCCTACGATAATTTCATCTGCTGCTTCCACAATGGCTTGGCCGATCTTTTTCGGCAGAAACCCAAGCTCCATATTGGCCAGTGCTGCCGCCTTCTTCACTTCCCCAAGCGCGGAGATCAGCTCTGCGTGGATCGGCACGCCGCTTATCGGAAAGTTCTCAACCGCTCTGACGGTATTAATGCCGTAATAAGCTTCAGCCGGAAGCTGTTTTTCCCCCAGAAAATCTTTTTCAACCCGAAATTGCATACCCATGGACAATCACCATCGCCTTTTCTTTTTTTGTAAAATGCAGGGAACCTGCTATCATCCATCATGCCCGGATATATATAGAATTCTGCTTGAAACGGGAAAATCCTCTAACTCCCTCCTCTATAGTTTACGTCCGATGTCAGGGAAGAATGATCATTTTGTGCGGATGCGCCAGCAATCACCTGTCTGAAGACAGTCTTTAAGGGAGAAGGAAGGGCGATCCATCGAGATTGGCCCAGCAGAAGCTACTCACGGGCATTCTCTTCCCGGCCGAATCCATCGAATGCTTCCATTAATCGGTGCAGTACTTGCTCCCAATGCGCCTTCATTTGCTCCCTCGCGTACAGATCCTTCAGTTTCTCCTGATGGAAGCTGATCGTCGTGCCTCCCTGCTTGGTTGGCAGAAGGCGAATCTGCAGGGTCGAGGGGGCGCTCCAGCCGGCCCGCTGCCATGACATCCGAAGCTGGTGCAGCGGCTTGACGACGCGCAATTCCCCATGGTTTCCCTCTCTAGTCGCAAAAGCCGTTCCCCGGACAAGCTCCAGCGACTCGACCTCACCCAGCCACAGCGACAATCCATGGGGTGAAGTCAGCAAGCGCCATGCCTCCTCCTGCGTTGCCGGTAACGTTCTGCGGACCCCGACCTGAAATCCGGCAGCTGCGGTCAAGCCGACCGGCTTCTGCCCGGAGCGTGTATTAAGAGACTCTTTCATAAGCAAATCCCTCCTTTTTTCATTCTTGCCTTTTATCTTTAGTTTTAGTTAGTGCTAACTATCTATTACTTGTAAAAAAACATCGTTTTTACGAGCTTTTTCCTGTACCGTTGGCGTAAATTTCGGGGCACGAGGCTGGCTCTCACGGCCTCATGGCCTTTGCGAACAGCGAGATCCCGTTCTCTAGAAGCTCCGGCATACTCCCGTCGGTAATCGGATCCGCTTCGAACAAGCTGCTCATGAATGCCCCGTAATTCATCCACATGAACGACAACGCCGCCGCTTCCGAGTCGGTTCGCGCTGCCCTCCCCTCGCGCTGCATCTGATCGAAATATTCCGTCAGCAGCTCCTTGAGCAGCCTCGGGTGTCGTTGTGCCTGGTCCCTAAGCGGCTTTAGCTCAGGCTCCTGCAGCACGATGCGGATCATCTTCCGGTTGCGGTTCATGCTGTCCTGGTATCGCCGGCTGATGAGCAGCAGGTCGCTCTCCAAATCCGAGACCAGCTCTTCGTCAAACACACGCTTCATTTCCCCGGCGTAATAAAAGCGCTCGATTGCTGTCTCCAGCAGATTCTGCTTGCTTCCGAAGTTGCGGAACAGCGTCATTTCGCTAACCTCCGCGGCTGATGCGATTTCCTTCGTCGATACTCCCTTGTATCCCTTCAAGGCCATCAGATCGATTGCCGTAAGCAGCAGTCTGTCTTTGTTACTCATCGATTCACTACTACGCTTCACCCCAAGCATCCTCTCCATTTCAATTGTTAGTGTTCACTATCATCGTGTATGCATTTTAGCCCATTGCACTCCGATTGTCAATAGATGGTAATCGGGCGTGCGGATCCGCTTACTCCACGCGCCCTCAATCTCCGCTCAGATCAAAATGCATGCTTTAGCGGCTATCCGTTACCTCCCAAGGGCCGTTCGTATCAGCAACCTGGTCCCTAAGCGGCTTCAGCTCAGGCTCCTGCAGCACGATACGGAGGGAATCCGAGCGTGATAACTGCGCCCCCCTCCGTGCGGTTAGCAGCCATGATCAGCCCCCCGCAGCGCTCGACAATCGCCCGTGCGATGGCCAAGCCGAGACCGGATTCCCCGTTCTTCCCCTTTACGAACCGGTGGAAGAGATATGGAAGGAGCTCCTCGGCGATTCCCTCCCCGTCATCGGAGACGGACAGCACCACCCGTCCCTTCTCAATGCCTGCCTGGATGTAAATATGCTTACTGGCGTGCCTTGCGCCATTAGTGACGATGTTCAGAAGAGCCTGCAGCAGCTTATCGCGGTCCGCATATACGATTAATGTTTCGTTCTCTGCATAGGAAAGATGCACGGACAGCCCCTTCTTGACGAGGACCGGATTGATCCTCTCGACGGCTTCTTCCACCAGCTCTTTCAGGTGGACGGGAGCCGCCTGAAAAATATCCTCCTCACTGTCCAGCTTCGCCAGCAGGGTCATTTCAGTTACGATATTTTTCATTCGGCTGCTTTCGCTCATGATGATGTCCAACCCCTTGCGGATATCCTCCCCTTCGAACACGCCATCCCGGATGCCTTCCGCATATCCGGAGATCGACATGAGCGGCGACTTCAGCTCATGGGAGGCATTCTGAAAAAATTGCTTCTGCACATGGTTATACCGCTCCAGCTCGTTCGCCATTTCATGGACGGCTTCCGCCACAATGCCGATTTCCCCCGGAGCGCCCACTCGCCGGACCTCCGAGAACTGACGCTCCTTCACCTTCTTCAGCTCTTCCCGAAGCAGCATGAGCGGCTTGATCAGCTTTTTCGTTATAAACAGACTTAGGGTCAGCATCATGACCGCCCCGGCGCCGAAGACGAGCAGCAGCCGTCCCAGCAGCGCCTGCTCGATCGCCTTGATCTTGCTGATCGGCGTGATCAGCGTAAGCGTGCCTTGAGGCACCGAGGTGACCTCCGTAAGGAAGAGGTCATCTTTGAGTATCTGCCGGACCGTTAGGCCTTTGGTTATCCCGACAGATTGGTACTCGTCACCATCGACCCGGACAGCTTCAGCCGGGACTGCCGCAGGAAGCGGCGTGGAGCTGACCACATTTCCCTGGGTGTCCGTAATGACGGCAGACATGCCGACGATCGGATAAGAGGAAATCCCGCTCGCCATTGCCAAAGGGGCCTCTTCAATCGGAATCTGCCTCTTGGCCGCGCTGACCAATGTCTCCGTTATTTGGGCTCCTATAGACTGCATGTCCTTCCGCTGCGTTCCGATGAAATGATCCAGAAGTACATAATGAATGATCACCGCCGTCACCGACAGGACGGCGATCAGCGATATCGCAAACGCCAGATTGATCTGATGCACCAGCTTCATGGCAATATCTCCCCTCCTTCGGTCCGCATTCGGTATCCGTGCCCCCAAATCGCCTCGATCGGCAGCTGCTCCACTTTCTTCCGCAGACGTTTGATCAGATGATCGACCGCACGGTCGCTGCCGAAATAATCATCCCCCCATACGGAGGTCAGCAGCTCGTCCCGCGTAAATGCGCGATTCGGGTGCTCGGCGAACACCCGGAGCATCTCGAACTCTTTGTTGGTCATATCTACTTCAGCTCCGTCCCAAAATACGCGCCGCTCATCCGGCAGCAGCCGGAGACGGCCGTTCGTAATGGCGGCAGATGCGGACGGCGCAAGCTGCGAAGCTCCGCCTGCATGATGGAATTTATACCACCGGCTCAGCTGCCGCTTGATGCGGGCTACCAGTTCGCGGGGGCTGAACGGCTTCACCATGTAATCGTCGCTGCCGAGCTCGAGCCCCAGGATTTTGTCCACTTCGCTGTCCTTGGCGGAAATCATGATGATCGGCACTTCAGCTTCGGTACGAATTCGCCGGCACAGCTCGAAGCCGTCCATGCCAGGAAGCATAATGTCGAGCACCCACATATCCGGCGGATTCGTCCGCCACAGCTCCCAAGCCTCCTCAGCAGTTCCAAGACCGACCGTCCTGTAGTTTTCCTTACGCAAGTAGGCCTCCACTAAGTTACGGATATGTTGGTCATCGTCAACGACCGCAATCAGCACATTTGCATTCATTTCATGTACCTCCGGGCTTTATCTTCTCCCAGTATACCAAGCGGCGGTCGGCGAATGGGAAATGCCATTATTTTTCCACAAAAGCACCAACGTTCTGCCAATGCCGGTCTGTAAATTGAAAGCTGTAAGACAACTTATCCCTCAAAAAAAGGAGTGTTACCATGAATCACAAGCATGTTTTTGGCAAACTGGCCCTTTCGGCTGCTCTTCTTGCGGCTTCCGCAGGCACGGCCCATGCCTCCGCAGACTCGTCTGCGACGGATCGGCCCCTTCACAACGTGAAGATATACCAAACGAAAACGGAGGCCGGTCCGGTCGCTTCCTCCGTTCGCATACTGCCTGATCCGCTGGAGCTGGTCAAGCAGTATGCACCGGAGACGCTGAAAGACTGGGAGCAGACGCTGGAGAAATATAAGAAGCTGACTGTAACGGAAGGGAAGGCCTTCTTTATTGCGGCCGAAGCCCCTCCTACTGAGCCGGATCCGGAAGCCCAGGAAAAGTCGGCGCCCATCCATGGAGTAGCCATTGCAGCAGTTAAAGCGCCGGACCCTCAGGGCCAAGACATCAAGGAATTGAAAGAGGCTGCGAAAACGGTTGAAATTACAGAGATCCTGGGAGATTCAGAGATCTTGGGAAATTACGAGATAAAAGGTGATTCCGGCCTGGTACATGCCGCGAAACCGAGCGATATCGCGGACCAGGACGTCCCTAAGCAATGGGTAAAAACGCTCATACGGCAAGAGCTTAAGAGCGATGGTACGGCTAACGATATAACCTCCTCGCCTAAAGAAGTGAGCATCGCTATCAAAGCGGCAGCAGCCGTATCTCCGGATGATATCCTTATTGAAGCAGCTCCAGGCCGCCATGAGGAAGTTAAGGCCGTCAAACTTACCGAGCGTGATATCGCCTTCATCAAAGCGCAAATGGAGCTTGCACAGGCCGTGGAATCAAAGGACTCCGACGCCATCAAGAACGCCCTGGCCCAGCTTCTCGAACAGTATAAGGCACAGATCGCCCAGCTGGAGCTGAAGGCTGCGAAGGAAGACGCTGGCGCTGAATAGGTTATACGAATGGATATACTTATTTATTTAAGAACAAGCCCTGCCCGGGTTGGGCAGGGCTTGGCTTGGCGGACCCGGCAGGCTCGATGCTTGGTCCAGGCGAGGCAGGCATTATAGCTGACCCGCTCCGGGGTGGCTTGCTTGCTGGACCCGGGAGGTTGTTGGAGAGCCTAGGCTAGGCAAGTTTGTTGGCGGGTCTGGTCGGGCAGAGACTGCTTGCTGGATCCGGCAAGTTATTGGCTGGACTATGTCATGCAGGCTCGGGTGTGTCGGCTGGCCGAATTCGGCGACCAAGCTTGCCAGACTCCAGCGCCCGATTACGACTTCTTGGCCAGCACCTTGACCAGCTTCACCGCCGACCGCATGCGGGGACGCTTCAAATGCGCCTCGACATACCGGTAATCCGTCAGGATTACGCCGGCATCCCGCATTCCGTAGGCAAAATCCTCATCAAACAAAAGCTTGAACTCCCACACCCGCTTCTCCCAGTTCGGAATATTCGCCTCCATCCAGTCATCCTCTACTCCCGGATGGACATAGGTTTCGCATACGCCTTCCGGCAGCCGATACAGTCTGGCAATGATCGATTGCTTGAAGCTGTCGTACGTCTCCCCCTCCAGCTTGGCGAAGGAATGCGAGAGCAAATAATCCGGAATCGGAACCCCGAAGGTATCGGCTAAGCCCGATGCCAGCGCCACCGGCCGCTCGATGTTCGGCAGGGAGCGGAGCAGGGAGTCCTCCGGATCGATATAGCGGAAGAGCCGCACCGGGAGTTTCCAGCGGGAGGTCTTCCACAGCATCTGAGGGATAAAGCTTCGCCCTGTCTCTATCCCGTACAGGCTCCCCATATGATTATCGACATGGCTAATCCGGATCCCTGCCCTGCGGGCGAGCCGGTACTGGGCTTCCAGTTCCTTAAGCACCGCTCCAGCCTCAGCGCCTTGTTCGAACTCGCGGACCGTCCGGTATTGGTAGCCTTCGGCATCATGAAGCGAGGAATGTCCGGTCAGGCTTCGCCATCGCAAAGCCTCAAATTCGCTGGTCATCGTCAGATGAAGACCCACATTGGCCTGATTCCTGCGCGCGGCCCACGCTGCCGCCTCCTCGAATCCGGGAGCGACCGTCATGATGGTGGCCGATGATGCCTTATTCTCTTCAAGCAGGTGCTGGATGGCCTGATTCATCGGCCCGCTCTGCCCGAAATCGTCACAATTGATGATCAATCTTCGCTCCATGCTCATGCACGCCTCCGATCGGTTTAGAAAATTCGATTTTGGTAAGGAAGGATACGAGGAATGAAACGACCAGCAGGCATAGCGGAACGACGCTCATTAAATAACGGAAGGTCGATTCCGGATCGCTTCCCGGGTTGTCGCCGCTTTCATATCCAAAGATGATGCCGACCACCCAGAAGGCAACCGCGGAGATCAGACCGCTCGAACGCGTAATAAACCCGCTCACGGACGTGTAGATCCCTTCCCTCCGCAAGCCTGTTCGCAACGCATCTTCATCGATGATACTGCCGCTGACAACGGCCGGGGTCACCAGAAAGCCGGCAAGCCCGAAGCCGACGCCGATGCCGGCCAAGATGCCGCTGACCAGGTTAAAGCCGAACCAGAGCGGAATGACCGACAGACCATATATGGCCAATGACAGCCGCCAGGCCTTCACACCGTCCATGCTGCGAATGATCCGGTACCAGACGAACACGAGCGGAATGACCGATACAAATACCGACGCCAGCAGCAGCGACACCTGGTCGTCAGGAATCTTCAGCACATATTTGGCATAGAAAGGAATCGTCGAGCTAATAAGCCCGTTCACCGTCTGTACGAACGAATTCGAGATGTTGAATACCCAAAATTTCTTGTTGAGCAGCGTTTCCCGGAATGCCGCGCCAAGCGGGAGCGGATCTGCTTCCCGATAAGCCTCCTGCTCCCGGACGCTCATCATGCATATGAACATGAACGCGCCGAACAGCACCGCATATAGGATCGCCATGTTCGAGAACCCCATCGCATCATACAGAATCGGCGTCACGGCCGTACCGATCAGCAGAGCAACGACCTGATAGCCCTGCTGCACCGCCGAAGCCTTGGCACGGAGACGGTCGCCCCGGAACAGCTCCGGAAACAATGCCCCGTAGTTGACCCAGAGCACCGTCGCTACCGCCTCGTAAAGAATCAGGGTTATCAGAAACCACGTAAACAGTCCGTTCTGCCCAAGTCCCTCCGGCGGGGAAAATACGAGCACAAAGGTGAGCATAAACAGCGGAATCGCGCCGAACACCCACGGCCTGCGCCTTCCGAATCTTGTCTTCGTCCGATCGGACCAATACCCCATCAGCGGATTATTGACCGCATCCCAGATTAGAAAAACCGTCCGTGCCAGCGATGCCAGCCCAATTCCCAATCCCAGCTGATCCACATAAAAGAAGATGTAAAAGGAGCTGAACGCCTGGCTCGGCACCATCATGGCAAACATCCCGAGCGAAAATGAATACGGCGAATTGACCCAACTGCGCTTCATGCGCATCCCCCCACCAAAGGTCCATCCTGGAATGGACGATATTGGTGTACAGTATTCGCCGCAGCCTGGGTTTATACCTGCTCACGCGCCCGGGGCCCGATTATGAGCAAAGCACTTGCCAAATGAGTCTCGCGGGACCCTTCTCTTTTACCGGCTTGCCGCTTCAGGCCTGCTGTAACAACAGGAAAAGAAAAGCCGCTTCGCCAAGACCGGCTGGTCTTGAGGCGAAGCGGCATGGTTACCGCGAATGCTATATGGTTGAACGGTCTACAAACAGCGGATCCACAAAGCTACGGCAATATTGCTCGGCAATCTGCTCCGCGCTGTATCCCATGTCGCGCAGGAACAAGATAATATCCGCACGCGGCAGCGAGGCCATCATGACGGAAGTAAACTGCGGATCCACGGGCATCAGGACGCCTTGTTCCGCCGCATCCTCAAGCAGAGTCTTGATCTGCAGCCGCAGATAGGTGAAGGGCGGATTTTCGCACAGATGATTCTTGGTTTCCTCCAGCCTGTCGGAGGTCAGCATCACCCGAAGCCACTCCAAATCCTCATTAAAATGCAGGATCACGCGGGTGATAATCGTCCGAATCCGGACGGCGACCGGTTCATCACTGTTGCGAAGATACTCATCCAACTCCTGCAGGAACCGATCGATTTTCGCTTCCATCAAGGAAAAGCATATCTTGCTCTTGCTTGGATAACGGCGATAGAGCGTGCCTTGACCGATCCCGGCCGTTTTGGCCACCTGATGCATGGATACGTCCTCGACCCCGTATTTATTAAACAACGCTTGAGCCGTATCCAAGATTTTTTGACTCAATTCGTCATTCTCTCTTTTGCTCAGAATGCATGCATCCTTTCCCATCGACACAGGAATCTTTATGCGGCGGACCGTTCCTGTTCAGACGGCGTAGATGCGCGTTTCACGAACAGACCCAGCACCAATGCCGCAATTGCCAGAACAAGTCCGGTGATGAAAGCACTATGAAGGCCGGCTATCATACTCTCGACCGGATTATCCAGATCCCCGGTTGTCACGACATAATTTTTAGCTCCTGCTGTCATGATGCTGATAAACAGCGCCATACCGACGGCCCCCGCTACCTGCTGAAGAGTATTCATAATCGCGGTTCCGTGCGGGTACAGCAGTCTCGGCAGCTGATTCAGAGCCGTTGTTTGGGCAGGCATCATGACCATGGATATACCTATCATCATCATAACATGAAGGAAGATGACATAACCACCCGTCCATGAAGCGTTAACGCGCGAAAACAGGAAGATGGCAATAACTAACAGGACGAGTCCCGGAATGACCAGCACTCTCGGCCCAAACTTGTCGAACAGCTTGCCCGTGATCGGCGCCATCAGTCCGTTGATAATGCCGCCCGGCATCATGACAAGGCCGGCTGCCAGCGCCGTCATTCCCAGTGCATTCTGCAAGAACAGCGGCAGCATGATCATCGTGGAGAACATGCTCATCATCAGCACAAGCATCAGAATCGTCACCAGCGAGAACATCGGATATTTGAAGGTACGCAGGTCCAGCATCGGCTCCTTCATGCTCAGCTGACGCCATACGAAGAGCAGCAGGCTGATAGCCCCGGCCGCGATGCACCAAATAACCACCGGATCCGACCAGGAGCCTTCTCCGGCACTGCTAAAGCCGTACACGATGCCCCCGAAGCCGATCGTCGACAGAATGATGGAGATGAAATCGACCTTCGGTTTCGTAAGCTCGGTTACATTTTTCAAAAACATAGCTGCAAAAATAATGGAGAACGCAGCCAGCGGCATAACGAGGTAGAACAACCAGCGCCAATTGAGCGCGTCAACAATCAAACCGGACAGCGTCGGTCCAATCGCCGGGGCGGTCATAATGACAAGCCCGATCATCCCCATGGCGGCTCCGCGGTTTTGCGGCGGATAGATGCTGAGGATCGTATTCATCAGCACCGGAATCATGAGACCCGTTCCGACTGCCTGCAAAATGCGGCCGGTCAGCAGCACCCCGAATACTGGAGCGAACCCGCATATAATGGTCCCGACAAGAAATAGCGACATCGCGCCGATAAACATCTGCCTTGTCGAAAACCACAGTTGAAGCAGCGCCGTGATAGGCACGAGAATGCCGACAACGAGCATGTAAGACGTGGACAGCCACTGCACCGTCGCCTCACCGATGCCGAACTGCTCCATCAAGCTTGGAAACGCGATATTCAGCAGCGTCTCGTTCAAGATCGAGACGAACGCGCCGATAATCAGCGCGGCGACGATCGGCCCCCTCTTTATCTTGCTTAAATCAATTTTGGCCGAACTCGGCCCCACTCCCATATCCAAAAATGTATCCTCCTTATCTCTATATACGGACAATTGTCCGTTAGCGTGGTATTATTCTAACGGACAATTGTCCGCAAGTCAAACTGAAATTTAAAATTTTCATATTCTTTACAAAGAAAGGGTATGTCCGGCCTCCCCGGCCCGGACATACCCTTAACCATTCGTATTCCATTTGATTCAACTCCAAACCCGCTGTCGGCCAAACGAGGAGTAGAGAACAACTTGCATTACATGCTGGAAGCTCTTCAGGTTCTCTGCAAACACTGCAAATGCTTTACGAGTTCAGCAGCACCTTCTCCTTGTACACCTTCGCCCAGCCCTCCAGATTGTTCGTGCAGATCAACAGGTCCGGATACTGTGCGAGGGACTCGAGCACCGACTCATCGTCAGGCGTCCACACAATCAGTTGAATATCCCTCTTTCGCGCTTCCTCCAAAAATTCAGGCGTGATAAACACGTATTTTACGGACACATACTTTGCCCTTAATTGATCCAGATACGGAAATACCGATGGCGTTGCCCCGTAAATAACCAGGCCAAGCTCGATGTCCGAATCCAGGGTCCGGGCCCGCTCGATCGAATAATGATCGAAGGAGGTCAGGAACACCTGCTTCTCCATGCCCGCATGCCGCACCGTCTCGATCACCTTCTGCTCCAGCCCCGGATAAGCAAGGCCTGTCTGCTTCAGCTCGATATCCACCGTCATGCGGTCTTTCGCCAGCAGCAGCGCTTCCTCCAGCGTGGGGATGGCTTCCCCCTGTCCGGCATCGAGTCGCCGGATCTCCTCGAACGTGAAGGACTTCACCTCTCCGGTGCCGTTCGTCGTCCGGTTGACCGTCGGATCATGGATGACGACAGGCACCCCGTCCTTCGTCAGCTGAACGTCCAGCTCCAAATGCGTGTACCCAAGCTCAAGCGCCTTCCGAAAGCCCAGCATCGTATTCTCCGGGTATTTCAGCGGATATCCCCGATGGGCCAGTCCACGTACTGTCATCGTTCAATTCCCCCTCGTAAGCTTTGTGGTTATTATTCCATGATGCGGCCTGCCGCCGCAACATGGAAAGGCCCCGGGGAGCGAGCGCCCCGAAGGCCAAGGCATGCCTATTACTTAAATGTCGAATTTGCCATAGCGGCTACGATATGCTTCTGCATGACCGTAAAGACAAGCACGATCGGAATGATCGCCATAACGCTCGATGCCATAATGATATGGAAGAACATCGCTTCATTGCCCGCAATGGAATCGCGAAGCATCGCGATGCCGACCGTAAGCACCCGCATATCGTTGTCATTCGTCATGATAAGCGGCCAGAAATACGAGTTCCAGGTCGATATGAAGATCAGAACGCCCATCGTTACGACGGTCGGCAGCGCCATCGGGAGCAGCAATTTGTACAAAATGGAGAACCGGCCCGCACCGTCGACCCGCGCCGCCTCCAGCACATCATTGTTGATCGATTTGAACGATTGCCGCAGCAGGAAGATCGCATAAGCCGAAGCGCCATGAGGCACGATGAGGGCCAAGAATGTGTCCAGCCAGCCCAGCTTCGACATCATGACGTATACCGGCACGAAGGTAACCTGCTCGGGGACAATTAGGGCAGCCAGCACGAGCAAGAACAGCGCATCCCGTCCCCGGAATTGCCCTTTTGCGAACGCATAAGCCGCCATTAACGCCACGTTCAGCTGCAGAATGATCGTCCCTACGGCCATAATCAGCGTATTGCCGAAATACCGCGCGTATGGAATGACGCGGAAAGCTTCGGCGAAGTTTTCCCATGCGAAGCTTTGCGGCCAGAACGTCGGTACGGCCATCCGCATCTCTGCCTGCGTCTTAAGGGAGCTGATCAAGAGCCAATATACCGGAAAGAACATGACCAGAGTGACCAGGACCGCCGCTATAATGCGAAGCGCCATGAGCAGTTTGCGGTTTGCGGCCGAACCGGCCATATAATTATCCCTCATAGTGCACCTTCTTCCTGCTGACCCACATTTGAAACATCGTTAACAGCAATATAATCACGAACAGAATCATGACAAGCGCAGAAGCTCTTCCCGTCTTGAATTCGACGAAGGCCATCGTATAAATCCAGTATACGATCGCGTTGGTGGCCTTAAGCGGTCCGCCATCTGTCATGACATCGATGGATTGGAAGACCTGCATCGACGAAATGAAGCTGGTAATAACAAGGAACAGCGTCATGGGCGACAAGAGCGGAAGCGTAATGTTGCGGAACTGCCGAAGGCGGCTGGCTCCATCAATGGAGGCCGCTTCATAATATTCCGCCGGAATTCCGCGCATGCCCGCAATGAACAGGATCATGGCAAAGCCGACGCCCTTCCAGACCGAGACGGCGACAAGCGCCGGCAGCGCGGTGGACGGATTGATGAGCCATTCCACGGGATCCATTCCGAACCAGGACACCACCTGGTTCAGAAGCCCGTACTGCCCGTTATAAATCCAAGTGAACACCATGGCCGCGATGACCATGGAAATGTAATACGGCATGAAGATCACGCCCCGCATGAATCCGAACAGGCGGGAGGATGACACGTTGAGCAGCAGCGCCAGCAGCAAGCCGATCGCCAGCGTAAAGACGACATCCATGAGCGTGTACAGGAACGTCACCTTCATCGATTGATAGAACTCTTCGTTCGTCAGCAGCCGGGTATAGTTGTTCGCTCCGACAAATTTCATCACCGGGCGCGTCATGTTCCAGTTCGTGAAGCTGATATAAATGGAGTACAGGAGCGGAAAGTACAGGAAAGCCCCCATGAATACCAGGGCCGGCACCGAAAAGGCAAAGTCCTTCCATTTCTCGATGACCGAATTCGACACCCGTCTGGATACGGAAGCGGACGCCCGGTTGGGCGCCGCCTTGTTTAATTTTGGATTGGTTTCCATAGACATCACTCGTAATCCATCAGAATATCGTTAATCTTCTTGGCCGCTTCCTGCATCAACGGCACTGGATCCTTCTTGTTAAGCACCATCTCGCCGATGACTTCCTTGTACACCTCGCTGAATTCCGGATAAGCCGGATGCTGCAGGCGCGGTGTCACTTCATCAAAGTGCTCGTAAACCGCTCTGTACTGAGGCCATCTTTCGAAATATTGGTCTCCCTCTTCGGATTCGATGGCCGATTTCCGAGTCGGCAGGTAGCCTACCGATTCCGCCCACTTGATGTTATGCTCGGCGGAGGTCATGAACTCGATAAACTTCCATGCGGCTTCCTTCTCCAGATCCTTGGCGCCGTTCATCATCACGATGCCCGCACCGCCAATATTGGAGGTACGCTTCTTGTCGCCAGGGAGGAAGGATACGCCCACTTCAAAATCCGCGTTCTCACGGTACATTTTCAGCATGGCCGATGTATGCTGTACCATTGCGATCTCGCCGTTCAGGAACATTTGACGCATATTGTCGGAAGCGCCCTTGCCGAAGCCCATATGCATGCTGCCTTCGTTTTGCCACTTGTAGAAGTTTTGGAGGTAGCGCAGGGAATCCTCGTTCTCCACCGCCGATGCGCTCATATCCTCTGTCAAGATTTGCCCGCCGCCGTTAATGTTCCACGGATCGTAGTACCAGGTATCCCAACCTGGAACGGAGAAGGCATACCGCGTCGTCTTGTCGCCTTCCTTCTTCGCGACTTTGGCGTTGAAGGCTTCAATCTCGTCCCACTTCTGCGGCGGCTCTACGCCGAGCTCGTCCAGCATCGTCTTGTTGTACACGAAGACGCTGGTGCTGACGATCAGCGGGAATCCATACTGCTTGCCGTTAAATGCATACGCCTTCAACATGCCTTGCGCGAAGTCGTCCATCTTCACTTCGTCCCGTTTGATCCATGGTCCCAGGTCGGCGAATACGCCGCTGTCCGCAAAGT
Source organism: Paenibacillus sp. FSL M8-0142 (assembly GCF_038597315.1). Classification (NCBI taxonomy): domain Bacteria; kingdom Bacillati; phylum Bacillota; class Bacilli; order Caryophanales; family Paenibacillaceae; genus Paenibacillus; species Paenibacillus sp. FSL M8-0142. Next base: position 6,174,278 of record NZ_CP152008.1, read on the forward strand.
TCGGCAGGGAGGATACTTCCACGTTCGTTACAGCCGGAACGTCGCCGGCGGCCACGGCAGCCGACAGCTTCTTATGCAGATCCGGATACCCGCCTTGGAATACCGGTTCAACTGTAATGTGCGGATACTTCTTCTGAAACTCTCCAATCATGTAGTTCAAGCCTTCCAGTTGTGCCTCGGCATGCGAGTGCCAATACTGGATCTTGATCGGCGTTGTATCGTTCTTCAAATCCATTGAAGCCGCTTCCACGTCATCGAGGTTAACCTCGCCCCCTGCGTTCCCGCTTCCTCCGCTGCCTCCTGCGCACGCGGTCGTCATGATCATCATAATGGTCAACAGCGTAAGCAACCATGTTTTCTTTTTCATCAATGTTCTGGCCCCTTTCGAATGTTTCTATCACTGCATATCTGCTGTCTGTGATTCAAAGCCTGGATATCCCCTAAAAAATGCGCACAAAAATAGAGACGTTAACGAGCAACCAAAAGAGCCACCACCTCCTAAAAAAGCTAAAGCAGCTGCCTCCCAGGGTTATCTCATCGTCTCCACCCCTAGCGATATGCAATTAAGCAATTCATTCACTGCGGATCGAACCGCCTTATGAAACACGCACCACTTCATGTTAGCGACGGTTGATCAAGGGAGTATTAACCGAACGCTAGTGTACACAACCTCCTGTTCAAGAACAGCTATTCTATGAATGCGCTTTCGGTTTCTGCTGCACGAACGATGGATAGGAGTTATCATACCGGCTTTAGCCTCTTCCAATCCTTCAGTTATTCGCCGCCTCACCCAGGAGAGCGCTTTCAGAATAGCCAAAACTGCTCTCAAGCTGTGTCTATCATGTTTAGTATCTATCATAGAGGAATTAATTAGCAGGAGTCTATAGCGAATTTTGTGTTTTTTTGTCGAATTAAAAAGAATTTTAGCTTGATGTAACAATTGTCATTGCGAACATAACAAATGAAACAAACCCTTCACCTCAACTTGGATAACACGCTATGAAAAAGTGAAAAAAATTATAATATTTCCGAAAAACCATGAAAGAACGAAAAAAAGGATCCGATATAAATGGTGTGTTACACGCAATTCCAAAAATAGCCGCAGTTTGCCCGTACCCGGAAATGCCGCGGCCATTGCGACAAAGGGGGCGTACCGTACTTCAGCAAACATAACGACACCGACAATTTGGACAAGAGCGGCTGCTTTAAGCTATCCGCTAAGGGAGAAATGTTAACGTCCTCCTAGCTGCTTGAATCGGACGAAGAAACTAAACATCCGATCGGACAATGAGATTTTTGATACGGAGGAGAAATGGGCATGGAGCGATTAGCATCACTGTTTGAAGAGCTTGAACGCCTCACAGGCGTGGCCGATATCGCCTATCATGAAATCCGGGACGGCCGTTTGAATCCGGTATCCAAAACGAAGACGGACCAGCTCGGCGTGGAGAAGTGGAAAAGCGTTCATGCAGAGCACCCCGTCTACATCCGGCATGACCGCCTTTTGCGCGAAATGATGGAGCATCCGCAAACGGTTGTCCTGCAAGACGTCAAGAACGATCCGCGCGCGGCCGACGAGTTTTTCCTGTTTGGGATCGACAGCATTATGGTTCTGCCTGTCATGCAGCATGAGACGGTGAAGGGGATCGTCGTCGTCGCCTCGATTGGAGCACGGCATGATTTTACGAAAGAAGAGGTCAAACGTGCAGAATCACTTGTGTTTGAATACAAGGATGCGTTTCAACTACAGCATAAGGAGGATTCTTCAAGATGAATATTGCCGAAGCCGTGCTGAAGTATTTGCGAAATGTCGGAGTGGACTGCATATTCGGAATTCCGGCCGGGATCATCGGCCCGATCTATGACGCGTTGATTGATGTCGATATCAAGCCGATCATTACGAAAAATGAAGCCGGCGCCGCCTATATGGCTGCGCGATATGCCAGCAATTCCGGCAAGCTCGCCGTTTGTGCCGGTGCCGGTGCGGTCGGGGTCGGCAATATGATGAACGGGATTGCCGATGCCATGCGCGCCAAAGCCCCTCTGCTGGTCATCACCGGATACGTAAACCGGTGGCAGATCGGCAAGGGAGCCATCCAAGAGATGGATGCGCAGGATATTGTCCGGCCCATCACCAAATACAGCAACACCGTGATGAACGAAGCCGATGTGTTGGCCGAGCTGGATAAGGCGGTAAGGATCGCGCTGACTCCCCCTTGCGGGCCTGTGCATATTTCGGTTCCGATCGATGTGCAGCGGATGGAAGCGCCGGCGCTCTTGCCTGCGGCTCCAGAGCCTTCCGCGCTTCAGCGTATTCGCCCGAATCCGGATGAGATGGAGCGTGCTGCAGCCCTCCTGAATGAGGCTGAGCGGGGAATCATTATGGTCGGACGCGGCGGGCGCTCATCAGCCGAAGCCATCATGCGTCTCAGCGAACGGCTGCAGTGGCCCATCATTACGACGCCATCGGCCAAAGGCATCATTCCGGCCGAATTTCCGCTTAACTTAGGGAATTACGGATTTTCAAGCACCGATGCGGCGATGGAATACGTCACCTCTTCGAAGGCCACCTGCATTTTAATCTTGGGTACAAGCCTGGGAGAGTCCTCTACATGCAACTTCAATGATGTCCTGGTGGACGGACGCAAGGTGATTCATGTCGACCGTGATGCCAAAGAGCTTGGGAAAGTCTTCCGGACCGATGCAGCCGTTGTTGCCGATCTCCGGGATGCCGTTCCTTATTTTGCGGAGCACGTGAGTCCGTCTTCAGCTTCATTTAAGAAGCCGTTCCCGCTTAACGAGGCCTACGAGCCCAATCATACAGGCTTGTCGCTGCGCCTGTTTCTGGAGAAGCTGAGCCAAGTGATGCCGGCAGACACGCGATATGTATGCGATATCGGGGAATTTACCAACTTTGTCCTGAAGTACTTGGAAGTGCCCGCCGGCGGCGATTTTGAAATCAATCTGAACTATGGAGCGATGGGATCGGCGATGGCGGGAGGACCGGGACTATATCTGGCCGACTCGACCCGCCCGGTTGCCGTTATTGCGGGGGACGGCTCGTTCTTCATGAATGGCACCGAGGTGCTTACCGCTAAAGAGTACGGTCTGCCCATCATTTATTTCATTATTAACAACGCCATGCTGTCTTACGTCGAGCGCGGGCAGAAGTTTCTATATAACCGCACGATCCCGGATTACAAGCAGGAGAGAATCTCCATCGCCGACATGATGCGAATCGCCGGAATCCGAGCGATGTCTGTCGACCGTCTGGAGGACATGGAGGATATTCCGGGATTCCTGCGGGAGATGACAGGGCCGTGCATCATTGAGGTCAATACGGACGGCAGCGAGCCCGCGCCGATCTTGGATCGCTTGAAAGCCCTGAAGAAATAAGCACTAAGGTACAACACCAATTCAACATAATATGTTTCGATCATAGGAGGAAGAGCAACATGGGAAGCTTTAATATCAAAATCGATCAAGCTGCAAAAGTATTTCATGCCGAGGTGGAAGGCACCTTCTCGCCGGAAGACGGAATGGCATCCATTGAGGCTTACGGCAAGGCCATCTCAACCATTTCCGTTCCGGAATATGAAATTGACATCGACTGCACGAAGCTGAACGTCTCTGCGCCTGAGACGCTTCCGCTTTTGGAAGGATGCTTCGAGATGTATAAAAAAGACGGCTTTAAGAAAGTTACGCTGCGCATTTCCAAAAATCCGATCCTGAAGATGCAGCTCGGGCGTGTTGCTCGTGGCGTGAAGCTGGACAACTACGAAATTATCGAACAATAAGGAGAGATGGCCATGAGAGGTGTACAAATTCGCGAGATTGAAATCTACCATCCTGCTAATGAAGTAGACAACGAATACTACATTAACTATTTTGCGGAAAGAGGTACGGATGTTACCGGACTTGTAACCGCTCTGGGCCGTAATAAGCGTTTTATTATCGATAATCCGGAAGAGAATACATTCACGATGGCCGTGCAGGCATCCAAGCTGGTGCTGGAGAAGAGCGGGCTGTCCGCAAAAGACGTAGATCTGATCATCTTCACTTCCCAGACACCGGAATATTTGCTGCCCAGCAATGCGCTGAAGCTCCACCATGCCCTTGGAGGCGATCTCCTAACGGCTTGCTTCGACATTAACGCGAATTGTGCCGGCATCCTTGTTGCGGTAGAGCAGGCTTCCCGCTATATGACCGCTAATCCTAGGGTAGAGCGTGCGCTTGTGGTCGGCTCCGATTATCTTTCGGTTCACAGTCCGGAGGAGCCGGTGTATTATTCGAATTTTGCCGAATCGGCAGTAGCCGTGATTTTGGAGCAAGCGGAAGGCACCCGCGGTTTGATCGATTCCGTCTATCAAACCGATACATCCGTTATCGACAATTCCCTGTTCCCGGCCCACGGCTTGTCGAATCTGTACCGTGAGGAGTTTACGGCTAAGGATGCGCAGGTGAAGTTTACGCCTTTCGATGATTCGGTCTGTGCCGAATCCGCGGTGAATTCGATTCGCATCTTGCTGGAACGCAACGATCTGACCAAGGATGATATTGCCGGCTTTATGTTCTCCCAATTTACCTTGGGCAATATCAAGCATGTTTCGGAGCGCCTCGGGATTGATCAGGACAAGGTTCCTTATATCGGGGACAAGTACGGTTACACCGCGACAACGAGCCCTTTCCTCGCCCTGTACGAAGCAGTTCGGGCCGGAAAAGTGAAGCGCGGCGATTACCTGGTCTTCTGGACGGTAGGAGCGGGTTGGCAAAATGTCAGCCTGTTGATTCAGTACTGAGCATCCTGCTCTGGGAACGGACCGATTCTCAACGTTAATAATAAAAGGTATCTGCAGCAAGAAGCCCGCCCATTTTCCGCAATGGACGGGCTTCTCCATGTCATGGATTCATGCAGGGGAAAATCACCCTGCCAATACGGTTACGATCTTGTCCCGAAGCGCGTCCGGTCCTGCAACAACCCCGGATGTTCCCCAAGTGAACGGCGATCCGTCGACATCGGATACGCAGCCGCCCGCTTCTTCGATCAGCAGCGCGCCTGCCAGCCAGTCGTAAATTTCGCGGCCAAACTCCCAGTAGGCATCCATGCGCCCGCAGGCCACATAAGCCATCTGAAGCGCGACGGAGCCGAGCATGCGCAGCGCCGTGCATTCCGGCAGCAGCTTGCCGACGCTCCAGGCGGTCAGCTTGACGTTCTCGGGCTCCACCTCGACTTTGTTAGGGGGAGCCGTCAGCAGAAGCGCATCGGCCAGACCCGTTTTCGCCGATACCCGAATCCTCTCGCCGTTCAAGTAAGCCCCTTCTCCGCGGACCGCATGGAACAATTCGCGGCGGCCGGCATCATAAACGGCCGAGAAGACGGCAACGCCTTCCCGGATCAAGCAAAGGGAGATCGCCCAAAATCCGAATCCCTGATGCAGATGGACGGCTCCGTCGATCGGGTCAAGCACCCAGTAGGCGTCTCCGTATTCCGGACTTCCCTGCCTGGCTGCATCCAGCTCAGCATCGGACCATGGCAGCCCGGGATGGATTTCGTTCACCGCCTGGCGTATGCGGCGCTCTGCCCAGCCGTTGGCGTCCGCAAAACGTTCAATCAGCTGCTCCCGCGACGCTGCAGGAGCAAGCCCTCCATATTCCTCCAACAATTCTTCCCCGACTTGAGCCAGTATGGCCCCGATGGCATGTGGATCTACATGGATCATAAAATGTCCACTCCTCAGGATAGTATTTTTGAATACTACTAATATTTTCGCAAAAAGAAGCGGTCTCCCGCTACTCTATTCCAGCAGCTCCCGAAACGGGCTGATAATCCGTTCATAATCGCTGCCGTATTGATCCGAAAGCTCGGCGGCGAAATCCTCCTCAATCCGCTCCATCACCAGATCGTGATATAGACCGTTCTGAAGCAGTTCAATTATGGAAGGATGATCGGTTTCAAGCGCCGTTAATCGGAGAGACCGGCCGAAGCTTCCGATTAATGCCGACTTCGAATCGCACAGCATCGAGAATTTTCTGGACTGCGCCTGCTGCCATATCTCGCTCCGCTTATGCTCGATGACATGCTTCAGGGAGAGCCCGGATTCTCCGATGACAATCGCGACAACTCGGACGCCGCGCCGTTCGGCCTCAGACAGCGCCTCGCTCATCCAGTGGACGTCTTCGGACCATAGATCAACGACAATGCTCTTCTCGGCGTTTGCCGCCAGACGGTCAATGGCTTTGCGCAGCGCCTGATCCCCCTTCCAGCTGTAGAACGACGGCGAGGACTTCGGCGGCGCGTTCAGCTCCTCAAGCAGCATACGTGCATTTTGATCGAATTGGGTTTTCAGCGTCTTCACCACCTGACCGATCGGCACCGCATCATATAACACGGGATCCGCCTCGATCGTTCGGCACACCCCCTTATCCGTCATCGCCCGCAGGGCCGCATAAACGTTCGAACGGGATACCGACACCCGCTTGGCTACTTCATATCCCGACATTTCGGGGGATTCGTGCAGGGCAAGGTAAATTCGCGCCTCCAAATCCGACAGCCCGATGCTTCGCAGCTCATCAATCATCGTAACGCTCCTTCACGCTATTATTAGTATTATTCAATAATACTACTGTTGAGGAGGTATGTTGTCAATCCTTTCATTTTATCAGCCATTCCAATTGTGATGAGGAACTCTAATCCGCAAAATTAATTAGCCATGATATAGGCATCTCTTTAACGCTATCTAGCAATAGGCTATAACCTCGATAAGTAGTCTAATATAAAAACCACTGATTTTATCAAGATCAGTGGTTTAGATCAAACTTCAATTCTTTACATTTAAACGCTGCGGTGTTTTAGGATCTAATTGTGTCCATTCTCCTGTATCTCTATCAGTAAAAATATATTTAGTATTTGGATCGTCGGCGAATATTACGTAAACAGGGAATTTAGGCATACCACTTAGTTTCGCCTTAATACTGATGATATCAGATTCAGCGTAGCCTTCTACATTAAATAAATGGTTCTTTAAGCTCTTTTCTAGTGCATTGTATTTGTATTGTAGTGCTGCATAACCGCCTCCTATAATTAACACAATTACTATCACAAAAATAGCCAAGGTTTTTTTCACTATTAACATCCTCCCTTACGAAAATCTAAGTTGTCAAATTGAAAATCTCATAACACTTTATCATACTTTGTAAAGCTCCGATAATCTTAAAAAGAAAAACTGCACAATGGCAGTTTCTAGTATAAATTATTGTGCTGTAAATTGAGTTACATATACCAAATTAGGAGCATTTATTACCATTGATGGAGTAATAAATCCTCTTAGATCGGGGGTATTACCAAGATCCAATAGATCTATTCCTTCCCCGTAATAGAATGCCTGCCATACAAATTTCGAACAATAGTTTGGAGTGGAGAGAGTGTGCTCTTCTTTGCGTATGGTTCAATTTCGTATTTTGTCACATACTTATAGTTGTATGTTGCCCATTTGGCAGCCTCAACCCCCATACCATTAATAGGTCTATAGACTTTGATAGTTTCTCCTTTGCCATGTCTACTCATATAACCTGACATGTTATCTACGGTCCCACCATTCACAGGTAATGTTACGTGGACCACTTTATAATTTGAATTTACAATTCCAGTATGCCCCACAATCTGTGAACTAAAGCCAAGCGTTTTTGTCGAATAGAGGACATCTCCGATTCGCATTGGAACATTAGTACCGGGATATGTAGGCCCAATCTCCGCAAATGGTTCAATTAATTCGCTATCATTTTGGATTGAAATATCTTCGCTACTGTCCGTGTTATCATTAACTTCTATGTTATAAAGATTGATACTCTCCTCAGAAGTAAGACTCTCAGCACTAACAACTGATCCCCCCGTTGGGAAAAATGCAGCTAATGTCTCCCTCCGTTTCCAGCCACTCCTGTGCCTTCATATTCAAATAACAGCACCTTGGCCTAAGCCTAAACAAAAAACCGCTCCTATCGCATCTCGGGAGCGGTTCTTTGATGCCAATATCTTACTCGAACAGCGGCACCTTCGGGTCTTTGCCATTGCAGTGGACCAGCATCGCATGCAGCTGTCCCCGGTGATGGTACAGGTGGGCCAGAATCTCAAGCAGCCACTCGTAACGGGTATAGGTTGCGCCCCAATAGGACGTTACCTCCCGATGCAGTTCTTCGTCGTCCATATCATGAAATGCCTGCGCCAGATACGAATAGCTCGTTAACAATTCAGCCTGGATATCCTTCAGGTTATTCAGCGACACGCCGGCGTAATAAGCGCTCATCTCTTCCTGCGTCGCCCCGCCGGATATAAGGAAGTCGGCCCTGCAGATGACCGCGATATGCTTCAGCAGCTCGCCGACGGAATGCTTGTCCGCCGTTGGCCTGACGAGCAGATCCTCCTCTGTTAGCTTGTCAATAATCGCCACGACCGACAGCACCGCCACTTCGATCTGGTGCAGCGCATATGTACAAAAGGTATTCATTCCCGTTCTCTCCTATCTTAGGTTGTCGTTCAGCATGCTTGGGGTATGTAGTTTAAAACTCCGCTCTATATTATAGAACACATGTTCCTGTATTTTCAATCAGAACCACCCGTCAAACGGGTGGTTTGCTCTTGGGGTATAACCCCTTGTTGCCAAACTGCGCCTAAAGACGCTAGCCTGACAATAAAATTGTTCAGGCTCAGTGTAATTTGTCACTTTCACTTACCAGTTAAACTGGTTTACTTCTTCTTGTTACTGTTTTTGCTGAATGGATCTTCATACTCTTTCACACTCAGTTTATCAATTGCTTGGTCGTGTGCTTCTTGCTCACGAATGTATTTTGCTACAGTTGCTTCATTTAAGCCCACTGTGCTGACGTAGTATCCCTCCGCCCAAAATTTTCGATTACCATATTTATACTTCAAGGTAGCATGCTTCTCGAATATCATGAGTGAGCTTTTCCCCTTCAGGTATCCCATAAATGATGATACTGAGATTTTTGGGGGAATTGCTACCAACATATGTACATGATCGGGCATCATGTGACCTTCGATTATCTCCACTCCCTTGTATTTGCATAATCGTTTGAAAATTTCGATTAAGTCTTTCCTCACTTGATTATAAATCTCTTTCCGTCTATACTTCGGGGTGAACACAATGTGGTACTTGCACATCCACTTCGTGTGAGCTAAACTATAGCTCTTGTTTGCCATCTAAGACCATTCCTTTCATTATTGAGCCTGAACATCTCAATTTTATCGGAATGGTCTTGTTGGTCAAACCCTCGATCCCTCCACCCGCATAGCGGGTGGTTTTTTGTTTCGCACGCTTCGCGAGCTCAACTGGCTAAAGCCGTAATAAAAAACAACCTGGTTCTCTTTGAAGCGAGAGAACCAGGTTGTTGTCCGTGTATTTGCTGTTCGTGTTGTCGTGCTGTCGTGCTGTTCATATTATCTATCCGACCAGCGTATAGCCGGTCGTATTTTCAAGCACCTTCACGTTGAAGGATGCTCCGCCGGCATCACGCGTTACGCTGACCGACAGATGGCCATTACCGATCGCGATCCGCTCGGCCTTCAGCTCGTTCATGCCCTCCGGCAGGAACGGTGACAACGCGATTTCCTTCTTAGGCGCATCGGGGTACAATCCGAGCATCGCCTGCAGAAAAGCGATCGACGTGCCGGCCGCCCATGCCTGCGGCGAACAGGTCGTCGGATAAGGCACCGGATAACCGAGCCCCGCATCATTCCCACAGAACAGCTCCGGGAGGCGCTGGTACTCGAAGTGCTCCGAGGCCTTGAGCAGTCCGGAAATGACCTTGCCGGCCTCTTCCTTGAAGCCCTGCTTGCCCAGCCCAAGCAGAATCATCCCGTTATCGTGCGGCCACACGCTGCCGTTGTGATAGCTCATCGGATAGTAGCCCGTGGAGCCTGTGCTCATCGTACGGATGCCGTATCCGCTGAACATGTCGTCCTTCAGCATCCGCTTGGACTGGGCTGCGGCCCGCCCGGCTTCAGGGAGCCCGCTCATGAGCAGATGCCCGGGATTCGAGGTTACGCTTCGCACCTGACGCTGCTCCTTATCCAGCGCAATCGCGTAGCACTGCTGATCCTCCATCCAGAACGCCGCCTCGAATCTTGCGCGGAGCTCCTCGGCCTCCTCTTCGAGCTTGCGGGCCAGCTCGTGCTCGCCCATGTCAGCGAACACGGGGACGAGCGATTTCTTCGCCTGATATACATATCCTTGCACCTCGGACAATGCGATGGGCGACTCCGCATATTCCCCATGCTCATGGATGATGGAGTTCGCTGAATCCTTCCAGCCTTGGTTTGGGAAGCCCTTCTCGGCTTCCTGCTTGTAGGCCATGAAGCCGTTCCCCGCTTCCAAGGCAGCATTGATATAATCAAGCGCCCGCAGCATGTTCGGCTTCAGCTCCCCCGCGAGAGACAAATCGCCCGTCCAGCGGTAATATTCTCCGATCAGGGCAAGAAACAGCGGAGTGGAATCGATCGTGCCATAATAAGGAGAGAACGGCGATTGCCCGGTCATAACCAGCTCACCGTAACGAATCTCGTGCATGATTTTTCCCGGCTGCTCGTCTCGCCAAGGATCCGTCTTCTCCCCTTGATTGGAGGCCAGCGTCTTCAGGGTTCCCTTGGCCAGCTGCGGATTCACCGGCAGCATGAACAGGGCGGTGATCAGGCTGTCCCGGCCGAATGGAACCGCGAACCATGGCAGTCCGGCCACCGTCGTGTCGCCGAAGCCGACGTCCAGGGTCAGCATGCGCAAATCCTGCAGACCTCGCTCGAACAATCCGCTGAACACGGCAGAGTCGGATTTCACCCGCGTGCTGTTTGCGTACCACTGCGCATAGGAAGCCTCCAGCTTCCTCAGCCCCTCGTCATAAGACAGCGGCTCCGGCTCCGCGTGCTCCTCCGTGATCGGCGCAATGAAGAAGGTGACCACCCGCTGTTCCTTCGGTTTCAAGAACATCGGGAACGTAATCGTTCCGCTTCCATGCGCCTTGCCGCCCTCGGCATCCCAGGAAATGCGCGTCTCGCGTCTTTGGCTATCCGCGCCCATATAAGACAGCGTCAGCTCCCGGTCTTTGGCGCGTGCTTCTTCCATGCGGCCAACGTCCCCGGTGCGGTATTTCCGAACCAGGAACATATCCTGGAAATCGGCATCGAATGCGACCGAAAACTCAACGTTCCGGGCATCGATAAAATAGTTGGTCAGCGTGCAGCGCTCGTAGAGGATCCCGCCGTAAATAAACCGCTCCCGGTGCAGCTCGATCGCTCCCTCATCCTTGGAATCCTTCATCAAGCGGAAGGAAGCGATGTAGCTCTTATCCCCGGCGGAGGACAACAGGGAAGGCTTCTCCCCGTCAATGAACGCCTCCATGCGGCTTAAGAAGCGCGTATCCTTCGTATATAAACCGTGACCCTGATCATCCCCAGGAGCCATATCCCCATTCAGCCCCGTCAGAAAGAACAGATCCCCTTCCTTAATTACGCGATAATCCATCATTCATCCCCCTTTTATCGCCCTTACGGCGTTTCAAATCACGGTGAGCTCCGTACGCAGCCCTTCCTCCGAATGCGGCCCGACCCAAATATGAAACTTCCCGGGCTCAACCGTGAACGCCATCCGTTCGTCGAGAAGCCCGAGCTCATCCGGCCCAAGCGCAAAATGGACGACACGGCTCTCTCCTGGCTCAAGAAACACCTTGCTGAAGCCCTTCAGCTCCCGGACGGGACGGGTAGAGCTGGCCACCAGATCCCGGATGTACAGCTGCACGGTCTCTTCGCCGGCGCGCTTGCCGGTGTTCCTGATTCTCACAGACAAATTCGCGCTCTCATCCTTGCCGATTACAGGCTTGTCCAGCGCCAGATCCGCATATTCAAACGTCGTATAGCTGAGGCCGTACCCGAACGGGTACAAAGGCGAATCGTCGCAATCGATGTAATCCTCGTACAAGTGCGGACGTCCCGTATTCTTCCGATTGTAATACATCGGAATTTGTCCGGTTGCCCGCGGAACGGTTACCGGCAGGCGGCCGCTCGGGTTGTGCGCCCCGGTCAACACATCGACCACGGCATACCCCGCAGCCGTCCCCGGGTGCCATGCCTCGATGACCGCATCCGCCAGCTCGTGCAGCCATGGCGCCGCGAGCGGGCGACCGTTCATCAGGATGACCACGACGGGCGTGAAGGTCCGGCTCTTCAGCTCCCGGATCAGCCGCTCTTGGCACGCCGGGAGCGTAATGGACGCCACATTGTAATGCTCCCCGGTCATCGGCTCCGATTCCCCGACGACCACGACCGCGACGTCACAGCGCCCTGCCAGGTCCACGGCACGATCGATCCCTCCGGGAAGTTCCTCCAAAATGCCGCTGCCCGGTTCATGGAACACCTGCGTATCCGGAGCCAGCTCGGATTGGAAGGCATCCCATACGGTAACAACGTCCTCGTCGCGGCCCTTCCACGCCCAGCAGCCCATCGTATTGTGGCGATCGTCGGCCAGCGGCCCGATCAGGGCCAGCTTCTTGAATCGTCCGGTATCCAGCGGCAGGATGCCGTCATCGTTCTGAAGCAGCACGATCGATTTGCGTGCGCTGTCCCGGGCCTGCTCCAGATGAGCGGCAGGAATGCCGATTTCCTCCGGATCGTCCTCGCTTACATAAGGATTCTCGAATAAGCCGAGCCGGAATTTCACTTTCAGAATGCGAAGCACGGCATCATCCAGCAGCTCCATCATCTCGGGATGCTCCGCAATGATGGACTCCAGATGATCGAGATAGACGCCGGAATGCATATCCATATCGACGCCTGCCGCCAAGCCTTTCAGCGCCGAATCTCTACGGTCCTCCGCGTAGCCGTGATGAATCAGCTCCTCAATCGACTCCCAGTCGCTGACCACGATGCCGTCAAAGGCCCACTCCTCCTTCAGAATATCCCGCAGCAAGTACCGGCTGCCCGATGCAGGCACGCCGTTCAGCTCGCTGAATGCGCTCATCACCGACATGGCGCCGGCCCGAATGCCGTGCGCAAACGGCGGAAGCACCGTCTCCCGCAGCGTCCGCTCCGACATATCCGTCGTATCGTAATCTCTTCCGCCCTCGACAAAGCCGTACCCGGCGAAGTGCTTCACGCAGGCAGCCACGGCCGGATATCCGGACTCGTTCGGGCTCTGGAATCCCTTGACCTTCGCCGCGGCAGCCAGAGAAGACAAATACACATCTTCGCCCGTGCTCTCCGCGATGCGTCCCCACCGGGGATCGCGCGTAATATCCACCATCGGGGCAAAGGTCCAGCGGATGCCTTCGGCCGCCGCCTCCCTCGCCGCGATGCGGGCATTCTTCTCCATCGCTTCGGGATCCCAGCTGGCGGCTTCGCCAAGCGGGATCGGAAAGATGGTCCGGAAGCCGTGAATGACATCGTCGCCGATCAACAGCGGGATGCCGAGGCGGCTTTGCTCCACTGCCAGACGCTGCAATTCATTTATTTTCTTCGCCCCGTGAACGTTCAGCAAAGACCCGATCCGCCCCTCGGCGACCAGCTGCCTCTCCCGTTCCTCGCAGCGGCCGTATTGTACCGTCTGGCCGATCTTCTCGGCCAGCGTCATCCGGGCTAACAGCTCCCGCGCTCGCTGTTCTGCTTGATCCATGCAGCTCCCTCCTCAACGTATGTCTACTTAGCGATCAACAATCAGCAATCTAGCCTTTGACGCCGGCATTCGAGATGCCTTCAATATATTGGCGCTGGAACAGGAAGAAGAACAGGATGATCGGCAGCGTCGACAGCACGACGCCCGCCATGATCATCGGTGTATTCTCGAAGAACATGTCCTTCACGCTGTTCAGGCCGACGACTAGCACGTACATCTCCGGCGTATTGGCGAGCGTGCTCGGAATCAAATAGCTGTTCCAGGTGCCCGCAAACGCAAGAATCGACATCGTGATCAGGGAAGAGCGCGCCAGCGGATAGACGATCCGCCAGAAGGCGCCCATCTTCGTCAAGCCGTCGATGCGGGCGGCTTCCAGAAATTCATTCGGAACCGAGATAAAGAACTGCCGGAGCATGAAGATATACAACCCTTGATACAAGAACGGCACCGTCAAGCCCCAGAACGTGTTCAGCCATCCCAGCTGCGCCACGTTCACATATACCGGGATCAGAATCATGTGATAAGGCACCATCATCGTAGCCACCACGATCCAGTAAATCAGGCCTTTCCCGCGGAAATTCAGCTTGGCAAGCGCAAAGCCGGCCATCGGGTTAATGACGAGGTTGCCCAGCACGACGGCGCCGGTCATGATGACCGTATTCAGAAACCATCTTGGCACGTTGTACGCATCGTTTGTGAAGAATACCTTGAAATTTTCGAACGTCCAGTTGGCCGGCGACGTCAGCGTATTGACATACCGCATCGGAATGACGGACGTATAAATCGTATAGAGAAAAGGAAGGGCGAATAAAAGCCCCAGAATGATCGTGCCGATATACAGAAACGGCCGATTGCTGTTTATGCGGGTCTTCATTGCTCTCACTCCTTCTCATCCAGGAATTTTTTTTGCAGGTACGTGATCAGCATAATAATGATAAAGAACAGTACGACCGCCGCGCTTCCGTATCCGATGTTCATGTAACGGATCCCGTGCTGGTAGAAGTACGTCACCACCGTGCTGGTCGCTCCCGCCGGCGAGCCGAGTGCGCCGTAACGCGAAATCGCCGCGATCTGGTCGTAAATCTGGAAGCCGGCGATAGTGGATACCGACACGATAAAGAAGGTGATCGGCTTCAGATAAGGCACGGTGATATAGCGGAACTTGTTCCATTTCGAAGCGCCGTCGATCTCGCCGGCCTCGTACAGATCCTTCGGTATTTCCTGCAGGCCGGACAGATACACGATCATCGTGAAGCCTGCCTGCTGGAAAATGAACAGGATGCAGACGAACAGAAGCGCATAGCGGGTATCCGCAAACCAGGTGACGTTCCCGAAGCCCAAAACGCCGAAGAAATCGGTCAGAAAGGTCCCTTGCTTAAACATCATCATGAAAACGGTCGTAATGGCGATCTGCGAGGTGATATACGGCAGGAAAAACACCGTACGGAAAATCCCCTTGCCCTTCAGCTTCTGGTTCACGAGGATGGCCAAAAGCAGCCCGAGCAGCGTTTGGATCGGGATCGAAATGACCACGATCTCCAAGGAATGCAGCAGCGCCCGGAAAAACTCCTTATCGTGAAGAATCGCCGTATAGTTCTCGAGGCCGATGAATTTGGCCTGGTCCAGTGCCGCAAAATTGGCGTCCTGGAAGCTTCTCACGAAGGATTGGATAAACGGATATAAAAACCACCAAGCCCACAAAATCAAAAAGGGCAGCGTAAACAACCAGCCGAGTGTCTTGTCGGAGTCGGCCAGCGAACGCAGCCAGGACTGCTTGATCTTGCCGCCCTTCGCGCCGACATGCTTGCTGCTGTATTCGGACATAAGTTATCCCCCACTCCCATGCTAGAATTGAATCGCTCATGCAAAATAAAGGCTCCCGCCTCCCTGATATCAAGGAGCGGGAGCAGGTTGTTGCCTGTTTTTCTTATTGGAACTGGCTCTGAATATCGTCGAGAATTTGCTGAGCCGTCTTACCGGAACCGCCAAGCACAAGGCCTTCCAGCTCTTTCACCAGTTCATCCGTGAAGCGCTTGGTATCGGTCGGATAGCCATAGTCGGTGCTGTATTCCAGCGCCGGCTGAAGCGCCTTGAACTCCGGATTTTTCTCGAAGTATTTCTCGGACAGCGACGACACGGCAGGATTGAAGCCAAGATCCATGAATGCGGTTTGCGTGTCGTCATTGGTCATGTAATAAGCGGCCTTCAGTGCGGCCTCCTTGTTCTTGGCATCCTTCAGCACCATATAAGCGTCGGAGCTCATGGTGCTGCCGTTCGTTGTGCCTTTCGGAACCGGAATCGCAACGTATTTCATATCCGGGTTGGCGTCCTTCAGGTAGCCTTTATACCAATATCCGCCGGTGCTCATAGCACCCAGGCTGTTCGCGAACACTTCGCCGTCCCAGCCGAAGCCGGCGGATTTCGGAGTAACCGCGATGCCTTGGTTGTACATGTCGATGATCAATTCCAGCGCTTTTACGTTTTCAGGGGAGTTTATGGTCTTGCCGTTGCCCCATCCGCCGCCGAAGCTTTTCACGTAGTTCGTAATATGGAATGCGTCCAGATTGACGATAATGCCTTTTACATTGCCTTTGTTCAGCACTTTCGCCGCTTCGATCACTTCGTCCCATGTGGTTGGGTAATCGCCAAGACCGGCGTCCTTCCACATCTGCTCGTTAATGAAGAACATGGCCGGCATGTCGCTGTTCGGAATGCCGTACTGCTTGCCGTCAACATTCCAGATCTTCTTCGAGGTATCCGGGAAACGGCCCATGTCAACGCCCGTCGCTTGAACCAGATCATCAATCGGCGTGAACAGGCCTTTGTTGATGTACTCGTATGCGCCTTCATTGGACATCTTAATAAAGTCAGGCGCTACGCCTGCCGCAATTTCGCCGGGCAACGTATTCCAGAACTGCTCGCTGCTCGGATACTGCTTGATCTTCAGCTCGATCTCGGGATATTTCTCGGAAATGGTATCGGCTGCTTTCTGGTAGATCTCCAAATCCTGCGCCGTACCCCAGAAGCCGAAGTTTACGGTCACTTTCTCTCCGGATGCTCCTTCTTTATTGTCAGCGCTTTTATTGCCGCCGCAAGCGGTTAACGCGACAACAAGAGCCAGGCATAATACCAGCATGGCGGAAATCTTCTTGTTCACTTTACCCATGAATGCTACCCCCTATGTTTCGTTTCGTTAAACCTTACACATTCATGATAAGGAGTCCGAAGAATAAAAAAAATTAATCAAATGATGATTAATTTTTTAATATTGACTATTTTTTTATAGATATCTTGCACGAGAGAAACGATTTTATGAAAAATTACACTTTCTTCTCTAAAATCACACTTCTTCTTTCCTATATTGCTTAGGAGATAAGCCTGTGTATTTCTGAAATACAATCGCAAAATGGGCCTGATTATGAAATCCCACCATCTCGGCGACATCATATATTTTGTATCGATAGTCCCGAAGCAGTCTCTTCGCTTTCTCAATCCGGAGCTCATTAATATAGTCGAACAGCCCTTGGCCAACCTCCTGCTTGAACAGCCGGCTGACGTAATTCGGGCTGACATGCAGCAGCTCCCCGAACAATTTCAGGGAAAGGCTCTCGGCATAATGCTCCTCGATATATTCCATAATGCTGCGCGTAAGCTGGCTGTAGCCTTTATTCGACAGTCGCTGGCGCTGCTTGAGACGGTCCTCGAACAGCTTCCGGTATCCCGCGGCCATTCCCCGGAAATCCTCGATCTCCTCGAAGCCTCCGCTGTGCTCCGCCCCTGATTCAACTTTGCCGTCGTCCCCGCCGATCATGAACAGCAAGCCTTCGTACACTTTGCGGACATCCCGCTCCTCCATGCACTCCTCCTGCTCCAAGAACGCCTCCCAGCGGGACAGCAGCTCCAGAAAACGTTCATTCTCCTCTTCCCGCAGCGCCGACTTCATCTGGCTCACATAGGCATCCGCCTGCTTCAGCGCGCTCTCCCCCTGCAGCCGCAGATGCTGATAATAGAAGATGGACGTATCAGGATGGTAAAAATGATGGGACAGCGCTTTAGCCGCCTGCTCATAGCCTGCAGGAATGGCGCTGTAGCCTTCGAACCAATCGCTGACGCCCAGCACGATATCGATGTTCACGAACCGCTTCAGGGCCGAGCTGATCATCTGCACCAATTTGTTTACGCGGTTTAGGGATGCGAGCAGACTCTTATGCTCGCTGTTGCTGATGAATACGCAGCTATGCTGGACGTCTAGCTGCAGGTATTCGACCTCCTTCTCTTTGGAGAGCATCTCGCGCACCACATTTTGAACGGTGCTGGGGAGCACCGATTCGGTTTCTTTCGTATATCGCTGAATGACGGTGCGATAGTTTTTGATTTTAAAGAGAACGATATACATATTCCCTTCCTCAAGACTCGTTTCGGACAGGTCCTGCACCTTGCCTTCGAGGGCCTCATACAGCAGCTGTTCCTTCCGGCTGCCTTGCGTCACCACGGTCGGCGGGGCAGGCGTCCCGCTTGTTCCAAGCTGCTCCCGGATGCTCCGAAGCATCGCTGTCAGCTCGCGTTCGTTCATATCCGGTTTATGGAAGTAATCGAAAGCCCCAAGCTTCAAAGCTTCCTTCACATAAGCTATATCGTCGAAGCTGCTAAGCACCACGATCTGAACCGGCAGCTGCTGCTCACGAACCCTGCGAAGCACCTCAATGCCGTCCAGCTTGGGCATTTTGATGTCGAGGAGCACCACATCCGGGTCCTTGTCCGCAATTTGCTGCAGCGCCTCCTCTCCGTCACCGGCCTCTCCGACGATCTGCACACCCTGAGCTTCCCAGTCGATTGCTGACTTGATGCCGATCCGAACGAGCGGCTCGTCATCCACGATAAGTATCCGCACTTGCTATCACCCTGCTTCTTCTGTGATGATCGGAACGCGGATCCATGCCACCGTTCCGCCTTGCTCCCTTCGCTGGATCCAAAGCCCGTATTCCGGACCGAAGTGAAGGGATATCCGGTTACGAATATTGTTCAATCCGATCGAGTTGAAGCCATCCCTTGGCCCGTTCTGTTCCTTCTTGGGCTGCCCGTCCTCCGGGAAGCCCCGTCCGTTATCCTCGACCTTCATGACAAGCGCTCCTTGATCCTCATAAATAGCGATGATCAGGTGGCCTTTATAGTCAATGCCTTCGAATCCGTGAAACACCGCATTTTCCACTAGCGGCTGCAATAGAAACTTCAGCGTCCTATATTTCATAACGGCCGGATCGACCTCATACGTGACATCGAAGGTATTAAAGTACCGAAAATCGAGGATTTTGGTGTAATTCTCCATGAATTCGACCTCCTCGGCAATGGTAACGTAGTTCCCTTCCTTCTTTACCGTGAACTTGATGACGGACGAGAACGCCTGCAGCGCTTCTTCGATGCCCGCAGCGCCCTGGATTTTGGCCATCCACTTAATCACGTTCAGCGTATTATAGATAAAATGCGGGCGGATCTGCGACTGGAGCGCATTCATTTCCAGCTTCCGCTTCTCCTCCTCCTCCACGTAGATTCGCTCGATCAGCTCCCGGATCTCCTTGAGCATTTGGTCGACCGTGTTGTTGATGACGCCGATCTCCCCACGCTGCTTCGTATCCAGGCTTACGTTCAGCTGCCCTTGGGATACCAGCTTCATCTTGCTGTTGAGCACCGCCAGCGGCTTCATGATCGTGGTCGCGATTCGGGCGGAGATCAGGATCGAGAGCACCAGAAGCAAGATGAGGACGCCGATCAAAACCGCTACCATCAGGTACACGATCGAGAACAGGTCCTTCTTCGGAATGACGGTGACGGCCTTCCAATTCGCCAGCGAGGAACCGGAAGAAATGATATAGGTGTCCCGGGCAATCTGCGTGTTCACCTTGCCGTCCTTATGATATTGAAACTCGCTGCCAAGCACCTCGGAAGCCGGCAGCCCGATCTCTTCCGCATTCATGCTGTGAACGATCCGGTCGGCTTCATCGATAAGGTAAAAGCTCGTGTTTTCCGAAAAGGCCGTATCGCTCCACAGCGTCTTCAGCTTGTCCACCGAAATGTTAAACAGGATAAAGCCGAGGTCCTCCTTCGTATAGGGGTCCATAATGGCCCGGCCTACCGATACGACCGGCACGCCCTTGGCGGACAGCAGCTCCTCCTTGTGTATGCCGATTGGCACAAAGAGTCCATACGCCTCCCGGATCTTCCGGACAAACGGCTCCTCGGTGAATCGGTCCCTGAAATAAGCAGCATTCATATATTCCCGGTTGCTGCGGCCGATGATCGACTTGCTGTTCTCATGATAAATGACCACCGAATCGATCAGATCAGAATATAGCATGATGCCGCTCTGGATCAAGCCGTTCACTTTGTCGAAATCCTGGCCGCGTTCCAGCAGGGGATACTCGATTTTGGCGTAATCCTTGCGCATGATCTGATACACCGTCGAGTCCTGGATCGGGAACATTGACAGCCGCAGCAGGGGCTGAAGGGATGTATCGATATTTTTGACGATCTGTTTATTGTTCTCCACGGCCGCATCAATCATCGTTGTACGGTTGTTGTCCACATATACCCAGGATACGATCCCGCCGATCAGAATGAGCGGCACAATGATGAAGCAGGAGAAAGCGGCGATCAGCTTATGCTCCAGGCTTAAATCCAGCATTTTCTGTTTTAGTCTGTTCATGCTAGAGGTCTCTTTCTTCATGTCGATATGGATTTGGCTCCGCTTAACCGGAACTGGCGCGGCGTCATCCCCGTAAAATTTCGGAACACCTGCGTATAATAGCTCTGGCTGCAGAACTTGAACGTGAATGCGATTTCGGAGATGGACTGATTCGTGTACACAAGCAGATGCTTGGATTCCTCCACCTTTCTCCGGTTAATATACGAGGTCAGCGGCATGCCGGTCTCCCGCTTGAAGCGGTCGGACAGGTAGCTCGGGTGAACGCCCAGATGGTCCGCGATTCCCTGCAGGGACAGCTCTTGAAAAATATGCTCGCGAATATAATAGATCGCCAGGTTCACAATATGCGAGTACGTCAGCTCTTCCTTCTCCTTGCGGATCATCGAGACGAACTGCACCAGCATCTCGTATTCGAATGCGACGAGACGCTCCACATCGCCGATCTTCTCGATTTCCAAAATAAGCGTGTCGCTGAGATGAAAGGCCGTCTCCGGATCGACTCCGCCCTTAATAATCGCCCGGGTAAATAACGTACAAGAGGCAATCAGCGCGTTCTTCTTGGAGCGGAGCGGATAGCTGGCCAAGACCGCGGCCTCGAGCTCATTGATCTTGCGCAGCATATCCATCGCTTTGGCCTCGTCGCCGAATCGGATCGCTTCCAGCAGCTCATGCTCGTAATCGAACGGCGGATGGATAAAATTGTCGCGTAAATACTGCATCCGGGAAGACAAAACAAAGGGCGGGTTTGCCGGCCGGGACAGCTCCTTCATTATTTGCACACCACCTAAAAATATTGATAAAAATCTGAATATTTTAGTATAATATAACCCTTTTTGGCTCTAAAATTCAAACATAACCTTGCTAGGGAGGAAGTGTACACGATGACTTGGAAGATTTCAAATTCCGAATTATCACAGCAGGCACTGCTCAATATGGAGAGCCTGTTCGCGCTTGGAAACGGTTACCTCGGCGTCCGGGGCAACTTCGAGGAGGGATATGGCCCGTCCATGTCGACCATTCGCGGAACCTATCTGAATGCTTTTCACGATATCATTGAAATTCCATACGGCGAGAAACTGTTCGCCTTTCCCGATACCCAGCAAAAGCTTGTTAACAATATCGACGCTCAAACCGTTCTCGTCTACTTGGACGACGAGCCGGAGCCGTTTCGTCTGGACCACGGCACGATTTCGGCCCATGAACGCCATCTGCACATGGATAAAGGCTATGCGGAGCGAAAGGTGCAGTGGACTTCTCCGTCCGGCAAAGAAATCCGATTGACGTTCCGACGCCTGGTGTCCTTCACCCGCCGCGAATTGTTTGCGATCCAGCTCCAGCTGGAGCCGGTCAATTTCAACGGCCGGGTACGCATCGTCTCGACGGTGAACGGTAACGTAAAAAACTACACGAACCCGAACGATCCGCGGGTCGGAGCCGGTCATGCGGAGCGGATGACCGTGATCGATGCCGGCGTTCGAGGTCAGGACGGCTACGTCATTGACGAGACGATGGCTTCCAAGCTGCGTGCGGCTTGCGTGACGCGTCACCGTCTGGAAGGCTCCGAGGCGCAGGTGCAGCTGGAAGCCGGATCGGGCGAAGTTCTGTTCACCGCTTCATTCCCGCTCTCCGGACCGGTTACTTTGACGAAATACAATATGTACACGGACAGCCTGCGTCATGGCTCGGATCTCGTGGAGGAGGGCATCAGGCTCCACGAGCGACTGCAGGATCTGTCGTTCGAGGATCTGGTCGCCGAGCAGACCCGGTATTTGGACAACTACTGGAAGTCCGCCGATGTCACGATTCGTAACGATGATCGTCTTCAGGAGGGCATCCGGTTCAATCTGTTCCAGCTGCTGCAATCCGCCGGTCGGGACAAGTACAGCAACATCTCGGCTAAAGGCCTCAGCGGCGAAGGATACGAAGGGCATTACTTCTGGGATACGGAAATTTACATGTTCCCGGTATTCCTGATGACTCAGCCGGACATCGCACGCCAGCTTCTGCTGTATCGTTACGCTGCGCTTGACCAGGCACGGGCAAGAGCCCGCGAGATGGGGCATAAACAGGGGGCCCTGTACCCGTGGCGTACCATTTCGGGAACCGAATGCTCCTCGTTCTTCCCGTCGGGAACCGCGCAGTACCATATCAGCGCCGATATCGCTTACAGCTATATTCAGTATTATCTGGCTGAACAGGATCAGGACTTCCTGTTGTCTTACGGTGCGGAGGTGCTGATCGAGACGGCCCGCCTCTGGGCAGACATCGGCCATTACTACAACGGGGCGTTCCACATCGATGAAGTGACGGGACCGGATGAATATACCTGCTGCGTGAACAACAACTATTACACCAACGTGATGGCGAAGCATAACTTGAAGTGGGCCGCCAAGAGCTGCTCGATCCTGCAAGACTACGATGCGGAAGGCTACAAAGCGCTCTGCGACAGACTCGGCGTAACCGATGCGGAAATCGCCGCTTGGGCCAAGGCTGCGGACGCGATGCTGCTGCCTTACGACGAGACGCTGGGGATCAATCCGCAGGATGACACGTTCCTGCGCAAAGCGGTATGGGACTTCGAGAACACGCCGGAAGACAAATATCCGCTGCTGCTGCACTACCATCCGCTGACGATTTACCGGTACCAGGTGTGCAAGCAGGCGGACACCGTGCTGGCGCATTTCCTGCTGGAGGACGAGCAGGATTTCGAGACGATCCGCCGCTCCTACGATTATTACGAGGGCATCACGACGCACGATTCTTCGCTGTCCTCCTGTATCTTCAGCATCATGGCTTCGAAGATCGGCAATATGGACAAGGCGTACGAGTATTTCATCGAAACCGCGCGCCTGGATCTGGACAACACGCACGGCAATACGAAGGACGGGCTGCATATGGCGAATATGGGCGGCACCTGGATGTCCATCGTATACGGATTTGCCGGGATGCGCATTAAGGAAAACGGGCTGTCCCTCTCTCCGGCCATTCCGAAGGATTGGGAGCAGTATGCGTTCCGCTTGAACTTCCGGGGCCGGCTGATCGGCGTATCGATTGAAAAATCAGGTGTGACGATCGAGCTCGTCGAGGGTGAACCCCTCGAAATCAAGCTGTATGAGGAGCTTGTGGAGCTGGCTTCCGGACAGCCGGTGAAACGGCCGCTTAAAGGCTAAACAGCTCAGGGTTTTAACTCAGCCAGAGGCTTGGCATGTCCACGGCTCGTACGACGCATGCGCCGGGAATCTCACCAGACATGTACCAAGCACAATCGCATACTGGGTACAAATTGCATACTGGGTACACATCGCAAAATTGCCGGGATTGACGCAACATGTTGCTGGTGAAGGTCCATGAAAGTCCATCCCCTATCGGCTGCCAGACTATTCAAAAGTGATAATCGGGAACATGACTTAGACATGTTTCCGTTGGTAGAAGGAGAAATGAACCATGAGCGAAGGAAGAACGCTTCAAGCCGTCATCTTTGACCTGGACGGCGTCATTACCGATACGGCCGAATATCATTACCAGGCGTGGAAAGCCATTGCCGCCGAGCTTGGCATTCCCTTCACCCGCGAGTTTAATGAGAACCTGAAGGGCGTCTCCCGCATAGACTCCCTGAAGCTGCTCTTAAGCCAAGCGGAAACGCCCGTCAGCTATTCGGACGAGGAGCTGCATCAGCTGGCGGAGCGTAAAAATAAGCTCTACGTCGAGCTGATCGAGACGATTACGCCGGCCGATCTGCTTCCCGGCGTCGCCGATTTCGTCGCCGCTATCCGGGCGGCGGGCCTGGCGACAGGCATCGCTTCGGCCAGCAAGAACGCCGTAGCCGTCCTTACCCGGCTTGGCGTCATGGATCGCTTCGACATCATCGTTGACGTCACGAAGCTGAAGAACAACAAGCCGGACCCGGAGATTTTCCTGACGGCGGCTGCCCAGCTTGGCGCCGATCCGGCCGCTTGCATCGGCGTCGAGGACGCTGCGTCCGGCGTGGAGGCCATCAAGGCCGCAGGCATGTTCGCGGTTGCGATCGGCCGGGCCGAGCATTTCCCGCATGCGGATATCGTGCTGCCTAGCACGTCGCAGCTTGACTTCCGCGAGCTGAAGCAAGCGTTTGAAGGGTAGCTTTGAAATAAGTATGGGAGTGTTCTCGAAAGAGTCTGGCGTTCTTTCGGACACTCCCATTTTTTATTCCAATGCCACCGTTGTCGATTAAATCGTTTTCTCTCTTATAACACTTGAATTGCAGATATTATTTTTTGAAAGTCACCTTTTTGGATAATCCGTCTTCCAGGTTCATCTCACCTTTATGGCGAACGAATACATTTTGGTTTCCTTCAAATGTTGGAGGGTTCTTCGGATCATAGTCTACCCAGCGACTTTTCCCATTCACAGAGTATTCCATGTATTGGGTAGCACCGATCAATTGATTTTTTTCGTCATCTGCTACTACATCGGGTGGTAATTGAACAACAGTACCATTGTGCACACCAAGCTCTTTAATAACTTTATCTGTTTTATAGTCATACGCCTTGATCTTTACATCATTTCCGTACACTTCAACCTGGAGGCCCTGTTTAAAATCATTGCCTGTCGAAACTTCACCGCCATTAGGCCCTGCCGATGCCCACCCCGCTTGAATCCCGGCTGTGTTCACAACGGTAAACCCACGTTGATCTCCACCTTCTACTACCTTTTTACCTGCCCAATCCGGAAGATTCAGATCCCAATGACTGTGGCTTGTGAAAAGAATGACTTGCGGATAATCCTTTAAGATTGCTTCTAATTTAGCCTGGTCTAAGTAGTCACCTGTATACGGCGATTGATTAGAGCCTGAAATCGTATCCTTTAGGATATGATGACTAAAGAGAAAGATCGGTTTATTTGGTTTTTTCTTTGAATATTCCTCAAGATTCTGCTTTAACCAATCAAGCTGCTCATCGCTAAGATAAACCTCATCCCACAAAGACTCATCATGATAGTGCATATATTTTTCGGTACCCAAGAAAAGGAACGGATATCCGTCTAACTCTTTTTTATGGTAGACTTTTTCCTCACCAGTAAAGTTATAAAAATTTTGGAACATTTCAGATTCCGGTGTATGATTGGGCCATGTGTCTTGTGCTAATTTGTTCGGTGTTGCCCATTTCGGTTTATAAAATTCATGATTTCCTATGCTGTACCATACATTTTCCGGGTGAGGATTACGATCTAACACTTGTTGTACGGCTTGATATTCGAAATCCCACCCTCGGTCCGTAATATCGCCATTAATGATTAATGCTTTCGAAGCAGGATTTACCTCTTTCATATCATGAAGCACATGCTTAAAGTCAGCGTAATCCCCTTGAATGTCACTAATGACATCAAAGGTAAGGCCTGGTTTTTTCGAAAATAGATGTTCATCCAGTTTTGCTTGAGCGGATCCTGAAACAGCACCTATATTAAAAAAAATAGATGTTGCCATAATACTTGTTAGCAGCTTCTTCATCATTAATTCCTCCTAGTAATGTTCATGTTCAGAATACTTTCGCAAAACAATGTATGCTTTAATGTATGCTTCTCTCTTATTGTAAACAGGAAATATTAAGCTAATATTCACTTAAAGTAAATCGTTCACATAATGAGCGGGAAGCCTTTTCAGAAGAGTTGCCGCCCCCTTGACTTGACAATCCGACATTAAAAAATAGTAGACTGATAGATACAGTGATTCCCATCATATGATAGTGGTTATGCCGTGGGCGGGAATCTATGACGAGTAGCGGAAGAGAGGGGAATGATCGATGGAACAGGCTGTTTTGAACCAAGGTGCCGGGAAATTCGGCAAGGGGGCGTATTCGTTAAAGCTGCTGGGGGGATTTGATCAGAGTGTATTCGAGTATGCCGGGGAGGATGGGTCCCGTTTCGTATTAAAGTTTCTGGATGCCGCCAAATACCGGAAGGCTGACATCATCCGGGAGCAGACCTGGATGGCCCATCTGGCAGGACACGGGCTTCGCATTACGGAATCCGTAACCTCGCGGGAGGGGCTTCTTATTGAAGAGGTAGCCCATAATGGGCAATTATTTTATGTGATCGCCTTTACGATGGCCCCGGGCCGGCCGTTAACCGATCTGGAATCGGACGCTGCCGTGATCGAGCGCTGGGGACGCGGTCTGGGCAGGATGCATGCGCTCGGCAAGCACGATTCCGCCGCTCTCCTTCACCAAATGGGCTTTGCCCATTGGAACAGCCATCCGATCTTTACGGATGAATTTCCGGCTGCCGCCGGCGAAAAGGTGCACACCCGTTGGAAGGAGTATCTAAAGGAGCTGTCCTCCCTCCCCCAAGATCCGCAAGGCTACGGCATCGTCCATAATGATCTGCATCATCGCAATTTCCATGTCCACGACGGCGACATCGTCTTTTTCGACTTCGGAGACATTGGCTATCACTGGTACGCTTACGATATCGCGATCTCGATCTATCATGCGGTACAGACCGTTCCCGGCCCGAGAAAAGCCGAGTTTGCCTCCCGCTTCTGCGATGCGCTCTTAACCGGATATCTTCAGGAGCATCCGCTCAGCACCGATTGGATCAAGCGGATTCCTTTTTTCATTGATTTTCGAAACGTATACTCCTTCGTCTACTTCTCCAAATACGTTGACTGGCATGAGCTCGACGAACGGACCCGGAAGTATCTCGCAGGGATGAAAGCCGATATCGAGGCCGGCACTCCGGTCGTTCATTTGCCGATATCATAATCGATAAGGAAAGCAGGACCTATTTCAAAATGAAATCAACCACGAAGCGAACACGGCGGACCCTCTTTCTTGCGGCGGGGCTGCTCCTCGCAGCCGCCTTGCTCTATCTGCTGTATCTCCGCCCCACACCGATTAAGACGGATTTCTTTACGACGGTCGACAACGAGCATACGATCATCTTCGAGGCGGTGAACGAAGGGATTGCGGACGTGCAGCTGCTGGACGTGCTCGTCAACGGCGGACACCGGCCGGTTAAGGCAGAGCTTGGCGTGAGCTACTCGCTGCACCTTGTCGGCGGCTCCAACCTGGAGGGCAATCCCGATATCGCGTTTGTCGGGCTCGGGGACATGCCCCTCCATCCGGACCTCTCCCCGGAAGACAAGCAGGCCGCGCTGAACCAAAGCCCCCGCATCCCGCTGAATTATGGGATACGCCTACTCCACGATGAGCCGATCCGGGCAGTCGAGCTGAAATATCGATACCTGGGGCTGACCTTCAAGAGGAATATCTCGATGGGGCGTTTTTTTCAAGAATAGCGTGTTAGTGGACAACTGACAGAAAGGCTGAGGGCAGGGCGGTCTTAATGTCCTGTTCCCATTTCGCATTGGCTGCCTCGTCCAAGCTTTCCCGGTGCCAGTATAAAATCAGGACGTTCGCAAGCTCATGTTCATTCGGGACCTGCATATTATACACATCCTTCTGCTTATGGAAATCAGCCTGGCCTTGGATGCGTTCTTCTTCCGTATCAAAAATGTACACCGAAATTCGCTCCTCGATGCCTGAGCCTTCCGGCTGGTTCTCATCCAGTGCATACATCATGGCTTGCACGCCACTTAGCACCCAGTCCGGGCTGATGTGCTTGGAGCGGAGGTCGATCCCTTGCCCCTTCAATGCTTCTTCCACATCCTCAAGCGTAAACCGTACCTCAGTGGCCTCCCCCGCGGCGGATGAGTCCATCGGGTTATCAGCCTGAGCCCGCCCTTCGGTTTCCTGCTTCGTAACAGGCCCCCTCGATTCCGCCTGGAAGCATCCTGCCAATGCGAATAGGGCAACCCATAGAAGGGTAAGCATCTTCAACGCTTTCAAAATCATGCACCCCTTTTGCTCTTTGCGATCCCGTTCATTAAGGTCTTCTACATTTTTTTAGGCTATATCTTATAGACTCCGGAACGAAAGGCAAGGTTTCAGGTTATAACCAAAAAAAATCCCCTCCTATTTATGTGACCAGCTGTGCTTTGTTAAGTTGATATTCACGTGTTTTGGCAGCAATGTTACTTATAAACAAAGAGCCTTCACCGCGCTAACGGTAAAGGCTCTTTGTTGCAACCCGGCATGGCTGCGGATCTTCACGGCAAGCGAAGAACCATGGCCAACAGCCTTGGATTAGTACTGAATTTTAAGCGTGTCCCCATGAACATACACGCCCTCGGAGCGGGTAATCGGCAGCTTATGCTCAGCCGAAAATCCGATGGTTTCCCCAGCCCTTAACGTGACGTCCTGCTCAACAACATACAATGAAATATCCATCAAGAATTCACGGAGCTCAGCCGGGGTTACCTGGCTGTCCAGCACCTCAATTTCGTCCTTGCCTAAAGCTCTCAGCCCATAGGTATATCCGCTCACTCCCGATTCCGTTCCGACCAAACCGAAGTGAACCAGATTTAACAGAGGAAATAGATCTTCCTCCTTCATCAGCTCTGCCATATCGACAAAAATCTCGGGCTGAAATACCGTTCCGGATGAATAAAGCCCCACCGCATTGGGCAGCTTCAAACAGCTTGCCGCCACTTTCGCATACATTTTTCCGCTGTCCAGCGGAGAACCTGTGCGTGTAAATACCGCCACGATCAGCTGCGCAACATGGGTCTGGGTAACCGCAGCCGCCTCGGGCCACAAATAGTTTCCTTGCGCGTAATGCTCAGCCTCTCCATCCGGAACCGGAGCCTCAACGAAGCTGACCGCAGCCATACAGCCCTCTGCCTCAAAAACCAGAATGCCGTCCTTCTCCTTACTGGAGGCACCATCTTCCTCCTCGGGGGACCAGGTGATATTCCAGTCATGCCGGAGATTGGCCTTGATCTGTTCCAGATCACATTCCGGGGAGTTCAGCAGAACAAACCCGTTAAAGATGCCGGATCCGGATGATTCATCTGGCTCGGCCTTGCTGTCCTCTGCGGTTTCTTGTTCATAGGCTGCCGCCTGCTTCATCCAATACTCCCGGATCATTTCGACCATAGCTATGGCCTCCTGCTCTGCTGTTGCGGGGTTGTAGGGCTGCATCTCGCTAAATACATGTCCGCAGTGGTCAGTATCAGAGGAGCTTTCATAGCCGCCGCAGACGCCAAGTAACCATTTCCCGAGCATGGACTTCTTATATTTAAATATGTAGTAATGCATATCGTGGAGATCAAATTCTCCGGCTATTTCGATTCTGCTGGGCTTGTGGCCGAGCTCCTGTTCATGGGCCAGCCATTCGATCATTGAATCCGTGGCCGCTTGCTGTTGAGCTGTCATGTATTCCTCTCCTTAATTTCATCTAGGATTGCACCTGTTATATTCTACCAGCCCCCAGCAGGTTCAGCAACAGAACGGCAGATGGCCAGCCAATCCACACTCCCGGAGGCTCTGGGGCGGTCGCTGCGGCGACATGTATCCTCAACACATGCGATTATGTCAAAACGCACTCACCATTCCCCTCCCCCAGCTCCCTCTTATGCAAGCAAACCAATCAAGCTCTCGGTCCCCTCATCCCTACGGCCTGTACTGCCGGCGATATTCCCTTGGCGACATGCCGACGATCCGCTTGAACACTTTCCCGAAATGCGAGAAATTGCCGAATCCGGCATGCAAGGCGACATCCGTTACGGAATCGCCGGATTCGCGCAGCAGACGCTGTGCTTCTTTGATCCGCAGCAGATTCACGTAATCGCTGAAGGTAAAGCCTGTCATCTGTTTAAACAACCGGCTGAGGTAATACGGGCTGATCCGGAAGTCTTCGGCGACACCGGTCAAGGTGACGGGGCTTTGGTAGTGCCGGTTCAAATACTGCACGATCGCCTGGGCTTTCGGATGAAGAGCCGGCTCGGTGTCCGCCGGGCGGACCTGGCCCAGATGCCGGCCCCGGTAAGCTTGGAGCAGCAGCTCCAAAGCGCGATGTCGCAGCAGCTGGCCGCTCCCCGCTTGAGGGCGGACCATCTCGCCCACCATCTCGTCCACGATGCGCCGGATCGCTTCTCCTTCGGCGGTTGGAAGCCGCAGCAAAGGAACCTCCCAGCGGAAGGGCTCCAGCAAGCTCTCCTCGAGCTCGGACGAAACCGATAAATCGCCGAATAAGCCTGGGCTTATATACAGGACGACCCGGTCGTGGTCGGGCCGGCCGCTGTCCAGCGTCTTATGCACCGCATTCCGGTCGACGAATACGAGGTCCCCCGCCATCACTCTGTACGAGCGGTCCTTAATAAAGTAAATACGCTCCCCGGACAAGAGATAATACAGCTCATAATGGTCATGAAGATGATCGGTCGCCATCGAGAAATACCCGATCCGGCGATCATATTCAATATCCAGGTATCCGCCCGGATCGCGGTACTCCGCTTTGAACGGTCTCACCATGCGCTCGCCCCCTCTTGTTCTGAATTATAGCAAAATATGCGGTGTTTGAAAGCGATTACGCATAAAATGCGGAGAAAGAAGTGTTCCCTTGTTATAGGCTTGAGCTATATTCAAGGAGGCGATTTAAGATGAGCAGCAAAAAACGCTATGTCCTGGTCGGAACCGGGGGCCGGGCCGAATTTTTCTACGGTGCGCTGGCGGAGCATTTCCGCGATCAATCCGAGCTTGCGGCCTTTTGCGATATCAACCATACCCGCATGAACTATGCCAACCGGCTGCTTCGCGAGAAATATAACCACCCCGAGGTGCCAACCTACGGCGCCGATCAATTCGACCGGATGATCGAAACGGAGAAGCCGGACTACGTCATCGTGACAAGCATTGACAGGACGCATCACAAGTACATTATCCGCGCCATGGAGCTCGGCTGCGACGTCGTAACGGAGAAGCCGATGACCGTCGACGAAGAGAAATGCCAAGCCATTCTGGATGCCGCCAAAAGGACGGGCCGAAACATCCGGGTCACCTTCAACTATCGCTATGCGCCCCATCATACCAAGGTGCGGGAGTTGATCATGAACGACACCATCGGACAAGTGACGTCGGTCCATTTCGAGTGGCTGCTCAATACGCGCCACGGCGCAGACTACTTCCGCCGCTGGCATCGGGATAAGCGCAATAGCGGCGGGCTTCTCGTTCATAAATCCACCCATCATTTTGATCTGGTCAATTTCTGGATCGGGTCTCAGCCGGAAACCGTGTTTGCTTTTGGCGATCTCATGTTTTATGGAAGGGAAAATGCGGAAGCCCGCGGAGTAACGCAGTTCTACAACCGGGCGACCGGAAATCCGGTCGCCAAGGACGATCCCTTCGCGCTCCATTTGGATTCCAATGACCATCTGAAGGCGATGTATTTGGATGCGGAGCAAGAGGACGGCTACCAGCGGGATCAGAGCGTGTTCGGGGACGGCATTAATATCGAGGATACGATGGGCGTCCTCGTCCGTTACCGCAACAAAGCCATCCTGACCTATTCCTTGGTCGCCTACCAGCCATGGGAGGGATACCGCCTTGCCATCAACGGGACCAAGGGCCGGATCGAGATGTCGGTCATCGAGCAGTCCTACGTCAACTCGGGAGGAGATAAGAAGCTGGAAGGCGCGTTGAAAGGAAAAAGCCTCCGCGTACTTCCGATGTTCGGGGCTCCGTATGAAGTTGAGGTTGAAGAAAAGGCAGGCGGCCACGGCGGCGGCGATCCGGTTCTGCTGAACGATCTGTTCGGAGAGGCCGCGGAGGATCCATTCCACCGCGCGGCCAATCATATCGATGGGGCCCGATCGATCCTCACGGGAATTGCAGCCAACCGCGCCATCGCAACCGGTATGCCGGTTCATATTCATAGCCTGGTCCGGTTCTAGGAGGGCATAAAAAGGCCGGTCTTATGGATCTAGGATCCTAAGACCGGCCTTTTTTGATGTTCAATATTACAGCTTCACGATTTTGCCGGTAGCCTGGGATTCGAACGCGCCCAGAATTACGTTGAGCGAACGGAGACCTTCTTCGCCGGAAATCCGCGGAGGCGTATTGGTCAGGATGCACTCCACGAACTCGTCGATAACGCCGCTCGGCACCTGCTTCTCGTTCGTTGCCATCGCACCGACTTTATATGTCTCAACCGTGCCGTCGGTCAGCTCGACGATCACTTCGTCGCCATGAACCGTACCGATCTTCATGGCGCCCTTCTCGCACCAGAGCACGGTGCCGTTGTCGCCGGCCCGGTAATGCGTCCAGCTCGCCATCAAGGTGCCTACGGCCCCGCTCTTCATGCGCACGATACAAGTCGCATTGTCGTCCACGTCGGTGCCTTCTTTATGAACTGTGCCGATGAAGCCGGCAACTTCCACGATTTCATCGTTCAGCAAGTAACGGATGAAGTCGGATTTGTGCACGCCGAGGTCGCCCATGGCGCCCATAACCGCTTCCTCCTTGCGGAAGAACCAGCTGTCGCGTCCGTCCAAGCTCCATCCCTCCGGACCGCCATGACCGAAGGATGTACGGAAGGTCAGCACTTTACCAAGCTTGCCGGAGTCCAGAATTTCCTTCGCCTTCACATGCGGAGGCATCAGGCGCTGGTTGTGTCCGACCATCAGATAAACGCCGTTCTTGCGGGCAGCCTCGATCATCTGCTCCCCTTCTTCGGCATTGGAAGCCATCGGCTTCTCGACCAGCACATGCAGGCCGGCATTAGCTGCCGCGATCGTCATTGGCGCATGCAGGTAGTTTGGTGTACATACGCTTACGGCATCCAGCTTTTCATTCTTCAGCAGCTCCTGGTAGTCCGTGTACGCCGTACCGCCGTACTGGGCCGCCATTTCTTCGGCACGCTCCTTCACCGGATCGGCGAAGGCTACCAGCTCCACGTTCTCATTGTTGGCATACTCAGGAATATGTCTGCGCTGGGCGATCGCGCCGCAGCCGAATACAGCTACTCTAATTTTGCTCATGAACAATTCTCCTTTTCCTCGTTCTCAGGTACGAATTAATTAAAATTGGTTCAAATAGTTCTGCTTCAGCCAGTTCATGCTGTTCTCCACGCTTTGGAGCGGCGGATTCTGGCATACGTCCTGCTCAACGATCAGCCATTCCGTGCCTGCATCGGATGCAGCCTGAATGACGCCCGGCAGGTTTACGTCGCCCTGGCTAAGCTCCAGCGTCTTCATGTTCCCCTCAGCATCCTTGCTGAAGTCCTTCAGATGGAGAAGCGGCAGACGGCCGGCATATTTCGGAATATAGGCAAGCGGGTCCTGACCGGCAAATTGTACCCAGCATACGTCCATTTCCACTTGCACAGCTTCAGGTGAGGTTGCCGCATACATGGCATCAAATACGAACGCTCCATCCACTTTATCTTCAAATTCAAATGCATGGTTGTGATAACCGAAGATAAGACCCTGCTTGCGGGCTTCAGCCCCTACCTCTTCCAGGAACGCGAACAGCTTCTTCCAATCCTCGGCATTCTCGCGGTCCTCCGGAGCAACGTATGGACACATCATGTATTTCGCGCCGATCGTCTTCAGGTAATCGATCTCCTTCTGCAGATCCTCGCGCAGCAGATGCAGACCGACGTGGCTGCCGATCGCTTTCAGTCCGAGTTCTTGAAGAAGCGTTTTCATTTCTTCGGCGGGAATGTCTCCGTAGCCTGCAAATTCAACACCCTCATAACCCAATTCCGCCACCTTGCGGAGCGTACCGCGGAAATCCTGTGCCGTCTCGTCGCGCAGCGTGTACATTTGCAAACCGATATTCATTCTTCTCATGTTTGGCGCACCTCGATTCAAAATTTGGGTTAATGCTCAATCTGCTACTATCATACAAGGAAATGGGCTAAAATGAACATAAACAATATGGCTGCAACATGAACTATCTGCTTATATTTTTCACTGGAGGTTTTGGCCATTATGGATGCAAGACTGCTGATCTGCGACTATTCGTACCACTTCCAGCAATTCAGCAACAGCCATCGGGGCGGCTTGACGAACTATTTGTTTCGTCTGCAGACGGAAGGATCCTGTGAGGTGTACTGCAACGGAATCGTGCACCATGTGCAGGGGGGAGATCTGCTGCTGCTGAAGCCCGGCGACGAGTACGAGCTGCGTGTCAAGGACGGCGGCGGGGAAGGCCGCGTGTCCAGCGGGGATTATTTCATATTTTGCGATGGGGCATGGATCGATGAATGGTGGGGCCGGATGCAGCGCCCGGTCGTCAGCCGGATCGGGCTGGACGATCATCTGCTTGGACTATGGA
Source organism: Paenibacillus sp. FSL M8-0142 (assembly GCF_038597315.1). Classification (NCBI taxonomy): domain Bacteria; kingdom Bacillati; phylum Bacillota; class Bacilli; order Caryophanales; family Paenibacillaceae; genus Paenibacillus; species Paenibacillus sp. FSL M8-0142. The sequence goes on from NZ_CP152008.1 coordinate 6,208,801, forward strand.
GACATCTCCTCTTGGAGAAACGGCGCGGAATGGACGGGGAAAACGATGAAATGACAGGCTACCTGCTGCGCGGGCTGTGCCTCAGCCTGGATCGCGCCATTACCGAGACGAAGCCGGCCGACCGCCTCGCCTTTACAGCCCTCCGGCTGAAGCGGTTTGTGGAGGAGCATGCCACGGTTACCTTTAAGCTGGAGGATGCGGCAAAGCACGTCGGCCTGAGCCTGTCGCGGGCAGTCAAGCTGTTCAAGGAGTATTACGGCAAGACGATGATTCAATATGCTTTGGAAATCCGCCTCAACGCGGCCGTTGAGCGGATCAAATACAGCACGATGACGCTGGAGGAAATCGCGGAAACCTCGGGGTTCGCCAGCTATTCCTACTTCCACCGCGTCTTCCGCGCCAACTACGGCATGTCGCCGGTTAAATTCCGGGAAGCTGCCACCGTCCCGGCGAGTCCTGAGCGCCTCATTTGAGTGTATTCTTCAACGAATACGCGGCCTATGAGCATTCTTCAACCAATGGCGGCAGCCTATGAGTATTCTTCAACTTACTGACGGCAGCCCATGAGAATTCTTCTACCAACTGGCGGCGGCCTATGGGATTTCGCTTCTATGAAAAGAGGCATCATTATTCCTTCCATATATCCACCCCCAGCTGCCGGAGAACATTAACCGCCTCTTCTACCGGCAGCTTGGGGAGTTTGAATTCTTGATTGATGACTTCACGTAATTCTCCAAGATCCGACAATACCCGCTTCTCGACCGTTCCATCGATATACCGGATGCTCAAATCATTGTTGACCAAGGACAGCGAACGCTGCTGATCCAGCTGCCAAAGCTGGCAGCGCAAGGTCGAAGTAAACATATCATCCGGCTTGAAATATTGCCGTATCGCAGGCTGAAAATCGTCATATTGATAGGTTTTTCTCGTATCGAAGGTCCACAAGAGATCCGTTTGCAGCTTGCCGTCGACATACCGGTAATACGCATAGGTTCCCGGTTCGTCGGCTGGACGTAATCTTACTTCAATACCGGCATACGCTGACACGTAATCGGGCTCGCTCATCAATCGAACCGGCTGAAAGAATGGTGCCGCATTCCCGCAATCCACATAGACCTCTTCCTCCTCATCAGGAAGCTGAACGAGCAATCCGACATGCCCGCCTCCAAGAAACGTGTAGCGGCTGCGAAAGCCAAGCTGTGTCAACAGCTGATGAAGGCTGCTGTTGATCATGTAGCAGGTCCCCCCCATATTGAACTGCAGCAGATGATCCACGAACCGCTTTGCATCTTCCTGGAGGCTTCCTGTTTGATGATACTCATGGAATCGAAGGAGTGTACTGATATTCTCAAACGGAATCCGGTTATGATGCGCCGTGCAGATTTCTGTTAAATACGAATAGGAAGGCTCCTTTAACGGAACTTGAATATAGTTCAGATAATTCGTGACCCATTGGGGTAATCGTTCTTGATCCATCACGATGATCAGTCTCCCTTCTCCGATAGCGGAAGCTATGCTCTTTATTTTAAAGACTTTCCATCTGAATACATCATACGAACGACTACTTAATCGATACAAAAAAAGTCCGGCCCGAGCTAAGACCATTCCCTACGACTTAAGTCTAATTATCAGCTCCGGCCCCCATCGCCCTCTCATGGTTTAACAGCCACTGCTTGCGCGACAATCCCCCGCCGTACCCGCCCAATTCACCATTCGCATTGATCACGCGGTGACAGGGTATGACAATCGCGAGCTGATTCGCCCCATTCGCCTGAGCAACAGCACGATACGCGGTTGGCCTTCCCATCGCTGCCGCGATTTCACCATACGAAGACGTTTGACCGGCAGGAATCTGTAATAATCGATCCCAGACTTCGGTTTGAAACGGCGATCCCAACAAGCGCAAGGGGGTCTGAAACACCGTTAATTTCCCGTCAAAATACTCGCCCAATTCACGCTCAATCGAACGGAGGGGAGCGGTGCAACCCGGAATGATTGCCGAACGGGTTCTCCGCCGAAGGCGTTCAACCTCGCGCTCCAGCCCCCTGCGATCAACGAATTCAAGCAAACATAACGCTTCCTCGTCCGCAATCGCGATCATCGGCCCGAGGCGCGTGTCCAGCCAGGAAGCTCTTAGAACACAGTGATCGCCGGACCGGGTAGGCGCTGCGCCCATAATCCGGGAAAAGGCATCCCGAAACCCGCTGCTGGACTCGTAACCGGTCGTCAGTTGGGCATCGATGACGGCATGTCCCTCCCGGATCTGCTTCAAGGCAAGCCCCATCCGCCGCGCCCTTGCATATTCGACGAAGGTCATCCCGAACCGCTTTTTGAATTGGCGCCTCGCCGTTGAGGCATCCACCGACAGATCCTGAAAGTCCTGGTTGGTCCATCTCTTCTCCGGGTTTGCCTCCACCGCGTCTACAAGCAGCCGAACCAGGTCGGACACCTGATTGGGATGCGAAAGCGGCCGGCATCGTTTGCAGGGCCTGTAGGAAGCAAGCAGCGCTTCTTCGGCCGTCCCAAAAAATTCGCAGTTCTCGATTTTCGGCTTCCTTGCCGGGCATGTCGGGCGGCAGAATACGCCGGTTGTCTTGACGCCTACATAAAAGACGCCCTCGTATTCCGACTTCTTCTCCAGCAGCGCCTGGTAATATTCCTGTTGATTCGAGGCTGATATCATGCAAAATTCCTCCCGTATCCTTTGTTGGCACGCCATGTGCGACCGTGGTTCATGTTGTGAGCTGCTTTGGGGTAATCCAGGCACCGCCATTTGTTCTCATTATATTTCTTCTGCAAGCATGACATCGCCGAAAATCGTGCATGAATTTTTTAAAATTAACACGTTGAATCCACCGCCATCAACAAAAACCCTCTTCCGAATGAATCGGTAGAGGGTTTTCAAGATGCATATGAAGTGGAACTTCCTGAATCCATCGACTGTATTCCCGCTATACGGTACAGGTTTGTTAATTTCCCTTGCAGCTGACTTAACCTTTAATCGAGCCGGCCACCATGCCCTTCATGATCTGCTCCTGCAGGATCAGGTAGGCAACAATGGTCGGAATGACCGCGATGGCCATAGCTCCCATCGTCAACGCATAATCCGTACCGAAGCCGTCCGAGAAGAGCGACAGACTGAGAGGCAGCGTCTTCAGCGCTTGGGTATTGATAAAGACGAGCGCGAAGGAGAAATCGTTCCAGAACCGCAGGAACGCCAGAATCGAAATGGTTGCCACGATCGGCATACAGAGCGGAAGAATCATTCTGCCAAAGATTCCCCACCAGCCGCTGCCGTCGATCATGGCCGCTTCCTCGATCTCCCTTGGAATCGATGACATATAAGCCATCGACAGGAAGATTGCGATCGGCAGCTCGAACGCCGTGTAGGGAAGAATGAGCGCCCCGTACGTATCGAGCAGGCCGATGTTCTTCATCATAATGAACAGCGGCACAAGCGTGCTTTGAATCGGGATCAGCAGGCCTGTCGTGAACAGAACCACGACGGCCTTTTTGAACGGGAACTGGAATTTGGACAGCACATAGGCAGCAAGAACGCTGAGCAGAATCGTCAGGGCGACGGATATAATGGTCACCACGGTCGAATTCAGCATCGCGCGGCCCATATTTCCAAGCTCCCACGCCCGGAATATGTTCTCTGACATCCATTCCTTCGGCAGGCCGTAAGGATTGGTAAAGAAATCCTGATTGGATTTAAACGCGCTCGTAAAAAGCCAGTACAGGGGGTAGAGCGTAAGAATGGCGTAACCAAGCAGCAGCAGTTTGACGAACCCGGATAATCCCTTCATGATCGTTCTTTTTCCCGAAGCGCTTCCGATACCGGTTGTCTGTAAATTCATGTCGCTCACTCCTTCCTGTTAACTTGACTTTCTGCGCGTTGCAAAATAGTTGATGGCGATCAGGATCGCGCTGACAATCATGATCATGGTGGATACGGCCGAGCCGTAACCGTAACGATAGACGCTGAACGTGCTGTTGTACATGTAGGTGGCAAGCAGCTCCGTCGATTGCGCCGGTCCGCCGCCCGTCATGACGATAACGTGGTCGAACGCCTTCAAGCTTCCCGAAATGCAGAGCACGATGGTAACGACGACCGTGCTCCAGATCATCGGCAGCGTAATGTTTCTCAGCTTGTTCCAGCCCGAGGATCCGTCGATTTTGGCTGCGTCATGAATCTCCGGGGAGATGTTTTGCAGCGCTGCGATAAAGATGACCAGATACGGGCCGACGTTGGCCCAGTTGATCGGAATCGAAATCGCCAGCATATTCACCTTCGGATCCGACAGCCAGGCCCGGGTCCACGATTCCAATCCGAGCATCTCCAGCACGTGGTTCGCAATTCCGAACTGCGGGTGGTAGATGTACCCCCAGATGAGGCCGACAACCACCGTGGAAAGAACCATCGGCATAAATACGGCCGAACGGATGAACCGGCTGAAGAGCGAATTTTTAAACAGGACGATCGCCAGAACCAACGCGATGGGCACCTGACCGATAATCGAGGACACGACCAGGATCAAGTTGTTGCGAAGAGCGCGCCAGAAGATCGGATCCTTGAACATCTCTTTATAATTATCAAGTCCGATAAACGTGGCTTCACCAAACCCTTTCCAGCTGAAAAATCCGTAATAGGCCGACCAGAACACCGGGATGATGACAAATATCAGAAACAACAGAAGCGCAGGAAGAAGCGCTATGGCTATAAATCCTTTGCTTCTCATCGCTGTAGGCATGGCAGCCTCCTCCTCCTATCCTTATCCTTAAGCATGTTCAGGGCTGACAATTTACGGAGTAGCGGATCTGGCTTGCGCATCCTGCAGCTTCTTAGCCACATCTTCAACGGAGCCGCCCATCATAATTTCTTGCAGACCGTTGTTGATGACTTCAGCTGCTTCTGCAGACAGATAAGCATCGTATACCGGCGTGATTCCCGTCGATTTCACAAGGTTGTACGCCTTGTAGTAAAGGGAAGTTACTTTGGATTGGTCGATCTCGGCATCGTACATAACCATGGAATTGCTCTCGGCAATGGATTTCTGGGCTTCCGGTCCGCTCACGGTGTAGATCAGCTCCAGTGCGAGCTCCTTCGCTTTGCCCTCGGTTCTGCTGCTGAGCGCAAGTCCGCCGCCGGCGCCGCCGGAAATGGTGTTCGCTTCGCCTTTGCCGCCTGGAATCGCCGGCAATGTGGTTACTTCAATGTCCTTCATTTGCTCTTCTGTAGAAGATGCCGCAAGATTCGTCAAGGTCCAAGCACCGCTGATCATCATCGCTGCATTGCCTTGAATGAAGTACTGCTCGGCTTGCGTGTTATCAATGCTGTTCGCGCCTTCTTGGAACGCCTTGTTATCCACGAGCTGCTTGAAATAGCCAAGCGCCTCGATGAATTCCGGATCGGTGAATTTCGCTCCCTGCTGGGCAGCGGCATTCTTGAACCATTCCGTACCCGTTACCCGATCCGCAAGCGAACCGAGAATCGTCGACTGGGCTACCCACGGCGCCTTGTTGCCAAGCGCAATCGGCGTGATTCCGTTGTCGTTGAACGTCTTGATCGCGGTCATCATTTCATCCCACGTCGTTGGCACCTTCACGTTGTGCTTCTCAAAGAGCGCCTTGTTGTAATACAGGATCGATGTCGCCGACATTCCGAGCGGAGCGGAATAAATCTGGCCTTCTTCAAATTCGAAGGGATCGAATGCGCCAGGGAGGAACTTCTCTTTCCATTCCGGATGCGCATCCAGCACTTCCGTAATCGGCTGGAGCAGCTTCGCTTGATGCAGCTCGGACGATTGGCTTCCGGCATAGACGAAGAATACGTCCGGCATTTCGTTGGCGGCAGCCACCGTGCTCAGGCGCTGGCGATAGCCGTCCGGCGGGATCGCCTGTGCGTCCAGCGTAACCTCCGGATGATCCTGTGCGAACTGATCGATATAGCTGCGAACGGCCTTCGCCCGCAGGTCGTCACCGGCAAAGTTGTGCCAGATCGTCAGCTTTACCTTCTCCGAGCCGTTCGTGCTCTCGCCGGCCTTCTCACTGCTCTTTCCGCCGCCGCAAGCGGCCAGGAGCAGAGACATCGCCAGCAGGACTAGACCTATTTTTCTTCCTGGTCTCATAGTTAAATCCCCCTTTTATAATCGTTCGGATGGGTTAATCTCTTGATGTTCGTCTTTAGTATAAAAGAGGATATAGCGCTTACATAGGGGATATACTTCAGTCCATAGAGGGACAAAATTCAGGATTTGCCCGATATTCCGACGGGGTCTGTCCGGTCCATTTCTTAAACAGCCGGTTAAAGTACTTGATGTCCTCATAGCCGATTTCATTGGCAATTTCGCTGATTTTGGCCGGTGTCTCCCGAAGCAGCACCATGGCCTTCCGCAGCTTCGCCTGGGTGACGAATTCAATATAATTTTGACCGGTTTCCTTCTTGAACATCTCGCTGAAATAGTTCGGATTCATGTGCACATGGCGGGCAACCTGCTGGAGCGACAGGCTTTGGCCCAAATGCTCGTGAATATAGGCGATCGCCCGTTGAACCGGTGTAGTCGCCGATACCATTTCACCGTACTGCTTCATGATCAGCCCGAGATAACGGGTCAGCACGCTCTCCGGCGAAATCTTCAACTCCCCGAAATGGATTGGCTCCTCCGAAGCCAGCGGGCTGGAATACCCGATCGAATCCGCCGCGCGTTCAAGCCAGCGCTGCGCATAGATGAGCAGGGAATGCAGATATGCCTGCACCGATCCCGGGGTTGCGTCCGGATCGCTTGAAATCCGCTCGAGCAAACGCCCGATCCAGGCATACAGAGCCGGCTCCTGGCCGGAACGAAGCAGCGAAGCGAGCTCCGCTTCCTCGTCCTGCGTGCATACGGTCCGGATCCCTTTACGGCCGGAGATGTCCTCAAAGCGGATGCTCCGCTCATGCCCCAGCAGCCATGCATAGGAGGCGGCCTCCTCCGCCGAAGCCAAGGCAATATGCAGCTCCGAGGCATCATGAACGGGCCGGCCGCTTGCGGCTAAGACCCGGCAGCCGTGCCGGGTCTCCCACGCTCGGACGGCGGCGTTCACCCGGTCCGGGAAGCCTGGCTCGGTTCTAGCAAGCACAAGCAGCGCGCCGTTCCATTCAATCCACGCGCAGGGCAGCTCTTCGGCGAGGACGGAGCCTAGGGATGCGTTGCATTCGGTTGGCCGGGATGCTTCGTCCCCTTGCTCCATCGCCTGAATGGACAGCAGCCAAATTTGAAGCGACTTGCCCGCTTCGATGCGAAGCTGGGGATATCGGTTCCACAACTCAGCTATGCTCGCTTCATCGGGCGAAGAGCCCGTTGCAAGCACCCTTCGCAGAAAGCTGCGGTTAACGGCGGCTTCCTGCTCCATGCCCTTGGCGTGATGCTGCCTGCGCGCTTCAATCCGTGCCCTCGCCTGATTGGCAGCCTCGATGATTTCGGTCGGCCTGCTCGTCTTGAGCAAATAATCGCTGACCCCCTCCCGCATCGCCTGCTGGGCATAAACGAACTCGTCATAGCCGGAGATGATAATGATCTCGATCTCGGGAAAATGCTGCCGTACCTCATGAGCCAGATCGAGCCCGCTTGCGCCCGTCATCCGAATGTCGGTAAATATAATATCCGGCATCTCGAGCGGAAGCCGCTGAAGGGCTTCCTCAGCCGAAGCCGCGGGGGGAAGCACCGTATAGCCATGCTCCGCCCATTGAATCACCGTGCTCAGGCCATTGCGAATGATCACTTCATCATCAACGATCAATACCTTCAAGGTTTGTCATCCCCTTTGTTATTTCCTTCATGGCCGGTGTCATCCATCGTATCCGGTATCGTAAACAGGACCCGGGTTCCGGCACCTTCGGTGCTTTCGATCTCCAAGCCGGCATCCCGCCCGTAATGGAGAAGAAGCCGTTTATGCACATTGCGCAGCCCGTAGCTCCCGCGCTCGGCTTTCTCCCGTTCTTGCTGCTGCGGATGCTCCGTCAATTGCTCCTGCAGCCATCTGAGGCGATCCGGGGACATCCCGATTCCGTCATCCTCCACGGTGAAGCGAATACCGCCCGGTACGCGCTCCCCGTAAATCGTAATCATCCCTAGGCCGTCCCGGCTCAAAATACCATGCAGCATGGAGTTTTCCACGAGGGGCTGCAGCAGCAGCTTCAGCATCGTCTGGTTATACAAGCTCTCCTCCACGCGGACGTCAAACTCGAACTTGTCCGGGTACCTGATCTTCTGAATATTCACATAATGGCGGACATGCATGATCTCTTGCTGAATCGTGCAGTATTCCTGGCCGTTGTTCAGGCTGAACCGCAAAAAGTCGCTGAGCGAGCCCACCATCTCGGCAATCTTTACATCCTGGTTCATCAGGGCCAGCCAGTGGATGGAGGATAGCGTATTGTAAAGGAAATGCGGATTGATCTGTACCTGCAGCGCGTGCATGTCCGCTTCCTTCTTCAGCGACTCGCTCAGCTTTACCTCATCGGTCAGCTTCACAATCCGCGAGCTCAGACGGTTATAACTGATGATCAGCTGGCCGACCTCGTCAACCGTTTTGACCGGGAGGGCCGGCAGCGGCTCCTCGGGACTGGAGTTTTTCAGGAACTTCGCGAGCACGGACAGCGGGTTCGTAATTTTCTGGATCAGAAACAAGACGAGCACGATCACGAACACGACGGCCACGGTGACCGCCACCGCCGTTAGCTTCAAGAAGTATTGGTTCTGCGAGCGGTATTCCTGCGACGGGATGATGCCGACGAGCTTCCAGTTCACGCTGGACATTTTTTTATATAGGATGGTCTTCTTGTCTTCATCCTTGCCGTAATCCATGCTGCCGCTGACGCCTTCAAATTCGCCGATGGAAGGGTAGTAATCCGAAAGCGTCAGATTGGTCTCCATATCCGGCGGGCCGACGATGATCCGGTTCTGCTCGTCCAGAAGCAGCACGAAGCCGCTCTTCTCCAGCACCGCCTGCCGGAATTGGTTCGCGATGACCGCTTGATCGAGGTTGATCTGCAAATTGCCGATCGGCTTGTACTTGTCCGTGCTGCGGATCGGCCTCGCCAGGGTGATCACCTTCCTGACTCCTTCAAAAGTCCACTGCCGGTGGACGAAAGACCACCATTTCGGATGCTGCGCGTAATAATCCGGAATCTCCTCCGTAATGTCCTTGAACTCGGATCGCACCAGCGATTTATGGGAGATCGGATCCTTATTGCCGAGCGGCTCCACGATAATGTTGGCGATGTAGTCTTTGGAAAACGCCAGATTGGTCAAAAAGTTGATGACGGTCGTCTGCTGAACGTAATTGCTCTCGGACGACTTCAGATAGGACTGCACTCCGTTATGGCCGATCAAAAACAGCGACATGTTCTCAACATCCTTCACCATCGTATCGAGATACGCTTCAAGCTGGCGCAAGGTGTTCATGCCCGTAATTTTGGCCTTCTCCTCCGTCAGGCTTTCCGCCATGTTAAAAGAGAAAAAGCCGAGAAACAGCAAAGGAACCATCGTCGTAATAATGATAAGCAGCGATAATTTATGCTTTAATGATTTCCCAAGCCATTGCTGCAATGCGTTCACCTCATTTATACCCTAGGGAATGGGTCCGTAAGGCTAGTTAGCTTTGTATGCGGTTACTACAAAATTGGACAACGGTCGACATCCACCAAGTTTATTACCTATCTTAGAGGATACTTAAGACTCAAGTAAATGGTATTAAAGGCTTAGGGAGGAAAATATACGTTCCCTTCATCCCGCTCACCAGAAATCCAGGAAGCAGCTTATGGGAAGCGCCTTTTGCAGCCTTACATATTACCTTCTGCAGCTTGTCTTTAAACCGGAAGATTTCTTGGCCCAAGGGGCCTTGAAGCCATTAGTAAGCTTAGAAAACTCCAATTAAAAAAGCCTCTGCAAATGGTCAGCGGCAGCAGGCCGGGTGAGCTTTGCATGCCTGCGATACCAATGCTTTGAGCTGCATTCTATAATCTATCACAAGCCGTTTAGATTTGCAGAAATATGCAATACAGCTTTAAAGAGCACAGTATGTCCCGATATGAACCAAACTTTATGGGATAACTTGTGTTTTTATAATTAGATACTTAAAAAATCTTATTAGGAGGAGAAGCATGCAGGAAAAAAGCAAATTAACTATTATGATTGGAATCTTAATTTGTCTTATAATTATTGCTCTTAAGCCAGTCCCCCAAAATAATGCTCCTGATTTTCCATCATACGTCAGCGAGTCAGTTGTACAACTAGCTGAGAACAGAATAGCTATAGTTGAAACAGAAACTAATTCTGGACTGAGTGGAGAAGTAATTGTTTTGGAGTTCAATGAGGACAGGAAGACCTTTGATCCTATTGGAAGATATAACTATCTTGACTTTTTTAAAAACCCTGAAAAATACAATTTCTAAAACTCGATTTTTATTTTTAGCTTTATTTTGCTAAACGAAGACGGATAAAAATGTCCAAGGCAAAAAGGGCGCAAGATATAGCAAAGGATACATCCTCTTCTCCTAATTGATGTAAGATGTCCATTTTCTTTGCCTGAAATGGATTTCGTATGCTTTCGCTCTAAATCGGGGTGTTGATTCTGTGGGAGGAGGTGATGCACTGTGAGCATGGGTTTTTCCGCATTTGCATTCTTGCCGCTTATCGCATTAATCGTTCAGGGGCTATTCGCACTGCTTGGCCTTTATGCGCTGTTTCTTCTGATCAAGCTATTGATCCGGCTCATCACGGCGGTCGAGCTGTACATTGATGATAAGAAGAACCGTCGTCTATAAAAGGATGCCTGACGTCAAATAACATGCAGGTTTCTTTTGGAAGACTTGCCTAAAACCTAGGGGGCTCCCTACCGCTGCTTGTCACGCACATCTGCTGCTTGCTGAGGGTATGGAGCTCCCTTTGGCGCGTACGTCTCTCTTCTCCCCTTGGCTTCTAGCCCCCTTCTCTCTTTAGCCCCCTGTTTCATGCATGCTAGGGAATTTTTCCGCTGTTTCGGCCTCTTGGCCTTGTTTCGCCAATTCTGTGAATATGATAGATTAAATGGATACATGGATATAAATTCTCTTAGGAGACTATGCGAACATGAATTCATACTTGACCTTAGACGATATGCAGTGGCAGGAACTCATTCAGCGAACGACCCAGACCTTCAGCGACCTCACGATCAAGAGGGGCTTTCAATATTTCAAGCAAGGCCGCGTCCGCTCAAGCGAGCTGTCCGACCCTTCCTCCGGGGTGATCGATGCCCTCGTACAAGGCTCGGTTGCGGAACCCTATCAGGTCCGGCTTCGCGTCAATTCCCTGAGCGACAGCGAATGCTCATGCCCTGTTGAAGGGGCATGCAAGCATATGGCGGCCGTTCTGCTGGATTACGCCCAGCAGCAAGGGCGGTCCATTCACGCCCTCGTGAATGCACATTCGATGTCCTGGGCCAGCTCCCCCATTACTCCCAACTCTCTACGGCCCAGGACTGCAGCAGGGCAGGCTGCTCCGAGCCCCCCGAAATGGAGAGATAAAGCGGAGCAGCTGCCGACGCTGCCTATTACGGCATGGCATGAGCTGTTCGATATTTGCACGGCTTCGCTCGGAACGAACACCCAAAATTCGTTTTACGCCAAAAACGCCTTGGCCGCCCTTCATCATATCAAGCCGTCTCTGCCTGCCGATCTGGAACCGCTATACGGGCTGCATGCCCATCTCTTTGTACTGGAGAAGCTGGTAAAGCAGCCGGCGAGCGCCTGGAATTCCTCCGGCTCCTATATCGGCTACCATACCCAAGTGGCAGCTGACCACGTCCAAGACCAAATCGGGAGAATCTTAAAAGACGGACTTGAAGACATTGAACCGGGAGAGGCGTTTCGGGAACGCCTGGACGAAACCAAGGCGTATATCCGCAGGAGCATGCTGGTCGAGCCGAGGAACCGGAAGTTTTTTGCCAAGGTCTATATGCAGCTGTGGATCTACTGGATCAGCCCGGTTTACGGGGAGAATCAGCAGACATATGCGGATGAGCTTAAGGAGCTGCAAGCGGCCGAAGGCGATTTCGGCGCATCGCTCTCCCGTGCGGCATGGTTGACGTCACAGAGCCTGATGCACTTCTATATGAGGCAAGACGAGGCGGCCTGGGAGCTGCTCCGGGAAGCGGACAAGCTCAGCACCCTTTCGGCCGAATTCGTGTTGGGCTTCTTCCATATGCTGTATTCGGCTTCCGAGTGGGAACGACTCGCCCGCTGGCTTCCGGAGATCGGCCCGCTGCTTGGCAGCCATCGAAACGAACATCTCAGCCGTTACCAGGACTACTGGGATGCGGTGATCGAGCATGTTCCGGAGGCGGCCGAGCGCATGTGGAATTGCCTTGCCTCCCTGCTTCCATACTCCAAGCACATTTACCAAAATGCGCTCATGACCCACGGCCGCTGGCGGGAGTGGATCGATTATCAGCTGAGCACGGGCAGAGAACCGCTGGAGCTGAGGGTAAGCGAACTTGCGCCTGTTGAGAAGCATGCGCCGGAGCTTCTGCTGCCGTTTTACCACCAGGCGGTCGAACGCTACATTCTCCATAAGAACCGGGACGGCTACAAAGCTGCCGTCAAGCTGCTGAAGCGGTTGGCCAAGCTGTATAAGAAGCTCAAGCAGCAGGAACGCTGGGATTTGTTTATCACGTCCCTGTCCGTCCGCAACAGCAGGCTGCGCGCATTTCAAGAAGAGCTGCGGAGAGGAAAGCTGATATCATGAGCAAATACACGGAAACCATCACGATTCATATGGCTATAAGCGAATTCGGGGACGCGGTGATTTACGGCTCGACCCTGATGCAGGGCTATGCACCCGGAACGTATTTAAAGCATCGCTTATTTGCTTGGCATGAGGACTCCTTCTACGGCACGGAGCTCACGGTCCAATCCGTCTCCGATATCGAGGTCGTCATACTGCCGGCTGAACAGGCCATTCCGTTCTTCGCGGACCTGCAGCTGCTGGAACATATCGAATGGCTGTGGGACGAAGCCTGTATTCCCTTTATCGAATTGGCCCCTGCCCTCGCTGCATGCGCGAGGGACCGCCGCTTCGCCCCCGATTTCGGCGCCTACAAGGCCGGAAAGCTGCAGTGGGTGTGGGATGAGCAGGCTTTAACCCATGAGGGGCAGGAGAAGCTCGCCCTGCTGTGCGCGGACGAAACATGGAATGAGGGACTGCGCGCTTCCTTCTCGGCCTATGTTCACCGCCTATATTATGGAACGGAAGAAGCGGCAGCCGATCTGCGCAGAGAATATCCTTTGCTCTTCACGCCGCAACGGGCGGCGGCTGCCGCCATGGACGCGGCGGCTTGGCTCATCTCCATCGGATGGCGTCCAGATACCGCTCCCTTCCGTCCGCTGCTGCAGCTGCTGGAGCCCGATGAAGAAGAGACGAGTTGGCGTCTTGCGCTTGTGCTGCAGGACAAGCAGGACGCGGCGGCTCTTACCGACGTACGGCTGGCGGAAGACGGAACGGCGCAGGGTGCTTGGCCGGACACATGGGCTGCCCATATCGCCGAGCGCTCTCCCGGCTGGCTCCGAAGCTTGAGAGCGGCCCTGCCGGACCGCTTCTTTGACGGCCATGGTGAACATGTGCTCGGCAAGCCCCTCTCCGATGAGGCCGCCTGGCAGTTTCTGACGGCCGACAGCGCTCGGCTGCTGGAGGCCGGCTGGCAGGTGCTGCTTCCCGCCTGGTGGGAAGCGGCGCGCCGGAAGAAGCCGAAGCTGCGGGCCAAGGTGCGCGCTGGGGAAGGCGAAGCCGCCGGAGGAAGCAGCGGCGGCTCCTTGTTCGGCTTGGATTCGCTGGTCAACTTCGACTGGCGTATCGCGATCGGCGAATCCACGCTGACTGAGGCCGAATTCGCCGACCTTGTCGCCCGGAACGAACGGCTTGTCCGCTTCCGAGGGGAGTGGATTCCGCTCGATCCGGCTCTCGTCGCGCAGATCCGTCAGATGATGGCGGGCATGAACCGCGAAGAGGGGCTGTCCTTCCAAGACATTCTTCAGCTGCATTTACTGGGCAGCAGCGACGAAGCGGAGACGTCCGAAGCCGCCGGGGAATCTCCATCAGACGCAGATCGGGTGAAGCTGGAGGTAGAGCTTAACGAGCATTTCGTGAAGCTGATCGGGCGGCTCGGCCGGCAGGAAGAATGGCCGGAGCTTCCCGTGCCGCCAGACCTTAAGGCCGAGCTTCGAACCTATCAGCGGGACGGCTTTGCATGGCTTGCTTACCTGCGGCATTACGGCCTCGGAGCCTGCCTTGCCGACGACATGGGCCTTGGTAAAACCGTGCAGTTCATCGCATACCTCCTGCATGTGAAGGACACGGTGCGGCAGCGCGGCGAAGAGCCGCTTCCATCGCTGCTGATCTGCCCGACCTCGGTTCTGGGCAATTGGCAGAAGGAGCTGGAGCGCTTTGCACCGACGCTGCGGGTCATGCTTCATTACGGAGGCAAGCGAAGCGGCGGCGAAGCATTTTATCGGATGGCCTATGATGCCGACATCGTGCTGACCTCCTATGCGACCGCCACGCTCGACCAGGAGCTGTTAAGGGACGTCAAGTGGGAGTCCATCGGCATCGACGAGGCCCAGAACATCAAAAACGCAGATACCAAGCAATCCGCCGCTGTCCGCAGCTTTCCCGCAAGGCACCGCGTCGCCTTGACCGGTACGCCGATCGAGAACCGCCTCTCGGAGCTGTGGTCGATCTACGATTTCATCAATCCGGGATATCTCGGCAGTCTCCGCGGATTTACCGTGCGGTTCATTCAACCGATCGAGAAGGACAAGAACGAGCAGCGCACGGCGGAGCTGCAGAAGCTGATCAAGCCGTTCATGCTCCGGCGCAAGAAGAAGGATCCGGCCATTCAGCTCGACCTGCCGGAGAAGAACGAGATGAAGACCTATATTCATCTGACCGCCGAGCAGGGCGCCCTGTACGATCAGACGGTAAGCGGACTGCTGGAGCGGATGCAAAAGCTCGAAGGCATCGAGCGCAAAGGCGCGATCTTGGCCGCCTTGACGCAGTTCAAGCAGCTCTGCGACCATCCTGCCCTGCTGACGAAGGAGCCGCTTCCCGAATTGCCGGGAACGGGCGGGCTTCTCGACACCGAAGCGATCGTGAGCAGATCTGCGAAGCTGGAGCGGCTGCTGTCCATGGTGAAGGAGCTGCGGGAAGAAGACGAGCGCTGCCTGATCTTCACCCAATATATCGGCATGGGCGATATGATGCGCCAGGTGCTGGAGCAAGAGCTTGGCGAGCCGGTGCTCTACCTGAACGGAAGCACGACCAAGCGGGCCCGAGACAGCATGATCGAGCGGTTCCAATCCCGGTCGCTGCCCCCAAATGAACAGCCGAATGTGATGATCCTGTCAATTAAGGCGGGCGGCGTCGGTCTCAACCTGACCGCCGCCAACCACGTGTTCCATTTCGACCGCTGGTGGAACCCGGCCGTTGAGAATCAGGCAACGGACCGGGCCTACCGGATGGGCCAGACCAAGGATGTCCAGGTGTACAAGTTCATCTCTATGGGAACGCTCGAGGAACGGATCGATGAGATGCTGGAGAGCAAGCAGATGCTCAGCGATCAGGTCATCTCAAGCAGCGAAGGCTGGATTACCGAGCTCTCCACCGATGAATTGAAGGAGCTGTTCACGCTGCGGCGGGACTGGGTGTAGGCGAGCAGGAAGCCCTGTATCTAGGTATAGGAAAAGTGAATGGATAGCCGAGGCATCGCACCACGGAATCTGTACCGTTGGTTCCGTCGGAGCCAAACAAGCGAAAACCCACCGCATAGGTTGGAGGCCTTCGGTGGGTTTCCCTGCTAGATATCAAGTTTAACTGCGACGCCGTGGTGTTCACACAGCCTTTGGTTCTTGGAAACTGGACTACCAAACTTGTCTCTTTAACAAGAAAAGCATAAGGGTACAGGCGATCAGAAGATCGGATATATCATTGTAAGCAGCAGTGGGGTCAGGCAACGTCTGAACCGGCTGCTGCTCTTTGATTTGGGAAACATTGTTGCGAATTTTCTCTGCGGAGTAGTATCTTAATTGATTTTTTCAATGCTCTTAACGAATCTAATGGGTGGAAATGATTCTAGTTGGTCAAATCCAGAAGTGATTTTTACTTTTTGTCCTACTTCAATTGATTCGTAAGTCTCTTTTTCAACCAAATAGTACGAAGCTTCAGGTTGGTCTTGTGCTAATTTTACAAAATACTCAAGATTACCTTTTTTCAAATCTTCCTCACTAATATTTTGAAGAACAAAAAGTTTGTACAGGTCATTTTGATCTGTTTTATATACTACAGTACCTTCGTAAACTGGATACTCTTCTTTCTCATCCTTGTTTGAACAGCCAGCTAGTATAAAGATACTAATTAAAATAAACAGAATTATTTTTTTCATAATAAACCTCCTCACAGATGTGAAATAGAATTAGTGCCTTGTCTAAAACTATACCCCATTTTCAAATGAAAAAAGTACTTTATGCAGTTCTATCCGCTTTTAGTTTTGCTTTTTTTATGTTCTTTTATAACCAGCAAGTCTTTGCAGAAGTTGACTTAAAAGAATTAGAAAAAGAAGTATCACAAGAACAAATATCGTCAGAGATGGACGACATCATTGTAATGCAAAATGAAGTAGCTAGTATATTAGGTAGTTATGAAGAAATCCAGAATTATGGAACCGTTTATATTGATCGAGCTAATGGTTTTAAAATTGTTATCGGTTTTAAAAATGAGGACCTTATTACAAACAGAATTAAGAATGTACTGTCTGAGAAACTTGGTGAAAAGGTTGAATTTGCCGTTACAGACATTACTTATAATGAATTAAGCAAAATTAAGGACGATATCTTCGATAACCGCGAAAGTTTGGAGTCTAGTGGTATTCACATTACTTCTGTTGGTGTAGATGAAGAAAACAACAAAGTCAATGTAATTGCTAATAAGGTAGATAATCTATCAATTGCCTCTCAATTATTCGAGGAAAAATACGGTGGGACAGATGATATTATAAATTTTGTTTTTGACCCTGAAGCAAAAAACTACATGGAATTTTCCAGAAGGGATAATCATAGTATTTTAGGTGGTGGAATCGGGTTACAGCTTCCCGATGGCGGTACTTGTTCAACAGCATTCACTGCTACGCAAGGGAATACTAAATTTTTGGCTACAGCTGGGCACTGTCTTAATGGTGATGGATCGATAATAAGACAGTGGAGTAATAATGTAGGTACTGACCATGTGAGTTACTTTCAGTCCCGCGGTTTCGACATAGGATTAATCAATGTAACTAATTCAGGTAGAAAGATATCGAATTATATATTTGCTAATGCTGTAACTTACTATGATGCGAAATATACCAACTCAGGTTCTTTCTTAATGAATCAATACGTGTGTAAGGCAGGAATTACGACTAATTATACTTGTGGACAGGTACAGGAAACGAGTACAAGTTATAAAGATGACGTAACAGGAGTTACAGTTAAGGACGTTGTAAAAATATATGCGACTGGTAATACTACAGAATTCTAGACCCGGTGACAGCGGCGCAACTACTTGGGCTGGAGAAGTATTATTAGGGGTTCATAGTGGTGGTGGA
Organism: Paenibacillus sp. FSL M8-0142; assembly: GCF_038597315.1. Classification (NCBI taxonomy): domain Bacteria; kingdom Bacillati; phylum Bacillota; class Bacilli; order Caryophanales; family Paenibacillaceae; genus Paenibacillus; species Paenibacillus sp. FSL M8-0142. The sequence continues at coordinate 6,226,453 of NZ_CP152008.1, forward strand.
GATACTAGTACACTCTCTTGGGGATATGCTGCAAAAACAAGTAAGGTAGCAGAACATTTTGGATCAGACTTTACAATTTATAAGTCATCTAACCCACTTTAAAAGTAATTTAACGCTAATGAAAAACGAGGTGCGATAAATATATGCACCTCGTTATTATGCAAAAAAGTCTTGATAAGTTGGCCGCCTTCGGTGGGTTCTCCTGCTAGATATCAAGTTTAACTGCGACGCCGTGGTGTTCGCACAGCCTTTGTTCCTTAGAGCCTTCACCGTTCGCAGCGGTGAGGGTTCATTTTTATTATAGTTTCATTATTACCCTGATTATGCGTTTCAAGCTATATACGCACTGTGTATACGACATGATCGCTACTCCTCCATCAGCTGCCGCAGCTTCGCTTCCGTATTCGTGTCCGGTGCAGGCGTGTAGATGCTGCAGCGCAGGTCGGCATTCCCGTACACCTTCAGCGAGGTGAGCTCGTACACCATTTTTCCGGCCTTCGCATGCCTGAATTCCAGATGCACCTCCGGCGCGTAGCTGACCTGGCTCTCCTCCCACATCCGGGTAAAATCCGGATTCTTCCGTTTCATTTCTTCCAGAAATCGGTCATACCATTCATCTCCGACATATTGTCCGTAGTAGGACCGGAACATCGCCAGATAACCGCTGGCGAACTGCTCCCAGTTCACGGCCAGCCGCCGGAATTCGCGGCGTGTGAACAGCAGGCGGATCATATTCCGTTCCTCCGGCGGAATCCGGTCGAAATCCAGGAATACGAAGGCTGCGGCCCGGTTCCACCCGACGATGTTGCACATCCGGTCGGAGATCACGACAGGGCACAGCTTGAGCTCTGTCATGATCTTCTGCAGCGAAGGACTGATCTGAACGGCTTCCTGCTGAACGGGGTACACTTCCCCGCCCCCCTCAAATGCCAAGGAGTACAAATACCGCCGCTCATCCGCATTCAGCTGCAGCGCATTCGCAACGCAATCCAGCACGGACGAGGACACCTGAATGTCCCGTCCCTGCTCCAGCCATGTATACCAGGTGGTGCTGACGCCGGCCAGCTGCGCCACTTCTTCCCGGCGCAATCCCGGCGTTCTTCTGCGCGTGCCTGGCGGCAAGCCGACGGATTCCGGCGATATTTTGGCCCGCTGGCCTTTCAGGAACGCCGACAGCGCCTGCAGCCTGATTTGAGAGTTCATACCAGTCCCCCCTCGCTATCCAGCTCAGGATAGCAGTAATTATACTAGGATAAACGCTATCTTGTAATAGGATATAACTAATGACATTATAGCCTTAAGCAAGACAAGATATAAAGTCTTAGAGGAGGCTGGAATCTTATGGAAAGAGTCGTAATTACGGGCATGGGCGTCATTTCGCCGCTCGGCAATGACACCGAAACCTTCTGGTCGAGATTGTCACGGGGAGAGTCCGGCATATCGCCTATCGATACATTTGATACCTTAAAGCATAAAGTGAAAATAGCAGGCACCGTCAAAGGATTTGATCCAAACGAACGATTCGGCGCGAAGGAAGCCCGCCGTATGGACCGCTTCTGCCAGTTCGCCTTGGCAGCGGCCGATCAGGCCGTGTCCAGCTCCGGGCTGGACCTGACCCAGGTCAACCGGGAGCGCATGGGCGTCTATGTCGGCTCCGGCATCGGCGGCATCCAGACGCTCATGAATCAAAGCGAAACATTGGCCACGCGGGGGCCGGAGCGAATAAGTCCTACGCTCGTGCCGATGATGATCCCCAACATGGCTGCCGCCATGATCAGCATTCGGTATGGGACGTTAGGGCCGACGCTCGCTCCGGTGACCGCCTGCTCGATCGGGAACACCGCCATCGGCGAGGCCTTTTATCACATCCAGGCTGGCCGCTCGGATGTCGTCATTGCAGGTGGTACGGAAGCGGCTCTGACCGGCATTTCCGTAGCCAGCTTCGCGAACGCAACCGCCCTCTCTACCCGGGAAGGCGATCCCGCCCGCGCCAGCCGTCCGTTCGACGCGGATCGCGACGGCTTCGTCATGGCGGAGGGCGCCGGCATCCTGATCCTGGAGTCGCTTACGCATGCCAAACGCAGAGGCGCTCCGATCCTTGGCGAAGTGATCGGCTACGGCGCCAGCTCGGACGCCTATCATATGGTCGCGACTCCTGCGGATGGCGAAGGAGCTGCCCGGGCGATGAGAGCTGCGCTTGCCGAAGCACGGCTGTCGCCGGCCGATATCGATGTTATCAGCGCCCATGCTACGAGCACCGTCATTGGCGACCGTTCGGAAACGGCGGCCATCAAGCAGGTATTCGGGGAGCATGCGTACCGGATTCCGGTGACGGCCAACAAATCGATGACCGGCCATATGCTTGGCGCCTCGGGCGGCATCGAGGCGATCGCGCTCGTCAAATCACTGCAAGAGGGCGTCATTCCGCCCACCATCAATCTGGAAACGCCAGACCCCGAGTGCGATCTCGATTATGTACCGAACCATGCTAGAGGCTCCGATGGTCTGCGGATCGGCATCTCCAATTCGTTCGGCTTCGGCGGGCATAATTCCGCGATTATTATCCAAAAATATGAAGGTGAATAGAAGTTAGCGTCAGGACCCCGGTGAAGCTGGGGTCTTTTGCTTGTTGCGCGGCTTTCTCTGCCTGCTAAATCGTGGACGGTCGCAGCAGACCAAAAATTTTTTTAAGCTAATCAAACTTTTCAAACCACTCGCACGTCTTGCTTCCGTAAGGCAATTGCAATTGATGGTTACCCGCGCGGGCCCAAAGGAGTGTCTGATTACATGAGAGGCGGCCGGAAGCTGGAGAAGCTTCTAATCCAATGCATCACCGAAAACCAGGAAAGGGCATATCGACTGGCTTACAGCTATGTCCGCAACAAAGAGGATGCCCTCGACATCGTACAGGACGCCATCCACAAAGCGTTCATGTCCATGGAAAACCTAAAGCATACGGGTTCATTAAAAAGCTGGTTTTTCCGGATCGTTGTGACAACATCCCTGGATTTCATACGAAAACAGAAAAAAGTCCAAATCATGGACGATGAAAAACTGGAGGTCGTGCTGCCAAGCAGCCAAGACCATTATCCGAATCTGGACCTGGCAAGATCACTGGATGAACTGCCGGACAAATACCGGATCGTGATTATCCTCCGATTTTTTGAAGATATGAAGATCGAAGAAATTGCCGAAGTGCTCCATGAGAATCTCAGTACCGTGAAAACAAGGCTCTATCAAGGACTGCAGAAGCTTCGGGTGAACATGAGCGAGGAAGACCAAGAGGAGGAGCTACGATAATGCATGACAAGCTGAATAGGATGAAGCAGGAGTATGAGTCCATTCCTATTCCCGATGAATTAAACGAGATGGTGAACAGAACGATCGCCTCCCGGCGAAAAAAAATAAAGGCCATGCCCTGGCTCGCCAGCGCCGCGGCTGCATGCATCCTGCTGTTTGCCGGCGTAAACGCCAGCCCGGCCTTCGCCCAGGCGCTGTCTGAAGTGCCGGTGCTCGGGAAGATCGTCAAGGTGATCACCATCCGGGAATATGCCGAGCAGAACGAAAACACCGATGTGCATCTTAAAACGCCCGGCATTGCCGGCACCGGCGATCCTGAGCTGGAGCAGTCCCTAAATACCAAGTATTTGGAGGAAAACAGGAAGCTGTACGAGGACTTCAAGGATGAAGTGGCTCAGCTGGAAAAAGGCGGGGGCGGACATCTCGGGCTGGAAAGCGGCTATGAAGTCGTCACCGATACGGATCGGCTGCTGACCCTCTCCCGTTATGTCGTCGAATCGGCCGGATCATCCGCCGAATCCCGCAAATACGATACGATCGATAAAATCAATCACATCGTCATCACGCTGCCGAGCCTCTTCAGCGACGACCGCTATATCCAAGCGATCAGCGACAATATTAAAGAGCAAATGCGTCAGCAGATGAAGGACGACCCTAACAAGGTCTACTGGGTTCAGCAGCCGGGCACCGAACCCGATATGCCGGAAGAGGAGATGTTCCGAAGCATCGCGAAGGATCAGAACTTCTACATTAATCAGGACGGCAAGCTGGTCATCAGCTTCGATGAATATGACGTAGCGCCGGGCTACATGGGCGTTGTGGAATTCACGATTCCGACGGAGGCGATCCAGGACTTGCTCGTCAGCAACGAGTATATCAAATAACTAATAAGAAGCCGTTTTGTACCGCGCAATAGCTCCACAGTGTACGGTGTTGCGTCACATGTCGGGAAATCAACCACATGAATGGCGCCGCGTAAGGGAGCAGGAAATCGCCTCGGGCGAGCCCGGCTGGGCATGATTCCAATGTAACAACTAACAACTACTGTACGACTATATCCTTTTTTAACACCAGGAGTTAATTACGATGAAAACGATGCAGCATACAACAAAATGGACCAAAACCTTGGCCACCGCCGGCTTGGCAGGCATTCTGATGGTTTCCGCTTCCGGGCTTCCTTCCGCTCATGTCCATGCACAGGCCCAGGCCGCTTCCGGCAACGGACGGATCACGGCTCCCGCGCTTGCCGCGCCGCTGGTTACCAGCAAGACGCTCCAATCCACCGAGAAATGGCTCGAGGCCGATATCACCATTCCCGTATTCCAAGGGCTCGCCGACACCAAATATCAGGATCAGCTGAACGATATCATTGACTCCCATGCCTTCAAGGATCTCGCAAAATGGGAACAGGAGGCCGCGGCATCCGCAGCTCTGGCCCAAAAGAACGGCTACGCCATGCATCCCTACCAGCTGCTGATTCAATATGAGCTGACATCAGACGGCTCGGACAACGGTCTGGTCTCCCTGAAAATCACGACGGAGGGGGCCGGCATGAACAATCCGGATACCCGTATCGATACGTACAACTTCACGAATGAGGCCGAAGCGAAGCGCGTAACGCTTGCGGACCTGTTCGGCAATAAGTACCCATCCATTCTGGATGCGCATATTAAATCCGCGATCGCTGCAGACCAAGAGCGCTATTTTGAAGGGGAGGACGGCTTTCAGGGTGTAGATCCCGAGCAGAGCTTTTACGTGAAGGACGGCAAAGCGTACATCGTGTTCCAAGAATACAGCATCGCCCCGGGATCAACCGGCACGCCCGAATTTGCCGTGAAGCTTCCGGACCGTAAGGAGGAAGTGCACGGAGCTGTCCAATCGATCATTCCTTCCGGCAAGCATTACATCGGCAAAGACGGCAAGATCATGGTGCCGTTGGCAAGCGCCCTGCGCCAGCTGCAGTTCGACGTTGCATGGAACGGCAAGCGCAAAGCCGCCGACATTTCCAAAGGAGCCCTCCGGAGCTCCATCAGCTTGAACAAGGACAGCTACTTTCTTGGAAAAAAAGCTCCCCGCAAGCTCGGTGCAGCACCGGAGATGAGAAACGGACACGTATACGTGCCGCTTGAGTTCCTGTCCGACATTCTGAACTTGAAGGTCATCCAAGACAAGCACGGTCAGATCACGATCTCCCTCGCAGGAAAATAAAAAAACGCGCTTCAGTCCTTCTACACGCCCTCATATTACAGTACATTAAGAGACCGCCCGCATTCATTTGCGCGAGCGGTCTCTTTTTCACGGCCAAAACGCCTATTCTCTCGTCGAAGCGACGATGTTTAAGGCACCTTCCGAACCGTCATCATTATAAACATACAGATGGTATTCGCCCCATGACTGCTTCCCCTACGCCCTTTTCAAATACTCCCGATAACCCCACAGGGCTTCATCCAGCTGGCCTTCGCCTTCCAGCAGCACCATGACCGCATAAGAGATCATGTCAATCCATTCCTCGATTGTTTCCTCTTGGTCGGCCGTCAAGAGCCCATTCCTCCGCAGCATCCCCTCCGGATACACCGCCCAGGCCGTTGCCAGTTGGCAGATGCTCCAGAAGCAAGCGATGATCTCCCGATCCAGCGCCGGTTGGCCAAGGTCATCAGCCAGCACCTCGATGATCTGCATCAACTCGTGAAAGTTCTCCTCCACCAGCTCGCCGTTGAACGGGCGCAGCATGCCGAGAAACCCGCGCTGCATCTTCGGATGCTCGAGGTCTTCATGCACGAAAGCGTGACATTTCAGAAGGAATACGGCATGCTCTCGATCCATTTTGTTTCACCCCATGTTGTTTATGTATAAAGGAGAGCCTTTTATCCGCTGAACCATTTAAGCCTCTATTCCTCAAATACGAGCTTGCCGAACCGGGACGGAATATGGTAATTCACCTCTCCCGTCGGGCTCCACGCCTGAAATTCCTGCAAGCCCTGGGGATCCTCGTCTATACGGTAAAAGTTGACGTTCCAGCTCCCGCCCGCACGAGGCGGATTCCCGAAATTGACGGCCGGGATCGCGATGTCGTATATTCTTTGCCCTTCATCATCCTGCGTTACGGTAGTTTCAAGTCCGGCCAAATCCCACGCCACATCACTGGCGGTAATCGACTTCATGCCGTCGTTTTGGATCCGGGCGTCAAAAACAACATTATGCGGGCTGACCTCAAGCTCGATATATTCGCGCCCCGCTCCCGTCTCATCAATGAACAGCTCGACCACATCCTGCTCGTACAGCGGATCATCCCTGTGCCGATATCGGGATACAACATGTGAGTCTTGGCAGATAAACCGGACATGAAACCATTCCGGGCTCCAACAGGCCTGGACGCTTGTCTGTTCCTTCACAGGCTTTCCCGTCACGGTATCGGTCAGCTCCACCGCTTCACAGCGCTCCCAATCGATTGCGGCGCCGTCCTCTCCTGCCCCCCTGTAAACCGCGCGCTTGCAAGGATAAATCGGTACTGATGCCATCCTTCATCTCTCCTGTCCATATGAGCATTTAGCTTTATGATAATCGATCCAGATTCTGTTAACCATTCCTTGGTTAGAATAATGATGAGAAAAATTCGAAAATCCCAGCTTTTACTCTGCGTCCTCATAGTGAAAAAAGGCGCATGCTGTGCTACAATAATGAAATTGTAAACTTCTAGGGAGGGTTATGGATTCGCCATGCTCATTATAGGTATCGCCGGCGGCACGGGGTCGGGCAAAACAACGGTTGCCCGCTCAGTCATCGACCGACTCGGCTCAGATAAAGTGACGTTCATTTCTCAAGACAATTATTACAAGGATCACCCGGAGCTCAGCTTCGAGGAGCGCGAAGCGATCAATTACGATCATCCGTTTGCCTTCGATAACGACCTGCTCATCGAGCATCTGGGCATCCTCAAGCAGGGCTTGCCGGCACAGGCGCCCGTGTATGACTTTACCAAGCATGCCCGCTTCAAGGATCAGACCGTAGAGCTTAAGCCCAACAACATTGTCATCATCGAGGGACTGCATGTGCTGTCCGATGAGAACCTTCGCAAGCTGCTGCACATTAAAGTATTCGTGGACACCGATCCCGATGTGCGTCTCCTCCGCCGGGTCGTCCGGGATATCGAGGACCGCGGCCGGACGATTCAGTCCATCCATAATCAATACCTGTCGACCGTAAAACCGATGCACGAAGCGTTTATCGAGCCTTCGAAAAAATACGCCGACCTGATTATTCCGGAAGGCGGACAGAATGAAGTCGGCATCCAGCTGCTATCCACCCTGACGGAAAAATATTTGACCGGCGACCGCTCGCTGTCCGGCGAGTAAACGCCCCCTTAAACGCATAACTTACCGTAGCTTTGCATAACAACAACGCCCGCATTTCCTATACAGGAAGGCGGGCGTTGTTATAACGGGAACACTATCAGCGGGTCATTGAGCTTATAGCGAATCGCCGGGTATCTATCGCCTAAACAACCGCCCTTTACCGGCCACCGTCGGAAATGACCAGCACATCCATATGCCTGGCCCGTCTCAGCAATTGCTTCGCGAACCGCATTTGGGAAGAGCCGGGGAACCCATTGCCCGGCGGCTGAGCAATAATAAGCTGGGTTGACTTCACTTCATCAGCCGCCGCGATTAGAATCGCAGGTAAGTCGTATACTTGCTTCCCTTGCAGCTCCAGTGGACGAAAAATCCCCCCAAGCCGCTCCGTCATCGCCTGTATTGGATCCCTTGCCGGCATGGACGGCTTGCAGTCTTCAGTTCTATCCGGCAGCGGCGTTACATACCAGGCCGCCTTCAGCCGGTAGGCGATTCGAAAGCCGCGGCGAATGATTCGCTCCGACTCGGGGCCGCTGCCGACAAGAACATAGATCACTTCCTCCCGTCGCCACGGTCCCCGCAGCGAGGCGCTTCGCTCAAGGGATTCCAGCCGCTCATCCACGTCGTCGGCGATTTCCCTTAGCGCTAGTTCCCGCAGCGCAATCAGGTTTCCGGTCTTGAAGAAGGAGCCGAGCGCTTGCTGAATGTTCTCGGGCGCATAGATTTTGCCCTCCCGCATCCTCTGCTGCAGGGTCTCGGGGGTGACGTCGATCAGTTGAACCTCGTCAGCCAGCTGCAGAATGCGGTCAGGCACGGTTTCCCTGACGCGGACGCCGGTAACCTGCAGGACCGCATCGTTCAGGCTCTCCAGATGCTGCACATTCACGGTCGTAATGACGGAGATTCCGGCAGACAAGATATCAAGCACATCCTCATACCGCTTTTTGTTCCGGCTGCCGGGCACATTCGTATGGGCCAGCTCGTCGACCAGCACGACATCGGGCTTTCGCCGCAGGATCTCGTCGGTATCCATCTCTTCCAATCGCGTCCCGCGGTATTGCTTCGTCTTTCGCGGCATTACTTCCAGCTCGCCAACTTGAGATTGGGTTTCGGCGCGGCCGTGGGTCTCGAGGAGACCGACGATCACGTCCAGACCTTTTCGGCGCAGGTCGCCGCCTTCCCGCAGCATCGCATACGTTTTCCCGACGCCGGGGGCCGCGCCGATATACATCTTGCTCCTTCCCGAGCGTCGATCCGGGCTTCACGAACGTGACGACGAGCAGCTCGCCGTTCAGTCGCTTGGCAATCTGCTGGCCGCGACGCATATAGATGGAGCCGTTCCAATGATACTGCGCGGCGACCAGGATCCGCTCGGCGGCGCCGGAAGGGCCGGTCAGCCCACGCTCCTTCCGATGCCGCTCCAGCGAACTGTTAACGCCCTCCGCTACCAGCCGAAGGGTAAGCTCTCTAAGCACGGCCAGATTGCCCCGCTCCCAAGCATCGCCGCCGGCAAGCAGACCGCTTTGCACCCGCTCCAGCATCGTCTCGGGCGTAACGTCGATCAGTACCACTTCGTCCGCGGACTCCAGCGTATCCGCAGGCAGCGAATAACCGGCCGTGACGCCCGTCAATCTGCTCGCGATATCGCCTACGTCCTTCAGCTCGTAAGCATTGATCGTCGTAATGACGCTGATGCCGTGGCTAAGAAGAAAACGGATATCCTCTAGCCGGGTCTCGAACCTGGCTCCCTTGCGGTTCCGGTGCGCCAGACCGTCTACCAGCAGCACCTCCGGATTCCGCCGCAGCAGCCGCTCCAGATCCAGGTCCTTACGCTCATTCCCGCTTTCGAACCAATGGATGCTGGGCACCCGCTCCAAATCCCGGGCCTGTTCCACCGTATCAGGCCTTTGCATCGTTGATACGGCCGAGATGACAACATCGATCCCCTGCCGTTTCAGGCTCTGGCCTTCGCGGAGCATGTGATAGGTTTTGCCGGACCCGCTTACGGCTCCGATATAAACCTTGAGACGTCCTTGCCTCAGCTTTAAGATCGATCGCAGGATTTCCTCCGGCGATTTTCTTCGGTACGGCTCAGTCATGTTCCAAAAGCTCTTGCAGCGCCAGATTCAGCTTGAGCACATTGACACGGGGCTCGCCAAACACGCCGAAATCCCGCCCTTCCGTATGCTCCTTCACCAGTCGGTTCAACTCCGCTTCGGCAATCCCCGTCCGCTCGCTGACGCGCGGAATTTGAACTTCAGCCGATTTCGGCGTGATATGAGGGTCTAGTCCCGAGCCCGAGTTCGTGACGAGATCGATCGGAAGCTCTTGGACGGGAACGCCCGGGTTGTTCTTCTTCCACGCCTCGATCTCAGCCTTGGTCCGCTCCAGCATTTCCGGGTTTGACGGGGCATAGTTGTTGCTGCCGGATCCCGCCCCGTCATATTCAATGCTGGATAACCTGCCGTGGAAATATTTCGGATCCGTGAAGCTCTGACCGATCAATTCCGAACCCACCACATTGCCGCTTCGATCCTCGATCAAGCTGCCATTGGCCTGCTTCGGCATCAGCAGCTGCGCGGCGCCTGTCGTTACGAGCGGGTACAGCAAGCCGCACAGGACAATAAAGACAAAGCTCGTTCTCACCGCAATCCCGACCGGAACGCGGATCGCCTCGGCTCGAGCGGAAACACGTCCAGAGGCTTTTTGCACAGGATGATTCATCATGGTTCTTCGATCCCTTCTGATTAGGTTCATCACGATATTGTGACCGGCGGGCAAACTCTTGCATCCCTTGCTAGGACCGCCAAGGCGCTCGCCTTAAATCCATAGATGGACAATCATATCTATCAGCTTGATGCCGACGAACGGGACGATAACCCCGCCAAATCCGTAGACCAGCACATTGCGCTGCAGCAGCTTGGATGAGCTCATCGGCTTGTAGGACACGCCCTTCATCGCAAGCGGAATCAGCACTGGTATGATGATCGCATTGAAAATCAGCGCCGATAAAATCGCCGACATCGGGGAGCCGAGCCCCATAACATTAAGTGCTCCCATGCTTGGAATAGCCGCTGTGAACATGGCCGGAATAATTGCGAAATATTTGGCCACGTCATTGGCCACGCTGAACGTGGTCAAGGCACCGCGCGTCATCAGCACCTGCTTGCCAATGGCAACCACCTCGATGATTTTCGACGGATCGGAATCGAGATCCACCATGTTGGCCGCTTCTTTCGCGGCAACCGTGCCGCTGTTCATGGCGAGGCCGACGTCGGCCTGCGCCAGCGCCGGAGCGTCGTTCGTCCCGTCGCCGGTCATGGCAACCAGCTTGCCCTCCGCCTGCTCCCGGCGGATGACCGCAATCTTATCCTCCGGTTTGCTCTCCGCTATGAAATCATCGACGCCCGCCTCGCGGGCGATCGTCGCTGCGGTCAACGGATTGTCGCCGGTACACATAATCGTCTTGATGCCCATCCGGCGCAGCTGCCCGAACCGCTCCTTCATGCCCGGCTTCACCGTATCCTTCAGATAGATCAAGCCGTAGAGCCGGTCGTCGACGGCGACAGCCAGCGGCGTGCCGCCCTCGGTGGCGATAGCATCACTGCTTGGGATCAGATCTGCGGGGATTTCTCCTCCCTGTGCCTGCACCCAGGCTTTCACCGCGTCCACCGCTCCCTTACGAACCTTCCGGCCATCCTTCAGGTCCATGCCGCTCATCCGCGTCTCGGCCTTGAATTCAATGCACTCGGCGCCGGACGCCACCCCTTCATCGAAGGCATGCCCTTCCTTCTTCATCAGCTCCAGCACGGAACGGCCCTCGGGCGTCTCATCCAGCAGAGAGCTAACGGCCGCCCACCGGGCAACGGAAGCGAGCGATTCGCCGCCCACCGGAATGAACCGGCTGGCCATCCGGTTCCCGAATGTGATCGTTCCTGTCTTATCCAGAATCATCGTATTGATATCCCCGGCTGCTTCTACCGCCTTCCCCGACATCGCCAGCACATTGAACCGGGTGACCCGGTCCATCCCCGCAATGCCGATCGCTGACAGCAGACCGCCGATCGTCGTCGGAATGAGGCAGACAAGCAGCGAGATGAGCACGGGAACCGACAGCTCAATGCCTAGATACTTCGCAATCGGCGCCAGTGTCACCACCACGATCAGGAAGATGAGCGTCAGTACGGTCAGAAGCGTGTTAAGCGCAATTTCGTTTGGCGTCTTCTGGCGGGAGGCTCCTTCAACAAGCGAGATCATTCGGTCGAGAAATGCCTCTCCCGGATCGCTCGTAATCCGAATTTTGATCGTATCGCTGATCACGCGGGTGCCCCCGGTAACCGAGCTGAAGTCGCCGCCGGCCTCTTTGATCACCGGCGCAGATTCGCCGGTGATGGCCGATTCGTCGACGGATGCCAATCCCGCGATGACCTCGCCGTCGCCGGGTATCATTTCGCCTTGGGAGACGATGACGATATCCCCTTTGCGCAGCTCGGTCGACGGAACCGCCGTGACGCTGCCTCCTTCCGTTACTTTATTGGCCGTCATCTCCTTCTTGGACTGCTTCAGGGAATCGGCCTGCGCTTTTCCGCGCCCTTCCGCCATCGCCTCCGCGAAATTCGCGAACAGCAGCGTAAAGAGCAGGATCAGGAACACGGTCAGATTGAAGCCGATGCTGCTCTCCGTCCCAAAATAGGACGGAAACAGCGTCATCAGCAGCACCACGATCGTTCCGGCCTCCACCACGAACATGACCGGATTTTTCAGCATCAAGACAGGATTCAGCTTCACAACGCTGTCCTTCAGCGCCTGAACGACCATCGCTTTGGTCATTAAACGTTGTTTGGGGTTATTCATTGTCCTAAGTCACCTCTTCTATTTAACGAATCGTAAGATGCTCGGCAACCGGCCCGAGAACCAGTACAGGCAAAAAGGTCAGCGCGCCGATAATCAGCACGACGGCAATCAGAATGCCGGCGAACAACCCGTTATCAGTACGGAACGTTCCTGGGGTCTCCGGCACCCACTGTTTCCGCATCAGCGATCCGCCGACCGCCAGCAATGCGATCATCGAAATATAACGGCCGAGCAGCATGACCAGACCGGTTGTTACATTCCAAAACGGCGTGTTATCGGCAAGCCCTTCAAACCCGGACCCGTTGTTCGCCGCCGAAGACGTATATTCATACAACACCTGGGAGATGCCGTGGAACCCTGCGTTCGTAATGCCTGATTGACCCGCATCGGTCATCAACGCAAGCGCTGTCGGTGCCAGGATGATGAACGGGTGCACCAGGATCACGACGGCGATCAGCTTCATTTCCTTCGCTTCAATCTTCCTGCCAAGAAATTCGGGTGTTCGTCCGACCATCAGCCCGGCCAGGAATACGGCCAGAATCGCGTACATGAGCATGTTCATCAAGCCGACGCCCTTCCCGCCGAAGACGGAATTAAGCATCATTAGCGCTAGCGGCGTGATGCCCCCAAGCGGGGTCAGGGTATCGTGCATGTTGTTGACCGATCCGGTCGTGGCCGCCGTCGTGACGGTCGTAAACAAGGAGGATTGCGGAATGCCGAAGCGGACCTCTTTGCCTTCCATGCTGCCTTGGGACGAATCAATCCCGAGCCGGTTCAGCGCTGGATTCCCGCTTGATTCGGCCGCATAGTTCAGGGATAGAAAACCGATGAACAGCGTCATCATGACAGAGAACACGATCCAGCCCTGCTTGCGGCTCTTGGCGAACAATCCGAACGTATAGGGCAGGGCAGCCCCGAGGCTCCACATGCACAATATTTCGATCACGTTCGTCAACGGGGATGGATTCTCGAACGGATGCGCGGAATTGGCTCCCATATGGCCGCCTCCGTTCGTTCCCAAGTGCTTGATCGATTCAAGCGCGGCTACCGGGCCGACCGCAATCTGCTGCTCTGATCCCGAAAGGGTCGTTACGCTCATGGTCGGCTTTAACGTCTGCGGCACCTGCAGTGCCACCAGCAGCATGGCAATAAGGAAGGCCGCCGGGATAAACACCCGGGTCATGGCCTTCACGAAGTCTTCGAAGAAGTTGCCGACCGTAGCGCCTTTCGTCGTCACGGCCCGGATAAAGGCGATGGCAACGCACAGCCCGGTGGCGGCGGACGTGAACATCATCATCATGATCACGGCCATCTGGGAAAAGTAAGAGAGGCCCGACTCCCCGCTATAGTGCTGCAAGTTCGTATTGGTCATGAAGCTGATCATTGTATTGAGCGACAACGTCGGCTCCATGTTCTCGATGCCGTTCGGATTCCACGGCAGCACCTGTTGAAAACGGAGGATGGCATACCCTGCTCCGACCAGGATGATATTGGTGAGCAGGAAGCTGAGCGCATAGCCCTTCCAGCTCATCCCCCTGCGTTCCTTGAGTCCGATGAGGGCAAATATCGGGCGTTCCGCCCAGGAGAACCATTTGTCCGTGCCGCCGGGTTCATTGCGAAACACGAGATAGAGGTAGGTTCCAAGCGGCTTGACGAGCAGCAGCAGAACCAGGATGACGATGGCGATTTGTACGATGCCCATGATAAGCGGCTTCCTCCTTTATGTTGGAATCCTAAAATTTTTCGGGATGAATCAGCGCATAAACCAAATATAAAAATAACGCAGCGGTCAATATCAAAATCAGCGTCATGGCCTGTCACCCTCCGATTCTTGAATAACGCGGCCGCACCAGCTTATGAACAGCCGGAACAGCCCGTAGGCTGCACCTAGCAGAAGCAGCATATATACATCCTGCATTGTTATCCCTCCTTGGCGGTAAGCCGTAAAAACAGCTCTTTCCGGTAGCTAGTCTAAAAGCGCGGCGATCAGGAAATCGACGCGGTCATGATTCGTGTGCAGCACGACATCCGCGCCAAGCCCTCTGTAAATCAGTCTCGGATTGCCGGAATTTGTAATAACATAGATCGAAGCCGAGGTCCATGTCCGGCATATTCGCAAGTAGCGGCAGCAGAGGTTCAAACTGTTCTCGAACAGAAACACCTTGCCGATCGGCCGTTCGGGAAGCACCCAGGTCTGCTCGTCTCTCGTGTCGAGCATGATGACATCCTTGCATCCGAGCCTGCTCGCCCTCTCCCCCTCTGCAGGGTTGTTTGCCAGAACGGCGAACGGGATCTCCCTTAAGAGCAATTGGCGGATGAATGCCTCTCCGGCCTTGGTCGGCGCGGATATCAGAATCGTGTCTTGCTTTTTTTCCATACGTTCTCCTCCTCGTGTCCGTCGGAGAAGGCAACAAAAAAGAAGCCTCGGGAGGAGAAGAACTCTTCCCGCGGCTTCTTCCTAAAGGCACGGCGAAAAACACCGCGGCTTCGTCAAGTCACGACAATCGTTGCCTCTCTCGATACGCTTACGAGGTTAGCTGACGGATTCGGGCGTGAGAGTCGCCCTACCCATAGACCGTTATCTTGTCTATGGGATTCACCCCGGAGAGAACGCGCGAAATCGCGTCTCCCGATTGGTTCCCCCGCTCCTTTTTCATTCAAGGACTCAGCGAAAATGAATCTAGCGAGTTGCATGTATTCGGTTAATGGTTGACCCTGATGTTTTCGAAAACTGTCAAAGCGGCCCGGCCGAGGGTCAAGCGGTGAGAGGCACTTGACGCAAGTACGAGCCGAAGGACCCCATAGCGGTCTCCGGCATACGCGCTTTTTTCCGATGGAAGGCCGCAGCTCCCACACTGGCCGGCTTCCACGGCGGTATCAGGCCGCCCTGCCAGCTTCCGGAAATCATCCGGTCAATTCATAGTTCGTATCATACGACCGGCGATTCGGGAAGTAAATGCAGACGAAAACCCGTGTAACGTATTATGGAACAGGTGCAATCCGGAAAGTCCTCTTCATCCCCGATTATCTTCTCCATACTCGATATCCCTCTCTATTTCGCCATTTCTTAGCAATAAAGCGATATAAGGCGATGGAATGGCAATAATGAATGCCATTCCCAAATGTACGCGCTTTCCTTCGCTGTTTTCACGTTTTTTCAGAAAATAACGGCCACAAATCGGAATTTACTTTTTCCGACCTTTCGTACCGTTTCCCTACCGAAATCGTCAGCGGTTTTTCGCTTCCCAATCACTTGAACATATTCCTCAGCACCATCATCAGATTGGCCGGCTTCTCTGCAATGCGGCGGGTAAAATACGGGTACCACATCGTGCCGTACGGCATGTAGCATCTTATTCGATAACCGTCCTGCGCTAGCCGGGCCTGGTCCTTCATGCGCAGCCCATACAGCATTTGAAACTCGAACGCATCCTTCTTGATCCGGTTCTGCTCTGCAAATACTTTGACCCAATCGATGATGTTGTTATCGTGGGTCGCGACAGCGGTATAGGCTCCTTGGTCCAGCTGAAGCTTGATTAAATTTTTATAATTGCCGATGATCTCCTGCTTCTTCTGATACGCAATCGTTCCCGGCTCCTTATAAGCTCCCTTGACCAGCCGGAGTTTCACCTCTTCCTTCATTAGCATCCGGACGTCCTCCTCCGACCGGTACAAATAGGCCTGGATGACCGTTCCCACATTGGTCAGCCCCTCCTTATGAAGCCGCAGCGTCATATCGATCGTGGCCTGCGTAAATGGCGAGTCCTCCATGTCCAGCCGTACGAAGTTGCCATGCCTTTGGGCCGCCCGGACCACCGTTCTAATGTTCTCGTATGCTGCCTGCGGGTCGAGCGCCAAGCCCATCTGCGTCGGCTTCAGGGATACGTTCGATTGCACTGCCCGGTTGGCGATGCCCTCCACAAGCCGAATATATTCCTCCCGGTAGGCCGAAGCCTCCGTCAGCGAAGTAATGCCCTCTCCCAGATGGTCCAGCGTTACCAGGATTCCCTTCCCGTTCAGCCTTTCGATCTCATCGAGTGCCTCTTCCAGCGTATCTCCCGCAATGAATCTGCCCGCTAGTTTCTTGCCGTAACGAATCGAAAGCCATTTCACCAGCCGGTTCCCCGACACCGTCAACACGACTTTCCGGTAAAGCTCGGTCCCGTCCATGCATGCCTCACCCTCTTCTCGGAGTAAAATGCGCTCTACCTTAACTCATATGCAAAAAAGGTCGCATCATGCGAAGAGGACATTCCTTCGGCTTGGCGGGAGTTTCCGCTAAAATGGAAAAGCGACTTCGGAAGGGAAAGAAACACACGTTAAAAAACGCTCGGAGAAATCTCCGAGCGTCCAAGCGCGTTTGTTCATTGCTGATGTTACGGCTGTGCTTGAAGCAATTCTATGGTTCACGCCCCAATCTGCACTTGAGGGAGCGCCTAGCCTCATTACTGCCCTTCCCTTGCCTGACCCGTAATCGGCTTCAGCCTCGGGTCTCCAAAGGATACGTTGACCGATTGGGCCAAATGAAGCCCGTCTTCTGTAAAGTCAGCCTCCACGGTCAGGCAGAACGGCGTCTCGACCGCTCGAAGCGTGATCACGAGATTGCCGTTGTCATTCCATGTCATGGAGGAGCATACCTTGCCCTCCTCCATCCGGAACAGTCTCGTCGTGCCTTCCGCCCATGCGTTCCGGCCAAGCGTGAGCGATTCGAGGCCGTAGTGCGCTTCGATCTCCAGCAAGGCTTCTTCCTCCGAGAAACGAACGCAGAAGGTACGAAGCTTCTGCTCATTCTCCTCGAGCTCGAACACGATTCCGGAAACATCCTGCTCCCGCGTGGAAGAGGCCGCGAGTTTCGGCGGCTGCACGTTCAGCGCTCCAAGCGTTTCGGTGAGCGAGACCGCCGCCCCTTCATTCTCCGGTAAAGCCTCCGGCTCAAAGGCCGGCAACAGATGCTCCCATACGCTGTTCAGGACGGCCTGCATATCATTCAAGCCCGAGGTGATGGCGATAACCGCCTCCAGCTCGGGGTGAACGATGCAGTATTGGCCGAATGCGCCATCGCCGCGATAGGCACCGTGCCGGCATCTCCAGAACTGGTAGCCGTATCCTTCCGTCCAATCGGAGGAGCCGTCTGCCGGCCCGTTCGAAATCTGCTTCGACGTCGCTTCGAGGACCCACGCCTCCGGAATGAGGCGCTTGTCTCCCCAAACGCCCTTCTGCAGATACAGCTGACCGAATTTCGCAATATCCTCCGTCTTCAGCTTGAGTCCCCAGCCGCCGGCATTGATGCCCCGCGGACAACTCTCCCATGTGGCTCCGTGAATGGCGAGCGGTTCGAAGAGCCGGGGCTCCAAATACTCCAGCAGCGTCTTGCCGGTAATCTTCTGCAGGATCGCCGAGAGCATATACGTCGCCGCGCTGTTGTACACGAAGTGGGTTCCCGGCTCATGCTCTACGGGCTGCTTGAAGAAGTCGGCTACCCAGTCCTCGGATTCCAGCGCCGGTTCCGCCGCATGGCCGGTCCCCATCACGAGCAAATCCCGCACAGTCATCGCCGCCAGATTTTCAGATGGAGCCTCCGGCGCATATTCCGGAAAGAAGCCGATCACTGGATCCGTCAAGGCGATGCGGCCTTCCTCTGCGAGGAGTCCGATCGCAGTCGAGGTAAAGCTCTTGCTTAACGAGAACAGCATGTGCGGAAGCTCGGGCCCGTACGGATCCCACCAGCCTTCCGCAATGACATGGCCGCGGCGAAGCAGCATAAAGCTGTGCAGCTCTAGCCCTTGATCCTGGACCGAACCGATAAAGCGCTCGATCGCCCGCGAGGAAATGCCTTGGCGTTCGGGGGTGCTTCTTGACAATGATTGAACCGTGTCCATACTCATAAGAATCCGCCTCTCCCTGTATATTGCAAGTAATCGATCATCCTGTCAGAACCATTATACACCAGATCCTGAAACCGCTTCATCATATCGAACCGGTCGAAAGCCATGGCGCTCGCTGATCTCGATCAAGTTCTCCTGCATCAGAAAGGCAGCCTCGGCATCACGCCCGCGCGCAAGCTCTTCGCCGTCGACCCGGGCGTTGCCGCATTGCGTCATCTCCTCCGAATAGAGTGCCGGATGAGACAGAAAGAAATATTGCTCGTCTGTGAGCCTGCTGAGCACAGCCTCGAATTGCGGGATGGAAGATGGAACGCCGTCAGGGAAAAAGTTATAGTAATACCGGTGATTGATCAGTCCTTTGCTTGCGATCCAGGGGTCCAGCTCTTCCTGAAGCCCGGGGACGAAGCGCTCCGGCATCATATGCGAATCCGCATACGTTATGCGAAAGCCCAGCGCCGTCAGCTTATCCAGCTGCGCGCTGCACTCGGCCACAATCTCCTCCAAGGCCGGAGGAGATTGCTGGAACATCGACGGATCCTGATAGAAATATCCGCTTGGGTCCACAAGCGAAGGAACCTGTTCCTTCGCCGAAACAGGTCCCCATCTGATGCGGTCCCACTCCGCATTCAGCGTCATGTGGAATCCGAAGCATATGTCATCGCGGCGGGCCAGCAGCTCGGCAGCTTCCGCCACATACGGCCCCGGCGCCATAACGGATACGTTTTTGATAAATCCGGCGTTTACGGTTCTTGCAATCGCCAGATTGGCCGAACGGCTCGAGCCCAGATCATCCGCTCTGGTAATGATCCGCCTCATTTTACCGCACCTGCAGCAATCCCTTTGATGATATACTTTTGCGCAAAAATATAGAAGATGACCACCGGGATAATCGTTAAGGTCAGGCCGGCCATCGCCTGGTTCCATACGATCGTGAATTCCCCGAAGAAGTAGAACGTCGAAAGCGGAATCGTCCGCAGCCCTTTATCCGACAGCGTCAGGGACGGCAGCAGATAGTCATTCCACAGGGCGATCACGTTCAAAATCGCTACCGTTACGGTGATGTTCTTCAGCAGCGGAAATACGATTCTCCAGAATACGCCCAGCTTGGAGCAGCCGTCCAGCGTCGCGGCCTCTTCCAGAGCGACCGGTACCGACTTGATAAAGCCATGGTATAGGAAGACCGCCATGCTCGAGGTAAAACCGACATTCATATAGATCAAGCCCTCATGCGTGTTCAGCATCGGAATATGCAGATTGCTGCGAATCCAGTCCATGACCTGCATGAGCGGCATC
The DNA here is from genome assembly GCF_038597315.1 of Paenibacillus sp. FSL M8-0142. Taxonomy (NCBI): domain Bacteria; kingdom Bacillati; phylum Bacillota; class Bacilli; order Caryophanales; family Paenibacillaceae; genus Paenibacillus; species Paenibacillus sp. FSL M8-0142. The sequence goes on from NZ_CP152008.1 coordinate 6,246,134, forward strand.
ATCAGCGTCTGGAACGGAATGAGCATCGTCGCCACGAACGTGAAGAAAATGATTTTGCTCAGCTTGTTATCCGTCCGCACCAGCATCCATGCCGTCATGGAAGCCAGCACGATGACAAGAATCACTGAGACGACCGTCACGTAGAGCGAGTTGCCAAGCGCCGTAAAGAAATTCATCTTCTCCATCGCCGACTTGTAATACTCGAAGCTGAAGGATGACGGAAACGCAAGCGCGTTCTCATACAGCTCCGCACGGTCCTTGAACGAGTTGATCAGCATGATGAAGACAGGAGACAGGAAGACGATCGCGAAGAGAAGCAGCACAATATCGAGCAGCCATTTGCCTGTTTTCCTCATCACATCTGCACCTCTCTTCTCTTCGTAATGATCACTTGGGTCAAGGTAAGTCCGGCTACGATCAGGAAGAAGATGATCGCTTTCGCCTGGCCTATGCCGTAATTGCCGTAAGCGAATATTTCATTGAAAATATTCATCGCAAACATCTCGGTCGCGTTATTCGGACCGCCCTTGGTCAGGGACAGGTTCACGTCGTAGATTTTGAATGCGCCCGACAGGGTCAGGAACAGACAGATCGTGAACGATGGCATCAGGAGCGGGAAGACGATGCTCTTCAGCCGCTGCCACAGGCTCGCGCCGTCGACTTTGGCCGCTTCCATCAATTCATCCGGGATCCCCTGGATGCCGGCAATGTAGATGATCATGGTATAGCCGGCCAGCTGCCAGGTAAATACGACAACGATCGCATAAAGCGAGAACTGCGGATGCAGGAGCCAGTTGAAGAAGATGCTGCCGAGCCCGGTTTTCTCCCCAAGGAAGCTAAAGGCATCGGTGAAAATGAACTGCCAAATATAACCGAGAATAAGGCCGCCGATCAGGTTCGGCATAAAGAACATCGTCCGTGCGGCATTACGCGAGCGAAGCTTGGTCGTCACTAGCAGCGCGAATCCCAGGCCCAGGATGTTGACGCATACCAGCGCCAGAAGCGTAAACTGCACGGTGTGCCAAGCCGATGACAGGAAGCGTTCGTCCTGGAAGATCTGGACATAATTGTCCATGCCCACAAATACTTTCGGATTGGCCGGAATTCCGTCCCACTGGACGAAGGAGTAATAAATCCCGATGATGAACGGGATGATGACCACGGTCGTGAAAATAAACAAAAGCGGTACCGTGAACAGGGCAAACCAGGCTTTATCCTTTCCTTTGCTCATAATCCATACCTTCTTTCTGTCCCGGATGATCCCCGTGGTAAGGCATCACCTTGATACTTGCAATTGCTGTGTCTTTCGTTTAAGCGAGTCCGGTCGGGCGACCGTTTCAGGCCCCCTCCGAAGCCGTTGTGCTAAGAATGCTGGTGGGAGTAGATGATGTTCGTTACCCGATACTTCGAGCTTGAAAAAACAAAAGCCTAACGCTCAGAGTCAATTCGGAACGTCAGAGGCTAGGCTTTCGTTATGATGAAATTGTTTAGATCACCGCTCGTTCACGAGCGCTTGCTGTATCCCTTATTTCGAGGCTTTCGCCCACACCTCATCCAGCTTCTGCAGGAATTGCTCGCCTGTCATATCCTTGTTCATGAAGAATTCCTGAGTAGCCGGCGCCAAGTCGTTCGTGATGATGCCGGACGGGAAGTAGTTCAGCGCCCAAGGAATCGTCTGGCCGCTGTTCGTCGCTTCATGCACGGCCTGGGACAATGGATCCAGGTTGCCTGCCTCGATGTTGGTCAGCGCCGGAATGAACTTGAAGTCGTCGACGATCGCTTTTTTACCGGTATCGCTGGTGAAGAGCCAGTTCAAGAATGCGTTGGCTGCTTTCACTTCGTCCGCATCGGCCTGGTTGTTGATCACCCAGTAGCTCGCAACCCCGACCGCAAGTTTATCGTTGCCTGCCAGCGGGAACGGCATCATGCCGATCTTGGAATCCATATCCCCGAAATCGGCGAGCATGGAATAGCTCCAGTTGCCCTGGTGAACCATCGCCGTTTTGCCTGTTGCAAAGTCACCCATTTGGCTGTCGTATTTCACTTCCATCGGGTTTTTGGCATTGGCTTTGATCGCGTCCATGAATTTCGCCCATTCCTGGAATTCCTTCGTATCCGCCATCTTCACTTCGCCTTTGTTCAGCTGATCAATAAAGGCCAGCGGATCGGATTGAAGCGCGAACGGCGTATTCAGGATATGCCCGATCAGGAAGTAAGCCTCCTGCGACAGGCTCAGCCCGTTCTTGCCCTCTGCCTTCATCTGCTCCAGCAGCTTGGTGAACGAATCCAAGTCCTTCACGTTCGCAGGATCGACGAGATCCTTGTTGTACACGAGGCCGAAGCCTTCAACGCCGTAAGGAACGCCGACCGTCTTGTCTTCCACCTTCAGCTCCATGTCAGGCGCGATATTTTTGACGTATTCCTCACCGCTCAAGTCCGTAAAATAAGATTTCAATTTCTCCGATTCAGGCCCCGGCGCTACGCTGAAAATCGTAGGGCCTTGATTGCTGCCAAGCTTCGCTACCAGCTGCTGCGAATAAGCATCGCCGGCGGCTCCCCATACTTCAACCTCATTGCCGGTTTCTTCTTTATAGGTCTTAACCAGTGCTTCAAGAGGCTCCGTAATTTCAACCTTCGATTGGAAGAGTGTAATTTTCTTTAGTTTATCTCCTCCGGATGCTGCTCCCGAATCTTTGTCGGCTGTACCGGAAGTGCCGCCGCAGGCCGCCAGTGTGGCCACCAAAGCCGTTGCAGTCAGTACGCTTAATACCTTTTTTACTTTTTTCAAGTGACACGCCTCCCCCGTAAGGACTCAATAAAGTAAAACGTTTACAACCCAATCATAGGCCTGTTATGCGCTCATGTCAATAAAAAATGTACACGTTTTCATAAAATATTAAGTAAAATATTAAGTAAAATATATTACTTTTTACTAGAATTATTCGTAAAACTTTATTTAACGGTCTTTCTCCACTGAATGGTGGCACTTAATTTAAAAGGCTCCTTGCCGGTCGTCCCCTTAATCATGCCGAGCAGCTCCTTGGCGGCCAAATAACCGCTCTCATAACGCGGGATCGCAATCGTCGTCAGGCCCGCCATGGCCGCCGCGTCCGAGTTGTCAAAGCCGGTAACGGAAATATCCTCCGGCACGCGGAGCCCGTTCTCCTCGAAAGCCTTGATCGCCCCAAGCGCCATATTATCATTCGCGCATACCAGCACTTCCGGAAGCGAGTTGCCGAGAATCAGAATTTTGGCTGCCTGATATCCGCTCTCTTCGCTGTAGTCCCCATGGAAGTAGTTGCGGCGGTCAAAGAGGATCCCATTCTTCTCCAGCGTATCGACGAATCCGGCGTACCTCTCTTTATGGTCAAGCGTAAACTCGAGACCGCCCATAAACCCGAAGCTGCGGAACCCCTTATCCACCAACGCCTGCACCATATCGCACATCACCGGATAATTGTCGACAAGGACGCTTTTGGTATTGGCAAATGCATTATCGATAATCCGGTCCATGAGCACGACAGGGAATTGAGGGGTCGCCACGGAGATTAAATAATCGTCCGTCATATGCCGATCCAGGCTTATGGTACCGCTTGCAAATTTGCTGCGCATGAAGTTCGCGCTCGATTTGCTGGTGCAGATGATCAGATCATAGCCGTTCTCCGTCAGGCAGTGGCTGATGCCCTTAATAATTTTCAAATAATAGTCGCGGTCGAAATCGCTGAATACAAAGATGATCGTGTTGCTGTGATCGGATTTGGCCGCCTTGTTCGGAAAATAACCTTGCTCCGAGCAGATCCGAAGCACCCGTTCCCGGGTGTCCTTGCCAACGTTCTTCCGTCCGTTGAGCACATTGGATACCGTCGAAACCGAGACCTCCGCGAGCTTGGCAATTTCCTTTAAACTACTCATGATTCCAGTCCCCCTCCAAACGCTATGTAATTTTAATATAACATGGTTTTATTTTTAATAAAATTTACTTGTTCTGGGTAAACGAATTTTTTTGCCGGAACCTTCCCCCTGTCACTATATACTTACGGACCGGACAGCTCTTTTTTTATCAAGCAAAAAACAGGCCGTGCCGGGCTGCTTTGAGAAGTCCGATTGAAGCTTTCAATCGGAACGATAACAAAGAAACCGTGGCCCTATTAGCCACGGTTTCTTTTCACGCTATGCGCTTGTTATCTCGATATATGGCCCGCTGAAGGCTGCAGGAAATCCACGATTTCCGGGGCCAGCACCTCCGGCGCCATGACGACAGCCGAATGGTCTTGGCCTGGAAGCATGCGGTGCTCGCATTGCGGGAGCAAGTCGGCCAATGCGCTGGCAGCGTTATGGAATAGAGCCCCGCTGTTCTCGCCCGTCACCACCATAACCGGGGCATTGACCTCCCATCGGTCCGTCGGCAACGGTTGACCGGATTGCGTATTTCCCATAATCATACCGTCATAGGCCAGCGTATGCGCCAAGCCTTCCATCGCCTTCCAGGATGGGTCTGCTTTCATGAATTCCAGGTATTCCCCGGGAATTCCCAGAGCTGCAGTCATGTAGTATTCTACCGCTTCGCTACGCTGGTTGCCGGCCATCAATGTATTTAGATGCTGCACGTATTCCGTCGGTACGGGTGCGCGGCTGTCGTCAACGATAAAAGGCGGCTCGTATAGAAACAGCTTGCTAACTTTACCGCTGCCGAGGCTGCTGGCTGCATCCAGAGCCAGAACGGCCCCCGATGAGCTCCCGAATAAATAGGCGCTGCCGCCCGCCTCCTGAATAAGGGCTTCCAAGTCTTCGATCTCGCGTTCAACTGCATATGGAGCCGTATCCGCGCTGTCGCCGCGCCCTCTCCGGTCATAATTATAGACGGTGAAATGCTCGGACAACAGCTCGCCAAGGCGCGATCCATCGTTGTGATCCGCAGCGGCGGAGGACACAAGCACGATTGCCGGTCCCGTACCCTTTTTCTCATAATAAATCCGTGTTCCGTCTTTCGAAATCACATGGCTCATCCCAATTCCTCCTTGTTATGGTTGATTCAATATGTACTGCATTTGATGCTCGAATCTTTCCAGCGTCTCCTGGTATCCTTCCACCATGCCCATGGGCTCTGCCTGATCCAGGTCCTCTGCGCTTGCAAACTGAGTGATAATGCTCAGCCTTGTCCCACCCCTTGCCTCGTCGAATGTGACGGACGTCAGCATATCGCTTCCCTCGACGGGGTTCCACTGCGAGTCTGTAAATGTATCATTGTAAACAAGCCTCGACCATTCCACCACTTCGGTATAAATCGCCTTGCAGAATGCCGTATCTCCCTCACCGGCCGTATCGGGCGCAATCCGGTAGCGCCAAGCGCCGCCCGGTCTTACATCCATTTCGTACACCGTGGCGGTCCAGTTCCTCGGCCCCCACCAGCGTTCGATGTGCTCAGGCTTGGTCCAGCCTTCCCAGGACAGCTTCAGGGGGATGGAAACGATGCGTTCCACCGTCAGCTTTCGCTGTTCTCTGTCTTTCCTAATGGTTGTCTTCCTGCCCATGTGAATCCCTCCCGTCTATTCGGCTCTGCCCCGGCAGAGCCCTTCCTGTGGATCTAGCAAAAAAGTCAATTAACTCTCCTTTCCGTTCAAGTCGCTCATATAGTCTTCGAAATTGTCGAGTCTCTCTTCCCACAGGCGGCTGAAGGAGTCGAGCCACTCGTCCAGTTCCTGGAACGGACGGGCTTCAAGACTATAGATGCGCTGCTGCGCGTTCTTGCGGACCTTCACCAATCCCGCTTCGTTCAGGATCCGCAAATGCCGGGATACTTGCGGCTGACCGATGTTAAGCAGCTCTACGAGGTCACTTACCGAACGCGGTCCTTGCTTTAATAGCTCGATAATGTTAAAACGGTTCGGTTCCGAGATCGTAGACAGGGTTAATTGCATTGCTGAAGTGTTCATGATTGAAATATACACCTATGTGTATATACGTGTCAACAAATATATTGACGTAAACATTATTTTTCTTTCAAATGCTCCCGTCAGCCTCTTCTTCTCAGCATCGTTAACCGGGCGGATCTTCCCTGGTGAGTGCTCAGTGCTCTATCCGATATGAAAAAGAAAAAGACAGCCCGATCGGGCTGCCTCCCCCTAAAATGAAGCTGCTTACGAGAAATTGAAATCCCGTCGCGCCATTACCCTTTTATGCCTCTTTTATGCCTGCACATTAGGGCTGAATGGACACATCGTGCAGCTGCATTATGCCATTCGGGTGCCTCCAGAATCCTTGCACCTTGCTGCTAACGCCGTTCAAATACTCCTGGTGGTGAATGTAGAGCATCGGTGCGAGCTCGACCAGCTTCTCCTGGGCCTGCTTATAGATCGCCTTGCGTTTCTCCGGATCGTTCTCCTTGCGTCCGGCATCGAGCAGCTGATCCAATTCAGGGTCATTGGTAAAGGTTCGGTTGCCCGGCTCTCCGGCGTTCTTCGAGTGAAACAGCTCATACATTCCGTAGTCGGCATCGGCCGTGACCGTGGACCAACCGAGCACGAACATATCATGCTTGCCCTCTGCCGTTTGGGCGAGGTAAGACCCCCACTCCACCACTTCGATTTTGACGTCGATGTTCAATTCTTTCAGCTTGGACTGGACGTACTCCGCGATCTTGATCCGTTCCGGATTGTCGTTCGTCCAGATGGACGTCGAGAAGCCTTGTTCATAGCCGGCCTCCTTCAGGAGCTCCTTCGCCTTATCCATATTGTATTCAATCGGCTTCACGCTCGGATCATAGCCGTTCACGTCCGGGGCCAGCGGGCCGACGGCCGGAATTCCCGTTCCTTCGTAGATGCCCTGCATAATTTCGTCTTTATTGATGGCCATCGTCAAGGCTTGCCGCACGCGAATATCGTTAAACGGCTTCTTATTGTTGTTGAACCCGATATAAGACAAGCTTAACGACGATTGCCGATTCAGCGACATTCCGTCATTGCTCTCAATCCGGCTGATGCTGCTTGGCGATACCGGATCGATGATATGGGCATATCCGGTCTCCAGCTCCGCAATCCGCGTCCCCTCTTCGCTGACGACCTTGAACGTCACCCGGTCCACCTTCGCCTTGGTTCCCCAGTGGTCCGGGTTGGCCGCAAGCTTCACCTCTGAGCCCGGATTCCAGCTCTCCAGCTTAAAGGTCCCCGTGCCGACCGGATTTTGGGCGAGATAAGCACCGGCCTTTTCGCCGGCATTGACCTTCTCATAATCCAGCTTGATCGCCTCCGCGCTGATCATGCCGACGGCCGGATGGGCGAGATGGGCGAGCAGCGGCGAGTAAGGATACTCGGTTATAAGCTGAACCGTGTGTTCATCCACGACCTTGACCTCTTTAATCATAGCGACGAGCGAAGCCCGCGGCGATGCGACCTTCGGATCCTGCATACGATCCAGATTGGCCTTCACCACTTCGGCATTAAAAGGCGACCCGTCCGTAAATTTCACGCCTTGTCTCAGCTTGAACTCCCACGTTAATTCATCGACAGCCTCCCAGCTCTCGGCAAGCCCCGGCTGGAAGTTCAGGTCTTTATCATGCACCAGCAGCGTGTTATAGATATGCGATGTCACGATGCTGCTTTGCTGGTCTGTCGACATGTGGGGATCCATCGATGCCGGATCCGAAAGCCAGGCTATCACAAGCTCATTAGCTGCCGCCTCCCCGGTATCCTTGCCGGTGTCCGTGCCGGGGTCCTTGTTGTCCGTCCCGGAAGGCGTAGTCGTTCCGCCGCTTGGCGGCGTCTCCGGGTTAGCGCTCTTGCCGCCGCCTGCGCAGGCCGACAGCAGCAACGTAAAGATGACCAGCATGCAGATCAGCCACCATTTTGTCCTCTTGTTACCTGTCATAGTAAACATCCTCCCCCTTCTTGCGATAAATAGGAAAATATTTCATGCACAGTTAACATATATTTTACTATTTGATATTTATACGAGGATTTTGCAAAAATCCAAAGATCGACTTTCCATCAGCTATATTGCATATTCCTGATACCAGCTAGATATTAATCCAACATCCGCATGCGCATGTTAGCAGCAATTCTCAAATTCATATTTTGGAGAAAGGATGATTCCCCATGGATAACCTGACCGCTGATGCTAGAACAACACAGCAGCCCGGCCTGCATGAGGCTCACAGGACTAGATGGAAATCTTTCTATTATCGGTTGAGGAAGAATAAAGCGGCATTATTCGGAGGCTACTTTCTCCTATTCGTCATCCTCGTTGCGATAATCGGTCCGCTATTGACCCAATACGACCCGAGCAAAATCGACTATACGGCCAAATTCCTGAAGCCATCCGCCGATCATTGGTTCGGCACGGACCATAATGGACGAGATATCTTCACCCGCATCATTCACGGCATGCGGCTGACGCTGTCGGTCGGCTTCGTCTCCGTCATCATCGGCGCCGCGTTCGGGATCGTGCTCGGGATTGTTTCGGGGTATTACGGGGGCAAATGGGATACGTTCATCATGCGGATCACCGACGTGATGCTTGCATTCCCCGGCATACTGCTTGCCCTGGCGATCGTCAGCGTTCTTGGCAAAAATCTGTTCAATGTCATCATCGCCGTCAGTATTTTCTCCATCCCTATGTTCGCCAGGGTCGTGCGCGGCTCCACCCTTGCCGTACGCCGGCTGGAGTACATTGATGCCATGCGCTCGCTCGGCGCCAGCGACCGACGGATTATCTTCGGCCACATACTGCCGAATATCCTGTCGCCGATCATCGTACAGGCTACGCTCCGGATTGCCGTTGCCATTCTGACGGCAAGCGGACTCTCCTTCCTTGGGCTCGGGGCGCAGCCGCCTACGCCGGAATGGGGGGCCATGCTGAACGACGGCCGCAACTATATTACCGACCATCCGCATGTCGCTTTATTCCCCGGCTTGTCGATCGTGCTTGTCGTCATTGCCTTCAATCTGCTGGGCGACGGGCTGCGGGACGTCCTTGACCCGAAATTAAAAAAATAATGAAGGGAGCTGCCGGGCCATGCTCAAGTATTCCGTTCGGAGACTGATTCAGACGATTCCCGTGATCATCGGCGTCACGATTGTCGTTTTCCTGCTCATGCATCTCATTCCCGGGGACGCGGCACAGGTCATCATCGGGGAAGGCGCGCCGAGAGAGCAAGTCGAACAGATCCGGGAAAATCTCGGACTCAACGATCCGCTGCCGCTTCAGTATTGGAACTATGTCAGCGGGCTGCTTCAGGGGGATCTGGGCGACTCGATCCGCAGCAGCCGGCCGATTGCCGATGAGATTTTCACCAGCCGGTTCTGGATTACGTTAGAGCTCGCCGTGTATAGTACGATTCTGGCCGTGTTTCTCGGCATCCTCGCCGGCATCATCTCCGCCGTCAAGAAAAGCTCCCCCGCCGACATCGGGGTCATGTTCATCGCCCTGTTCGGGCTGTCGATGCCGAATTTCTGGCTCGGTCTGATGCTGATCCAATATTTTGCAGTGGATCTCGGCTGGTTCCGTCCCTCCGGCTGGGGCACCTGGTCGCAGACCGTCCTGCCCGTCATTACCCTTGGGACCGGCGGTGCCGCGATCATTGCGCGGATGACCCGCTCCAGCATGCTGGAGGTGATCAGCCAGGATTATATCCGCACAGCGCGGGCGAAGGGCGTTCGGGAACGCGTCATCATCTACCGGCACGCGCTGAAAAATGCGATGATTCCGGTCATCACCGTCATCGGTCTCGAATTCGGCGGACTGCTTGGCGGCGCGGTGCTTACCGAATCCGTATTCGCGGTCAATGGCATGGGCCGTTATGTGGTCGATTCCATCAGGGGCAGGGATTTCCCGGTCGTGCAGGCTACGGTGCTGGTGCTCTCGGTCATGTTCGTGCTGGTCAACCTGCTCGTGGACATCTCCTACCGGTATTTCAACAAACGCATTGATTTCGATTAATCGCGAATACGCAGAGAAGGGAGAGATGGTAGATGAAGTCAGCATCAACGCTGCTGGACATTAAGGATTTGCAGACTTCCTTTTTCACGGAGCAGGGGGAGGTCAAGGCCGTGGACGGGGTCAGCCTGCATGTCCGCAAAGGAGCGACGCTTGGCATCGTAGGCGAATCCGGCTCGGGGAAGAGCATTCTGTCCTTGTCGATTCTCCGCCTCATCTTGAGTCCGGGCAGGATTGTAGGCGGTCAAATTCTATATAACGGCGAGAATCTGCTGGATAAAACGGACCGGCAGATGCGCAAGCTGCGGGGCAATCAAATTTCGATGATCTTTCAGGAGCCGATGACATCGCTGAACCCGGTCTTTACGATCGGTGATCAAATCGCCGAGGTTTATCGCATTCACGAGCAGCTGGGCAAAAAACAAGCGCTGGAGAAAGCCGTGCACATGCTGCGGCTTGTCGGCATCCCCTCACCGGAGAAGCGGATTTCGCAGTACCCGTTCCAGCTGTCAGGCGGGATGCGGCAGCGCGTCATGATTGCAATGGCGCTCGCTTGCAATCCCGACCTCCTGATCGCGGATGAGCCCACGACCGCGCTCGACGTGACGATTCAGGCGCAAATTCTGGAGCTGATGAAAGAGCTGCAGCAGAAGCTGCATATGTCGATTATTTTCATCACGCATGATTTGGGGATTGTCGCCGAAACCTGTGATGATGTGGCGGTGATGTACTGCGGCAAGGTCGTGGAATATGCCGATGTCCGTTCCCTATTCAAGCATCCGAAGCATCCCTACACCATCGGATTGATGAATTCGCTGCCGCGCCATGACGTCGACCAAGAAGCGCTGGAGCCGATCCGGGGCTCGGTGCCGAGCCCATTCGACCTGCAGAAAGGCTGCCGGTTTGCCCCGCGCTGCCCGGATGCCCGGAAGCTCTGCTATGATCAGCAGCCCGAGCTGTCGGCGCTGACGAACCGCCAGCAGGTCAGCTGCTGGAAGTATACCGATCAATGGGATGCCGTAAGCGAGGTGAACGATAACGATGAGCGATAATAGAATCGGCAAGGAATTATTGTCCGTTAAGCATCTGAAGCAGTATTTTCCGATCAAGGGCGGCATCTTTGGACGTACCGTCAATGTCGTGAAGGCCGTAGACGACATTTCCTTCTCCGTTAACGAGGGGGAGACCGTCAGCCTCGTCGGCGAATCCGGATGCGGCAAATCGACGACCGGACGGGCAATTCTGCGCCTAGATGAGCCCACCTCCGGCGAAGTCGTGTTCGAGGGCACCAATCTACTTGCCTTAAGCAAATCGCAGATGAATCGGAAGCGCAAGGACCTGCAGATGATTTTCCAAGACCCGTACGCTTCATTGAACCCTCGCAAAACGGCGGTTCAAGTGCTGGAGGAAGCGATGGAAATTCAGAACATCGTCCCGAAAAAGGAGCGGCGGTCAAGGGCCATCGAGCTGCTCGAAACCGTCGGCTTATCCGCCTATCAGGCCGATCGCTACCCGCACGAGTTCAGCGGCGGACAGCGGCAGCGGATCGGCATCGCCCGCGCGCTGTCGGTCAATCCCAAGCTCATTATAAGCGACGAGGCCGTGTCCGCTCTTGACGTCTCGATCCAGGCTCAAGTGCTGAACCTGATGAAATCGCTCCAGAAGGAATTCAAGCTGACGTATCTGTTCATCTCCCATGATCTTGGCGTCGTCCGCCACATCTCCGACCGGATCATCGTGATGTACCTTGGCACGATCGTTGAGATTGCGGACAAACAATCGCTGTTCCGGCGGCCGCAGCATCCCTACACCCGAGCGCTGCTGTCTGCGATCCCCACCCTCGATCCCGACCGCAAGAAGGAGCGGATTCTGCTGAAAGGGGACGTCCCTTCCCCGCTCAACCCGCCGTCCGGCTGCCGCTTCCATACCCGCTGCATGTACGCCACGGACCGCTGCAAATCCGAAGCCCCAGTCCTTCGGGAAGCAGGCATGGGCGGCGGCCATCAGGCAGCGTGCCATTATATCGAGGAGATTGCGGAAGGTGCGCTTTATTCTAGGAAGGAGTAATACCGCAGGCTCCCGGTAATACATCGCTATGCGGAGGAAAGAACCGGGTGCGAAATTTAACTGATGGAGTGGACGCAGGTGCGAATAGAAACAAATGCGTAAGAAACAGGTGTGATAGAAATGGTGCGGGTAGAAGTGATGCAATAGAAAGACCGAGCGGCTGTGCCGCTCGGTCTTAATCATGGGCTAGAGCAGAATCAACCGCTACGTGGTAGCTTTTTTTCGCTCACTTCACTCTAACCGCTTCGATTCCTCCGAGGTCGCTCGGAATCATATTTTTCCGCCGGTAAATCGACAGGATCAGGCCGACGACAGCCAAATCTATGAGCTGGTTCGTCCCACCGTAGGAGATGAAGGGCGGGTCCAGAGAGACGAGCGGGGCAATCCCTATTCCCATAAGTAACGGCCATAACAGCCGGATTCCAAAGACGACCATGATCATCGCTGCCATATGTCTGGCATAAAGATCCCGATGCGTTTTGGAAACTTTCCAGATTCTAATCAGGAATAATATCGTCAAGACTACAACGGCAATACCAAAAATCCAACCGAAGCAATATACGAGATAAGGAAATACGCTATCATTCAAGATATAAGGCAATTTGGGGGATTCTGCTCCGAAACCTTGCCCAAACCACCCGGCATTCTTAATCGCACTTATGCTGTTGCCAACATGCCAGTTATAGCCGGAAAGCGGGTTTAACATATCCCTCCACCGAATAAGCAAAAGTTCCATATGCGTAAAAAGAGAAATCGTTAAGCTCGCAAGTGGAAGCGTCATGATTAGGACAAATTGCCGCGGTTTTTTCTTCGTTCTCCAGGTCAAGACAAGGAATCCGGCCGCGTAAATAAGAGAATACATAACCGAGTTGCTCATGCTGTAAAGCACGATTGGCAGAACGCCCCGATACAGCAGATTCAGCACCATCTCCCATCGCCCCCACTCGAATGCAGGTTTCATTCCAGCCTGTGCAACAAGGAGCGGGAGCAAGGAAAAGGTAATCATATTGACCCCAATAAAGCCGATACCCAAATATCCTGTATTGTATCCATGCAGCTTACCGTAGACTAAAACATATCCAAGTAAGAATAAGACAGAGAAAAATACGATTCCCGCGAATCTTCTTAATTTTCGATAATCCGTAAAATAAAGAACGATAAGCAGGAAAATCCCTATTCCAAAAAACAGTATCTTCCTATCAGGGATTTGCATAAAGCGAATAACATCGGTATAGTAAACGCTCATTGTCCCGAACAGTCCGATTACCGAGAACAATCCTACAATGACAAGCAGCTTCCAATCCAGCTGCGGCCGGTGGGCCATATGCAGACTTCGCCCGATCTCCTCCGGCTCGCCCATCTGCCGAACCGCCTCCAGCACGGCCGGCTCCTCGGCATTCCCCTCCAGCATCAGCAGCTCTGCCCGCTCCTCGATATGGCTTAGCAGCTCTTCCCGGATCTCCGCGTGCATGGGCTTTGCCCGAACCTGCTTGCACACGCGGTCCAGAAAATCCTGTACCGTCCTGTACTCTTCAATATACCGCACGGTTAGCTTCCCTCCCCGATGACGGTATCTACAGCGGTTCGGAACGCAATCCATTCTTTGGTCTTCTCATGAAGCTGATCCTTCCCCCGCTCCGTGATCCGATAATACTTCCGTTTGCGTCCATCAACCTGACTCCAATAGGATTCAAGCCACCCTTCCGCCTCAAGCGTATGCAGGATCGGATACAGCGTGCCTTCCTTCATAACGAATACGCCGTCCGAGCTTTGCTCGATCTCCTTGATCAGCTCATACCCGTACATCTCCCGCTTGTTCAAAACGGTCAGCAGTAAAATGACGGTGCTGCCCTTCAGCAATTCTTTGTTGATGCCCATCCCGCTACCCTCCCATACCTAGTAAATCTATGTATCGTAATTCTAGGTATGATTATAAAACATCCTCCCCTGATTCGCAATCCTAAACAGGCTAAATTATCGCATGAAAACAACGCTAATTATGCGTGTATGAAGCGGCCGCCGTCCACGATATGATAGAGTTGATTTCAATTCGGCTGCAATGTGTAGACGCTGCTCGGCTGTTACTGACAGCGTTTCCATTTCACAATCATGCTAAGAAATGAGGTTATATTATGAATTATCCATTCCAGAATCCCGATCTTCCCTTGGAAGAACGGGTTAACGACCTGGTCTCAAGATTCACGCTGGAGGAGAAAATCGAGCTCATGTGCCAATACCAGGCAGAGATTCCCCGTCTTGGCGTGCAAAAATACAAACACGGCACTGAAGGTGCCCACGGCGTTGCATGGCTTGGCGAAGCGACGGTCTTTCCCCAAAATACCGGGCTTGCCTGCACCTGGAATCCCGAGCTGATGCGTCAGATCGGATCAGTTATCGCCGATGAGGCCCGCGTCTACTACCAGCGCGACAAGGCCGTCAACGGCCTGACCATCTGGGCGCCGACCGTCGATATGGAGCGCGATCCCCGCTGGGGACGCACCGAGGAAGCCTACGGCGAGGACCCCCATCTGACCGGCGAGCTGTCCACCGGACTCGTTCAAGGCATGCAAGGCGACCATCCTTTCTACTACAAAACGGTCGCGACCCTTAAGCATTTCTACGGCAACAACAACGAGGTTGACCGCGGCTGCGCTTCGGTAAGCATCGACCCGCGGAACAAGCGGGAGTACTATTTGAAGGCCTTCGAGCCGGCTTTCCGTAAAGGCGGCGCCAAGTCGATGATGACCGCTTATAACGGCATTAACGGTACGCCGTGCAATCTGAACGATGAGGTAAACCGGATCGTCAAACAGGAATGGGGCATGGACGGATTTGTCGTCGGCGATGCCGGGGACGTGCTCGGCACCGTCATGGACCATCATTACGTCGATTCCTACGCCGAGGCTGTAGCCCGTTCCGTAAAGGCCGGAATCGACAGCATTACCGATGACCAGGAGATCTCCTTCCGCGCCCTCCGCGATGCGCTGGAGCAGGGCCTGCTTACAGAGCAGGATCTCGATCACGCGCTCCGCAACACGTTTCGCGTGCGCTTCCGCCTCGGCGAATTCGATCCGGAGGACCGCAATCCATACAGCCATGTCCCGGAATCGAAGCTGTGCGCACCCGAGCATGCCGAGCTGTCCTTACGGGCAGCTCGTGAATCCGTAGTCCTGTTGAAGAACGACGGCCTGCTGCCGCTGAACAACAATATGCCGTCGGCAGCGGTGATCGGCCCGCTTGCGGATGAAGCCTTTACCGACTGGTACAGCGGCACGCCGCCATACCGGATCACGCCGCTCCAAGGCATTACGGAGAAAATGAACGGCCGCAAGGTGAACCTCCATACCGGGCTGGATCAAGTGCGCCTGCGCAGCGCGGCCAGCGGTCAGTACGTGACGTTGGCGGATGATAACAGGCTTCTCTTCGGAACGAACGAGTCTTCGGAGGCTGCCCTCTTTGAACGCAACGATTGGGGCTGGGGATCCGTTACGCTCCGCCTTGTGAGCAGCGGCAAATTCGTGACGGAGACCGAGAACGGTCTTCAGGCAATCGCTGACGAAGCCCGCGGCTGGTTCGTGAAGGAAGCCTTTGGTCTCGAAACGCTTCCGGACGGTACAACGGTCATGACTTCATGGGAAGGCAAGCCGGTCATTCTGGATGAACAAGGCCGGTTAACCATCGGTGCTGACGGTGCAGAGGCCGCACCGTTTATGCTGGAGACCGTTGAGGATGGCATCGAAGCAGCGGCTGCCGCGGCGAAAGCGGCCGAAACGGCCATCGTTTTTGTCGGCAACAGCCCGTTCATTAACGGCAAGGAAACCATCGACCGTCCTGACATCGTGCTCCCGTCATCCCAGCAGCAGCTGATTCAAGCAGTACATGCAGCGAATCCAAACACGGTTGTTGTCATTGTGGGCAGCTATCCATTCGCCGTGAACTGGGAGCAGGAGCACGTGCCTTCCATCGTCTTCACGTCGCATGCCGGCCAGGAGCTCGGCCGTGCCGTAGCGGATGTCCTATACGGAGACTACAATCCGGGCGGCCGATTGAACATGACCTGGTATAAATCCGTTGATCAGCTTCCGAACCTGATGGACTACGATATCATTAATGGGAAGCGTACGTATCAATATTTTGACGGGGATGTGCTTTACCCGTTCGGACATGGTCTTAGCTATACCCGCTTCGCTTACGGCCGGCTGTCCATCAGCGAACCCGTTATGAAAGCGGACGGTCAGGTTACGGTCTCCGTTCAGGTGCGCAATGAAGGCGATCGCGCCGGCGACGAGGTCGTCCAGCTGTACGTCAGCGCGAACAACTCCCGCGTCGTGCGTCCGCTCAAAACGTTAAAGGGCTTCCGCCGGATTCACCTGGACCCGGGCGCCTCGGAAACGGTAAGCTTCGAGCTAGCCGCGGAGGAGCTGGCGTTCTGGGACGTCACGCGCGAGCGTTACTGCATCGAGAGCGGTGAATACAGCGTTATGGTCGGACCTTCCTCTTCACAGGCTGCCGAAACGGCTATCCTGCAAGTGGAAGGAGAAGTCATTCCGCCGCGTTCCTTATCCGGGCGTGTCCGTGCCGTCAATTACGACGATTACAGCGGGGTGTTCATCGACGAATGCCGCGAAGGCGGCGAAAGCATCCGTGTCGCCACGGAAAGCGGATGGATCGCCTTCCATGACGTTGAGTTCAGCGAACCTGTCTCTACGTTCGAGGCCAGAGTGTCCGGCCATATCCGGGGCGGCGAGTTAGTTCTCGCAACAGGCAGCCCAGATGGCCCGATCATCGGAAGCTGCAAGGTGATCCCGACCGGCGGACGCCAAGCCTGGACGACCGTCAAGGCGTCCGTAGAGGCCATATGCGGACGGCATGATGTGTTCCTTATCTTAAAAGGCGAAGTTCAAGTAAGCTGGCTGCGGATGGTTTAATCGGCGAAACTGCTTATATTTTCGGCAATGCCTTCTCCCTATCAATTCCGAGAACATCTGCCCCTCTTTTTTTAGAGCGGGACAGATGTTCTTTTGCTATCTTAGAGTCATAGCTTTAACGGATTGTTCTACCATACTTGGGGCTATTTCGGAAAATGAACCTTTTCCAAGGGTCATTTGTTTATATAGCATAACGCGAAGAAAGGAGTGCCGTAATTGACCGAACGTGAGCTGTTTGATTCGTACAACAAGGAAGTGTACCGGACTTGTTATTACATGCTCCGAAACGCGCAGGATGCGGAGGATGTATGCCATGACGTATTCGTCACCGTATTTCGGCAGGACTGGAAGCGTATCGAGAATATCCGGGCATGGATTATGCGCATCACGATGAATCACTGCCTGAATCTGCTTAGGAAAAACCAGACGAAACGCGAGAAGCAGCCCCAGGTTCAGTGGCTCCATGAACACAAGGCCGCATCGATCAAATCGGTCGACGCAGTCGTGCTCGAGAGAGAGACCTCGGCCGAATGGGAGAAACTGCTGAAGCAGCTTCCCGATAAGCTGCTTGCGGTGGTAACCCTCCGCTTTATCGGCGAGCTGTCGGTGGCGGAAATCGCCGATACCTTGCATATTCCGCAAGGAACCGTGAAGTCAAGGCTCCATAAAGCATTGAAGCTGATGCGCAAGAAGCTGGAACAAAATCATTCCGTATGGTTGAAGGGAGAGGAACGACTTGGAACGTCTTGAGAATCAAATGAAAGACCTAATGAAACACTCGAACACGGTGCCTTATCCGGATTTCGACCGGATGTGGAGCAGCATCCAGCAGGGCGAGCTGCGGACAGCCGCCGGAGGAGAATTAGCAGCCCCCCGTTCGCGCAGCCGAAAGCGGACCGCAATTGCAGTCTCGTTGTCTGTCGCCCTTATGGCAACGCCCGTATACGCAGCAGTGACCTATGATTGGTCCAATCTTCTGTCCTTCAGAGCCGGTATTGAGACTGCCCTGGAGCAGGGGCTCGGCCAAACGATCGAGCAATCGGTCACCCGAGACGGCATCACGTTGACGCTGCATACCGCCTTTACGGATGAGAACCGGACCTTTCTTTTATACAGTCTCGATCCTGGAGCGTCCGCGAAAGGGAAATCTGTCAGCTTCGAAAACATCGGGCTTAAAGATGCCAACGGCAAGCTGATTAAAGGCCGCTACTATCACCAATGGAATGAGGAGCTTCAGGTCTTCCAGGGATATTTCGAAACCGATTGGGTGCTGAATGAGCGCCAAGCCGAGATGGAGTTTGTCGTGGAAAACATCCGCTTTATCGGAGACGGCAGCCAAACCATCGCTTTCCGTCCCGACCATCCGGAGACGCAAACATTCGAGATCCAGAAGGACGGGATCGGCACGGTTACGCTGCAATCCTTCGATCAGCCCGGAGACAAGGTTCTGCTCAATTCCGTCATTACCTTTACCGATCCGGCCGTTCAGTCTAACAGCTGGGTTCGGATCGAAGCGACGAATCACGAGGGAGCGCGTATAAAGGAAACGGAAACCCCGGTATTCGGGACACCGGGAGCGTCCGACGAATATTCGAGCCAACAGGTATTTTCCGCAGCCTCCTTGCGCGCCGAAGGAACGACGTTCCAGCTCAAATATGATCGCACGATCGGAAGGGCCGATGGAACTTGGAGCCTGGGCACCTCCCTTTCGAAGAAGCAGCTGGAGGACAGCTCGTTTAAGGAAGAGTTGAATATTCCATTCACCGAGGTACCAGGGGGAACGAAAATCGCAGAAATGATCGTCACGCCAACTCAGGTTCGGCTCGTCTTGACCCATGAAGAGAAATTTACAAGGGCCCACTATATGAATTACAAGCTGGATGTGGGCGGCAAGCTTCTCAATGGCAACGTGTGGACTGTGCCGAATCAATCAAACAAAACGGAGCTTCGGTTCGAAATGGCCGGCCTTACGCCTGAAAGCTTGGCCCAACAACCACTAACGCTGATTGCTAACCATCGGGTCGATGAGCACAAGGGCGATGATAATCCGGTGGTTCGGCTAACCGGGATCTCCACAGAGCGGCAAACGGTAAGCTCCATCATTGGGGGTTATCCGGTCACCTGGACCTACTACATGAAGGACGGCAATCTGTACGTACAATCCAGCAGCACGGATTCTGCGTTCGGCGGAGTGAATCAAACCTATTATCTGGACGGCAAGGATCGGGAATACGGAAGACCTGCCATCCTCGGGGTATTCGGAGACGGAAATAATCAGCATATGGACGTTTATGAGAACTATACCGGAACCGAGCAAGAGCTGTATATCTATAACTATACGACCACCCAGCCTGATGACGAGCTTCGCGTTCCAATTAGACAGGGAAAATAAGTCATGATGATACCACCGGTGCGTTGCTTAGCGTCCACGCTGGTACGACAAGCCATTAACGCACGTCGCAGCCAATTCGTGTGCAGCCAACCATTTAGCAGCTGCGCGAAGCCCGCAATCCGGCCGCTCCCTCATTTTTCACGGCTGACAGCCTAAGCGGGCTCTCTCGCCCACAAAAACAGCAGCCCTTCCGGCAGAATCTCTGCCCAGGACGGGCTGCTGTTTTTTCACTGCCGATAATCCGGTTCTGTCGGAGGGGTTCTCCGAGCTGGCACAGTCATGCCGCTGATAATTATCCCTTAAACTGCCTTAGATAGGGTATCGTCAACTAAGGTCCACAGCTAAAGTCCACTAGAAGTTGCTGGATTTGCTTGGTCAAAACTTTTTTCGGATGGACGTCACAATTCCATGGACCCGGTTGTCATAAGGGTGAACACAAAATAAAACAACCGCAAAGGAGACCCTCCCATGACCCTTAGAATGAATCACAGATCCGTCAATCCAAATGCCTTTAAGTCGCTGCTCGCCTTAGAGCAGTCCGCCAAAAACAGCGGCCTTGACCACAAGCTGTACGAACTGATCAAGCTTCGGGCATCCCAAGTCAACGGCTGCTCGTATTGCGTCGATATGCACGCCAAGGACTTGCTGTCCATGGGGGAAAGCACCGATCGGCTGCTTCTCCTCCCAATGTGGCGGGAAGTACCGATCTATTCCGAGGCTGAGCGCGCCGTTCTGGAGCTGACCGAATGCGTGACGAAGCTCCATGAGGCCGGCGTTCCCGATGACGTCTATGCGCGCGTGCGGGAGCATTTCGACGAGAAGGAATACGTCGATCTGATCCTGGCCATCAGCACGATCAATGCCTGGAACCGGATCGGCGTGTCTACCGGCATGTTCCCGGGCTGCTTTGATTAAATCGGAGCAGTTTATCGGGATTTACCATAAGAAAGATCCGTCTGATGCGGGAGCCGTCAGGCTCCCACTCTACGGTCAGCACCAGCGTAACCCGGCCGTTCTGTTTCAGCTGAAGCCCGGGCTCCCCATTCACCGCAACCGGCTCAAAGCCTTCACGAAATCTACCCTTTGCCGAAAGCCCCTCGAAAAAGGCGCGTACCCGATCGACCCCCAGAATGGGCTTAAGCGCAGCTCTTGCCTTGCCCCCTCCATCCGAGATGAGCGTTACCTCATCCGTCAAAAATGCCAGCAGAGGTTTGAAATTACCCTCATCGGAAGCTTTCAAGAATGCCTCGACAAAACGCTCCTGCGCTTCTATCCGGTGCTGCCGCGTGTCCGTATTCCATGAGATTCGGCCAATCTTCTGCTTGGCCCTGCTGAAGATTTTCCTGCAGCCGGGCTCCGTCTTGCCAAGCATCTCCGCCAGATCCTTGTATTCCAGCCCTAGCGTTTCCTTGCATACGTACACTGCACGTTCCAGCGGCGTCAGCTGCTGCAGGAGCACCAGGTAAGCATAGCCTATATTTTCACGGCGCTCGGCGGGATCGGCCGGCATTACCGGCCCGTCAATCGGCAGCGGCTCCGGCAGCCAAGGTCCTGTATAAGTCTCGCGCTGACGGCGGGACGAGCGCAGGAGATTGATGCAGCGGTTCGTGGTCATTTTTGCCAAGTACGCCTTTACATTCGATACCTCACCTTGGTCCATCGCAACAAATTGGGAAAAGACGTCCTGTACAATATCCTCCGCATCGGCGGCACTTCCCAGCATTCGGTATGCGAGGCTGAACAGAAGCGGTCGATAGGCGGTATAAATTTGTTCCAGCAGCATAAGCTCCCTCCTCGTCACTTCTGCATTTCTCTATCCTTACCTCATAATGAAGACAATTCAGCTGCCGCATTTGTGACGTCACCTGCCGACTGTCATGATTAGGGTGTCCCGAAACTGCGAAATTGCGAAGCTGTGACCAGCTATCACAACTTTGGGGCCTCCCCGTCTTCAGGGGCGGCTATAAAATCTGTGCCCTTCTTCCGTGCAAGCCAACCCGTGTGACGCTTTCTCCAAAACGCCGCAACGGCGACGACGGCAAGCGGATAGACGGCCGGCCATCCCAGGAATGGATAAAGAGCCACCGTCACGACAAGCGATACCCCGGAAGCCAGCCTTCCTATGCGATCGTCCCGCAGCAGCTTGAATCCGGCAAGGCAGCCGCCGACATACGTTGCTATAAATGTCGCATTGGGCAGAGCAATCAATTCGTTTAACGTTACCGCACCGCTCCCCAAGACGCACAAAGCGAGAATTCCGCCGGCTGCGATAAAACCAAGTCCGCCGACAGGCGTCCCGTATTTGCCGTTCAACGTACCCATCCACCGCGGTGCGGCCCCTTCCCGAGCCAGCGTTAACGCAATGCGGGAGGCTGCGCTTGAATACGCATTATGTGCAGCGAAGCAAATAAAGAGCGCGGCCGCGGCAACAATCCACCCGCCTGCCGGGCCAAGCGTCAGCTGCACCATGGCGCTCAGGGAAGTTGCCGAGCCCTCCTCTTGGCCGTAGCTTCGGGTTGCCACGTTCATGAATGCCACGGCAAAATATATGATCGCTACGATGCCGGCGCTCCATATCACACCGCGAAGAGCATTCCGCTTCGGGTCAACGAACTCGGCCGACAGGTGGGTCACCGCCTCCCAGCCGATAAAGCACCAGAACATTAAAGCAGCTGCCTGAAACACGCTCAGCCCGCCGTGCGGAAGAAAAGGCGTGAAATGAGCGGCGTCATAATGCGGAACCGACGTGCAGATTGCCAGCAGCAGGATGCCGAGGATTAAGGCTACGACGATCATTTGCACCCTCCCGGCTAATTTTAGCCCAAACCCGTTCATAACCAAAGGCAGGATGAATATGAGCAGGGCAAGGATATACGTCTCCATACTGCCCCACCCAAGCAAAACAGCCACGTACTGTGCTCCCGTTACCGCAAGGACCGGTCCCCCGATCGGCACCGACAATAGGAACAGCCAACCGACCAGATTGCCGTAATGGCGGCCAAAGGCCAGCCTGACAAAATGGGATACGCCGCCGGAACTCGGGTGCCTTGACGCCAACAGCCCCATTGTTACGGCCATCGGAACAACCAGGATGGACATGGCCAGCCAGGCTATGAGCGATGCGGGACCTGCCAGCTCTGCCGTTAAGCCGGGGATGAGCAGAATGCCGGACCCGATCACCGAACCGAGATATAACGCAATAATATGCGGAAGCCGAAGCACCTGGCGCAGCTCTTTTCTATCCATTTTGCACCTTCCTTTCGTTCAGTATGTTTTGTCTCCCCAAATTATCTCCTACTCTAGCTGAGGGCCCATCGCTTTTAAAGGGTCAGTTTTCAATGATTTTTAGCGGATAGTCTTCTAGGGCAATGGCCTGCTTGAAGACATTAGCCGCTCCAAAACCAATAAATCTATCGACAATCAGGCAAATATTCAATAAGATATGGGTTGGCAGGCATGGAACAGGCGGCGCACATGGTACAAAACAAAGCTGTTTCGGATAACGCGGAGTTGTGACGAAACTCCCAATTTAGCGGCCGTGGCCTGCGCACTCGGACGTATTAGGAAAATTTACTTATGCCTTATAAGCAAACTTGAAATATAATAGAGAAACTTAAATAAAAAATCTACTGGGGGAACATCTATGAAAAAACAGCTAAACGACCCAGCTGCATCCGGAAAACAGGATCGTTTTTCTTCAGCGGGTTTCATACTGGCGGCCATCGGAAGCTCCGTCGGACTCGGCAACATGTGGAAGTTTCCGTACATTACGGGTGAGCATGGCGGCGCCGCCTTCTTCTTGCTCTTTATCATCTGTCTCATCCTGATCGGTTTGCCGGTCTTGCTCGCTGAACTCGCGATTGGACGAGCCGGCCGCGGCAGTGCGGCCACTTCCTTCGTGAAAGCTGGAGGAGCCAAAATATTCGGCCATCTCGGATTGCTGCAGGTCATCGCTCCATTCCTGATTCTGACGTTCTATGTCATTGTGGCGGGCTGGACGCTCCATTATGCGGTCATGTCCTTTAGCGGTGCACTGTATGAGAGCACCGATTTTACCGGACAGTTCGGCTCCTTCACGGCAGGCTATATGCCGATTGTATGGCAGGTCGTTGCGATTGCACTCACCGGATGGGTTGTCGCCAAAGGCGTCTCCGGCGGAATTGAGAAATTCAATAAAATTCTGATTCCGGGTCTCGTCATCCTGCTGATCGTATTGATGATACGGGCGGTCACGCTTCCGGGATCCGGCGCGGGGGTATCCTTCTTCCTGAACCCGGACTTCTCGAAGCTGAGTGCAGAGGCTGCACTGGTCGCTCTCGGCCATGCCTTTTTCTCCTTGTCGCTTGGAATGGGGATATTGCTGACTTATGGGGCCTATGTGGACAAGCGGCAGTCGCTTGGACAAGCTACCCTTGCTATTGGCGCCGGAGACTTGATCTATGCTTTTATCGCCGGCCTGATTATTTTTCCAACGACCGCGTCCTTCGGAATCGCACCGGATGCCGGTCCGTCGCTCGTATTTATCGCACTGCCGGCTGCCTTCTCGGCAATGCCGCTCGGCGCATTCTTCGGCGGATTGTTCTTCATCCTTCTTGCTATCGCCGCATTGACCTCGGCCGTCTCCTTGCTCGAGGTGCCCGTGTCGTATGTCATGGACCGCTGGCATTGGGGGCGGACGAAAGCCGTTGCTATCGTAGGCTCGCTGGTGCTGCTGCTGGGTCTTCCATCCGCATTGTCCTTCGGGATCGTACCCGGCCTTGAAGACATCGGCGGCAAAAATTTCTTTGACTGGCTTGATTTCATTACGTCCAATATCCTGCTTCCGGTAGGCGGCTTGATTACAACCTTGTTTGCAGGATACTTCTGGAAAAAAGCAGCCGATGCCGCCGGCCTCAAAGCCGGATGGTTCCGCGTGTGGCTGTTCATGCTCAGATACATTGCACCGATTCTGGTTGTCCTCGTTCTGCTGCATACGACAGGCGTAATTAAAGTCTAATAAGAAGACTTAAAGCAAGACAACTTAAGGCAACCTGACCCGTCACCGGGGATAGGTTGCCTTTTTCATGGATTGGGACTAAGCAAGAATTTCCGCGCTATTGCTACGCTCGACAATCAGAGCATACGAAATCAAGCGCCTTGCCACTCAAAACATGCATGATCGAGGATCTTAATGCTCATATATAAGGCCGAAACGGTTGCGGAGTTCCAGCAGTTATTCGATGGGCCGATATCGCCTATTTTGTATGACGAATAGAAACGGACACCCCAAAGGGTGCCCGTTGTTCGTTATTCGCCAGTTTTATTATTACGTCCCCGCGGTCATCGCCAACGCTCCCCTGCATGAGCAGGATTGCTTGAATTCCCCAATTCCAATTCTGCTTATTGCCGTTTGCTCAGCAGGTTCAAGATCGCCTGAGCGCTCTCCGCCCGGGTCGTTGCATCCTTCGGTGCGAAGCTGCCGTCCGTGCGGCCCTTCATCAGGCCGTGCGTCAGCGCCTCTTCCACCATCTCTGCTGCCCACGCCGAGATTTGCTCCTGATCCTTAGGAGCCGGCGCTTTAGGAGCTGTTCCGTTCGCTTCGTAAGCACGCAGGAGCATGGCCGCCATTTCTTGACGGGTCACCGCCGCGTGAGGCGCAAACATCCCGCTGCCCTTGCCATTCACCAGTCCATGCTGGCTCGCGGCGGCGACGGCGGAAGCATACCACGCCGAGCTGTCGACGTCACGGAAGACAGCCTCGGTTTGATCGGCTTCCAAATGCAATGCACGTACGAGCATAGCCGCGAATTCCGCCCGTGTCAGCTGCTGCTGCGGGCTGAATGTCGATTCGCTGGTGCCGTTCACGATATGCTTGGCCGCCAGCTCCTTAACCGCCTGCTCCGCCCAGTGGCCGGCAAGGTCGGCAAATGACTTATCGTACTCCCAAGCGGCGAATATGCCAGGTTGATTAAGCTGCGCGGTCAAATAGCCATCACCCGACTTGCCGCCGATATACATCAAACCTCCATCGGTTGCAATACGGTAGATTCCTGCCCACTTGGCATTGATCCCCGCTTCCAGGGCCGACCCGAACGTAATCGGCGAAGCGAACGCTTCCGGCTTGTATTCCGTGCCGTCGGACAGCTTAACGGCAAGCTGAACGTCGTACATCTTGCCGCCGCGCTTGATCTTGGCCTTCACGGACGATGCCGCCTTAGTCGTCATTGCATCCGCGTTCTGCTGCGCGATCTCCTCCAGCGTGAAGGAGATCACGGCATTCTTCCCCTGGCCTGCCGGTACCAGCTTCTGCAGCGAACTTAGCAGTGAGGCAGGAAGTCGTACCACCAAGCCTTCCCGTTTGAGCTCCAGTGCCTTCGTGCCCAGCAAATCGCCTGCCTGAAGCGGCAGCAGGATCTCCTTGTCCCCTGCTTGCAGTCCGATCGTTACGCTGCCCTGTCCGCTCTTCAGCATGTCCTCGGTAAGGATTCGCTGACCGGTCTCCGGTTGCTGCGGCTTCGCCGGATTCGTCGGCGGAGCAATGCCACCGGCACCTCCATCTCCGTTGCCTGAACCGCCGCCGGAGCCTGCGCCAGGGCTGCCGCCGTCGTTGCCTCCTGGGTTCGTGGCAGGGTTCATCTTAATAACGACCGCGGTCAACGGCTCCAGCGCAATGGAGCCGGATGTCAGCGTGAAGCCCGACTTCGTTGTGACCCCGCTCGTGCCGGCTTCATCGTCGTCCACGAGCACTTGCCCGGAGGTCAAGTCCTCGCTCAGCGTCAGCGAACGCTCCCGATTGTCGGCATTCACGAACACATAATAGGATCCGGTGCCGTCCGTTGCCTTATTTTTGTACGCGATCACCAAGTCCTGCGCCTTTACTTCCGGAATCTGCAGCAGCGTCACATTGGAATCCACCAAGCCGCGATCGCCGAGCCGGAATGCGTCGGTTGATTTCCGAAGCTCAATCAGGCCTGTGGTATACTCCCGCGTCTTGTTGTTCTCCGGAAACTGGACTTCATCCGTCGCCTTCGCCCAGTCGAACATATTGATCGCATCCGAGGAATCGTAGGAGTCATGAATAAAATAGCCGAAGCTCCTGCCGTTCTCATCAAACAATTCGTGATATTTCTGCTCCGGAACCCCCTGCCCCTTCCATTGCTTGGTGCGGCCGTATTCCTGCCCGGCATGGAGGAACGCCGTTCCCTGGGATGTTAACGTGATCAGGTTGCCAAGCCGGATCCGCTTATGGATCTCCAGATCATTCGACGGATCGGAAGGATCCTTCCTGATAGACTGCGCGATGATGTCATATAACGGCAGATTATCATGAGCTTCGATATACTGCACGATATCGCCCGGATCGTCTTCTTTCGTATTGCTTGGCTGTGCCTTGATATTGTTAAAAATCGTCTGAATGTCGCGTGCCCCGCCGGTAATGAATCTAGGCTCCCCTTCATGGCCGAAGCCCGATTTCAGCTCATTGCGGAACTCATCGGAAAATACGCCGACATCATCCGTTTTATCCATCCAGTTCTGGTCTGCGCCTTTGCCTGCCAGGGATGGATCGGATAGATGCCCGCCGAATGTCACCCAGCCTTCGCCGATGAACAGCGCATTCGGATTGATTGCAGCTGCAGCGTCATACGCATTCTGGACAGCCTCATATGTGGCATCACCCATCATGTCCCAGCGCATGCCGTCGATTTTGTATTCCTTAAACCAGTATTTCACCGAATCTACCATCAGCTTCTCGGCCATTTTGCGGTTGGTGGCCAGGTTATTGCCGAACCCGCCGATGAAATTGCCGTTGGCATCCTGGAAGGCATAATAATTCGGCACGATATCGTTCAGGAAATCGGCCTTGGCCATATGCGTGTACACGACGTCGAGAACGACGCCCATGTCCGCTTCATGGATCGCATGAATCATCGCTTTCAGTTCTTTGATCCGAAGCTCCGGATCGGCCGGATTCTCCGAGTAAGCGCCGTCCGGCGAGAAATAGCTGTGCGGGTCATAGCCCCAGTTGTATTCGTTGTCCTTCGCGGAGTATTCCAGCTCCCGGTTCTTCATGGCGGCCTCGTCGCCGTAATACCATGCCATGACGGGCAGAAGCTGAACATGCGTCACGCCGAGGGATTTAATGTACTCAAGCTTCTCTTTGAAGGCATCATAGGATCCCCATGTCGCATGGTTCAGATCGTGCTCGATCGAAGGATCGGACGTGAAATCCCGGACATGGATTTCCCAAATAATCGCATCTTCGCGCTGCTGATACCCCGGGATATTCGCGAAGTCGAAGCCGGCCGGGTCTGTCCCGCTCAAGTCCACTATCGCAGCCTTGCCGACGGTGTCGCCGTCCGGTCCTGCTTCGCCCTTCGTGTTGACCCGAAACTCCGCCATCGATTTGGCGTAAGGATCCAGCACCTTCTTCGTAACGCCTTGGTTGGTCACTTCATACTGGTAGTAATAGCCTCTAAAGTCGGCAATCCCGAGGTCTCCCGGCTTCAGCTCCACCGACCATACGCCGCGATCGCCCTTATGCAGCGGGACGGTTCCAATCAGCTTTGTCGCGTCGCCTTTATCGTACACATTCACCGCCACATTGTCCGCCGTCGGCGCCCACAGCTTCAGTACAGCACCTCCGCCTTGATAGGTCGCGCCGAGATCATCGCCTTCGTAGGCGTACATCTCGTCCAGCATGCGCCAGCCGGTGGAGGCCGTTACGGTCTTCCCGGCATAGGTGACCTGAAGCGGCACCTGGTCCAGCGTAAAATCAGCCTCCACTTCCACCGTCGTGCCATCAAGGATGCTCACCTTGCCGACATTGACCGTGCTGCCGTCTTTGTCGCGGATCTGCAGCTCGGTTTGGACAGCGCCGGCTTCCAGCCCGTCCGTCATTGTAAAGCCAAGACGCAGCTTGCCTGGAGCCAGCACTTCGGCCGAGACCAGCCCGGTTGCAACCTCTCCGTAAGGAGATACATACACCGTATTGTCTCCCTCTTTCAAGAACAGATGCTGGTAACGGTCGACTAAAGCAAAGCCGCGATCGCCTCCGTCCTTGCCTGCATCCCCCTTCGACGGATCCAGCACGATCAAGTTAATCTTCTGCGCATCGGCCTTCATCGGAATGTCGACATAAGCCCCGTAACGGTCTGTCTGACCCGCAGGGAACATGGTTGCGCCGGTAGGCCAGTTCTCCGAAGGCGCGGCCACATCTCCCCACAGCCATAGGCCGTATGAAGAATAGTTACCGTCCTGTCTTTGATAATGAACCCGTACGGTGTCCGCCGGCAGATCCACCGGCTCGAAGAGGTATACCGTATCGGAGCCTTCCTTGAGCCATACCTCGTTCATCTCCGGAGACGTAACAGCGAAGTTTTTGTCGCCGCCGTCCTTGTTG
The DNA here is from genome assembly GCF_038597315.1 of Paenibacillus sp. FSL M8-0142. Taxonomy (NCBI): domain Bacteria; kingdom Bacillati; phylum Bacillota; class Bacilli; order Caryophanales; family Paenibacillaceae; genus Paenibacillus; species Paenibacillus sp. FSL M8-0142. Next base: position 6,274,830 of record NZ_CP152008.1, read on the forward strand.
CCGCTGACCCGGTCAACGACCACGATGCCGGCCTTCTTGGCGTCCGCTTTCAGCGGAATGTCCACGAAGGCGCCGTATTCGTCGACTTGCCCGTCAGGAAATGGTGTCGCACCTGCCGGCCAATTTGCAGACGGTGACGCGACATCGCCAAAAATCCACAGCCCCATATTGCGGTAATTGCCGTCCATCCGCTGGTAATGAACCCGAACATGATCGACCGGGATCGGATCCGCCGGGTTGGCCGGCTGCTGCGGAATTTGATAGGTTGCGGATACACTGTGATCCAGCGCGTTGTAAGCAAAGGTGACCGCAGCGTCCTCTGGCAGCTTGAGCGTTTCTTTGCTTGCCGGATAGACCTCGGCGGCTGAATCCGCCCCGAGCGCGATCTGGTATTCATGATCGCCGCCGTAAACGTCTGCCGTCACGGTATAAACATTGTCATAATCCGTATCCTGCAGCATGAGCCGCGCATCTGAAGCAGACCAATCGGCGGCTTCACCAATGCCGGTCTGGAAGCTGCCAATGACCCGCGGAAGCTTGTCCGCGGCAAGCGGCTTGTAATATGTAGAATCGGCAATCCGATGTGTACCGTGATGATAGTAGAAGGTTACCTCGGTCTCCTTATCGAGTGTAATCTCAATGTTATCGCCCTTCTTGACACCATTGCGGTTCGAGTAATTGTCGAATCCGTAGCTTTCGTTCCAATCGCCAATTATCGCGATTTTGTACTCATACGTTCCTGCCGGCAGTACCCCTGTCAGACGGTATTCGCCGTCAGCGGTAGCGGTCATTTCGGTAACCGCCGCCGCAGGGTCCCAGTCCTTGTCATGGCCCAGCTTGGTTTGCAGGCTGCCGACGAGGACAACCTTGCTTGGCGCCTGGTTCGCATGTACCGTTGCAGGAGAGATGCCCAGCATGGACAGCACCAAGGATAGAATCACCAGGATGGACCATGCTCGCTTCATTGCCGGATTCATTACGGCCCTACTCATCATCAAAAGCCTCCTTTTTTCGTTAAATGTACAATACTGATTGAGTGCTACCGTTTGCGCAAACGCTTGCATAAATGGGTAAGGGCTTTCAATTCTTCGAAACTGACGACATTCCCCGACAAAGTCTGCTGAAAGATGCTGAACCTTCAGATGCGTTGTCATAGGCTAATTAACCGAAAGCGATTATAATGTAAACGTTTGCATTCTCTATTGTAGTATCGCTCCAAGTTAACGTCAACCACCCTTTTTTACTTCATTTCTCCCTTCTCTTGACTTCATCAACAAAATGTGAGGAGTGCTGGTTTCGTTGGCAGCCAATAACACTTCATAAAAAAGGGAGATCCCGCGACGATAGCGGACCTCTCCCTTCAATTTCCCGTTCCATTCCAGCGTTTAGCCACTACACCATTTCTGCCGTATTCCAGCGTTTCATGATTTCTCGGTTACCTTATGTCCGAAATCCTACTTTCCGCTTCGCCGTCCAGAGCGTACTCTCTTGGAAGATCGCCAAAATCGCTACAAGCCCTCACCGGCATATCGAATCATCAGCTCATAGTCCCCCGACAGAAGCTCCAATTCCAGCCGCGTTCCGCAAAGCCGGCACCCCGCGATCCCCGGAAAGTCCCGAAGGACGGCCCCATCTTCCCAGACCGGCTCATCCCGGTCCGCTATGCTTGTTATGGGACGATCAGGCCGCGAATCAAGGACAACAAGCCCCTTCATCGTGCAGGGCAGTGTAACTCGCAGCCGAATCCCGCCGCGCAGAACCCGCTCCCAGCGCACATTGATGCTTCCCCTCACAGTTGGCACCGCAGCCTCGGCGAACTCAAGCTCATCCGGGAAAAAGGGACGGATTCGAGCCTCCGCAAATCCCGGCTTGCCGCTCTGGATACCGCATATATATTCTTGCAGCAGTCTGGCGGGATACCCGTTCCACGCATGGCAGTGGGACTCGATGTCGTCCCAGCCCTCCCACAGCGTCTCTGCGCCTTGGGCAATCATATACCCCCAACCGGGGTAATCGGATTTACTAAGCAGCTGATAAGCCATTTCAGACCGTCCTTCCTCAAACAACAAGCGCACCAGCGGCAGCGAAAGCACGGTTCTGCTCTCCCATGGCATACCCGCAACGGCTTCCACCGCAGCTTCCCGGTCCTCCTCCGGCAGCAGTCCGGCATAGATCGCCAACGCATTCACGCCTTGGTGGAAGGCCTGCGAGCCGGAGCTGTCGCGAAGCAGCTTTCGGAACGGATCGTATAGGAAAGTCAGAATACCTGAGCGCAATGCCGCAGCCTGTCGTTCATACATTTCCTGGTCCTCCGCCTTGCCCAGCACATCCGCCGCTTCCGCCGCAATCCGGAGCGCCTGCCAAGCTTTAATCTGCTGCACCGTCAGGAACTCGCCCTCATGCTCAACCGTTGGATATGGCCAATCGCTGATATGCCAGCCATCTCCGACCGGTATTAAGCGGGTCTCCGGCGACGCCCCGGAGATGTAGGCGTCAATCATTTGCCGCATCGGCCCGTAATGGCGGAGAAGCAGCTGCCGATCCCCGGTAAAACGGTACAGCTTCCAAAGCAGCGTCGCATAATGCAAATCCCACTCCGGAATACGAAGATTGAAGTCCGGATGCAAGTAGTTCGACGGGAACACGAACGGAAAGGTGCCATCCGGAAGCTGCCCGTCCGCGAAATCCCCCAGCGTTTTGTCCAGCACCGGAACCGCTTCGAAATTATACAGCAAGGCCTCGGCCTGCAGATCGGTATCCGCCAAATACTGCGCCTGCTCGCGATGCGGGCAGTCCACGACCTGGCCCAGCACGTTGTTGCGCTGGGTTTGCATGCAAACGTCATACAGCTTGTTGATGAAAGCGGAGGAACAGCGGAAATGTCCCGTTCGCTCCATGTCCGTTCCCGCTGCGCAGATGGTCAGCTGTCCCTTCTCCAGAGGAGCTGGATATCCGGTCACCTCGACATAGCGAAAGGCCTTGTAGCTGAAATCCGGCTGCCAGCACTCGGGACCTCCCCGGCCGTGCATCGTATAACGGTCGAAATAGCTATGCGAGATTTCATTGCAGACCTGATGCGGCACCCGGCCGTCCGGGTCCAGCGATTCCGCGTAACGCAGCTGCACCGTCACCCCAGCCTTGCCGGGAGGCGTAATCCGAGGCCAACCAGAGACGATTTTCACCGCATCGAACACCTGAACCCAGCCTTCTGCCCCCTTCCTCGGCTGCCCCGCGGTGGTCGGCTGGATTAGCTCCAGCTCCGCTCCTTCCGGGAGCCGCTGCCACATCAGTGGCCACGCTCGGCAATCCGGGCTGGCCGCAACGGCAGGATCGCATAATGAATCGTCGTAAGCCGGAGTAAGCCACCTCGGATCCAGCAGGCCCCCGTCGTAATCCTCCACGGCGGACAGACGGCGGTTCTGTTGATAAGAAGTCCCGATCCGATGCGGGATGCGCCGAAGCGTCCGCCAGCTCCGATCGGAGGCGACGAGCGACTCGCTGCCGTCCGCATGCTCCGCATGAAGCTGCAGCAGAAGTCCCGGGGAGCCGTCGACATAGTTCTGGCCGCTGCCCCCCAGATAATGGACGCATGCCCCGATACAATTGGCGCCATGGGACAACAAGGAGGTGACGTCATACGCCAGGTAAAACTTGCGGCGGGGAACTCCCGTCGGCGCAGGCGACCCGAAGCCGCTTACCCGCTGCCCATTTACATACAACTGCACAATATGATGGGCCGAGACGAATAATTTTGCGCGAACGACCGGTGCGCCAAGCTCAAAGGTTTTGCGGAAATAGACGAAATCATTGATCACAATGTCGCCTGCTCGCCAGATCCACTCCGCCTGCCAGTCGCCAGAGAATAGTCCCGTCTCCCACCAGGCAGGTTCCATCGCATAACGGCTCCCGTCGCAGTCCCACACCTCGGCCTGCCACCAATAGCGCCGGTTTCCGCGAAGCGCGGGTCCTTCATAAGACAGGGACAGCTCATGACCGCAGCGCTTCCCGCTATCCCATAAGACTTCCCCATCCTCGCTGCGAAGACCCGCCTTCGTTGAGGCTACCTTCACCCGGCAGGCAGCCGGCTCCTCTCCCCGCCTAGTGCCGGTCAACTGCCAGGAGAATACAGGAAACCGCTCATCCAGCCCCGGCGGCGCATTGAGCCCGTTGACCCTTGGATTTTGTATCCTAAGCATGTCGTCCATCCCCTGTTCATTCGACCTCTGCCAAACCACTCTCTTTCATCTCTGACCCGTCATGCGGTACCTGTACTTCAGCCGTAGCCACCGTCTCATTGCCTGCCTGATCGGTAACGGTATACGTTATCGTGTAGATTCGGCCGGAGCCCTGGCCTGACCTTGCTGCCCGCAGCAGGAAGGCGGTATCGGGCGTGCCGTAGTCCGCATCCTGAATATCCTCAGGCTGCAGTTCTTCATTGCTCGTAATCGAAGTGAGAACGACCGAGTCGATATCCGAAGCTTCGTCGCTTGCTTCCACGACCGCATTCACCTGCACGAGCTTCTGATTCGGCGGCCACAGCACCGCTTGATCAAGCGTAACATTCACGCTCGGCGCAGTCCGGTCGATCGGAATGGCCAGCGATGTGGACTTTCCAGTTTCACCCGATGTATGGACGGCGCGGTATTCGACCGTATTGACACCGTCCGTATCGATCGTAAATGCGGCGTCGTAAGCCTGCCACTCTCCGCCGTTGACGCGATATTGAATGCTCCAGCCTTCAGGTACGCCGCCTTCCGCCTCGATGGACACGTTCACCGGCTGAAGGTACCAGTCCCCGCGTCCATCCGGCTGCTCGGGCGATACAGCTGCGGCAAGCTTCACCCGTTCGATGCTGTCCGCAAGACCGATGCCGTCGACATGGAAGGAACCGCCAGACCAAGGAATCCGGTTCTCCGGGGCAATCCAGATTTTAATTTTCGTTATGCGGTCCTTATGCGCCCATTCTCCAAGATCGACTGCCACTTGGGTCCACTGCTTCGCCGGGACATTCTCTTCCGCTTCAAGTATATGCTGATCGCTGTAGATCTTCACCCGTACAGTATAAGCTTCGGCCGACGCCGGACCTTGCGAAGGATGAATGCCGAAGAACAGGTACCGCTTGCCTTCGGCGCTCCATGGCTGATCGAACGTCTTGGCAATCCCTTTGCTGTCGCCCAGCTGTGCTCTCCCCATCACGGATGCCTTCAGTGACCGGCTGCCGCTGGCGGCGATGGAATCATCCATTCCGACCTGGGAGACGTATTCCGCTTTGGTCCAGCCTTGATCGTCTTGTTCGAAATCAAACCTGACCTCGGCCCCTTCCAGCTGGCCGACCTGAATCGCCTCGGCCTGGGCTGCATCCGGCATTTCCCGCCGCGCGAGCTTGCTGGCATCAAAAGCCGGCGCGATCTCCGTCCAATCGCCGATGCCGATGATCGGTTTTGCGAATTCCGTCACCTCGAGCGAGCGCTCGGTATCGATATATTTGAACACATCGTATACGAGCTTGTGCTCGTCAGGGATGTTTAAGCCTTTACTCGTGTCTGGATCATGCGTCCACAGACCGAGGTTCAAGCCGTATTCTCCGGCATGATCCACATGCCTGTGCAAGATGAAGGAGTCAATCCCGTCCAGAAAATCGGTAATGTAATAGGCATACGCATAAGCGGCCGCCTGCACCCGCTGGCTCTCCGGCGAATTGTCGCCGCTATGAAAGCCCTGCTCCGAAAGGATGATCCGGCGCGCTTCATCACCGTACAGGAACTTCGGCTGGTTCATGTATTCTACAAGGATGTGCAGGTTCTTGAACGTGATTTTTGGCGTATCGAATTGCTCCAGCGACTGGGGTGCAATCCATGCCCGCGGATCGAACAGGTTCTCCGGGTATGGGTGATAAGCGATATGCCATGGAATATCGCCTTCCGCAGCAATCTCCGCCTGCAGCGTGTCGATAATCGAGCGGCCGTCAAACGAGCCGATCTGTGTCGGTGGCAGCTGCTGGTCCCAGTTATGCGTGAGCGAGATGTATACTCTGGCGTTGCTGTAGTAGCTTTTTACGATCGTATTCGTCAGACGCACCGTCCGGGCATAGTCCGATACGAACTCTCGCACCGTCTTATCATTGCCCATGTTGTACCATGTCTCCCCGGCGTCCACCTCGTTGCCGACGATGTAGTTCACGGCCCTTCCGTATTTCTCGTCCTCGCGCGTGTAGCGTTCCGCCAGGAAGGCGGTAATCGCTTTATAGTACTTCATGCCGAACTCATCCGTTGTATTGAAGGCATACACAATGCCGTCGGTCGCATCCGGATGGAGGAGATACCGGTTTGGCGTTGTGGCGTCCATCCCGGTCTTATACATCAACAGGATCAGGGATACCGTCACCCCGTTATCCGACAAGCTCTTAATGGAATTATCCCTCTCTTCGATCCAATCCTTCTTGAAGTAAAAAGTCTCTCCCTCATGCACGTATTCGAACGTATTGGCGGGGTTAACCGTGCCATCGATATATAAGGCGTTATTGTAGTCCACATTCAGCGCCGCGTGACTGATGCCCAAATCCTCCGCATCGCCCACCATTTGCACCTGGAGCCCCTTTTTGCTCTTCGCAACCGGGAACGGATAAGTTCCGAGCGCGAGCGCATCCGGATTGCTCACATACTTGGCTCGGTCTACAAGGTCGATCGTCCCGTCCTGCCGGACGATGGCAACGGCGAATTTGGAATATATCCGGGTATGGCCCGCGTCGTCCGCCAAGCCGATGTCGAACGTGAATCTTTCGGACAAATCCTGCTCGGCTAACGGCGCCCGATTCTGCAGGTCTCGATCCGATTCGTAAGGCTGGAGCTCAAACAATTGAAGCTTTGCGCTCTCATAGGAATCGACCGTTTCCGGGTCGAGCACTCCTTCGATGATGATCCGGTCGAGAGAGGAGGCGATCTCATGCCTGGTCAGCTCTCCCGGGAAACGCTCGATCGGCGCCAGCTGCTTGAACCGGATCTGATCGATGCCGATCTGTCCTCCGCTTGCTCCGTCCTCGCTTAAGAACGACAGCCTGAACTGTTTTAAGGTACCGGTCCAGTCGGGACTCAGCGACAGATTGAACTCATACTCGGCGGACGAGGCGTGATTAGCCGCAATATCGAATTCCTCCGATTTGGCGGTGTCCCAGGCCGGGCTCTCCTCCGTCACCCATTCGACCCTTACTTTATGGAACGAAGCATCATTCCGAAGCTTTACGCTGAGCGTATTGTAATGCTCGATGTCCTGAATGATCATGGGAGACTGCAGCACCGGAGCAGCATCCGACACATCCAGCAGCAGCTCGCCGCCGGCCGCGCTCACGGCCGCCCCCTGCGCGGTAAATCCTTCCGTTTCACCGTCGATGCTGAAGTCCATGCCGATCGCGTTCGACCCGCTGAGATAATCGATTTGATAATTGCCTCCCCAATATTCATAGCCGGGATCTCCTGGCTTCAAGCCGCCGTGGTCAAAATTGAGCATGAACGCGAATTCGATCTTCGTGATCGCATCCCGATGCGCCCAATCCTCGATGGATACCGCAATTTTGTTCCAGCTGTTCGGGTTGATCTTGGCAATGCTCTCGTAGGCTTCGTCTCCGTTAAACAACGTCGCCTTAATGAGATAATCCTCCGTCTGCCAGCCATAGCTGTTTGCCGCAAACGTTAAATAGTTTACTCCCGATAAGTCAATGGGCTGATCAAACTCCTTGGATACGGTTCTCCATTCATAGGCTTTGACTTGGTCCGACCAAATCTCCAGCGTATGGCTTCCCTCATAAGGCGTATTCGGGCCGTTCGCATACCGGTCGGCATAGGTAACGTTCTCCGCACCGGCTCCCGCGCTCCATTTCCCCGGCTGGTTCACCTCGTCAGGCTGATTAAAATCATCGATGATGATGGACGGCGTGTAACCCGAGACGCTTCTGACATGGGCAGATGCTGTCAGGTCAGGGTCATACGTACCTGCAAGGGCAATCCCCGCAGGGAATGATTGCAGGGCAATCGCCGCCATGGCGGCAACGAGCAGCGGTTTCATGAACCTCTTCAGCTTATTCACGTTCAATCCTCCTCGCATGGCTATGAATATGTTCACACACGGATATTACTGCTGCTTCACCATTCACCCCCTTTCCGCTCTCCTCCGCATTGTTCCGGATCCGTTACACAATCATCCCTTCTCGTGTGCTCACAACAAGCTCCGTTCCTTGCTCAGCCTTCACCGTCAGGCATTGCGGAATCGTCAGCTCATAGCGCAAACCTCCCCCTTCCTTTCGATTCCAGCGGGCTTCAATCAGCCCGTAACGGGTTGGCACTGCTCCTTCCGCCTCGGACAAATCACCCGGATCGAATTCAATTCGCACCTCCCGATCGCCAAGCCGTCTCAAATCCAATCCCAGCACATATCGGGTCAAAATATAGCTGGGCGACGCCCCCCAACCATGGCTGAAGCTCACAGGGATATGATCGATCAGATAGGTCGGCGTGTGTCCCTGATACGGACTCGGCACCGTGCTGAACGGCAGGGCTGGATCGAACGTCTCCCACCAGGTCGTCGCTCCGCGGTCCAGCATTCCGCCCCAGTATTCGCGAATAAGGTCCAGCGCGCGCCGGGTTCTCCCTTTGCCGATTAGCGTTTCAAGGACCACATGATAGAAGAAAGCGCCCTTTAAAGGAGGAAGCTTCCCGGCCTCATACCATTCATCCAGAAACCGATCGGCTTCCTTCGGATCCATAACGCCCGACCAGACGGCAGCAAAATTGGTCTGAGCCGTGATCTGAGCCGACAACCCTTCCGGACCGATGCAATCAGCGAATACGATATCGCCGGGCTTCCGCATCTGCCCCCGGATCGCCGTCCTCAGCCGGGCCGCATGCTCCCGCCACTGCCTTGCCAAATCGTGGAGATCCATCTCGGCAGCCAGATCCGCCGCCAATCCCAGCGCCTTGTAATAGAAGCAGGAAACGGCCGTCACCCGGTCCCGCCGATCGATGTAATCGGCCCAGTCGATAAAGCACCACCAGCCTGGCCTGTCGGCCCGTGCAAACAAGCCGCTGGAATCCTCCTGGTCCAGGAACCACGCCATGAGCCGCTCGACCGCTGGCCAGATTTCGCCGAGAAACCCGCGGTCCTTCGTGTAGAGCCAATGGGCGTGCACGCCGAACAGCCAGTGCGCGCAGAAATCCGGCAGCAGGAACGAATTTCGCTCCGGTCCCGTACCCGGAATGGAGCCGTCCGGATTCTGAATGCGCGCTCCTTGCAGCAAGCATTTACGAAGCAGCCGTTCGTCGCCGAAAGCATGGTAAATCACTTTGCCCATTACCACGGCATCCGCTACCCATAGCGCCTCCTCCCGCAGCGGGCAATCCTCCAGATGATCCTGGCTGTTGACGAGGGTCGTGTAGACGCCGACCTCCCAGATCCGGTTGAGCCGCTCATCACTGCTTCGGAAATAACCGGAACGGTCAAACGGATAATGCACGGATTCGACGGCAAAATGCGCCACCTTCAACGGAACCGGCGTCGCCTGGCACGACACCTGCAGAAACCGGAATGCCCGCCGACCGAACGGCTTAAGCCGGTTCATCCCTGGACGCAGAATAAACGTATCGTACAGCTGCAGCTCCAGCGATTCCCCATACGACAGCTGGATGACGCCGCCTTCTGGTGCATGAACCTCCAGCTCGGGGTACCCTACCGTTTCCTTGCCGAAGTCGAACACCACCCCGGGGAGCGATCCGGGGGCGCTTGCATCCAGCGTCCAGCTATCCCAGCCGCTGCCGCCGGCTCCGGCCGATGCTTGCGCTGCTTCGGCCAGCATCCGGCATTCTCCGGCGCTGACCCCGAAATTGGAGTCCGTCCGGATGATCGCAGCCGGCTTCGCCAATACCCGTTCCAGCGGCGGAATCTCCCGGGGAAGCAGCCGCGGCCAAGGGGAGTCCGGATCCAGCGCAGCGGCGACTACGGATGCTCCGGCCCATGAAGCATCGTCATAATCGGGCTCCTCCCAGCCATCCTCTTTCTCCGCCAAGTAAATTTCGCGGAAACCGTTCCACAAATGCTGCCTGGAGACCTGGGCCATCCACCTTGGCGAACGGCGGACCTTCCAGTCGGTATCCGTTGCAATAACAGCTAGTGTCCCGTCGCCCATCTCTATTTCCAGCTCAGCGATGAGGCCGCCCGGACCCTGCATCTGTCCTGTCACGATATCGGAGGTTCCGAAGTTGTAGGCGACGATCGCGAGCGCATTCCTTCCTGAGCGGATCAGGCCGGTTACGTCGATTTCGTCGTAATATTTCCACTGAAGGTCAGCGGGAGACGGGCCTCTTCCCGCAAAGCTTCCGTTGAGGTACACCTGATATTTTTGATTCGCCGACACGAACAGCCGGGCTCGGGAAGCTGGTTTTTCAAGATCAAAGCTCTTTCGAGCCTCCAGGTAAACATTCGGCGTATTGGGGGGAATGTCTCCCCAGATCCAGCTCGCCTGCCATGACGCCTTCTTTTTGTGCAATTCAGCTTTCATCCCAGCCTCCCTGCCAGCTCCGCCCCTCGGATGCGGGCCGATTTGATCATACGACCGTCCTCCTCCAATCTCCACTCCACCGAAATGGGTCCCCGCGGGCTCGGGATCACGCCGCTTGCCGCCGTCAGCCCTCCGATGGCATGAGGTTCAAACGCAATGCGTTCATATCCGGGAGAAAGCGCCCGAATGCCGAGCACATACTTGGCGATCCACACGACCGGCGTACTGGACCAGCTATGGCACAGACTCATCCTGTAGGAGCTGTACGCGGTATATGTGGTCAGCGCGTGGTGAATATCGCTGCTCGGCGTCAGCCTCACGCCTTCCCAAAAGGTCGTTGCTCCCGCATCCAGCATCGTCCCCCACACGGTGGCAATCACTTCCCACGCCCTCTCGTGCATTCCATGCTCCGAATAGCACTCGGCCAGCCAATAAGCCGAAAGCGGGGTGAGCGGGTCCCTCAGCCGATAGCCAAGCAGAAACCGGCGTGCATGCTCTTTACCGACATACCCGCTCTTAATGCCGATGACCGAAGTCAGCAACGCGTAAGAGGAGCCGATGAATCGGCTCTCGTCAAGCTCCGCGCGCGGCTCACCCCACTGAATGCCAAGCTCCGGTATATCCCCTGCCAGCTGCTGCATTTGGCTCTTCGTCATGCTATAAATCGCATTTAAGCACGCCCAGGACTCGGACTCGGCCATCGGCGACCATTCGATGAAGGAGTAAGTCCCCTCGGCCTCCGGCATGAACACCCCGGTGCCGGCATCCGCATTCGCCCTTACCCAGGCGATATGCCGCAGCAGCTCCTCCCGGAGCTCCAGCACAAACGCACGGTCGCCCGTCTCAAAGTAGTAATCCCAAATGCTGCTGAGCCACCACAGCGTATAGGAGGGCAGATTGTTCATCCAATAGCCGTAAGGCGTCCGGCCCAGCTCGAGAAGCGACCGTTTCAGGACGGAGTAATCGTCCCACAGCGAATATTCGGTTTTGGCTGCCAAATAAATATCGTACGCCCAATTCAGACGGTCCCGCTTGATGCCGTCCCACAGCCCGATTTGGTGGCATACCCGGCTTGTATGGACTGATACATCATAGATTCGCCGCATCAACGGCTGATCGACCTGCAATTGCCCGACCTGGTTCAGTGCAACGCCGGCAGCCTCCAGCCGAATCTCGGCTTGGAAGGGCGCTCCGCAATCCCCGCTCACATACATCCTGACGTAGCGCATGCCTTGGGGATTGGTTGCGACGGCGCTCCCCGCAGGCACGGTCAGCCATTCGGTCATACATCCGTCGTAATGCAGCAGCTCTTGCAAAGATTCCGCGCCGTTCCACAACAGACCGATCTCCGTATCCCCCCTGTTCTCGACCCAGAACCGCACGTTCAGCTCCTGAGGCAGTTCAAGCAGCAGCTGCGGCACCCGGCTTAAATCCAGCTGGCGCTGCTGCGTCCGGCGTTCCTTCCACTCGCCCTGCTTCAGGAGGTGGTAGAAAATATGCCGCTCGTTCCGGGCCTTTACCTCCCCCAGGAGGATCGGTCCGGTTGTAGTCCCTTGTAGGAGAAAGGCGCCATCCTGATCAGAGTCCGCCACCATGCCGTGAACCGACATAACGTTCACGCCATGGATCGGCTCGGTAGCGATATCGCCGTAACCGCCGGCAATGAACCAGCCGGGAGCCCCGTCCAGATCACCGAAGGGCTCCTCGCCCCATACGCAAACCACTTCGGCAGGGGAATCGCCAGCGCTCCAGGTCTCGTCCGTGGCCAGCCATAATCCTTCACTTCCGCTTATATACGCGATACAGCCGACCGAGCGGTCGTGCAGATGCATGTTGATCGGATGCATGGGCATCGATACCGTGTTGCGGATTTCCAAACGAATCGTGTACGCCCCCGGCTCCAGCCGGTCCGGCAATCCTTCTACCTTGAAGAATGCCGACGTATGCCTGGCGTGCTCCGCAACGCGACCAACGGGCGCTCCGTTCAGCATGATTTCCACTTCTCCCGTGCAGGCAAGCTTCATCTCTATCCGCTCCGCCTCTTGCAGAACAAAGGATCTCTCCAGCACGATCCGTCGTCTGCCTTCCCGTTCCCGGTGCCAGATCCAGCTGGGAATCTTCTCCGCTTGTCTGTGTATATTCATCCATCTCTCTCCATTTGGTCCGTCGTTTATATTTTCAAGGCACCCTGCGTAACCCCTTGAATGTAGTACTTCATCCCGAAGCTGAACAGCAGCACGAGCGGAATCGCCGAAATGATATAAGCTGCGAATTCCACGCCCATGTTGGATATGCCGAACTGGTTCGTAAACTGCGTAAGACCGACGCCAATCATCTGAATGCTGTTCGATTTGATCGTGAGCAGCGGCCAAATATAGTCGTTGTAAATACCGACCGATTGCATGATCATCAGGGTCATGAGAACCGGAACCGACAACGGCAGCACCATTCTCGTAAAAACGACGAATTCGCCTGCGCCGTCGATTTTGGCCGCATCAAACAGCTCATTGGAAATCCCCGCCATGAAGCTTCTGCACAGAAACGTGCCGAAGATTTGTCCTCCAGCCGCGGCGCTGATAATAATAACCCAAGGCGTGTTGACCAGGCCCAGGTTCGCATACAGCACGTACGACGGGATTAGGGTCATCACGCCCGGGATCATCATGATCGCGAGCATCATCATGAAGAGCACCTCCTTGCCGAGGAATTCCTTCTTGGCAAAGGTGTAGCCCGCCACAGCGGACAAGGCCACCACGAGCGTGCCTCCCACCGCCGCATACAGCACCGTGTTCAAGGTGTACCGCCAAATGGCAGCGAACGCTTCCGCATAATTGCCGGTTTGCGCCGGAATGGGCAGCGTCCAGATGCCTCCTAGAATCTGGGCGTTATTTTTGAAGGATGAGATCAGCGTAAAGACGATCGGGGCGAGGGTTAATCCTACAAAAACCGTAAGCAGCACATAAAGCGCCGACTGCTGAACAAGCCTTGCCTTGGTATTCATGCCGCTCCCCTCCTAGTCCGTATTCGTTTTGATAAATTTCATATTGATGACCGTAATGATCATTATGATGGCAAACATGCTGACGCCGAGCGCCGAGGCATACCCCAGATCATTGAATTTCGTAGCGGCAAAATACATCTGCAGCGCCGGTACGTAGGTTGAATCCGCCGGCCCGCCCCCCGTTACGATCAGAATCGAGCCGAAGTCCTGGATGATGCCGATCAGCCCGAGCACGATCAGCAGCTTGAATTGCCCGGCCAGCAGCGGCAGATGGATGGTGCGGATAATCCGGAAGGATTTGGCCCCGTCGATCCTGGCCGCTTCAATGACCTCGTCCGGAATGGCGATCAGCCCCGAGTAGAGCACCAGCAGCTGAAGAATGCCGACGAACGGGAAGCCCATCATGATGATAGCCCACAGCGCGGTATTCGGGTCTCCCAGCCATGCATGGCTAAGCGAGCCGAGCCCGATCATCCGCAGAACCTGATTCACGAGACCGATGTTCGGATCATACATATCCTGCCAGACCAGCAGCATGCCGACGGATGGAATGACCATGGAAATAACAAAGAACGTACGGAATACGTATTGTGATCTCTTGCTTCTCAGATGGTAGATCAGCTCCGCTACAATCAGCGGAGGGATGAGAGCCTTAATCAGCCCGGTCACGATCAGGATCAGAAGATTGCCCACGCCTTTGGTGACGTACGGATCATTCAGCATGCGCCTGAAATTGTCCAGGCCGATGAATTCGCTCCTGGCCCCCGGATTCCAGTCATATAAGGAATGAATCAAGCCGGAGATAGCCGGGATATACAGGAATATGATCAGAAGCGTGAAGCTCGGCAGAAGCATGGCATAGGCCAGCTTGCTCCTCCACAATCGCTGAAGGATGTGGGGCTTCTTGCGCCAAAGCCACAGGAACAACAGTGCGATCAGCACGATGGAGACCACGACCGCCCCGATTTGAAGCATCTTCTGAGTCATCGCCGCTTGTTTGCCTTGCGCAAGCACGGCTCCGACTTCATATTGGAAAACGGCTCCTTGATCCGATCCTGCAAAGAGCCTCGTGCCGTCAGCGCTGAATCGGATTTGCTGGCCGGCACCAACCTCCTTCGTGCTCCACAGCAGAGAGCCGCCCTCGTCCGCCACGTAATAATTGCCGGAATAATCAGCGGCCGCAACAAATGCTCCATCATTGGTGATATGGACAGATGTGACCTTGTCCTTGGTCACCAATTCGCCAAGGCTGTCGCCTTCGGACGAGTAGATGACCGCCTTGTTGTTGGACGATCCTACGACCAGCGTGCCATTGTCGCTGACAGCCACATGCTGGATATCACCATCTAGGGGGATCTGAAATAGCTGCTCTCCGGAAGGGCCGAACATATAAGCATACTGATTGGCCGCACCCGCTGCCAGCCATTGCCCATTCGGCGATAAGGCTGCTGTCTTCACGGCGATGCCCACAGGGATCTCTTGCAGCACCTCTCCCTGTTCGTCCAGCAAACGAATCACGCTTTCGTTGTGGAGCGTTATGATCACTCGTTTGCCGTCCGGTGTTGCCGATAAATTCTTGATCATTTTTCGGAAATCCCGGCTCCAGATCTCCTCGCCCTTCGCATCAAGCTTATACAGATGCCGGTCGTCGGAGGAGACCAGCATCTGCCCGTCATTCAGAAGCGCGACACCGGTAACGACGTTTTTTGCCGCAAATTCGAACTGCTGCGTGCCATCTTGCTGAAGCAATATTGCGGTTGCATTCTGCGTGCCGACCGCCACCTGCTCGCCGTCTTCGGAGATGGACACCGCTTTGATCGTCAGCCCCTGCTCCATGGTCCAGATCGGCACGGAGGCATAAATCGGCGGGATCCACAGACATAGCAGCAGCAGTACTAATAGGATGGATTTGATTGCCCGCATAACCTTATGTTCACACTCCCTTCCATGCCAAGTGGAAACGCAGGACCGTTCGATACGAGTACCCCTTTTTGTTTAAAACGGTACCCTGCGCTTCACGATTTCGCATGCTACTGCCTAACCGGCGGCTGCCGCTCCGGATGCTCAAGGTCGGAGAGCTCCTTCTTGCGTTCCTTCAGCATAGCCTCAAACTTGGCATCAATGTCGGCCTGGTACTGCTTCAGCAATTGGTCCACATCGATTTCATCGTTGAAATATTTGGAGATGAGGCCGATGTAGCTCTGCACGGACGGCTGATAGTCGTGGAGACCGCGCGCCAGCACATTGCCCGGGCTGTTCAGTCCTTCCGTGTTTCCGATCGCGTCGAACGACTCGAATGTCTTCTTCATTTCCTCCGGCAGCTCGATATCGTTTAACAGCGGAGCGCCGCTTAAGGAAGCATCCTTGGAGTTTTGAACAGCCTCAAGGTATACCTTGTATCCTTCCGGACTGGTCAGATACATCATGAAATCAATGTTCAGTGCGGTCTGCTCCGCATTCTTTTTGACAAAGCCGTAAAAACCGGTATAGATATGGATCGTTCTAGCAGGCGCCTGCACCAGCTCCCCTTCCATGGAAGGCATGTTGAAGAATCCGAAATCGAATGATTTTACGCCTCCGCTCTCGCCCGTCTTCTCCGCATCGGCAAAATCCTTCGGAAGCTGCCAATAAGAGGACGGCAGCGCAACCATGGTTGCGGCCTTGCCGGTCAGGAACAGCTTGTAGGCCTGCTCCTCCGACATGCCCATGAATCCCTCGGGTGCGTAGCTGAACAAGGTCTTCAGATTGGTCAACACCTCGCGCCAAGCAGGATTGCCCTCGACTTTGTATGGACCGACCTTGTCTTTGATTGCCTTATACATCCGCAGCTCATTCGTCGACACATTGGAACGGGAATCGTTGTACGGATCGTTTAGATCGAACTTCCAGTTATCGTCGATGCTCGGCATATAGGTATAATCTTCCGGCTTGGACCGGATCAGCTCCACATAGTCGCGGAAATACTGGTCCGGATAAATGCGCATCAGCCAACCGGCCTGACCGCTCCATAAGGAGAGCGCATTGCCGCCGATCGTAAACGGGATGTACCCTGCTGCCTTCAGCTTGTCAAAAGCCGCGGTCAGCTCGTTAAAGGTTTTCGGGGTGTCTGTGATACCAGCCTTCTCAAACATCTCTTTGTTGTACATCCACAAAATTTGCACCGATTCGAAGTTCAGCGCTTGCAGCGTTTGCAGATTCGGATCATCCAAATTGACGCCCATGCCGTCGAGATTGAAGCTCTCCTTCCAGAGCTTCCCCGTATAGGGGTTCTCCGTCTCCAGCCAAGGCTTGAAATCGACGAATTTCTGGTCTTCATTGAGATCGCTGTTCTCATTCGTGTTCACAAAATCGGCCTCCGGTTCCCCGGCGGCAAACTGAGCCTGCAGCCAATCCCGGTACCCCTCGGCCGGCTTGATATCCACGACCACTTTAACGTCGGGATGCTTCGCCATATAGGCTTCGGCTACCTTGCCCCATACTTCGGCGGAGGCTCCGCGCAAGGAGATCTGGATGGTGCCGCTTTTTGATTGTGCTACCGGCTGGCCGGTAGCAGGTTCTGCGGGTGTCGTATTGTCGTTATTGTCGTTACTAACGGGAGTCGGTGCCGGTTCGGCACGGTTGGCGCTGCCGCCGGAACAAGCGGCGAGCAGCGTAATGAGCGAGGTGATCAGGATGAGGCTAACGAATCTTCGAAATGGAAACATGACTTTCACTCCCCCTAAGCGTTCAATGTATTCGCTTACATTTATGTGAAGTCTAAGCTGATCAAGTTGACCTGCATCACTCCCTTCAATGACGATGGGGTACAAAAACGTTTTTGTATGGTTTAAAAAAAGAACCGTCCAACGAAATCTATTCGTTATCAGGTCGATTCTCTTTCGCACACGGTGCAAGGCAGTACAATGGTCTGGATATCATCAAAGCCGATCTCGCCGTCGATCAGCTTCATCAGCAGCTGCGCCGCTTCGAGGCCCATCTGCCGCATCGGCAGCTCGATCGAGGTGATGGACGGACGGGCCAGCTGGGATACGACGGTATTGTCGAAGCCGATGACCGCTACGTTGTCCGGCACTGCATAGCCGAGCTCCTGCGCCCGCTCCACAACGCGGGAGGCAATGACGTCCCGGCCTGCGATAATAGCGGTTGGGCGGTCCTTCAGGCTCAGCAGCTTCTCGGTTTCCGCATATCCGCTGTCCTGCTCGAACGAACCGATGGCAACCAGCTGCTCGTCGAACCGGCCCACGAATTCCTCCATCGCCAGACGATACCCGTTATACCGGTCAAGCGAGGCATCCACCTCCAGCGTGCATGGCGTAATAAGCGCAATGCGGCGGTGGCCCTTGCCGACTAAATACTTCACCGCTTCGTATGCCCCTTGTTCGTTATCCGCGTTAACGCTGTGGCATAGACCCGGGATGGCGGGCCTTCCAAGCAGCACGAACGGGAAGCGGTTCTTGATCAATTCATCGAATGGCTGATTGATGGCTGCCCCCATCAAAATCAGGCCGTCGGCCGACTGCTTCCGGTACACGTCGAGCAGATGATCCGCAAGCTTGCTTGTGCTGGGCTTCTGGAAGGAGAGCAGCAGATCGTAATTATTATCTCCCGTCGCCTGCCCGAGACCCTTGATCACGTCAAGAAGAATGCTGTTCTCCAGCCCGTCTACGGTGTCCTCGACGACCAAGCCGATGTTGTTCGTCTTCTTGGTCACTAATCCGCGCGCCGATTGATTCGGCCGGTAATTCAGCTTCTCGATTGCTTCAAAAATGCGTTTCTTCGTCGCTTCGGCCACATGGGCCGATCCATTCATCGCGAAGGATACGGTACATACTGCCACTCCCGCTTCGCGGGCGACGTCTCTAATGGTTGCTGCCATGGTTATCTCCTTATCTCGAATGAAATCATATGTAATCCGTGTAAGCGATATCATAATAACCTAAACGATCGATTGGAGTAGTAGCTCGGTATGCAAAACGTTTTTGCAAAAACGATTTGTATCTAAAATACACCCGTAATTTACCAGTGTCAACAGAATTTTTCCTCGATTCGATACCGCGGATTTGGAATGAGTTACAGATTGCTGTTAAGAAACCGGTTCAGCCCGGCTTGATAAAATCCTTATTGCTTTCCGCCCACGATTGCAATACCATTAAACATTATAATGATATAATGTTGTGACGTAAAAATCGTGAAACAGGGGGATTATCTCGATGAAATTACGTTTCGAGGGCCTAACCGCGGATATTGAATCCGGTGCCCGGATATTGTTGCATGAGCTTGGCGTGGAGATGAGTGAGGACGGATTTCCTGTCCGCATCGGACAGTCGGAGGGCGAACTCGTGGTCGGCCGCGAAGCGGACCATGCCTACATCCGCTATGGGGCGAAGCATCAATTCTTCCGTGGATTTGGCCTGCTCGTTCAGCACAGCCGCCAGCGCGAAGCCTTCCATATTCGGGAACAACAACAATTCGACCAGATGGGGCCTATGCTCGACCTGTCCCGCAATGCAGTGCTCACGGTAGAGAGCTTCAAGCTGATGCTGAATAAACTCGCCTTAATGGGCATGAATACCGTCATGCTGTATATGGAGGATACGTACGAGATCGAGGATGAGCCCTATTTCGGATATATGCGGGGCCGCTATACGCAGGAGGAGCTGCGGGAAATCGACGACTATGCCGATCAATTCGGCATTGAGGCGTTCCCGAGCATCCAGACCTTGGCACATCTGGAGGAATTCCTGAAGTGGGAGCCGATCAAGCATTACCGCGATACGAAGGGAGCGCTGCTCGTCGGCAGCGAGCGAACCGATTCCCTTATTGAACGGATGATCGAAGCAGCCAGCGCCCCGTTCCGCAGCAAGAAAATCCACATCGGCATGGACGAGGCGGAGGAGCTCGGTCGCGGCAAATATTTGGACCTGAACGGATATGAGAGCCGCTTCGACATCATGCTCGCGCACCTGGACAAAGTGCTGGCTGCCGTCCGCAAGCGCGGACTCAAGCCGATGATGTGGAGCGACATGTTCCTCAAGCTCGCTTCCGGCGGAGGCGGCGATGCGGCATATTACGCTAAGGACACCTCGATCCCGGAAGAGATGGCCCGCCGCATCCCGAAGGACGTGGACATGGTGTACTGGGACTATACCCACATGGAGCCGGGGGACTATGAGAAGTTGATCGCAAATCACCGTCCTCTCGGCTGCAACCTCGTCTTTGCCGGCGCGGTGTGGATTTTCAATACGTTCGGCGTCAATTACGGGCTCTCCCTGAACGCATCCGATGTCGCATTGCAGGTGTGTAAGCAGGAGGGCATCCGCGAGGTATACGCAACCATGTGGGGAGACGACGGAAATGAGGGCAATCCGTTCGCGGCCCTGCTGGGCCTTCAGTTATACGCAGAGCATGCCTACTCGGAGCAAAAACCCTCCTGGGCCCACTTGGCCGAACGGGTAAAATTCTGCACGGGCATCGAGATGGACACCTTTCTGCTGCTCAAAGATCTGGACGAAATTCCGGGCCAGGAGCCGAACAATGCGAAGCAAAGTAATCCATCTAAATTTCTGCTGTACCAGGATGTGCTTCTCGGTTTATTCGACAAGCAGATTGAGGGCTTGGACCTCGCGAACCATTACGCGGAGCTGGAGCAGCGCATTCGCGACAAGCGCAGCCCGGATGCCGGGCTGGATTATCTGTTCGACATGCCGGAAAAGCTGAGCGCCGTATTGAAGCGCAAAAGCGAAATCGGCATTACGTTGAAACATGCCTATGATGCCAAGGATCACGAGTCGCTGCGGCATATCGCCAAAAGCGTGCTTCCTGCCATCGCGGATGCCGTCCGTGACCTGCGCGCCTCGCACCGCATCCAGTGGCACCGGATGTTCAAGCCTTTCGGCTGGGAGGTCATCGATATCCGCTACGGCGGCGTCCTCACCCGCCTGGATACCGCATCGCTCCGCATTCTTGATTATGTGGACGGACGAATCCCGCGGCTCGAGGAGCTGGAGCAGGAGCGGCTCGTGTTCAGCACCACCAACCGCTTCAACCACAAAGGCGTCGGCTGGTGCAGCCACTATTACCGGATGGCGTCGCCAAACGTATTCTATCATGTGCTGAATCCGTTCTAATCCGGCAAACTCCGAATGGACCCGAAGGCCGAATGCCCTCGGGTTACCAGGGCGTGCCTCTTGTCCATGTCGCAGCAGTGAGCCAACATCATTGAGCAAACAATGGGCCAACACCAAGCCAACATGGAATCGACATTGAACCACTTTGAACCGACATTGAACCACATTGTACCGACATTGAACCGACATTGGATCAACATTGGACCAACATTGGACCAACATGGAATCACCTCGAATCAAAGTTAAACCGGCTTCATCCGTTGAACCCAGCGTCTCATCCGCGGTAACTCAACCCATTTGCATCAGCTCGGCTGGCTCATCCAACGAGTGACCCAAAAAAAGAGCGGCCCCAAGGGTCGCTCTTTTTTCATAAAGTCAACGTTTCCTATAATCAAAGGCACTCCATTTATGCTACTCCATGCGATCCCATAGCGCGCCGAAGGCCTCGGCATCCATTTCGAAAAACACCTGCGCATGGCTGTATTTTGCATAAGGCCCGCTTTTGAACAGCCGCAGCTCTACCTTGGTTCCATCCTCCAGATTCAGATATAAGAATTTCTGTTCACCCGAACCGGCATCGTATATTCCGGCTTCCATCAGCTGGTTCTCCGCAACCGGCTTTGCCTCATATAACGCCTTGATGAAAGCGTCCAGTGAAGCATCCGCGGGCAGCTCCTCGAGACGGGTCTCCCCCATATTCCAGCTGTCAAAGTCCTGCCACTGCGCTGAGGCGATCCGGCCGTCAAGCTTAAGCTTGCCCGCGATATCCTCACCCCGCATAACGGTAATGCCATTCAAATGCTCATATAACTCGGCAAAGACCTGACCGTCGTGCTCTTCATAGGACATGATCCGAAACGTCTCATCGTACCCCTGTACCGCGTAAATATCCGCCTCGCCGATGGTGGAGGCAAGCTCCGTATAATCCGCCTGCGTGCTCCATTCCGTAATGCCCGCCGTCGTCCTGCCGAGCTTCTCTCCGCGCAGCTCCTTGGCCGTCTCGGCCGTGATCTGCGTCCCTGTCTGGGTGTAAATGTTGCCTTTATAGACGACCAGGCCGATCATATCCATCATGACGCCGTCGTCTTTCGGAAGCTCGATTGCAGGAAGCTCCACCTTCTCGTGCCCGGCTTCGGCCGGATCCCGAGGACCCTCCATCCCGGGCAGTGCGTCCTGGCCATCGCTCACGGTCGGCGTCACAGCAGGCGCTTCCGCTATAGGCGTATTCTCTGTCTGCCAGATGATCGATATCACCAGCACCACGCCTAGCATAACGGCAGCGCCAACGCCAGCCATGCCGATCCGGCTTCTCCTTATCGGCGGATGTTTCTCTTGCTCTTTTTCTCGGATTCCATTCATGAGACGTTCCTCCAATCCTTGATCAGGTTCTATACGATTTATCAATTTCTTGTAATCATTCCGGTTCATGGGCGCTCCTCCCCTTCCAGGTCCATTCGCAGCAGCTTTCTGCCGCGCTGAAGACGCATCTTGACGGCAGATTCGCTGATCTGGAGAATGCCGGCGATTTGCCGCACCGAATAATCCTCGTAATAAAACAGATGAATAACCGACTTGTATTTAAAAGGCAGGCCCATCACATGATCCATAAGCAGACGTTCCGACGGCTCCTCGAAGTAATCGTCCATATGCTCCATTCGGGTCACCCGTTTGCGCCACAAACTGGACAGCATGTTTTTGCACTGGTTTGTAATCACCCGGATCAGCCAGGCTTTCTCGTGCTCCCTGTCTGTGAACACAGGTGCTTTGTTCATCAGCTTGATGAACGTTTCCTGCATGGCTTCCTCGGCATCCTGCTTGTTTCCAAGGTATACCATTGCAATTTTGAACAGCATGCCGCCGTAAAGTTCATAGGCTTCCGCAATATCCCCGCCCGGCCGGAGCGAATATGTCTGCATGGTGTTTCAGACCTCCTTTTACCCTTAACACAGTTATGGACGCAGATGGGTCACATTTGGGTACAAAAAAAAGAGCCGTTCCCATAGGGAACAGCTCTTTTGCGGTCAATCCTCACAGCAGCGCGAAGCTGCCGTACATTTCGCACGATGATGTGCGCCCATGTTACTTCGCAAAGGTCAGCTTGCCTAGCATCCGGTTCAGCACCGCGGCGCTCTCGCCTCGCGTTGCATGGGACTTCGGCGCAAACCGCTGTCGGTTATCGCCGTTCAGAATATCAAGCTCGCCTAAAACTTGCACCGCTTCCTCGGCCCAAGCACCGATATGAGCCTCATCAGCGAAGCGGATTGGCACATCGCCGCCTTGCTCGTACCCGGCGTATTCCAGCGCCTTATGCGCCATAGCCGCCATCTCTTCGCGCGTAATCGTCCGGTCCGGTCGGAATGTGCCGTCCGAATAACCATTGACGATGCCTGCTTCCACAGCTGCCCGGATCGAACCGGCATGCCAGTCGTACACCGATATATCCTGGAAAGGATCCGATGACGAAGCAGCAGTCAGACCGAGTGCCCTTACAATCAGCGCTGCAAACTCCGCCCGCGTGATCGGAGCATTCGGCACGAAGGACTGCTCCGAACGTCCGGTAACGATCATCTTGGCAGCGAGTGATTCAACGTCCCCCTTCGACCAGTGGGAACCGATGTCTGGGAACGTGGCCGTATTCCGGAGAACCAGATAAGTCCCGCTCTCCCGGCTGTAGATATCGACCTGCTGCCCATTCACTTTGAACGGCACCGGTGTGTAGCGTCCCTCGTTCAGACGCACCACCGCCAGCGAATTGGCCGGCCCGGTCTGATCCACCGCGACCGAGCGTTTCACGTAAGAGGCATACTCATTCAACTGCGCGGTTTTGCCGCTGGAAGCATGCGCCTCTACAGCGTAGTTCACCGCTTGCAGCGGGCGATAGCCCTGGGCTGCAGCTGCCTTCAGCGCGTCGGTATCCTTGGCCACCCGGACAACCAGGCGAATCCCGGCGGTATCCGTCCCAATCTGCTTCGCCAATTCCTGAAGGTTAATCTCCTTCTTCGGCAGTTCGAAGCTTCCGTAAGGCGTTACGACGCTCAGCACCTGGACGCCTGCTTGGGCAAGCCA
This sequence comes from Paenibacillus sp. FSL M8-0142, assembly GCF_038597315.1. Taxonomy (NCBI): domain Bacteria; kingdom Bacillati; phylum Bacillota; class Bacilli; order Caryophanales; family Paenibacillaceae; genus Paenibacillus; species Paenibacillus sp. FSL M8-0142. Next base: position 6,298,567 of record NZ_CP152008.1, read on the forward strand.
AGCCTGCAACGCTTCGTTATCCACCGTAATCGAAGTGGATTGGAAAGGCTGCGCGCTAACGGCCTCGACCGTTACTTTTCCGCCAGCCGGCTGCTTCAACGCATCCTTCAAGGCAGACCCGGTCACCGTGCCGGAAGCTTCTCCATCCTTCACTTGAACCTGCACCTTGACTTTGCCCGGCTCTGCAGGCGATGGCGTGCCGGTACCCGGCGGGTTCACCGGAGGGGTTGCCGGTCCAGGGGAACCCGGTGTGCCTGGATTTCCCGGCTGGCCAGGCTGCCCTGGCTGTCCTGGCTGCCCTGGATCCGGTCCTCCAGGAAGCGGTGCTCCCTTCAAGTCAACGATCCGGCCTTCGACTGCCGAGGTTTTGTCCGTAATCGTGCCTACCTTTTTCACGTAACCCGAGAAAACCTCATAGTCCGGAAGATAAAGCAGCTTTACGCGCCCTTCCTGATAGGCCTTCTCTAGCGATGCGTAGAAATCGCCGCCCTTGGCGGTAAACGCGTTCGTAGCAACCTCGTACGATTGCTTCGGATCGATCAGCTCATAGCCGTTCTTGCCCTTCACTTCCATGCGGAGCACACGCTCACCGGCCGGTTTCGTGGAATCATAGTAGAACCTCATGCCGGCAATATGCGGGAACCGTCCGTCCTGGGCAGGGATTTTGGACACTCCGTTTTCCAGCGCCTCTTTAATTTCCTGACCGGTCAGGGTGATGGTAACCAGATCGTTGTTGAACGGCAGGACCGTCATGATGTCGCCCATCGTAACCTTGCCGGCTTCGATCGACTCCCGGATGCCTCCGCCGTTCTGCAGCGCGATCACCGCATTCGTTCCCGCTGCCCGCGCCGCATCCAGCATGCCGTCGGCAATCAGGTTTCCAAGATTGGTCTCCTTCGTCCGCACATCGGCCCGGACACCGTTTAATTTAACCTCCGTATAGCCGACCTCCGTCTGCTTCAGTTCCTCTACGCCCGGCTTATATTTCGTATTCAGAAGGTTGAGCGCCTCGGCATCCGGCTGGATCACGTACTGGCCGCTGCTATCCTTTTCATCAACCGAGGCCAAGCGGCTGTTCCAATCCTGCAGAACACCCTCGTCGTCGAACACGACTTCCAGCCTGCCTAGGAATTGACCCTTCTCGCCGGTCTGTACGATCAGCTTCGGCTCGCTGTCCGTACGATCCACGACGGCTTGATCCAGCTTGGTGTGGCTGTGCCCGCCCACGATAATATCGATGCCTTCCACGGCCTTGGCCAGGTTTACGTCGACGTCGTAGCCCAAGTGCGACAGCACGACGATTTTGTTAATGCCTTCCTGCTGAAGCATCGCGACGGTATCCTTAGCCTTCTGTACGGCATCGTCAAACGTGACCGGCCCCGGAGAGGCAATGTTCGCCGTGTCTTCGGTGGTCAGGCCGATCAGGCCGACCTCCTGGCCGTCCACTTCCATGATGACCGCCGGATAAATGTTGGCGGCTTTGGCATCCCGCGTGACGCCATCGTTGAATTTCTCCCGAAGCACAGGATCTGCCGAGAAGTTCACATTCGAAGACACGAACGGGAATTTTGCGTTCTCGATGAATGCGTTCAACACCTCGGATCCTTTGTCGAATTCATGGTTTCCGAAGGTCATCGCATCGTATTGAACCAGATTCATGAACGCCAGATCGGCTTGTCCTTCATATTGATTAAAATAGAGCGTCCCGGAGAATACATCCCCCGCATCCACAAGCAGCGGATTCACCGCTGAAGCCTTCGCTTCTTTAATGGCCGTCACCCGGCGCGCGATGTTGTCGGGCGAGCTGACGGTATCCAGATTCGCGTGCGTATCGTTCGTATGCAGAATCGTCAGCGGGAAGCCCGAAGCGGCCTCGCCCGTCAGGTCCAGCTGCGCGACCACCGGATCATGGTCGGACACGCGGCCTTTGGAGGCCGGGAAATCGGCGTTAAGATGGACAACGTCAACCTCAGCCGACTTCGTCAGATTCTTGCTGACCAGAATATGGTCAAGCACCTGCGAGTTGCCATCGTACGTATACGTATACCGCTCTCCCGGCGGCAGAATGTCGATCAGATTGTCGAGCTCATTGCCTTTCAGAATCGTTCCGGTCTGCGTGAACTGGAAATCATTCAAATCGCCCAGAACGATGATATTCGCGTCAGGATTGCCCTGCAGCACATCCTTGACGAAGCCGTTCACGACAGCCGCAATCTGATGGCGCTGAGCCTCACTGGATAGCAGTGGCGGCTGCGTGCTGCCGAAAGGCCCTTGGTCTCCGGATTTCGAATTGAAGTGATTCGCTACGACGATCACTTTTTCGCCGCGGAATTCGAACTGGGCGGCCAGCGGCTTGCGGGATGCATGGAACGCGCTGTTCTCCGGTTCGATCCGGCCCGGATTGTAGGTAAGCTGATCCGTGGCCGCATCATAGGCAACCGCATCCGTCGAGGAGCCTTTCTTGCCGTTCACGCTCTCCGACAGCTTGACGCGGTCGGCGTTATAGAGGAAGCCAACCCGGATATTCGCACCCGGTGCACCGCCATCTTTGTTGTTGACCGGATCGATGTCCGTGAAGCTGTACTCCGGTCCGCCGGCCGCTTTGATCGCTTCGATCAGCGCCCGATAGCTTTGATCCGCCGCGGTCGTGCCGTCATTCTTCTCCCCGTTGTTGTCCTGAACTTCGACCAGTCCAATGATGTCCGGGGATTTCAAATGACTCACGATGGAATCCGCAAGCTTGTTGATCTTGGCGGAGCCCACGCCAGGGTAAAAGTTCTCGATATTATAGGTCGCCACGCGCAGCTGGTCATCCTTCACGTCGATCGTGGATACCTCTTGTTCAAAGGAACCGCCTTCGATCGCAGGCAGCCCGTCTTTTGGAGGAATGACCTTGAAATTGCCGCTGTTGTATCCGATCACGCCGATGACATCCTCGGCAAACGTATCGCCCGTGCTCACTTCCTGCCCCGGATTCCCGTAAGCGATGATCAGGCGCTGCGGGTTGAAGTTGCCTTGCTCCTTCAGCACCAGACCGCCTGCCGGCGTAATGACGTCCGGAACGTTATTTTCGACACGGGTCGGAATGTTGTAGGTGCCGCTGCTCGTCCAATACGGACTAATAATCGTCGGATCCGGCAGTCTGACCCGCATCCCTTCAAGCGATTCGTAGAAATCGATGGCGTCTTCTTCCGGATCGAACACCTGGAATCCGTCATTATCGATGATCGATGCCGGGATCGGCCGTCCGCCTTTGCCCAGCGTAACCGGCTCCGGCAGCGGCTGATTTTCCGAGATTACGGTGAGCGATTGCAGCTCGATCTGGGTTGAAGTCAGATTGGACGAGCTTCCTTCGTTATATTCCGCCACTTTGCCGGTAACGGACACAAGGTCGCCTACATCCGGCAGGTTAGTACTGCCCGTCCCAAACACGAAAATCGCATCGGAGGTGTTCGGATTATTATCCGGCTCTGCATCCTGGATATAGAAGCCCTTGATGCTGCCATTGGAGAAGGTATAGCCGTATTGCGTAACGATACCCTCAATGCCCTTTACGGTTTGCCCATTATACGGCGAGGCGTGTCCTTCGCCTTGAATGTCCGCAATGCGCGGCTGCTGTGTCGCCTTGTAAGCAAACTCATACGCTTTGCTCATATTCGTGCCAGAGACCACGATGGCCTTGATGGTCATGTCGCGGTCCACTTGAATCGGCTTGGTGTACAGCGTGCTTGCCGTCGTCGGAGTCGTTCCGTCCACCGTATAATAGATGCTGGCTCCAGTCGTCGGACTCGACAGCTCTACCGTGCTTCCGATCATGATCGGGCCTGGCCCCGGGCTTGCGATCACGGAGAACAAGTCTTCAATCAAGGCGTCATTGCTTAGCGGGATCAGCTCGTAGATATTGCCGTACTGCTTCACCACGCCCGTTACCCGGCTGAAGGTTTTACCCGGAGCAAGCTTCGACAGACCGGAATAAATGATGAATTCGTGCCCGCCTTGCTCGGCCGTAAACTCGCCCGCCCGATTCTCGGACTTAATGGACACATCCTCCAAATAAACCAGCCTTGCCTCGTAAGCTTCCCCTTTGTCTGCAGCAAGATCCGCTCCGCTAATCCGTACCGCCTGCGGCGATCCGACGTTGCTGTCCGTCACGTTATACGGCAGCAGCGCATGCGGCTTGATCTCTTGCAAATTGTTGTAAATTTCCATCACGCCGGCCACGCTGACCCGATCGCCCACTCCTGCGCCAATCGGATAATCGTAGAGCACGATGCCGGCCGTATCGTCCTGGATATAAGTTTCTCTGCCTTCGATATGTGTGATGATGCCTTCCGTCCAGACGTGTTCGCCCTTAGACTTGGCTCTCGCTTCCGCAACCGATGTTTGCTTCAAAATATCATATTGGAACGACGTTACCGGCCCATCCGGAATGCCTTCCATAGCGGCAAACGCATCGATTCGGGTCGGCTCGTTGATGACGATCGGACCGTCTACGAGCTCAAACCCTCTGCCAGCGTTACCCGAAACGTACACATCCGCATAGACCGAGGCGCCTACCGTAGGCGGGGCCAGCGTAATCTCTGTCCCTGCCGGCCAGGCATTCGGTTCCGGGGAGGCCGTTACCTTGCCTAAGCCGCTGCCGGGATTTCCGGGCGTAGCCTGATATGATTTGTTTCGAGGGTCCGGTGAACCAACGTAGAAATCTTCTGCATTGTTGTCCGTATCCAAACCGCGATTCCCTGGCTGACCTGCGGTCAATTCTTTCCGGATCGCCGCCTTGGCATTCGATAGAGCTGGTGTCGGACTAGCTTCGAATTCATTCGCCTGGCCGTAGCCTACGAAATCAATACGGGCACCAGCCGCGTTTACAAGCTCAACCTTGCCCTGGCTGCCGCTCAGATTCAAAGTCCCTTTCAAATCCGGCTCAGGAAGAGGACTACCTGTTGAGCCCCCGCTTTGCTGAATTAATAGATATTGATAAGGCTCGATGCTACCTGTTAAAGAGGTTGTGTTATTAAAATCACCTGCTGCACTTGCATAACGTACCTTCCAGCCTGTAAGGTCCACGGCCTGTCCCGTAGGGTTGAACAACTCGATGAAATCGTTGGCATAGACCGCCCCGTTGCCCCCGCCGCCCCCATAAACCTGGCTGATGACCACTTGATCATTCCGAGGCGAAGCTTCCGCTACCTGCACGGATCCGAAAGGAACAAGAATACTTACCAGCATAGCAATAGCAAGAAGTACACTAAGTGGTTTTCGGCCCTTCTGGAATCGAATGCGCATTCAGGTATTCACTCCTCAACTCTATTAGATTTTCAGCCTTATTTACTATATATACCAGAATTGTTTTGGCCGATCTAATAGAAAGTGAATCCTATGTAAAAAAACCTCCGTTAGACCCAGCCTTCCAGGCGGAGGTCCTATCGGAGGTTTCTTTTTTCGTCAAAATCCTATCGCTTGCCTGAGTCGAACGGCTCCCCGACGGCCTTAGGCGCATTGGAGGACTTCGAGAAAATGACCAATGCGATCAAGGTGACCACGTAAGGGAAAATCTTCAGGATCACCGGCGGGATCACGGCCAGCTGCGGAATAACCTGCGAGACGTTCGCCACGGTGCTCGCAAATCCGAAGAAGAACGTTGCCGCCAGAATGCCGAACGGCTTCCATTGGCCGAAGATGAGCGAGGCCAGGGCGAGGAAGCCCAAACCTGCGACGTTGCCGGTAAATTCGCCGGAATAGGTCATCAGGATAACGGCACCGCCAAGCCCGGCGAAAGCGCCGGAAATCATGACGCCGACATACCGCATGGCGCGTACCCGAATTCCGGCCGCCTCCGCCGCATGCGGATGCTCGCCGCAAGCTCTTAGGCGCAGACCGAACGGCGTCTTGTACAGGATAAACGCGCTCACCAATAGCAGGATCAGCACGAGCCACGTCGTAATGTAAGTGTTCGTAAAGAACAGATCTCCGATGATCGGAATATCCGACAAGAACGGAAAATCAAACGGTCTAAAGCCGCTCGTAATGCGGATGTTGCCGCTCCCCGTAATATTCCGGGCCAGGAAGATCGTCAGCGCCCCGGCAATCATATTGATTGCCGTACCGCTGATGATCTGGTTGGCGCTAAGATTAATGCTCGCAAAGGCGTGAAGGAGCGAGAACAGGGCGCTTGCCGCCGCTGCGGCCAGAAGTCCGACCCACAGCACCCACCAGCTTCCCCCGAACTGCGCCTGCATTTTGGATACGACAAAGGCTCCAATAAAGGAACCGACGATCATCAGTCCATCGAGGCCGATATTCACGACCCCGCTTCGTTCACTGAACAGCGCGCCCAAGGCGGTTATCAACAGCGGGATGGTGAAGACGATGGCATACGGAAAAATCTGTTCAAGCGTTGTCCACATGTTCTCGTTCCCCCTGCTTTTTATTTGCCGCGCTGTGCGGTGCTCGTGACTTGCGCACTTTCCACTTGCGGAACAGGCGCTCGATCAGAATGCTTGTCGCCGCAAAGTAGATGATGATGGCAATAATCGAATCGGCGATCTCCGGCGGAATTTCCGTCATCGCATTCATGAATCCCCGGCCCGAGTACAGCACGCCGAAGAAGAGCGCGGAGACCATCACGCCAAGCGGCGCGTTCGCCCCGAGCAGCGCAACGGCAATGCCGTCAAAGCCCTGGCTCGGCAAGACGCCGATCTGAAGGCTCGACGCATTCCCGGCGTACTGCGCCACGCCCGCAAGGCCGGCAATGCCGCCGGCGATGAACATCGACAGCACGATGCTGCGCTTCACCGCAATCCCTGCGTATTCGGCCGAGTGGCGGTTGAATCCGACCGCCTTCAGCTCATAGCCGAGCGTCGTTTTATTGATCAGGAAGGCGACGACCAGAACGGCCACCACCCCGATAAAAAAGCCGAGATTGATGTACGAGCCCTGGAACATATCGCTCAGCCAGGACGCGTGAAGCATCGCCTCCGGCGGGAGCTGACGGGATTCCGTCTCCAGGCTTTCCCCTTTAAAATATCCCGGAATGACGTAATACACGGTCCAATACGCCGTCCAGTTCATCATGATGGTCGATACGACCTCATGCACGTTGTAACGGGCCTTCAAAATGCCGGGGATCAGCGCCCACAAAGCGCCGCCGATGAATCCGGCCAGCACCATCAGCGTCAGCAGCAAGGCCCGCGGCAGATCCACCGACAGGCCGACTGCCGTCGCGCAGAAGCCGCCGAACAGCATCTGGCCTGCGGCCCCGATGTTGAACAGCCCCGTCCGGAAGGCAAAAGCAACCGACAAGCCCGTCAAGATAAGCGGGGTTGCCGTCGCCAGCGTGTTGCCGATCCTCTCCGGGCTCTTCAGCCCGCCCTGGATCAGGAATTTGTAGCCTTCCACCGGATTGTGGCCGGTCACCGCCATCAGCAGCGCCCCAGCCAGGAGGCCGAAGAGGACGGCCAGCAGTGATTTTATGCTGTTATTCATGCGCTGCCCTCCTCTTTATGATACCCGGCCATCATGAGGCCCAGCTCTTGTTCGTTCGTTTCGGAAGCGATGACCACGCCGACCAGCTCGCCGTTGTTGATGACCGCGATGCGGTCGGACAGGTTCAGCACCTCATCGAGCTCCAAGGATACGAGCAGCACCGCTTTTCCTTTGTCCCGCTGCTCCACAAGACGTCTGTGAATATATTCGATCGAGCCGACATCCAAACCCCGCGTCGGCTGAACCGCGATCAGCAGATCCGGATCGCGCTCGACCTCGCGGCCGATGATCGCCTTCTGCTGGTTCCCCCCGGACATGGAGCGGACGATGGAGCGCCCGCCCTCCCCGGAACGGACATCGAAGCTCTGAATGATATGCTCCGCATGCTTGCGGATGGCCGCTCGCTGCAATAGCCCGTTCTTGGAGTACGGGGGCCGCTTGTAGACTTCCAGAATCAAATTCTCTTCCAGCGTATAGTCCAGTACAAGCCCGCGCTTCTGACGGTCCTCGGGGATATGCCCGATGCCGCTCTCATTGCGCTGGCGCACGGACAGCCCGGTAATATCCTTTCCATTCAGGATCACGCTGCCGCTCTCTGCCTGCCGCAGACCCGTGATAGCCTCTATCAGCTCGGTTTGCCCGTTACCGTCCACCCCGGCAATGCCGACGATCTCGCCGGCACGCAGCTCAAGCGAGAAGGCTTTAAGCGCATCGACCTTCTTGCTGTTCTTCACGGTCAGCGAGCGAATATCGAGCACCGTCTCTCCCGGTCGACTCTCCTGCTTGTCGACCTTAAAGGAAACGCTGCGGCCGACCATCATCTCGGCCATCGTCTCCCGGCTCGTATCAGCCACGTCGACGGTGCCGATCGTCCGGCCGCGCCGGATGACGGTGCAGCGGTCAGCCACCGCCTTGATCTCCTTCAGCTTATGGGTGATCAGGATGATCGATTTGCCCTCTTGAACCAGGTTTTTCATAATGCCCTGCAGATCCTCGATCTCCTGCGGCGTCAGCACCGCGGTCGGTTCGTCGAAGATCAGCACCTCCGCATCGCGGTACAGCATTTTGAGAATTTCCACGCGCTGCTGCATGCCAACCGAGATGTCCTCGATTTTGGCGTGCGGGTCCACGTTCAGACCGTACTGCTTGGACAACGCCTCCACTCGGTTGGCAGCGGTCCTGATATCTAGCATCCCCACTCGACGCGTCTCGCTGCCCAGTATAATGTTCTCCGTCACGGTGAACGCCTCAACAAGCTTAAAGTGCTGGTGCACCATCCCGATGCCGAGCCTGTTCGCCACGTTCGGATTCGAAATCCGCACTTCCCGGCCGTTGACCTTAATGACTCCGCGGTCGGGCTGGTACATGCCGAACAGAATGCTCATCAGGGTTGATTTCCCCGCGCCGTTCTCGCCGAGCAGCGCATGGATCTCCCCTCTCTTCAACTGAAGCGTGATGTCGTCATTGGCCACGATGCCCGGAAATTCCTTGCGGATGCCCACCATCTCGACAACATAGTCCATGGTTTAGCGTCCTCTCCTTCATATTTGGTAGATGCCGTCTGTTGTTCCAATCCTATTCCCACTTACCTTAAAAAAAGACGGAGGGAAGTCCGTCTTTTTTTAACGCATTGCGGTTATCCATTCAAATGTGCCCGGCAACCCCGAGCAGGGCGCTCCCTTGACTATTCGATCAGGTCGCCTTGCTCTGCCGCCACCGTAATTTCGCCGGCCTTGATCTTATTGAACACTTCATCCACTTGCTTGAGAATGTCCTCGCTCAAGTTTGGATTTTCAGCCGGAAGGCCGACGCCGTCATTCTTCGCATCCAGCGTGATCGTCTGTCCGCCAGGGAACTTGCCTTCGGTTTCGGCTTTGATCATGTCGTAAGCCGCTTGGTCAATCTTCTTCACTGCGGAAGTCAGGATCACGGATTTGTCGCCTTCATACACGCCGTCTTGATACTGGTCGACGTCTACGCCGACAACCCATACGTCATTGCCGTTCTGCACACGCGTCTTGGCTTCGTTGATCGCCCCAACGCCAACGCCGCCTGCGGCAGCGAAGATGACATTCACGCCGCGGTCGTACATTTGGGCGGCCAGCTGGCTGCCTGCGGCAACATCATCAAAGGTACCCTGATACACGACATTTTCCTTGTTGATCGTCACTTTCGTCCCCAGGCTCTCATTCGCGTATTTCACGCCCTGCTGGAAGCCCCAGTTGAATTTCTGCACCGGAGGAATTTTCATGCCGCCGATAAAGCCGGCCTGTCCGTCCTTCACGTGAAGGGCTGTTGCAACGCCCGCCAGGAAGCCGGACTCCTGCTCGGCGAAGTAGATGGCTACGGTGTTCTCTTTAAGTTCTGGATCCGCATCCGGATTAGGACGAGGAGATCCGTCGATCAGGACGAATTTTGCGTCCTTATATTTCTCTTGTGCCTTATGCACAGCCGTCTCGAACTTGAAGCCCGGCGTTACGATGAATTTGAATCCGGCATCGTACAGGTTGACGATCTCATTGGTATATTGGGCCTCCGTTGTTCCGGCCGGCTTCAGGTATTTATACTCGATTTTAAAGTCCTTGTTCGCCTTGAGAATACCTTCATACGTCCCTTGGTTGAACGACTTGTCGTCAATGGTGCCTGCGTCGGTAACCATTCCGACCTTGAAGTTTGCCTTCGGTGCGTCCGAGCCTGCACCTCCGGTTGGCTCAGATGCTGGCTTGCCGCCGCAGCCCGCGAGCATGGTGACCGATAACGCCAAACTGATTAATGATAAGACCCCTTTTTTCATTAAGGTTGACCCTCCTAGGTTTATATGCCCGAATGGTAGATTCGCGCTATTTACAATATATTAATAATATAGACCGTTTTCAACAAAAATTTGGGTGTTTTTGCCAAAGTACATCTGTAAAGCGGTGAATGGCTTAAGCCTTGGTATATAGCCATTTCATGCGCATTTTAGAGCACCTGAACAGAAAGAAGGCAATAGATCCGCATTTATAGATAACATAGGGTTTACAGGAGGTGTGATGCAGTGGTTGAAGCAACGAATTTTATAGAGAAAGAAAAAAATAGAGTTGATCCTCTCATTCCAGTAGCATGCGCCTATTCCGTTCATTTGAAAGCATAAAAGAGCACCCCTCCCGAGGTGCTCATTCAGTATATATAATGATGCATTCTGTATATGTACGTTTACGGCTCACAGCTGAACCTTCTTACTTCCTACGCTGATGCTTCATCATTCGGCTGTATGTGATGAACGCGGCAGCGATCATCGCGATGAACCCCAAATTGCTCGCCGACTCCGGCGTCATGCCAAACAAAACGCATAAATTGGTTACCAAGCTTCTAGTCAGCAGCGCCGCCGCAATCAAGATCAACGGCCGCCACACATTATATCCTCTCATTCCCGCAACACTCCTGCCCCCAAGGTCTATTGACGCATCCTGCTCCCAGCATTATCATCTTTCATAAAAACATTATACCATGAATAAGTATGCGCATACATTTTATAAAATGGTTAGAAAGCAGCTCCAATGTAGAATCTACAATGAGATTCAAGCAACTATATTAGATAGCGGTATCCTGATAAAAACAGCCATAAGTTGGCCGCTTATCAAAAGCCCCCAGCTTATGGCTGTACTTTACGCCAGGCTCTGCCTGAATCTATCCCAGCTTATGTCCGCAGTTCGGACAAAAGTTGGAGCCCTCGTTCTTCGCGCCGCAATTCGGGCAGAAGTTCGGTTTGCCCTTGCCTTCCGAGGAAGAAGACGCCGGCGACGATGACTGGGATTCTCCGCCTGCATGCTGCTTGTCGTTCCGGGCTTGGTCTTGGCCCTCCGCCCCCTCGGGGCCACGCTGGCCCGGATTTGAGCTCGCATTCATGTTTCGCATCATCTCATTGGCCATATTCATCCCCATCATCATGCCGGCCATATCCGAAGCAGCGCCTCCGCCCTTTATTTTACCTGAAGCGATGCCGTCCGTTATGCTGACCTGCTGGTATTTCTGCAGGTTGCCGATCATTTCATGGGATGCCGTCTTCGTGATCATCTCTTGGATTTCCGCCGGATAATTGAAGCTCATGACCTGAAAGCCGGTGATAGAGATTCCGTTGTCCATCACTTCCATATCCAGGTCCTCCCGGATGCCTTTGGCGATCTCGGAGGCATTCGCCTGTAGATTGAACATGTTCTTGCTTTCACGACTGATCCATTTCATCAGGAGCTGATCCAAAACGGACGTAATGCGAATTTTGACATCCTCCACCAGGTAGCTCTCCCGCATGCCCGCAATCTTGTCGATCAACGTCACATAATCGGTGACTTTGAAATTGAAGGTGCCGTTAGCCCGGATCGGCATGCCGCCCGGAAGCTGGGGCGTCGGAATCAGAATCGGATTTTGCGTTCCCCACCGGACGGTAAACTCCTTCGTGTTGACGAATAGAACCTCTACCCGCATACCGCTGTTGAACCCGAACCGAAAGCCCTTCAGCGTGGACAGAAACGGAATGATATCCGAATCGATACTGTACTCGCCCTCATCTTCAAAGATCCCTTCAATCTTGCCGTTGTTCACAAATACGGCGTCTTGGCCGGCGCGAATGATCAGTCTGCTGCCTTTCTTGATCTCCCGGTTGCTCCACTTCCAAAAAATCATATCATCTCTAAATTCTTCCCATTCCACCACGTTGGAGAATTGATTTCTGAAAAATCCCATGCTACGATTCCATCCCTTCCTTTAGAATTTCCCACGGCTGCTGCTATGCGAATGGCCGCCGCTCGTTACGCCTCCGCCGGAGCTGCCTCCATCATTTTTGGGTATCTCCCGTCTTGTTGTCGTCGTTCGAATGTACCGATCTTCCTGATCAATAATGCCCGAGGTGCTCGCATCCTCATAAGTCCGGCGATTGACCGTCACCCGGCCGCCGGCGCGGTACGTCATCAGGCCGACGGCCAGCCCGCCGATCAGGACAGCACCGCCGAGCTGAACCCATATATTGAACAGCGGATTATCGGGATTGAATCCCGGCTCATAGCCCATATATTCATGCGCGGATATAATGTAGGCTTCGAATGCCTTCTTATACTCCCCATCCGATAAGTCGCCCGTGATCTTGCGGTGGATTTTATCCAGCCGGTTATCGTCGAGGTATTCCTCGGCTTTGTAATATCCTTGCAATTCCACATCGCGGTTGCGCATATCCAGCGCCAAAATTACGGCGTTGCCGTGAGGTCTGTCATACCCGGGCGCATACGTATCATAAAAATCCTCAATCAATATCTCGATATCCACATTGTCCGGATTGTCTGTAGTAATAATGATAAAGTCCGTCTCCCGTTCGGCTCCGTACTCGCGGGCCAAGGCGCTGAGCTCCTCATACTCCTGCGAACTCAAAAGCCCGGCGTCATCAAAGATGAGCGGCTTGGCCTCGGCAGCAGCGGCTGCCGTTCGAAGCGGCATCATAAGGAATACCGCCAGCATCATAATCCATCCTAACCTTAGCAACGACCGTCGTCTTCTCACCAGAACCCACCTCCCATCATCCAGGCGATCAGCTTCAAGGACAAGAACGACACGCCGGATATCCCGGCGAACCACGCGGCGATCTTCGCCTTGCTGAGCGGCGGCCTGCCCACCACCTTGCCCGTTTGACCGTTCATGGCGAACGTGTACACGGTTTTGTTGTAGTCGTAATGCACCATCCATACCGGAAGAAGGACGTAATCCGCTTTTTTCATCATTGTATCAATCTGTTTATTAGTGTAATTAACCGTTGTATATCCGGCGACTGCAGACGAAATAGCCGCATCGATGTAGCTGCGAACCTTCTCTTTCGCCCGAGGGAGAAGCTCCTGGTCGTTGTAGCTGTATTTTTCCGCCAAATATCCGGCAAGATACGGGGTTTTGAATTCCTTCAGCTGCTCGTAAGGAAAAGGCTCCAGCTTATCCATCAGCTCATCGTCCATTTTCGCCGATGCATCAAGCGGAAGCTTCGTGTAATTCAAGCGCATCTTACGGTAGATCTCGTAGTGCTGCGTTTCGGTATATTCGTAGTCACCTTGCGTGTATGTTCTTACCTTCGTTGCGTGACCGTGTACCTCCACCCGGTTATGCAGCTCATATAACCAGAACGGCACATACATGCCGGTTAAGCTCTTGATCCGGTTGGCGTTCATGAACCCCCGCGGCGTGAGAAGGCCGTTTCTGCACCATTTTCGAAAAGCCTTGATCGCTTCCTCCTTGCTAATGGAAAAAGGAATGACCATCGCCGGAGCAAGCTCTCCGGTCAGCCGATCAGCGAGCACTACCGCGGAACCGCAATAACTGCAGCTCGTTGCGCTGGTCTCCGCATCCGTCATGATCACGGCCCCGCAGCTGCCGCAGTGGTATTCCTTGACTTCACCCTCCGTAAACACCTGCTGCTTCATCGGATCGGGGAGCTGATCAATATGTTCTTGGTTTCCGCAGCCCGGGCAAGACAGCGTTCCCGTCGCCGCATCAAAGCTCATCCCGCTGCCGCAGTACGGACATTTGTATTCAATTACCGGCATCGGATCACCTCAATTCCCATCAGACCATTACTCCTTCTGTTTCGATTCGCCGCTGCGATCATCCGGGACTGCTTCCGGACTTGCTGCCGGATGGCTATCATCGCTGCGTTGCTTCATCTGTTCCTCAAGCTCCGCCATCAGCACGTCCAAATCGTCTTCCTTCGATCCGGCCCGTAGCTCCGCGAGCGCCAGCGCTTCGTCCAGGGTCCGGTTCGCCTTCTCCTCCATCGATTGGAACGCCCCAGCAACGTCGCCACGGGAGGAGCCGCTCTCATTTAAGCGCTGCTGATGCCTCGCCTCGGCCATTTTCCCTTTGAGCTCCAACCGTCTTGCTTCGAGCCGCTCCATATCCGCGACTAGCTTATCCTGCATCTGCTTCATGCTCGCCGCATCGGAAGCGGCCTGCTCATATGCCTGCTGCAAGTCATCGAGCTTCACGGCCGTCTCCGCCTTACGCTCCAGGAATTTGCGGGCATCGACTTCATTTCCTGCTTCCGCCGCCTTCTCGGCATACCGCTGCAGCTTGGCGACCTCCGTAATGCACTCATCCAGCGTCCGTTTGGCCCGCCGCTCCTCCGCAAGCAGTGAGGCCGTCTCCGCCTTCACCTGGCCCAAGTCGCTGTGCAGGCTGCGCATATATTCATCAATCGTCTTCTCCGGATCATCCGACCGATCCAGCAAAGCGTTCACATTCGCTCGCATTATATCGGTAAATCTCGACAGCATTCCCATGGACATGTTCCTCCTTGGCAACTTTGTTTATCTAATAATACCGGAATTCATCCGGAGGGGTTTCATTTCTCGATATTTCATGGCATGTTTTCCTAAAATTTACATTGGGTAGCGAGAGGTAGTTAGGCGGGGCTTCATTAGTGGTTGATCGTAACGGGGAAACCATTGTCTATCCTGGTCGAATGTTGAGTATTTCTGGGAAATATGACGAGGAATTGTTGTTAAGGCAAATTGGACAAAAGGTTATCAAAGCGTCTAGCTTTAAGGATTTTTACTGGTTGAAGGAGGAGTTTTAGGCCTTGTGCGTAGATTCTTCATTCAGGTTTCCCCATTAAAAATAAGTCTATATTGAATTCGTTCGCTCCTCATCCCTTGATATTCTTCACTGCCTATTCGACTTATTTCTTTGAACCCTAAGTTCTCAAGCATTTTTCTTGAACGAGCGTTGGCCTCGTGAGTTTCAGCGTTAAAAATTGAAATTCCTAACTTCTTCGATGCATATTCCATCATACACTTTGCCGAAGCAGATCCGATCCCCTGCCCCCACAGCCTGCTCTCACCAATTGCAATGCCCAGTTCAGCCGTATTACCTTTCATGCAGGCCATATCTGCATATCCAATTAATTTCCCGTTCAACGTAATTCCCATTCGAATAAAATCTTCGGCAGGATGATTTACGCAATTGCGCCACCATTTATATAATTCTTCAGAGCTTCTGTTGATTTCCCATCCATTCGCTTCACAGAAGGAGTCATCCTTGCTCCATGCCAAGACATTTTCAAAATCATCCAGGGTAATCGGCCGTATGTGAATCCACTGTGAAAGGTTGCTTTGGCCATCCATTCACTTTCCCCCTCTGCATATAAAGATTGAACATTGGCCGATAAACAACGGCCATCGTTAGTACAAATGATAATAGGAATTCGGGTGAGCGCCAACACCGCAAACTAAAAACAAAAAAACAGCCGCCCCTCAACGAGGGACGGCTGTTGAACACTGTTTACATCTGGGCGCCTGTTTGGTAACTGAGAAGCTGCCGGAAGGTGCCCTTCTGATCCTGAGACAGCTGCTGATAGCCTCCTTGCTGGATAATCCGCCCTTGCTCCATCACGATGACCTGATCGGCATGGCGGATCGTGGACAGCCGATGGGCGATCACGATAATGGTCATGCTTCCCTTCAGCTGCTCCAGCGCCTCCTGGATCTGCCGCTCATTCTCGCTGTCCAGCGCGCTTGTCGCTTCATCCAGCACAAGAATCGAGGGCCGCTTCAAGATGGCTCTTGCCAGGACGATCCGCTGTCGCTCACCGCCGGACAAGCGCACGCCGCGGTCGCCAATGACCGTGTCAAGACCCTGCGGCAAGCTTCGCACGAATTCGTCCGACGCCGAAAACCTCAACGCTTCCCACAGCTCATCATCCGATGTCTCGGGAGCGGCCAGCTTCAGGTTATCCCGGATGCTCTCATTGAAGAGAAAAGGGTCCTGCGCCACATAACCGATGCTCCCCCGGAGCGACAGAAGCTGACGTTCATCCTGGATAGACACCCCGTCCGCCAGAACCTGCCCGCTCTCCGGCTGGATCAGTCCCATGAGCAGATCGATCAAGGTGCTCTTGCCCGCGCCGGATTTGCCGACGATGGCCGTCATGCGGCGGGCCGGAATATGTAAGTTAATGCCCCGCAAAGCGTAGGTCGGAGAAGAAGCGTCATATCGGTAGTCCACATCACTGCAAGTAATACCCTGCTGCAGATGCAGTCGCTCGCCATCCGGGACTCCAGCCGTTCCGGCAAGCTCCCGGTCTGCCTCGTATTCCGCTTGCAGCTCGCGTATTGCCCGAAACGCCGGGAAATTCGAAGCAAGCTGCTCGGTACTGGTTTGAATACTGATAAATCTTGGCCATAACCGTGAGAAAATAAGCACAATCATCAGCAGCTGCTCAGCCGGGGTGCGAAGCACCTCAAGAGCAAGGTATACGAACCCGGCAACGAGGATGACGGACGAGAGCCGGTAAATGAGCTGGGATAGGGAGTTCACTTTATTGAATTGGATGAAGTTCCGCTCCATTTTTCGCGACAGCCTGTCAAACCAATCCATATGGGACGGCTCCAGCCGGTTGCTCTTGATGTCCTTGATGCCGCTGAAATGCTCACTGATGCCGGCAAAATAATATTTTGAAAGCTCGGTCGTCTGCTCGCCGATCCGCTTCGAGCTGCGGATGAACTTGCGCCCGAACAGGGCGAGGACCCCTCCGCTGACCAGCACGATGAGGGTTAACAACGGAGCCAGCCATAAGGCAAGGCCAATCTGAATGACCGTGAACAACAACGACGAGATCATTTGGAAGAACAGAAAGGTGCCTTGGTTCACGCGCCCAAGCTCATTGGTCATGACATGATTGAAATCCGATTTGCGGTGGCGGAGAAAAAACTCCCATTTCGCATGCAGCAATCCCTGGTACGTCTCCATTCGCAGCTTGCGGATAAATCGCTGCAGGATCTTGGCGTTTAGCAAGGTCTGGCTTCGCTGCAGCAGGGCCTGCCCGCCCACAATCACGACATAGATGCCCAGCACCATCGGCAAATTGAGCTGCAGGGACCACGAATCCGCAAGATCCGTCAAGGTCGAGACGAGCGGGACTCCGCTCAGATCGGTCTGAAATACGCCGATCACGCCGAGAAGCGGGACGATCAGGTAGATGCCGATACCGTCCAGGATGCTGATGACCAGGATCATGCACATATTAAGGTAGAGCTTGAACCCGGCCATCCCGTGCATTTTTCGGATAAAATAAATGAGATCCTTCAACGTAAAAACTCCTTACCGGATGACCGATTAAAGTTCATCTTCTCCGCCCGCATATCCTTGCCGAATATTCCGACGATCGCATATTTCTCATGCCCTTCCTTGCCCGTAACAATGTAAGAACCGCTGCGGAGCCAGGCGTGAGCCACCATTTGTCCTTGGTCATCCCGCCCGCTTCCTAAATACAGTGTATAGGGAATGCTTCTTCGCTCCAGCATTTTCTTGGCGGCAACGGCTTTGACCAAGCACTGGCTTTCCCACCAGGTAACTCGGCTCATCGCATGTACGGCTCTGGAGATTTGGCGGAGCTGCTTCAGCTCCTCCTCCGAGCAGGTATACGGCGTTTCCTTCATAAAATCGCCCAAGGAGGGCGCCACCTTCGCGAAAGGCAGCTGCTTGAACACTCTCCCCCAAGCCAAGTAAACATAGGCTTCGATGAACATCAGCTTCATCGCAACGGGAAAAGACATATACGTCCTTGCTTTCCGGTATAGACTCATTAGGCCTTCTTCACCTGCACAAGCCCTTCATCGGCAAGCTGCCGCAGGAACCGCTGTACCTGCTCCTCGCACGCATCCGGTTCGATATCGTATTCCTCAACGAGCCTCTCCACCATACCGCCGACCGTAATCGGCGTAGACGCCAACTCCCAGATCCGGCCGCCAATCCGGCCCAGATTGTAATACTTTCCATTATCGATACTCAGCATAACCTTCTCGCCGTCCATATCACTGACCAGAAAGCCTTCGGACTGCATGATCAGTACCTCATCCGTAATGAATTCCGTGCTCATGGGCTCATCCTCCGTTCGTTTTACATCGTAACCGTTACACCCGTCACACCGACGGCTGCTTCATCCGCCTCCAAAACCAAAGGAAGGGCCGAAGCGGAACATATAAAAAATAAAGCGGTTTAGGCAAAGGCAGCTGCAGGGCATCCCGCGAGCTTGGAAGCAGCTTATTAAACACGTAGGCGATTCTCTGTTTGCCGGACATCAGCGAAAAAAGATAACGGTTATAATGACGGGCTACGCTTTTTTCCGGTACCGGATTCAGCTGCACGATTCTTTGGATGTAATAAAGAGCCTGCTCCGCCAGTCGGTACGAATTAGCGCCAACTGTTGCCGCCTCCAAGTCATGAGGAACCTTAGCCGAAAGGAGCAGCGACGATAAAATAAAGGCCTGCCCTGCATACATCTCGCCTCCGTACCGCTCCAGATGCTGGTTTAATCGGCTGTTGTCAAGCAGAGGCAGCAAACGGACAATATCCGCTAACCAACGTAATCGGAACCAGCCATGCCTGGCTCCATGGTCCGTCAGGTAACACAGCAGATCCTCGTTACCAAGGCAGAAATAGGTCTGGCTGGACAGCCTGACCTCTCTTCGCCGCTGCCACAGCTGCTCAAACGAGAAGGACCTGCTATAATGGGGATTTAATCGCCAATGAATCTCCACCTGAGCGAAATGCTCCCGATGCTCGAACGAGCGATGATGGCTTTTCTTCTTCCAATTGCCCAGCACGATCTCTTCCTCGGCCTCATATCCGAGCTGTGTCAGCACTTGCTCCGCCTTCTCCACATCTTCTGCATCGACTAGGATATCCAGATCCTTCGACGTTCGGTGAGCCACGTCCCCATATAGGTGCAGGGCCAGAAGCGGCCCCTTCAGCCAAAGACTCCTAATCCTAGCCTCTGCGAATACGTCGCATATTCGGCTCATCTCTCTGCTTAAGTGAAGCATCTTGATCGTGTTGTTATGATAATGCCGCTGCAGCGACTGCATCACATAAGCCGGGATCAGCGAGGTATCGCTCCCTTTCAAAGCCAAGTAAACCAGCGGATAGACTCGGTGATGCACAGCCAGCTTCATGAACAGATTCCAATCCATGTCGGCGGCCTCCTGCGGAAGAATGGCCTGATCCTGATCCCGATTCCGTAAAATCGACAGCAGGAACGACAGCTCCTTCGGCGCATCGCGCATTTCAAGCGTCAAGGCGTCCTCCATAATCAATCCAACCACCCCAAATGTTTGCTTTGTCATAGCAAAATATACGGTGCAGGTTCCTTCACACCCCGATTCATCCCCGGACGGCCTACGGAATAGTACACTAGCTGCGTATTGGCCAGCTGCTCTTCCTTATAGATATTGCGGCCATCGATCAAATACGGGGACTTCAGCCAACTCTCGATCTCGGAAAGCGGAATGTGCTGAAACTCCTTCCATTCCGTGAGGACACATAGCGCATCCGCCTGCCAAGCGGCTTCGCGGGCAGTGTCGCAGTAGATTAGACTGTCGACATCGCAGTTTCTTCTGAAGTTCTCAGCAGCAATTGGGTCGTAAGCCTTCACCTTGGCCCCCATCTCGGTTAAAGCTGCAATGATTTCGAAAGCAGGGGAATCACGCACGTCGTCCGTCTCCGGCTTAAACGCCAGACCCCATATGCCAATCGTCTTCCCGGCGAGATGGCCCATCAAGGAATCCAGCTTGCGGATCACATTAAACCGCTGCTCCCGGTTCACCTCGACGACCGATTTCAACAGCTTGAAATCATAATCCATCTGTCCGGCGATTTGGATCAGGGCTTGGGTATCCTTTGGAAAGCAGGAGCCGCCGTATCCAATGCCGGCCTTTAAGAACGATGCGCCGATGCGCTGGTCAAATCCCATTCCATAGGCGACCTTCGTTACATCCGCTCCTACCTTCTCGCAAATATTCGCAATCTCGTTGATAAATGAAATTTTGGTTGCCAGGAATGCATTGGAGGCATATTTGATCATCTCGGCGCTGCGGATATCCGTAACGATAATATTGGAGGTCAGGCTCCGATGGAGTTCGGTTAGCCGCTCCCGCGCCACTTCGCTGTCCGTACCGATAATGATACGGTCAGGGTTCATCGTGTCCGAAACCGCCGTTCCCTCTCGCAGAAACTCCGGCACAGAAGCAATATCGAAAGGCTCCTTCGAATGCTGCGCGATAATGTCCCGGATACGCTCGTTCGTCCCTACCGGCACGGTACTCTTGGTGACAATGATTTTATAGCCGTTCATGGCCTGACTGATCTCGCTCGCCGCTTGTTCAATGAAGCTCAGATTAGCCTGACCGTTCGGCAGCGAGGGCGTCCCTACCGCAATGATGATGACCTCGGCATGCTTTACGGACGCTCTCAAGTCGGTCGAAAAGCGCAGCCGCCCCCTCTCACGGTTGTTTGCGATCAATGTTTGCAGTCCCGGTTCATAAATCGGTACCTCTCCCCGATTCAGCATTTCAATCTTGGCCTCGATCTGATCAACGCATATAACCTCATTGCCAAGCTCGGAAAAGCACACGCCGGATACCAGCCCGACGTAACCTGTACCGATCACCGTAATTTTCATGGTTCTCACCTCACCTTTATAATGGTTCTTGCACAACGGTCAGCCCTATTAATTCAAAACGCTAATCTTGATTTCATCCCAGTCCATGGCCAACCGGACAATGTCGTCCTCAATCAGCTCGCTGCCCGTCTGAACCTCTATAATTTCAATATCCGTAATGGCCCGCAGGCTGTGCTTGGCTTCCGCCGAAATGATGACGACATCGCCCTTGCCGATCATGCGAACGGCGCCGTCCAATATCATTTCGCCTTGCCCGGATACGACGGTCCACACTTCACTGCGCAGCAAGTGGTATTGATAGCTCAAATTTTTGCCTTGAAGGACGCAAATGCGCTTCGTCAACACCTCATGACCGTTCGGATACTTGATATAATCCAACACGCGATAACGTCCCCATCGACGCTCTTCATACATCGGTCGTTGGTCTCCGAATTGGAGCACCTCCTTGATCCGCATGCTGGCATTCTTCTCGGATACCAGAATCCCGTCCGGGCTGGCGGCCACGATCAAATTCGGCGCACCGATTACCGTAATCGGGATATCCAATTCATTGATGACATGCGTATTAACGGAGTCGTCGGTCAGTGTCCCCTTTCCGACTAGTGGTGTATGAATCTCCTCCGTGAGCGCATCCCAGGTCCCGAGGTCCTTCCATAGCCCCTGATAAGGCAGTGCAACGATATTCTTCGCCTGCTCGACAACCGCGTAATCAAAGCTGGTTTTCTCGACTTGCCCGTATTGCCGAAGCAGCTCATCGTACTGGATTGGAAGGGAGCGCTCCAACAAGTGCTCAAGAACATATTCCAGCCGGAACGCGAAGACGCCGCAGTTCCACAGAGCCTTATGCTCGATTAAGCTGCGTGCGGCCTCTTCTTCCGGCTTCTCGACGAAGTGGCTTACGTTCAAATATTCCGTGCCGTTCTCGAGTCTCGATACCGACTGCGGGACGATATAACCGAACTTCGAGGAAGGATGATCCGGCGAGACGCCGATCAACCCGATATCTGCCCCGGTTTCCTGCATCAGCGTCTCCAGCTCCTGCACCTTTCGAAAGAAATGCGTGTCCACATACGGATCCACCGGGAGAACGATCACGATATCCCGGGGACTGACGCCTTTAACGGAGTACAGGTAGCAGACCGATAAGGCGATGGCCGGGAAGGTATCCCGGCGCTCCGGCTCGACGACCAGCTCCACTTCATAGCCCAGCTGATTCTGCAGCAACTCCACCTGTGACTTTCCGGTAGCGATTACGGCGGATGGCTGGAGATTCATCAGCCCCAGCTGGCTCCACACCCGCTGCACCATGGACTCCCGCTTTCCGGAAGCGCTATTTAGTATTTTCAGAAACTGTTTGGATCTGGTTTCATTCGATAGCGGCCATAACCGGTTACCGCTTCCTCCAGATAACAGTATGATTTGCATAGTTAATAGCTCCCTTCCACTTGCGCGATCTTGGCGCCTCTTTCCCTGGCGCCCATCAGTCCGTCAATACTCGATTGCAGACGTTCGATGAATACATGCTCGCCGAAAGCCTCTGCATGCTCCCGAATCCGGGCCGGGTCCCATTCATATTGGTCGAAACGCTCGATCGTCTCCGCCAAGGATTCCACCGATTGCTCTGCAAAGAACAGACCTGTCCGCTCGGCTACAACCGTGTCCAATGCTCCGCCTCCGCGAAATGCGACAATCGGTCTGCCGCAAGCATTCACCTCGAGCGGCGTTATCCCGAAATCCTCGATTCCCGGAAAGATCAGTGCCTTGCAGCGCTGCATATGACTGACCACTTCCTCGTCGCTTCTTCTCCCAAGGAACGTAACCGTATTACCTGCAAGCTGCTCCAGCCGAGGCCGATCGGGCCCATCCCCAATCACGATGAGCTTTCGGCCAAGCCGGGAACAGGCTTCAACCGCAAGATCGATCCTTTTGTACGACACAAGTCTGGAGACAACCAGGAAGTAATCCTCCGGATCGCCTTCTCCAACACTGAACCGGCTGATTTCTACCGGAGGAAAAATAATCGTTGCGTTCATTCCGTACGTATGTCCGATCCTCTCTTTAACAATGGTCGAGTTGGCAATCAAACGATCCACCCGCTTGGAGTTGCGGCAATCCCATGCCTGAAGCGGATATGTCAGCCATTTTGCAATCCGTTTTACGTTCTTTGGCACCGGAACACCTTCCATATAGGCCTCGAAGTTCCAGGCGAATCGCATCGGCGTATGGCAGTAGCAGATATGTACACTGTCACGGCCCTTCCTTGCCCCTTTCGCATAAGCGCTGCTAGAGCTCAGGATGAGGTCATAGCCTTTCAACTTCATGGATGATACGGCGAAGGGATAGAGCCAGAAGAACAGCTTGAATTGGCGCAAAATCCCCGGTATCCGCTGCATCCAGGTTGTATGGATGTCCGCATCCTTCAATTCCGGAAGCAATTTGTCCCGGTCGACAATCGTCGTATAAATCGGTGCGTCCGGGAACATTTTGTGGAATACGGCCACCACCCGTTCCGCGCCGCCCATTTGGTTGAGATAATCATGGACAATGGCAACCTTCACTTTTCGCATTTACATGAACTCCTTTGCCTGTTGGCGTCGGGACCGTTCCCGGCCGGATTTCGTCAGCAGCTGCTGATAGATCAGTTCCACGCGGTGCGATGTCTGCATGATGGAGAACCGTTCCTCCGCCCGCTCCTGTCCGCCACGGCTCAGCATAGCCCGGATTTGCGGATCATCCAGAAGGAGACGGATGCAATGATTCAACTCGTCAATGTTTCCAGTCTCGTACATCAATCCGCTCTTGCCGTGCTCAATAATTTCGGGGACGCCTCCGCCCCGGGTTCCCACGACTGGGGTGCCTTGAGACATCGCTTCGATCACGACCCGGCCGAAGGGCTCGCGATCCGAGCATAATAAAAGGAGATCTGCTCCGCAGCAGATCTCCAGTACATCTTCTCTAAATCCCGTAAATATGACGTGTTGTTCAAGCCCTAACGATCGTACCTTTTCCCTCAAGCTAGTGAGGTAATCCTCATTCTCCTGGCGGAACTTCGCTTCACCAACGATCCACAGATACGCCTGCCTTCCCTCGCGGAATAAACGGGAAAGCGCCTCAATGGCGTCCTCTTGTCTCTTCCAAGGGGCGATCTGGCCTATGATTGCCATGACCTCCGCATCCTGCGGCGTTCCCAGCTCCCTCCGGGTCCGTTCACGTATCGATTGCCGCTCTTCAGCTCGGAATGGCTTAATCTCGACTCCATTATGTACAAGATGGCATTTCCCGGTTAGGGACCGATGGTCCATCGCTTGAATGACTGGCTCGGAAATGCCGATCAGCGCCCCGGCGGTGCTGCCTGCAAACCTCCGGATCAAGCGGCCTATTATTCCTTCCGGAGGCATATCCCTCACATGCCAGATGACCGGTATCCGATGGTACCACCGGAACAGCCCTGCCATGATGCCGGCGCGTATGGAGTTGGCATGGATGAGATCCACCCCGCTTTTCTTCATTAGAAGCGCCAGCCTCCAGCCTGCCAAGAGCATCCCCATAACATATATCAGCAGGAGAAACGGATTGCGGGTCATTCTCGCACGGTAGCTAGGGAGGGCTACTACCTCAAGCCCTTGATCGCGAGCCTTCTGCAGCAGCTCCCCCTCGGGAGCGAATAGAATCGGCTCGGCTCTCGTCAGATGCTTGGCGGTCAGCAGAAGGCTGATCTCCGCGCCGCTGATCGCGCTCGTATGGTTATAAAAGGCGATCTTCATTTCCGAAACACCCTTCTCTTATCGATTTCCTCCGCGAACACCTCGGTCACGGCTTCTGCAACCCGGTTCCATGTGTATCGATTCAATACATGTTCTCTGCATGCTTCACGTGACGGGAGAAACGATTGCCCATTGAGCACGTCAATGATCTTGCGGCTCATCGCCTCAGACGTCCCGTCCTCAAACATCAAGTCGTCGGAGATGCGATGCAAAATTTCCTTCGTTCCTCCATACGGGGTGCCGAGCACAGGTGTTCCGCAAGCTAGCGATTCCACGGTGATCAGGCCAAAGCCTTCGAGCGTCAATGTCGGAACGATGCTGATATCGGCAGCCTGATAGTATTGCACAAGCTCCTCGTTCGTAATCCGGCCGAGCAGTCGAACATTGGCAGTAAGCCCGAGCTCCCGAATAAGCGCTTCATACGGTTCGCGCATCGGCCCGTCTCCCCCGATATAGAGGCGGACATCCGGGTGCTCGCGAACGACAGCCACCATGGCATGAATGAGGCGATCGATTCCCATCCGGCGTACCAGCCTCCGAATACAGAACAACACAGGCTGGTCCGGAAGGATCCCCATTTGCAATCGGAGCCCTTCCCGATCCGGGTTAGGCAGGAACAGATGATGGTCAACCGCACCCGGTATAATATGGATTTTTCGTTCATCTACGCCGTAGGTGTTCCTTAAAATGTCCCGGAAATACTCACTAAGCACGATGAAGCTATCCGACCGACGATAGGTCAGCAGCTCCACTTGTTTTTTGAGCCAAAACTTCGCGCCTTGGATCATGCCGATATTGCCCTTCTCCTCTACCCTGGACTCCATCGCCCACGGTCCGTGAAAATGGGTAACGATCGGGATATGGGAAGGGATATGGCTTCTAGTAACCATCGTTGTATAGAAAGCAAAATGCGGATTAAAGACATCCGGCCGAAAGCTTCGGACCGCATGGACCGCATGCTTCTGCACCGATTTCATGCGCGGCAGGAAATGGTTGAGACGAAGCTCTTTGGTTGCATTGCTGATGTTCCGGTCGGGAGGCAGCTCCGCTCCTTGCGGGGCTACCACAACACCCAGCCCGGTATGACCGTATTCCTTCATAGCCTTGGTGTAGTCCGCAAAATAGCGGTTCAGTCCTCCATGCTGGATATCAATCCATCCCATTCCCGTCGAAAGCACATTCATGGCCATCTCTCTTTTCTCCCGTAAATTTTATCCTAGTAGTGGACATCATTCTTAAGAGCTAATTTCTTATAGTTGTATAAAAACTTTAAATCTTTTATAAATTTATAATTTCCTTTTATCCATGCTTTAATAAATATCCTAATCTCTTTCAAGTTCTTTCTGTACTGCTTTATACCCGCTAAAAACCCTAGAAACTGATAACTTAAAATCCTCGAGCAATTGAAATTGGTAACGACGGCGTCAAACATATTCACATAAATATGTGATTCGTAATGTTCCGCCCCATAACTTGTATGTTGATGATCATGGAATGCCCTGGCATCGGGTTCAAATAACATTTGTATCCCTTTGCTTCGCCATAATGCACCCATAAATCTGTCATCTGAGGTTCGAACCCTTTCATTCCATGGAAGCGAGTGAGCCAAGGCCTTTGAATAAATGAAGAATGCACCAATAATGAAACTCGGTTTTTCTCCAGGGTTAACTTTTCGGGCATAGCCAATCGGTCTCATAATTACAGGTGTGCTCCAATCGTTGCTCCAGGCTACACTCCCAGCAACCACTCGCCATCCCCCCTCAGAAATGTACTTATTATACAGTTTAAGGATCGACTCAGGCTCGACATAAATATCATCATCGACATTGACAATTACATCTCCAGTTGCAACTCTTGCACAAGTATTCCTAGCTGCTGCAACGTTTTTTCCATCATGCTTGAACACTTTAACAAATTCAAAAGAACTGCAAACATCAACAACCTTTTGGAAAGTTTCTTCATCCGTACTTGAATCACATACAAACACTGTGAAATTAATATGCTCTCTTGCTCTCTCTAGAGCTTTAAGACACTTAAGTAATTTACTAGGTCGGTTTCTGGTGGGAATCACTACCGAAATCTCCATGCTACCGTCACCCTATACATAATAAAATTTTTCAAAATTGTTTTTGAGGTACAACCGAGAAAATTCATACATTCATCTCATTTATTCTTCTGCGACCGCGAACAAGCTGAAGCAGCCATCTAACATCGTTCTTTGAGACGATAAAGTCTCTTAGTTTCATTTGGTGCTTTATCGTGTAAATCAAAAATATCGCTAAAAATTCCACCAAACATGTTATCAATAGCGAAATTGCCGCTCCCTTGATTTCCAGAATCGGAATCAGAACTCTCAAGAGAACAATGTTAAGCCCTAGTGTCAATACACGAATGACCGTAACTATTCCTGGCTTGCCCGTAGACATGAAGCCTTGGGAAAGAACCCACGACAAACTTGCAATGGCCGTTTGAAAAATCAAAATACGGAATACTGGAATGGCATCAGCAAATGACCTTCCGTACAACAGAATCAATAGGTACGGCGCAACGATGAATACCCCGATACCTACGAAAATAGTTACCAGGGTACTAATACGATAAACTTTGAATGTTAGTTGAATAGCCTCCGATTGTTCAAGCCCCGAGGCCTTGGGAAAAAGCACCGATGTAATTGCATTTTGGATCATATTCACAATTTTCGATAAATTCAGTGAAACAACATACAAGCCGAGACTAGCCGGTGAAAGAAGGCCTACCACCAGTATTTGGTCAATATAACCGGAGAAAGTACCCGCGACATCGGTTCCATATGAGCGGATCCCATAACTCAATATTTTCCGGCCAGATTTCCGCTTATTCCTTTGACTTACTTTATATTGCGAGACCAATTTAAGCGTAATCCACACGGCGACTGGCAAGACAGGAAAGAGGTAGGCAACCGATGAGAAAAAGGGTGTGAAATGCCCAGTGATAATCAGACCGCTGAGCAACAGCATCGTTCCAACTAACGGAATATATCTGGAGAAACTATAAAGCGTGAACTCTTCTCGCGCTTGTAAAGCTGCTGTGTTTACTGTACCTATCATAGCGATAGGCGTCATCACTAATGCCCAAGCAGCAAATTCAATGACTTCCTGAGAATAATCCTTCATCCAAAAGGGAATCAATACAGCCCCGATGACCATCGCAACGCTTCCAAGAATCACACTCATATACAATGCAGTAATGTAGTAAGTCCCCTGATCTTCTCCCTTTTTTTTCATATAGTAAACTAGCGCAGAAGGAATACCTAGAGTTAAACAATAAGCCAAAAATTGCGGCCACATGATGATTGCAGCTTGTTCGCCACGACCTTCGGGGCCTAGAAACCTTGCGATCATGATACCGTTTAATACATTTATGCCAAGCATAAAAATATTGGATGCGAAAATTTGCATCACATTCCCTACGCTACCGCGTATTTTTCTAGGTTTAATCATTTGTAATATCGCCATTTGAATGCTTCCCTTCAGGCCTTATTCGCCGCCGGCAGTGGGTTGACTGTTTGCTTGAATATGTTCATGTACTTGTCTGCCATAATGCCCCAATGATTTTTCAAGGCTTCCTCTCTTGCTCTTGCTGCCATAGTTTTAAGTCGTTCCGGATCAGCAACAAGCTCTGTAAGCACGTTAACTAAACCTACTTTATCGTCGGGGTCTTCCATAATGACAGCGGCACCTTCAGATATCAATTCTGCCACTCCGCAGCGATTGCTCATGATAACAGGCAAGCCGGAAGCCATAGCCTCCAAGATCACGAGCGAAAAGGATTCATACCTAGAGGGGAAAATAAACAAATCAGCAAGGGACATAATATCCGAAATATCCTTCCTGTAACCGAGAAAATGTACCCGGTGTCCAATGCCCAATTGTTCAGCTATTTTCGGATAACGACTCCTTTCAGCATTTCCGAGTACCAGCAAGTGGACCTCGTCTACTTCGCGTAATGCCTGAAGCACAGTATCCAAGTTCTTAGTTCCGGAATTTAAGTCACCAGCGAAAAGCGCATAAATCGTATCCTCATCCAGATTATATTGGGTTCGACTAATCTGCTTCGGGTAGAATTCGCTAATATCAACACCGTTATGAACTACCGAAATCAGTTGTTCATTAATTCTTGCATCATATACAAGCTCCTGCTTTACCTGTTCGGAAACGGCAATGATGTGGCGAGAGCGTTTCAGAGCAAATCGCTCTAGCACCGAATTCAGACGATTATAAGCAAACTGATACATCGTCCTAATATCCTTCTGTTGTCTAAATGGATGATATTCTGACCTCACCCAAGCACTATGTACAAAATGTACGCAATTTATATCAGAACGGGCATAAGTTATGAACCCGTTAGCAACAATGAGATCTATGCTGCTTTTACGCATCCAGATAGAAAAGGCAGAAGCAATTGCAAATAGTTGATACCTCAGGAGCACGGTTGGCAAATTGGGAATCTTGATCTTAATCCATTCTACAGAAGCTTGATTCATTAGATCTTCGGACAATTCTGAGGAGATGATTATGACTTTATGCCCTTTCTTTAATGCCTCTGTAACAACTTCATAATTAACGCGGCCTTGTCCGTCTCCCTTTATTACCTTATGAGTAACAAAGCAGATTCTCATCGGCTTACCTCTTTCTGTACAAACCGACTTATCAACGAGTGTTCCACTATTGTATTCAGCAGTGCCCTTGCTATTTTGCTGTGACCCAGCTCGTTAGGATGAAATCGGTCTTCTAAATAGTCCTTCCACTTATGTAAGGCTTGAGAGGTATCGCAAAAGAATATCCTGTTCGTCGATCTAGTATTGTTACATATTTCATGAAACACTTGACGATATATCCGCATTGACTCCGATGATCCCGGGAAGTACTTCTCCTCAATATCGCTTGGAGCAAGGAAAATAATGCTGGTGTTCGGGCTATAATTCAGTACATTCAGTACAAAATCGTTCGTATGCTGCCTGAATTCCTCCAGACTCATCCATGGCTTACCTCCAAACGTTTTGATCAGTGCCACCTTCAAACGCCAGCGAACACCCGATTCAACCTTCTCCATCCACTTCCGAATTTTTCGAGTCGAGTAGTAAGGCCTTGGATCCATCCAGCCAGGTCTCCTCCAGCGCTTTGGCATCCATTTTAAATACTTCTTCTGCTCACGAACAATCGCTTCAGTTATCCCGTGGGCAAACACAATAATATCCGGCTGCAATCCCAAGATACGCCGCTCGTACTTCTCTCTGGATTCATTGACCTGCATGGCACTTGAACCGAAGTTTACAACATGGACAGGCTGGCCCATCGAGGACTTAAGCTGTGCTTGCAGAAGATTGGCATAATTGGTCTTGGATCTAATCACACCTAATCCTTCTGTAATGGAATCTCCTATAAAAACGATTTGCATCTTACATGTCCCTCCGCTTTATAGTCGTATGCGATAATGCAAACGAAATCACGAGCATTAGAATGTACCCTGATAACCCACTCAGTACATTGCTGCCTAGTAGAAGAAATAAAGTGGCACTGATGGCTGCAAAGGAAATAGGTGCATAAATCTTCTCCATCTTGCTGATTTTGAATAAAACCAAAAATATATACCCTAACATGAAGATTACACCGAGCCCCAACGGTAATCCGAATAAATAAAATAAATTTAAGTACCCATTATCAAAAACCTTTACCGTATCAGAACTTTGAGTCAGCTTAACCCCCAATCCTGAACTCCCTATACCTCTTCCGACGGGGTTCGAGATAACATCCGATATAATATGTTGAGCAAATACCAGTCGCTCATTAAATGAATGATCTTCCTCCAATGATTCAAATGTACTTATTCGGGAAGACACTTCCTTTGCACCAGGCAATGTTGGAAGAACAAATACATAAGCTAGAA
This sequence comes from Paenibacillus sp. FSL M8-0142, assembly GCF_038597315.1. Lineage (NCBI taxonomy): Bacteria > Bacillati > Bacillota > Bacilli > Caryophanales > Paenibacillaceae > Paenibacillus > Paenibacillus sp. FSL M8-0142. Next base: position 6,329,206 of record NZ_CP152008.1, read on the forward strand.
TCAAGATTAGACCGAGAACAATCAACTGCACCTTATTCTTTAATTGAGACCGAGCAAAGTACGCGACAATCATAATGATGCAGCTTATCCAACCTACCCTCACCAATGTGAGCAATAAAGCAAACGCAACAACCATGATGCCTAAGATACCAAATGCTCGCCATTTCTTCTGCACAATCATAATTGCAAGAGCGAATCCGAGAAACATCCCCGCTGGTCCGGGTGAATTCAGAAGGGAAAACAACCGGAATTTTTGTGGTTCCGGAAGTCCGACGGAATTCATGTCGGCGCTAATCATCCAAAAATGATCCCACGGGGGGAGCACCAGATACTGATATATACCGTAAGCTCCGACCAAGACCGCTAGATAAGCGTAACTCCGCAGCCATCTGTCCCAGACCCGACTGTCAAATCTGCTGACCCGTACATAGACAAGTACCAGAAACGGGACGATTAGGTTCAACAATTCATAAACCGAGGATAGCCCATACTTCAGAAATCCGAGAAAGAACCCGTATATGAATGCAGCTCCTATAATTTTTAGTATCAGACTTATTCGAGAATCAACATGTTTAAACTGCCTAAGGATAGGTATAAGTAGAACTAAGCTGACGCAATAAGGTGTCAACATGATAATTGAAGTATCGCTATACGTTTGAAAACTCCAGTCAAGCAAACGCCTTGCCTCCGGGCTGATCGTCCATATTACGAGTGTATAGGGGATTAGATTTTGGGGACTTCTACTGTAGATATGTAAACAAAGTAATATGCCGAGGAGCAGGAATACCAACTCTAGCAGTTTCACATGCAAGGAGTCGATAGAACTTGCATACCCGATGGCTCCCCCAAATGCGATTAACCCTGCTATCTTTGCCGCACCCAATATAATATGGGAGACAGTTTTCCTCCTGATACTTACTCCATAGATCCCTTCCATGTTTTCCAGCCACCCCATCTGCCTTTAAATGCCAGAGCTACTTTCTTCAATGCAATGCCTTTTTGACGTGGAAGCATCCTAATACCTTGGACCACACCGGGCGATGATTTGCTACCTATCGACACCACCCATAATAAATACATGATTCGGTTGAATAACCCCAGATGCTTAAGCATCGCGTAGGTTTCATTATGGGCGGCATTAAAAAAGGCTATTTCATTGAAACTGTGACGTTGATCTTCATCGAATCGCACTGCAGGAAAATGATCTACCATTATATTTGGATCATAGAGGAGCTTCCAACCCTTCTTTTTGACAGCCTGGCTGAAATCCAATTCATTATGGACTTGTGCTCCTGTCCCCCTGAGCCTCTCGTCGAAGGTCAACCCTCTAATAGCCTCTCTCCTAAAGCTCATGTTGGCACCTTTGAGGATATCTACTTCTCGAACTCCCCCCATACCAATATGATGATTACCTACAATACGCCCGTAAGGCCTTATAATTCCTACCTTTCGCTTTTGAGGCGGAACCGGCTTTCCTCCATGATAAACGATATCCCTACCGCCAACACCTCCAACGTCAGGCATTTCTATGTAATATCGCTCCATATTCTGCAGCCAATCCGGATGCGGAACTGTATCATCATCAGTTAGTGCTATAATCGAGCCCTTGCTTTTGGAGATTCCCGTATTGAGGGCTGCAATCATACCGCCCCGTTCAACTAAAGCGACTTTAAGGTCTCCTATGTCAATTGATGTTAGAAACTGCCGGGTATTGTCATCAGAACTTCTAACCACAATGACTATTTCGTCAGGTAACCGCACCTGCCGACGTATTCCCTCTATACAGTTCACAAGCGCATCCACCCTGTTATAGGTTGGGATGACTACACTTATTGTTAGTTGCATAATTTTAACACGCTCCATTAATAGGCTGAGTTTGGAAATAACATGATTTTGATCGTGCAGAATATTAATTTTAAATCCAACCAAAGCCCTCTCCGTTCGATGTATTTAAGGTCCAGTTCAATCATTTGGTTAAAGCTTAAATTGCTACGACCACTAACTTGCCATAATCCAGTACAGCCGGGGCTCACCCTCAATCGTAGTCTGTCATAGTTGCTGTAAAGCTCAACTTCTCGGGGCAATGCTGGTCTTGGGCCGACCAAAGACATATCTCCTCGAATTACATTCCATAGTTGTGGGAGTTCATCGATGCTTGTCTTCCGAATCCATTTTCCGATTTTAGTAACGCGGGGATCATTCTTCATCTTAAACATCGCGCCGCTGATCTCGTTTAAATCCAGAAGCCCTTCCAACATTTCTTCAGCATTCGATACCATCGAGCGGAATTTAAACATTCGGAACGGCTTTCCTCCTTTTCCGATACGAGTCTGGCAAAAAAAAACGGACCCTTTTGGGTCCTCTAACTTAATAAGAATCGATATGATTAGGAAGAGCGGGGAAAGCATAATCAGCCCGATCATGGCGAATGTAAAGTCCATCATCCGCTTGGTAATCATATAAGCCAAATTCGGCTCTGCATCTGGAGTTACTTCTCTCTTATAGCTGGCATTCCCCTCGAAGAAAATATCTGCATCGTTTCGTTGCGGATTGGGGTACATGAATCATTCACCTCATCAGCCATTTATTTTACCTAAATACTCTCTTTCGAGAAGTTTCTCCATACCTTGCAGAAGCGGCATGCGAAGTTCTCCATTTTGCAGAGCAAAATCCAAGGTAGTCAAGATAAATCCCAGTTTTTCGCCCACATCATACCGGGTGCCCTCGAAATTGTAGGCATACACTCCTTGACTTTCATTAAGCTTCTGGATAGCATCGGTCAATTGGATTTCCCCGCCTGCGCCTTCTTCGAGCTTCTCTAAAAAATCAAAAATTTCTGGAGTCAATATGTATCTACCCATGATGGCTAATTGTGATGGCGCTTGGCCAACCGGGGGCTTCTCCACAAAATAATCAACTTCATATAAACGCTGCATTTTACCCAGCGGGGCTATGATTCCGTAGCGGTGGGTTTGATTGTAATCCACAGTTTGAACACCAATCACTGACTTCTGCACCTGCTCAAATTGCTCGACCAATTGGCGGATGCATGGGACATCTGATTGTACGATATCATCTCCCAAAAGAACAGCGAACGGTTCATTACCGATGAAATTTCTTGCACACCATACAGCATGGCCAAGCCCCCTGGCTTCCTTCTGGCGTATGTAATGGATGTCCACGTTAGAGGAGCGACGCACTTCGTCCAGTAAATCCAATTTCCCTTTAGAGAAAAGGTTTTGCTCCAGTTCAAAGGCATGGTCGAAGTGGTCTTCTATAGAACGCTTGCCTTTACCGGTTACAATAATAATATCTTCAACTCCTGAGGCCACAGCTTCTTCCACTATGTATTGAATAGTGGGCTTATCAACAATCGGCAGCATTTCTTTCGGCATGGCTTTCGTTGCAGGCAGGAAGCGAGTCCCAAGGCCAGCTGCAGGAATAATTGCTTTCTTTACTCTCATCATAGCCCAATTCACTCTCCAACAATTTTTATATAGATATCCTTGTTTACACATAATGGAAAGGCTTAGCCATATTCTCTTTAGTCAGGAAGAGTATATGGCTAAGCCTTTCATGGAATTTAGGGCATTTAACCCGTCCTCACATTACACCCTCGACAATCATGTCTAAGGTCGTATCGACCCACAGCGTAACCGAGTGTCTACAGTGATAGAGGTACAGTAGACATTACCTGGTGCTTCAACAGTTCTTCGGTATCACCTTTGGCTAAAAACTATTCTCAAAGAATTTCACATTACTCGATTCATTACGATTCCCAGCATTCGAGCATTAACATGGTCTAGCTGTTCTCGTGCCTTTTTAAGATGGTCCTTCTTCACTTTACCGGCAGCAGCCACCATAATAACTCCGTCACATAACGCGCTGACAAGTACCGTGTCTGACACTTCGAGGACCGATGGCGTATCAATTAGAATGACGTCGTATTGCGGTTTCAATTGCTCCAATAATTCGCGCATAGTCTGCGAATCAATAAGTTCCGAAGGATTAGTGAGCACTGGTCCGGATGGGAGGAGTGACAGTCGCTCATAACCGGTCTCCTGAATTGAATCCAATACCTCGGAGTTACCGGCCAGAACAGTGCTTAGTCCGGGATTGTTGAGGGACGAAAACATACGGTGCAATGAAGGTTTCCTTAAATCTGCGTCAATTAAAAGAACGTTCTTGCCTTCTTGTGCATAGGCGATTGCCAGATTGCTGATGGTAGTGCTTTTTCCCTCTCCTGGCTGAGACGATGTAACCATGACCGTCTTCAGCTCCTGGTCTTTAAAGAAAAACTGAATTTTTGTCCGAAGAAGCCGATACACTTCAGATATTTGCGACCTGGAGCTAGCTGAAACAATTAGGCTACTCTCATTGGTGGACCGTCGCATATTGACTTTCACCTGCCTTTGGTTTCTTAAACATCCTGGATCTTGACGACTCCTTTAGTTCTCTTCTGCTAATTTTCCCAACTACGGCCAGTACAGGAACATCCATGATTTCAGTAATCTCCACTTCGGTTTTGAGCGTATCGTCCAGATAATCGAGCAGAAATACAAAGCCAACCGCTAACAAGGCAGAGATAACAAAACTAATAATCATGTTCATGACTGGATTAAAGTTAATTGGAGCAGGGGAAGCAGACACGTCTGCCTCGCTTAATATTGTGATGTTATCCACGTTCATAATGTTGGGGATTTGTTCCTTGAATACCGTCGATACAGCATTCACAACATTGGCAGCCTTTGCATACGAGGTATCCTCATAAACTAAGTTCATTACCTGAGAGTTGTTTGCAGAGGTAACAGATATTCTCGCAGCAATCTGTGAGGCGCTATGCCCGAGTTCAGGATACTGCTCAACCACTTTGTTCATCACGGCAGACGACTTAATAATTTCCTTGTATGAATTAATAAGGAAAATACTGGTTTGAATGGTGCTGGCGTTTAGAGTTGCACTTCCATCACCTGACGACTGGTTTACGATGAGTTTGGCATTCGCTGCATAAATCGGTGTTGTAAAATAGAAGGTTTTAACTGCTGTTGCTACCATTGCAACGCAGACAATGACCGCGATTAACCACCATTTCTTCTTCATAATTCGAAAATACTGTTTAAGTTCCATTCTGCAGCAGTCCTCCAACTCTGTAATGTGGATTGGAAACCTTAAATGCTTGACATGAATTCATTCCCCTAGCCATGGTTCGGCTACAATCTGTATAATTTACAATCCATAATTTACGATACATTTTGTATCATGTCAAGGCCGATTTTCATGCATTTTCAAAAATAGAGAAACATTATGTATCTAAAAACGCTTACAATATTGTTAGAAATAAAGAATCAGCTTTGTCGAAAATCAACAGAGCTGATGCCGTACTTTGCGAAAATCTCCATCACTCAGGTTTAATTTGGATACTGCCATTCACCATTGATATTCGGTATCTTTTGTTGGTTACAGCGTCCGTCAAAATAATACCATTTCCCGGGCCGGCAATCTCAAGAGTATCTGTCATGTAGCTATGCGAGTATGGCGAATAGGAGCCTATATGGTCCCAGGTAACCATTACCCCCAAAATATAGGTATCTCCTTTTCTGGGGATAAATCCAATGCTGAACTCATACAGGAGTCCGGTTCGACTGGCAAGCTCCCTTCCTCTCATATGCTTCCAGCCTTTATCGGACCAGGTGGCTGCATCGTTAAAAATATACTCCGCATTTTGAGCCGAAATCCGCCCTATTGATTTATATAATGATCCGCTCTCATACTCTGTTTCCAGGATAAAATATTGCATGGCCAAATTGCGGTTAGGATCGCCTTGATAAGGCAGACTGTTGCTATTAAACTTAATCGAGATCATTGGCGACCGAACTCCATCTGGCGTAATTTTCAAAATGGCCGGATGAGGACCGACAATCTGTTTTATCTCATTTGTTATCGGGATTGGAACTTGATCAACCGTGACAATACTTAGGATAGCTCCATTTGTTACTGACCAATTGGATAGCACCTCTGGATTTCTCAACAGATTTGGTGCCGATACAGGCATCAAGGCCCGATGCTCTCTTTCTTCCATGCGCGTCTTTAAGTCTGCAGTTTTGTATAAAGGAGCAACCTTTCTTCGAATAAAGGCATCCGCAGGATCAAGCCCGATTAGATCCGATTCCTTATCGCCGGTTAAAGTATCGATATAAGCCGAACCCATTGCTCCGGAAACTGGAGACCTTCTCAACCTCCCAAGGTCATCTCTAATGTTGACAGGAGAACTTATCGTACCGAACCATGCGGCATACTGTTGCTTTTCCCCTGGCTTCATAAGATCATCCGGCAGCGCGTATTCCCAGTTGGTTGAGTTTCCAGTATTGTTGGTTACTGACCAAGACAATCCAAACCCAAAAATGGTTAAGTTTGTAGTCGAGGATTTTGTCAGCAATTTGATAGCTGCTTCTCCACATTGCTCGAATGGTGAGTTCAATATGATGCCGCTTAACCCCAGCACAGTGGAGGTTCTTTCATAATCATTAGGTTCAGTATCGATGCATTGATAAATCGCGTATGGCGAAAACCCTAAATGTGTCCGAAGCAAGTGCCCATTAAAACCTCCACGATGGCCTGCAACTGCTAATGTTCCGATTAAAATTCCGCAAAATGCCCCTAAAATCGAACATCCTTGGTAAAAATAATCGCCTGAATTGAGCCGGCAATAGACACCAATCAGTCCATTCCAAATACAATCGTATGAGGATATATGGCCATGAATACTATTCAGCAATTGGCCAACTTTAACACCCGATGTTTTAATGTTTCTGAATATCGGTGTCGATGTGTTTGCTACTTCGATGGCTGCCGTGCCGACAGCAAACATGCTGTATAGGCTTTGTTCAAACAAATCCTTTTTCACCCAGGAAGACAGAATTTTAGTGGAATAGTTTGTAACTCCTACAATTTCAAAATCCTCAAAGACTGCCTTTATACCTGCCGTCGCAATCCTTATGCAAGGAAGCAGGTCAGTCGAGTTATCGATAGGATCCCATATCAGTCTTGTGCCCATTTGCCCGCCGTCTATATAGGGGGCGATACCAAAAATACCTCGACTATTGTTTTCTATGGTTCTCCTAATTCTGTAACTCCCCGCAGGAACAAACAACCTATACCGCTTGTCGCACACGGCCATAGCAGCCTGGAACGCAGCCGTATCATCCGTCCGGCCGTCTCCCTTAGCTCCGAACCACTTGACGTTGATCCCGCGTTCCATCAATTCCTCATCGAGCATATTGAAATTGGAGCTTAAATCCTCTGGATTGATCGGGTCTGTGGATGACCATGTATCCATCTTCATGAAATCCGTTTCCTTGGCCATGCTGATCGCCTCCTTGCTACCATAGTAGTGGTTCCTTTGCGGATGTGCTTGATGAAGATGCCTATTTGGGACGCATGCCTCTCACCCAATTTATGACTTGCAATGGCCCCGATCCTCCTATAATATACATATCTAAAGATACATTTTGTATCATCATGCTTAAGACTAACAACATCACATTTTTATAATAGAAGCGTTTTCATTAAAGGAGCTTTCTCATGCGCACCATTCTAACCGTCCTATGGGGCTTGATTCTCTTCATCTTCACCTGCTCACTGAACTTTCAGCTTCTTATCCGGTATCACATCATCAATTTTCAACTAAACCCCTCCCCGGATTGGTCGGAGCTCTTTAAAATGGATTTTCAATGGTACAGCACGAATTGGGTCATGCGAAAAATAGGTCATTTCCTGGGCTTCTTTATTCTTGCCCAGCTTGCCTCCGGCTTCGGCAAAAGCAAGATGGCCTTCTATGTATGCGTGGGATATGCGGCATTAACCGAGATCTTGCAATTGTTTTTCTTCAGGGGCGGGCGGATCTATGATGTAATCAACGATGCCTTCGGAATCGGTCTCGCTTACCTGATTTGTCTCATATTCCGTAGGAATGAACACAGAGCAATACATCTAAAAAAATGATTGGGATTAAGTTGTTGCATAATACGGGTGAAAATGTATTGATACAAAACGTATACATGATATATAATGTCATTGATACGAAGTGTATCTAAATAATCGTGAGGATAAAGCCGGGTTAGGCCATAACGGAGGAATATATAAATGGGCGCAATTGCCGGTATTTATCGTTTTTATGGGCAACCGGTTCACTTGGGGGACGGCGAGCTCATCATGTCAGCGATGGACGCTTATCCTGCAGATCGAAGAGCTTTATGGCACAAAAGCCACGTTATAATGGGTTGTCATGCCCAATGGATTACGGAGCAAGCGGTCGGCGAGACGCTGCCTCATTACGATCCGCAGCGCGGGCTTGCCATTACGGCTGACGCCATCCTAGACAACCGGGACGATCTCATGGATCAACTGCAGGTTCCGCATCCGTTAAGAGCAATCATGACGGATAGCGAAGTGATGCTGTTGGCTTACGAGAAATGGTCAGAGGCGATGGCGGAGCGTTTGACCGGAGATTTTGCCTTTGTCATTTGGGATGAACGCAAGCAGCTGTTATATGGGGCAAGGGATTTTTCCGGGGCTCGTACCCTGTATTATCACCGGAATGAACAGCAGTTTTCCTTCTGCACGCTTATGAATCCGTTGCTCGCCTTGCCTTATGTACATAAAAAGCTTAATGAACGGTGGCTGGCCGAATTTCTGGCGATCCGCGGCGTATTCGAACCACCTGATGCTTCAACCACCGTGTATCACCAAATTCATCAGATCCCACCTTCCCACTTCTTTGTCATCCAGCGCGACCGGCTGCGCATCAGCCGATACGACTGCCTGGGACATGAAGAGCCGCTGCGACTGAACTCGTCTGAAGAGTATGAAGAAGCCTTCCAGAACGTATTCCAGCAGGCCGTCACATCCAGACTTCGCCGAACCCGGCGTCATGTCGGCGCCCATCTGAGCGGCGGTTTGGACTCAGGCTCAGTAGTCAGCTTCGCTGCCAGGGCACTTCAACAAGAGCAGCGTCCTCTCCATACATTCAGCTACGTCCCTGAGAGCGACTTCGTTGATTGGACACCGAAGCACAGGCTCGCGGACGAGAGGCCTCTTATCAAGCAGACGGTGCAATTCGCAGGTAATATCGAGGATCATTATTTGGATTTCCAGGGGCGCAGTCCCTTTACCGAAATTGACGATTGGCTCGACATCCTGGAAGCTCCTTATAAATTTTTCGATAACTCCTTCTGGCTCCGAGGCATCTATGAACAGGCCCAGCAGCGCGGTATCGGTATTCTGCTTAATGGCGCCCGAGGGAATTACAGCATCTCTTGGGGCCCGGCGATCGAGCACTATGCCCAGCTTATGAAGAGGTTTCACTGGATTCGGCTAACACGGGAGGTCAATCAGTACAGTCGGAATGTCGGTGTCGGTCGTAAGCGGCTATACTCCATCCTGGGCCGCAAAGCCTTTCCTTCCCTACAGAAGCTGGCACCGCTCGGATCCTCCACCGATGATCTCCCGCAGCTTGTACATTCCGATTTTGCCAGACGGACTGGAATTTACGATAAGCTGGAGGACCGCGCATTTATCGGGATCGGATCGACGGACGATCTGCCGAGTGATCCTCTGGAGGCAAGAGTGCAGCATTTCAAACGAATCTATATATGGACCACCACGGGAACGAGCGGATGCAAAATGTCTCTTCGATATGCTGTCTGGAGCCACGATCCGACCAACGATCTGCGGGTCATCCGTTTCTGCCTGGCGACACCCATGGAACAATTCGTTCACAACGGGATGGACCGCGCCTTAATCAGACGCTCAACCAAGGGCTGGCTTCCCGACGCGATCCGGCTCAATCAGCGAACCAAAGGCATTCAGGCTGCCGACTCTATCCATCGGATGCAGAGAGACTGGCCTCAATTTATCGATGAGTTGGATCGGCTCACCCGTGATTCCAGAATGCAGGACATCATGAATATGCCCGTTCTCCAAGATGCGCTTGCAACGGCGCGTCACGGAATGGACACGAATCAAGCCTACGGCCCTTCCATTAAGCTGCTTATGCGGAGCTTGATTCTATATCGATTTCTTCAGAAAAACTTATGAAAGGAGGTGAACCAAATGAAAAAGCAATGGAGTGAGCCTGCTTTGGAGGTACTGGACATGAAGATGACGATGGCTGGTCCTGGTAACGCAATTCCGGACGGTGTACAACCGGATCCCGATGAATTGGTCCATACTAGCTAATAGCAAGCTGGAATTTTTCTGAGTGAGCCCCTATACGCCTGAACGGGTATAAGGGCTTATCTTCTTTTATTGGAATATGAATTTTTGGAGTGAGGACCTTGCTTCACACAATAAAATCAACTGCTTATAAGGCCTTCGGGCTCACCATACATAGTGACATTCCCCTTCCGGAGCTGCAGTCCGCCCCCAACCTCGGAGCTTCCGCTGATATTAACGTGGGCTATGCCGATTTGGCAGAGGCATGGCTGGAGGAATCGAGCGCGGCCAACGCCTCATTCGTATGTACAGAGAACAGGGTCATGTTCAGGGTACCCGAGCTTGCGATCTTTGCCATCGAAAATGGCACACTCATTTCGGTCTCCCCCGAAAAGAATGGGGAGGAGGATCGGATTCGGCTGTACGTGCTCGGATCCTGCATGGGGGCGATCTTGCTGCAGCGCAGAATCCTCCCGCTTCACGGCAGCGCGGTTGTCGTCGACCATAAGGCATACGCCTTCGTCGGCCACTCCGGACATGGCAAATCAACATTGGCATCAGCCCTGCTGCAGCGTGGCTATCGGCTATTGACCGATGACGTGATCGCCGTCACGCTGGATGAGCAGAATATGCCCCTTGTCACGCCTGCTTACCCGCAGCAGAAGCTGTGGCAGGAAAGCCTGGACGCCTTCGGGATGAATTCGGTTGAGTATCGCCCCCTGGCCGACCGCGAAACCAAATATGCCATTCCTGTAGTAGAGCAATTCTCCAATGCCAAGGTACCGCTGGCTGGTGTTTTTGAACTGGTGAAATCCGATTGTGACAAGGTTCGGATTCAACCGATCGACAGATTGGGGAGGCTTCCGCTTCTATATCTTCATACATATCGCAATCTGCTGCTCTCGGGCAGCGGATTAACCCAGTGGCATTTTGACTTTACCGCACGGTTATCCGGATGTATAAACATGTACCGTTTGGAACGACCGCCGTATGAATCGACGGTTCATGAGCTGGCTGAGCTGGTTCTTTCGACGATCGGTGCCGATAAAGATAGGTGTTGAAGAACGGTTAGTGATGTTACGTTTACTGGGAACGGTAGGTAATACGAATTGTGCAAGATCTAACTGAATACAACATTAGAATCTCTCCAGGCGACCAGGTACGCGTCCAATTTTGCTCGTTCCACTGCTCCATTATCAAAAAATTCGGCCCCCTCCACCTCACGACTCTAACCACCCCGTTTGATGTGCAAATGACCTCAACGCAGCAAAAGCTGCCCCCTGGGTAATAGCACCCTGGAGGCAGCCTTTTATATATAAACGCGGCTTAAGGCCGCGTAATTGGATTACATGTCATCCCGGATTTGGATCCGTTTAGCACGAGTGTCCGGCTGTTTCGGGATTTCCAGCTTCAGCACCCCGTTCTTCAACGATGCGGTGATGCCGTCTTCGTCAATATGCTGAACATGGAAGCGGCGCACGTATTCGCCGTAGCTGCGCTCTCTTCGGATGATATTTTGATCGGAATCCTCCACGCTGCTAGCTTCCTTGCGCACGGCTTTAATCGTCAGGTAAGGCTCCTCGTAGCGAATTTCAATGTCGTCTTTACGAAAACCGGGCAATTCCGCTTCAACCAGATAAGCGTTCTCCGTCTCACGGATGTCGGTCTTAAAGGACATCGCCGCCGAACCCTTGAACGGTGCAAAAAAGTCGTTGCTAAACACATCATTGAATGACTTCATCAGCTGGCTGATGGAGTCCTCTCTGCGTTTTCCAAAAGGAATCATATCAAACATGATGCATTCCCCTTTCTTTGACCTTGTTTGACCTTACATGTTCATTATATGCCTGACGAAGGGTTATGACAAAGCCGAATACACCCGATATGGCCCCGAATCCGCTTGTTTTGGCCGGAAATGGCCATGTTTTAGCATTCGATTTTTGATTTTGACTATCTTTGACCTTTTGCGTTCTGGTGAGACTAAGCACTCGCGGAAGATATACATCAACCATACATCATTGAGAATGGACTTCGGCGAAAATGTGACCGATGAATCGACGATTACGTTACTTACGAAATAGCTTGTCATAATTCTAAGATATGGTACTATGAGAGTGAATATTGAAAATGTGAAGCGGGCAGAGAATATGAGAAGCCCTTTGCATCATCAGAGCCTTTATTGATTAAAGGTTTTTGGATGCAAAGGGCTTTTTCTTGTTATCCCTCGCAGATCTGCTGTACCTTTACGAAATTCATACCGGTCTTGAAAAAAACGTCCACAGGAGTGAGTCCATGAACGTCATTGCCATGAATGAAGCTTTGTTTCACGGTGCCGTCAGTGTCGAGATCACGGAGGATGGGGCCCGGCCCTGGCGCATTCCTTACCGTGAAACCGCATTATTTCCGCCGGACGGAATCGGCGGGGAAGCGAAGGTCCCCGCAGGCGTGCGCATATCCTTTTGGAGTGATTCGACCTCTGTTCAAGTAGGCTTTGCTGAAACCGAGAATACGCTAAGCTTCGATTGCTTGATAGACGGGCAGTTCCATTCGGCCTGTACCGCCCAGCCGGGGGATTCCGTTGTCACGTGGAGCGCATTGCCCGGCACGAACAAGCTTATCGAAATTTATTTATCCCCGAAGCACTCGGTCTGCGTTCAGCGCATCCTGCTCGATCAAGACTCCAGCTTCTCTTATTTCCAAGATAACCGCCCCCGCTGGATCGCTTACGGGAGCTCGATCACGCAGTGTAAGGCGGCTGCCAGCCCATCGCAAACCTGGCCGGCGCTTGTCGCGCAAAGCTCGGAGCTTCAGCTGACCTGCCTCGGTTATTCGGCCAATTGCCACCTCGAGCCTATGGTTGCAAGGATGATCCGGGAGCTCCCGGCCGATTTCATTTCCTTATGTCTTGGCATTAACGTGATGGGACAGTCCAGCCTGAATGCGAGAACCTTTAAATCCAGCGTCATCGGGCTCATTCAAATTATCCGCGAACGACATCAGGGTATCCCCCTCCTGCTCATGTCGCCGATCTTCGCACCAGAGCGTGAAACCGCCGACAACCTGGTCGGTCTGAATCTGGTGAAAATCCGGCAGGAGCTGCGCGAGGCCTACGAGATATTGCGGGAGCATGGCGATCGCCACCTGTTCTATGTTGAAGGTCTCGACATATTCGGGGAATCGGATCAAGAACGCTTGTCCGACAAGCTTCATCCCGATGCGGAAGGCTATAAATTGATTGCCCGGCGCATGCACCGCTTGTTCCATGATAAACTCAAGCTCCATAGCCTTATAAGCGAAGGGAACGATCGGATATGAGCTCAAGGCTGCCCCATCTGTTGTTCAATAGACTGCTCGCTCTAGCGCTCGCTATGCTTCTGGTTCTTGCCGGATGCACTCCGGCTAAGGAGGCTGGAACTGCGGATCCCTCAAGCTTGCAGAGCGTCAGCGCTTCAGCCGATACACCTGCTGAGCAGCCGTCCAAATCTGCCATTGTACACCGGACGGGCAACGTATTCGATACCGCTGCATACCGGGATAAGCTCACGGTACGTTATTTTTTCCTGGACTCGGAGGAGAAATCCGGCGACTCTATTTTTCTGCAAACGCCCGACGGGCTCAACATCATGATCGACGCAGGCATTCCCGCAACAAGCTCCCAATTGGAGGAGTATATGGAACGGCTGGGTGTAACCCGAATCGATTACGCCATAAATACACATCCTCATTATGACCATATGGGCGGATATACATCGCTGCTAAGGACGAAAGAAATTGGCGGATTTTATATGCCGAATATTGAACACACGACTGGCACATACCGCACGGTGATGGATTTGATTGAGCAGCATGATATCCCGCTGCATTATTTGGAGGACGGCGACCGCCTTCAGATCGGCGAGCATGTGGAGGTTGAGCTGCTGAATCCGGAAAAAGGCACATCCCCGGATAAATTTGAGGATTGGTCGACAGAGAATATCAATAATCAGTCGCTCGTGATGAAGCTGCACTATGGTGACAACACCTTCTTGTTTGCCGGCGACTTGTACAAGTCCGGTGAATATGATCTTGCGAAGCGGCATGCCGATCAGCTTAAAGCCGATATGGTGCATGCTCCCCATCACGGCGACAAAACGTCGTCCTCACCGCAATTCGTCAAGGCGGCTTCGCCTGACATAGCGGTTCTAAGCGCCAATATTTTTCAAAATCTCGACATCAAGCAGCGTTATGAAAAAAACGGAGCCCTTGTAGCGTCCACTGCCCTTCACGGCAATATTATGCTCGTATCGGATGGCAAAACCATTGAGCTCATTACGGAGAAGGAAGTTAGATAACAGTCCTTATGAAACACTCATACAAAGCCCCGGAAAAACCGGGGTTTTGTCATGTTAGGGACTTCGTTTTTTTTAGCCGTTTCAACCCTACGGAGCGTCGAACACGGAATTTTGCTTTCCCTTCAGCTATTCGAATCAATCCGGAGCATCCTAACAGCATGGCACAGCCAATATGCTTGAATACCCGCTTTGCTTCCCGCACATAATAAATATCACAATCGATTCCAGCATAAGGAGGGCCATACATTTGAGTACGAACCAACCGGATAAGAACCTGATCAATACGGTCGAGAGACTGGATGAGACGCCCGTGAACAGCTTGGACGCCCAACAGCAGCAGCAAGCCCGGAATGATCGCCGGAAGCAAGCACTGCATGACAGCGATGGCAAATACAAGGAAAACGAGTCGAAGAACTATCATTAAGGGGTGCCCCCTACTCCCTTCTAGCTGTTTTTCACTACCCTGTTCTAAACCAAACGCCATAAGAAGCGGCCGAGCACCGGTCGCTTTTCATATGGTCAAATGTATACATATTTATGGGTACGATCGGTCGGGACGTCCTCCGCATGAACATACCTTTTTATACCCCCCTTAAGTCAGCCGCTCCTCCACTTTCTTCTGCTTCTAACCAACAAATGTATGTAAAAATCTAAGTATCTCCTTTAATTTGCAAAAAGACACTGGATCTAACCGGATGTTACAATTTCTGGAGAAAGGAGGCTGCTTGTAAAGTAATGAAAGCGCTTAATATTCTTTAGGGTAGGGGGAGTACAGTGAATGAGTAAATGGATCAAACAAGGCATCTCGATTCTGATCGCGGCAGCTTTACTTCTTCCGACGGGCTGGAGAGCCTCGGATGTTCGGGCTGACGCACAGGAACCGGAAGCCACCGAAACCGTTTATCATGAAACCTTTGAGACAGGCGTAGGAAAAGCCGTGCAATCCGGCAGTGCCAGCATATCGCATGTATCCAATAAAGCGTTTGCCGGCAATGAGGACGGAGGCGCTCTGTATGTAAGCAACCGAGCCAATAACTGGGACGCGGCCGATTTCAAATATGTCGACTTGGGCTTGGAGAACGGCATAACGTATACGGTGACCGTCTCTGTATATGTAGACGCCAATGAGCCTGTGCCAACAGGCGCTCAGGCTTTTCTTCAAACGGTAGACAGCTATGGTTGGCTGGCCGGTGCGGATTTTGCCGCAGGCACGCCTGTACAGCTAAGTAAAGAATTCACCGTTAATACCGAAGTCGATTCGGCCCTCCGGGTTCAATCCAACGAGGACGGGAAGACGGTTCCCTTCTACATCGGGGATATACGGATCACCAAGAAGGCGGCTTCCGGCGGTGATGGTGAGGAAGAGCCTCCTAGGGAACCCGCTTTACCCTTCACTCCCATCGATTTTGAAGACCAAACGGCTGGCGGATTTGAAGGCAGATCCGGTAATGAAACGTTGACCGTCACCCAGGAAGCCAACCATACCCCCGGCGGCTCTTACGCTTTGAAGGTAGAAGGCCGTACAGCCACATGGCACGGGCCATCATTGCGAATCGAGAAATACGTTGATCAAGGCAGCGAATATAAAGTAACGGCATGGATCAAATTGATCGAGCCCGCAAGCTCGCAGCTCCAGCTGTCCTCCCAAATCGGCTCCGGAAGCAGCGCGAATTATGTGGCCCTTTCCCCCAAAACGATCAGCACCAGCGACGGATGGGTCCAGTTCGAGGGAACCTATCGGTACAACAGTGTGGGGAATGAATACTTAACCATCTATGTAGAAAGCTCGAATAACGCGACGGCATCCTTTTATATCGATGACATCAGCTTCGAGAAAACAAGCGCCGGCCCCGTCGAAATCGAGAAAGACTTGATTCCGGTCAAACAAGCGTATCAAAATGATTTCCTCATCGGCAACGCCATTACAGCGGAGGATCTTGAAGGCGTGCGGCTTGAGCTGCTATCGATGCATCATAATGCCGCCACCGCCGGAAACGCGATGAAGCCGGATGCGCTGCAGCCGACAAAGGGTAATTTTACATTCACGGCCGCGGATGCCATGGTGTATAAAGTTCTGGCTGAGGGCATGCAGATGCACGGGCATGTGCTGGTATGGCACCAGCAGTCCCCGGCATGGATGAACACGGTACAGGATGGGCAAGGGAATACGGTCCCTTTAAGCCGGGAGGAAGCCCTTGAGAATCTGCGCACGCATATCCGCACCGTAATGGAGCACTTCGGCGACAAAGTTATCTCCTGGGATGTCGTCAATGAGGCGATGAGCGATAATCCGCCGAATCCGTCCGATTGGGAAGCCTCGCTGCGTCAGTCCCCTTGGTATCAGGCCATCGGTCCGGATTATGTCGAGCAGGCATTTCTCGCGGCAAGGGAAGTACTTGACGATCATCCGGAATGGGATATCAAGCTTCATTACAATGACTATAACGAAGACAATCAGAATAAGGCCCAGGCCATTTACAATATGGTGAAAGCAATCAATGACAAGTATGCGCTGGACCATCCGGGCAAGCTGCTCATCGACGGCATCGGCATGCAGGGACATTACAATATCAACACCAATCCGGAAAATGTGAAGCGCTCCCTGGAGAAATTTATCTCCTTGGGCGTGGAAATCACCATCAGCGAGCTTGACATCCAGGCCGGAAGCAACCATCAGCTCTCCGAGCAGTTAGCCAATGCACAAGGCTATTTGTATGCCCAGCTCATGAAAATTTTCAAGGAGCATGCGGCTCATATCAGCCGCGTTACCTTCTGGGGCCTTGAAGACAGCTCAAGCTGGCGGGCCGCCTCCAACCCGCTGCTGTTTGATAAGAACTTGCGGGCCAAACCGGCCTATTACGGTGTCATTGATCCTGATACATTTATTCAGGAGCACCAGCCTGATTCGAAGGATGCCAACCAGTCCACTGCCATGTATGGCACACCTGGCGTAGACGGCACAGTCGACCCGATCTGGTGCCAAGCTCCCGAGATGTCGATCCATCAATACCAGACGGCATGGCAGGGTGCGACCGGTGTGGCCAGAACGCTCTGGGATGACCACAATCTATATGTATTGATCCAGGTTAGCGACGCCCAGCTTGATAAAGCGAGCGTGAATGTGTGGGAGCAGGACTCCGTTGAAATTTTCCTGGACGAAAACAATGCCAAAACAACGTTCTATCAAGCGGATGACGGGCAGTACAGAATCAACTTTGATAATGAAACCTCATTTAATCCTCCAGCGATCGCAGAAGGCTTTGTGTCCGCAACCAAAATTTCCGGAACGAACTACACGGTGGAAGCAAAGATCCCTTTCAAATCCATCAAACCTGCAAATCAGGTTAAAATAGGCTTCGACGCCCAGATCAATGACGCGAAAGACGGCGCTCGCCAAAGCGTTGCCGCGTGGAATGATACGACCGGCAACGGCTATCAGGATCCTTCCGTGTTCGGCGTCGTTACCTTAGACGGCAAACCCGCAAGCCCTGGGAACGGCGGCGGCTCTGACAATGGCAGCGGCGGCGGTGGAGGTAACAACAATGGAAGCAGCCCAAGCAGCAGCAATGGCAGCAATCCCGGCTCCGGCAATGGAAGCACCCCGCAAGCCGGAAGCATTAGGAACGAAAACGGCGTGATTACCATCAAGCCCGCAGTGAAGGTCGCTAATCGACATGCAGTAGGCGCCATTGCTAGCGATGATCTCGCAAAAGCGCTTGGGCTAGCCACTCCTAACCCCAACGGCAAGAAACAAATCGTAATTGAAGTGGCCCCTCAAAATGCCGTAGATGCATATGAAGTACAGCTGCCGGGCCATAGCCTGAACGCCCAACCAGCCTTTGAGTTTGTGTTGAAAACGGACAACGCGACCCTTCATATCCCAAGCAGCGGGTTGTCGCAAGCGGCAAAAGCCGCAAAACAGGTGTCGATCCGCGTAGGCACAGCTTCAACGGCTCATCTGGCTGCAGCGGACCTCGAACGGATCAGCGGCCGACCAGCCATCGATCTGAGTCTTTCGGCAGACGGGAAAGCCATAGACTGGGATCATCCTGAGGTTCCTGTAACGGTCAAAATTCCATATACCCCAACCGCCAAAGAACTGCTTAATCCGGAGCGCCTGGTGGTTTGGTACATGGACGGCAAAGGAAAGGTTGCGGTCATTCCAAATGGCCGACATGATGCTTCGGCGGGCGCGGTTGTTTTTCAAACGACCCGTTTCGGTACCTACGCTATAGCTTACGAGGCCAAGTCCTTCGAAGATTTGCAAAAGGTTCCTTGGGCTGAGCAAGCCATTCACCATATGGCTGCGCGGGATGTCATCAAAGGGACGTCCGAGGGCAGCTTCTCTCCCGAAGCATTTATGACGAGAGGCGACTTCGTCGCACTTCTTGTCAGAGTGCTCGAGTTGAAGGGATCCGGCGGCCAAGGGACAGCGACTCTGCAAGCAGGCTTCAGCGATGCCGAGTCTGCCGGTTACGATCACAGCGAGCTGGACATCGCCTATGCACTCGGAATCGTAAAAGGTTTTCAAGATCAGACCTTCCAGCCGAATGAGCCGATCTCAAGACAAGACATGATGGCGCTGACCGTGCGGGCATTATCGGCAGCCGGCAAATCCCTCGAGGGTACCGGAAGCTTGGACGGTTACCGCGATGCGGCAAGCGTCTCCGGTTATGCATTGGAAAGTGCGGCCCGACTGGTCAAGTCCGGGATTGTAAACGGCAAGAACGGCCGCATTGCACCGCACGATCCCCTCACCCGCGCCGAAGCAGCGGTGATTCTGTACCGTATTTGGAAGCTGTAGTACAGCAATAGAACAGGATGAAAAAACAGACGCCGGTTAAAAATCGGCGTCTGCTTTTGATGATGGGGGATATTGGCCAAAGAAGCGGCTTACTACGATCAAAATTCTTCGTAAGTGCTCGGATCCTGTCCCCACAACCGTCCATCCTCGCGGCTGAAGGATGAAATGACATCCATCTCCTCCGCAGTCAGCTCGAAATCGAAAATATCGAGATTTTCCGTCTGATGCTGAAGGGAGCCCGACTTAGGAATCGGAATGGCCCCAAGCTGGGTGTGCCAGCGCAAAATCACCTGCGCTCCCGTTTTTCCATGAGCCTCGGCTATTCGGACGATTTGTTCATCCTGCACGATATCATTGCCGCGCCCAAGTGGGCTCCACGATTCCGTAACGATGCCATGCTCCGCATCCTTCTTCCGCTGATATGCCTGGTCAAAGAAAGGATGAAGCTCCACCTGATTCAAACTAGGCGCTGCCCCGGTCTCTTTAATTAGACGGTCAATATGTTCGGGAAGGAAATTGCTAACCCCGATGGACCGGATGTATCCGCGTTTTTTGGCTTCAATCATCGCCTGCCAGGCTTCCACGTAGATATCCTGCTTGGGATTCGGCCAGTGGATCAGATAAAGGTCATAATAATCAAGATCCGCTCGGTACAGCGACTCCTCGATGGTCACGAGCGCCTCTTTGTAGGCATGGCGGCGGCCCGGCAGCTTGGAGCAAATCAACAGCTCTTCCCTGGCAACGGAGCTCCGCTTAATGGCTTTGCCGACGGCACCTTCATTTTCATAGTTAAAAGCCGTATCGATCAACCGATACCCGGCATCCATCGCGGCAGCCATGGCTTTAACGCCTTCTTCGCCTTTCAGGCTATAAGTGCCGAGTCCGATTGCGGGCACCTTCAAGCCGTCATTTAGCGTAAGCTCCGGAACATTCTGATTCATTGGAAAGCCTCCTTACATAAAATTTGAGTCCTCGCTAGTCCTATTATAAACCTCATTCAGGGGACATGACCCATTCATGATTCAGCTAGCTCGCATCTTTTATTTACTCTTTATAACACGAAAAAAATCCACAACCAGTAAGGCTGTGGATTTTGCAGAAAGGCGAGGGGATCTGAGCCTATGTTACAGACCCTTGCACCCTATTTCCATGAAAACTCGAACTCTCGTGATCGAAGGATGGCTAATTATATTATTTTTTATGGATCACAGGCCGAACTACCCGTGTCGTTAATACATTCAGCGTATCCCGGGTATCTCTTGCGAAGTCGAGCGGTTGATCCAGCCTTTCAAAGTGAATATACCAGAGATTCGGATTCGTAAATAACCAATGGTTATGAAGCGCGGTTACCTTGATTCCATGCTTGCGCAGCCGGGAAAATAATGGGGGTGATTTCCTTTGTCAGATAACCGTCTCTCCCAAACATAGAGCTCAACCGTCTGGCCCAAGGCGGATTATTTTGAATTAAGAAATCCAAATTACCCCGATTTGTAAGGAATCGGGAGATGAAATTAAAAAAAGCGACCAGGTCCGGTCGCCTTCTAATGAATATTTTCTATCCCTGCCTCAATATCCCCGCGAAAATTCCGGGCTTTGCTTGAGTTGGACGATATCATGGCCGCTTGGATTTTGGAAGGCACGAAGCCCGAATGTCGGCGCGACTGCGAAAATATGGTCAAAAATATCCGCTTGAATCGATTCATACACTGCCCAGGTGGTATCATTGCTGAATGCATAGATTTCTAATGGCAGCCCGTTATCTCCCGGCTCTAACTGCCTGACGATCAGCGTCATTTCTTGATGAATTCTCGGATGATGCCTCAGATATTGTTGGATATATGCCCGGAACACGCCGATATTCGTAAGTTGTCTGCCATTCACTTTGCTCTCCGTATTAATCTGGTGTTCAAGGTTGTACGCGTTGATCTCGCTTAATTTTGTCGTGATATAGTCGGTAAGGTAGTGAATTTTCTGAAACTCCTCAATCATTTCCTTGGTACAAAAGCAGATGCTGGTCGTATCGACATAGAAGCTTCGCTTGATCCTTCTGCCGCCGGATACCTGCATGCCCCTCCAATTCTTGAACGAGTCGGAGATGAGTGCATAGCTTGGAATCATGGTGATCGTCTTATCGAAATTCATCACCTTCACCGTATTTAAGGTAATGTCGATGACGTCGCCGTTCGCATCGTATTTCGGCATTTCAATCCAGTCGCCGACACGCACCATATCATTTGACGATAACTGAACGCCTGCCACCAGGCCTAAGATGGAGTCCTTGAAGATTAGCATCAGCACAGCCGATAATGCACCCAGCCCGCTGAGAATAATCAGGGGATTCTGACCGATGAGGTTCGAGATGACCACAATGCCGCCGACGATGTAAAGAACGATCTTCGCTACCTGAATGTATCCCTTAATCGGCCGGATCTTGGAAACCTCGAACGAACGATAAATCGCATCAAACGCATTGAGCAGCGCATTAAATACCATGATCGTTACGATAATCATATAAGTCATGGCTGCCTTTTCAATCAAAGTTTGATAGGACGGAAAGATCGACGCCGAATAATAGATGATGATTGCCGGCACCAGGTGCGAGAGCTTATGAAACACTTTTTTCTCCACAATGATATTGTCCCACGTATATCGATTGTTATTGACGATGTGAATGATGATCTTCAGCACAATCTTTTTGGTTATAACATTGGCCAGTATGGAGACCAGCGCGATGAAAAGGACCATGATCATGTTGGAAAGATAGATCACCGTTTGCTCGCTCATGCCATATCCGTCTAGTTGATTTCTGATAAAATCCATTGTTGCCTCCTAAAGCCTTGTTTCCTATATGAGTATGAAATTGATGCACTGCCTAGTACGTAAAATGTTCGTGCTGTCTACACCTCATTTCGTTCAACTTATATAGCCTACTATTATAAAGTAGAGGGCGACCCGAGGTAAAGGACACGGATTCGATGGTTATATGTACCATATTTCTTTTAGCTATCGCCTTCTTATAGCATAGATGGATAAAGGCGACCCCGAATTTCTAGCTGACCCCGATGCCCCGTCACCGCTTCTCCATGGTCAACCTGATTGTCTTCTTCAGTTAGCTTCAGGCGAAGACTAGCCAGCGTATTCCACTAAAGTTGGAACCTCATTACATCTCTTGACGATGGAGAGTGTGAGAACGTAGTTAGTTGAAATTCAAATTCATAATTGTATAATTGTTATAACGATTGAATATGCTGATAAGGAGAGAACCTTTATGAATAGGATGGTTGTGATGGAACGAAAAGTGACCAAATTCGGCAACAGTTTAGGTATAACCATGACTGACGCTTTGAAGCAAATCGGATTGGATCAAGGTGATACAGTCAGCATTGATGTTAGCCCGGAAACAGGAGAAATTATAATCAAGAAGTCAACAAGAGTCTCATTACCTGAAGGAATTAGTGCAGACTTCATGGATACTTTAACAAATGTTATTGAGGAATACGATCAAACACTGCAAGGACTCAAGGATAGATGACATCAGCTCGTTATTTATCCGTCCAAGAAGTCATTGCCATTAATGTATCCATGATTCAACGCTACAGTCCAGGTGAACAAATCGGGGTAAAGGAACCAGGGTTGCTCGAATCCGCTGTACTACGCCCTCAGTCCTCCGCTTTTGGGGAGGAGGCCTCTCAGACCGTTTTCGAAAAGGCTGCAGCTCTGTTTGAGTCATTAGGGCAAAATCATCCTTTTTACAATGCTAATAAACGCACCGCTTTTACAGCACTTGTCATATTCCTGCGTTATAATGGCTTGTATTTTAGGATGAACCCAAAGAAAGCCGAGGATTTTACGGTAGATATGGTTAATCATAAATATCAGTTTCCCGACTTAGCAGCTACCATTCGGAAGCATTGTGTCCCAGTAGCCAAACCAACAGGGGAAGTATAAAAGCGACCGAACCACGGTCGCTTTTATATTCGTAAGAGGAGGCGAGGGGAGCCTACCCCCCCTGTCCGAAGACAACACCACATAAGCTTCCACGGATGCGGTCGCCCTTTAATGTCACCCGAAAGCATTGCAGTTGAGGTAGTCATGCCCCGTGCATCCCTTTTTTGACCGACGTCCGCTCTACTCCAACTCCATATAAAAGAGATTCGCCGTGTTATCTTTTGTAATCGTATGCGCTCCTGGGAGAAGTGACACCCTGACAACACCATTCGTCATTGGATAACTCGTTCCATCAATCTTGATCTTGGTTCCGTCTGCCGAATTAAACACTAATGTTAATGTGGCCGTTTCCGTAGAGGTGAAGGTGATACGGGTCGAGCTCTCGATTTTCAAACATTGGGTTAGCGTCAAGCCGTTATACACCACGGTTCCCTTCGTTGTCGAAAGATTCCCTACAATATCAAAGAAATCACTTTCCAATCCGGACGTTGTAAAGTTATGAGCCGGTTCCCCTGTGGATGGCTCGGGCTCGGGCTGGGGCTCGGGTTCCGGTTCCGGATCTGCCCCGCTTGAATTCCCACCTACGGATACGAGCCCGCTGGTGTAGCTTCGTATTTTAGCCATAAGAGCGGTGTTAAGGGCATACGACGTGTCGTCAACGGAATCATCGAATTGCCACGTGAAGTCCCCGTTATTCAGGCGTCCGGCTTGTGCGGTAACAATTTTCTCCACATCGCTGACGTTATCAATATCGGCGTTATTCACTCCCGTATCGACGGTTGTATCGAAGTTATTATAAGCCGTTCCTCCCACTAACGCTCTGTAAGAGCTTGGTACGGTTTCATTTCTTGACGAAGCCAAGTATGCATCGAATGAGGTTGCATGTGCCGGAGCTGTCCCTGTATTGGAGTTTGCATAAATCAGACTGTCCGCATCTACGATCCTATTGTTATAGGCCTTAATCACGCCTCCGTCTTCGCCCGAAAATGTCCCTTCCCCTAAAGCATCCGTACCTTGCAAGGAACTCAGCATCGGGTATTTGGCATGTCTAAAGTAATTGGATTCCACAAAGGCCGAAGCTCCCGTTGTCACACCGACCCCATATTTTGAGACTCCGTCATAGAAGTTATTATAGATGTGTACCGATGCCAATCGAATTCGTGGATGGCGCGAGTCCGAGTGATCAAACCAATTATGATGGAAGGTGACAAAGAATTCCTCCGATTCACTCAACCCGACAAGAGCCGCTTTTCCCGAATCCCAGTAGTGATTGTAAGAGATGGTAATATAGGTCGATCCTTTCTTCAGATCCGTTGAACCATCGCCCTTGGCCTGGTCGGCATCTCCTCCAGCAGTTCCATAAAATAGATCATTATTATGAACCCACACGTTGATGTTGCCAGTATCCATGGAAATCCCGTCATCAGGGAACAACATGAGTCCGAGGTTTCTTACTTCCACATTCCCTACATATCTAAGGAGCAATCCCCACCCATAAGCATAAGCGTCGTCTCCGATCCCTTCGATCGTCGTATTCATTTCCGAGTAATTGTTTTTGCCTTTTACTTGAAGGTAGCCGCTGCTATTCAGCTGTCCGCTCATGTCATCATCGGTAACCTTTCCAATAACCCGGATAGCAAGAGGGGTTGTATCATAGCCCTTTTGTCTTAGCGTCAAAATCTCGCCGATCCCCACGCCCGTTTGAACCCCGCCTGAGCTATTGATTTTCACATCAAGAGTCACGGTTCGTGCCGTCTCGGAGGTCACATAAATAACTTGTGCACCGTCTTTAAGCGTACCGTCATCATTGTAGGCACCCGAGCCTGTCCCGTATGGCGAGTCTGAGGAAAAAGCAAATCCGGATCGATCATGGGAAGCTACGGACAGATTATTCGAAACGGCGCTTACCGTTGTATCGTCACTCAGCCTGGCTTCAACCTTCATGACATAATTTCCGGCAGCTAAGCCTACGGCGTCCGCTCTCCAATAGGAAGGGTATTGTCGGATGAGCTCATTATCGATTTGTTGATAGCTGGAATCCGGCGCGCCTGCGTTTTTAACATATACATTGTATCCCTCCGCATTACTTAGGGGTGACCATTCGATATACGCCGTTTCATTCCAGCCCCCACCACCGATGATCGAAAGACCGGCTGCATCGACCGTTGTCTTATTCGTCCACCCTCCCGCTATAAGAGACAGTACCAGAGAAAACAACAACACCATTCCGGTTGCCTTTGCTACCCTGTTCCTCATTTTATCTCCTCCTTTTTTACTCATCCGCATGTTTGTAACCGTTTGCAATAAATTGAGCTTTCTTATCGCCCTCCTCGCTTATGGACCAGGTTCTTCAAGGTCCTTATTGGAAATCAACAAATTTTGGAATTTCACCCACAGCATATCAGCTGCGAAAGCAGTTCCGAAATAATCATTTTCTCATACTTTTCACTTTCCGCGATATTCTGAGTTAATGATTACTCGTCTGGGAAATGACACTTACGCTTGAAGAACATCCTTGCCGGTAAGTCGTGAACTGCAGAAAGCAACAAATTCAAGGTGCAGATTAGGATAGTTCAGGCTTAACCGGGCGCAAACGAAAAAGCGACCGGTTAAGGTCGCTTTAGGGAGAGCTTTTAAAGCTCTCTATAGGCTGGCTGCATCATCCCTTGAGCGGGCTGATCCTCCAGGTACTCATCATATTGCGGCTGAAAAGGCTCATGGCTTGGGGGTTCCATGGACACGGACGGACGTTGATAGGGTTCATCCACGTACATGATTCTGCGCTGAATTTGCATGAGCCCATTCACGACGCGCAGCGCGACCCAGAACAGGACAAGACCAACGCCTACGTACAGCAGGTATTGCTGATTATAAGTCCAATCGATATGGAAATAACTGAACAAGCTATTCTCCAAAATATCAAGCTTCAATTCATTCATCAAAATGATATGCACGACGGGAAGAGCAATCAATCCGAGTCCCAGTGAAATCACCGTTACCATAATAACAAAGAATACGATGCCAGTAACAAACCTTAGGAATACGAGCAGCAGATTTCGAATAAATAGCGCTCCGTCAAAACCGCTCACCATTCGTTTCAACCAGTTCTGCCCAGCTACAGGCTGTTGATGGTAGGAATATGAAACGGATGGGGCAGGAAGGCCCAAAATTTGCCTAATCATGCTTTGTTCAAAGAGCACAATCCCGTTCAACAGCTTCGCTACGCCAAAGAACAGCGGTATTCCGATAAATATGGGAGTTAGACCGATTGATAATACCAGTCCCGTTATCGCTACTGTAAAATAAATAATCCCTAACGGGAGGGATAGCAATAAATAGAGGATCGTTGCATAGGTTTTCGGATTAAAAAGCACCCATTTCACCTTACCTGCCCGTGCCGTGTTCGTTACTTCTGTGTTCAAATTCAAACACCCCTTTTGGCTTCATATATCACGTATCAGCGAGTTATATAAATTCATTATAACCGCCTCATTTACCTGACATAACCGTCTTAAGGGGTATCTGAACCTAGACCTTAGACTAGGAATGGGCCTGGCTCTGGTGAACTTATTCTTCGGCTATTCTCAATCGGAGCTTCTGTAAAGGGTCCAGTTCAAATCGTTGCTCTTTGATATATATGTAGGCGAAGGGATTGTACACCCATTCACTGGACTATACGGGGGATCTTCATTAATGCTGATCCTTGAGGACTAAAACCGGGTATGATAAGATAAGAATAGAAATAAGGACGGATGGCAGTCCGTCCTCAGCACAACCTCTTGAGTGGGGATTCCCTCCAGGGTAATGCTTGTCCAGAGAAGTAACCCACGGTTTGCCAACCTTAAGAGTGGGTTACTTCTTTTTTCGGTCGATATAGGTCAGTAACGCAACGATAAACCCTGCGAATACGATCACATCGGAAAAAGAGAAGTTCATATGGACTCACCTCCTTTCCGGAGGAAGCCCCACCCACTCAAGGTGTGTTGTACATTCCAAATTATAGCATACAAGCTCCGTTGTTCGGGGCTTTTTTCTTTCGCCTTTACATCAGTAAATCCTATTAAAATTGACCCGCTTTTTCAGAATTTCTCGGAGTTCTCCTTAGTCCAACCATCCCTTGCTGCGTGCGATATCGATTGCCTCGATCCGTGTATTCGCCCCGAGCTTCCCAATCGCCTCTGACATATAGTTACGTACCGTTCCATAGGATAGAAACAGCTGTGCTCCAATATCTTGAAGAACTAAGCCTTGGGCAGCCAACTTCATGACTTCACGCTCCCTGGGTGATAATGGACATGGATCATCCCATACCGCGAGCGACAATTCTGAATTGATGACGCGTTTCCCATCATAGACCCGACGAATCGCATCAGCCAGTTCATCGCTGCCCGTATCCTTGAGAAGATAACCATAAACTCCTGCCTGCATGGCCCGCTGGAAATATCCGGGACGCGCGAATGTCGTCAAGATGATGACACGACAACCCAACTTATTTTTTTGAACCCATTCCGCAATATCTAACCCCGTTTTCAGTGGCATCTCAATATCCAGAACAGCTACATCCGGTTCATATTGCTGAATCATGGACATCACTTCTTCTCCATTTTCAGCTTGACCGACGACTTCAATATCATCTTCTAACGAGAGTAACGTTGCCAGTGCTCCCCTTAATAACTTTTGATCTTCTGCCAAAACAATACGAATCATCTAAGCGCTACCTACCTTCTCATTTCGTATTACCCTAGGTATATGTAAGGTGACTTCCGTCCCCTTGCCTGGGGACGAAGACAGCGACATACGACCATCGATCATAACCAACCGTTGCCGTAAACCGGCGAGGCCATTACTGCTAGTATAGAATTGATCCATATCTGCCCCAATACCGTCATCACTTACGGATACACGAACTTCCCCTTCCTGAATGTCGAGAAGAACGCTGCAACTTGTTGCTCGGCTATGACGAACCACATTTGTAATCGTCTCGCGAAAACACATCGCCAAGATCGTCTCCTGCAAGGGTGTTAACGGAAGCGGATTGTTCACTAAAGCGTCTTCCGCCCCTACATTAGAAGGTCTGGGATCTGAAATCGATTGATATTGAAATAAAAGCGGTATGCCCGCAGCTGAACATAACGATACAGCATGCTTATATTCGTCAGCGAGATATGTAACTTTCATCTCCGTAACCAATTCTCGCATTTGTTTCAAGGCTGCGCGTGCCGTTTCTCGTATTTCACGAGCCTCTGCTATCGCTCTCTCGGGTTGACGATGGACCAATTTCTCAACGACCTCACCTTTTAGTGCGATTAATGACAGCGTATGTCCCAATGTATCATGTAATTCACGCGCGATCCGCTGGCGCTCCTCCTGCTGTGCCATTCGTTCAGCCGTTTCTGCCCGCAGCCGCGCAGACTTCTGTTGGAACCTGGTCGAAGTTCGAATAATATACGGCAGAATACAGATGCCAAACATAGGCACCAGCCCTATCCATACTAGGCTGCCCATCCGATCCAAGTAAGGAACAGCGATAAATCCCATAGCTACAGTGAAAACGATCGTTATAGAGAGTAATATCGGCAGCTTTTGTTTGCTCAGCGGAGCAGCGATCATAAAACCCATAAACGTATACATAGGGTGAAATACAGCTGCTAAAATTAAAAGTATACCCACCTGAACGATCAATATTGGCGTGGCCCACTTTAAATAAAAGTAGGATTGTCGAAACAATAGAACGAATATGCCTAACAGAACAAAGCCAAGCCACTGTATACTTGATGGCTCATAGAGTAGAAAGTACATGGGTATCATTAAATTTGTTAACAAAATATAAGGGGCGACTCCTTCCGATTTTGGAAAGAGACGCCATTTCTCTCGATTCAATTAAACCGCATCCCGTCGATTGTATATATAGATTGATAGTAGCATAAAGAGGAGTCCGCATCCTGTCAAAATTATGAAATCGATGCTTGCCGGATTTTTTCCGGCGATCATATTCCATGCCCCATTGGCGTAACGGTGAGATGGCAGCCATTCCCCGACCGAGCCCATCCAACTTGGCAAAGTACTAAGCGGCATCCAAAGCCCCCCCACAATGGCAAGCCCCATCTGTAACACATTTCCGATGGCAACGGAGGTATTCGCATTTTTAAGCGTTCCTAACAAGGCACCAAGCGCAAGAAAAGATATGCTCCCAATCCATAACCATAATCCGCATAAGATCCATTGCCCGGCTGTCAATTGTATATCATGAACAAGGCCGGCAGATAAAAAGATAACTACAATGACGATCAAGTGAACAACCATTTGCGATACAATTTTGCTGCCAATCCAGACTGCAGGAGATAGTGGAGTCAGCTTCAACAGGCGCACCCACCCGTCTTGATGCTCGAACGAAAGACGGATACCGAATTGAGATACGGCTGTACCGATCAAACTGAATGCCGTCATCGACATCAATGAAAAGACACCCCAAGTTGTTGATTGAATCGATTGATCTACCCCATTCATACTCGCAAATAAAAAGTAGAAAGCAAGCGGCATCGCAATGGAGAAGAGTAAGAAAAATGGACTGCGGATAATTCGTATACTTTCTGCTTTCGTCTGAGCAACAAACATATGGAACATGGCTATTTTCCTCCTAAAAATGTTTATTATCGTATAATCGTTTATTTATTTGAGCCTGTAAGACTTCGGAATGTATCTTCTAAACTGGCGGATTGTATATCAATATCGGAAATTCCCCATTCAGACTGCATCAGTGTAAATAACAATACATCGGTCTCTTGGGCATAAAGGCGAATCCGCTCGCCGTTGCATTCCGCCTTTTCTACACCAGGCAATGTGAGCCACTCCTGCTGGGCTGGCGCATTTGCCGCCCGAAATGAAACCGTTCTAAGTGCTGTTTGTGCCTTTAAACGTGCTGGAGTCCCTTCCGCAACAACCTGTCCCCTAGCGATGACTGCGATGTGATCTGCGACAGCATCAGCTTCATCTAAATGATGTGTAGTTAAGAGCACCGTACGTCCGTCACTTGCCAGTGCTTGGATGGTGTCCCAAAAGCGACCCCGAGCCTCGATATCCATTCCGACGGTTGGTTCATCCAGCAGGAGAAGCTCCGGATTCCCCGCCAAACTCTGGGCGAAAGCTAATCTACGACGTTGACCTCCAGAGAGGGAGGATGCGCGTCGTTTCTGATCCGCGTGGAGACCCGAAATGTCTAACAATCGCTCTAGCGACATCGGATTACGATAATAACTGCGGAACAATTGAAGCACTTCTTTGACCGTAAGCCCATCGGCTGCTTTCACATCCTGCAAAAGCGCTCCAACGCGCTGCCGTAATTCTTTTGTTCCAGATGGCATCCCCAAGACCCTGACTTCTCCTGATGTCGGCTTGATCATTCCAAGTATCATGGAAATGGTGGTTGTCTTGCCTGCCCCATTCGGTCCGAGCAATGCTGTTATTTGGCCTTTCTCAAATGATAGATTCATATGATCAACGGCACAGTAATCGCCGAATTTCTTCACAAGATTTATACATTCAATCGCCTTTGTCATTTTGTCTTTAACCTCCGCTAATTTCTTCTTTCGTTACTTGATGTCCTCATTATATTGAAAAAGCGCGAGAACCAATTAGTGTGGGTTGTCACAAGCCGGTTATGACAAATGTCAGAAAAAGGGGGGGCAAAAAAAGAAGGACCTCTCGGCCCTTCTTATGCATAATATACATTTGGCACTCTTTGACTAGGGTGCCTTGCTTTGCAAACTTATAGATAAGGATTTTACACTTTTAATCGAACACAGCAAGATTATTTCGGGAAGTGACTTAGGGCTGTTGATTATTCCTAGGACTTACGTTTTCTCCTGAAAGCTGTGCAGCTTCAATGTTTGATGATACCGTGTTTTTTTGATCGACTTCGAAAATATCGAGCAGGAACATAAAGATAGGAATCCCGAGAATTAGCCCCCAGATCCCCATGAAGTGCTGGGAGAAAATAAGAACAATAAAGGTGTAGAACATCGGCAGCTTCGTTTTATGAGCATACAGCTTCGGATTTAAGAAGTATGTCTCAACTGCATGGATGATCAAAATCATGACAATCGCCCAAATGACGGTTGAGATACCGCCAATCTGGTAACCGATAATACTGATCGGAATGAAGGAAAGAACAACACCGGCTACCGGCACAAGACTTAGTAGAAAAACCATAATCGCTAGAGCGAACAAGTAAGGATAGCCCAAAATCGACAACCCGATCGTCGTTAGAATCGTGTTCAACAAGGCGATCATTAATTGAACCTCGATCACTTTACCAAAGGAGGAGGTGAATTTTTGGCCAAAATATTTAAACTCATTGTAAGCCCAGCTTATTTTGCTTTTGCTCAACTTATCTGTAAAGTCATTGACGGTTTTCTTCTGGATTAAGTAGAAGTAGCTCAATACAATAACAAAAATGATAACCTCCGCCCACTTGCCTAGCTTCAGAATATAATTAAGTGCCTGGCTTCCGTATTGCTCTAATTCCAGCTTACTAAGTGCGGAGGAGACAAGCGCAGCAATTTCATCTGACTGAGGTGTATTTAGAAATCGGATAATGGAAAAATACAAATCAGAAATTTGACTAATGAGCTTCGGAACATAATGGAGGATTCCGTAGACAAGCCCAAATATTAAAGCCGCATACAATACCGTATTAACGACAATAGGCGATATAGGAAACAGCTTAGATATTTTCTTCGTAATATATTGCTCGAGGCGTCCCATGACGAAGGTAACAAGAAACAGCAATAACAGCAAATTGAGCATATCTCTCAAGCTATACAGCAATAAAACGACTAGTAGGAGGAATAGAATTCTTCTTACTATATTGTTAGCAAAAAACTCCCGCAAAAAATTCATTCGCTTCCCTCATTTAACTATATTTTAGTTATCTAATCATTTACGGAGTTCAACTTAGACAGTTCAATTATATATGAAGATTGTTACATTATGAAATGTCGGCACTTAAGCAATAAAACACATGCCATTTCTACTGCCCAAGACACATACAATGACGGCAAAGGGGGCTGCCCCCTCCCCAAGTAATAAGAAAGCAAACCCTTCTACAAAGAACATGTTGAATTCAGACTGAAGCTAAAAGTGGTAACAAGCAAAAAAGCGACCAATTACGGTCGCTTTTTTACTGTATGTATGGAGGCGAGGGAAGTCGAACCTCTGTCCGAAGATAACGACAACACAAGTTTCTACAGATGTAGTCACAGTTTTAATGTCGGCAAAATTAAGGAGCGCGTCACGATTCCTGCAAAGACTTCGGTCGGTCGAAACAACAATTCTAGACCTTTACTCAAGTGTCCCTTTTTTCATGGGGCGATGTCTGTAATTCGCGATAAAGATACGCCAGGACAGCTTTATAAGATTCGGAACAGCGCGTGCGTTTTCTTTGAGATAGGACCATGCCGGACGGTTTCCACGTTTCGTATTGCATTCGCTGCATGAAGCGATCAGGTTGTGGGGAAGATCCGAGCCGCCTTTGCTTGAGGGGATAATATGGTCTACTGTCGTAGCGTGCCCTCCGCACCACAAACAAGTGTGATGATCTCGTTTCAGTGCAGCTTTTCGATAGCCCCGGAATAAGAAAGGATTATAAAGCAATTGGATCGTCTGATCATCAATCCAGACAGCTCGCGATCGCTCAACTTCCCGCCAAGCCCGATGGAGCAAACACGGGGTTAGCTGTTGACCATCCATATTGAGCACCGTTATCAATCGATCCTCTCCATCATGACTATGATTCATCGATTTCACTCCATCTGTAAGACATGCTCTAGCCTATAGTATTAATATAAAACAAAAACACCATCCTCATGCGGATGGTGTTTTTCAAGATGGAGGCGAGGGGAGTCGAACCCCTGTCCGAAGATAACGACAACACAAGTTTCTACGGGTGTAGTTACAGTTTTAAATGTCGGCAGAGCAAACGCCCCGTAACCGGCTTTCGCTATGCCCAGCCTGATTGTCTTCTTCAGCACACCCCAGGCGGAGATGTGACTGCGTATCCCACTAAAGTTGAGCCCTCATCCCGGTACATGGGCGATACAGAGCGAGAGCACGCGTGCAGGTTATTAAGCTGTAATATCCCCTAGAATACATCATCAACTATGGTCTCTAATAACACTTGCAGACCAAGCAGGTATATGATCTATGCAATATATCAGCTTACTTCCTGCGATTTCAGCAACAATCATGGGTTCATTTGTATTATCTATAATAAAAATCTGATCTGCAATGGCTAGTGCAGGCCTTAAATTTTGCAATGACTGGCCGTATCGAAACCGAATATCCTCTTCTGCAATCCAATGTCCACCCTGCTCGACACGAGAGGCCACACGGTCAATATGCATTTGTACATCTTGAAGTCCAATATAGTACATGACGATGTCATAACCGCTTTCTTTAGCAACTTGCATATGCTTTAAAACAAATGTACCTGATAGGGTAGTTTCAATGGCAAAATGCTCCTGTCTTTTTATCAACGATCTGATTCTTTTGACCGCTTCTCTTCCCGCCGAAAGATCGACACTTCTTGGATCATCTGGTTTTAGTTCACGCGCAATCTGATCAGGATCAACCAACTCGCCTAACCATGCCCTCATCTGCATACTGAGCGTGCTTTTTCCGGCCCCATTTGTTCCGGCAAAAACCGTCATAACTGGTTTTTGCTTATTCATGATATTCGAACTCATGTCGTTTTCCGGTTGCATCATAAATGATTTCGAACTTATTTCCGTTAGCATCCTCACGAACTCGTTTATTATCCTTGATATAGTAAATGGATGCCCCTGACTCCTTGGCTTGCTTGCGTGCATGTTGATTTGCTTTTTTCAGAATTTCTTGGAGCTGCTCTCGATTGGCAACCATCCTGAGTCCCCTCCAGTTTTCTAATTACGCTTATTATATCATAAACAGAAGAGCCACCAACCAGATCACTGGCTGATGGCTCTATCATTGGTATGTATGGAGGCGAGGGGAGTCGAACCCCTGTCCGAAGATAACGACAACACAAGTTTCTACGGGTGTAGTTACAGTTTTAATGTCGGCAAAGCAAACGCCCCGTAACCGGCTTTCGCTATGCCCAGCCTGATTGTCTTCTTCAGCACACCCCAGGCGGAGATGTGACTGCGTATCCCACTAAAGTTGAGCCCTCATCCCGGTACATGGGCGATACAGAGCGAGAGCACGCGTGCAGGTTATTAAGCTGCTACAGCGTAAGAAGTTTGTTGTTTGCCAGTTATTATGGCTTTAGCGTTGATGAAGTGGACGCGTCCCCACTACCCGCTACTCATGCCCGAACTATCCCCGTCGAATCCAAAGAACGCCCCCTTATGTGGAGAAATGCCGATGCGCTAAGCACCTGACGTTTCCGCCAAAAAGGGTACCTGGATTAGATCTAAAGATGATTCAGCCACAGTAGTCAATCAAACGTTCGCATTCCTTCCCTCCAAAGAAAGAATGCCGTCTACTGCATGCTGTTGTCAAAGAGTCAATCTTGCCTTACATAAAATAGTATATCACAAACTGCATCAAAATGATATATATAATGCAGGTAACACAGCTAAAACATGCCACTCGAAAAGCCAACTTGCTTCATCAACGCACAATCTTCTGCTTCTCCCGCAGTGCCCGCTGGATATCGCGCTGCGCGTCCTTCTTGGCAGCATCCGCACGCTTGTCGTACTGCTTCTTACCTTTGCCGAGGCCCAGCAGCAGCTTGGCATAACCGTTGCGGATATAGATTTTAAGCGGAACGATCGTATATCCCTCCTGCTTGGATTGCCCTAGCAGCTTGCGGATCTGTTCCTTGTGCAGCAGCAGCTTCCGCGCACGCGTCGGGTCGGACGGATTGCTCCGGTTCCCTTGCTCGAACGGGCTGATGTGCATGTTGTGAATGTGGATCTCGCCATTGCGAATTGTCGCAAACGCGTCGCCAATATTGGCACGGCCGTTACGGATCGACTTGATCTCGGTCCCGGTCAGAACCATCCCCGCTTCGTACGTATCTTCTATGAAGTAATCATGGGAAGCTTTCTTGTTCTGGGCCAGAACCTTCCCGTCACTCTTCTTACCCATGGTCTCACTCCTTGTCATGAGCAGTAAATGGAAAAAGGACTCCCGGCAGACCGCCGAAAATATGCAATCTCACCAGAAGTCCATTGTATCAAACGTAGGCCTGCTTACGCAAGGCGGGACAGGCGTTCCGCTCTGAATATCGAATGGCAAAATCGGCAGTCGTGATTCCAAGGCCAAGAGCACCGGGGAGGGAATTCAAGATTAAACGAGTATCCCCTTCCCCTTCATAACTGTGTTCACAGTTCTGGTCCTAGGGATGCCAAAGCGCTTGCCGTCCGCCCCAGCCCTACTTTTTCTTCTTCCTCACAAAAGCGGCTGTGCCGTTCCCGCCTTTGCTCTTCCGCTTGCGCCGTCCGCCGCCGCTTGCGGCATCGCCCTCAGCGCCGGCTGGCCCGCTGCCCGGCGTTGGTCCTTCGCCGATGAAGATGCCGCTGCGCGACGTCTTCTTCCGGCGGCCCTTGCCGCCTCCGCCGCCCGAGCGGGCGTTGCGGTCAAAGCCAAGGGCCCCGCCGCCGGCGGAGCTGTAGCCGCCCTTGCCGGAGCCGAACGCGAAGCTGCGCGTCTCCGTGCCTTCGGCAACGGCCTCTCCGCCGCCGCGCTTCCCGCCGGCACGGCCGCCCTGGCCGCCGGCGCTACCCTCGCGGCGCCCTGCAGGCGCGCCGCCTTCTGCCGCGGAGCTGCGCTTGCCGCGGCCCTTGCCCCCGCGGGCTGCGCCATCGCGGGCGCCAAACCCGCGGCCACCGGCTCCGCCGCGGTCGCCGCCGCCAGCACCGCCGCCGCGGCCTTGCCGGCGCGGCTTCATGTCCACCATCTCAAAATCGATGGTGTGCTCATCCATATTCACCTTCGCCACGCGCACCTTGACGTCATCGCCGATGCGGAACACCTTCGATGTCCGCTCCCCGATCAGCGCCATGTGGCCTTCGTCGAAGTGGTAATAATCGTCGGTCAGCGCGCTGAGCCGAATCAGGCCTTCTACCGTGTTCTCCAGCTCGATGAACATACCGAAGCTGGTCACGCTGCTGATAATGCCCTCGAATTCCTCGCCGACCTTATCCAGCATGAACTCGGCCTTCTTCAGGGCCTCGGTGTCACGTTCGGCATCAACGGCGACGCGCTCGCGCTCCGAGGATTGCTGAGCAATGTCCGCCATGCGGGCCGCGAGCTGCTCATGCCGCTGCTCGCTCAGCGTTCCGCCGCTCTCCAGCACCTCCCGGATCACCCGGTGAATGACCAGGTCCGGGTAACGGCGAATCGGTGACGTGAAGTGGGAATAGTACTCGGCCGCCAGACCAAAATGACCTGTGCTCTCCGCATCGTACTTCGCCTGCTTCATCGAACGGAGCATCATCGTGCTGAGCACCGTCTGCTCTTTCGTGCCGTGGATGTCGTCCAGCAGGCTTTGCAGGGCACGCGGATGAATCTGATTGCCGCGCCCTTTCACATGGTGGCCGAAATTCGCGGCAAACGCCATGAAGTTCTGCAGCTTCTCCGGATCCGGATCCTCGTGGATTCGGTAGATGAATGGCACCTTCAGCCAGTGGAAATGCTCAGCCACCGTTTCGTTGGCGGCCAGCATGAATTCCTCGATGATCTGCTCCGCGATGGAACGCTCCCGTTTGACGATATCGATCGGCTTGCCGTTTTCATCGACAATGACCTTCGACTCCACAAAATCAAAATCGACCGCGCCCCGCCGCATCCGGCGGTTCCGCAGCTTCAGTGCCAGCTCCTGCATCAGGCGGAAATCCTCCACCAGATCGCTGTAACGCTCGATCAGCTCCGGATCCTCGTCGACCAGAATTTTGCGCACATTGTTGTACGTCATCCGTTCCTTCGTCCGAATCACGCTTGTGAAAATATCGTGCTTCACGACCTTCATCTGCTCATTGAATTCCATGACGCAGGACATCGTGAGACGGTCCACCTGCGGATTCAAGCTGCAAATGCCGTTGGATAAGCGGTGCGGCAGCATTGGAATAACGCGGTCTACCAGGTAGACACTGCACCCGCGGTTGTACGCTTCCTTATCCAGCTCGGAATGCTCGCGCACGTAATAGCTCACGTCGGCAATATGCACGCCCAGACGGTAATGGCCATTCGGCAGGCGCTCCACGTTGACCGCGTCGTCCAAGTCCTTGGCATCCTCACCGTCAATCGTGACGATATTTAAGCCGCGAAGATCCCGCCGGCCCTGCTGGACGATCTCTTCTTCCGTAATGGAATCCGGCGCAGCATCCGCCTCGGCCAGCACCTCTTCCGGAAAGCCTTCCGGCAGCTGATGCTTCCGGATAATCGACAGGATGTCGACGCCCGGATCGTCCTTGTGGCCCAAAATCTCCACAACCTCGCCCTCGGCCGCCGCCCGTCCCTCCGGATAGCTCACCAGCTTGACGACGACCTTCACGCCGTCCACGGCGCCGTTCATCGCATGCTTCGGTATAAAAATATCCCGGTTAATCCGCTTATCATCCGGCAGCACGAAGCCGTACGCCTCGTGATTTTGGAAGACGCCCACCACTTGGGTGACGGCGCGGGTGACGATGCGGACAACCTCGCCTTCCATTTTGCCGCCCTCGCTATGCTGCGAGCTAATGCGAACCAGCACCGTATCGCCGTTCATGGCGCTCTTCAGGTCGTTCGCATGAATGTACACATCGGGATGCTCCCGGTCATCCGGAATCAGAAAAGCAAAACCCTTCGGATGCGCCTGGAGGCGCCCGCGCAGCAAAGACATCCGCTCCGGCACGCCGTAACGCTGGGTGCTGGTCAGAATGATTTTTCCGGACTGCTCCAGATCGTTCAACAGCTTTAAAAACTCCCTGAAATCATGAGCATCCTCAATCGCAAAATGCTGCTCCAATTCCTGGTACGTCATCGGTTTGTATGCAGTTTCCCGCATAAAATCGAGTAAAATTTGTTCCGTTATCATGATTATCACCTCGGGGAACCTGCGAATTCATTCGTTCCTCTATCCATTCTTTACCTACATATACACATACCCTAGTATACACGAATTTAATCCGCGGTATCCTTCGAAATCCCCCCAAAGATCACCATTCGCCCAAGGCATATAAAAAGCCCCCGCTCTTCCAGAGTGAAAAGCGAGGGCCGTATTATTATTTCAACATCGCAACAACAATCGCCAAGATCATGAATCCTGCCGCCAAACCAACGGTAATGCGCTGCAGCACGAGATCCATACCGCGAGCCTTCGTTTTGCCAAACAGATGTTCCGCACCGCCGGAGATGGCACCGGCAAGACCTGCACTTTTCCCTTTCTGGAGAAGAACAACCGTAATCAACCCGATGGAGAAAATGACGAGCAGCACTTCGAACAATACAACCATGACTTCCACCTCCTACGCGTATGTAAACATCAGATTTATAATCAAATATAATGTTCAAATTCTGATGAAAAACAGCATTATTATTGTACCATAGCTTATTCTGACTGACAAGGCATTACCAACCGTCTCTGGTGATCTGATCTAATGTTCGACAGACACAAGATTCATAGGATTCCCTGATTCGAAGTTTGTGAGCGATAATACGTGAATACGAGAAATTCAACGTTGAGAAACGTTTATCTAACTGTGTATCGCAACAAAGCCCATAGAGCTTACCTGGTTTCAACAAAAAAACGGCCTGCCCTCTCCACCCTTAGGAGACGACAGACCGCTTTTTATTCCGTCTTGCTTCATTTCACCCGGAATGATCCGGTGCTTATGGCAACCAGTTCTCCCTTTGCATCCGTAATTTTACATTCCGTCGTGACCGACCGGCGCGTCTGATGAACGATGCTTGCCGTCACCGTGAGAACCCCCTCCCTGGCCGGCATGACAAAATGCACGTTCAGGTTGCTGGTCACGGTCGACTCGCCGGGACGCTCCAGCATGACGGCGATGCCCATAGCATTATCCATCAGCGAGGAGAGGACACCGCCATGCACGATCCCCATCATATTCATATGATGAGGCTGCACATCCAGGGTGACGACAACCGCTTCCGGGGTAGCGGAAGCCAGCTTACAGCCAAGATATCCCC
This sequence comes from Paenibacillus sp. FSL M8-0142, assembly GCF_038597315.1. Classification (NCBI taxonomy): domain Bacteria; kingdom Bacillati; phylum Bacillota; class Bacilli; order Caryophanales; family Paenibacillaceae; genus Paenibacillus; species Paenibacillus sp. FSL M8-0142. The sequence goes on from NZ_CP152008.1 coordinate 6,368,674, forward strand.
AGAAGGTGGGCTCGGCCGCCTTGGCCATCGCCTCCATGTAGGCCTCCCGGTCAAATGTCGGCTGTTCGGCCTTCGGATCCTGGCTCGTATCGGCTTTATGCATAAGGCCTCCTCCTTGTATCGAATTTATGACACGGCATACTTACAATATTCAACGTTTAAGGTACCCCATCTTCCGATTTTCAACGTTACCTAATCCTAGTTATTGATGATAACTTCTTAAAAATCGGCGGAAAATCGCCGACGACATGCTGGGAGTGACCTCAGTGGGTCATCCAAAGGGCATGGCTGGTCGCCCGAGCGTCGACGCTAAGCATCGTGCAGCAGTCATCCTTACACCGCGCCGGGAGAGGCACGCGGTAGAGGAGAAGCTACGTCTTGTCGACCGATGCATGCCCGCAGCGCCTGCACCTAACTTCTCCATCCTATGCATCAGCCCGTCGGTCTGCCTTCCTCCTCTTCTTCCAGCAGCTTGCGGCGAAGCACCTTTCCGACCATCGTCTTCGGTAAAGCGTCACGGAATACGAACTGCCGCGGCACCTTATAAGCGGCAAGCTGGCTTCGGCAAAACTTTTCCAATCCCGCAGGATCCGGAGCCGCTCCATCTTTGAGCACGATGTAGGCTTTGACCGTCTCGCCGCGGTAATCGTCCTTGGTGCCGACCACAACGGCTTCCTTGACGGAAGGATGCTCATACAGCACTTCCTCGATCTCCCTCGGGTATATATTGTAACCGCTTGCAATTATCATATCCTTCTTCCGGTCGATGATCGTAAAATATCCTTCCTCGTCCATCGTGGCCATATCGCCGGTAAACAGCCAGCCATTGCGGATCGTATCAAAGGTCTCCTCCGGCCGGTTCCAATAGCCTTTCATGACCTGAGGGCCCTTCACAATAAGCTCGCCTGGCTCGCCGACCGGCATCTCCTCGCCTGTCTCCGGGTTGACCACTTTCGCCTCCGTATCAGGAACCGGGATACCGATCGTCCCGATCTTGCGTCTTCCCCAGATCGGATTCGCGTGGGTCACCGGCGAGGCTTCCGTCAATCCGTAGCCCTCGATCAGCCGTCCCTTCGTCAGCTCCTCGAACTTATCCTGCACCTCGACCGGGAGCGCGGCGGAGCCGCTGATGCAGGCATTAATGGAAGACAAGTCGTATTCCTGAATCCGCGGGTGATTGATGAGAGCAATATACATGGTCGGCGCCCCGGGGAAGAGCGTCGGCTTTACCTTTTTGATCAAATCCAGGATCATCGCCACTTCGAATTTAGGGACCAGAATCAGCATACCGGCACGGTACACCGCCTGGTTCAGCAGCACCGTCAGCCCGAATACGTGAAAGCACGGCAGCGCGGCCATATACCGCTCCTTCCCGTCCTCAACCTGGTAACACCAGTTCGCGGACTGGACCGTATTGGCCACCAAATTCAGATGCGTCAGCATGACGCCCTTGGGCGTCCCCGTCGTGCCGCCGGTATACTGCAGCAGTGCCAAATCCCTTTCCGCATCCACGCTTTCGCAGATTGGATCGTTAGGCGATGCGGCCAGCAGCTGTTTAAATGCATGCACCCGGCTGCCATAATGGACGACCGGGAGAGGGCCTGCCTGCTTCGCTTTGATCGGATAGAGCAGATTCTTCGGGAACGGTAGATAGTCCTTCACCGACGTTACGATGATATGCTCAAGCTTCGTCTCCTCTATTACCTTCTCCACCCGGGAGACGAACATATCCATCGTTATGATGATTTTGGCACCGGAGTCCTTCATCTGATACGCGATTTCCCGCTCCATATAGAGCGGATTGGTCATGACGCACACCGCTCCAGCGAGCAGCGCGCCATAATACGAGATGACGACCTGCGGACAATTGGGCAGCATGATCGCCACCCGGTCTCCCTTCTTCACGCCCTTGCTGCGGAGCGCATTTGCCATGCGGTAGGCGGAGTCCAGCAAGCTTTGGTAGGTGATCGTTTTCCCCATAAAATACATCGCCGGCTTTCGAGGATATTTCTGTGCCGACGTCACGAGAAACAACGCCAAATTCTGTTTCGGATAATCAAAAGCGGGGGCTACTTCCGGCGGATAAAACTGCAGCCAAGGCTTTGTATCCATACAAAACCAACCCTTTCCTAAGGAATGCTTCTTCCTTTCCTACTCCAAGAAAAAACCTGTCTCTTTTGATAAGCTCCAAAAAAATCCGGTATAGATCACCCCCGCACATCCCGGGAGGAACGGTTTAGATCGTGCGCTTGCTTGGAGTTGCCCGCTGTCTTAGAATGTCCGCGTGCTCTGAATGTCTGGACATCGGTTTGCCCGGATTTATCGAACCGCTTTGGTCCGGTCTCCGAGTCGTGCGCTCCTTTGGCTGTTCGCACGACTTGACTCCTCCCTGCGTTTATACGAGGCGGGAACCCTATGAACTCGTTCACAGGGTTCTCCGTTATCCGCAAACTGCGCAATGAGCTTCAGGGCGATCCGCCGGAAGGTTTGGATACCTTGTTAATATGCCGGCAGCAGTATGGGCGCAACGTTACTTACACCGTATACCGCTCGTTTTTGACGACGCGGGCTGCAATGCTGCGCTTCAGCGCTACCGTATCGACCGGGCTGGTGCGGGTCAGCTTTTTCAATACCGACAGCTGCATGCGCAGCATATCGCCGGTTTCCACCGAGGCCAGGATTTCTTTCGCGAGCGCCTCGATGCGTTGGAACGCTTCATACGCAAATACCTGCGTCATCTCGATCATGCCGGCCGCTTTCTCTTCCGATGTACGAGCGATATGCTTCTTGGTGCGCAGCAGGGCGCTTTCGAGCGCAAAAATATCAATCATCATGTCCGCCAGATTGGACAATAGCTCCTGTTCCTTCTCGAGCTTGGTCCCGAATTTTTGAACCGCAAGGCCGCCGGCGAGCAGGAAAATCTTTTTACTCATATCCAGGAAATGAGCTTCCTGCTCCAGCGTACCCTCGAACGTTTGGCCTGGAACGATCTGCAGCAGTTCATTTTGCAGGCCTTGCGCTTTTTGCAGCAGCGCGATTTCACCCTTCATGGCTTTTTTCACGAGGGTTCCCGGGATGAGCAGGCGGTTAATCTCGTTCGTGCCCTCGAAAATTCGGTTGATGCGGGAATCGCGGTAGATCCGCTCCACCTTGTATTCCTGAATGTACCCGTATCCTCCGTGGATTTGAACCCCCTCATCCGCTACAAAATCCAGCCCTTCCGAGCAAAACACCTTGTTGATCGAGCACTCGATGGCATAGTCCGAGATCGCAGCGGCCGACAAGGCGCCCGCGTCCTCGCTGGAATAATCGATGTCCTGCAGCGCCTCGTCGAGCAGACCGGCTGTGCGGTATACCATGCTCTCCATCACGAAGGCGGCAATGTTCATCTCGGCCAGCTTTTTGCGCATGAGCGGGAACTGGGAGATCGGGGTGTCGAACTGTTTGCGGGTATTTGCATATTTCGCGCTCAGCTCGATCGTTTCCTTCGCCGCGCCGACCGTACCGGCTGCCAATTTATACCGGCCGATATTCAGGATGTTGAAAGCGATGCGATGGCCTTTGCCGATTTCGCCCAGCAAATTCTCCTTCGGCACCTTCACATCCTCGAAGAAAAGCGGACGCGTCGAGGAGCCCTTGATGCCCATCTTCTTCTCTTCCGGTCCGAGCGTGAAGCCCTCCATCTCCTTTTCCACGATGAACGCGGTGAAATGCTCGCCGTCGATCTTGGCGTACACGATAAAGATATCCGCAAATCCGGCATTGGTAATATATAACTTCGATCCGTTCAAAATATAATATTCGCCGTCATCGGATAAACGTGCCGTCGTTTTGGCGCCGAGCGCGTCGGAGCCCGACGTCGGCTCGGTCAGGCAGTAGGCCGCGATTTTGGCCCCGGTGGCCAGGTCCGGCAGGTACTTCTTCTTCTGCTCCGCCGTGCCGAAGAACACGATCGGCAGCGTCCCGATGCCGACGTGCGCCCCGAAGGACAGGGCGAAGGACGAGCCCTTGGCCAGCGCTTCGCTGATGATCGTGGAGCTCACTTTATCCAGCCCGACGCCGCCGAACGGCTCAGGCACGTCAGCGCCCAGCAGTCCGAGCTCCCCGGACTTGCGCAGCAAATCCACGGTCAGCTCGTAATTGAGCTTCTCCAGCTCCTCGTCATGCGGCACCACTTCACCGTCGATGAAGTCCCGGACCGTGTCGCCGATCATTTTATGCTCCTCGGTGAAATCCTCCGGGGTCAGGATGCGCTGCACGTCCAGGTTATCGATAATATAGCTGCCGCCTTTGATTTTCGGTTCTTTCGTTTGGTTGTCGCTCATGGTTATGGCTCCTTTCTGGAATGGGATTAGTAATTGTGGTGGTGCATCTGCTGCGATGTTTAAGTCTGCTTGTTTAGATAGCGTCGCTTCGATGACTACTGTGAATGCTGCTTCGGTGTCCGCTACGATGGCGGATTGTACTTCCGATCACTGTTAATTTCAGATTTCCTGAATGATCCTTAACAGAGGCGAAATCTGAAATTAAAGGCGAACACTCCGTTTCTCCAGTTCAATTCCGCCCTCTCCGCTGGATAGGGCCGCCTCCCCCCACAATCACTGTTGGTGGGGGGAAGGGCGCGGGTGCCCGGTCCGTGTTCGGAGCGGGCACAGCGCTTGTTGGCTGTGATCTGCTTCGATGACTGGTGCGGGTGCTGCTTCGATGTACCTCCTTAGATAGCGTCGCTTCGATGACTGGTGCGGGTAATGGCCGGGTGTCCGCTCCGATGGCGGATTGTACTTCCGATCGCTGTTAATTTCAGATTTCCTGAATGATCCTTAACAGAGGCGAAATCTGAAATTAAAGGCGAACACTCCGTTTCTCCAGTCCAATTCCGCCCTCTCCGCTGGGTAGGACCGCCTCCCCCCTCAATCACTGTTGGTGGGGGGAAGGGCGCGGGTACCCGGTCCGTGTTCGGAGCGGGCACAGCGCTTGTTGGCTGTGATCTGCTTCGATGACTGGTGCGGGTGCTGCTTCGATGTACTTCCTTAGATAGCGTCGCTTCGATGACTGGTGCGGGTGCTGCTTCGGTGTCCGCTACGATGGCGGATTGTACTTCCGATCGCTGTTAATTTCAGATTTCCTGAATGATCCTTAACAGAGGCGAAATCTGAAATTAAAGGCGAACACTCTGTTTCTCCAGTCCAATTCCGCCCTCTCCGCTGGGTAGGGCCGCCTCCCCCCCACAATCACTGTTGGTGGGGGGAAGGGCGCGTGTGCCCGGTCCGTGTTCGGAGCGGGCACAGCGCTTGTTGGCTGTGAAGGTGCCTGCTCCGATGTAGTAAATAGCTACCTCACGCCCCGGCTGCATGCACCTCGAACACCCCCGCAGCGCCCATACCGCCGCCGATGCACATGCTCACGACGCCGTAGCCGCCGCCTCGCCGGGCCAGCTCGGACACAAGGCTGACCGTCAGCTTCGCTCCGGTGCAGCCAAGCGGGTGGCCGAGGGCGATGGCCCCGCCATTGACATTGACTTTGCTCTCGTCAATGTCCAAGGCGCGGATGATGTGGAGACATTGCGAAGCGAACGCTTCGTTAATCTCGAACACATCCACCTGATCCAGCCCGATGCCCGCCATCCGGAGGGCCTTCGGAATAGCCTCCACCGGGCCCACGCCCATAATTTCGGGCTCCACGCCCGCCAACGCGAAGGACCTGAAGGTCGCGAGCGGCTTAAGGCCGAGCGCTTCCGCCTTCTCGCGGCTCATGACCGCGACCGCCGCCGCGCCGTCGCTGGTCTGCGAGGCGTTCCCGGCGGTTACAGTCCCGCCGAGAGCAAAGGCAGGCCGCAATTTCGCCAGTACCTCCGGCGATGTGTCGGGACGTACGCCTTCATCCATATCGAAGGTGAAGGACTTACTGCGCACCTTGCCCGACTCGTCTGCGGCAGCCAAGGACACGTTCACCGGCACGATCTCGTCCCGGAACTTCCCTTCCGCAATGGCAGCCGCTGCCTTGCGGTGACTGCTGGCCGCGAAGGCATCCTGCGCTTCGCGGGTAATGCCGAACCGGCGGGCGACCTCTTCCGCCGTATGCCCCATGCCGATGTACACCTCCGGCATCTCATCAACGATCGTCGGATGCGGAGCCGGCTTGAAGCCGGTCATCGGCACATGGCTCATGCTCTCGACGCCGCCGGCGATAATCACGTCGGCGTAACCGAGCATAATCCGTTCCGCTGCAAAGGCGATTGCCTGCAGGCCGGAGGAGCAGAACCGGTTCACCGTCAGGGCGGGAACCGTGACCGGATATCCTGCATACAACGAGATGATCCGGGCGACGTTCAATCCCTGCTCGCCTTCCGGCATCGCACACCCGAGGATGATGTCTTCAACATCCTCCTTCTTAAGGCCCGGCGCACGAGCTATGACGGCTTCCAGCACCGCCTTCCCCAGGTCCTCCACGCGCGTCTGGGCCAAACTCCCTTTCTTCGCTTTCCCCACCGGGGTTCGGGCAAGCGATACGATGACTGCTTCTCTCATGCCATCTTCACCTCGTCACCTTGAATTGGTTGGATATAATAGGACAACTTCTAACTTCATTAGCTAATCGGATTTGCCGACTATAATTCAATCAGGACCTAAGGCACTGCTGGAAATCGAAAGGTTCGATGAACGTATAAGACCTATTTGCAAGCAGCAACAGCATTTGATGAATGGTGAATCACAGAGGAATTGTCAAAGTAAAATCTAATCCCCAACGGAATACCACCAACTCCCCTAATTCCGCAGTGACTTGCTTTTGACCAACATCTGTCCCTAGTTGCGCAGCGGCTTGCCCTTGGCGAGCATATGCTGCATGCGCTGCTGCGTCTTCACCTCGCCGAGCAGGCTGAGGAACGCCTCGCGTTCCAGATCGAGCAGATGCTCCTCGCTGACGATGGTTCCGGCCGGCACGTCGCCGCCGGTCAAAATATGCGCCAGCTTCTTCGCAATCAGCAGATCGTGGTCGCTGATATAACCGCCTCGCCTCATGTCGATGGCGCCCATCTGGAGCACGGCGCGGCCGTCGCGGCCGACGACCCGGGCCTTGCCCGGCTGCGGCGGGACATAGCCTGCGCGATCAAGCTCGAGCACGGCCTGCTTGGCCTCATAGATCCGGTAGTCCTGATTCATGACCACCGTATCCGCCCCGCGGCCGTACATTTGAACCGCTTCGTGACCGCTGGTGGACGTCTTCGCCATGGCCACCATCTCGAACATGCGGTTAATCTCCGGCTGCGGATCGCTGCCCGGATCCGGGTAGCGGCTGCTAGCCATCAGGGCGAGCTCCTTGCAGCCCCCGCCTGCTGGAATCAGGCCGACACCGGTCTCTACCAGGCCGAAGTAGGTCTCGGCCGAGAAAACAATCCGGTCCGCCGGCAGGCACGCCTCCACGCCGCCGCCGAGCGTCATCCGATGCGGCGCCGCGACGACCGGCTTCTCCAGCCGTTTGAGCTTCATCATGCTGCCCTGGAACAGACGGATGATGTCATCCACCTCATCCCAATCGCCGCTCTGGGCCTCCATCAGCATGAGCATCAGATTCGCCCCGACACAGAAATTGCGTCCTTCGTTAGCGAGAACCAACCCGCGGTAATTCGCCCGGACTTCCTCCACGCTCTGCTGGATCATGACCAGAATGTCCGCACCGATCGCATTGTTCGGTGACGTGAACTCCAGCAGTGCGACATCGTCCCCGATATCGATCAGATTCGCCCCCGTGTTGGATCGGATCACCCGATTCTGCGCTTTGAGCGCCGATAGCGAGATCCGCTCCGGCTCTGCATCTACGGCTTTGTATTCGCCCTTCAAGTAATGGAACACCTGACCGTCCTTCTCTTGATAGAAGGATTTATTCCCTGCGGCGATCCAGTCCTTGACCCAGGCCGGCACCGTCAGCCCCTCGGCCTCCATCCGCTGCACCGATTCCGGCAGGCCGATCAGATCCCAGGTTTCAAACGGCCCCAGCTCCCAGTTGAAGCCCCATTTCATGGCATTGTCGATCTCCTGGATGGAATCTGCAATTTCGCCCAGCTTCTCGGCGGAGTACACGAGTACCTGCTTCAGCACATTCCAGGCGAGCTCCGAGTAGCGGTCCTTCGTGCCGAGAAAAGCCTTGATCTTCCGCTTAGCCCCCTTCACCGCCTTAGCCGCCTCAATGGATGCGGAGCTGATTTTAGCGCTCGGGTTATATTCCATCGTGGACAGATTCAGGGACAGAATGGTGCTGCCCTGATCTCCTTTTATTTTCTTATAAAAGCCCTGGCCGCCCTTCTCCCCGATCCATCCGCGGGATACGAGCTCATTCAGCACGTCGGGCACTGTAAATACGTCCTTCTCGTGCCCGTCCTGCACGTTGTCGTACACATTCTTCGCCACATGGACGAACGTATCGATCCCGACCAGATCGAGCGTACGGAAGGTGGCGCTTTTCGGCCGTCCCAGCACGGGGCCGGTCGCCGCATCCACTTCCTCGACGGAGTAGCTGTTCCTTACCATTTCCTGCAGCGTGACGAGCAGGCCATAGGTGCCGATGCGGTTCGAAATAAAATTCGGCGTATCCTTCGCCAGCACAACGCCTTTGCCAAGACGCTTCGTGCAGAAATCCACCATGAACTGCGTAATATCGGGATCGGTATCGAAGCCCGGAATGATCTCCAGCAGCTTCATATGGCGAGGGGGGTTGAAAAAATGCGTCCCCAGGAAATGTCTGCGGAATTCCTCGCCGCATTCCTCCGCCATCGCATTGACCGAGATCCCGGATGTATTGGTGCTGACGATCGCTCCTTCCTTGCGAACGCCTTCGATCGTCTTCAGAATGCTCTTCTTGATCTCCAGCCGTTCGGTGACGACCTCAATGATCCAGTCGGCCTCCTTCAGCTGGCTCAGGTGATCCTCCATATTCCCAGGCGTAATGCGGCTGACAAAATCGGCACGGTACAGCGGAGCGGTGCTTGATTTCGGCAGCGCGGCAACAGCCTTGGCCGCCAACCGGTTACGCACCTTCGGATGGTCCAGCGTGAGACCGGCCTTCTCCTCCTCCGGCGTCAGATCCTTAGGAACAATATCGAGCAGCAGGCAAGGGATGCCTGCATTGGCGAGATGGGCGGCAATGCCGGATCCCATCACGCCGGAGCCGATGACAGCGGCTTTGGTAATGTTTCGGCTAGCGACGCCGGAGCCTCTGACGGCTTCCTTGGTAGTGGTTTGATTCATTGCACAACGACCTCCTGTTCATGGATTTCGGATAGACCAAATACGGATAATTCCAAGATTTCCGCGATATCCCGCGTTCTTACGCTGTCCTCCACTTCCTTCAGCTTCGTGCCGTCCTCCAGCATTGTCAGGCAATACGGGCAGGCCGAGCTGATCATCGTCGGCGAGATCGCGAGCGCCTGCTCGGTTCGCGCCAGATTGACTCGCTTGCCGGCATCCTCCTCCATCCACATCTGGCCGCCGCCGGCACCGCAGCACATCCCGTTCTCGCGGGTGCGCTCCATTTCGAGGAGCTCCACGCCCGGAATGGCGCGAAGCACGTTTCGCGGCTGGTCATAGACGTCGTTATACCGGCCGAGGTAGCAGGAATCGTGGTAGGTGATTTTTTCCTGGATCGGATACTTCGGCGTAAGCCGGCCTTCCTTCACCAGCTGATCCAGCAGCTCCGTGTGGTGGAGGACTTCAGCCGTAAGTCCGAATTCCGGATATTCGTTTTTGAAAATATTAAAGGTATGCGGACAAGCTGTGACGATTCGCTTCACATCGTACTTCTGGAACGTCTCGATGTTCTCCATGCACAGCTGCTGGAACAAAAATTCATTGCCCATCCGGCGCGGGGTATCCCCTGAATTCTTCTCCTCGTTGCCGAGAATGGCGAAGTTCACGCCCGCTTCATTCATGAGCCGGACGAAGGCGCGGGTGATTTTGCGGCTCCGGTTGTCATAGGACCCCATGGAACCGACGAAGAACAGGATGTCGAAATCCGGATTTTCCTTCACAGTCGGAATTTTTAAATCCAGCGTTCCTTCCGGATCGATCTCCTTCACCCATTTGCTGCGATCAGCACGGCTGATGCCCCACGGATTGCCCTGGCGCTCGATGTTTTGCATGGCACGCTGCCCCTCCTGCGGCACACTGCCCTCCATCAGGACCAGATGCCGCCTTAGGTCAACGATTTTGTCGACGTGCTCGTTTGCGACCGGGCATTGATCCTCGCAGTTCCGGCAGGTGGTGCAGGCCCATATCTCTTCCTCCGTCATGACTCCGCCGATCAGCTGGACATCCTTCGGATCGACGCCCTCAACCTGGTGCCAGGAGCGCTTCTGGACCTCCATCGTCGGCCCGATATCGGTAATGCCCTCGCCCTTCCAGCCGACCAGCGCCAGATCGGTCGCGGCCATCGTATGCACACCTGGGGATCCAAACACCGAAGCCGGCATCCACGGCGACTTGGAGGTAAGCGCCGCCCCTTTCTCCGTCAAGTGGTCACGCAGCTTCACGATCATGTGCATCGGCGACAGCAGCTTGCCGGTATTCGAGGCCGGACACACATTCGTGCACCGTCCGCACTCGACGCAGGCGTAGAAATCGAGCATTTGCTTCTGGGTGAAGTCCTCGATTTTGCCGACGCCAAACGACTCCGCCTCCTCGTCCTCAAGATCCAGCTTGCTGAGCTTGCCGGGAGGATCGGTACGTCGGACCAGAATGTTGATCGGCGCCGTAATAAGGTGAAAGTGCTTCGACTGGGGCACGTAGACTAAGAACGATAACAGAATGAGCAGATGAATCCACCAGAATGCGAAATAACATACCGTGACCGCCGTGGAAGGCATCCAATCAAACGCAGCGGCAATGCTTGAGGAGATCGGCGCAAATGCCGACCAGGAAAGACCTTCCCAAAGCCGCTCGAATGCCATCGTCAGCAGCACGGAAGCCATCAGCGAGGTAATGAAGAAGATCACGATGCTCGGCTTCCATCCGCGCTTCAACCGCTTCAACTTTTCCCCGTATCGCCGGTATGCCGCATAGCCGATTGCGAGCAGAATAAGGGCCACCGTAATCTCCTGCATCAGGATGAAGCCCTCATACCCCGGAATCGGGAGTCCATGCCCCGACAGGCCCTTCCATATGATGTCGATCGCGCCAAACTGCAAGATGATAAATCCATAAAAAACGATGAAGTGCATGATCCCGCTCTTGCGGTCCTTGAACAGCTTGCTCTGGCCGAACACTTGAATCGCAAATTGGCTCAAGCGCTCCTTCAAATCCTTTTTCAAATTCGCCGGCTTTCCCAAACGGATGTACAGGTATCGGCGATACACCACGCTCGCGAACATGTAAACCGCCCAGCCTGTGATTCCAACAAAGAGCACGGCGTTGATCAGATCAAGAATCATCCCTCTCAGCTCCTTGCGTTATTTTTTCTTCCCCATGCTTGCCGCCCGGGCGAATGTGGTCGGACTCTGACCCGCCTCCTAAGCCGGAAATCTGCAACAACGGGAGGTTGGTGTTGATCCAACTGCACTCTGCACCGTGAAACCAGGCTGCCGTCACTCCTTCCGCTAATCCGCCCGTCCATGCGTTACTCGGACAACATATGAAGCGCTTACATTCGAGGACTAAAAATAGACCTTCATACCTGTGCCCTGCCGACTTCTTCAAACCGAACTTGCTTGCGTTAGCTGCGTATCTAGATCCTTTAAACCTGTAATGGCTTTGCCGATCCTTAAAGCTGCCTTTCGCTCTTACGGTTAAACTGCCGTCTGTTGCCCTAGTGATATGAACGTCTATAATTTGAAGTCCGAATACGCCCGCTTCATAAATTTCCCGGCCCCATCAACCGGTCGTTGACAATGACATGAACGTATTTTATGATGGATACAAGAACTGAATGAGTATTCATTCATAATTTTAACTGTATTCTAACATCGGGGTGAGCATATGACAAGTAAAAAAAATGAGAAGTACCATCTGATCCTTCAAGGCGCCCTGAAAGTATTCGCCGAGAACGGCTACCACCGCTCCCAGGTGTCCAAGATCGCCAAGGCGGCCGGCGTAGCCGACGGTACCATCTATCTATACTTCAAGCGAAAGGAGGATATCTTGATCCGTCTGTTCCAGGAGAAGCTCGGCGAGCTCGTCGGAAAATTCCACGAAAGCGTGAAAGGAACGACAGACGCAGTGGAAGCCCTGCGGACCGTATGCAGCATTCATTTTTCCGAGCTGGAGAGCAATCCGGAATTGGCTTATGTCACGCAGATTGAGCTCCGGCAGAGCGATCTCGAGCTTCGCAAGGAAATCGGCAATGCGCTTAAGCCCTATATCGTATTGATCGAGAATATCCTGGAGCAGGGTATCCAAGAGAAGAAGTTCCGCCCCGATCTTAACGTTAAGCTTGTGCGCAGCCTGATATTCGGAGCGATGGACGAAGCGGTAACCTCCTGGCTCATCTCGGGCCGCAAGTATTCCCTGTCCGATCAGGTGGAGGAGACGCTTGGATTTTTTCTGAACGGTGTGTCCAGCGGGCAATAAAACAAGTCCCGCTCATCATATTTTATGAAGGCAACCATTCGAAAGGAGAGCTGAGGCCGATGAAGATTGTAGTATTGCTGAAGCAAACATTTGACACCGAGGAGAAGATTGAGATTGAGAACGGGTCGATTGCCGAGGATGGCGTCAAATTCGTGATTAATCCGTATGACGAATATGCTGTGGAGGAAGCCGTAAAGCACCGCGACGAGCATGGCGGCAGCGTCACGCTTCTCTCGGTCGGTCCGGACCGCACGTCGGAGGCTTTGCGGACCGCGCTTGCGATGGGTGCGGACGATGCGGTGCTTATCTCGGATGAACGGATACCGGATGACGAATATGCCGTATCGAAAGTGCTCCATGCGTATTTGGCTAAAGAAACGCCGGATCTGGTTCTAGGCGGCAACTTCTCGGTCGACCGGGGTTCGGGCCAAGTCGCGATACGCCTTGCGGGATTGCTCGGCATAGCCCATGCCGGATCGATTACCAAGCTTACGATCAGCGGCAATAAGGCTGAAGTGCACCGGGACGCCGAGGGCGATCTCGAAGTGCTGGAGGTTCAGCTGCCAGCGATTTTCACCGCCCAGCAGGGTTTGAACGAGCCGCGTTACCCGTCGCTGCCGGGCATTATGAAGGCGAAGAAGAAGCCGTTTCAAACGCTGTCGCTGGATGATCTCGGTCTCTCCGAGGACGATATCCGCCCGGCGACGAAGCAAAGCGATCTGTCCTTGCCGCCGGAGCGCAGCGCCGGACGCATTCTGAAGGGTGAGCCTGCCGAGGTGGCGCATGAGCTTGTTACGCTGCTGCGAACCGAGTCCAAGGTGATCTAGTTTTTTACGGAATACGGGGAGATTCTTCGCTCCTTACTTTTATACGATTCGTTGAATGCGGTTACACAGGGGCTGATCGAGCACTTCCCCTTTCACTACGTATTCTGATTGTATGGTTCATGGGATGTCCGTCATGCACGCATTTCGATGGCCGGGCCCTAGGTTCGGGTGGGCGAATTATAGCCCTCTGATCAATCTAAGCTTGAACCGTGATTTGTTTGATTAGCTCTTAACTTATTGATTTATCATCTCTTCATCCATCTCGATAGGGACCTAAGGAGGTTATGTTATGAGCAAAACGATACTGGTATACGCGGAAACCCGCGACGGGAAGCTGCGTCAGGTCGCCCTGGAAACGCTGGGGGCAGCCCGTCTAATCGCAGGTGACGGGGACAGCATCCGCATTCTCGTGGCTGGCTCGAACATTACGGAGGCCGTATCCGCGCTTAAGCCTTACGGCGGCGAAATCATCTATACCGTTGAGCATGACGACCTGGAGCACTATAATCCCGACGCTTATATGGCGGCGATCGAAGCGGTGCTAGGCGTTGCGAAGCCGGATGCGGTTCTATTCGGACATACAGCGATCGGACGCGATCTCGCTCCGCTGGTGGCGGCTTCCATGGATGCCGGTCAAATCTCCGACGTAACCGCGATTGAGAATAACAGCGGCGAAGCGGTATTCACCCGTCCGCTCTATGCCGGCAAAGCATTCGAGAAGCGGGTGTTCGTAAACGGACCATGGGTGGTGACCGTGCGGCCCAACAACATCCCGGCAGCCGAAGCTGTTGAGGGTGTGGACACGAGCATCGAGGATGTCGCCTTCCCCGCGCCTTCCCTCCGCTCCGTCGTTAAGGATGTCGTCCGCAAAACGACGGGAAAAATCGACCTCTCCGAGGCCAAAATCGTCGTCTCCGGCGGGCGCGGCGTGAAGAGCGCGGAGGGCTTCAAGCCGCTCGAGGAGCTGGCCGAGCTGCTCGGCGGCGCCGTCGGCGCTTCCCGGGGCGCATGCGATGCCGGATACTGCGATTATGCGCTCCAGATCGGGCAGACCGGCAAGGTGGTTACGCCGGAGATCTATATCGCTTGCGGCATCAGCGGCGCCATTCAGCACCTGGCGGGCATGAGCCAATCGCGGGTCATTATCGCGATCAATAAGGACCCGGAAGCGCCGATCTTCAAGGTAGCCGATTACGGCATCGTCGGCGACCTGTTCGACATCGTGCCGCTGCTCACCCAGGAATTCCGCAAGGTGCTGGTGTCTTAACCGGCCAAAGCAGTAGCGGCCTGTGCTCATAAAGCCTACCCGGCTTCTCCAGCTCAAAGAAGGTCGAGTTCCCATCCGGCATATCGGATGACAGGACTCGACCTTTCTTTTTTTCATACATTAATGTTCTATGTCAATCCGTCACTGCACTCAGGAGCTGAACCGTTTCAGCAGCTTCTGCTGATGTACCCGAAATGCCTCCTCCAGAGAGATATCATAGAGATCGGCCAGCAATGATATATTGCCAAGAACGTCGCCGATTTCTTCCACCAAATCCTGCTTCAGCCGCTCTCGGGACGACACTTCCTCGTCCGGCCGGTCTCTCCCGATTTCGTAAGCCCGAACGGCCCGCGCGGCTTCCCCCGCCTCCTCCATCAGAAAACCGATGCGGATAAAAGGGCCATAATCCGCCCATCCCCGCTCTCCGTAAAATTGCTTGATCCACTGCTGCGCTTCATTCATGTCCACTGTCCAAATACCTCCGTGTTCTGGGCTGTACCCTAGGTCTTGAGCCGCTAAAAAGATACGCCTTGCCCAAAGCCGATTCATTTCATGGTTGAAACCGCGAGTGTTGTCGGCTTATTCATAAATTTTTACATATAAGGGGAATCTTCTAACATGCGGTTTAACATAAGGAAGTACGATATAAACATGCTCTAACTTGAAGAACACGAAGACATCGCTTTTCGTTCCATGACACCAATCACTATATATAGTATAATTACTCGGAATGATTATCAACATCTGGTTAGGAGTGGCTGAATTGAAATCAATATGCGTATTTGCAGGCTCGAACATGGGTGAGCATCCGGATTATAAGACCCAAGCGGCAGCGCTCGGCGAACTGATTGCCCGAAAACAATACCGGCTGGTATACGGCGGTTCGCGTGTCGGACTGATGGGCGAGGTGGCCAATACAGTGCTTGAGCTTGGCGGCGAGGTCATTGGGGTCATGCCCCGGGGGTTATTTAAGGGCGAAATTGTACATACCGGACTAACGCAGCTGATTGAAGTTGCGGATATGCATGAGCGTAAGGCAACGATGGGAAAATACGCCGACGGCTTTATCGCTTTGCCTGGGGGCTTCGGAACCTTTGAGGAATTGTTCGAGGTGTTGTGCTGGTCTCAAATCGGGATTCACCAGAAGCCGATCGGGCTGCTGAATATCCGAAATTACTACGACCCGCTGATGAGCCTGGTCCAATCCAGCATTACCGCGGGCTTTGCGAATTCGTCCCATTTGAATCTGATCAATATTTCCGATGATCCGATCAAGCTTCTGGAGCTGATGGAGAGCTATACGCCGCCTACGCTGGATATGAAGTGGAAGGATCTCGATTAAGGCACGGGAGGTCCGTTGTTACATAAGAGGCTGACTCAAAGTTGCCTTAATTTGACACCATTCACGATCAAGTGTTTACACCCTATCCTTTTGGAGGCTGTTCCCGGTTGCTGTCTTAGATCAGCTAAGCCCATAGAAAGCCAAATTGCGGCCAATAAGACGAGCCCCCAAATCAGAACCACCCGTCAAACGGGTGGTTTGCTCTTGGGGTATAACCCCTTGTTGCCAAACTGCGCCTAAAGACGCTAGCCTGACAATAAAATTGTTCAGGCTCAGTGTAATTTGTCACTTTCACTTACCAGTTAAACTGGTTTACTTCTTCTTGCTACTGTTTTTGCTGAATGGGTCTTCATACTCTTTCACACTCAGTTTATCAATTGCCTGGTCGTGTGCTTCTTGCTCACGGATATATTTTGCCACGGTGGCTTCATTCAAGCCCACTGTGCTGACGTAGTATCCCTCCGCCCAAAATTTTCGATTACCATATTTATACTTCAAGGTAGCATGCTTCTCGAATATCATGAGTGAGCTTTTCCCCTTCAGGTATCCCATAAATGATGATACTGAGATTTTTGGGGGAATTGCTACCAACATATGTACATGATCGGGCATCATGTGACCTTCGATTATCTCCACTCCCTTGTATTTGCATAATCGTTTGAAAATTTCGATTAAGTCTTTCCTCACTTGATTATAAATCTCTTTCCGTCTATACTTCGGGGTGAACACAATGTGGTACTTGCACATCCACTTCGTGTGAGCTAAACTATAGCTCTTGTTTGCCATCTAAGACCATTCCTTTCATTATTGAGCCTGAACATCTCAATTTTATCGGAATGGTCTTGTTGGTCAAACCCTCGATCCCTCCACCCGCATAGCGGGTGGTTTTTTGTTTCGCACGCTTCGCGAGCTCAACTGGCTAAAGCCATAATAAAAAAATCCCGCGGATTTACTCCGTGGGATTTTCGCTTAGTCGGCTGCCTTGATTGTGTATTTACTAATGGCTTTATCTTTCAGTTTGTTGTAATGCTCCGTATTTTCACCAAGGTATTCAACATCTCCTAATTGTTGTGGAGAAATTGAATTACTCGTGAAGTTCGAAACTTTACCCGGTTTATCAACATTAAATTTGCCCTGGTAAGATCCATTAACAGCATATGTGTTACCACCGGTTTTGCGCAAAAACAGTAAATATTGATTGGAATCGTTCATTTTGACGTATCCTTCCAGGTTGTGGTATACACCATCTTCAATACGCCCATCCTCCATTACGGTGATTGTAGATTGTTTAAAGATGTTACCCTTAAATACTTTGTCAATCTGAAAAGGCGTTTTATCAAGCTTGTCAATTATCGCTCCAGTATCTGTTTTAACTTGATAGGTGCCTTGATGCCCTACTGCATGTCCAATTACGATTATTTCCGAGTAGTTCTCTAAAGTGCTAAACTCTTCAAAGAAAGGTATTTTAGCGTGGGTCGTAGCTATTTGATAGGTGCCTTCCTTCAGTTGTTTTGTGCCTGCAACCTGACTGGTATCTCCACCAGTTTGTATCATTCCAAATCCGATCGATGAGACGATTGCCAAAGAGGCAATGATATAAATAGCTTTTTTCACGTGATTCCCCCTTAGTATTTGTAAAAGATATTTACGTAGTCGATGACGAAATCCACTATTAAATGTTGCGTATTTGCATTAATCCAATTTTTAACAAATATATATCTCCAGGAACTTCCGGCGGCTCCCTCATTCAGAATGTATATTTAGCGTATAACTATCCATTGTGCGGCCATCAACGCCCAATGCTTCAATCGATATATGATCATGCAGTGCTTGATTTCCTACCTTCCATTCCAATGACCAGCCATCGGAACCATCGGCATCATAACCTATTATTTTACGTTCCTTCCCTGTCTCGGTACCTGTAGGAGCAATCCAGAACAGAACCGTATTCGTATGCTCCGCTTCCACCTTAAATGTCACGGTTTCCGTGTTTTCCGGGACGACGAACCAGTTGTCCCGTTCCTCTAGGGTTGTAGATACATTTGTAATTTTGGCTTGGGGCAGCTGTCCAGGCTGTTCTTCTTGATCTTCAGGTAGAGGATTCTCCGCCTGCTGTGGAGAACACGACCCTAAAACAAAGGTGCAGCAAAGAAGTACAGCAGCAGTCATCCATTTGATCACTTTCAAGAACCATTCACCTCACAGTCTTACGAAAATCTTACTCCCACGCTTATAAGATCACCACAAAGAAAGGGAGCCGAATGTTGATCGGCCCCCTAGTTTCTTCATCTTGTTTTTCGAATCTGCAGCATGGAGTTGCCATTGATCATAAATTCATAGGACACCTGTTTCTCGGTCACTTCGAGACCTTCAGCTTCCAGATCTTGAATCAGTCGCTCCAGATGCTCATATCGGTTCCCCGACAAATCGGTTAGCGGAAAAATACGTACTTCCTCCGAAGCAACCCTAAGCAGCTCTCGAATCGTGTTCAGGTGAAAGTCATAGTCCAAACGGTCGCTGTACATAAACAGAAAATGAGCGGATAACACCAAATCGAACTTTTCATCGCAAAATGGCAGCTCCGGCAGCACTGCAGCCACATACCGCTCCGGATAAGCTCTCATATCCGCAACACAGTCCTGGAGAGCTTGATGGCGATGACGGCTAACGCCCGCAACATCCCCGTAAAAGTCCCATACAAAGTTTCGCTTCGTCTGCTCCATGGATTCCATTGCGTGCGCAGTATCCTCTAGGCCTTTCCGCTCCAGATCATCGATCCGATGATCGTACGCGATATCGCTTGCGGTGACATCCAATCCGGCCGCTGCGGCATGCGCCGTAAAAGAGCACGCTCCGGCGGGGCAATCTAATATTTTCTTGCCTGCCAGCTCCCCTGCCTGCAGATCAAACATCCGCATGTACTCCTCATAGGTCCGGCCGATAAACACCACCCGGTTCAATTCCAGCTTCGTCTTCCCTTGCCTCTTCTCGTCTCTTCTCATCTCATCTCACCTCAGCTATGATCTTGGTGCGGATTCCGGCCATCCAAGCGCCATCTCCGCAAACCTATATTACCATATGATGGAATGCATGGATATTAGTCATTTTCCGATCCGTGCAGGTGCCCGTGTACTTGCCTCTTCTCTATCATCCCTTCTCCATTCGTTTTCGGCCCTCCCCTGTTTAAGCTATACTCTTTTTATGTACGTATTCAATTTGAAAAAAGCCATATAAGGAGGATCACACGTATGCTGCCTTACCCTGCTCCCACGACAAGAGAGGAAAAAATGAAATTGGTTGCCCAAATCAAGGATCGGCTGCTTCAGCTTCATGGCGATGCCATTCTGGCGATCGGCCTGTACGGCTCGCTTGCCCAAGGGATCGACGGGCCCTACTCCGATATCGAGCTTCGGGTGATTACGAAGGATGGCATCTCTCTTCCCGGGCATGAATTTATCTATCCTCCATTCAAAATCGAAATCGGAATGAAGCAAAAACACGAAGCGATGCGCTCCGCTGCGACCGTTGACGATTCCTGGGCCATTAAGGCAGGCGCATATGCTCATTTGCAAGCAATCTATGATCCGGACCGGCTGCTTGATGAGATTCGCACACGGCCGATGCAAATTTCCGACGAAGCAATTCGGGACGTAATGAGAGAATTTATGATTTGGGAGCCTTACGAAACGATGGGCAAAATCCGCAACAATAAACAGGCAGGCAATTACGGCTACCTGCCCCTCGGTGCCAAGGATCTGGCGTGGCAGAGCGCAAAGCTGATCGGACTCGCCAACAAAACGTTCTATACGACCCGAGCCAGAACCTATGAGGAATCGCTTCAAATGCCATCTCGCCCATCGGGCTATGATGAGCTTATCGAATTGGTGACACGGGGACAGCTTCATGATTCGGAGCTTATATATGAGCGCTGCGAGCATTTGTGGACCGGACTAAACGAATGGTATGCGGAGATGGGCATCGAGTATAAGTTGGACAAGCTTCCTTTTTGATAATCGCTCCAAGCATGAATTTCTCACAGGCAGCTATTTGTACACCGTGCGCATTGCTCTCTATGCGTACGGTGCAAAAAAGCATAGGCTAAAAAAACAGCTGCCCCTCAAGTGTTTGTACTTGGGGGGCAGCTTGTTACTTTGGTAAGTTGTTCTTTTAAAGGGATACGGTTATAAGCTATGATAGGAACAACATACTCTCTTTCCCGAATCATCGCTCGTTCGATGTACAGAGTTCAGCGCGATGTACAGCACCATGACCATAGAGAGGATATCAACCATATTGAACAAAGGATTGTCGTCATGTTAGCAGCAATTACGGCACTAGTGCTTTTTATAATCGTGATGGTCGCAGTCAGCTTTTATTTTTATCACGTCGCCATCGCCCGCGCAGATAAGGAATTTCTAGCAGAGAATCCGGACCTGGCAGCCAATGCGGATGTCGAGAACCCTTTTGCGGACAGCAAAGACTGGTGGAGCGCGCAAAGCTTCGAGAATTGGAGTCTTATCGCGGACGATGGCCTGAAGCTTCATGCCTATTATTTGCCGGCAAGAGCGGCCACAAATAAAACGGTTCTCCTTGCGCACGGCTATGCCGGACGCTCCGAGCAAATGAGCAGCTTCGCTCAAATGTACTATGAGGATTTAGGTTATAATGTCCTTCTGCCTGATGCCCGGGGCCATGGCTTGAGCGAAGGTGATTATATCGGCTTCGGATGGCCAGAGCGCAAGGATGTGGTGAAGTGGATTCAGATGATCGTTGAACATACGGGAGAAGAAGCGCAGATCGTCCTGCACGGCGTATCCATGGGCGCCGCAACCGTCATGATGGCCAGCGGCGAGGAGCTGCCTCCCCAGGTGAAAGCCATCGTAGCGGATTGCGGGTATACCTCCGTGGCGGATGAGCTGACATATCAGCTGAAGCGCATGTATAAGCTCCCCTCGTTCCCGATCCTTCCATCCACAAGCTGCCTAACGAAGCTGCGTGCAGGCTATTCGTTCCAGGAAGCCTCCGCTCTGAAACAGGTGAAGAAATCCAAAACCCCCATTCTGTTCATCCACGGCGGCGGCGATTTGTTTGTCCCGACAGAAATGGTCTACAGGCTGTACGAGAACGGGCCTGCGGAAAAACGACTGTTTGTCGTTCCCGGTGCCGGCCACGGCCTGGCCCGTCAGTTCGATCCCGAAGGCTATGACCGGGAAGTGACGGAGTTTATCGGTACGTATGTCCGTGAGGAGAATAAAAGAGCGGCCATGGTTCGCTAAAAATCCTAGTCTAACCAAGCAGCAAGAAGCCGCGCCTCAAGGCGCGGCTTCTTCTCGTATCAAGCTATTCGAGATAATAACCCGGTCTTTTCCCCTCGCTCAGCAAACCGTCGATCCGCTCGATCAATGCCGGAAGATCGCGCATCGTATCGATCGTAAAATCCGCCCCGTGCCGAATAAACGTCTGCCGGGTCCTTGAGATGGCTTCCGCCCGCTCCGATTCGGACAAGGATTCGAATTCCTCATGGGACAGTCCCATTTCCGAGCTGCCCACGGCAACGCCTACCGACCACACCCCGGCATTTACGCCTTCTTTAATATCAGACGCGGTATCCCCGACCTTCACGACCTTCCAGGCAGCCGACAGCTTCAGATGCTCCATGTTCCGGTAGATCATATACGGATAGGGGCGTCCACATGAATGCGTATCATCCGGCGTGAAGAACACATCGGGGCGATACCCCTTGCGCTCGGCATTCGATACGACCACCTCCATCATACCGGCCGTATAGCCGGTTGTAGAGCCAATCCTCAGCCCCCGGCCGCGAAGCTCTTTCACCGTCTCGATAACTCCAGGAATAGGGTCGGTGTATGTGGACAACGATGCCATGAGCGCAGGCTCGAATTCGCCGTACAGCCGCTCCACATCTTCTTCATTGAAGGCCCTTCCGTACTTCTCCTCCCACAGTCCCGACACACGCGGCATAGACAGCATTGCGCGGATGTGATCGATTTTCAGCATGCCCATCGGCGCTCTGGCTTCCTCCATCGTTACATCGATGCCGGCATTCCGGAATATATCCACGAACACTTTCACCGGTGCGAAGCAGCCGAAGTCCACAGCCGTCCCGGCCCAGTCGAGAATTACGCATTCGATCTTGTTCACTGTGCCATCACTCCCATATATTCTTCGATAATCTCGCATAACCGCTCGATATCCTGCTCATAGATCTCTCCGATGTTCCCGATGCGGAACGTGTCCACCTCCGTCAGCTTGCCCGGGTAGATGACATAGCCCCTGTCCTTGATGTACGCGTAAAATTGCTCGAAGCTGAACCGGTCGCTTGGAAAAACAAATGTAGTAATAATGGGAGATTGAACAGGCTCGGCGATATAAGCGCGGATTCCGATTCTCGCCATTCGCTCTCGCAGCAGCCGATTATTGTTCCGGTAGCGCTCGAATCTTGCAGATACTCCGCCTTCCTCCATGAGCTCATCCAGCGCCTTGGAAAAAGCGGCTACGACATGGGTCGGCGACGTATAACGCCATTTGCCGTCCTTGTCCATTCCCCTCCACTGATCATACAGATCCAGGGACAAGCTGCGCGCGATGCCTTGGCAAGCCGCCAGCCGCTCGATGTTGGCAATGACAAACCCGAAGCCCGGAACGCCCTGGATGCACTTGTTCGCACTGCTGATCAAATAGTCGATGCCAAGCCCTGCCACGTCGATCTCGATGCCGCCAAAGCTGCTCATCGCATCGATGATCAGGGTTTTTCCGTATTCCCGGGACAGCCCCGAGATCATGTCCAGCGGATTAAGAATCCCGGTTGTCGTCTCGCAATGCACCATCGCGATATGGGTGATGCGCTGATCCTCATTCAGGATGGTGCGAAGCTCCTCCTCCTTCGGGTGCACATCATAACCCGTTCTGTAAGCGGCGTACTGGAGTCCAATGTACTCGGCCATTTGGATGATTCGTTCACCGTATGCGCCGTTGGACACGATCAGCACCTTATCCTTATCGGAAATGGCGGAGGTCATGACCGATTCGACCGCAAACGTGCCGCTGCCCTGCATCAGCACGGCCGTATAGCGGGAGGCTTCCGCTCCGGCCAGGTCCAAAAGCTGTGATCTGATTTTTTGCGTAATCGATTTATATTCATCGTCCCAAGTACAGCGGTCGAAGAGCATCTCCTCTTTTACCGTTTGAGTCGTGGTCAGCGGTCCCGGTGTCAATAGCTTATAGCTGTTCATGATTTCCCATCACTCCTATGAAGTAAAGTTCCATTATTTCGATCCGTTAAAAAATTGCTGATGCTCCTCCAGCAGCTCGACGGTCAGCGGCTTCTCAAAAGTCATCGCATGCGCAGGTTTGTTCGCCTCATCGACCGTTTCGCCCTTATAGAGCGCAACCGGATAGTTCACGATCAAGTCTTTTCGCGCATCCTTGATGATGGTCTCCGCCATCTTCATCGCAAGCTCCGTATTCCCGTTCTCCTTATTCACTACGGCAATCGATTCCGTCAGCGAGAAGTTGCCTTCCATCGGATCGATATAATCGATCGGAGCACCGGATGCCTTGGCCGCTACCGCTTGATGACGAAGACCGAAGCCTGCTGCGGCTTCCCCTGCCTGAACCTTCTTGATCGGTCCCGAGCCGGAGCTCTCCAGATGCGGACCGACATTCGCGATCAGATCACGGAGCACCCGCTGTCCCGCTTCTTGTCCATACTGGTTGATAATCGCTTGAACAAGCAGCCAACCGGTGGAGGAATCCATAATGTTCGGAATCGATACCAGTCCCTTATATTCCGGTTTGGTCAGCTCCGTAATGGAAGTCGGCATGGGCAGTCCCTTCTCCTTCAGCACCTCGGTGTTCACGAAGATCGCTCCGGTGTTGGCGAGAATCGGCGTGTAGTATGCGGGATATGAGTCGATGGCGCCCGTTTCGAAGGTCAGGTCCTTGAACATCGAATGCTTTGTCTGCGAGCTTTCGATAAAATACGAGCTCATGGTGACCAAATCGGCCTCGATATCGCCTCCCTCCGCCATCAGCTTGCCCCCAAGCTCCGATGTCCCCATCGATTGCATGATATACTGCCCGTCGTATCCGGCGTTTTTGAGAGAGGCTTCCATCGCCGCAACAGCTTCTTCATCCCCGTTGGTGTAGATTACAACCTTCTTCGCTTCCCCGAACGTGCCGCTGCCGCAGCCGGCCAGCGCAAACACCATGCTGATTGCAAACAATGACAGCAGCATTCCCTTAAGCGTCTTCATCATGATTAACTCCACTCCTTGTATACTTTTTATATTTTGAAATACGATCCGGCAGCGAAGCGGACTTAAAATCGGTAAGTCAGCGCTGCGCCGTTCTCCTCTGCAATGCATCGCATACCAGCTTGATGACCAAGTTCGTAAAGAAGATCAGCATCGACAGCACGAAAATTTCATTGAATTTAGCGAAATGCTGCAGCTCCTTGATTTTGCTGGCGACGAGCGACGTTTGAGCGGAGACGAGAAAAATAATCCCGCTGACGGTCACCATGGCGTTGATGAAGAAGTAACTAAGCATCTCGATGACCGTCGACACAGAGTTCGGCACAATGACCCGCCACACCGTCTTGATCCAGCTGTCTCCGAGCAGCTCCGCGGTTGTCTCCCAAGCCGGGTTCATTTTCGACAGGGAGTTCTTGGCCATCAGGTATGGCGTCGTGAAGAAATGAACGATGTTGCACAGGACGATAATCGTGAACGTCCCCTTCAACATGCTGCCGTTAAACAGCAGCAGATAGGAGATCCCGAGCACCATGCCGGGCACCGTGTTGGTGATCATCGAGATCACATCCGTGCCGGACCGGGCTTTCAGCGAAGTGCGCGTATTCAGCAGCGCGGATAAGTAAGCCGTCAGCGTTCCGAACACCGCCGTCAATAGCGCAACCCAGAGCGAGTTGCGATACACTCCGGTCAAATCTCCGGATTGCAGCACGTCCCTCACATGCTTGAGGGTGAACGTCAAGTCATATGGGTAGCTGCCGAGCCAAGGCGCTATGAACATCACCGCAAATACGGACAGCATCCCCAGCACAATGGCCGATGAACCGACGCCGAACAAAATATCACGAGTCCGGTGCTGCGGCAGCTCGGTATCGGACAGCTTGTCATAATGAAAGTTCAACCTCTCCAGAACGCGCAGCAGCCAGATGCCGAATACCGCCGGGACCAGCATCAGCACCGCGATGACCGCGCCCTGATTGAAATCGGGGATCGATCCGAGCATGACCTGGTAGAGCTGCGTAGCCACCACCGGGTAGGTCCCGCCGACCGAGGCGGGGATGCCGAAATCGGTAAAGCTTAAGATAAAGGACAGCACGAACGCGCCGCCTAGCGCGCCGGCCAAAGGCCGCAGGATCGTATTCAGGAAGCTTCTGAGCGTGCCGTCGCCCATGAGCTTTGAGACGATGATGAATTTTTTGTCCATGTATTGAAAAGCGTTATGGATCAGCAGGAACACCGGCGGCAGCGTGTAAATGACATAGCCGATCAACAGGCCGTTAAAGCCGTATATCTCAAACCAGCTGCGCCCGGTAATCCGGGTGATCAGACCCTGATTGCCGAACGAATACATAATGGCGAACCCGTATGTGATCGTTGGCAGCAGCATCGGGACGATGATGGCGGTTTTTAGCGCGCCTTTGAGCGGGCGGTAGATTTTCGTGCAATGAATGGAATACGCAAGGATGAAGCCCAGCACTGTTGTGATGGCAGCCGTCATGGCCGATACCTTCAGGCTGTTCCCGATCGACGCCGCCATTTCGGGGCTCGATATCACCGAAGCATAATGACCGAGGGTAAAGCCCTGGTCGGATTCCAGCGAGCGCACGAGCAAAATCAAGAGCGGCAAGAACAGAAACACAGCGAATAGCAGCAGGATGACGGTAAAGATCACCCGCATTTCCGGTTTGGCGTTAGGCATACTGCTCACCGAACAGGTTGTAAATGTTTTGGCGCTTGATGTGCAGCTGCTTGATAATGAACTCCCGCACGAACTCGTTCTCCGGTTGATGGACAATCTCCTGAGGCGTCCCGAACTGCGCCACCTTCCCCTGATGGATGATGAGGATTTTGTCCGAAAGCGTAAGCGCCTCCTCCGGGTCATGCGTGACAATAATAGTTGTCAGCTTGAATTCCCTCGCAATCGATTTGATCCGCTGCTTGATCGACTCCTTAATGACGCCATCCAAGGCGCTGAGCGGCTCATCCAGCAAAAGAATCCTCGGCTTCGTCACAAGCGTCCTAGCGAGTGCCACCCTCTGCTTCTGCCCGCCGGACAGCTCGCTGATCCGCTTCTTCAAATGCGGCTGGAGCTCAAGAAAATCAATATACTCTTGAACCTCCTGCGCGCTGGCAGCCCCCTTCTTATTGCGCAAGCCATAGACGATGTTCTCGTAAGCATTCAGATTGGGAAACAACGCGTAATCCTGAAAAACAATGTTGAATCCCCGCTTCTTCATCGGCACACGGCTCAGGTCCTGATCGTGGAATAAAATCTTGCCCTGGTCGACTTTCGTCAGACCGAGGATCATATTCAGCAGCGTCGTCTTCCCGCTTCCGCTCGGACCGAGCAGGGAGACGATCTCTCCCGTGCCGATCTCCACGCTGATATCGTCGAGAACCGCTTTATTGTCGAAATGTTTGCTTACATGCTGAAGTTTCAGCAAACCGGTCACCTCCCTTAAACACACCCCCAGTATAGAAATCCTATGTAAACAGGAATCATGCTAACTGTTAAATTCACGTAAATTATGCATAAATCATTACTAAATCTATACCATGTTATGGTCATATTCATCCTTAATGAATGCCTAACTTATGAATAATGTGGGATACTCTATTGAATAAGCAGGGGAAAATCGGTAAACTGGACATGAAAAAACGAGGCTTCGGCTAATGCTGATGGGATGGGTGAGGGGCATGTTTCCGCTGGAGAGGCAACAGAAAATCATTGAACTGCTGACAATTCGAAAAGTCATGAAGATCACGGAGCTGACCGATGAGCTGAAGATTTCTGTAGATACGCTGCGCCGGGACCTGAATATTCTGACCGACCAAGGGCGGATCGAGAAAATATACGGCGGCGTGAAGCTTGCGGAGTCCCGGTTCGGCGAATCCTCCATGGATGAGCGCATGGTCAGCCATCTGGAGGAGAAGGACCGGATCGCCCGCAGGTGCAGCGAATTTGTCGCAGAAGGCGACTGTATCTATATCGACAGCGGCTCGACGACCTACCAGATCGCCAAGTACGTGAAACTCCGGAAGAAGCTCACTGTCGTAACGAATTCGCTTCCGGTTGCGATGGAGCTGATGGACAGCGACGTGGAGCTGATCATGATCGGAGGAAAAATACGGCGCGAGGAGCAGTCGGTCGTTGCGTATGAGTATATCTTTAATTTTCACGAGCTAAATGTGCAGAAAGCCTTCATATGCTGCAGCGGCATTACGATCGAGCGGGGCATCTCCGATTACAATCTGGAGGAAGCCATTACCCGCAAAAAGATGATCGAGCTGTCCAAGGAGGTCTACGTGATGGCCGACAGCACCAAATTCGGCAAGGACGTGACCGTGTCGATTGCTTCGCTCGACAAAATCGATTGTATCGTGACCGACTCCAACGTGAATCGAGGCTTTATTCCGAAATTCAAGAAGACGGGGACTGAGCTTGTTATCGCTGAGATGTAATCATAGCAAAAGGACATTTCTACTTCGGGATCTTGAGGGATCCATCCGGAGGAAATGTCCTTTTTTAGTACGGCAGGGGCATGGAGCAGAATCGTCGGTGCTGGAGCAAAATAAGTGATTGATCGATCAATGGTACTGTAGTTGTACTACCAAATGGAAGTCAATAT
The DNA here is from genome assembly GCF_038597315.1 of Paenibacillus sp. FSL M8-0142. Lineage (NCBI taxonomy): Bacteria > Bacillati > Bacillota > Bacilli > Caryophanales > Paenibacillaceae > Paenibacillus > Paenibacillus sp. FSL M8-0142. Next base: position 6,396,566 of record NZ_CP152008.1, read on the forward strand.
AATGGTAAGAAGATCAGGATGTTTTTTCTAAGTGAATACAACACTATGCAGATAGGGGAGGAAATCGGGTTATGAACGTTGGATCAGCTCGGGCGGCCGCAGCGGATTGGGTGCTGCAGCATGCAGGCAGCGAGCCCGGCTTTATGGGGGCCTACTTTAGCGGCTCAACGGTAGGAAAGCCGGACGATGCCGAGATCGCGCCATCCTCCGATATCGACGTTGTGGTCGTTACCGATCGCGCAGAGCCTCCGATGAAGCCTGGAAAGTTTCGTTACCAGGACGCCTTGATTGAGGTCACTTATTTGTCGTGGCAGGACCTTGCTTCGCCCGAGCGGGTGCTATCCTCTCATCATTTGGCCGGCAGCTTTCGCGTGGACACACTGATTGCCGATCCATCCGGACAGCTTCGCAAGCTGCAGGCTGCCGTTGCCCGTCAATTCGCTGACCGGGCCTGGGTCATGCGCCGCTGCGAAAGTGTCCGGGAGCGCATCATAACAGGTCTTCGCTCCATCCAGAAGGACGCACCTTGGCACCAGCAGGTAACCTCCTGGCTGTTTCCCACCGGGATTACGACACATTTGCTGCTGGTTGCCGACCTTCGTAATCCAACCGTCCGGCTCAGGTATTTGGCGGCCCGCGATGTGCTGAGAGCATATGGTTATGATGAGGTGTACAGCGAGCTGCTGGAGCTGCTGGGCTGTCAGCTGATGACTCAAAATCAAGCTTTGGGACATCTTGAGGGTCTTGCCCGCACCTTTGATGCAGCCAGCGCTGTTGCCAAGACGCCCTTCTTCTTCAGCAGCGATATTACGCCGGAGGCCAGGCCGATTGCCATCGACGGCAGCCGGGAGCTGATCGCCCAGGGGAACCACCGGGAGGCCGTCTTCTGGATGGTCGCCACGTACGCCCGCTGCCATGCCATCCTGGCAGCTGATGCAACCCCGGAGCTGCAGCAGGAGTACCGGCCGGCCTTTGATTCGCTCCTTGCCGACCTCGGCATCACCGGCAGGGATGACCTGTTCAGCAGAGCGGAATTAGCCTTGCAATACTTGCCGAAGCTGTGGAAGGTTACGGAGGATATTCTTGCTGTTAACCCGAATGTGAAAGATGGAGACAGCCCTGCTCCGGCTTAACGCCTTTCTAACAGGGAGGAAGTAGATTGATCACTTTAATTGACGCCGCGATTTCTCGCTTATCGTGGGGGCCGTATATGCGCTGACAGTCTTCAGGCGAAAATCGCTGCATCTGTTATTACTCGGCAGCCAGAGCACATTGTTCGGGATCGAACTACTCCTGCTGTACCATATTACGCAAATGGGGGCCGACAGCATTGTGCTGCTCGGAGTGTTCCTCATGATCATCGACTTCGGCTTCGTTCTTAGCATCGCGGCCGTTTTTCGACGGAAATCATAAAATTAAGGAGAATCGCAGCCGAAACGGCAGCGTTTCTCCTTTTTGCCATGCTCCTCCTCACGGGATCGGCAGATAGAATCGCTGCTCTTCCCCGGCTTGGGCGAATCCGACCGATTGATAGAGCGACAAGGCCGAGGCATTCGCCGCTTTCACTACCAGCTCCGCCGTATCCGAGCCGTGTTTCCGCAAATACATCATCGCCCGGCTTAACAAGTACTTGGCAAGCCCTTGCCGGCGCCAAGGCTCACGGACGAACACGTCCTCAATGACGCCCTCGCCTTCCTCCTGCCATGCCATGACACTGGCTGCAATCTGTCCTCCCTCAGCGGCGATGATTGCCGTCCAATTCTTTTTCGCCTTGTATTCCCGGAGCCGGTTCAAGCCAAGCGGTGCATCCGGCCATACCTCGGCCTCCAGCTTCAGATACCTCGCTTCCTCCCGCTCGGTCTGCATGTCCCATAACTGACAGCTAAAGTTCTCATCAATCGCAAATGAAGGGATCGGCTCGTTCAAGGAGCGGACCATGGAGTACAGGTTCTCCAGCGGCCTAAATCCTTTTTCCTCTGTGAAAAAAGCCGTATTCCTCTCCTCATGGGCAAAATTACCGACACACAAATAAGTGCCGTGATGACCGGGCAGCGTCTCGTTCAGCTCGAGCGCCCGGGCGTAGAGAAGTTGGTACAATTCCTCCAGCAGCTCAGCATCCCGCTCCCGTTCGGGGATGGTTTTCAAATTTACGTAAATATGGTGCTTGCAGTTTTCCGGGCAATCCTCCGGAAGCACATTGATGACAGCCACCTGTCCTTTGGCAACCATCTTCCCCTCTTCAAATGCGCAGAAGACGTTCGTCCAGTTGTCTTCATCGCCCACCCACCAGAACAGTCCGTCCCCTTGGCGCACGGCCTCGTATAACGCTCCGAGCAAAGGCATGTCGTCCTGCCGGAAGTTTCGTATGATTCGTATATTCAAGCTTCGCTTCCCCCTTTTGCCTTCATTGTACGATGGTCCTGCGGCCTGACCTATATAAAAAATGGCTAAAGTCAAACAAAACCGTCGTTGGTTATATTCCTGATTATGGATATACAATCACTTAATTATGAAATATAATAATTACGTAATAACATAATTCAGATATGAACATGAGGGTCCAGCCTATGAACAATCGGGATGTAATCCGTGAAATTGAAGCTTTAAAGCAGCAGATGTCAGAGCTGCAGCAGCTGGTTTATCAGCTGCTGTTGGACCGGAAGCCGGAGAACCGTCCGGTTCGGCAGGCGCAGAATGACGTTTCGGGAAGCGATGAGCCATTCAAGGAGCGCAGCTCTGTTTTTTATGCCGGAACGGTGTTTTCGCAAGGGCAAGGTATCCGCTTAGAGCCGCAGGAACGGCAAATGGCTGATCTTTTGGATATCCAGACCGAGAAGGCAGCCAAAATCATCACCGCGCTCGGCCATAAACAGCGGCTGGATATTTTGAAGACGGTGCTGGCAGCGCCCCTCACCGGCTCCGAGCTAGTTGAACGCCTGCGTATGGGGACGACGGGCCAGCTGTATCATCACCTGAAGGCGCTTCTTGGCGCGGACTTGCTGGAACAGGAGCCGGGCGGGCGTTATACGGTACCGAAGCATCGTCAGCTTCCGCTCCTGCTGCTGCTCGCCGCAGCCGGCGACATGCTGGATACGGGCAGCTACATGGATATGGCAGAAGCCCGTCAGCATGCAAGCTTGTATTTCGGCACGACCGGAAATTTTGATGCGCATCACCTGCTCTGGGCAGTAATGGAGAACGTCATTTTGGAGCATTCGGCAGGTTATGCCGGTGAGATCGGAATTTTCCTGCATGAGCATGGCAGCGTGACCGTCGCTGATGACGGAAGGGGCATTCCGGTAGAGGCGCTCCCGCATTCAAACACACCTGAGGCGCAATCCGTACTGACGGATATCCAACGCCTGAATAACGGTGCGCAGTTTCTGGTCCCGGGAGCCGAGAAGGGAATCAGCATCGCCGTTGTCAATGCGCTCTCCGAAGCGCTGACGCTCGAGATCCGGCGGGACGGGAGGATTCATCGCCAGGAGTACCGCCACGGCATTCCTCAGACCGGGATGCAGATCATCGGAACTACTCGGGAGACTGGTACCAGCGTTACATTCACACCAGACCGGGAGCTCTTTCACGAAGCCCTCGATTTCAACCGAATCAAGGAGTACACGGCGTCCATTACAACCGCTTATCCGCAGCTTATCGTCACTCTTAGCGGCTCTAATTTCCATATAACCTCTTAAAAAAGGAGATGAATGGTGATGTCGATAAACGTCGAGCAGATCCATGAAATCGAGGATGTTTTCCAGATGCTTGACTCCTTCTTCCGGGAGGAGGGCCCATGGTGGGACCGCTTCTACGCAGACCGGAACCGCAGCATTCCCTTCTTCGTCAATGCGCCGGACGAGAATCTCGTCCAGTATTTCGAAGATGGGCGGATCGGGCCCGGGCGTGTGCTCGAGCTCGGCTGCGGCGCCGGACGCAATGCGATTTACATGGCGCGGCAGGGCTGCTCCGTCGATGCGGTCGATTTGTCGCAGGAGGCGATCGCTTGGGGCAAGGAACGTGCCGATGCCCTGAATGCCGAGGTGCAGTTCCACTGCCGTAATCTGTTCGAGCTAAAACTCTCCCCGAACGCCTACGATTTCGTGTACGACTGCGGCTGCTTTCATCATATTGCTCCGCACCGGAGAATCAGCTACCTGCAAATGCTGAACACCTGCTTAAAGCCTGGCGGCTTCTTCGGCCTTGTCTGTTTTGCCGCAGGCGGCATGGGGGCAGAGATGTCGGATTGGGACGTATACCGGGAGCGAAGCCTGAAAGGAGGCCTCGGGTACACGGAGGAGAAGCTGCGGGATATTTTCAAATCCTTCGAGCCAGTCGAATTCCGGCGAATGCGGAGCATGGAGCAGCCCGGCCCGCTGTTTGGGGAGTCTTTCCTGTGGACGGCCCTGTTCCGGAAGCGGTAGAGTCCGAAAACATGCATGCGTTTCAGCCAATCCCGGCTGAAATGGTCCACAATGTAAGTTGGGTCGACAGCCATCCAAGCATGCACCTGACCACGTACCATTCACAGAAGAAGCAGAGCGGACGATGTTCGATAAGCTTTAAGCCTATGGTCTTACTATAATCAATTAAAAACCTATACCCACCATTTCCGAGTTTCCGGTATACTGGCATCAAACAACCATGATGTAATCGAGGTGAGCATGAAATGCTGGAGCGTTCGATGGAGAATGTGATGGAATATTTCGTGAAAGGAGTTGATGCTTAACGAATATAAACGAAAAGAGGACGATGAACATGAACAGAAACGGCACGATCATGAGCGGTGGATTTGCATTGAACTATGCAGTCCGCGGGCAAGGCCAACCCATTCTTGCCGTAGGAAGCAGTGTGTATTATCCGCGCTTGTTTTCGGAGCATTTTTATACAGCATTCCAATTGATTGCCCTTGACCACAGGGGGTTTGTGAAGCCGCCGCGGCCTCTTCAGCCGGAAGATTATACGCTGGACCGCATCGTGGAGGATATCGAGGCTGCGAGGCAAGCACTGGGCTTGGAGGATTTTGTGCTCATGGGCCATTCCGGGCATGCGTTCATGGCAGCGGCCTACGCCCGCCGTTATCCTGAAGCTGTCCGCAAGCTTGTTCTGCTGAACACCGCGCCGACCAACAGCCCGCAGCGGCAGCAGCAGAGCCTGGCCTTCTTCCAGGATACCGCCAGTCCGGAGCGTAAACGGCAATTCGAGCAGGACATCGCCCTGCTTGAGGGAGATCTCGCGAAGGAGCCTGAGAGACGGTTTGTGCATATATGTATCCGCATGGGCGCGCACAGCTTTCATGATTATACCTTTGACGCCTCGCCAATGTGGGACGGAGTCTACACCAATATGCCCGTCATCGATGATTTATGGGGCAGGACCTTCGCTGAGCAAAATCTGATTCCGCTGCTGGCGGAGCTGCGCACCCCCGTATTCCTCGGACTCGGACGGTATGACTACCTAGTCGGTCCGGTATCGCTGTGGGATCCCGTAGATGAACGGTATGGCCATGTACGCAAGGTTGTTTTTGAAGCCAGCGGCCATAATCCGATGCTGGAGGAGCCTGAAGCATTCGTCTCGGCGCTTTCCGGTTGGATACATGAGTGAACGGATGAACGGATGAAGAAAGCCTGCGCTGTCTGAAGCCTCCTTCGCTCGGGTAAATTTTAAAATAGCAGGGACCCCCGTTTGATATGCTCCCCTTACGGCAGACAGGTGAAATAACAAAAGCTTGGATGCCGTAGGGGGAGATTTTTATTAGTGCTGATCTTAAGCTCCATGCAGTAAAGCAAGCAAAATTAAACAGCCTTAATCCGATGGAATTCCAGGACCAAGGCCGCTTAATTGATAATTTTATTTTTGAATTGTCTACTTGATGGGGTGCAGTTTATTTATTTTCCGCAAGACTTTCCCACGGCAAGCTTGTGTAGGAAGGGAGATCGACGGCCCAATTCACGTCGGTGAATCTTTTGTCTACCACCGTACGCTTTAAGGTCAATTCAGATAAGTTAGGGTCCACTCCTGCTACGACAAAATCCATTATCCACTCTGCTGTTCCGTCCTCGTTCGCGCTGCCGGATCCCTCAATTTCAACCGGATATTCTTCACCATTGCTGTCCAAAGCGATCCATTGGTCTCTAGTGACGTTATTTGTATAACGGCCTTTGGCATGAAGCCGCAGAACGTTGCCGTTGGATTTCACCGCATCCTTCTCCATACTCGAGCCCGTGATCGTAATTTGGTCTCCCTCATGTTCGAAGACAACGGGGGTTTGTTCCAGCTTTTCCATATGGATGTGAACAGCAGCTTCATTCTTAACAGGCAGGCTGTATCCGTCCAATACGAATCGTATATTCTTGGTCTCGGGCGGAACAGTGCCTGTATACCATGTTTCAGACCAAGGTAATGTGCCGTTGTCCTCATTGACAGTGGGCAGCCCCTGGATTTTGACAGAGTGTCTTCCGATCCCATCCCCAAAGCGCAATATCTTCTGCGGTTGATCCGTTTCAAGATGGTACCAAATGTGGAGATCGTCTCCCCAGTCGGCAGTTGCCTTGCTGGCAAGCATATCCTTTAGCTTAAAGCCCATATCCAAACGAATGCCGTTCGGGGTACGGATCATCTGTTCCATACTGACCACAAGCCCCTCCGGGGTTGTATACTTCGCATCCAGTATATCCCGGTGTTCGAATTGCTTGGATTTTTTCATATCAATCTGAAATTGGAAGTCCCAATCGACCTCGACTTGCTTGCGCTCAAAACGCCCCGTCTCCTGATTGTCCACTGACTCTCTGATGTATTCAGGATTTCCCGTTACGAGAATCCGGTCAGGTACGGTTTGATCAAAAATAAACACATATTCCTCCAGACCGTCCATCATATTAATTCCTCTTGCGAGCGAAGCGATCACATTGCCTTCAAGATCGGTCACCTGCAGGCCGCCGTCTTCCAAGGGACTCTGCAGCTCTTTGCCATCAGGTCCAGTCTGTTTGGCGGTAATGACAATTCGGGAGCTGTCCACCATGACATTCACAATTTCAAAGCTGTAGCCTTTGTCTTCTACCTTGATCTTAGGCGTTTGCACCAGGCCAAGCGGCTTGGATTTTTTATAATCTTCAAGCCAGCTCAAGTCGCTCATTTCTGTCCAAGCTTTTAATTCCGGAGGCAAACTTTCTTCTATAGTCTGCGGTTGCGGACTGAAGATGCTCGAGACCTGGCGTATCAGGTCAGGCTGCTTCCAGGCCAGCAGGGAACCGCCCATCACAATCAGCGAGACTGCTGCGGCAGCGGTGATCATCCGTCTTCTCTGCTTGGCTCGTTTCCAACGTTGATGACTTCCCTGTTTGCTGTAATCCATCTCGACCTCTTCTAAGCTTTGCATGACCTTTTGTGTGAAATCGGTATCGGTGCCCTGGCTGAACAACATATGCTCCCACATTGGATCTTCCTCATTTGATTTTAGCTTCAAGCAGGATCCCTCCTTTGCGCTCGATTCTTGCTTTTAGCATTTTCTTGCCGCGGTATAAGGCATTTTTCACTTGAGAGGTGCTCATATTGGCAATGTCCGCTATTTCCTCATAGCTTAACTCATTGGTATATTTCAGCAGGAGGACAAGACGATATTGCTCAGGGAGCTCATCTAATTGTTGGTGGATTTCCCGCTTCATCTCCTGGTGCAGCAATTGCTGCTCGGGCGTTTTTTCGTCAGGCGATACGGCTTCAGGCGTATCTGACGTCAGAACGGGCTTCTTTTTCCGCTGGTGGTCTCTCATCAAATTCACGGCGATGGTATACATCCATGAGAAAAAGCTGCTGCCTTGGCGATGGCTTGGCAAGTTGCGGTATATCCGAATAAAGGTCTCCTGGGCCAAGTCCTGCGCATCCTGATGGCTGGCGCCCATTCCGTAGAAAATTCCGTATATTTTGTTCTTATACCGGTCAACCAACACAGCGAACAGCTGCTTGTCCCCGTTGATAATCCGTTCTATCAGTTCCGCATCCTGCGGCGGTTGAGTCATGTTATTCCTCCTAACTTTCAGAGCCCATGCATGGTCTGTACTCTATAGACGTAAACGGTGGATGAATTTCTCACCCCAAAACAAAAAACCCGCAAGATGATCTTGCGAGGTCTTTGTTAAAAACATAGAATGTCGGAAGATTGTACAGGTTGTCGCTTGGATCACCATCGGCGCTGGGGCAGGTGCTCGCCACCACCCGTACACGGAAATACATCCAGGAATCTGCGCGGTCTAATAGCACCTGAATCAATTTGAGGCTGTCGATGTTAAGGGAAAGCTTGCAGCACCAAGGCATTGTTTAAACGGCTTTGTGCGAAGCGGTTAGAAAATACAACGCATACAAGGCGCAGATGCCGGCAATGAAGCCATATCCGCCAAACACATCGAATTTCGACGAAAAGTATCCGAAGCCTAAGCCGATTGCAATTAGTACCGCCTTCTCCCCCAACGACTGGAATGATCCCATCGTCGCCCGCATTCGGGAGTCTGCCCGGTGTTGGAGATATCCTGCGGCTAATGGCTCGATGAGGCCAGCGAACAGGGATATGACAAACAATGCCGCTATCGAGCGGCTATCCCGCATGGCGGCAAGCCAGAAGAAGCAGGTAGCCAGCACGACGGTAACCAGGGTTAAGAGCAGCCTGTAGCTGAACCGCTCCTTCAGCGCGAATGCCAGCAAGTTGCCCGGAAGCCTGAGCAGAAAGATGCCTGCGGAGAACAGGCCGAAATACAGCACGGGAATCTCCACACGCTCTAAATATGTCTGCCAGAACTCATCGATGAAATTGACGGCTGCCCCTGTGACCATGCCGGACAGCATTACCAATAGCAGCCCCCGGTTCTCCCTGAACAGTCTCCATGATGCGGTAAGGTACACGCGGATTGGAATCGGACTTTCCTCCCCGTCCCCGGACGACCCCGCTTCCGTCAGCGTCAAGGTCAAGCCGAGGCAGACCAGCATGCTGATTAGCGACAGCGCGTAGTTGAATTCGTAAGGCAGACGGCTTGCCAGCAGACTGCCGCACAGCGCCGCCAGCACCGTTGATGCTATATCCACCGCGTTCAAGCGGCCGAGCCACTTCTCGAAGGAGCGCTCCCGCCCTCGTTCTCGCAGCGACTCATACAGCAGCGCCTGCTCGGCCCCGCTGCTGGCCGCGCCGCCAATTGCCGCCACAACGACAACGAGCGCAAAATGCCAAAATGCCTCGGCGAACAGGAGCAGCAGAAACTCCGCGCACCCCATGAGCGCGGAGACCAGCATCATGGTCTTCCGCCCCCAGCGGTCAGCCATCATGCCGCTAGGCACTTCCAGCAGCACGATTGTAACGGCATAAATAATCTCCGCGTACACGACCATCGGAATCGTCATGCCTCGATCTTCCCAGTACAATCGTTCGATGACGTACGCGGGAATGAGACTGTAGAAGAAGCGGATCGCCAGCAGCTTCCACACATTTATATTTATCGAATGGTTCATTATCGGCTCCCTCTCTTATCGGATTGTCTTATTTCAAATCCGGATACAGAGGGGGGACCTCGTGCACGAAGTACGGCGAGGGATTAGCAGGGCGGTCGGGCTTGATTCATTCAGCGGCCTCCTCTTCGCTTGATAAACTTGCTTATATTATGCTCGCTTGCCTCTTTCGTTAACGCTATTATAACGGATATTGTCCGTCCCCGGGAATCCTTCTTTCCGGGCGCTAACTCTTGCGGGCAGTCATCGACCGACCCGCTTGGGTAGCTCTCTCCTTCTTCAACATTTCGGTAAACTACCGGATGTTCTTGGCCCGGATTTCCGGCTTTTGGACGCAGCCGACCCGATCAACATCATACAGCAACCAAGATCCCTTATCCCTAAAAAGGGTCATTGCAGATCAGCCCCACCCAAGCGGCTCATCTCCTCCTCGATCCGGCTCGGATCAATGCGCTCAAACAGCTTCGCCAACTGGCATACCGTCCGATTTACGGGTACATGGCGCCGAGACCAGCCCGGCTCATCCAACGCAAGAAAGTCCCGTATCCGATCACAGGCGAACGGAATAAAAGGCTGCAGAAGATTCGCAAGGTTAGCGATGATTTGCACACAGGTATGCAGTGTGTGACCGCAAGCCTCCGGGTCATTCTTGATTTGAAGCCATGGCTTCCGCTCATCATAAAATTTGTTAGCCTGGCGCACGATCCGAAAGACGGAGGCTAAGGCTTCCTTCAAACGACCTTGTTCGATGAGCGTTCCGGTATCGACATACGATTGCTCGATGATCTTCCGCCAATCCTCTTCTAAATTCCCTTCAGGAATCTTGCCGCCAAACGATTTTTCGATAAAAACCAGCGTCCGATTCACCAAATTCCCGAAAGCTCCGAGCAGCTCACCATTATGCCTGTTAATAAAATCGAGCCAAGAGAAATCCGTATCCCGATGCTCAGGTCCGTTGGCGATCAGGAAGTAGCGGATCGAATCCGGCTGATAGCGGCTAAGAAGGTCCGGCACCCAGATCGCCCAGTTCCGGCTTGTCGAAAATTTTCTCCCTTCCAAGGTCATATATTCGCAGGACAAGATCCGATCCGGCAGATGCAGCCCGCCTACCCCTTTAAGAATCGCCGGCCAAATCAACGTATGGAACGGGATATTATCCTTACCGTGAACGTAGTAGGCGGTAATGTCGCCATCTTCCTGCCAAAAGGACTCCCAATCTCCGCCCGTTTCCGCGGCCCATTGCCTGCTTGCCGATAAATATCCGCTAACCGCCTCGATCCAGACATAGATTTTCTTCCCTTCAAGCCCCGGAACCGGGACGTCGATCCCCCAGTCCAAATCTCTTGTAGCCGCCCGGTCCCGCAAGCCCTCCTCCAGATATCGCCGGCTCTGCAGCACCGCATTCTCCCGCCAGCCCTCAGCTTCCTTCACGTATTGCGCGAGATCTTCCTGAAACTTGGACAACGGTACATAAAAATGCTCCGTGGGGCGTTCTACCGGAGGGTTGCCGCAAATTTTGCAGGCTACGTTCGTCAGGTCCGAAGGGTCCAAAATAGCGGAGCATACGTCACATTGGTCGCCGCGAGCCCGGCTTCCGCATATCGGGCAGTCCCCTTCCACATAACGGTCCGGCAAAAACCGGTGGTCGGTCTCGCAATACGCTTGCCGGATCGTTTTCCGGTATAAATGCCCGTTCTCCTGAAGCTTTAGAAACAGCTCCTGTACAATACGGTGATGGAAGGGTTGGTCTGTACGGGTGTACAGATCGTAGGTAAACCCAAGCCGCCGGAAGCATTCCGAAAATTCTTGATGGTACCGGTCCGCAATATCCCGCGGAGCAATCCCCTCGGCAATGGCCTGAACCTCCACCGGCGTTCCGTGGCAATCGCTGCCGGATACATACAGCACCCGCTCGCCTTTAGCCCGAAAATAACGAGCCAATACATCGCCAGCGAGCAGACTCGCCAGCCTCCCCAAATGGAGCGATCCATTCGCGTAAGGCCACGCGCCCCCGATAAAAATGTTGGTCATCATATAATCCCTCCTTTTTTTCACAAACAAAAAAAAGCCCTCATCCCAAAGGGACGAGAGCTTGTGCTCACGTGGTACCACCCAATTTCACGAATGCCTCACAGCATTCACCTCTTCGGGTACTGCGCATTCCATGCACGTATACCCTAGCACAGTAACGGGTGCAGGTTCCGGCGCAGCCTACGGCTTGGATCAGCTTCGGTGCGCAGCTCAGAGGCCATATTCCCTTAGGCTCATTCCTTACCCCTTCTCACCTGCCGGGGCTCTCTGGTCAAGGACCTTACCTAGGTACTCTTCTCATCATCGCTTGTCATTGGCATATTCAAGTTATTGGAAATCATACCTGATCATAACTCCCGAAGTCAAGGGGCGACCTGTTACGTAAGAAAAAATGCAAAGCCGCTTAGCATCTAATCTCGCATAAGCGCCAAAGATTTTTGTAAAGCGAGTGTCGCTTCTCCATATGATTTACAGCTGCATAAAGCCTAGATCCATCGGGATCGAAATACGATTCAAGCAGTCCTGCCCATCCAATGGTCAGCCATCGCTCTCTTCATGAAAAAAACAGCCCCTTCTGCCATCCGGCAAGAAAGGACTGCATATTGGTTGATACTCACAGTCTGATCGGTTAAGCCTTCGGCGCCAGCTCGGCCCCTTGGCGGATCGCTTCCATCAAGCTCTTCTCATCAGCGATGCCCGTTCCGGCAATATCGAATGCCGTGCCGTGGTCAACACTTGTGCGGATGATCGGCAGCCCGACCGTAATGTTGACGCCCGCATCCAGGCCCAGCACTTTGACTGGTCCGTGTCCCTGATCGTGATACATGGCCACGACGATATCGAAGTCGCCGCGAACCGTCCGGAAGAAGAGCGTATCCGCCGGGAGCGGTCCCACAACCTCAATGCCTTCCGCCTGAGCTTTCTCAACAGCCGGAATGACTTTCTCCTCTTCTTCCCCGTACCCGAAGAGGCCGTTCTCCCCGGCATGAGGGTTAATCCCGCACACGGCAATCTTCGGCGCATCGATCCCCGCCTTCCGCAGCGTCTCATGCGCCAGCTTGATCACATGATATACCCGCTCCGGCGTGATCATCTTCACGGCATCGATCAGTCCGACATGGGTCGTCACATGGATGACCTTCAGGTTCGGCGCGGACAGCATCATGGAGAAGTCCTGCGTTCCCGTCAAGTCTGCCAAAATCTCCGTATGACCCGGATATTTGTGCCCGCCCTTGTGGAGAGCCTCCTTATTCAGCGGAGCCGTGCAAATTGCTTGAATGCGATTTTCCTTCGCCAGCTCAATGGCTCTTTCCAAATATTTAAACGCGGCATGTCCAGCCTCGGCCGACACTTGACCGACCGGCAGATCGCCCGGCAGCAAGTCCAGATCCAGCACGTATACCGTGCCCAGACGGTAATCGGCCTGCTCCAGCTCGTCCGCAGCAATGCTCTCGATGGCCAAATCGCTGTTTACGAACGTCTTCGCGCGCTCCAGGATCTTACGGTCCCCGATGACGAACGGTCTGCTGATCTCATACATCTCCCCATGCTTGAGGCTCTTCAGAATAATTTCCGGTCCGACGCCAGCGGCATCGCCCATCGTGATGCCGATTATCGGTTTGCGCTCACTCATACTCTCACCCTTTTCTTTGTGGTCATATACTGCAACGCATCAACGAGCGACTCGTCACGGCCAAAGCCTCCGGCTTTCGTAATCGCCCAATAACTGCGACCCTTGCCTTGGAGCTTACCGAACGGCAGTCCGGGCTCCGCCTCCGAATGGAGCTGCATTTCGCCGATCTCCAGCTCCTGGCAGACCGCCTTCGCCGTATCTCCGCCCGTCAGCACCAGCCCCTCAATATCCTCAAATGCCTGCAAAATCTCCCGTGTAATATGCCCGAGTCCCCGAGAGATCGCTTCGCTTATTTCCGTCAAGGACAGTCCAAGCTGATCTCCCGCTGCTTTCGCAGCGATGCGATTGTGCTCGGAGCCGTCTACATACAATACAGCATAAGGCTTGTCCGAGCTCTTTTCCAATGCTCGAACGTAACGATCGGCATCTGTATCGCCTCGGACCAAGTCGACCGGATCCACTTCCAGCATGCAGGCCTCAGCCATTTCGCCGACCTTCGTCAGCTGCTGCCGCGTAGTTCGGGACAAACTGCCGGAGACAATCAGCGTTTTGCCGGCCATCGCCACGGCACCCTCACCGCTACCCGACGGCTTCAAGGCTAAAGCCTCCGGCAGATATTCGATCAGTCCGGCCGAACCGGCCCAGACGATCGATTGATCCCAATTCGAGAAGAAGGCTACGATGGTCTGCAGATCCTGCTCGGACTCACTGTCGCAGACCAGCCAGGTCTGCCCGCGCGAAATCGCTTGGTTCACATAAGCGGCAAGCTCATCCGCGGGCCCCCGAAGAAGGCTCGTATCAATCAGCCCTACCTCACGGCCGGCCCCCGCCTGGAGAAGCTTCGGAATAAAGCTCTCCGTAACCGGTGTCTTAGGATCCTTGGCAAATTCCGTATCCGTGATGAGCGAGCCGTTCACATAGTGATGCCCGCCGACGGTTACCCGGTTCATCTTGGGAAAGGCCGGAGCAATCAACATCAGATCCGGGCTGAACACCTGCTCCACCGCCTTCAGCTCCTCCGCCATGTTGCCCCGCAGCGTCGAATCCACCTTTTTATAAATATGCCCGTAACCATGCCGTTTCAAATAATGGGCCGCTCCATAAGCCGCTTCATAGGCTTCAGCGCCTTGCTTCGCCCGGCTGTCGGTATCCACGATCAGGACATCGGCAGGCGCAGCGTCACCGCTCTGACGGTAGTCCAGTATAACGGTCGAGGAGAGGCCCTTCTTCGCTAATTGCACGCCTGAATCGTTAGCCCCCGTCAGATCGTCAGCGATAATTCCCATTTGATTGATCACATTTATCACACCTTTTAAACTTCGGTTTCCGCTTCCCGCTCAAATGAATATCCTTTCTTCTCCATCCGTTTGACCAGGAAGCCGACATAGATCGGAAGCAGGATGGCCGTCGTTACCACCGAGGCCGCCACCTGCACGGTCGCAATATCAGTAAAGGCCGCGAAGGATGCATTGGCGGCCGCAATGGCAGCAGGAGTCGCCACCGCGTTGCCTGCAGTCGAGCCTTCAGCCGCTCCGACAATCGGATTCCATTTCATCGCTTTAAATACAAAGTAACCTGCAGTACCTGTAACAAACACCGTCAAGAGTCCAAGAATGATACCGGACAGTCCGCCTTCCACGATCGCGCCGAAATCGATGCCCATACCGAGCGAGAATGCAAAGAACGGAATCAGCATAGAGCTTCCTTTATCCAGAAACTTGCGCATGTCTTCGTCCAGGTTGCCCAGCACCATACCGACGAGAATCGGCAGCAGCACCGAGATGAACGAGACGAACGAGAACATGCCGTCGACGAATCCCATCGCACCGAAAATCGACAAGGCCACCATGGTCAGGAACGGACCGTCATTCAATGCCAGCAAAGAATAGGCCGCGCGGTCCTCTTTGCTGCCATACTGGCCGACCAACGCCACGAACAAGCCCCCGTTACTATTGGTCATCGCCGCGATGACCGCAATCGGCGCCAGGCCGAGCCACAATCCATTCTCGCCGGCAAACGCATAAGCGATCAAGCCGAATGCCGCCCCTACTATCCACTTGGTTACGAGCAGCGTCGCGCCTTTACCGACCGATACGCCGAACGATTTGACGTTGATCTGCGCCCCCGTACAGAGCAGGAACAGCGCGATCAATGTGCTTGAACCGTTTACGAACAAGGCCTCAGTAAAATTACCGATGCGAAGCAAATCCGGAGCGAAGGTATTGATAACTGCTGCAATAAGCAGCGGAACTACCATCATGCCTCCGGGAATTCGATCTAAAGCTGCTTTGATCTTCATTATTGTAGCACCCCTTCAATAATTGTTTCAATATTAAACAGTGATTCATAATTGAAATCGCTTGCAGGGATTATTGTAAATGCTTACTTTAAAATTTGCAACACATTGTTCAAAAATTGTTGCAATTTTAAACATTCTATCGAAAGAGCTATATTTCCTTCTCCAAGATGCCAAACTAAATGAGACACTACCGCTTCAAAGCCTGACTCCGTGCCTTCCCTTATTCTGACCGCTCCTCCTGAACCGATACCCCTCACGCATAATGCGCAGATAAATCAGCATAACAAAAAAAGCTGAAACTATTGTTTCAGCTTTCGCCACAGCGTCGAGCGGTTGATCCCCAGCCGTTCCGCAACGCGCGTTTGATTATCATGTTCTTCTTTCATGACGGCATGAATAATCCGCTTTTCAATCTCATCCAAAGTTCCTTGAAGAAAATCCGCCGGCAAACCGGCGTTTACAGAATGCTGTATCTGCTTCCTGCCAAGATGCCGGGAAATTTGCGCCCTCCCGATCACATAGCCTTTTTCCTCCGTCACCGCATCCTTCAGCAAGGTCCTTAATTCGGCCACATTGCCCGGCCAGCTGTACCCTTCCAGCATCATCGCGGCTTCGTCCTTCAGCTTGACCGGCGATGTGCCCAGCGTTCCGTGATAGGCAGCGATATAGTAGGTTGCCAGCGCCTTAATATCTTCCTTGCGCTCCCGCAGTGCCGGCACATTCACGCGAACGGACTGCTCATCGAACAGGAGCGATTGATAGACCGGATCCTCCTTCTCGAAGGCCAGTATCACCGTTCGCCCCCTGCTGCGTTCAGCCCTCACCAGAGCTTGAAGGTTCGAAATCTCGTTCGGACTAAGCATGTCGATTCCGTTAATATAGACCGTTTTGATATCGTCGTCGAAGCCTTCGCCTTCGATCTCGGTCAAGGCCTGCTTCGCCGTCAATGCCGCGTACAGCCCCTTGCGGTCGTGTTTCTTGAAGTGAATGTAGCGTGACAGCAGCTGCTTGCCGGTACCCGTTTCCCCAATCAGGATGAAGGAGTCGCTCTCGAGATGATGCTCCATTGCTGCGAGGCATCCGGCCATCGATTCGCTGCGGGCAATGATCATCGGCAGCTGGGATACGGCCTCGACAGGGAAGGCCACTTGTCCGGTACTCTCCTTCATTTCGGAGAAATCGAACAGATAGTACGGCTTCCCCTGGATGTATTTCAATATCCGCTTCTGCTTCAGCTTGCGCTGCCCGCGCTCCTGAACCGTCAGAACACGGGTCTGATCCGGATTCTCCCGAATGCCTGCGCTTAATTCATCGACCGGAACAGGGCAGGAATCATAGTCGATCCAGTTTTGATAGACCACTTCGCCTTGGCGATCCAGCACGATGAGGTTGTTGGCCGTCTCGGCAAGCAGGGAATGGAGGAAGGAAATCTCCCACTCCTTTCGTCGATAAAGGCGATGAACCGACTTCGCCCTTTGGAACGCTTCAAAAATCGCTTCCCGCCCGGACTGGATAAGAATGCCCTCCAGACGGTGCTTGGCGGCAGCCTCTATCGTTACGACATCCCCCATAATCAGCTCATAGCCCTTATCTTTGAGTTCCTCCAGAATCGAGTCGACCTCCCCTGCCTTCTCGACCATGCACACCTCGATCTCGATATCCAGCACATCGGTAATGGCCTTGGCCCCAAGGGTAATGTTGGAGAAACCGACAATCGCTTTTTTTCCGGGAAAATCATTCGCCAGCGTCAGCACCCGCAGCATGTCATAGCCCGAAACATGAACGTCAATGACCGGAATCGCCACCTCGGGCTCGATCAGCTTGGCCGTGCCGCCCCGGCTGATGATCACGTCATAGCCCTGAGACTCTCCTGCCTGCGCAAGCGGAATCGCCTCCTGGAGGTTCGCCACCTCGATATGAATGTCCAGATCGGGATCCTCCTGCCGGCATTCGTCGATGAGCGGGGTCATGGCCGGATAAGGAGCGATAAACAATGTTTTTATCTTCATCATGTTCCACCTATAAGTTCTTTGGTTAACCCTATGCTCATTATTCTAAACGTTCCGGTTCAAATAACCAACTTTTTATGGGATCACTGGGCAGGGACCTGGCCGGGAGCCAGACTATTAAACGGGATCCGATCAGGATGCGCTAGCGGTAAGAAGATTTCCCATCGGCACAAAATGAACAGCGAACACCCCCAAGGCCGTCTTCCATGCCAGGGGGTGCCTCTATCATATTCAGTTATGCTTCAATCCGTACCGTTACGGCACTCTTGGCTTCCATGCGGAAGCTTAACGCCTCTATACCCTTCAGCGCAAGCGATACATTGGCAGCCTGCTCCCCGTCGTTGAACATCACGGCGGCCACCGAGCCGTCCGTATTTTTGAATGCAACGTTGGATACCGGCGCATGGCTGGATTCGGACGCGATTCGGACCGCTTTGGGACGAATGCATTTGCTGAAGTGGGCGAGCGCGTAGTAATCCAGCGTATAGGTCAGCTCCTTGCTTCCTTGATCGATCTTGACGATACCGCGGCAGGTGCTCTTGCCGAATCCCGGTACCGTAGGCCCGTTCTTCTCATCGAGCGCCATATTCCATAGCACGAACGACTTGCTGTAATTCCGGAGAATATCGATGCCCGTCCGCATCACATTAGAGAAAGCCGGTTCGAACGGCGGAATCCACTCCCCGCCCGATCCCTCCGTGAAATGGACCTCTTTGCCAGGAAAAGCTTCAAACACCTCGGTCTGCGCCGATGGCCGCCCTCCATACCAATGCCACGCGACGCCATCCACCTCGTCATTCGCCTGCTCGAGCACTGCCTTTGGATACTCCGGCTTGTCCCAGTTGTGGTCATAACACAGTATTTTCGTGTTGATGCCGTGCTGCACGAATTTCGGCTTGAGATGGTTTTTAATAAAATCGCTCTGCGCTTCCGGCAGCATGATCATGCCCGGATAGTGCACGGGCGAATACAATGCCTCGTTCTGCGGGGTTACGGCATAAATCGGCAGGCCATGCTTCGCATAAGCCTGGATGTACCGCACGAAATAATCTGCATACACCCCGTAATATGCCGGCTTCAATTCCCCGCCGATCATCGAGCCGCTCGTCTTCATCCAGCCGGGAGGACTCCAAGGCGAGCCCATCAGCTTAACATCCGGATTCAGCCGCAGCGCCTCCTGCACCAAGGGGATGATGTCCTCCTCATCATGCGCGATCGAGAACCGCTTAAGCTCCTCATCCGTTTCACCGTCCGGCATATCGTCATAGCTGTAGAAATCGCGGGCATAGTCGGAAGCGCCCATCGGATTGCGAAGCACCGACAAGCCGATTCCTTCCTCCGCATCGAACAGCCTCCTCATCAGCACCGAACGCTGCTCCGGCTCCAGCACTTGATGGATCAAATACGCGGCCGAATCCGTAAACGATGCCCCGAATCCGTCCATCTCCTGATAGGTAAGCTCATCGTTAATGGTAATAAAGCTATGCTCCTCGTCCGGTGGTACCGGAGATAGCTGTTCCTTCGATTTCGGGACGAATAGCTCGTCTTCCCCTCTCGACTCATAAATGGTGATGTTTAGCATGCTGTTTCCCTCCAGGTTCGCTAAGTTTCCTATCCATCGGATCGGCCCATGCCAGGGGCTTGTCTGCTGAAGCTCTCCCCTTCTTGGAAAAATCTCCGCAGCCCCTGCATGGACCTTCGTCTATTTAAAGACCAAGCTTCTCCTTATTCGCTTTCATCTTCTCGTTGCGGATGTCCACGATTTTGTCCCAGCTGTTGGCCTCAAGGAACGATTTGTATTCATTCAAAATGCTCTCGAATTGCCCATCGTCCTTGGCACGGATCATGCTGACGAGCGTCGTGTTCCACTTCGTATTAATGGCGCTCAATGCGCGAGCCTCCGGGGTCCCTTGATCCGGATTGATATTCTCCAGAATAAAGTGCGGCACCAGCTTGCCCCGGCCCCATTCCTGCATCTGCTTGATCGCATCCGGGAAGGCGTCCTGGCTTAGCGCCTTATGGCGGTCATGGCCGAAGAACATGAATTCACCCATACGATAATCCTTCTTGAAGGTGTCCGGATTGTTCAATTGCAGCTCCTTCACGGCCGGCAGGAATGCTACGGTGCCGTCGGCGTTGACCTGATAGGTTTCGCCTTCGATTCCGTAGTTCATCAGCATTTGGCCCTCTTCGCTCAGCAGGTACGTGAACAGCTGAATCGATTTGGCCGGATCGGCGTTGCTCTTCGTAATGAAGCTGATCATCCAGCCGGTGATGCCGGATTGGTTCAAGGTCGGAGCATGTCCCGCCGTGCTTTGCGGCCCGTCAATCGCGATGTATTCCTTGCCCGGGTTAGCGCTGGCGAAGCTTTGGAGATTGCCGCCCTGCTGCGGGGTTCCGTCGAGCAGAATCGTCGCGTATTTGCCCGCTTTCACCTTCTCTTCAAAAGCCGTCCCGTCGTCCGCAAAGCTGTCGTCGCTGATTGCGCCGTCACGATAAACGGTGTTCAGCGTCTTCACCCACGTCAGGTAGTCCTCGTCCAGATTGCGGTTGTAGAACCCGCCGTTCTCGTCCTCCAACGGCACGCCGATGAAGTCCTGCAGCACGTCGCCCAGCGACCCGGTTCCCTCGCCGATCGAGTTGAATCCGAATGGAATCAGCTGCGGGAATTTTTGCTTGATGTCAGCCAATACCGCGCGGAACTCATCCGGCGTTCCCATGCTCGGCTTGCCCAGCGCCTCATACACGTCCTTGCGGATGATGAACGCCGTCTTCGCCGGAATGTTACCGCTGTCATAATCCGCCTGGGTGTTGGAGTAGTTCGGATAGCCGTAGGTTTTGCCGTCCTTCAGCTGGAACCAGTTCAGCGTATCCTGCGCTGCCACCTTGTTGAAGTGAGGGTCGTACTTCTCGGCCAGATCATTGAGCGGCAATGCCCAAGTCGCAGCCTTCTGCACTACCGGCGAGTTGGAGTCGAAGGTCGTGATCAAATCCGGCATATCGCCGCCGGCAAAGAACGTATTCAGCTTCGTATCGTCCCCCGTGATGAACTTGATGTTGATATTAAGGTCTTCCTTGATTTTCTTCGTGACGACGTCCTTGCCGAAATCGGTGTTCCACCAATCAGCGTTCACATACCAGGTCAGCTCCGTCGCCTCTTCCTTCTTATCGAGCTTCCACGCCGGCGTTTCCGGATCCGGGGTGTACCGGTCCTCGATTGAGATCCAGTTTTCCTTCTTGGAGCCGGAGTCGCCGCCCGAGCCGCAGCCGGCAACCACCAGCATAATCGCCAGCATGAGCGAAGCCCATGCGAATCTTGTTTTGCCCTTTGATTTATCCATCTTCAACATCCAGTAACCCTCCCTTTTAATAAAAGCGCTTTCTTTCAGACCCGAACCTACTGCTGCTTTCTTATTCTTTCACCGCTCCCAGCATCATTCCGGAAATAAAGTACCTTTGAAGTATTGGATAGATCGCAACAATCGGCAGCGTAGTAACAACGATCGTGGCAAGCTGAACGCCCTTCGTTGTCGTCTCGATCACGACCGAGCCGGCGTTCTGCATCGATTGCGTCTGCGACTGCACGATAATTTCGTAGAGCATCATTTGCAATGGGTACAGCGACTGATCCGTGATATAGAGCTTGGTCGTCATAAAGTCGTTCCATTGTCCGACGCCGTTGAACAGCGCAATGGTCGCCATTGCCGGCATGGACAGCGGAATGAAGATGCTCAGGAAGATCCGCCAATCCCCGCCGCCGTCAATCTTCGCGGACTCCTCCAGCGAATCCGGCACGTTGCGGAAGAAATTCATCAGAATAATGACATCGTAGAAGCTGAGCAGCGCCGGAATAATATACACCCAGAAGCTGTTCAGCATGCCCAGGTCCTTGATGAGCAGGTACGTCGGAATCATCCCGCCCGAGAAAAACATCGTGATGACGCCCATCGTGACATAAAATTTGCGGCCGCGCACGTACCGCTTGCTGAGGCCGTAGCCCACCATCGCACAGAAAAACACGTGGGTGATGACCCCGATCAAGGTTTTGGCGACCGAGATGAAGAAGGCCTGCCAGATGCCGTCATCCCGGAATACGGCCTGGTAATTTTCAAGGGAAAATTCGGTCGGCCAGAAAATAAACCCGCCCTCCGCCAGAGCTCTGCCCGAGCTGAAGGAAGAGACCAGAACATTCCAAAGCGGAACCACGATAATAAGCGTAAACACTACCAGCAATGCGATATTGACGGCATCGAAGATCCGGCTATCCCAGTCCCCTTTCGCTGCTTTCGAATTCAAGGTAAAGCCTCCCTCCCGTTACACTTCTACCGCCCGCACTTAACCCTTAGCGTCCGATTCGGCGCCTTGGATGCAGCGGGCATTTTGGGCTAAATAACCGTTACAGAACCGACTGGTTGTCGTTTAATTTGCTGGTGACTTTGTTGGCGGTCACGAGCAGAATGACCGAAACGATCGAGACGCCAAGGCCCACGGCCGTTGCGTAGGAGAAGTCACCCTGCGTCATCCCCATCCGGTATACGTAAGAGTTGATAACCTCCGCCTTTTCCCGGTTTTGCGAGTTCATAAGCACCAGCGTCTGATCCAGGTTCGAGCCCAATAAACCGCTTACAGTTAGGATCAAATTCAAGCTGATGATCATTTTCATGTTCGGAATGGTAATATTCCAGATTTGTCTGAGACGGCTGGCGCCATCGATTTTCGCGGCTTCGTAATAGGTCGGATCGATCTTGGCCATAATCGCCAGATACAGAATCGTCCCCCAGCCCGCTTCCTTCCAGATGTCGGACAAGGTGGCGATCCACCAATACTTGTTCGGATCCAGCATAATGTTCTGCGGCTGCGAGATCAGACCCAGGCTGAGCAGCAGCTGGTTGAACAAGCCCGTCGTCGAGAACCAGGTAATGAGCATCCCGCCGAGCACGATCCAGGACAGGAAGTGCGGCAGGTACGACACCGTCTGCACAAATTTCTTGAACCGCCCGAAGCTGACCTCGTAAATCATGATGGCAAGAATAATCGGAATGACGAACCCGATCGCTAATTTCAGAAAGCTGATGCCCAGCGTGTTTACGACGGAATCCCAGAAGTACTTGTCCGACATGATGATTTTGAAATTGTCCAAGCCGACCCACGGCGCGGAATCGATCGTGTCGATGACCGTGTAGCTCTTGAATGCGATCGTCAGACCGTAAATCGGAATGTAGCAGAAAATAAACATGAACACGACGCCCGGAAGAATCATGGACTGCAGCTCCCATTGCCGTCCGAAATCCACGACAAACTCCTTCACTCTCCGCCCCATCGGCTTTTTGCCGGATGGAAGCACGGCTCCCGTTCCTGCGGGCGTCGCGGACGGAGCCTCGGCTGTCTTGGCCACCTCGTTCGCCTCCTCCTTTAATAACATGGTTGTTTCCAGACCCCTCGATTGCACTACACCTTGTTACCCATCCATAAGAACGCAATCATTCAATAAAAACGTTTTTATTTTTGGCAATAAAAAACCCCCTATGCTTGGATGAATTTAAAAAAACAGATCCGAAATGATGCCTTCTGCCTAGTCTACTGGCTCCGGCTCATTCCGATCGGACCTTCACTTGACTGGAGCCGCGGACGATCAGTTCTCCCGCCAGCTTCTGCACCTTGCCCTGCTCCTTCTTCTGGATCATGCGCACCAGATGGTCAACGACCAGGATGCCTTGCCGCGCAATCTGGTTGCGCACCGTCGATAACGGCGGCGTAAAATACTGTGCGATATCGATGTCGTCAAAGCCGACGACGCTGATATCCTTCGGAACCTCGTAGCCGAGCGATTTCAGTGCCCGGATGCAGCCGATGGCGCTGAGGTCGTTCCCTGCCAGGAACGCGTCCGGCACCTTGCCTGGATGCATGTGGATGAACGATTTTACGGCATTATAGGAGCCTTCCTCCTCGAAATAACCCTGGAGGATCAAGTCCTCATCGATCGGAAACTGCACTTCGCGTAAGGCCGCGAGATAGCCTTCCTTCCGCTGGACGCTGTCGAACATGGTGTCCACGCCCGATATGTAAGCAATATTGCGGTGTCCGAGACTGATCAAGTATTTCGTCGCCTCATATCCAGCTTCATATGAATCGAAAATAATGCTCCCCATCGTCTCGTTCTGAACGACGCGATCGAGGAATACCGCCTTGATCTTGTCCTTCTCCATGACGGCAATGTCTTTATCATCAATTCTCAGCTCTTCGAAAATGATGACGCCGTCTACGCGCCCGCCCAAAATGTTGCTCATAATGACCTGCTTGTCCTTCGTCACGAACACGTTCAGCCCGTAGCCGAGACGGTCGCACTCGCGGGACATGGATTCCACGAGCGTATAGAAATAGGGCCCCGATACGCTGGTGGTGAAGAAGCCAAGCATCTTCGTCTTGCCCGATTTCAGCAGCTTGCCGTTCAGGTTCGGCACGTAGTTGAGCCGTTCCGCCACCTTCAACACATGCGACTTGGTCTCGGGATTCAGCACGTCCACGTCATTGAGCGCGTTCGATACCGTCGAAATCGATACGCCGGCCTCTCTTGCGACATCTTTGATGGTTACCTTGCCCATTCACTGATCTTCCTTTGCAATAAAAACGTTTTTATGTACATAAGTTACCATACGATGGCGTTGAGCACAATGCTTATTTTTTCGGGTAGGCGGATTTTTATGCGAGGCTTGTCATTCGCACCAATCCTCGGGGCCGATGGAACCGATGGAAGACGACGGAAGTGGATCGGGTGATCCCATCTGCGTGCGAGTGATGGAAGAACCTTTTGAGGGAGGGCAGTACGGTTCCAAAAGGAACAGAACCTTTGGTGAATGACATCACCAAGGCTCATTTTTGGGGATAACCTAGATTCACAAGCGATGATCAAGCCGGTTCAGACGACTCTTTAAATTAAGAAAATAAACGAAGGGATCATTTTAATTCGAAGAGAAGTCTGCAGGTTTTCAGTCAAAGGCTGGAATTCAATTAAATGTAGAGCAGAAATGTAGAGCAGAACTCCAGCCACTAAAAGACTTCGCAATTTTTAATTTTGGCATTTTATCCATTCACTTTTTCTTTTTTTCGAAGAAATCGAACTTGATCACGTAATCAAAGAGAGATGTAATGATAACAGCTCCAAGCGGAATCATGGCGGGTGCCCATGGCGGATTAACCGGAGCCTCACCAGGGGGTGCATCAATTAAAATCGCATAAAGGACAAAACAATAAATTAGGGCCACTACAATACCTGTCTTGTTTCTATTTTTCACAGCTGTTTTCACCTCTAGTTCACAGAAATTCAAAGTATTGTATTTTCTACCTAAGAATATTGTAACACAGATCGACAAAGCTGGAATAATTTATCTTTCTAGTTATAGATCCTAAGTTGAAATCCTGCGACGAGTCCCGGCCGATTCAGCGATGAAACGAAGTGGATCCGAGAAAACGAGAAACGTTTTAATGACCTGAAATCCTATGTGCTATCAAAAAGTGAAGAATAAAAAATCAGCCATGGAATCGGGCATGTCCCGTTCTTCCATGGCTGTTTTCGATTGCATGTTTACTTCGCTACTATGTTTGCGCTTATGAACGCTGGCTAAAACCCCCGCAAGGCGCTTATCACGACCGCAACAACTCAGCCAGGCCATGCACATCCAGCCCGTCGGCGGCAAACGCCGTGCGGACGAGCTTAGGCGGCACAAACTCGTCGTATTTCCCGAGGTAAGGCGCCTCGTCCGGGTCCAGCAGCGAACTGGCGTCGCTGCATTCCGCCAGCTCGCGGCGGATCTCCTCGAGCAGCGTCCCGGCATCCGCCTTGCCGGCAACGATCATGTAATAGGGCTCCATCGGCACGATCGAGCGCAAGGAGAGCGGCTCGGACAGATTATGCTTCAGCAGCCGCTCGAGCGTCCGGAACTGCTTGCTGCCCGCCCAAGGCAGTATAAACAGCGAATCCCCGCCCGCCGGGATAACGACCTGCTTCAGCAGCCCGCTCTCCCGGGCAAGCCGGCGCGCCCGCTCCAGGCGGTTCACGGCGCCGGGCGCGAGATACGGATAGATGGTGCTGTCCGCCAGCACTTCCCGCATCTTCTGTACGACCCGGGTGTGGACATCGCCGCCGGCGCCCAGCCATAACGTATCAACCTTGCCTTTGGCAGCCTTCACGTACAATGCTTTGTGCTTGGTGTCCACTTCCTCTACCTTCCACAGCTTGCCGGCCAGCGAGAAGCAGTAGCCCGGAGGCGGCACGGTCGTAATCGATCCGATCTCCTCGGATCCGTTGTAGACGACATGCTCCTCATCGTCCTTAAATACCGCATAGAAGCGGTAGTTATTTACGATCTTCTCCCCGCCAAGACCGATGATGAGGCTGCCTTCCTCTGTGCGCTGGATATGATCGGTCTGCAGCAAATACTGCAGGAACTCCTTATACTCCTCCGGCTCGATGCCGCGAAATGCCGGGAGCGTAAGCACAGCCCGCGCCAGATCCTGCGGCTCGGCTTCTCCCATGCTCTTCAGCGTGCTCATCGTCTGATGGTACAGCACGCCCACCGGCTTCTTCCGCAAGGTGAGCGGCTCAACCCATTTCTCCCGGATGTACAGCTCGATGACGGCGATCGCCCGCAGCAGCATCCAGGGCATGCGCGCCGGCAGCAGCGCCTCTTCATCCTCGTCCTCCGGGCAAAGAAACATCATCTCGGAGGCCTGGTCCCCCCTGCGGCCGGAACGGCCGAGCCGCTGCACGAAGCTGGAGCAGCTGTACGGCGCACCAAGCTGGATGACCCGCTCCAGCTCGCCGAGGTCGATGCCAAGCTCCAGGGTCAGGGTTGCCGCGGCCACCGCCGGCCCCGGCCCCGACCGCAGCGCGGCCTCCGCTTCCTCGCGCAGCATGGCGGAGATGCTTCCATGATGGACATGGAAGACGTCCGGCTGCTGCCGCTTCGCGGCGATCCGCCGCAGCTCCAGCGTCGTGAGCTCTGCGTCCGAGCGGCTGTTCGTGAAGACGAGCGCTTTTTTCATATGCGTGTGATCGTACACGAAATCATAGTAGGCTTTGCGCGCGAGCTCCAGCTGCTCGGCCTGCTTCTCGTCCCGCGCATCGGGAAAGGAGAAGTGCTCCACCGACAGCCGCAGTCTCCGCCCGCCTTGCGGAGCAATGACTTCGACCGCATGCTGGGTTCCCGCACCCAGCCACCCGGCCGCGGTCTCGTAGTCGCTCAGCGTAGCCGACAGGCCGATCCGGCGAGGCTCGCACGAAGCCATCCGCTCGATGCGGGTGAGCTGGCTCAGCACCTGAATGCCGCGATCAGCCCCCATGAACGCATGGACCTCGTCGATAATGACATACCGAAGATCCTGAAACAGGGCCGGTATCGCATTCGGCCGGTTCATCAGCAGCCCCTCAAGCGACTCCGGGGTAATCTGAAGCACGCCGGAAGGCTTCCGCATCAGCTTCGTCTTCTCAGCCTGGGACACGTCGCCGTGCCAGTGCCATACCGGAACCTGCCCCTCCTTCAGCAGATCGCTGATGCGCTCGAACTGGTCGTTGATCAGCGCCTTAAGCGGCCCGATATACAAAATGCCTACCGAGCTTGATGGCCTGTTATGCAGCTCCGTCAGGGCCGGAAAGAACGCCGCCTCCGTCTTCCCCGAAGCCGTACCGGATGCGATCAGCAAATGGTTCGGCGTATCGAACAGGACGCGGCAGGCTTCAACCTGTGCCTCGCGAAGGGTATCCCATCTTTTTTTGTAGATGAATTCCTGAATGAATGGCGCCAACCGGGAAAAAGGATTCGCTGCGCTCATAGCTCAAACTCCGCCAGCAGATCATCCATGTCGTCCCCCGGCTCATCCGCTCCTTTGCCGATTGGCTGCGCCTCCGCACGCTCGCCCATAAGCTGCTCGAAGCTGGCTTCCGGATGCTGATGCAGCGTGTGCAGCAGGTCCATGAAATCCCGCACAACCTCCCGGGTCGTCAGCAGTTCTTCCGCGCCCAGCCGGTTCACGACAGCCTGCATAAACGCCACCAGCTGCTCGTCCTTCAGCTGGGGCTCATACTTGAAGTGCAGCGCATGGATATCCCTCAATTTCTGCAGAAGGATGAGAATTTCTTCGTACGAGAGCATGTCCAGCTTCAGAATGGGAGACGTATACGTCCGAAGCGTGCTACTGCCGTAACGTCCATCGATCAGACGGGAACGGAGGGCGTCATAGCTAAACAGCCCCCGGCGCTCGTCTTCGACGAACTGGGGCGTGCCGCCCATGTAGATCCCCAGGTGCTGGGCTTTGCCCTGCATCGTGTCGTTGAACATGGTGAGCAGCTTCTCGTAGTTGCTCTGACGGGAGATGCTGTTCGTGATTTTGTACAGGTTAACCCCTTCGTCAATGAACAGCAGCAGTCCCTTGTATCCAATCGCAGCCGTGAATTCGGACCACAGCTTCATATAGTCGTACCAGTTGTCATCGTCGATGATGACCCCTACGCCGAGCTCCTTGCGGGCTTCCGTCTTGGTCGGCACTTCCCCGCGCAGCCATCGCAGCGCCGCCGCTTTCCGGTCATCGTCGCCAAGCTTGTAGCCGTTCCAATAAGCAGCCAGCACCTTTGCAAAATCAAACCCGTGCACCAGATTCTGCATCTCATTCGTCACCGCGAAAATGTCCAGCTCCACGCGTTCGTTCAGGGCGGGATCATCCGGCCGAAGGCCCGCCTCAACCATGATCCGCTGCTGAATCGCCGCAATCCACTTCTGCAGAATAGCCTCCAGCGCTCCGCCGTCAGGCCGCGTCTTCGTTGACAGATGGGTCATGAGCTCCCGGTACGTCGCCAGCCCCTGCCCCTTCGTGCCTACGAGCCGGCGCTCCGGCGACAAATCCGCGTCCGCCACGACGAAATCGCGGTCCATGGCATAGTTTCGTATCATCTGGAGGAGGAAGCTCTTGCCGCTGCCGTAACGTCCCGTGATAAGGCGGAAAGCCGCCCCCCCTTCGGCGATATTGTCCATATCCCGCAGGATCGACTCCACCTCCGGTTTACGCCCGACGGCAATATATTCAAGCCCAACGCGCGGCACGACGCCTGCCGTCATGGAGTTCACAAGGGCAGTGGTGAGCCGCTTCGGGATTTTCAACTCGTTCATGATCGATATTCACCTTCTTTCAAAAGCATTAGGGGCCGGTTGTACCGCCCTTGCTTTTATATCCTCTTCAAAGCATCCATCTTGTCGACATATTCTTCCGCAATGGATTCTCCGTCAATCAGCAGATCGCCAATGGTATCCATTGCAGCCTCGTTAATCTCATCCAGCAGCAGGGCAGGCATCGAGCCTGCGCGCTCTGCAATGGGCTGCAGCGCAGCCGAATTCGGTCCCGCCTTCAAGACGTGCAGAATCTCCATATGCACGGGCGTCAGACGCTCCGCAAGCTGCTGCCAATCGTCATCCTCAACATCCCATTGCCATGCCTGTCCGTGTGAATGGGATGCTTCCTCTGCTTTACTCGCTTCAGCCTCCGATCCCCGTTCAATATGAGGGATTTCTTTAGCGCCAAGCGTTACTTCAGCGTTTTTTTCGGTAGCTTCTTTGGTAGTTTCTTCGATTGGTTCTTCGATAGTTTTTATGTTAGTATCCAGGGTAGTTTCTACAGTAGTAAGCGCGATAGATTGTTCAGCAGCCTGTTTATAGATTTGCTCAGCGGCTTCCGCAGAAGATCCCCCCGTAGTTTGTCCAGTCGGTACGTTTGCCGCTTCGACGGTCGTTGGTTTAGCCGCTTTTACGGTCGTTGCGTTAGCCGTCCCTTCGATCCGCGGTTCCATTCCGGAAGAATCTTCGCTAGGGAGCCCCGCATCAAAATCCATCACGGCCTGAACGACATCCACACTCTTCGGTTTGCGCTTTCCAGATGAGACGGCTTTCGGGGACTGATCTGAACCTGCATGGACTAATGAAGACTTCTCATCCAAGGCCTCCTCCGATCCGGCCCCCTCGACAAGCAGCATGTCGCGGACCTCGTCCGACTCCCGCTGCAGTCGCCGCAGCTTCCTTGTATCGATCTGCACCTCCGGGATGCTCTTCTTCCGCTCGGCTTCAAGCTGCTGCTCTATTTCTTTGGTCAAATACCGTTCAACCAGCTGCGCCACATCCGGTCCGATGGCCTCCGTCCCGCGAAGCCGTCCCTTGAAGCCCCTAAGCTCCCTCAGCTTGTTCTCCGTCAGCCGGATCAACCCGGTCATGTAAGCCCGCAATGGGGCATACTCGCTTAAGGAGAGGATTGTCAGGACAACCGTTCGCCCATGCAGACCATGGTCATACACCGCGCTGCGAAACAGATATCGCTTGACCTGTCTTGGCCGGGGTTGGAAGCGGTCGATGAAGCGCTGCCCCGTCTTTTTGGCCAGATAGCTGTCGACCAGCGCCACAACCTTCGGGGCATACCGCTGCATGTCCTTGCGTCCGGATTCCTGATAGAAACGGCTCTTCTCGGCGTCATAATCCAGCAGGCCGCACAGCAGCTCCCAGGTCAGCTCGGCAGGCTGAAGGGAGAAGCGCCGCATGTACTCCCGCTCCTTCAATTCTGGCGAAATGGCCCGCGGCAGGCGATCATACGTCTCGGGAATCGGCATATCCAGGTGATGCACGATCATAAAATCATATAGCCATTCCCGCAAGTACATATCGAGCTTGGCATAACGCTCTCGGTAAGCGTTCCATGCTTGCAGCATCAAATCGTACCCTTGCCGCGGGTCGCTCCAGCCTACGCCGTGAATCAGCTCGTAAAAGTACAGGAACAAATAGGATAAATCCGTATCCGGGTACCGGCCGGACCTTACCTCCTCCCGCCAGTAAAAATACCAGCGAAACTGTTCAGGCCTCATCTGCTCGTACGTCGGCCAGTACGTTTTGAACGGAACGAATGGAGCCTCATCCTCCGTATGCCAAGCCAGCTCCCGTGCCTTCAGCGCGAATTGCTGCTCCTTGGTGAGATAACGGAAGCTGTCGTCCAAATTCAGATCAAGGGGCTGCTGCGGCTTCACTACCAACGAGGTTCTCTCCCCCGGTGCTTGAGGTGCCTCCGTTTGCCTATCCCGCTCTTGTTCCGGATCCAGACCCTCCCCGGACCGGGCGGCAAGCGGCATGTCCCGCTCCTCCCCGCCGAACTCGATTTCCGCAAATCGAATCCCCTGATCATTGACTAGCGTGGTATGTCTTATGTGCTCTATGTGATTGTTTTTGTTATTATTGAAATCCGGCTTCTCATTTTTCATCGGTCATGAACCTCCGTCATGACTTCAATTATACCATTTTGCGTGGCCAGTCTAATGGATTTTCATATGAAACTCATCTATATTATAAGGGATGAAAGCGAACGATGCTCCAGATCAAAGACTGAAGCCGGAAAGGACTTCCTGATGAATAAATGGATCAAGGCACTATTATTTCTGGTAGGGGCGGCCATTCTGACCCGGCTGATCCCCTTCTCTTCCTGGTTCCGCATCCTCGATACGATGATTCACGAACTGGGACACGCGCTCATGACCCTCCTCATGTCCGGCCGAGTGCTCAGCATTGAGCTGAACCCGGATCACAGCGGCGTCACGTATTCCATGCTGTCCTCGGGGGGCTGGAGTCCTGTCGTTGTCTCGTTGGCAGGGTATGTATCGGCCTCCGTGTTCGCCATTCTCATGTTCCTGGGATATGCCCGCAAACGGCAGGGCGAAGGCTTAATGACCATTACCGCGCTGGCGGTTATTATGATTATTTTCTTCGTACACAAGGGGTACGGGCTGTGGTGGCTCATTATTTTCATCATCGTCAATCTTATCTTCTACATGCTGGGACCGAAAATCCGCAACTTCTATTACCTGCTCCTGGCCTTTCTCGTGCTGGAGGAGTCCGTCATGGGGCCGTTGACCTTGGCCATACGGGCGCTGAGCCAGCCATCGCAAGCAGGAGACGCAAGCAATCTGGCCAATATGACTGTGGTTCCCGCGATTATCTGGGCACTGCTGTTCTTCGTCTTTTCCTTGTGGTGCGCCAAGGTGGCGCTGCAGCTGTTCTGGAAGAAGCGATGATGGGCCGTCCCGCTTACCTGATTTTGAAAGGAGCTGCTTAGCATGGCCCGGAAGCAATGGATCAGAGCGCTTGTGGTGTTATTTGCCTCGAGTCTCATCACTTTAGGCATCCTCTGGTCTAAAGCAATACCTGATCCCGAAACTGCAGATACTAAGACTGCGGATCATACGGAATTATATACACTAGAAGGGAATGGAGCCGCCTGGCGGGTGGAGGACTATACCGTCATTCGAACAAAGGACTCCATTTGGCGCGGCAATGCGAAGCTGGTCTATCTGGGGGACTCTAACGAAATCAGGCACTCCGACTACCTGAGCTATACCGTTTATGAGACGCTCGGCAGCGAGAATGAAGCCGTTCCCGTGCTTAGTGGAAGCCAGACAGCCGTAGGCGGGGCGATCAATCTCCTCCAGAATCTGGAGGATCTAGGCTCGGTGGAAAGCCCGATTACGGCTGCCGAACGGAATATGATCAAATTCCAGCCTTCCGGCGTTTATGTCGTCGTCGAGTGGAGGAACAGCCATGGGCAATCCATCCGGGACCGCATTCCGCTGGAGGTGCTGTAATTCAAAGAAGCCGTCGTTTCCTCGGTGAGAGGGACGGCGGCTTCTTTATTAGCTGAAGTGGGTAGTAGCGCTTTTTAAAAAACATTGAGATCCAGTTAATCTGTTCCGACAAGCTCAACCTCTACGAGTTCATCTATGTACTCGGCTTTCAAGTAATATTTGGACCCTTTTTGATAAATGATCACTTCCGGCCAAGAGGGATTATAATAAAATACATACCCCACTTGCTTCCACGTTTGCCCGTTTGCTAATTCATAAATATTCCCGTAATCAAATCCGGTAAATTCATTTTCGATATGGGACTTTGTGACATACGTATAACCTGGAATGGTTGGAGCAGGCGATGGCGGGCCATTCCTTTTCTTGTTAATTGTTGAATAGTCTACTTTAGCATCCACAAATCCCTCGGAGTGAGGCCCAACTTCACCTGGATTGAAGCGGATGACGATGCCCTGATCATAATAGTAAAATGAGTGATTGGACTGAGTAAGGTAAAATTCAATATGATCCGTGAAGATTGGATCCCCTTTGGACTCCCTCTTTACAAGCTGCGATGTAACAGCCTCAATCAGATTGAGCTTTTGACTTTCAGTCTTGATCACATCATCAAGCTCCAAGCGCTCGCCTGTCCTTAGATCAAAATTAAATGTACTGGCTGAGATGGTTTGGCCGCCTTCAGAATTTAAGTAGATGGTATTAACAATCGATAACTTTCCGTTTTTATTGTATTTGGTATTGGCTTTGGAACGAAAAGAGGTATGTTCACCGCTCTTTTTGTATTCCATATTCGCCCAAGCTAAAAGCTGGGCGTCTGCTTTAAGAATCCTATTGATATCACTGACCACTTTTTTGTTTTCCCCGCTAATTTGCACATATTGTTGGCCGAGGAAGTAATGTACGCTTGTCTTAACCTTGGTTGAAGCCGCATCAACCCCTGATGCGAATGAGATCAGGCTGAAGAGGCACACGATCAACCATCCAGAAACAACTTTACTCATTACGTTTTCGTTCCCCCTACGATTGGATGAAACCCCAATTTCTTTTCCATCAGTATTTCAATGCAACTCCAATCACTACCTGACAATATGAATGATAAATCCAAAAATAACAGCGATCACGATCAATACACCAGCCGCTAATAAAGTCATCGCTATATCGCTCAGCAACCCCCGCTGCTGATGACCTGCAAGCTTCTCCTTGACCTTTCTTTCTGAAACTTCCTGTTGTACTTGATCCAATGGCTCCGGGCCCATGACCATATGAATGCACCTCCACTATGCCGCATACCCAATTTTACCATAGTTTGCGGAATGAGGAATTCAAATCTGCTCACTTATCCGATATACGCACCGCCCCACGGCACGCTAACAGGTGTGCAGCCACAGCCCCTCCCTTCACTCCCGAAAAAAGCGCAAAATAAAAAGCCCAGCCCCCGCAAGAGCAGGAGCCTGGTGCAAAGCAATCGGTTGTTTTCACCATACGGTCGAACGAAGAGCGCGTGTAATGGTATAATTGTAAATAGTTTAATAAAATCCCATGATAAGGGGGTGTTGATATGGGTTCGGCATTTGGTTTTGGAGGCCTGATCGCCAATCTAGTCATAATCTTTGTTGTTTTATTAGTCCTATATCGAATCGTAAAACTTGCGGTTAACCGATCTGAAATTAAAGAGGACATCACAAAATTAAGGGCAGAGGTAAAAAACTTACATACAAAAATTAATAACCTTGAAAAGTCAGACTTATGAGCGACCGGAGACGATTTACGCACCGCCCCACGGCTCGCTAAGGAGTGCAGCCACAGCCCCCCTTCTCCATAAAAAGCCCGGCTCCTGCCTTTGCAGCCAAGCCGGGCTTTGCCTTTGCGTTTCCATGGGACACCCACAAGGGCTTTGCTGCACACTTCTTCCCCTGCCACAGGTGCGAATATCGGCGGAGGAGCAGCGCGCTCGCCTTTAAAATCGGGAAGCATCCTCTACCTATTCCAGTCTAGCTTCCCGATTTTAACAGCGACCGAAGCCGATATACGCACCGCCCCACGGCTCGCTAAGGAGTGCAGCCACAGCCCCCCTTCTCCATAAAAAGCCCGGCTCCTGCCTTTGCAGCCAAGCCGGGCTTTGCCTTTGCGCTTCCATGGAACACCCACAAGGGCTTTGCTGCACGCTTCATTCCCTGCCACAGGTGCGTATATCGGCGGAGGAGCAGCGCGTTCGCCTTTAAAATCGGGAAGCATCCTCTACCTATTCCATTCTAGCTTCCCGATTTTAACAGTGACCGAAGCCGATATACGCACCGCTCCACGGCTCGCTAACGAGTGCAGCCACAGCCCCCCTCCTCCATAAAAAGCCCGGCTCCTGCCTTTGCAGCCAAGGCGGGTTTTGCCTTTGCGCTTCCAGGTCACCCACGTGGCTGGCTGCACGCTTCCTTCCCTGCCAAAGGTGCGTATTTCGGCGGAGGAGCAGCGCGTTCGCCTTTAAAATCGGGAAGCATCCTCTGCCGACTCCATTCTAGCTTCCCGATTTTAACAGCGACCGGAGACTATTTACGCACCGCCCCACGGCTCGCTAACGGGTGCAGCCACAGCCCCCCTTCTCCATAAAAAGCCCGGCTCCTGCCTTTGCAGCTAAACCCGGGCTTTGCTTTTGCGCTTCCATGGGACACCTACGTGGCTGGGCTGCACGCATCCTCCCCTGCCACAGGTGCGTATATCGGCGGAGGAGCAGCGCGTTCGCCTTTAAAATCGGGAAGCATCCTCTACCTATTCCATTCCAGCTTCCCGATTTTAACAGCGACCGGAGTCGATATACGCACCGCCCCACGGCTCGCTAAGGAGTGCAGCCACAGCCCCCCTCCTCCATAAAAAGCCCGGCTCCTGCCTTTGCAGCCAAGCCGGGCTTTGCCTTTGCGCTTCCATGGGACACCCGCAAGGGCTTTGCTGCACACTTCTTCCCCTGCCACAGGTGCGTATATCGGCGGAGGAGCAACGCGCTCGCCTTTAAAATCGGGAAACTTCCCTCAACTTGATCATTCCCAGTTTCCCGATTTTAACAGCGACCGAAGCCGATATACGCACCGCCCCACGGCACGCTAAACGAGTGCAGCAAAGCCCTCCTCCCACTTCCAAAAAAAGCGCAAATTAAAAAGCCCAGCCCCCGCAACAGCAGGAGCCGGGCTTTACCCTAAATTATTGTTGCTTCAAGTTATAGAACGACTTCAAGCCGTTGTATTGAGCAAGCTCGCCCAATTGGTCTTCGATGCGAAGCAATTGGTTGTATTTCGCTACGCGGTCCGTACGGGAAGGTGCACCCGTCTTGATCTGACCTGCGTTGGTAGCAACAGCGATGTCAGCGATCGTGCTGTCCTCGGACTCACCGGAACGGTGGGAGACAACAGCGGTGTAGCCTGCGCGTTTTGCCATTTCGATTGCATCGAATGTTTCAGTCAATGTACCGATTTGGTTAACCTTGATCAGGATGGAGTTACCGATGCCTTCCTTGATACCTCTCTCCAGACGCTCAGTGTTCGTAACGAACAGGTCGTCACCAACCAGCTGAATTTTGTTGCCCAGCTTCTCAGTGAGCAGCTTCCAACCTTCCCAATCGTCCTCGGAGCATCCGTCTTCGATGGTGATGATTGGGTATTTGTCTACCCAAGAAGCGAGCAGGTCAACGAATTCCGCAGGCGTGAAGGATTTGCCTTCGCCTTCCAGAACGTATTTGCCGTCCTTGAAGAATTCCGTGGAAGCAACGTCCATACCCAGGAATACGTCTTTGCCTGGCGTGTAGCCGGCTTTTTCGATCGCTTCGATGATGGAGGACAGTGCATCTTCGTTGGACGTGAAGTTTGGAGCAAAACCGCCTTCGTCGCCAACTGCCGTGTTCAGGCCTTTGCCTTTCAGAACGGACTTCAGGTTGTGGAAGATTTCAGCGCCCATGCGAAGCGCTTCTTTGAAGCTAGGTGCGCCCACAGGCAGTACCATGAACTCTTGAACGTCTACGTTGTTGTCGGCATGTGCACCACCGTTCACGATGTTCATCATTGGTACTGGAAGCTGTTTGGCGTTGAATCCGCCGAGGTATACGTACAGCGGGAGATCCAATGCGTCAGCAGCAGCGCGGGCTACAGCCATGGATACAGCCAGGATCGCGTTTGCGCCGAGCTTGCCTTTGTTAGGCGTTCCGTCCAAAGCGATCATCAGCTTGTCGATACCGAGCTGGTCAAGCGCGTCCATACCGATTACTTCAGGGGCGATGATTTCGTTCACGTTCTCAACAGCTTTCAGAACGCCTTTGCCCAGGTAACGGGATTTGTCGTCGTCGCGAAGCTCAACCGCCTCGTGAACGCCAGTG
Organism: Paenibacillus sp. FSL M8-0142; assembly: GCF_038597315.1. Taxonomy (NCBI): domain Bacteria; kingdom Bacillati; phylum Bacillota; class Bacilli; order Caryophanales; family Paenibacillaceae; genus Paenibacillus; species Paenibacillus sp. FSL M8-0142. The sequence goes on from NZ_CP152008.1 coordinate 6,433,028, forward strand.
GAAGCGCCGGATGGAACGATCGCGCGTCCGATCGCGCCGGATTCCAGGTATACTTCAACCTCTACAGTCGGGTTGCCGCGGGAGTCAAGGACTTCGCGAGCATATACGTCAGAAATAATAGTCATGGGTATAGTCTCCTTTTTCTTTGGTATCGTTTATGGTAAAGATTTTGTCCGTCTTTATTTACGCGCCGCAATCATGGAAGTTCCGGTCATTTCGGCCGGCTTCGGCAGATCCATCAGGTCGAGGATCGTCGGAGCAATATCGGCCAGAATGCCGCCTTCGCGCAGCGTCACGTTCTCATCGGTAACGATGAACGGTACCGGGTTGGTGGTATGAGCCGTGAATGGGCGTCCATTCTCGTCGAATACCATGTCCGCATTGCCGTGGTCAGCCGTAATGATGGCGACCCCGCCTTTAGCCAGAACGGCCTCAACCACTTTGCCGACGCACTCATCCGTCACTTCAACCGCCTTCTTGGTTGGCTCGAGCATGCCCGAGTGGCCAACCATGTCCGGGTTCGCAAAGTTCAGGATAATCGCATCATGCTTCTCGGCTTCGATTTCCTTCACGCACGCATCTGCGACTTCATAAGCGCTCATTTCCGGCTTGAGGTCATAGGTTGCTACCTTCGGCGAGTTGATGAGGATGCGCGTTTCGCCTGGAAGCTCCACATCGCGTCCGCCGCTGAAGAAGAACGTCACATGCGGATATTTCTCGGTTTCCGCAATGCGCAGCTGCTTCTTGTTATGCTGCACCAGCACTTCGCCAAGCGTGTTGTCCAGATCCTTCGGCTTGTAGGCAACGAAGCCCTCCACCGTCTCGCTGAACAGGGTCAAGCACACGAAATGCAGGTTCTGCGGGAATCCCGGACCACGATCGAATCCGCGGAAATCCTTATTCGTGAACACCTGGGACAATTGAATCGCGCGGTCAGGGCGGAAGTTCAGGAAGACGACCGAATCGCCGCTTTCCACAAGGCTTATCGGCTGGCCTTGGTCATCAACGATCACCGTAGGCTCGACGAATTCGTCATATACGGATTTCTCATACGATTCGGTAATCGCTTTGAGCGGATCGGTGTACTTCGGTCCTTCTCCGTATACCATGGCGCGGTAAGCCTTCTCCACGCGATCCCAACGCTTGTCGCGGTCCATCGCGTAATAGCGTCCGGACAATGTAGCGATCTGTCCAACGCCCACTTCCTGGATCTTGGCAATGAGATCTTTCACGAACTGCTTGCCGCTGTCAGGCGCTACATCCCGTCCGTCCATGAAGCCATGGATGTAAACGTCCTGCATGCCTTCCTTTTTGGCCAGGTCCAGCATCGCAAACATATGCTCGATGTGGCTATGTACCCCGCCATCCGACACAAGCCCGTACAGATGAAGCTTCTTGCCGCTGTTTTTTGCCGCGCGAACCGCCTCGACCAGCGTATCGTTCTCGAAGAACTCGCCTTCACGAATCGACTTCGAGATCCGGGTCAGGTCTTGGTACACGATCCGGCCTGCGCCGATGTTCAGGTGGCCTACTTCAGAGTTCCCCATCTGGCCTTCCGGCAAACCAACCGCTTCGCCGCAAGCGGTAAGCGTTGTGTTCGGATACTGCTTCAAGTACCGGTCATAATTCGGCTTGTTCGCTTGAGCGACTGCATTGCCTACTTCGGTGTTGCGAAGCCCGAAACCGTCCATGATGATCAGGGCTACTGGTCTTGGAGCTGTCATCTTACTTCGCCCCCTCAACGAGTGCGATGTAGGAAGCCGGCTGAAGACTTGCACCGCCGACGAGCGCGCCGTCGATGTCGCTTTGTCCCATATACTCCGCTACATTTTCAGGCTTCACGCTGCCGCCGTACTGAATCCGTACTTGAGCTGCAACACTTTCACCGTACAAGCCCTTCACCAGCTCGCGGATATAGGCGATCACTTCGTTAGCATCCTCAGCCGTGGAAGATTTGCCTGTCCCGATAGCCCAGATTGGCTCGTAAGCAATGACAACATGAACCGCTTGGTCTGCAGGGAGACCTGCAAATGCGGCTTCGGTCTGCACCTTGCACACATCTTTCGTCTGGCCGGCTTCACGCTCTTCCAGCTTCTCGCCTACGCATACGATCGGCAGCAAGCCGTGACGGAATGCCGCATGAACCTTCTTGTTCACGATCTCATCGGTTTCCGCAAAGTATTGGCGGCGCTCGGAATGTCCGATAATGACATAATCAACGCCCAGGTCCTTCAGCATCAAACCGCTGATTTCGCCTGTAAATGCGCCGTTATCTTCAAAATGGAGGTTTTGCGCGCCGATCTTGATGTTCGTTCCTTTGGCTGCTTCCACCAAAGCCGGAAGATTCGTAAACGGTGCGCAGATCACGCTTTCCACGCCTTCTACTTCCGCTTTGCCTTTAATCTCTTCGAAAAAAGCCTTTGCTTCCGGAACCGTCTTAAACATTTTCCAGTTGCCAGCTATGATAGGTGTTCTCACACAGTTCACTCCTTTATTCCCCCCGGTGAGCCGGGGTTCAAGCTTCTTCCACATTAGCTATCCAAAATCATTGATCTATATCTTTATTTATCGTTCAGTGCCACAACACCAGGAAGTGCTTTGCCTTCCATGAACTCAAGAGACGCACCGCCGCCGGTGGAAATATGGTCCATCTTGTCAGCGAGTCCGAATTTCTCAGCAGCTGCTGCGGAATCCCCGCCGCCGATCACCGTGTAGGCTTCCGTTTCTGCACATGCCTGTGCCACTGCACGGGTACCATGGCTGAATGGTTCGATTTCGAATACGCCCATAGGTCCGTTCCATACAACCAGCTTGGAGTTTTTAATGACTTCAGCATATTTGGCACGAGTCTTCGGTCCGATGTCAATGCCTTCCCAATCAGCCGGAATACCATCGATATTGACAATCTTGGTGTTGGCATTTGCGCTGAATTCGTCGGTAACGACGATATCTTCAGGCAGGTAGAAATTCTTGCCGAGCTGCTTCGCTTTCTCGATGAATCCGAGCGCGGCATCCAGCTTCTCTTTATCCAGCAGAGATTGGCCGATTTCATGCCCTTGCGCCTTCAGGAAGGTATACGTCAATCCACCGCCGATGATCACGTTGTCGGCAATGTTCAGCAGGTTGTCGATGACATCGATTTTGTCCTTAACCTTCGAGCCGCCGATAATCGCCGTGAACGGACGATCCGGATTCGAGAGGGCTTTGCCGAGAACGGACAGCTCCTTCTCCATCAAGAGGCCGGATACGGCTGGAAGATGATGAGCAATACCTTCAGTAGATGCATGCGCACGGTGTGCTGCGCCAAACGCGTCGTTCACGAACAGATCGGCAAGCTCTGCGAACTGCTTCGCCAGCTCCGGATCATTCTTCTCTTCACCTGGATAAAAACGAACATTTTCAAGCACCAGCACGTCGCCGTTTTGCAGCTTTTCGACCTGCGCTTTTACCGCTTCCCCTACAGCTTCGTCCGCTTTTGCTACCGGCTTGCCCAGCAGCTCGGACAGACGCTCGCTCGCAGGATTCAGACGCAGCGATTCGACAACCTCGCCTTTCGGACGGCCCAAATGGCTCGCCAGGATGACCTTGGCGCCCCGCTCCACCAAATATTGAATCGTCGGCAAAGTTTCGCGAATCCGAGTGTCGTCTGTAATTTTACCATCTTCGAGCGGTACATTGAAATCGACGCGGACAAACACCCGTTTGCCGCTTACTTCTACGTCACGTACACTTTTCTTGTTCATCTCCACGTTCCTCCTAACAAAATGTTCTCCCTCGCCGGGCAGCATGCCGCTGCTCTCGTTTCTCTCTCTAATCGCCCGCCAGAGCCGGCTTCTCTCGCTACTTCCCAGTACTCTGGCATGAAAACAGGTTAAAACCATGAACCAAAGAGGAGGCCCGTAAACGGAACTCCTCTTCGATTGGTTGGCTGGATCAATTACAGACCTTTGCTTGCGATGTAAGCAGCGAGGTCAACGACACGGTTGGAATAGCCCCACTCGTTGTCATACCAGGAAACAACTTTAACCATGTTGTCGCCAACAACCATTGTGGAGAGCGCGTCGATCGTGGAAGAAGCAGGATCGCCATTGTAGTCGCTCGATACGAGCGGCTCGTCGGAGTAGTTCAGGATGCCTTTCAATGGACCCTCAGCAGCTGCTTTCAGCGCTGCGTTAACTTCTTCTTGCGTAACGTTCTTGGACAGCTCAACAACGAGGTCCGTTACGGAAACGTTCTTCGTAGGTACGCGCATTGCCATACCGTTCAGCTTGCCTTTCAATTGCGGCAGAACCAGGCTAACCGCTTTAGCAGCACCTGTTGTGGAAGGAATGATGTTCTCAGCAGCTGCACGAGCACGACGCAGGTCTTTGTGCGGAAGGTCAAGCACTTGCTGGTCGTTCGTGTAGGAGTGAACGGTAGTCATCATACCTTTCACGATGCCGAACTTCTCGTCGAGAACTTTAGCGAATGGAGCCAAGCAGTTGGTTGTACAAGAAGCGTTGGAGATGATGGTGTGGTTAGCAGCATCGTATTTCTCTTCGTTAACGCCCATAACGATAGTGATATCCTCGTCCGTAGCTGGAGCGGAGATAATAACTTTCTTAGCGCCGCCTTTCAGGTGAGCGGAAGCTTTCTCTTTCGCTGTGAAGATACCCGTGGACTCAACAACGATTTCTACGCCGTACTCAGCCCAAGGCAATGCTTCAGGGTTGCGCTCAGCAAATACTTTGATCTCACGGCCGTTTACAACCAGTGCGCCTTCTTTAGCTTCAACGGTTGCATTCAGTCTTCCGTGAGTCGTGTCATATTTCAAAAGGTGAGCCAGCGTGCTTACGTCCGTCAAATCGTTGATTGCAACGATTTCTACTTCGCTGTTGTTCAGCGCAGCACGGAACACGTTGCGTCCAATACGTCCAAAACCGTTAATACCTACTTTAACCATGAGTAGTTCCCTCCATATTTGTAAAATTAATATATTCAAGACCGGCCGTTAAGCCGATCAAGACAACGGGATAAAGAATAACGAGGCCTTGCACCTGTATGCTTGCCGGACCGTAAGGTTACGATGCCGCTGCATCGATCTCCTTCTCTACCTCCAGCGCAGCCGCCTCATCCGTAACGAGGATATCCTCGTGCCCGAATTTCAGCACGGCATGAATCGCTTTGCCTTTGCTTCGGCCGCCGGCAATGCCAATGATCGTCTCCGTCTGCATGATGTCTTCCAGCCGGAGCCCGAGAGTCAGCATCTTGTGGACAACCGCGCCTTCCTCGCTGAAGTAGTATCCGAAGGATTCGGCAATCGCCCCATCCTGCTGGAGGCTACGGATCGAGTCCTCGTCCAGCTTGCGTCTTCTGGCCATTTCCATCGCGTCGCCGATCCCGTGGATAATGATCCGGGAACGTCGGATGACATCCACAATCTCCTGGATGTGCTGATCCTGCACTAGGGATTGATAGGCATCCTCGCTAAGGAGATCAGGCACGTGCAGCAGACGATATTCGGCACCCACGCGCTTCGCCATCTTGGAAGCAATTGTGTTGGCCTGAATTTCCATGCTCTCTCCGAGACCGCCGCGTGCGGGCACAAACCATGTGCCTTTCAGAGGCCCTGCCGCAAGCGGTGACATCTGCTCCGCGACTTCGGCGAGCGTGGATCCACCCGTGACGGCGATCGTATCGCCGTTCTCGACGAAGCTTAGCAGTGTTCTTGCTCCGGCACGTCCGAGCTCGCGCTTCACTTCCGGAGAGGATTCACTGTCACCGGGAATGACGACAACCTTGCGGAGTCCGTAGGCCTTCTTGATCTTCTCCTCAAGCTCGACCAGCCCGAACAAATCCTTCATGAGCGGCTCCAGTTCTTCGAGGAGACACAGTCCTGCATGGCTGATCCGCATACCGAGCGTCTCAATCTCGATCAGTCCCTGCGCTTTCAGAAGATCGGTTTCAGCCCGCAGAACCCGTTCCGTCATCGATAAGGATGACGCCAGCGTTCGTCGGCCGACCAGCCCGGACAGCTTGATCTGATGGAGGATCGTGTACCTTCGTTTAAAGGTGTCCATCAAATCGGGCAGAAGCTGCTCTTGTATTTCTAATAGGTTACGCATGCATTCCACTCCTGCAAACTTTCGTCTCGGCTCTTCTATCGGTTGGACGTAAAATGTCCCGGGATAACCTTTTAAGTCCCACCCCTATTCTAACCAATAATGATGCAGGTTGCAAGTGTCCGAACGTATATTTCTCTGCAACCATCATTCTTATACATTATGGCCAAATCGAAACCTCTCTATATATCAAAACAATGTTTTATCCGCTCTTGTGTTTTTCTATTAGATAGGGTATAATCATCTTCGTTGCTGATTTTTTATATGCGCCCGTGGTCCAATGGATATGACGTAGGCCTCCGGAGCCTGAGATCGAGGTTCGATTCCTCGCGGGCGCGCCATCTTTAAATTTTCTCATATATGAATTACCCGAAAGTGCCCATGACGGCTCTTTTTTTTACCCAATAGTTTGACTATCTTTGACTTTTTGATTAAAATTGTTTATCATGTGGGTAATACGGTAACAGTATTTATTAGTGATGCACTTAATGAGGAGGTTTTTCACGTGAGTTTTATACCTATGGTCGTTGAACAAAGCAACCGCGGCGAGCGGGCATACGACATCTATTCCAGATTGCTGAAAGACCGCATAATCTTCCTCGGCTCCGACGTCAATGACGTGGTCGCCAATTCCATCATTGCCCAAATGCTGTTCTTGTCGGCAGAGGATCCGGAGAAGGATATTCACCTTTACATCAATAGCCCTGGCGGTTCGATCACCGCGGGGATGGCAATATTCGATACGATGCAATTCATCAAGCCGGACGTCTCGACCATCTGTGTCGGTATGGCCGCCTCCATGGGTGCATTCCTGCTGAATGCAGGCGCTAAGGGCAAGCGCTACGCGCTGCCGAACAGCGAAATCATGATCCACCAGCCGCTTGGCGGCGCACAAGGTCAAGCAACGGATATCGAAATCCGGGCACGCCGCATTCTGAAGATGCGCGACAAGCTGAACCGTATTCTTGCCGAGCGCACCGGCCAACCGCTGGAGCGGATCGAGAAGGATACCGACCGCGACTACTTCATGACGGCTGAAGAAGCCAAAGAATACGGTCTCGTCGACCAAGTGTTGGAGAAGACGCCTTCGCAAGGACTATAAGAAGCAATACATGCAAAAGGCATGCACACGTAAAGGTGCATGCCTTTTTTATGTCAGCATAGAACATATTGACCAACCCAGCCCTCCATGGTTATTTCTGGTATCATTGTATTGTTGATTCCTATATACAGGGAGGTCCTTATGATCGGTTCAAAAATATCCTTTGTTTTCATGCTCGTGCTCATCCATCTTCCGTTTCTGATCATGAACCTGGAGCGAGCCGTTACCGGCGCCGATCCGCATGCGATACATGGAGTTGCCTCCATTGTTCTTGTCCTTCTGCTTCTGTTCTCCGGTTTTGTGATGGGGTATACCAATCAGACATTCTACCCCCGCTGGTTCTCGGCTTATTGGCTCGTCGGCGTGTTCTTCATGGTCGTCGGCTACTTGCTGAAGCTCTACGTCATTCTCGTTCCATTCGTCCTTCTGTACGCCGTTCCCCTTTACGGGCTCGTCCACTACACCGGTCACTCGGAGGAGACTGTTTATCCGCTTGTCCATGCGGTCGTTGCTTGGGGAGCCGGTCTTGTTGGTTACGGAATTGGACATTTCCGCTTCAGACGAAGGGCTCCCGAACAAACAACATGAGATTCTATCGGATCTCTTCAGGATGGATTCCTAATTGGTTCATGAGCTTGTAAATGCCCAGATCCGTCTCATTAGCTATACCCAACTGTGATGTAGAACCCGCCGCCATGCCCTACGCATGAAAAAATCCCTTGGCCGCTAGGCCTGAAGTTAACCTCAGGCTGCCATCCAAGGGATTTCTGATTGCATTCCGGCACATTGTTGCATCTTTACAGCACAGTGTATCAAACGGTCACAGGCCTCGCGCCCCCTAGGATTCAGTTATCCCATGGTTCAGAACCTGCGGTTCCCATCCTTATTTCCATTCCTTCAGCTTCAATTCAAATTCAGGGAAGCCGTAGGCATAAGCCGTGTATTCATACAGCTGGAAGTACAGGACCACGGCGTTATCCTTCAGATAGAATTCCGCATCTTCCGGAACTCCTTCAAATCCGCCAAGGTAGCCCCCGCCCTTCTTCAACTCGCTCAAGACGCGGTTGTCGAGCTTCTTCTTCTTGCCCTTCAGGTCGATGAAATCGCCAAGCTTCAGCAGCTTTCCATCCTTCAGGGAGAACGTGAAGCTGTTCTTGAAGGTCATGCCGTGCGCGCCGCCGAGATAGGAATAATCATGCGCCGTAACACTCAGCAAGCCGTCCTTGTTGTAGTGGACCACAAAATTGCCTTCGAAGGCATAAGGGAAGCTGTCTTCACCCGGAGGAAGCTCCTTGATGCTTTCCTCTGCGCGGGCGATCACGCTTTCCGCATGCTTTTTCAATACGCTGTTGATTTGAGTTTGGGCCTCGCCATTGCTTAAGCCGCTGACAACCGGATAACTCACAGCAGCTTCCACGCCCTGGATCGTCTTCTTCAACGTTTCCGATTTGATCGTTAGATCGCTCTGCTTCTTCGTCAAGCTGAGCGTCTTCGAGGACGGACTCCATTGTCCCTGGATCCCTAAGTATTCGCTGACCGTCTTGAACGGCAGATAGAGCCGTCCGTTGAGGATTTGACCCCCAGGCTCTCCGGCATAGAGGCCGTTGACCAACAAGCCGATTTCCTTCGAATCATACACAACGGCACTTAGTTGATGATAGCCGGCGTTCAGGGTATACGTACGGTTTTTCGAATCATATTTCAGGGGCATTCCCGCCGCATCCCGGAGTACGGTTGCAGGGATATAAGTAACTCCGTGCAGAAGGACTCCCTTCTGGGATAGGGTCTTGCCGTTCCATTTCAATGTCACTTCATTCTTCTTCGCTACGTTGTGGCTGGCGGAAACAGAGGGCTTCGAGGGGCTTGCATCGATGACCTGTCCGTTCAAGCCAAGACTTCCGAGCAGGACGCCAGTTGCAATAATTGTTGCGCATACGCGAAATTTGGAATTCATATTAGTTCCACCTTTTCCAATTTAAGTTGCCATAGTTGTTTATTACCCTCATTCATTATAAAAAATCCGGACCACCGTTTGGTAACAAGTGAATGACAATTTTGATTCCATGCTATAGGAACTACATGAAGAATATAGTCTTATAGTCTTATTTCCCCATATTTGACCAAAACTTATGAACGGGCTGCTTCCTTCACCTGATCGATCTGCGAACCGTATCTCTTTATAGTGTCTTACCACTTCAGCTGGTTCTATAACATTCAAAATCTTTGGCATATCTCATAGACCGCTGCTCCTCCGTCATGATCCCCATTCCAATAAAAAAAGCCCTGCCCCTATGGGCAAGGCTTATAAAAAAGGTGCTAAAGCACCAATTCTCTATCGTCCGCTCTTCAGCTCGGTCCACAAGCGATCATAGATCTGGAGAGCTTCTCCGACGTTATCGAGCCATTCCGTGCGGCCCAGCTCCTCGTCGGTCAAGTTGATCATGGTGTTGCTGCGATAGTCCTCGCTGTGGAATTCCATCGCTTTCGTATTCGGATTGCTGTATCCGATATATTCGTAGTTCTTCGCGCTGACTTCAGGCTCCAGCATGAAATTGATAAATTTCTCCGCCAGCTCCTTGTTCTTCGCGCCCTTCGGAATTGCATAGTTATCCGAGAAGATCGTTGCGCCCTCCTCCGGCACCACATACGCCACATCCGGATTTTCTTCCGCGATGAATGCAGCGTCACCGGACCATACCGTTGCAATCCAGCCTTCCTCTTGAATCATCTTCTGCTTGATGTTATCCGTGTCGAAGGCAAGGACGTTCGGCAGCAGCGTCTTAAGGTCCAGGGCCGCAGCGTTAATCTCGGCTTCATCCGTCGTGCTGTTGGATTTCCCTTGCTTCTTCAGCGCCATGCCGATCATTTCACGGTTGTCGTCCAGAAGCAGCACTTTGCCCTTGTATTCCGGATTCCACAAATCTTCCCAGCTGTTGATCTCATCCTTCACGTACTTCTTGTTGTAAGCAATCCCCGTCACACCGGACGTGTAGACGATGGAGTACTTGTTCCCCGGGTCAAAAGAAGGGTTCTTAAACGTCTCCGAAATATTGACGAAGTTCGGGATATTGTTCATGTCGAGCGGCTCCAGCAGGTCTCCTTCAATCATGGTCTTGACCATGTAATCGGACGGCTGAATCAGGTCGTAGCCGCTGCCGCCGGCCTTAATCTTCGCCAGCAGATCTTCATTGTTCGCGTAGTTGTCATACGTGACCTTTACGTTAAACTTCTTCTCGAAATCCTCCAGTACCTCAGGATCGAAGTTGTCAGCCCAGCTGTAAATGTGAAGTGTCTCCTTGCTTGATCCGCACGCAACCAGAAGGCTTGCGGACAATACGGCGACCAGCCCTGCAGCAAGCAGGCGGGTCCATCTTGATCTTTTCAATTCCCTATCTCCTCTCTTTCGTATCCATGATGGATATATCGGATCCTTCCCAAAAAGAAATGGAACATTTGCTTTAAATCGGCAGCGTTTTGTGTTTCTTATCCCCGCTGCCGCGGTTAAGAATATATTGAGCCAGCAGGATGAGCGTGATGCTCACCAGAATCAGTATCGTACATAACGCATTAATCTCAGGCGAAATTCCGCGCTTCACCTGGGCATAGATGTAGATTGGCAGCGTAGTCGAGCTTGGTCCGGCGACGAAGAAGCTGACCATGAAATCGTCAAGCGACAGCGTAAACGCGATCAAGGCCCCGGAGATAATACCCGGTGCGATCTGCGGCAGCGTCACATGCCGGAAGGCCTGCCAAGGCGTAGCGCCCAGATCCTGGGCCGCCTCGTCCAATTGCTTGCCCATTCCCGACAACCGGGCGCTCACCACTACATAGACATAGGATATGCTGAAGGTGATGTGGGCGATCATCACCGTCATCTTGCCGAGCGGAATATTTAATTGACTGAACAGCACGAGCAGCGACAGGCCCATGATAATATCCGGAATGATAACCGGTAAGTACAGGAGACCGTTCATGCCGCTGCGGCCTCTGCGTCCCAAATTTCGGAGCCCGAGGGCCGCCGCCGTTCCCAGCATTGTCGAGATGATCGTGGACACCACCGCCACGGTCAGACTGTTCATCAAGGCTTCCATCACGTTTCGGTTGTCGAAGAGCGAGATATACCAGTCGAAGGTGAAGCCTTCCCAGTTCCCGCTCAACCGCGTATCGTTGAAGGAATAAATGATGATAATCAGGATCGGCACATAGATAAACGCCATCATCAGGAAGGCGTGAATCGAAAGCAAAGGCTGGCGCTTCTTCTTCACTTATCTCCCCTCCCCTACACGTTGATGGCGGGCCTGCATCGCCCGGTTAAACAGCAGAATGAGCACCAGGGACGTGGCCACGAAAATGACCGACAACGCGGCGCCGAACGGCCAGTTGCGGGCTCCAAGGAACTGCGACTGGATGATGTTGCTGATCATGGAGGACTTGGCTCCGCCCAGGATGTCCGTGACGACGAACATCCCCGAGGTCGATACATAGACCAGCACCGATCCGGTCATGATGCCGGATTTGCTCTGCGGCAGCGTAATATGCCGAAATGCCTTCCATTTGGACGCGCCGAGATCGCTGGCTGCATCCAGGAGGCGCTTGTCCATCTGCTCCAGCGCTACATAGATCGGCAGCACCATGAACGGAATGAAGTTATACACCATGCCGAGCAGCACGGCGCCGTAGGTGTACAGCATCTGAATCGGCTCATCGATCCAGCCGAGCCACATCAGCAGGCTGTTGACAACGCCCTGTGTCCGAAGCAGCAGCACCCAGGCGTAGGTTCGAATCAAGAAATTAATCCAGAACGGAATCGTAATGAGAATCAGACCCCAAGTCTGGATTCGCGGGGATGCGCCCGCAATATAATAGGCAAGCGGATAACTGACCAGCAGACAGATGATGGTTGTTAGCAGCGACAGCACCAAGGTATCCCAATAGATCCCAAGATATAACGGATCGAAAAAGGTCTTGTAGCCTTCCATGCTGAGCTCGAACACCAAATTGCCTTGGGCATCCCGCGACAGGAATGAAATGCCGATCACAATCAGCATCGGGATGATCAGGAACAGGGACATCCACAGCAGCACCGGGGTCAGCAGGAATTTCGATTTCCTCATGGCCCGATCATCACCTCATCCTTGTCGTTCCAATTCACCCCGACCCTCTCGCCGATCTTCCAAGGATGCTCCTCCGTAATATCGAGCGCGATCGTCACCTTCATCGGCTCGTCGTCCAGCTGGACAAGCAGCTTATGCACGCTGCCAAGGAACTGGACGTCTTCGATGACGCCTGTCTTCCTGCCGGCCACGCCGCGCTGCGGAACCAGCTTCTCGGGACGGACAGAGAACAGGCCCTCCGGCGAAGAGAAAACATTGTTCTCCCCAATGAATGTGGCAGCGAAGAGCGTTTGCGGCTTCGCATACACGTCGCGCGGCGTCCCGATCTGCTCGACCTTCCCTTGGTTCATGATGACGATCCGATCCGAGAGCATCATCGCTTCTTCCTGGTCATGCGTTACATAGACGAAGGTAATGCCGAGCGTCCGCTGCAGATGCTTCAGCTCCGACTGCAGGCTTTTGCGCAGCTGCAGATCCAGCGCGCCGAGCGGCTCATCGAGCAGCAGCACTTTAGGCTTGTTCGCAATCGCGCGGGCGATCGCCACGCGCTGCTGCTGTCCGCCGGAGAGCTGGTGCGGGAACCGTTCCCGCAGAGCGGTGAGCTGCGTCATCGCAGCCGCCTCCTCCACGCGTTCCTTGATGAGCTGGCGCGGCAGCTTTTTCATTTTCAACCCGAAGGCGATATTATCCTCCACCGTCATATGCGGGAACAGGGCGTAATGCTGGAATACGAGATTGAGATCCCGCTTATTCGCGGGCACCTCTGTCACGTTCTGACCCGCCAGCCATACCTGGCCCCCTGTCGGCTGTTCAAATCCTGCTATCATCCGGAGAATCGTCGTTTTGCCGCAGCCGCTGGGGCCCAGCAAAGTCAGGAATTCCCCTTCTTTAATAGAGAGCGACAGCGGATGCACGACCGCTTGTCCTTGGAAATGCTTCTCGATCTGGACAAGTTCAATCACATGCACCAACTCCTTGTTCAAAATGCGGCCTATCGGCACAGGGCCTCTTGATTTGACCGAACCTACAATTCCATTTCCATTAAGAAGAAACGGTAATTCCGCCCGTGTTCCAGCCTGTGCCTGAAGGGGGATCCGTTTCTTGAGGGACGATGCTTTAAAGTCTCTTTAAGAAAAAAAAGCCATATCCATGGGTATGGCTTTACCGTTTGCTTCATATTTCGTTCGATGTTCACGCCGCGTACTGGCGGCTTTACGTTTTTCGCATATTCACTATACCTTGTTTTCCCTTTGTACACAACACTTTTCTTAGTAATTCGACAGGGGAAGCCCCGGATATTTCGCCGGATTCTGGATCCCGTGGTGGATCGAACCGTCCAAGGCTTAGGGTTGCCAAATACAAAAAACCGCCCCCCGCATTGCTAAGCGGTGAACGGTCTCTTCTCTTGCCGGTTCCTCATAAAGGAGATTATTTCAGCTCATACTGCACGTACAGCTGGGTCGTGATTTTGATCTCGCCCGGCTTCACGGATGTCGCAGCGCCGCCGTCGGCCATCGAAGCCGTTTCCATCGACATCTTGTCATACATGCCGTACACAACGTTGTTGTTCACGGAGCCTTCGGTTACGTTAACGACAACCCCAAGCTGACGTTTGGAAGCCTTGGCGATCGCCTGGGCCTTGAGATCGGCATTCGCCATTGCCTTATCGATCACTTGAGCCTCGAATGTATCAGGATTCTCCACGGAGAAGCGGGCATTGCCGATCGAATTGGCCCCGGCTTCAGCCGCTGCATCCAGCACTTCGCCCACCTTGTTCAGATCGCGCAGCGTTACTTCAAGGGAATGATAAGCCGAGTAGTTTTGCACCTTGCGGCCTTCTTTTTCCGTATAAGAGTAATTTGGCTGCACATAGAACTGTTCGGTTTTAATATCTTTGTCGTCGATCTTCCAGGTCTCTTTCAGCACCTTGATAACCTTATCCATTTTTTGCGCGTTGGCCTTCTGCGCCGATTTAGCCGTCTCCGCATACGACTCTGCCCCAATGGACAAATATACGATATCCGGCTTCACGGATATCTCGCCCTTGCCGAGCACCGTCACGACATTTTGCTGCACCGCCTCGGCCGCATAGGCTTCCGTGGCGCCGCCGAATCCGGCCCAAGCCGTGCCGCCTGTCAGCAGAGCGCCTGCAATCATAATGGAACCTACCTGTTTGACCCATCTTTTCATGTGTGGTCAACCTCCTTTAATATTGGCCCGCTTCTGATGCTTGCCTTACCTCTCTAACGCAAACCGATTGGTAAATGTTGCATCCCGTTTAAGCGGTTTCACAACTTTTTTTCGTTCATCCGCCCCCTCTATTTTGGCATCCAGGAAATGCCAGTGGTTGCAGGCCGCTATGACAAATAAAATAGAAATAGAGGACGAAATAGGCAGCAGGATGTTAATGTAAGATGGTAAGTGGGTAACTAACTTAATATGTTGTTTTTAACATGAGGAGGTCATTATGAGATTAATACGGGGTGTAGTACTTGCCTTGGTCCTGCTGCTCGCTGCAACGACGGGCGTACCGGTGTTGGCGCAAAGCCAGGCGGATCAGCCGGGATCGGGCAAAACCTATCTGATCGGTACGGACGTCACGTTCGCTCCGTTTGAATTCCAGGATCCGAGCGGCGAATTCGTCGGCATCGACATGGATTTAATGAAAGCGATCGCCAAAGATCAGAACTTCAAATACGAGATCAGGCCGCTCGGCTTCAACGCAGCCGTTCAGGCATTGGAAGCCGGCCAGGTGGACGGCGTCATCGCCGGCATGAGCATCACGGAGGAACGGAAGCAGAAATTCGATTTCTCGGACCCTTATTTCGATTCCGGTGTCGTGATGGCCGTCCGTAAGGACCAAGAGGGTATTCAAAGCTACGAGGATTTGCGAGGCAAGAAGGTGGCGGTCAAAACCGGCACGGAGGGCTACAGCTTCGCCGAATCCATCGCATCGAAATACGGCTTCACCATCGTGCCGTTCGATGACTCGGCCCAGATGTACGAAGATGTCAAAACCGGCAATTCCGTCGCTTGCTTTGACGATTATCCGGTGCTGGCTTACGGCGTCAAGCAAAATAACGGGCTGAAGCTCGTTACCGACAAAGAACCCGGGGCATCCTACGGCTTTGCCGTTCAGAAGGGGCAGAACCAGGAGCTTATGGAGAAATTCAACGCCGGGCTGGCTAATCTGAAGGCAAACGGCGAGTATAACCGCATTCTCGAAACATACATTGGCGAGAACGCCGCTGGACCGGCTAACCAGAGCCGTCTCGGATTGATTGCCGAGTCGATGCCGGCACTGCTCACAGGTCTCGGCAAAACGCTGCTGCTTACCTTCGTATCGCTGTTCTTCGCCTTCTTCATCGGCCTGATCTTCGGCTTCATGAAGGTGGGCCGCAACAAATGGCTTCGGGGAATTGCAACCGTCTTTGTCGACATCTTCCGCGGCATTCCGCTGCTGGTGCTTGCCTTCTTCATCTATTTCGGCATTCCGCAGGCTCTCGGATTCACGATGTCCCCGCTGGTGGCAGCCATTCTGACTTTGAGCCTCAATGCCGGGGCTTACGTGACGGAAATTATCCGCGGCGGCATCCAGTCCATCGATCCCGGCCAGCTGGAAGCAGCCCGCTCGCTCGGGTTGCCGTATCGCAAGGCGATGATGAAGATCATCATCCCGCAGGCCGTCAAAATCATGATTCCAACGTTTATCAACCAGCTCGTCATTACGCTGAAGGATACGTCCATTCTGTCGGTCATCGGTTTGGTCGAATTGACCCAATCGGGTAAAATCGTCATTGCAAGAACGTTCGCATCATTTGATATCTGGCTGGTCGTAGCGATCATGTATCTGATTGTTATCACCATTCTGACGAAGATTGCGAACCGTCTGGAAAGGAGGGTTCGAGTTGGGTAAAATCCGTGTAGAAGGACTGAAGAAGAGCTACGGCTCGAACGAGGTGCTGAAGGGCATCGACATGCAGGTACAGGAAGGTGAGGTCGTCTGCGTGATCGGCCCGTCGGGCTCGGGGAAGAGCACCTTCCTCCGGTGCATCAACCGGCTGGAGGATATCACGGCCGGCAGAGTCATCGTGGACGAACGGGACATCAACGATCCGAAAACCGACATCAACAAGGTACGGGAAAATATCGGCATGGTGTTCCAGCACTTCAACCTGTTCCCCCATTTCAACGTGTTGAAGAACATTATGTTTGCCCCGGTCGAGCTCGGCAAGCAAACGAAGGAGGAAGCGCGGGCCACGGCCCTGCGGCTGCTGGAACGGGTAGGGCTGTCCGATAAGGCGGAGGCCTTTCCTAGCCAGCTCTCGGGCGGACAGAAGCAGCGGGTCGCGATTGCACGGGCGCTCGCCATGAACCCTGACATCATGCTGTTCGATGAGCCAACGTCGGCGCTTGATCCGGAGATGGTCGGCGAGGTGCTCGGCGTCATGAAGGATCTGGCGCGCGAAGGGATGACGATGATGATCGTCACGCATGAAATGGGCTTTGCCCGCGAGGTATCCGATCGGGTCATCTTTATGGACGGCGGCTATATCGTGGAGGAAGGACCGCCCGCAGAGGTATTCGGCAATCCGAAGAACGAGCGGACGATCAGCTTCCTGGAGAAAGTGCTATGACGCTGAACGGCTGTAACCCAAGTGACAGCCGCAGCGTCTTGGCGTAAGGTTCCCACTTACCAACGCAACAAACAAAGACAAGGCTCACCGGACATCTCGCGATGGCAGGTGAGCCTTGTTGCGTCCGCCCCTCATTCGGGAGGAGGCGCAAGCGGCACCCTCACGGTAAAGACGGAGCCTTCTCCGGGCCTGGACAGCACGGTCACAGTCCCTTGATGGATGTCGACGATCCGCTTCACGATCGACAGCCCGAGTCCGCTCCCCCCGGCCTCACGATTTCGCGATTTATCCGCCTTGTAGAAGCGTTCGAAGATGCGCAGCTGATCCGCTTCCGACATCCCGATTCCCGTATCGGCAATCGTAGCAACGGCCTCTTCCCGGTCTGCCTTCAGCTCAATCGTAATCACGCCGCCCTCCGGGGTGAATTTGATGCTGTTGTGCAGCAGATTCATCCACACTTGACTCATTAAATCCTCCGACGCCCGGACTTCCACCTGCGCCAGCTCGAGATCCACTTGTATCCGCTTCGCCAGCCATTGCGGCTCACTTGCAAGCACCACGGCGCGAAGCTGCCCATCTAACCGGTAGGGCTGCATATCGAACGCGGTCCGGTCCCCTTCGAGCGAGGACAGCTTCAGCAGATTATCGCTAAGCTGGGACAAGCGTCTGCTCTCTCCCTCAATGATCTCCAGGTAATGATTCCTTCGCTCCTCCGTCAGCCGGGGATTGCGAAGCGCCCTTGCAAAGCCGCGAATGGACGTCAGCGGCGACTGGATTTCATGCGATACGTTCGAGATGAAATCCTGGCGCATCGTCTCCATCCGCCCAAGCCCTTCGGCCATGTCGTTAATGCCGGTCGCAATCATTTTAAATTCACCGGGCAGCTTATGCTCCTCCATCTTGACGTTGAAATCACCTTGAGAGATGCGGCGCATCGCATCAATCATCGCATTCAAAACGGCCATCTGCTTGTGTTTGAACATCAGTCCGATCAGCATAATGCATAAGAAGAATATCACGACGCCAAGAAACAAGTCGATGATCTGCGCGAAATAAGCCGATGACGGCGCACCCGTCTTCGTGTACACGACCTTGGTCAGATAAGTCGCGGCCGTCCAGGAGACGGCCAGCACGGCGAAGAGGACAATGATCTGCAGGATCTCCCTCAGGATTCTCCATGCCCATTTGCCGGTTTTGCGCACTAGTCCTCACACCCCTCCAGCCGGTAGCCGAGCCCGCGCACGGTGCGTATGCGAAACCGGTATTTCGCCTCAGGGAACCGCTCCCGCAGCCGGTTCACATGGACGTCGAGCGTCCGTTCATTCCCCTCAAAATCATAGCCCCAAATATCCTCGATCAGCCGGTCCCGGGGCAGCGTGCTGCCCGGATAACTGGCCAGCTTGAATAGCAGCTCGAATTCCTTCAGCGGCAGCGTGAATGTCTCCTCATCCGTCTTCGCTTCATAGGTGCGGCGGTTCACGGCGGTGACCGTCTGCGAGGCGGCCACCTGATACCGCTTCAGCAGCGCCTTCACCCGAACCACCAGCTCGGCCGGCTCAAAGGGCTTCACCAGATAATCATCGGTACCGAGCTCGAAGCCCTTCACAATCTGCCTGGTTTCCCCTTTGGCAGTCAGCATCAGCACCGGAACGCCGTCATGCCGGCGAATCTCCCGGCACAGCTCCCAGCCGTCCATATTCGGCATCATTATATCCATCACGACCAGATCAACGGGGCTCTGTTCCATCACGCTCAGCGCCGCCAGTCCATCCGGAGCTTCCAGGACGTCCATGCCGGCCTCCTCCAGAAACACCTTCACCAGCTCCCGAATATTCGGATCATCATCGACGACCAATATGTTTGCCATATCCATCCCTTTCTTTCCGAAGCATTATCCCCTGCCCCGGCCTGCTTCCTAGGCCTCCGGACTTTCGTTCATCTGTAACTGCTGAGCTGCAAATTCCCTGTACATCGCATGCTCCCGTACCAATTCCTCATGGGTGCCCCTTCCGGTAACGGCCCCCTTCTCGATGAAAATGATCTGGTCCGCGCCCACCACCGTCGACAGCCGGTGAGCGATAATAATCGTCGTCCTTCCGGCCATCAGGTTCTTCAGCGCCTTCTGGACTTCAATCTCGGAGCGGCTGTCCAGGCTCGAGGTCGCCTCGTCCAGCATCAATATTTTCGGATCCCGGAGCAGTGCCCTCGCAATCGCAATCCGCTGCCGTTGTCCGCCCGAAAGCTTGATCCCTCGCTCACCTACATCGGTATCGAAGCCGTTAGGCAGCTCATCGATAAATCCGTCCGCATAAGCCATTTCAGCCGCTCTCCGGATTTCCGCGTCGCTGATGTCCCGCTCCGTCCCATAACACAGATTCTCGCGGATCGTACCGGCAATCATCGGGCTTTCCTGCGAGACATAACCGATCAATCCGCGCCAGGACCGTAGAGCAAATGTATGAATCGGATCCTGGCCAAGCTTAATCTGTCCCTCCTGCGGCAGGTAGAAACGTTCCAGCATGGAGAACAGCGTCGTTTTCCCGCCTCCGCTCGGCCCGACAACGGCCGTAACCGTCCCCGGCTCCATCCGGAAGCTGACATTCTTCAGCACCGGCTCACCCGGCTTGTAGCTGAAAGTCAGATGCTCAATCGATACCGGCTGGTTCGCATCAAGTACATCCATCCCATCCTCGAACGCCTCTTCCTCGGCATCGAGCGCCTCCAAGATCCGCTCGGTAGCCCCCTTTGCCTTCTGAAGCTGGGTGAAGAACGTTGTCAGCTGCGTCATCGGCATGACGATCTGAATCAGGTATAGAATGAACGCCACGAGCTCGCCTGCCGTCAGCGCCCCGGTCGACACCTGCAATCCGCCGTAGCCGATGACGACGACGAGCAGCATCATCAGCACAAAGGACATCAGCGGCGCGATCCAGGCGGATACGATGCCTTCCTTAATGCCGAATCTCAACAGATTCCTTATGCCTCTGCTGCCGTTAGCGTACTCCCGATTCTCCGCATTGGAGGCCTTGACCAGACGGATCTCGGACAGCACCTGGCTGATATTCGCCGTAAACGATGCGGTCTCATCCTGCATGCCCAGCGATATTTTATACATTTTGCGTCCCAGAGGAACGAGGATCAGCGCAGCAATCGGAATGACGACGAACATGGTCAGCGTCATTTTCCAGTTCAGATACAGCAGCACCCCGATGGATCCGACGATCGACACGATCCCGCTGGCGAAGCCGGCTGCATGATCGGAGATCAGGCCCTTAATGACACTTGTATCATTCGTCATTCGGCTGACCGTTTCCCCTGACCGGTTATGATCGTAATAGCTTACCGGCAGCACCAGCAGCTTCTTCCACAGCCGGTCCCGCAGGGCGGCCACCATCTTCTGTCCCGTATAGCTCAGCAAATAGATCGAGAAGCCTGCGGCGATCGTCTGCACGATAAATGCGATGCCAAGCCCTATGATATGGCTCCGGTTCATATCCGTTAAGGAAAAGCCATCCACCAGGTTTTTCGTAAACATCGGAATGACCAGCCCGACCAGCGTCGAGACGACATTGAGCAGAATGGCGCCCACGAGCAGGGCCATCGGCGGCTTGGTCTCTTTCAACAGGCGGAAAAACG
Organism: Paenibacillus sp. FSL M8-0142; assembly: GCF_038597315.1. Taxonomy (NCBI): domain Bacteria; kingdom Bacillati; phylum Bacillota; class Bacilli; order Caryophanales; family Paenibacillaceae; genus Paenibacillus; species Paenibacillus sp. FSL M8-0142. Next base: position 6,453,618 of record NZ_CP152008.1, read on the forward strand.
CCTGCGAGCCTGCTTTTCGATTCTCGTCTTGTGACGCCTGAAGATCGTCTGCCGTATTTTCCAGTACACTCATTGTTTCTCTTCCCTTCCCCGTCCGATTATTTATGGTGTAAGGTCAGAATAAAACAACAAGTTAAACTGAAGTTAAACAACAGCTTTCCGGGTCAGAAACAAAAAAAGGCGGAATCGCTTCCCCTTTTCTGTAAAGTCATATGTAGATCTAACATGCTCCGCGCGATGCATACTTGGGTATGGGGCACGTCGCTCGCCCATATATTAAAAAAAGCCTTGCAAACACAAGACTTTTCTTAAACATGGATGGCTTATTGGTTCTCGAGTTCCTCTTTGCTCACAAGATTAACCAGAGAAGTAACCGCTTGCTCGGCATCGGCTCCTTCAGCGCTAATATGCACTTCCGTACCCGAGCTGATTGCAAGGCTCATAATTCCCATGATACTTTTGGCATTTACTTTTTTATCATCTTTCTCAACAAAAATTTCAGATGAGTATTTATTCGCTTCCTGAACGAACAGCGCGGCCGGTCTAGCATGGAGCCCCGTCTTCAACCGAACGACTACCGGGTGCTTTGTCATGAAAATTACCCCCTATCTTATAAATCTGCGGTATTGAAAGCGTCTTGACATTTTATAATATTATACCATTTTAGCATACAGGACACTAGAAGAAAAAATGTCAGGTATTGCGGATCTTTTCGGCCATTTCATCGATCTTGCGCAGACGGTGGTTGACGCCCGACTTGCTGACGGTCCCCTTGAGGAGTTCCCCGACCTCTTTGAGGTTCATATCGGGATGAGCCAGCCGGATTTCGGCGACCTCCCGCAGTTTGTCCGGCAAATTCTCAAGTCCTACTTCCTTCTGAAGCAGCTTGATGTTCTCGATTTGACGAACAGCGGCACCGATCGTTTTGTTGAGATTGGCGGTCTCGCAGTTCACGATCCGATTCACCGAGTTGCGCATGTCGCGCATAATGCGGACATCCTCGAATTTAAACAGCGCTTGATGAGCGCCGATCAGATTGAGGAACTCAATGATCTTCTCGCCTTCCTTAATGTAGAAGATAAAGCCCTTCTTGCGTTCGATGCAGCGCGCATTCAGGCGAAACTGGTTAGCAAGCTCAACGAGGGACTGACAGTGCTCCTCATACATCGAAGCAATCTCGAGATGATACGAAGAACCTTCCGGATTGTTCACCGATCCGCCCGCCATGAAGGCACCGCGGAGATACGCCCGTTTACAGCAATTTTTCCGGATGATCTTCTCATCGATCCGGGACTGAAACAGAAATCCCTCGGACACGATGCGAAGCTCCTTCAAAATTTCCTGAACCTGGGCCGGAATCCGGACGATATATACGTTATTCTTCTTCAAACGCATTTTTTTACGCACCAAAAGCTCGGTATGCGCCTGGAAATGCTTCTTAATTAAGGAATAAATACGCCTTGCAATCGCGGCATTTTCCGTCGAAATATCCAAAATCACCTTTTTGTTGGACAGCTGAACAGAACCGTTCATCCGGATCAACGCGGACAGCTCGGCTTTCTCGCAGCAGTTTTGGCTTTCGACCATCGTTAGTTCCTTCTTCGTTTGTGCCGCAAAGGACAAGGTACTCACCCCTTTCGTGAAATCCAGTCTTGCACCAGCTGGAAAATATGGTTGCTCAGCTTGTCGGCATCATGCCGCAAGTATGTTCGAAATAGCACAAGCTTATCCGCAATAAGTTTATATCCACGGCTGGTCACCTCATCACGGTCCAAATAGACGGGCTTGGCACCCTTCTGGGCATACTTATCCTGAACCTGAGGCGGAATCTCTCCATCATTAACAATAACATAATCGAACAGGTGAAGACCAATATGGTCATACACCGCCTGGAGATGATCGCTCACCGTATAATTATCTGTCTCGCCGGGCTGCGTCATAACATTGCAGACGAAAATTTTAATCGCCTCCGAGGCGACGATCGCCTCGGACAGCTTCGGAACGAGCAGATTTGGCAAAATACTCGTATATAAGCTCCCTGGACCGATCAATATCGCATCCGCCTGCTGAATCGCTTCCAGCGCCTCCGGCAGCGGCTCGACATGCTCCGGCTCCAGGAATATCCGCTTGATGCGGCCTCCGGCCTCCGGGATTTTGGATTCACCGGTGACAATGGTGCCATCCTCCATCTCCGCGTGCAGGATGACGGCTTCACCGGCTGCGGGCAGCACCTGTCCGCGAACAACAAAAACCCGGCTCATCTCCTTGACTGCCGTGACAAAATCTCCGTGCAAATCCGTCATGGCAGCCAGGATCAGATTGCCGAGGCTGTGGCCGGCCAGTCCCGACCCTGACTTGAAACGGTATTTCAGTATATCCGATAGCAGCGGCTCCACGTCGGCTAGCGCCGTAAGCACATTGCGGATGTCTCCGGGGGGAGGCATCTGCAGCTCGCTTCGCAATATGCCGGAGCTTCCTCCGTCATCTGCGACCGTGACAATGGCCGTTATATCGAGCGGTTTTTCCTTAAGGCCCCGAAGCATAACGGACAGCCCGGTGCCTCCGCCCATTACGACAATGCGGGGGCGCTTTCTAGCTTGCACAGCCACATCTATCACTTCCCTTAATTAATGCCGATCCCGCTCGGAATCCCGGTGGCTCACCGATACGGACTCCGTCTCGCTTACGCCCAGCATCTTGCCGAGGTACTCCGCAATCGCTACCGAACGATGCTTGCCGCCGGTGCAGCCGATGCCGATGATGACCTGGCTCTTGCCTTCCTTGCGATACTGGGGGATCAAGAAATGCAGCATATCCAGCAGTTTTGTCAGAAAAGCCTGGGTTTCCGGCCATTTCATTACGTAGTCGTACACGTCGCTGTCCTGGCCCGTGTTCGGGCGGAGCTGCTCGACGTAATGAGGGTTCGGCAGGAACCGGACGTCAAAAACCAGGTCTGCGTCAATCGGAATGCCGTATTTAAACCCGAACGACGTAATGTTGACCGACAGAATGCTGCTTTCAAGATGCGTGAAACGCGAGATGATTTTCTCCTTTAATTTGAGCGGCTTCATATTGCTCGTATCGATCACTTGTGTTGCCGAGTTTTTCAGCTCTTCGAGCATTTTCCGTTCCAGTCGGATCCCGTCAAGCGGCATGCCTTCCGGAGCGAGCGGATGGCGGCGACGGGTCTCCTTATAACGCTGAACGAGTACGGAATCGGTCGCATCGAGGAACAGAATTTCACAGTGAATCGTGAAGTGATCCTTAATATAATTTAGCGATTCCGACAAGGCCGTGAAGAATTCACGTCCGCGCAGGTCGATGACCAGCGCAACCTTGCCGATCTTGCCCTTGGACTGATCGATCAGTTCCGCGAATTTCGGGATGAGCACCGGGGGCAGGTTATCCACGCAGAAGAACCCAAGATCCTCCAGACTTTGCACGGCCAATGTTTTACCTGCTCCCGACATCCCGGTAATGATGATCAGGGTGGCCATCGATGATGTGTTGCTGCCTCGTTCGGCTGCTTCCAGCATCAGCTTTCCCTCCCTTATAAGTTAAAATCGAATGATGAATTAACTACGAGCGCAGGTGAAGTCCGGCAGCGCCGACGACGCCGGCATCATTGCCAAGCTCGGCCGGCACAATACGCACGCCGCGCTGCAGCGGCTCCGGTGTCAGCTTCGCGAATACCGCCTTCACCTCATCGAACAGAATGTCGCCGGCTTTGGACACGCCGCCGCCGATAATATAAGCTTCCGGGTTCAGGACAGCCGATACGGCAGCCATCGATTTGCCCAGGTAATACGCTGCGCGATTTACGATGCGGATCGCCACTTCGTCGCCCGCCTTCGCCGCGTCGAACACTTCCTTGGCCGCGATGTTCTGCACGAGCGACAGGGAGGTGCGGTCTCCGCGCTCCACGGCGTCCTTCGCCATGCGAATGATGCCGGTAGCGGAGGATACGGTCTCCAGGCAGCCCATTTTCCCGCAGCCGCATTGGATGGCTTCCAGATCAGGGACAACCGAAATATGTCCGAGCTCGCCGGCCATTCCCCCGAAGCCTTGATAAATTTTGCCGTTAATGATGATGCCGCCGCCTACGCCGGTTCCCAGGGTATAGCATACGCAGTTATCAACTCCGCGGCCCGCGCCGCTCCATGCTTCTCCAAGCGCCGCTACATTCGCATCGTTGTCTATTTTGATCGGCTTGCCAAGACGCTCCTCCAAAATGGCGCGAATCGGTACATCCTTGAATCCTACATTCGGTGCCAGAATAATGATGCCTTCACGAATGTTCGTGAAGCCTGCGAATCCGGCTCCCACTCCGGCCAGCTGATCCCAGGTGTATGGCGATTCCTCCACAATGTGACGCACATATTTTTCAATGTTGTCAATTACCGTGTCAACGCCCTTTGCTGTTTCCGTAGGCCCCTCAAACTTATGCAGAAGATGCCCTTCCTCGTCGCAAATTCCGACTTTGATTGCCGTTCCGCCCAGGTCGACACCGACGTAGATCTTCTCAGACATGTTACAAGCCACCTTTTTCCTTCTATAATTTATAGATTGCTCCTACTGTACCCACTATAATTGAAGGCACCCCTGCGGTCAAGAGAAGACAAGGGGATAGAAATCCCTTATAGGCCGCAGAAAGTCGGGATGTCCAAGGTGCTCATGACCCCCTTAACAAAAACAGGCACCGTTTCATTTTTTATACCTATTGCCAGCGTCACTAACGAATTGATCGCGCCAACCCTCAAATCATCCGGTACTGGGCATGTGGGCTAAAGGCTGCAGAAATGTTGGATAGCGAAAAAAGAACACCGAATCTAACTCCGGTATTCTTACTCGCAATCAATACAGGTCGTATTTCCGCAAAACTTGGTTTTTCAGGGAAGTTTTAAACGCAAGGTCCTGCTGCCCCATAGGCATATCGGAATCATCGGTATTATCCAGGTTAAATTTACCGTTGTTCATGTTGATGATGCTGTACTGGCCGAACGTATTGTCTTTTAGAAAAAGAATGTACCTGCTGCCCTTCTTCAATTCGCGGTAATCATCCATAATGATTTTCGTCTTTTGGTTCCCGGACTCTTCTATAATGCTTAACGGTTCAATGAGCTCCATCATCTCGCCGATGTCTATCCCGTCCGGTTGTTTGATAACCTTCTCGATCCTCAGCTCGGTCATTGTATAGAAATCCTGGATCATTCCATCTTCAAAATATTGCGCCATATGTTCCCGATCCTCAAAATCCTTAATCGGGGAACCGATAACGATCACGTCCGCGGCTTGATCGAGTTCCTCGATCGTGTCGAATGCGATATATTTGGCATCCATATTAACTGTTCCTGTTATTGGACGATCTTTATCCGGATTCCCTGCACTCGTTGCAAAGTATAAAGATGATGCAGCAAGAATAGATACAGCTACTAAAAATATCGTGCTTTTTTTGATGAGAACTTCCCCCTTCCATCTATTCTCCCCATTGGCCTTATTGCATTTCTATTGTCCGTTCTTGGTAAGAATGTCAGCTGATTGATATATAGTAGACGCTCTAAGAATGGTAAAAGTTATATGGGAAAATGTTTGGCATGAATTCCATCACTAAACCAATCGTCCAGCTGTCTCCCTGCAACATGACAAAAGTCATTTCAAACCGGTGACATCCTTTACTAACGCGCCTTTCCCGCTCCCGATATCATGGAATCATGATCACGATAACGAAAACGGAGGTGCGTAACCTATGATACAACAGCTAAGCGGCGAACCGATCGTCGAGCTGAAGCAGGTGACCAAAACGTTCGGAAGCAAGAAAGCCGTGAACCGAGTATCCTTTACGATTGAGCGTGGATCCATTACGGCCATTCTCGGGCCTAACGGCGCGGGCAAATCGACCGCGATCTCCATGATGCTGGGGCTCAAGGACACAAGCGAAGGCGAGGTCCTTCTCTTCGGCCAGAGCCCGAAAGATCTCAAGGTTCGGGAAAAGATCGGAGCGATGCTCCAAGAGGTGAGCGTCATGGACGGCCTGCGGACGCGGGAGATCATCAACCTGATCCGCAGCTATTATCCGAATCCGATGACGCTCGAGGAAATCGCAGCGCTCAGCGGGCTCACTCCCGAGGAACTCGGCAAATGGGCGGTGAAAATGTCCGGCGGCCAGAAACGCAAGCTCAGCTTCGCGCTGGCTATCGCAGGCAACCCCGAGCTGCTGTTCTTCGACGAGCCGACGGTGGGTCTCGACACGTCCGCCCGCCGGCTGTTCTGGCAGACTGTCCGAGGTCTCAAGGCCCAAGGCAAGACCATTTTGTTCACCACGCATTACTTGCAGGAGGCTGACGATATAGCCGAACGCATCGTGCTCTTTCACCAAGGCCAAGTGGCGGCCGACGGTACGCCTGAAGCCATCAAATCCAAGCTTACCCGGCGCACGGTTTCCTTCATCGCGGATGCGGACGGCCAGCAGGTGATACGGCTGCTTCATGAGGTGCCGGGCGTAACGGATGTCTACGAGCAGGACGGGCGGCTCATCGCCGTCACGAGTGATACGGACACAGCGCTGGCGGCACTGTTCCGTGCCGGACTCGCCGTTCGCGATATCCGGATCGATCAGGGCAGTCTGGATGAAGCATTCGATCAGTTAACGATGAGTCAAGGGGAGGCGGGTTAACATGAAAAACCTGAAGTTGATTACGATTCAATGCCGGATGGAACTGCTGCGGATGATTCGCAATCCGTACTATATATTCTGGTCTTTGGCCATGCCGATCTTGTTCTATTTCATCTTCACCCGCATCGTGGATACCGGCGCAGCCGAGGCTGGCCAGTGGCAGGCGCATTACCTCATGTCGATGACCTCCTTCAGCGTCATGGGCACGGCCATTATGTCGCTTGGCATCCGGCTCGTTCAGGAGCGGGTGCAGGGGTGGTCGATCTATATGCGGGTAACGCCGCTTCCGGGCAGCGTCTATTTCTTCGGCAAAATGTTCGTGCAGGCGATCATGCACCTGCTCTGCATCGTTGTTATTTTCACTGCCGGCTATCTCATCAACGGCGTCTCGCTCTCCTTCTGGCAGTGGCTGTTCAGCGGATTGTGGATCCTTATCGCCTCCATTCCTTTCCTCGCGCTCGGTACGCTGATTGGAGCCATGAGGCGCGTCGATACGGCCAGCGGCGTCAGCAACGGCATTTATCTGGCGCTGGCCGTGACCGGCGGCATGTGGTTCCCGATCGAGGCCATGCCAGGCTTCATGCAAGCGATCGGCAAGTGGATGCCTTCCTACCATTTCGGCGGCGGGGCATGGGCCATTACGCGCGGCGAGGCACCAGGCTGGGATCACATCCTGATTTTGACGGGATATTTGCTCGTATTTATGATACTATCCACCTATATTCGGAAAAAACAACAAGCCGATTAAGGGGATGAGTGTGATGGATATATGAGAGGACAAAGATTCGAGGTGTTTCCGCGCCACATGGGATTCTTCCCCTATCTGTGGCTGGTGTATGTAATATTGCCGATCTACAACATGTTCAAATTCGATTCGTGGAAAATGGGCATCGGCTTCTTCCTGCTAGCGGTATTTCTTTTTACGTACCGTCAGCTGTATTTTGAAGTAGAGAAGCGATCGTTTATGTATTGGCTGTTAGTCCAGCTTGCCGTCATCTTCATCTTGTCCACCTGGTATCACCCTACCTTTATGTATATGGGCTTCTTCTCCGCCAACTTCATCGGCTGGTACATTGATGACCGCCGATTCAAAACGGCTATGCTGATCTTCTTCCTTGTCGAAGCGATCCCGCTGGCGCTCTATGCACCAACGCTCGAAACCGCCGATCTCTTGGTGCTCATTCCATTCTTCTTGATCATGCTGCTGTCGCCGCTCGGCTTCCGTTCTCTGAGCAGGCGGCAGAAGCTGGAACAGGAGCTTGCGAAAGCCAATGAGCAAATCCGCAATTTGATTAAAGGCGAAGAACGGATGCGCATCGCCCGCGACCTTCATGACACGCTTGGCCATACGCTGTCGCTCATCACGCTAAAGAGCCAGCTCGTGGAGAAGCTGGTGACGAAGGACCCGATGAAGGCCCAGGCGGAAGCGCGCGAAATCCAGAATACGTCCCGTGCGGCCTTGCGCCAGGTGCGCGAGCTTGTCGCTGAAATGCGGACAGCCACGCTCCCCGAAGAAATCCGGGATGCCCGCATGATTCTGGACAGCGCCGGGATTGAGCTGGTTTGTGAAGGAAATGAGCGGCTGGAAGGAATTCCGGATCTGGCTCATAATATTCTCAGCCTCTGCCTGCGCGAGTCCGTAACGAATGTGGTGAAGCATAGCAAGGCCAGCCAATGCCGGATTCGGATGGAAACGCTGGAGAATGAGTGGCGGATGATCGTCGCCGATAATGGGGTTGGTCTCCCGAACGACAGTCCGCTTCCCGCTGAGGGGAGCAACGGCCTGAAAGGAATGGCGGAACGGCTGTCGTTGATCGGAGGGACGATCGAAGCCCGCTCTAACCAAGGAACGATCATTACCATTCGCGTACCGATCGTCATCAAAAACGAGAACCGGAAGGAGGAGGATACACATGAGCATCCGAGTGGTGATCGCCGAGGATCAGCGCATGCTTCGGGGCGCACTGGCTTCTTTGCTAGATTTTGAGGAGGATATCGATGTGATTGGGCAAGCAGGCAATGGAGATGAGGCTCTGTCTCTGATTGCAGCCCACCGTCCCGATATTTGCCTGCTGGATATCGAGATGCCGGTTCGCAGCGGCCTGGAGGTGGCTGAGGAGATCAAGCGTCTTGGCTATGAATGCCGGGTCATCATCCTGACCACCTTCGCAAGGCCGGGCTATTTCGAGAGGGCGGTCCAAGCAGGCGTTCAAGGATACTTGCTGAAGGATGAGCCGAGCGAGCGGCTGGCGGAAGCGATCCGCCGCGTCATGGACGGCCGCCGGGAGGTTTCGCCCGAGCTTGTCTTCGGGACGATGCGAGATGCGAACCCGCTTACGGAACGTGAACGGGAGGTGCTCCGTCTGGCTGCCGGCGGAAGCAGCTCGAGCGAGATTGCCGCCAAGCTGCATCTATCCTACGGCACGGTCCGCAACTACATGTCTGAAATCTTGAGCAAGCTGGGGGCGAAGAATCGAATCGAGGCGATTACGACTGCGGAGGAAAAGGGATGGATTTGAAGGAATTCTGCCGGGCCGCGTTGGGTCCTGAGTCTGAACGTTGCTCTTCGCCAAAAGACCTCTGGCGTGGAACTTTCGTCCTCCCCGGCTCCCCGCCAATTCTCCACCGGTTGTCCTGGGTTCTGTCCCTTCGAAGCGGCAGCGGTCAGCGCCTTTGACGCCTGCACGTCCTCTCCTATCCTACGAGTGGAAGGCTTGGCTAGGCCCCTATTTTAGATTTAGTGAATACTATCACATTCATATCAATGATTGGGAAGGAGCACCATTGACGCAAGTTCAATTCGGGGGCATGGAGCCCCCAGTAATGTATGCTGTTTATAACTTGCATCGAGTGCTGCACCTACGATTTATTTTTAAAATGGAGGACGATATTGCCTATCCCGCCTAGCGCGAACAGCAGCGACACGAGGCCGAATCCCCACTTCCATGAGCTGCGGTCGGTGATAATCACCACGACCAAAAAGGCTATCGCCGCTAAAAAATTCAACATGGCTACGATCAAAAACTCTTTTTTCTTCATCCTTCAACCTCTACAATCTGACGGGATTTTTCCATGGCTTCAAACCGGATCATACCATATTCCATAAGAAAAATGTCTCTCGACGTACTCACAGAATACAGACCGCGTTAAACGGTTAGTTTTTCTTACGGTATCGGGCAGCAGATCCTCCGAAGTAGTTATTGTCTGATATCTTCAAAAATACGTATAGCCCTGCACACTTCCGGCTACGGAACGAAGAGAACCTTCTGCTCGGTCCATGGAGCATGCTCAAATGCCTTCGCGATGCCTTCTTGTTTAATCTGCGCTTTCCGCACATGCTTATTCTTAAGCACAACCGGCCACTCCCGCTCGAACAGAAACGGGCTCAGCCTGATCTCTTCGCCGCCCAGCCATTCAGCCGCAACCCGCTGTCCATCCACGGACATATCAAAGCCATCCCTGAACCACGGGTGCTCCTCTTCCTTGGTCGCGCCGGGAGCGTTCATGCATACATAAAGCGAGAGGTCATCGCACAGCTGAAGCAGCGCAAACTGCCGCTGGATTGTCTCCTCATCCGGAAAAGGATGCTGACTCTTCAGCCTCTCCTGGCGCTCCAGCTCCGCATGATAAAACTCCACGAAGGGCGCTTCGGTCGCATTTTTCATAAACGACGCATAATGAAGGCTGCATAAGTACCCTGCATAGGGGTTCATCGCTTCCGTTTCGTCAACCCCCTTGGCATACATCAGCAATTTCGGCAATGTCGGATAATCAACAAAAGTAAAGGGTACCCCGACCGCATCATTCCAGATGGGCGTATCATCCATTGGCAGCCAGGCCCGATCATGCTCGGCGATTGCGAGCAGCACTTCTTCCACTACCGTTTCATCCAGGAACAGCTCTTTCCGGAAGCCCCGGGCAACGTCCCCGGAGAACCGGCCATGATCGTCCTGAGTTGTCATCACAAACGCATCTTCCGTCTCCCGAATGATCACTGGATCCACTCCCTCTTTCCTTTGGTCACTACTCGAGATATGCTTTCCGCTTCAGAACAGCAATAATATCATTGGACTGGCCCTGATACATGCTTGTATCGAAGCACGACACCAATTCCCAACCGTCGATCCCGTAGCTGTTCAGTAAATCCTCGAATTCCTCCTCATCAACCTTGCCCCCGAGAAATCCCCGTGTCTTAAATTTCAAAGTTTTATACTCCCATTTATCCATGAAACGTCACTCCTGTATGTTGTTCTTCAAGGCTTCCATCAAATCCGCTTTGACATGTGTGGTTCGCGAGTACGGATCTCTCGCTTGTATGCGAGAATTCACCGTGGTGCTATTCACCTTATGTTATCATACAATAGATCGTTTTTGATGAATTTTCCAAGAGGAGATGAGGCTTTGAAGATATTCCGCTTTGACATGGACGCCGGACGCCCGATTTCCGTATACGGCAGCCAGCATCTGATTATGTCGAAAATACTCATGAGTCAAGCAGCCATCCCCATTCACCACATCGGCTGCATGCACATCGGCGCCGGGGGCGTGGTCGGAGAGCATCCGGCATCGTCGGACCAATTGTTTATCGTTGTTGAAGGAGAAGGCTGGGTTACCGCCAATCATGGACCGAGAACGAAGGTGATTGCTGGACAGGCCGTGCTGTGGAAAAAAGGGGAGTGGCATGAATCCGGCTCCGAGCTAGGCATGACCGTCATCGTTGTTGAAGGGCCCTTGATTGAGCCCGATATGCCCGAAGCTGACGTTTATATAGGTTGAATGATTGATTTCCATACTTTCGACCGCTATTGATATAGCATCCGGCTGCCCCTGCTGAACCTACCGGTTGGCCGACATAAATATAAAAGCCGGTGTCTTGGGCTTAACCTTATACACCGGCCGTACTTCTTGATCTGTCCTTCATGGACGATTTCATTGGATTTGTTTGCTTCTTCCGCCGACCTGAATCTCCATCCCCGGCTCCTGCCGCATGCCATGGTATGAATCGAGTGCAGGCACAACGGCCAATATCGATAATATCCTTGGCTTTATCGAGCTTCTTCTTGAAAGAAGTAACGATCAGACAGTATTCCCTTCGCTTCGCCCCGCCGCAGGCTGTCTTTTCTCCGCGATCACCTGTCTGGTTCCGCTCTTCGCCTCATGCAGCAGCGTCCGTTCATGGTTGAAGAGGCACCGCAGCAGATGGACCATGACAACCCCGTCGATCAGCAGCATTCCCATGACATACAAGGCATACAGAAAGCCAGAGCCCGGGAAGCTCAGCGTTATCAGCAGGGCATGAATGCCGCCCCACACGACGTACAGCAGCCCATTCCGGATAATGATCTCTTTCAGCTTCAGATGTTCGCCCTGCCCTTGGATGCGAATCCGTACAATCCATTTGCCTACCGTCTGCCCCTCCAGCATATACGGAATTACGATATAGTACAGAATGACAACGATGAAATACGCGGCCTTCACGTTCAGCACCACGGACATAATCCCGATGACCGGCAACGTAATCATCGCATCGATGCCAAAAGCGATTGCTCTTCTTGTATAGCTGACCCGCTTCTTGGACAGATCCACCTTCTCATCCAACCGATCCATCCGTGGCAGATGGTTCTTCATCCAGTCGGCCAGCACGAAGCCAACCATCCCGCCGAGCGTATTGGTCAGCAGGTCATCTACATCAAACAGCCGATAAGGGTGGTCATAGAAGCCGTAGATCCCGGTAACCTGGGTTACCTCAAAGAACAGCGACAGACCGAATGAAGCAACCAGGCACGCACGCCAATTCACCCGGGCATAATAACGGAGGAACATGCCGAACGGCACGACCAGCAGGATGTTGAACACCACCTGCAGAAAAGCCCGCTCCTTAATCAAGTGTATATACGTCCCAGGCTCCGACAGAACCACCTGGGTTTCCTTCACAATATCGTGAATAAAATTGAGCGGAATCCACTGGATCACCGAGGACACGTCCATCGGTGCATTATGTCGAGATGCCGGCAGCGGGAGCAGCACCAGGTACACCGCATTGAGCAGATAGAGCAGGAACAGATACAGAAGAAACCCGCGAAATTTATTGAAATAGCCATACTTGCGGTACTGCACGATCAGAAACGGGACCGCACACAGCAAGGCTGCTATGGGAAAAGTCAAAAATGCATACGATATCGGGAACAAATACGCCTCCAGCACGCCCCGTTCACTCCCTTCATGAGGTTTCTATTTATAGTTTACAAGGTCCAGGTTAAATCGGGGGAGCGCCTTCGTTTAAAAAAGGGTTAAAATCCACCAGCTCCGTCCCTTCTTCTTGAAGATGGACGGTTCTTGGACAGGTATAGACCTCACCGTTTACGGGGAACTCTGCCGAAGCCGATTGAGGGTGGAAGGGTCAGCAGAAACTGTTCGCTTCCTCTCTCCCAGTCTATGGTGAGGATCAGTTCCTTATCAGGATCCAACATATCGAGCAAAGAACTGTAGTCCAGGGTGGAGAGGGTTTCTTTCATGCCGGCATCGTCCGTCCCCGCAATGATCTCGCCTTCCGAGAAGCGTCCTTTTCGATCCTCCAGCCGGTAGGTAATTCTACCGCTGCCTAGCGGCACCTTCCCGACATACTGAAGCTTTAATTTCCCGCCAAGCTCGTCCTGAAATACGGTCTGCTTCGCATTAACCTTATCCTTATGCGTAACGGTATAGTCCGCCTTCCACGCCGCACCTTTGCCGGCAAACTGCATCGTTTTCGTTCGATTCATGCCCGCACCTTCTTTAACCTTGTGATCAGTACGTAGCTATAACGCAGTTTCGGGGTAAAAGGTTTGGGGTTACCGTAACCGAATTCTCCAAACCTGCTTCCTATCCGAGCCGGACTCCTTTAGCCGAAAAAACAAGCGTCTTCGGTTAGCCCGGGACGCTTGTTCTAGCTTGTTCTAGCTTGTTCTAGCTTGTTCTAACTTGTCATGGCTTGTTAAAGCTTTCTAGTTCAGAAGCCGCTGGATTTTAGCGAACACAGTCCATATATGGCATTTTCGTTGCCTCACGTCCTTGCCTCTTCCTTATGATGGCCATGCAGCACCTGCTGAGCCTCATCCAAGGTTGTGCAAATGTAATCGGGCTCGATCCCTTCCGCCTGCGGTTTGCCCAGCCGGTTGAGCCACATCGCCGCAATGTCCAGGCTCTGCGCACCCCGGATGTCGCTCGTTAAAGAATCGCCGATATGGATCACTCTCATTTTTATACGACGTCCGCTACCATTGTAATGGATGTGCCAAATACGCCAACCTCTTGAAACCCAAAGCGCCTATATAATTTCACTGCTGCCGTATTCTCCGGCGCTACACTTAGGGATAACCGGGAGATGCCTCTGGATTTCGCTCCTTGAAGCAACGCCCTCATCAGCGCCGTTCCAATCCCTTGTCCCCTGCTCTCCGGCAGCAGGGCCATGCCAAGCTCCGGAATTTCGTCACTGACGTAGCCGAATCCTTTGTTCGCCTCGTCAAAATACCGCAGGGTAATCGAGCCCATCGGCTTTCCTTCCCCGTTGGTCGCGATATAGCCCAGATCGCTCTCTCGGCCCCAGCCCTCCACATATTTCCTCATGAAGGGTTCGTTGAGGATATCCCTGCTAAAGGGCTCCGCCCCATCAGGCACATACAGGGATTCGTACAGCATATCCCATAGAAAGGGCTCGTCCTGTGCCGTCGCCACTCGAATGTTATACGAATTTAATGAAGTCATGAAAAATCCACCTCTCTTGCTATCCCGCACCTTAGTCTCTGGATCTATAAAAAACGGTCGAAATATCACCGGATACACTTCCTACTTATCGTCGGTTGAGAACGAAAAGCTTAGGTAATATGGAAATCCGACACAGGCCTGCCCCATAGCTGGTGCTGCCATGAGAACAAACGAAGCCGGATCTGTCGTTTATAAAAGGCGTCTACGATAGACGCCTTCCGGATCCATGTATACATATTGGCGGTTTATACCGCCCGATCCTGCCTGCAACAGCGGTAAAATTCAATTATAGCCAAACTAAGATGACGTAAGGCCCCTGCTAATAGGGAACCCCTTCAAAGTACACCACCTGTGCCAACCGAATATGCAGCGCCTTGTTATCCCCGACGGTCAGCTGGATATGATCTGCGGTGACCCCGGAGAGGATGCCCTCTACTTTTCCCGCTGTCGTTACGACGGTAATTTTCGCCCCCTTATGCTTGAGCAGATGGTCCATAAACATTGGCTCTACAAGGGTTACGTAATTGACATGCAGCGGAACAGCCGATGCTCGCGGTGCAAGGTGCCCAGGAGTCGTAGGGGGTGCAGAATAGAAGCTGCTCGGCGAATATCCGGTCGGCGGCGGGTATCCGTAAAATCCATAGTTGTTCAAGCGCAAGTCCTCCCTTGTCATAAATCATCTTACACCTTATGTATGAGCGAATTCGGATCGCTATGTTTATCCTGGTGTATTTTTTCGAGGGAATCCGCTCCGATACAAGAGTTAGCGCCTTTCCCGATTTCCATTTGCAGCCGAGTGTGGAGGCGCTAATTGGGATTTCTTACCGCGTGCCTCTCCCGCGCGTGATGTAATGATCACTGCTGGTACGATGATCAGCGTCGACGCTCGGACGACAAGCCATGCGCTTGTTCCACTCGCACAAGGAACCACGGGGCGGGCCGCTGCTTCCATGAGAAGCGTGAGCGAGCCCTTTTTTGTGATAAAATAGCAAATATAATGCTTCGATTTCGAGATTGGAAGTGGAAGATGAAAGGAGACGACGCTATGAACATCCGACGGCTTATTCCTGGTGAACCGCCTCCCATGGATCTGCTGCTGCTCGCGGACCCTTCAAAGCGCCTGGTGGAGGACTATATCCATCGGGGACATTGCTACATCGGCGAAGTCGATTCCGCAGTTATCGGCGTATATGTTCTGCTGCCTACGCGGCCCGATACCGTCGAACTCGTCAATGTCGCCGTAGCGGAAGAGCGGCACGGCCAAGGCTTCGGCAAGCAGCTGGTCAACCATGCGGTCCGTCAGGCTAAAGAGCTCGGATTCGCCACCATTGAGGTCGGTACAGGAAGCACCGGTGTCGCCCAGCTCGCATTGTACCAAAAATGCGGCTTCCGCATGACGGCGATCGACCGGGATTTTTTCGTCCGGCATTATGAAGAGGAGATTTACGAGAACGGGATGCGGCTGCGGGATATGGTACGGCTATCCCAGGATCTATAAACTCCTAAGAACTCCGGCAGGATAGGCACCTTCCCCCGCGTGATTGAATAGGCTATCACATATTTCATCACATGGAGGAGACAAGAGAGGATATGAAGCATAATCCCAAGCATCTGGCGTGGCATGAGACGCTCGAGATGCACGAATTAACGGCCTTCCAAGCTAACAACCTGATGGGGTTCAAGATGGCGCTCGGCGATATTCAAGACCCGCAGCTGCACAGCCTGTACATCGAAGCGATCCAAGGCGTGGAAAACAACCTGAAAGAGCTGCTTCAATATTTCCCGGAAGCCCCTGTCGGCACCCGCAAGCTGTCCGAGGCTGATTTGACCGCCTATTATGCCGGCCATCTGCTCGGCTTCGCCAAAACGTCGGTCCGCAATTACGCGATCGCCATTACCGAAACCGCGACCCCAAGCCTTCGCGAGACGCTGCAGAAGCAGCTGAACAAGGCGATTGAGCTGCACGGGAAAGTGTACTACTTCATGTATGAACGGGGCTTGTACCCTTCCTACAATCTGAAGCAGCTGCTTTCGAACGACGTCAAGAACGCCAATAAAGCGATCAGCTTGTAATTGGAGTTCCGGCGGGCTCGGCTTTACTCTACCCTGCCTGGCCCGGACCCCTTCTCCACGGCTTTCATCGGACATTGGAAATGCGACGGTTTACGGGTTAAGTTAAGGTCCAACTGCAAGTTTGCTCAGGCAATGACTTACAGATGGATCCACAAGTTTGAGATCTGCATCTTGTACAATAAAGCCCCCGGCTTCAGCCCCCCGGACATGACGGTTTATCGTCGTCATCCGTAAGGCGCTGTAAGCTCGGGGGCTTCTTCGCACTTCCTACTGTTTGAACAACCTCTATTATGGGTTGAGCGTTTCGCTCCAGTCATGCACCATATGGCCTTCGAGGAATTTCTCGCAGTCCATCGCAGCCATGCAGCCAGTGCCTGCTGCAGTGATTGCTTGACGATAACGCGTATCCTGCACGTCGCCGCAGGCAAATACGCCTGGAATATTCGTCTCGGTCGTACCTGGCTTAACCAGGATATAGCCGGTAGGATCCGTTGTAATCTGACCGCCGAGGAAGCCGGTATTCGGGGTATGGCCGATCGCCACGAACACGCCTTCGGCTTCGATCAGCTCTTCTTCGCCGGTCTCATTGTTTCTTACCTTCAGGCCTTTCACGCCCGTTTCGCTGGTCACGACTTCAAGCGGCGTACGATCGAGCGCCCATTCGATCTTCTGGTTCTCTCGTGCGCGATCCTGCATAATCTTCGAAGCTCGCAGCTCCGTACGGCGATGAACCACCGTAACGCTGGAAGCGAAGCGCGTCAGGAAGCTCGCTTCCTCCATCGCGGAGTCGCCGCCGCCGATGACGATGATCTTTTTGCCGCGGAAGAAGAAGCCGTCGCAAGTCGCGCAGGTGCTTACCCCGCGGCCCACATTCTCCTGTTCGCCCGGAATGCCCAGATATTTGGCGGATGCGCCGGTGGATATAATTACAGACTCTGCCAGAAGCTGACCCATTCCTTCAACGTTCACCTTGAACGGCCGCTCGGAGAAATCAACGGACTCCACCCAAGCGCTCTTGAATTCGGCTCCGAAGCGCTCCGCCTGCTGGCGCATATTGTCCATAAGTTCCGGGCCCATGATACCTTGCGGGAACCCTGGGAAGTTCTCAACTTCGGTCGTGGTTGTCAGCTGCCCGCCGGGCTGCATGCCCTCGATGACGAGCGGCTTCAGGTTTGCGCGTGCCAAGTAGATGGCTGCCGTCAATCCGGCAGGCCCGGTTCCGATTACGATGGATTTATACATAGATACAGCCTCCTAGTATATAGGGTGATTGAATGCTTCTACATCCTATTCATGACTTAACCGCGATTCCATGATGCAACAGGGAACGCTTTCCTGTCCTCTGATCCACTGATTCGCTAACCCATACTTAAATATTCTCTGTAAATGGGCGGAAATTATGATCCGATTGCGCCTCGTCCCCGCAAACACTGTTAATTTGACGTGCATACCGGCTGACCGTCGAAGGCGAAATCCCGTAACGGACGGCAACCTCCTCGTACGTCAGGTTGCGTCCACGCTTCTTCGCGGTCCAATATTCCAGCGCCGCTGCCCAGCCCTCTACGTTTCGGATGTTCGGGATGTCCGGATACAGACGGCTGAGAAAGTCGGTCCAGAGATTCTCCATCTCTTTCTTCAAGAAGGCATCGGATCGCATGTCCATCGCCTGCTCCGCTCTCTCCAGAACGGCCTTCCAGGAAAGCAGCCAGTCGGGCAGCACTTCTCGGGTTTTGACCGGAGCGGCGTCGCGGTCTTCCCTGCGGTCCGCAATCCGGTTGCTTGCCGACTCCATATGCTGCAGCACAAGGCGGGCAGCCGTCTTCAGCTCCGCGTTCTCTCCGGGCTCCTGAAGGAAGGATTGCAGCGCATGCTGCACCTCTTCATCGGCAATCAGCTCGAGCGTACGGATAACCTGCAGCTTCGTCTGCGGATCACCATGCCGAAGCGCCCAGAAGAATGAAGAAC
This sequence comes from Paenibacillus sp. FSL M8-0142, assembly GCF_038597315.1. Taxonomy (NCBI): domain Bacteria; kingdom Bacillati; phylum Bacillota; class Bacilli; order Caryophanales; family Paenibacillaceae; genus Paenibacillus; species Paenibacillus sp. FSL M8-0142. The sequence continues at coordinate 6,472,072 of NZ_CP152008.1, forward strand.
GGATCAGCGGATTCTGCTTCGCCTCCTCGGTCAATTGATCCCCATCCTGCTCCCACCGTCTGAACTGCTCCTCAAACGGCAAGTGATAGTGATAGCTGACCTTCATTTGATCGGTTCCCGTCTCCTTGCGTTTCTGGAGCTGAGCCAGGTAGAAATCGGGAATGACCGACTCGGGATCAAGCTTCGCGGCATGGCGCCAATATTGCTCCGCCTTCTCGTAGCGGCCGATATTGCAGGCAGCCACAGCGGTATAATGATACAAGCTCGGATCGGAACTAAATTCTTCATGCTTCAGCAGCCGCCGGAAATGTCCGTACGCCACCTCATGCTGCCCAAGAATGCCCATCGTCGTTGCCAGCTTGAATACATGCTCCAGGTGAAACGGCACCGTGATGCGAAGCATGTCCATCAGACGGTCGCGCTGCTCCACGTCTCCTTCATGCTGATAGAAGATCGCCAGGTTGCACAAGCCGTGCAGATTCCCCGGCTCCTGATCCAGCACCTCGCCGATCGTCCGTTTCGCCGAATCGAATCGTCCCATATAATAATAGGCAAGCGCCAGGTTGTTGCGCGCGGCAAGGAAATCCGGATGCTCCTTCACAATCTCCTCCAGCTGCTTCACCGCCTGCGCGAATTTGCCCTCTTCCAGCAAAGCGCGGGCATGCTCATGCTCAACGACGCCTTCCCGACTCTTGATGCGGTTCAGCTTGGCAGGACGATTGAGCTCATACTGCAGCAGCTCCATCATCTCCTCCGCCTCATCCAGAAACTGCCCGTTCGGGTCTTCTTCCAGATAAGTGACCAGCGCTTCCTCCGCTTTCTCAAACTGCTCCATATTGGCATAGTTGTTGGCCATATAGAAATAGCATTCGGTCATCGACGGATCGACCTGCTCCAAAATGTGGGCAAGCACCTCGTTCGAAGCTTTATAATCTCCCGTCTCTGATAATATACCCGCCATATTGCAATGATTCACCGGATTATCCGGTTCATATTCAACAGCTTTGCGAAAATATTTAAGCGCCTTTTCATATTGGTAACGATCCAGCGAGCGAACCGCCCGATCGAAGAAAAAGTTCGCGTTCATTTCGATAGATATAATGTTGTGAGGGTCACTCGACCCGTATGGATTTCCATTCACGAAAAGCAAGGCACCTCCTTTTAACTTGCTCCTCTATCCAGAACAGTATAACACAAGTTACAACATCATTTGCAGAAAAAAGACACCAGCTTACACACCGGCGTCTTTGAATAAAGTGGCGATGGATCCGCCCTCAAGTATAATTTGGGTAGCCTGCGCCAGCATCGGCGCAACCGACAGTACTTTCAGCCGCATCCGGCAGTGATGCTCCGGCAGCACGATCGAATCCGTTACGACAATTTCTGCAATATGGCCATGATCCAGCCGGTCCAGCGCTTCGCCGGAGAATAGGCCGTGCGTCGCGCAGACGATCGCATCCTTCGCCCCGCGCTCCTTAAGTCCCTCCACGACCTGGACGATGGTGGTGCCGGTATCGATCAGATCCTCGATGATGATAGGCGTGCGGCCGGCCACATCTCCGATCACGTGCGTAATGACCGACTCGTTATGGGCCGGCCGCTGTTTGATCATGATCGCGAATGGGGATCCCAGCCTGCTGGCCAGCTTCTCCGCCGTTTTCGCCCGGCCTGCGTCCGGGGACACGATAACCGGCTGCTCGATGTTCTTCGTCTTCAAATACTCCGTAATGAGATCCAGCGCTGTCAGATGATCCACCGGAATATTGAAGAAGCCCTGGATGGCCGGGGCATGCAGATCGATCGTAATCACCCGGTTTGCCCCGGCTGTCGTCAGCACATCAGCCACCATCTTAGCGGAGATCGGCTCACGCGGAGCCGACTTGCGCTCCTGTCTCGCATACCCGTAGTAGGGTACGATAATATTGATGGTTCTTGCCGAAGCCCGCTTGGCCGCATCGATCATGACCAGCAGCTCAACGAACATTTCATTGATAGGCTGGGAAAAAGACTGCAGGAGAAACACATCGCAATTGCGGATGCTCTCCTCGTAGTGAACGTAGATTTCGCCGCTCTGGAAGCGGGAAATTTTAATCTTGCCCAGCTCCACGCCCAGCTGCCGGCTGATGCTTTCGGCTAGCTGCGGATTGGACGTTCCGGCGAACAATCGAAGGGTACGATACATGGAGACCTCCTGACACAATAAATGGTTTAGGCGCATGCTGCACACCCGTCGATTAGGAAAGCGCTGTCGCGAAATCAGGCTGCCCCCTCCCTGCAAGGCCCGCACCTCGCGAGCATCGGGGAGGAGAACAGCCGTCCGTACGAGCATGTCCCGATCAATATCTATATATCTTATTATACATCGTTTTCTTCATCACTCAAAAAATGACCATCCAAAGGCACCATCTCCCGCTTTCGCCCGCGGAAGGTCGCAATGTGCCGTACCCCCAGGTCAGCCAGCAGCGCCCGTGCCTTATCCAGATGCTCCCCGAGCTTCCCGGGCTGATGCGCATCCGAGCCCAGCGTCAGGGGAATGCCAAGCGCAATCGCTTCCTCCAGCATACGGCTGCTCGGAAACATCTCCTCGCAGGCCTTGGATAGGCCGGAAGCATTCAGCTCCATCGCCTTGCCGCTTTTGGCGACGGCTGCAAGCGCAGCGTTTTCCAAAGCGATCACTTCGTCCGCCTGCTCCTTGCCCGGTCCGTAGCCGAACCGTTTGATCACATCCAGGTGGCCCATAATATCATAGAATCCGGTCGCTGCGGCCTTCTGCACCGCATCGTAATATTGGCGGTACACCTCGAGCGGGTCCTTCCCTTCCCAGCCTTGGGTCTGGCGATAATCCGTGATGTCCCACTCGCCCAGGAAGTGAACCGAACCAATGACATAATCCCAAGGATACTCGGCGATGATCCGTTCGATCTGCTCCTCATAGCCTTCGATATAGTCCCCTTCCAGCCCGACCCGGATATCGATCTGCCCTTGGTAACGGTCCTTTAGAAGGAGGCACTCCTCTACGTATCGGGGGAGCTCCTCCATGGGCATCGCCATTTCGGGATAATAGGAAGCAGGGTCAACGTGAATGAGCGGCATATGATCCGATAAGCCAAGCTGATCGTAGCCAAGCTCAATCGCACGCTGCACATATTCTTCGAGTCGTCCCTCTGCATGTCCGCAGCGGACATGGTGCGTATGATAATCGATATGCATCGATACTCCCCCCTAATCGCGGCGCGGACGTTCGTGACGGCGGCTCAGCTCGGCCATGATCTCATCAAGCGGAAGCTTCCGCTCCTGCAGAAGAACCAACAGGTGATAGATGAGATCGCTGACCTCCAGCTTCAGCTCGGCGTTATCCTTATTTTTAGCAGCGATAATCGTCTCGGAGGCTTCCTCGCCGACCTTCTTCAAGATTTTGTCCACGCCTTTATCGAACAGATAGGTCGTATATGCACCCTCCGGCCGTTCCACCTCACGCTGCGCGATGACTTCTTCCAGCTCGGCCAGCACGGCGAACCGATCACCTGCGGCTTCCTGTCTATTAACCTGGCCGCGGATCGAATCTCCGGCCTTTATCTCCCGATAAAAGCAGCTCGTTTCCCCGGTATGACAGGCAGGCCCTTTCGGTTCCACCTGCACCAGCAGCGTATCCCCGTCACAATCATAGGCTATCGAGACCACCGTTTGAGTATTGCCCGAAGTGGCGCCCTTATGCCATAGTTCCCCGCGGGAACGGCTCCAGAACCAGGTCTCGCCGCTCTCCAGCGTCCGCTTGAGCGATTCCCGGTTCATATAAGCCATCATCAGCACCTGCTTGCTGCTTGCATCCTGCACGATCGCCGGCACCAAGCCGGCCGCATCCCAGCGAATATATTCGCTTGCCTGCTCCAGGATCAGATCCTTTCCTATATCCTCGCTCACCGTACATTCACTCCTTTTACTCTAAGCTGCCCCTTCAAATCGGGAATGGAAATTTCCTTATAGTGAAAAATGGTTGCCGCCAGTCCGGCATCGGCTTTGCCCTTCGTAAACACATCGTAGAAGTGCTCCTCATCTCCGGCACCGCCGGAGGCGATCACCGGAATCCGAACGGCCGATGATACGGCTGAGGTTAAGGCCAGATCGAAGCCGTCCTTCGTTCCGTCCGCGTCCATGCTCGTCAGCAATATTTCGCCTGCGCCTAAGGATTCCGCCTGCTTCACCCAATCCAGCGCCTTGATGCCGGTTGGCGTTCGGCCGCCGTGCGTGTAGACCTCCCATTCGTCCCAGTCTTCGTTGTATTTGGCGTCGACTGCCACCACGATACACTGGGAGCCGAATTTGCGTGCCCCGGCCGAGATCAGCTCCGGCTGCTTGACCGCCGCCGTGTTAATCCCGATTTTGTCCGCACCTGCGCGAAGGATCCGCTTCATATCATCAACGGAGGAGATGCCGCCGCCAACCGTAAACGGAATCGCGATTTCCCCGGCCGTCCGCCGCACGACCTCTTCCATCGTCGCCCGTCCTTCCACCGAGGCCGAAATGTCCAGGAACACCAGCTCATCTGCACCTTCGCGATCATACAGCGCTGCGAGCTCCACAGGATCTCCCGCATCGCGGAGATTTACAAAGTTAACGCCTTTTACAACCCGCCCGTCCTTTACGTCCAGGCAAGGGATAATCCGTTTTGCCAGCATGGTTTCGTCTCCTCCCCCTGTTAACCAACATATGATCGATACCATGGCGTTCGAATCCCTATGAACCGATCACCCATCAGAATCACTTGGCTTTTAATTTTGGGCAAAATCCACCGAATCCCTCCATCGCCCTGCAGCGCGAGCCTTACCCGATTCGCTGAACCGCCCCGGCCAGGTCAATATGGCCCGTATACAGCGCTTTGCCGACAATGGCACCGCCAACGCCATCTTCGCGGTGTGCGCTCAGCGCCAGCAAATCCTCAAGCCGGGTTACGCCTCCCGAGGCAATGACCGAGCGGCCGCTGGCCTTAGCGAGCGATACAATGGCCTCTACGTTCGGGCCCTGCATCATGCCGTCGCGGGAAATATCCGTGAAGATGAATGTCTCCGCGCCTTTGGCTGCAAGCTCCTTCGCCAATACTTCCGCCTGCACCTCGGATGTTTCAAGCCACCCCCGTGTTGCGACATACCCGTTCCGAGCGTCGATACCAATGGCCACCTTGTCGCCGTACCGGCCGAGCACCTCCTCTGTGAAAGCGCGGTCCTCAATCGCTGCCGTACCGATGATCACCCGGCTGACGCCGAGTCCCAGCAGCCGCTCCACATCCGCCAAGGTTCTAAGACCGCCGCCGACCTGGACCGGCACATTGACGCTCGACGCAATGCTTCCGATGATTTCATCATTGACCGGATGGCCGGCTTTGGCTCCGTCCAAATCGACCAGGTGGATGAATGCTCCGCCCTGCGACTCCCAAGACTTGGCCACTTCCAGCGGATTGTCGTTGTACACCGTTTCCTGGTTGTAATCGCCCTGTACAAGCCTAACGCATTTTCCGCCGCGAATATCGATGGCCGGATATATGATAAAAGAGGACATCCCCATACCCACTTTCCATTCAATTTAGAGGTTGTTCAAAAAGTCGTCTTTTGATCACGAAGGGACTTAAGAAGCAAACTCGGCATCGAATCTTGAATTCAGCCGGGCCTAAGCTTATGCTTCCGAAGCATGTTTCCTGCAGAAACATTTTAGGTGCTCACGTACACAAAACAGCAGGTGCTTTCGATGTCGTTTTCTACGAAAACGTGTAGCGCTGCTCCTGACGTCCCTACCTTCATCTAACCTAAAGCGTTTTGAAGAAACGCACTTCGGAAGCATGCGCTTCGGTGCTGAAAATCCGACTTTTTGAACTCCCACTTTAGGTTAAAGCTAAGAAATTACGGAGCAGGCTCATGCCGAGCTCCCCGCTCTTCTCCGGATGAAACTGCATGCCGTATACGGAGCCCCGGCCGACAATCGCCGTTACCGGTTGCCCGTAATCGGTTACCGCCAGCAGATCCTCCTGCGCCTCAGGGAGGACATGGTAGGAGTGAACAAAATACACATGCCCTTCCTCAAGCCCGGCCAGCAGCGGGTGCTCCGGCTTCTGAAACTGCAGGGCATTCCATCCCATATGCGGCACTTTATAATCGCCTCCGGCAAACCGGACAACCGAGCCGGGCAGCATATCAAGCCCTTCATGGTTCCCATGCTCCTCGCTCCGGCTGAACAGAAGCTGCATGCCGAGACAAATTCCAAGCAGCGGCTTGCCAACAGCGGCAGCTTCCTTCATGACCGCATCCAGCCTGGTCTGCCGCAGCTGCTCCATCGCATCTCCGAACGCGCCGACCCCCGGGAGAATTACGCCATCTGCAGACAGAAGCTCCTCACGATCCCCCGTGACAAGCGGCTCGAAGCCGAGCCGCTCCACTGCCTTGCTGACGCTGTGCAGATTGCCCATGCCATAATCGACGATTGCAATTGCCATAGAGGTTAGAGCACTCCCTTCGTGGATGGCACGCCCGTCACCCGCGGGTCGATGCTGGTCGCTTCGTCCAAGGCACGGGCGAGCGCTTTAAACACCGCTTCGATCATATGATGGGTATTCTGTCCGTAATGAACGATGACATGCAGCGTAATCCGCGCCTCAAGCGCCAGCTTCCAGAGAAACTCGTGCACCAGCTCGGTATCGAACGACCCTACCTGCCCGGATGGGTATTCGGCCCGGTATTCGAAGTGCGGACGGTTGCTGATATCAACGACCACCTGCGCCAGCGCCTCATCCATCGGCACGAATACGCTCGCGTATCGTTTAATGCCCCGCTTGTCCCCGAGCGCTTCCCGCAAGGTCTGTCCAAGGCAGATGCCGATATCCTCAACCGTGTGGTGATCATCAATTTCGATGTCGCCCTTGGCCTTCACGCTGAGATCGAAATGGCCATGCTTCGTAAACAAATCCAGCATATGGTTAAGGAAGGGAACATCCGTCTCCAGCTCGGAAACTCCGGTTCCGTCTACGTTCAGCTTTAAGGTAATGTCCGTTTCATTCGTTGTTCGGCTCACACTGGCGGTGCGGCCTACCGCTTCAAAACTGCTCACGATGATACCCCCTATATAGTCTTGTGTCATGATCGTTATACGGTATAATTAGCATCCCTGCTATAACCGGTATAATTAGCGTTCCTGCTCGAGCCGGATGGCGATTGCCCGGGCATGGCCCTCCAGCCCCTCGCGCCTTGCCAGCTCCATAATCTGCTCGCAGTTAGCAAGCAGCGCCTCCCGGCTGTAATAAATCAGGCTCGACTTCTTAATGAAGTCGTCCAAATCCACCGGGGACGCGAATCTCGCCGTGCCGTTGGTCGGAATGATATGGTTCGGTCCTGCAAAATAATCCCCCACCGGCTCCGAGCTGTACGGGCCGAGGAATATGGCTCCGGCATTCTCGATCCGCCCGGCCAGCGACATCGGCTCCTCGGTGACGATCTCCAAATGCTCCGGCGCCAGGCGATTGATAAGCTCGATCCCCTCAGCCAGGGACTCCGTAACTACGACCGCGCCATATTGGTCGATGGATGCTCTGGCGATATCGCGCCGCGGCAGAAGCTTCAGCTGCTTCTCCACCTCAGCGGCGACCGCCTCGCCAAGCTTGCGGGACGGCGTCACCAGGATAGCCGAGGCCATTTCGTCGTGCTCGGCCTGAGACAGCAGATCAGCCGCGATATAAGCAGGCTCCGCCGTGTCATCCGCCAGAATGGCAATCTCGCTCGGTCCGGCAAGACTGTCAATGTTGACGGCGCCATACACTTCGCGTTTCGCCAGCGCCACAAATATGTTGCCCGGTCCGCAAATTTTGTCCACTCGAGCTATGCTATCGGTGCCGTAGGCCAATGCGGCAATCGCCTGAGCGCCGCCTACGCGGTACAATTCCGTAACGCCGGCCTCCGCGGCAGCTACCAGAATATAAGGGTTGATCCCTTCCTCTCCCCCGGTGGATGGCGGGGTTACCATGACGATTTCGGGAACGCCGGCCACCTGAGCCGGAATGACGTTCATCAGCACCGACGAAGGATATGCCGCCTTGCCCCCGGGTACATATACTCCGACCCGCTTCAAAGGGCGGATAATTTGCCCGAGTATGCTTCCGTCCGGTTGAACGTCCATCCATGAATTCCGCTTCTGCTTCATATGGAAGGCGCGAATATTGTCCGCCGCCGCCCGGATCGCTTCCACGAACGATGACTCTACCTTCTGATAAGCGGCCTGCAGCTCTTCGTCCGTAACGCGGAGCTGCCCGGCCGTCAACCGGATCCGGTCCAGCTGCTCGGTATACCGCAGCAGCGCGGCATCGCCTTCGGTCCGCACCGCCTGTACGATCGTTTTGACGATTTCATTCTGCTCCGGTGTGCCATAGTCATTTTCCCGATTCAATTGAAAGTCGGATGCTGATACTACCTTCACCATGATCTCCCCCTATCCCGCTTGATTCCTGACGTAACGCTGATGTCCGATTTCTTACGTGGTGTTTCTTCTTTATCGATTCGTATACCCTGCTGCCTATACGCCAAGCCGTTTTAGCGGTTAACTTGCCCTTCCGTTATAACCTGCTGCAGCCGGTCGCACAATGCCTGAATTTCATTATTCTTCATTCGGTAGCTGACGCGGTTCGCAATAAGACGGCTTGTAATTTCGAACAGGCTCGTCATTTCAACCAATCCGTTCTCCTTAAGCGTCTGTCCGGTCTCCACCATATCCACGATGCGGTCTGCCAGACCGATCAGAGGCGCGAGTTCAATCGAGCCGTTCAGCTTGACAACCTCAACCTGTTGTCCTTGCTCGCGGAAATACTGGGAGGCCACATTCGGATACTTGGTTGCGACCCGCTGGTGAATGCCGGGCTTCCAGTCCGGCAGCCCGATGATGGACATCCTGCATCTTGCAATGCCTAAATCAAGAAGCTCGTAGACATCCTTGTTCTCCTCCAGAAGCACATCCTTGCCGACAATGCCGATATCGGCTACGCCATACTCGACATAGGTCGGCACATCGACCGGCTTGGCCAGAATGAATTCCATGTCGGCTTCCGGCAATGGGATGACCAGCTTCCGCGTCTCATCCACATCGAGGGGAATCGGCAGTCCGGCTGAACGGAACAGCGCGGAGGCTTTTTTATATATACGCCCTTTGGGCATCGCTACTTTCAACGTTTCCGTCACGTTCAATCCTCCTGACTTAACCTTGATTGAAGCTCTAAATCTCGCATATTCTACTCCGCCGGGACTACTTTAGTGTAATGATTTCCCGGTAGCCTTTGTTCAGTAAGCTGCCTGCTGCGCCTGATGAGCCTCCGACGTGCTCGGTCTGATCGTTCTCACGAATCAACGATGTTACTACCGTGAGGCCTTCTGCCCGCAGCTTCGCCGCTTTGGCCAAGCCTTCCTCCCGGCACTCCGCCGTATAGCGGACCAGGATCGGGAGCGGCTCTTCCATCGCCGCGCCTGGAACGCCATCCAGAATCCGATTGGTCTTCAGCGCAAATCCGGTAGCCGGAACATCGCGGCCAAACTGCTTCAACAGCTTGTCATAACGACCGCCGTTCGCCACAGGCGATCCCAGCTCTGCGGCATACCCTTCAAACGTGATCCCTGTGTAATAGGAGAAGTCTCCGAGCAGCGTCAAATCGATCATTACATGTCCCGATACCCCGTAAGCCTCCAGCACTTCCCACACATGACCCATGTGCTCAATGGAGGAGCGCGCTAGCGGATTGCTGCTAATCTCCAATGCCTGCTCGGCGATCTCTTTGCCTCCGCGAAGCCGGAGAATGCCTTCCAGCTGCTCCTGCTGCCGTGCCTCCAGCTTCAACCCGGCGATGGTTCCCCTGTAGCCGACGTAGTCGCGATTGAGCAGATCCTGCTTCAGATTTTCCTGATCCTCCGTCCGTTCCGGGAGTACCTCCTGCAGCAGACCGTTCAGGAACCCCATATGTCCCATGGCGATTTTGAACCGTTCTACCCCGGCAGCCCGCAATGATTCAATCGCCAGCGCGATAACCTCGGCATCCGCTTCCGGTGAGTCGTCGCCGACAAGCTCAACGCCGGTCTGGAAAAATTCCGCCTCTCTCCCAGCCTCCTCCTCGATTGCCCGAAACACATTCGCATGGTAGGACAGTCGAACCGGAAGCGGCTCATCCTTCAGCAGCGAAGACATAACCCGGGCGATGGGCGCAGTCAGATCCGACCGCAGCACCATCGTGGTGCCCCGTTTATTGAGAAGCTTAAACAGCTTTTGGTCCGACGTGGAGCTAGCCACGCCTACCGTATCGTAATATTCCATCGTCGGCGTCATAATTTGCCGGTATCCCCAGCGATCCATGCAAGCCAGCACCTCACGCTCGATCCGGCGCAGCTTGGCGACCGCATGCGGGAGATAATCCCGGACGCCTGCCGGTTTCTCGAAGCCCTTCGGTTTAGACATGATCCCACCTCAAATTCAGTCCGTTTTGCGATTTACTTCAATATGGTAAAGTGTTAACTTGCTAATAAGATAAAGAATAATATTGGCTATATTACCATGAATGTAACCTTATCGTCAATGGAATGCAAACACATTACTCGGGCGCACGATTTTTTTACCCCATATACTCGCAAAAAAAACCGTCCGGATTCCCGGACGGTTCGCATGAGTGCAGCATTCTCTTTACTTCGCAGTTCAGTATTCGGATTAGAGATCCACCGATTTTCGGCTGTCACCGGTAACGGTGTCCTTCGAATGGGACGGCGCCGGTGTCTTAGGAGCCCGCTTGAGCGAACGCGGAATGCTTCCGAGCAGCACCCAAGCCCCAGGAATCCACCGCATAAAGGCTTGTACGGCCAGCCCGCTTACGATCAGCGCGGTTACCATTCCGCCATAGACCCAGATCAAATAATCGTCGGTTACCGGGTTCAGCTTCGGATCGAGCTCCCGATAAAGGAACAGCCACAACGGGTGAACCAGGTAGATGGCGAAAGACAGCTCGCCGATTCGTGTTAAGAGCTTCACGAGCCACTTCCAGCCGCCGTGGTACAGCCAGTTGGCCAGCTGCATCAGGACGAGTGCGGAGAAGATGGTATGCAGGTTCCAGAGCAGCTCGTACAGCAGGGAATCGTATTTGGCTCCGTGCAAGCGTTGGTTGTACCAGATCTGCACATGCGTCAGCGCCATGAACAGCCAGCCTCCCCATAGCACAACCGTTCCGGCTTTCTGCCTTGCACTTTGCTTCCACCAGGATAAGGTAAGCCAGTCCTTAAACTTGTCATAATGCATAGCAAGAAATGCACCAAGCATATAATAAGCCAAATAGGAAATGGCCAAGCTTCCTTTAAACTCGTACCGCAGCTCGTATTTATTCCAGATAATAAACGCCCACTGCAGCAGGAATCCGATCGGCACGGCCCACCGGACCAGAAAACGGGAAGACTTGAACAGTGCCAGGAAGATCGGAAACAGAATGTAGAACTGTAAGCTGATAAACACAAAGTATAAGTGCGTGTAGTTCTGACCGCGAATCAATCGCTCGAAAAAGACCGGCAGCTGTGCCGACAAATCAAATGACGGGCCCAAGTAGCCGTTTTGATACATCCGGACAAAGAAATACAGGATCGAGAACAGCAAATACGGGAGCAGAATGTACAACAAACGCCGTTTATAGAAGTTCCCGATTAATTCTTTAGTCAATGGTCGGTCCGCATAGTTATAGAACAGAACGAAGCTGCTCAGAAATATAAACGAAGGCGTTCCATATTTAAAGAAGATATTGATGAAGTTAATAATATAGTAAAATCTCGAATCAATTGCATCGACCGTGGCAAAGGATGTCGCATGAACGTGCAGCACGCCCAGAATCGCTAACGCGCGGTAAATATCCAACTGCGGCAGCCGCTCCTTCTTGATCAGCGTAGCAGACATGTCGAGCGTCGCCTCCTTGTATCCATTTTTTCATATCTTTTTACATGTATCACGCTTCGGAACCGACAAAAAAGTCCCTCAAGGCGCATCATACCCAAGGGACTATAAGTTCGCTTCTTGACGATCCTCTATCATTCTACAATAAATCCTGTCGAATGGGAACCATTCCTGCCGCATTGCCTCATATTGACTCGTTTTCCGCTGCTGCCCTTCCCAGCTCTCGCAGCGGGTTTCCCCCTACGAATGCCCCGGGAGCAACGTCTTTATGTACAACGGAACCGGCTGCAACTACCGCGCCGTCCCCGATCGTAACGCCCGGCAGAATCGTCGTATTGGCACCGACCAGCACATTCTCTCCAATCCGCACCTCGCCAAGACGGTACTCCTTAATCAGGTATTCGTGCGCGAGGATCGTCGTGTTGTACCCGATCACCGAATTCTCGCCGACCGTGATTTTCTCGGGAAAGAACACATCCACCATAACCATCAATCCGAAAGCGGTATGCTTGCCGACCGTCATGCCCAGCATACGGCGATAGATCCAGTTCTTCATTGGAAGAATCGGGCAATAACGGGCAAGCTGAATGAAAATGAAATTCTTGACACCTTTAAACGGACTGACCGTGCGATAGATCTGCCACAGCGCATTCGGTCCCTCGACCGGGTAACGGGTTAACTTTCTGGCCATGCTGCCCCAAACTCCTATTCTTTAGGAAGTCCTACGATGTCATACAGGTCTCTCATATCCCGAATGATGTAATCCGGTTCGTATGCTTGAAGCTGCTGCTCCCCCTTAAGCGACCAGGCCACGGCTGCGGCCTTCACGCCTGCCGCTTTGGCGGACTGGATGTCCACCGGGCTGTCGCCGATCATGAGGGTCGTCTCCGGGTTTGCTCCCAGCCGCTCCACCGCAGTCAGCACGGGCTCGGGATGCGGCTTCGGATGCTCCACGTCGTTTACCGTCACAATCGCAGACATAAACCGCTCCAGATCATATTTCTCCAGCGTCATCATGGTCGATGGCCGGATCTTCGTGGTAACGACGCCCAGTGCAAGTCCATGTTTATAGAGTCGCTCCACCACTTCGTTTACGTGAGGGAACGTTCGCACCATCTCATCATGATGAAGCGCGTTGTAGGAGCGGTACGCTTGAACGAAGGAACTCACATCCTCCGCGCCGGAGAAAGCCTGAAGCTGCTGCTCCAACGTCGTCCCCATATGGGGAATGATTTGTTCCCGCGTCAGTGGACCCGTCTGTCGGGACTCGAAGATATGGAGAAAAGATGAAATAATCAATTCATTGGTATCGATAATGGTGCCATCCAAATCAAACAGTACGGTTTCAATCATGCTGCTACTCCTTTTTATCCTCCGTGTCCGGCTTCAAGGCCGGATCCTCTGTATACGAATCAGACTCCCCATTGCCCGAATCGCGCGGGGTTGCGGGGCGATCCTCCTCCTGGATTTTGACGTTAGCGTCTTCCTGCACCTTATCGGTTCGGTTTGCGGACACCGGCTCAGAAGCCTTGGCAGCCGAAACCGGACTCTTCCCGGCTTGCGGGTCGGCTTCTGGCGCTTCGGAGACTGCCTTTGTGGAGACAATCGGGTCCAGGTACCGTTCGTTGGCTTTTCCCGTCACCCGCCGCACGATAATGAGCACAATGCCCCCGATCACGAGCAGGATCGACAAGAGCTGCGATATCCGGATGTTGCCATAAGCCGGGTCCAGATACCCGAGCTCGAAGCCCATCCATCTCATTGGAGCCCACAGCGTATTGTTGATGAAGTCTGCCACGGGTTGTGCTCCCTGGAACGCCAAGCTGTCCGTTCGAACAGCTTCGATAAAGAACCGCCCGATGGAATACCAGATAAAGTAACCGATAAACAGCTCGCCGGCCCGCAGAAACCGAAGTCTCCGTATAATCAGGACCAGGATGATGCCGACAACGTTCCATAACGACTCATACAGGAAGGTCGGGTGATGAAAGACTCCCTGCACATTCATTTGATTGACGATAAAATCCGGCAGGTTCAGCGTGTTGCGCAAAAAGGACTCCTCTACCGGTCCGCCGTACGCTTCCTGGTTCACAAAGTTTCCCCAGCGTCCGATAATTTGACCGGCGAGCAAGGACGGCGCACAGATATCGGCAATCCGCCAGAACGAATAGCCTTTCCTGCGCACATAAATGACAGCGCAAATAACGGCGCCGATCAGCGCACCATAAATGGCGATCCCGCCATTCCAAATTTTGAACACGTCCAGGAAATTATCCTTGTAGTCTTCCCACTTGAAAGCCACATAATAAATACGTGCAGCAATGATTGCGGATGGAACCCCAAGCAGCAGCAGATCCATGAAAAATTCCTGCGGAATACCGAACCGTTTCCCTTCCCGAATGGCCAAGAGCAGCCCGACCAATGCGCCTAAGCCCAGAATCAGGCCATACCAATGAACACTCAGCGATCCAATGGAGAACGCCACTGGATCGATAAGTAATGTTTGCGTCATAACTTAACCTCCCCTAGTCCTAATCCAAGTCATCCATATCTTCGTTAATCGTTGCTGTTAATTTGTTCGTAAACTGAAGTGCCGCGTTGAGTCCCATTTGCTTCAATCGGTAATTCATTGCCGCAACTTCAATAATAACCGCAAGGTTACGCCCAGGACGAACCGGAATGGTCACTAGAGGAATGTCGGTATCAATAATGCGTGTCGTCTCTTCATCCAATCCCAAACGGTCATACTGCTTATCCTGCTGCCAGGCCTCCAAACGAACGACCAGCGTGATTCGTTTGTTGTTCCGGACGGCACCGGCGCCGAACAATGTCATGACGTTGATAATGCCGACTCCGCGGATTTCCAGCAGGTGACGGATTAACTCCGGCGCCGTGCCATGAAGCTGAAAATCGGAGGTTTGGCGAATCTCCACCGCATCGTCCGCAATTAAGCGATGTCCCCGCTTCACCAGCTCCAGGGCGGTCTCGCTTTTCCCGATCCCGCTTGAACCGGTGATAAGCATCCCTACGCCATACACATCGCATAATACGCCGTGGATCGTAGTCGTCGGAGCCAGTCGACGCTCTAGGAAGCTCGTAAATCGGCTTGTTAAAATGGTAGTTGCCATACTGCTCCGCAGCACCGGCAAGCCCTTCTCTTTGCTGACTTCAACTAACTCTTCCGGCACTTCCAGGGAACGGGTTACGACAATGCATGGTGTTTCATCCGTGCACAGGCTGCGCATCCGCTCCTTTCGCTCCTCAGGCTTGAGCATACCGAAAAATGCCAGCTCTGTCCGTCCCAAAAGCTGTACGCGCTCACGCGGATGGTATTCGAAATAACCTGCCATCTCTAGACCCGGGCGGTTAAGATCATCCGTTGTAATCTGACGTTTCAAGCCCTCCTCGCCCGAAATGACCTCCAGCTGGAATTGTTGGACCAGCTCGGACACTTTTACTTTCTTGGCCATGGTCTTACCCCTCTTCATCCAGTATGTAAACATCATAACGAAGCCTGCCTTAATAGGCTGAAAGACCCGTTATCCATGATTTGTTTCATCGGTTGTCGCCGGTTTTACGGCGATGCCAAACTTCATCATGCAATGATGTGGCCTTAGTACGCAGCTGTCTCAATCCTATTCTTAGCATTCGTGATGTAGGCCCTGCTTTGTGCTTATCTTATCGAAAAAAACCAAGGATTGCAATTCAGGTTATCGCTCATGCTGCTGATTTCATATCATGGTCACCCTCATCGAATACCTAAAAAAACCGCCCTTGAGGGGCGGTTTTTCAAGAGTTAGCCGTTTCTGCCTTGGGGATTAGTCCTCCACCAATACGTTCAATTCGGACTCTTTATCAAAGATATGAACTTTGTTCATGTCGATAGCCAATTTCACATTGTCGCCTTCACGAGTAGTGGAACGTCCGTCAACGCGGCCGATTACGGTATCCGTACCAAGTCCGCTCAGGTACAAGAGCATCTCGTGACCGAGGTTCTCTGTAACGTCAACTTTAGCCGTGAAGATTGTGTTCGGGGAAGCTTCCAGGAATACTGGCTCTTCATGGATATCTTCTGGACGAACACCCATAATAACTTCCTTGCCGATCATCGATTTATTCTTCAGAAGCTGTGCCTTACCGCCTGGAACCTGTACATTCAGTCCATCGGCAGTAAAGTATACGCCGCCGTTCTGCTCGGACAGCTTACCGTTAATAAAGTTCATGGTTGGGGAACCGATGAAGCCTGCAACGAACAGGTTTCTTGGGTTGTTGTACAGCTGCTCCGGAGAGTCGGCTTGCTGAATGATACCATCCTGCATAACGACGATACGGTCACCCATCGTCATGGCCTCTGTCTGGTCGTGCGTTACGTAGATACAAGTGGTTTCAAGGCGCTTAACCAGCTTTGTGATTTCTGCACGCATCTGACCGCGGAGCTTCGCATCCAAGTTGGAAAGCGGTTCGTCCATCAGGAAGACTTGCGGATCGCGGACGATCGCACGGCCCAAGGCAACGCGCTGACGCTGACCACCGGAGAGAGCCTTCGGCTTGCGGTCCAGCAAATGCTCGATATCCAGAATTTTTGCTGCTTCACGTACACGCTTGTCGATTTCGTCTTTCTTCACTTTACGGAGTTTCAGGCCGAATGCCATGTTCTGATATACGTTCATATGCGGATACAACGCGTAGGACTGGAACACCATCGCGATGTCACGATCTTTAGGAGCTACATCGTTAACGACGCGGTCGCCAATGTAGAGTTTACCTTCGGAAATTTCCTCAAGACCTGCGATCATACGCAGCGTTGTGGACTTACCGCAACCGGACGGACCTACCAATACCAAGAATTCTTTATCTTTAATATCAAGATTCACGTCGATTACCGTTGCTTTATCCGCACCTGGATACTTCTTGTAAATATGCTCTAAGCGTACACCTGCCATGTGCATTTGCCCCCTCTTAGGAAAGTTATGAAATCGAATACAATTTATAATATTATATTACCTGATGGGCACCTGACTTGCTATACACAATCTGCACAAAAAACCTATTTCCTTTTCGTCACTTTATACAATAGCAGTGTTATTTTCACTAATACCGCATCGCTGAAGCTTCGAACGTCCAGCCCCGTTTCCTGCTTGATCTTATCCAGGCGGTACAGCAGCGTGTTCCGGTGGATATACAGATGCTTGGCCGTCTCACTGACGTTGCAGTCCAGCTCGAAGAAGGATTCCAGCGTCGATAACGTCTCGCTATCCTCGAACAGATCGGTATGACCGGCGGCATACTCTCGTAAAAATAAATTGCGCTGGTATTCGGGAATACTGTATACCAAACGTTCTAAATGAAGCCCGGTCGACAGGTGTATATGTTCCTTAACCTGAAACGTACGCCCGATGGTCATCGTTTCCCTCAGCATGTTCACCGCCTGCGGAAGGGCGTGTAAGGCATTTACGGAAGGTATGGCCGATATATGAAAGTCCCCGACCCATTCCGTAGAGATCAGCTCGTATAGCCCCATACAGAATAAGGCCAGCGAGTCCTGCTCCCCTTCGGCAGTAAGCTCTTCTTTATCATCCACAATGCCCACCAGCAGCTGCTGCTCTGCCAGAATGAGCCATTCCTTCTCATGCAGCGGCACAAGTACAATGTCTCCGTCAAAATA
Organism: Paenibacillus sp. FSL M8-0142; assembly: GCF_038597315.1. Taxonomy (NCBI): domain Bacteria; kingdom Bacillati; phylum Bacillota; class Bacilli; order Caryophanales; family Paenibacillaceae; genus Paenibacillus; species Paenibacillus sp. FSL M8-0142. The sequence goes on from NZ_CP152008.1 coordinate 6,489,671, forward strand.
GCTCCGTAATAGTCGCTGCAATGCCTTATAGCTCGGGGCCGGGGCATGTTCGCTTTCATTCAGGAGCAGAAACGGCACCATATCCGCCGACAGGCTTGAACGGATCGGCAGCTCTTCAGGCAGCTCGGCAACCTGCTCACCTGCTTCCAAGCACTCCTTCAGCCATGCGCCCAGCTGCTGTGCAGAACGCTCCTCCTCAGCTTTAGAACCGCTCTTGGCATTTAAAGATGAGGCTCCTCGCAGTGTGGAGAGCCATAGCTCAATGAGCCGGATTTCCGAAACGGTTAAATCCCCCCGGGCCGCTGCAATCACGATACCCGGTTTCTGCATTTGGATCGGGATCCAAATCTCACCGAGTGCTTCGTTGTCATAGGCACCGGCTGCCGTTAGCGTCATGGACCTGGCTTGTCCGTGCTGAAATTGAGGACTTTTCGCCTTGGATTGAGTCGACCGCTTGCCTTGTGACCCGCCGATACTCACCGCATCATCTTGAGAAGCCGCTAGCGCCTTAGCGAGTTCTCCATATTCTTGCTCATTCAATGTTTTCAATCTCAGGGATATGCCCAGGGTCTGCTCCAGCTGCTGAACGATGTGCTCCATCTCCACCATTGATGTCCCCACCACTTTATCGTTTTTTCTTATTTTAGCACACGAACCGCCGGGAACGACAATTTCATGCCGGAAGCCTCCACAAATCACGGGAAAGCTTACCCTTCCCGTCCAAGCATCGCTAGCCTCATTTTCTAAACAAAATAGGAGAATATAACAAAAAAGCCGCCAACAATGTTGACGACTTTTGAGATGAGCCATGAAGGACTCGAACCTTCGACACCCTGATTAAAAGTCAGGTGCTCTACCAACTGAGCTAATGGCTCGTAATACTGGTGGAGGATGATGGATTCGAACCACCGAACTCGTACGAGAACAGATTTACAGTCTGCTGCGTTTGGCCACTTCGCTAATCCTCCAAAATATAAAGGTGGCTCGGGACGGAATCGAACCGCCGACACGAGGATTTTCAGTCCTCTGCTCTACCGACTGAGCTACCGAGCCATATGTAATTGGCATAAAAATAAAGTGCGGAGTGTAACACTTCCCACTTTAATCTGTGGAAACCGATTCACTTTTATGCTGGTAAATAAAATGGCGGAACTGACGGGATTCGAACCCGCGATCTCCTGCGTGACAGGCAGGCATGTTAGGCCTCTACACCACAGTTCCGCATTTTAGATGGTGCCGGCGAGAGGACTTGAACCCCCAACCTACTGATTACAAGTCAGTTGCTCTACCAATTGAGCTACACCGGCGCATATAAGGACGCACAAAATATTCATGGTGGAGGCTGAGGGGATCGAACCCCCGACCCTCTGCTTGTAAGGCAGATGCTCTCCCAGCTGAGCTAAGCCTCCGAATATGTATGGTAGCGGCGGAGGGGATCGAACCCCCGACCTCACGGGTATGAACCGTACGCTCTAGCCAGCTGAGCTACGCCGCCATAACAAATTCCTATGCATTCAAGTTATATCAATGGCGGAGAGAGAGGGATTCGAACCCTCGCACCGCTTACGCAGTCTAACCCCTTAGCAGAGGGTCCCCTTATAGCCACTTGGGTATCTCTCCATCATAACTTATTATGCAGTTTCAGAGATTGAACCCTGAAAACTAGATACGAAACGTCTTTGCGTTGTTTAGAATCCGTAGCGTTATCCCTTCAGATCCTCAGATCTTTCCGGGCCCCGCCAAAGTAATCGGAATCAGCTTCGAAGCTCTTCTTCACTTTGGTGGGTTTATGTTCATGCTTCCGTAGCGAGCTTTACTTCGTAAAGCTTTTAGGATAAGCCCTCGACCGATTAGTATTGGTCAGCTCCATGCATTACTGCACTTCCACCTCCAACCTATCTACCTCGTCGTCTTCAAGGGGTCTTACATACTGGGAAATCTCATCTTGAGGGGGGCTTCACGCTTAGATGCTTTCAGCGCTTATCCCGTCCGTACGTAGCTACCCAGCCATGCTCCTGGCGGAACAACTGGTGCACCAGCGGTACGTCCATCCCGGTCCTCTCGTACTAAGGACAGCTCCTCTCAAATTTCCTACGCCCACGACAGATAGGGACCGAACTGTCTCACGACGTTCTGAACCCAGCTCGCGTACCGCTTTAATGGGCGAACAGCCCAACCCTTGGGACCTACTTCAGCCCCAGGATGCGATGAGCCGACATCGAGGTGCCAAACCTCCCCGTCGATGTGGACTCTTGGGGGAGATAAGCCTGTTATCCCCAGGGTAGCTTTTATCCGTTGAGCGATGGCCCTTCCATGCGGTACCACCGGATCACTAAGCCCGACTTTCGTCCCTGCTCGACTTGTAGGTCTCGCAGTCAAGCTCCCTTATGCCTTTGCACTCTTCGAATGATTTCCAACCATTCTGAGGGAACCTTGGGGCGCCTCCGTTACTCTTTAGGAGGCGACCGCCCCAGTCAAACTGCCCGCCTGACACTGTCCCCGTACCGGATCACGGTACCAGGTTAGAACCTAGATACGATCAGGGTGGTATCCCAACGTCGCCTCCACACAAGCTGGCGCTCATGCTTCAAAGGCTCCCACCTATCCTGTACAGATCGTACCCAAATCCAATATCAAGCTGCAGTAAAGCTCCATGGGGTCTTTCCGTCTTGTCGCGGGTAACCTGCATCTTCACAGGTATTAAAATTTCACCGGATCTCTCGTTGAGACAGCGCCCAAGTCGTTACGCCATTCGTGCGGGTCAGAATTTACCTGACAAGGAATTTCGCTACCTTAGGACCGTTATAGTTACGGCCGCCGTTTACTGGGGCTTCGGTTCACAGCTTCGGAGTTACCTCCTAACCGCTCCCCTTAACCTTCCAGCACCGGGCAGGCGTCAGCCCGTATACTTCGCCTTGCGGCTTCGCACAGACCTGTGTTTTTGCTAAACAGTCGCTTGGGCCTTTTCACTGCGGCCCCCTCGGGCTATTCACCCTACCGAGGCACCCCTTCTCCCGAAGTTACGGGGTCATTTTGCCGAGTTCCTTAACGAGAGTTCTTCCGCGCGCCTTAGAATTCTCTTCTCGCCTACCTGTGTCGGTTTGCGGTACGGGCACCTTCACCTGACTAGAGGCTTTTCTTGGCAGTGTGAGATCATGACCTTCGCTACTGTAATTTTCACTCCCCATCACAGCCCAGCCTTACGATGTGCGGATTTGCCTACACATCAGCCTCACTGCTTGGACGGACATCCATCAGTCCGCGTCACTACCCTCCTGCGTCACCCCATCGTTCATAACGGTTTACGGTGGTACAGGAATTTCAACCTGTTGTCCTTCGACTACGCCTTTCGGCCTCGCCTTAGGTCCCGACTTACCCTGAGCGGACGAGCCTTCCTCAGGAAACCTTGGGCTTTCGGCGGATCAGATTCTCACTGATCTTTTCGTTACTCATACCGGCATTCTCACTTGTATGCTGTCCAGCGCTCCTTACGGTACACCTTCAACCTACATACAACGCTCCCCTACCCCTGATGCAAGCATCAAGCCATAGCTTCGGTGGTGTGTTTAGCCCCGTTACATTTTCGGCGCAGAGTCACTCGACCAGTGAGCTATTACGCACTCTTTAAATGGTGGCTGCTTCTAAGCCAACATCCTGGTTGTCTGTGCAACTCCACATCCTTTCCCACTTAACACACACTTGGGGACCTTAGCTGATGGTCTGGGCTGTTTCCCTTTTGACAATGGATCTTAGCACTCACTGTCTGACTCCCGGATATAAGTCTATGGCATTCGGAGTTTGACTGAGCTTGGTAACCCTTGCGGGCCCCGCACCCAATCAGTGCTCTACCTCCACGACTCTCAATTCCGAGGCTAGCCCTAAAGCTATTTCGGGGAGAACCAGCTATCTCCGAGTTCGATTGGAATTTCTCCGCTACCCCCACCTCATCCCCGCACTTTTCAACGTACGTGGGTTCGGGCCTCCAGTGCGTGTTACCGCACCTTCACCCTGGACAGGGGTAGATCACACGGTTTCGGGTCTACGTCCACATACTAAGTCGCCCTATTCAGACTCGCTTTCGCTGCGGCTACGGCTTCTCGCCTTAACCTTGCATGGGAACGTAACTCGCCGGTTCATTCTACAAAAGGCACGCCATCACCCCTATAACGGGCTCTGACTTCTTGTAAGCACACGGTTTCAGGTTCTATTTCACTCCCCTTCCGGGGTGCTTTTCACCTTTCCCTCACGGTACTGCTTCACTATCGGTCGCTAGGGAGTATTTAGCCTTAGCAGATGGTCCTGCTGGATTCATACGGGGTTTCACGTGCCCCGCACTACTCGGGATCCGTCTCGGAGGGTTCACATTTTCGATTACAGGGCTTTTACCTTCTATGGCCGGCCTTTCCAGACCTGTTCGTCTAATCTAAACCTTTGTAACTCCATGTGAGACGTCCCACAACCCCAGAGAGCAAGCTCTCTGGTTTAGGCTGTTCCGCGTTCGCTCGCCGCTACTGACGGAATCACTCTTGTTTTCTCTTCCTCCAGGTACTTAGATGTTTCAGTTCCCTGGGTATGCCTCCTCGCATCCTATGTATTCAGATACGGGTAACTGGCTATTACACCAGCTGGGTTTCCCCATTCGGACATCCCCGGATCGAAGCTTGCTTACAGCTCCCCGAGGCAGTATCGTTGTTCGCCACGTCCTTCATCGGCTCCTAGCGCCTAGGCATCCTCCGTGTGCTCTTAGTAGCTTAACCTTATGCTACTTTTATTGAAACTTGTTTTGACACAAGTTCAGCTAAAAGGATATTTCTAAAACGCAAATTCGTTTCGTTATCTAGTTTTCAAGGATCAATGCCAGTCTTTCGACCGGAAGACTATCTTACCACAACCTCCATCACAGTACAACCTGCAATTTATGGAAGCGTTAAGAATAAATATGGTGGAGCCAAGGGGGATCGAACCCCTGACCTCCTGCGTGCAAGGCAGGCGCTCTCCCAGCTGAGCTATAGCCCCATATTAGGAAGTATATAAAGTTGTTATGGTGGGCCCTAGTGGACTCGAACCACCGACCTCACCCTTATCAGGGGTGCGCTCTAACCAGCTGAGCTAAGGGCCCATATCATACGCTTGGCAACGTCCTACTCTCCCGGGACCCTTCGGTCCAAGTACCATCGGCGCTGGAAGGCTTAACGGTCGTGTTCGGTATGGGAACGCGTGGAACCCTTCCGCCATCATCACCAAACGTATGTATGAAAGGATTGACCTCTCAAAACTGACCAACGAGTGAGTTGGTTGACTTTACTTCGTAAAGCCTATTTATCCGGCAGCTTGCGCTGACCGTATTTGTACCGCTTCGCTACGGAAGCGAGGTACTCCATAGAAAGGAGGTGATCCAGCCGCACCTTCCGATACGGCTACCTTGTTACGACTTCACCCCAATCATCTACCCCACCTTCGGCGGCTGGCTCCCTTGCGGGTTACCCCACCGACTTCGGGTGTTGTAAACTCTCGTGGTGTGACGGGCGGTGTGTACAAGACCCGGGAACGTATTCACCGCGGCATGCTGATCCGCGATTACTAGCAATTCCGACTTCATGCAGGCGAGTTGCAGCCTGCAATCCGAACTGAGACTGGCTTTTTAGGATTGGCTCCACCTCGCGGCTTCGCTTCCCGTTGTACCAGCCATTGTAGTACGTGTGTAGCCCAAGTCATAAGGGGCATGATGATTTGACGTCATCCCCACCTTCCTCCGGTTTGTCACCGGCAGTCACCTTAGAGTGCCCACCCAAAGTGCTGGCAACTAAGATCAAGGGTTGCGCTCGTTGCGGGACTTAACCCAACATCTCACGACACGAGCTGACGACAACCATGCACCACCTGTCTCCTCTGTCCCGAAGGCCGCCTCTATCTCTAGAGGATTCAGAGGGATGTCAAGACTTGGTAAGGTTCTTCGCGTTGCTTCGAATTAAACCACATACTCCACTGCTTGTGCGGGTCCCCGTCAATTCCTTTGAGTTTCAGTCTTGCGACCGTACTCCCCAGGCGGAATGCTTAATGTGTTAACTTCGGCACCAAGGGTATCGAAACCCCTAACACCTAGCATTCATCGTTTACGGCGTGGACTACCAGGGTATCTAATCCTGTTCGCTCCCCACGCTTTCGCGCCTCAGCGTCAGTTACAGCCCAGAGAGTCGCCTTCGCCACTGGTGTTCCTCCACATATCTACGCATTTCACCGCTACACGTGGAATTCCACTCTCCTCTTCTGCACTCAAGTTCCCCAGTTTCCAGTGCGTCCCGAAGTTGAGCCTCGGGTTTAAACACCAGACTTAAAGAACCGCCTGCGCGCGCTTTACGCCCAATAATTCCGGACAACGCTTGCCCCCTACGTATTACCGCGGCTGCTGGCACGTAGTTAGCCGGGGCTTTCTTCTCAGGTACCGTCACTCTCATAGCAGTTACTCTATGAGACGTTCTTCCCTGGCAACAGAGCTTTACGATCCGAAAACCTTCATCACTCACGCGGCGTTGCTCCGTCAGGCTTTCGCCCATTGCGGAAGATTCCCTACTGCTGCCTCCCGTAGGAGTCTGGGCCGTGTCTCAGTCCCAGTGTGGCCGTTCACCCTCTCAGGTCGGCTACGCATCGTCGCCTTGGTGAGCCGTTACCTCACCAACTAGCTAATGCGCCGCAGGCCCATCCTCAAGTGACAGATTGCTCCGCCTTTCATAACTCTGCCATGCAGCAGATTTAATTATCCGGTATTAGCTACCGTTTCCGGTAGTTATCCCAGTCTTGAGGGCAGGTTGCCTACGTGTTACTCACCCGTCCGCCGCTAACCAACGGTTTCCCGAAGGAAACCATTAGTCCGCTCGACTTGCATGTATTAGGCACGCCGCCAGCGTTCGTCCTGAGCCAGGATCAAACTCTCCAATAAGGATCATCCGAGGATGATCGATTGAAAGAGCGATTAAGCTCATTTAGAAAAACTGACGAGAATTCGTTCAATTCTCATTTATGCTTCACCATCCGACAAACCGAAGCCTGTCCAATGATGCCGCAATGGATTTTACAAGTAAAATCCTCACTCACTCGTTGTTCAGTTTTCAAAGATCAATCAGTGTTTCTTTTCGTCATCCGCATCTCAGCGGCGACTTTTATAATATATCATACTAGCTTGCTATTGGTCAAGACTTTTTTTGAATTATTTCATAACCAATCTTTGTCTTGCCATCCACCCTGCTAGCAACCCGAATCAAACGGGCGAACATTAATGTATCATAGATTCGAGCGCCGCGTCAACTACCCAAATATCGTTAATTTTAATCCGATCAGCAGAGCAACTCCCGGCAGCCCCAATATCATAACCGTACCAATGGTCATCGGATTCAGCGGTATATAGACTTCCGTAAAGATCCCTGAGAAATTCACGACGTAGATCCCTAGTGCAGACAAGGCCAGATGCGCACCGAATACCGTCATCCAACCAAAACCGAGCTTCCTCCGAAAGATGATATAAACGAGCAGCAGTAATGATATGCACAGCACAGCTAGAACAATCAGCTTCATCTAAGTCCAACTCCTTTCCTCTTAATCGATCCTCGGGTTGCGCCTACCTTTACCCGTTCCCCCGCTGCTGTTCAAGCTTCTGCATAAATACAGAGTTAATATTCAACTGCTTAGCCTGTTTTAAATTCATCTGATACTTCCGTTCTGCCGCTTCCAGCATATAGATGGCGTAATCAATCTGATCCTGTCCTGTCGCCTCCTGGAACATCATATGTGCCCGCTCCCATTCCATCTGGGACTTGCGGACGTCCATAAACACATGCCACATCCGCTCCTGCTCCTCAGCCGTTATATATACTTCCTGTTCGTCTTTCTTCGCTGGTCTCCACCATACTCTCATCTGGCTCACCCCTTCGTTATTGGTCACAGCTTGATCAGACCGTCTGTAACATTCATATAAAGGGGAGGACAAACTTAGAACATAAACCTGCGAGCACTTGAACAAGCCATCTTCGGTAACCAGCCTAATTACATAAAAAAAGCGAGCATCCGGTTTAAACCGGATACCCGCCTGTATTAAAATCGCAACAATCCAACGGGAGAGACCCCTTAGGGACCCCTCCCGTTAATTTGGCATGTGTAACTAACGCTCTGCAGCTTCCGCCTATTTAAGGCTAAATGGCACCATGACATTTTGGATGAACCTGCAGGCTGACAGCCATAATAATAATGTATGAGGTCAATTCAACTCGCGCCGTCCCTCAAGTGCCTTGGATAGCGTCACTTCATCCGCATACTCCAAGTCACCGCCGACAGGCAGCCCATGCGCGATCCGGGTTACTTTAATATCAAAAGGACGAACCAGTCGCGATATATACATCGCCGTGGCTTCCCCCTCGATATTCGGGTTCGTTGCCAGAATCAGCTCCTTCACCCTTTCATCGCTAAGCCGGGTGAGAAGTTCTTTCAAGCGGATTTCATCCGGCCCGATCCCCTCCATTGGCGATATCGCTCCATGCAGCACATGATAGTAACCGTCAAACTCCTTCGTGCGCTCCATAGCCACTAGATCCTTCGCATCCTGCACGACGCAAATCACGGATGCGTCCCTCGTCTTGTCCTGGCATACCCGGCACGGATCCGTATCCGTAATGTTGCAGCATACCGAGCAGTAATGCAAATTCCGCTTGACGCTCACCAGCGCTTTGGCAAAATCAATGACATCGTCTTCCTTCATATTCAAAACGTGAAAAGCCAGGCGGGCAGCCGTCTTCGGCCCCACACCCGGCAGTCGCGTAAAGGCGTCGATGAGCTTCGCGATCGGTTCGGGATAGTACAAATGTAACTACTCCTTCTAGGTTAGATTAGAACAAGCCCGGGATTTTCATGCCGCCTGTGAATTTGCCCATGTCTGCATTAGCCAGCTCTTCCGCTTTCGCAAGCGCATCGTTCACCGCGGTCAATACCAAGTCCTGAAGCATTTCCACATCATCAGGATCAACGGCCTCCGGCTTGATGTTAATGGACAGAATTTGCTTATGTCCGTTAGCCTCTACCGTAACAACGCCGCCGCCGGAAGTGCCTTCCACCTTTTTCGTGGCGAGTTCTTCCTGTGCCTTCAGCATTTGCTCCTGCATTTTCTTAACCTGCTTCATCATTTGGTTCATATTATTCATGAGTCATCTCTCCTTCATATAGGGTGCACGCGATTAAGCGTACTAGTCTTTTATGACAACGAGGTCTTCACCAAAAAGCTGGATCGCCTCATCAATCCAAGGTTTTTCTCCGTTCTCTCCGGCCTCTTCATGCTCCAGCTTCAGCTCTTCGGCCTGGGGCTTTCCTACGCCCTCCACCGCTTCACTCCAGTCCCGGAGCATCATCGTAACGAGCCTGTACGGCTTGCCGAGGCAAGACTCCAGCACACTCTCGATCACCTGCTTGTTGGCCGGCTTCTCGGTCGTTTCGCGGTGGATGTTGTTTTTAAACCCGACAAGCACATTGTCTTCCCATACGGAGACCGGCTCCCCATCCATCAGCCAAGCATGGACCGTAACCTTCGTTTCCTTAACATTCTGCAAAATCTGCGGCCACTGCCGCTGCACGGCAGTAAAGGCCTCACTGCTTCGGGAAGCGACATACTGATCCATATGCTGCGGTATTTTGGCGGTGGACGCTACCTTCGGCGCTGGCGTTCTTGCCGGCTTGGCAGCTTCACGTCCGGCACCAGCAGGCACTCCGTTCTGCATGACACGCTCCAGCTTCTTCTCCAGCGCGGCAACCTGCTGCTTCAGCTTGGCCACCTCGCCCGCGTCAGCAGCACTGCCGGCTTGCGCGGAGCTCTGAGCCGAAGCTCCTGCCGATTGAGCGATGCCCGATAACTTCAACAGAGCGACTTCAAACAGCGTCTGCGGCTGCGAAGCGTACTTCATCTCCCCCTGATAGCGGTTCAGCGTATCGATCATCTGAAACAGCTCTTCACGGCTAAAGGCGCCTGCCATCTCTTGAAACTCCGCCGGATTCAGCACACGATCCGTCAGCTTGTCGGCATCCGGAACCATCTTGATCATCAGCAGGTCGCGGAAATAGTACAGAAGGTTCTCCATGCACTTGTCAGCGCTCTTCCCTTCCTGCATGAACTGCTCCACGATCTGCAGCACGAGTCCCGCATCGCCCTGCTTCAGGGCTGCGGCCAATCGGCCGAACTGTTCGGAGGCGATGCCACCCGTCATGTCCAGCACCTGCTGATAGGATACCGTGCCGCCGGTAAAGGAAGCGATCTGGTCCAGGATGCTCAGCGCATCGCGCATCCCGCCGTCGGAAAGTCTGGCAATATACGAGAGCGCCTCGGGCTCAGCCGTAATCCCTTCTTCCGTACAGATCCGCTCCAGCCGACCCGTCTGCTCATCAAGCGAAACTCTCCGGAAATCAAACCGCTGACAACGCGAAATAATGGTGGCAGGAAGCCGATGCGGCTCCGTGGTGGCCAGTATAAACATCACATGTGCCGGCGGCTCCTCGAGCGTCTTCAAGAGCGCATTGAACGCTTCTGTTGTCAGCATGTGTACTTCGTCGATAATATAAACCTTGCGCCGCACCTCAGTTGGTGCATATTTGACCTTCTCCCGCAAATCCCGGATTTCTTCAACGCCGCGGTTGGAAGCCGCGTCGATCTCTTGGACATCCATGACAGCTCCTGCGGTTATTCGCCGGCAGGCTTCACATGTATTGCAGGGTTCCTCAGCCGGACCATGCTCACAGTTCACGGCTTTGGCCAAAATTTTAGCGGCACTGGTCTTACCTGTGCCCCGCGGACCGCTGAACAGGTAGGCATGGGACACCCGCTGCTCGCGAATAGCATTCTGCAGGGTTTGGATGATATGCTGCTGGCCCACCATGTCGCTGAACGACTGCGGCCGCCATGCACGATATAGCGCGATATGTTCCACTGTGCTTTACCCTCTTTCAACTTCCACTTCACGTTGTTTTTCGAACGGACGGATCCATCATCCGGACTAACCCGTATCGAAAACATACGCGCATCGTTGTTTGCTACTTCGATTCATCAGACCAACGCATCAACAGCCATCAGCTGACGGATATTATTATACTACATTCTATACTACTTTCCCCTGCCTTAGCAAAACGTTTAATTGGAAATCTTTATCCAAATTAATCGACATGGATCGACGCACAGAACATGTTCTAGAATTGCACGCCGTACCTGGAAAAATACCATTTCTTCCACTGGATATCCTTACAGAGCTTCATCGTCTATTCATCCACTAACCAAAAACACCCTTGCCTTAGGCAAGGGTGTTAGAGTAGATGCTATGTAATACCGTGCACCTGTTATTGATAATTGCGATCCGAGCGGCAATCCTGAACAGCAACTCGGGCTAGGCACTCCTCCGGCACAAGAGCGGGCTTGCTTATGGCTGCTTCCTTCCGGACCTGACCAGGTTCACAAGTGCTCATTGCGGAGGACCCAACCGTCAACATTGTGCGCAGGGACCAGCCTCACATCGACAATACCTCTAACAGGAATTCAACCTCGCTACAGCGGATTGCGAGTTACAGGGCACCGCTACCTCCCCATCTAGCACGGCGAACTTTAGTATAGCGCATGGGCACCAAAAATGCAACCGACGGAAGAAGTTGTTAACCCCCGCCCTGCCATAATAAAACAAAAACCCTTCGGCCAGTAAAGGCGAAGGGCTTGTTATTAGATACCGTATTTCTTTTTGAATCTATCAACACGACCGCCAGCATCCAGGAATTTCTGCTTACCTGTGAAGAACGGGTGACAGTTAGAGCAAATCTCGACACGAAGATCCGGCTTTACAGAACCTGTTTCGAACGTGTTACCGCATGCGCAGGTTACTGTAGTAACGTGATATTTCGGTTGAATCTCTTGTTTCATTATACCTTTCACCTCTTTCCGCCCTGAGCCTCATGCGGACCCAGAGTTATATGGACACATAAAATCAGTATATCACGGCATTTTTCATTGCGCAATAGCCCGCACACAAATACTCAGCCAAGCCCAAAACTGGATCCAGGACCTGATTTTAGGAGATCCTCGCAAACATGCTTGCTCAAGCATCGTTTTTAAGCAGCGTTTACGAATGGCTTACCATCCTTCATCTACGAACAAGATGGACAAATCTCTACCGACAGCTACATTAATTAGCTCATTAAAGGCTTTTTCTTAGGCCGCGCCTGACCGGCGGGAGGAACATGCGTGTAGGAACCGATCACGACATCAGGCAGCTCGGCCTGCATAATTTCAATGGCTTGCTTCATCCCAAGAATCTCTCCCCGTGCCGGAGGAATCAGCTCAAGATAGCTCTCCGGATCAATGTTCAGATTCCGAAGCTGAATGAGACGAAGTCCGGTACGGCGGGCAAACTCGATCATCGCTTCAAGCTCTTCCTCGCGATCCGTTACGCCAGGGAAGATCAAGTAGTTGATCGACGTATACACGCCTTGATCGGATGCGTAGCGCAAAGATTTTTCCACATTAGCCAATGTGTAGGCCCGCGGCTTGTAGTATGCGTTATAGTGATCATCCAGCGCACTGATCGTACTTACCCGCATAAGATCAAGCCCTGCATCGACAATGCCGCGGATAAAGTCGGTCAGACCCGCATTTGTATTGATATTGATATAACCCATGTCGGTCCGGGAACGAACCTCTCTCATTGCCTCGATAATGATCTTGGCCTGCGTGGAAGGCTCACCTTCACAGCCTTGGCCGAAGCTGATAATTGAATCCGGCGTCTTGAGATGCTCCATCATAACCTGCACCAGCTCATCCACCCGTGGTCGGAAGTTCATCCGCGTCTGAGGCGCAACGAAGCCGCTGTCATCCGGTTGTTCCGATATGCAGCCAAAACAGCCCGCATTGCAGGAATAGGATACCGGCACAGCGCCCTCCCAGCGATTCAGGAAGGTGTTGGAGGCGGTAAGGCATTCATACCCGAGCGCACAATTCGAGAGATGCTCGTACAACCGGTTATCAGGATACTTCTCGGTCAGCCGCTTTACTCCAAGCTCAAGCTCATTCAGATCGCAATTAACCGGATTCCACTTCTCCGGATCATCGGACAGCCGGGCCGTTGTATAGAAGGCTCCGTCTTTCCACACGACGGCGGAATATCCGAAGAGCGGGAGCTTGTATTCCTTGTCGGTCTTTACATACCCAGGCAGGCACAGGCGGGTAAAGCCCTGCGGAAGCAGAGCACCTACCGCGGTATAGCCCTCCTCCAGCGGCAGCATCTCACCGCTCTCGGGATCCATTCCGATGGCGCGGGTGTTCGGCAGTCCGACCAGCGTTGCCCCTTCCGGCAATGGAATTAATTCATCCTCCAATATTTCAACGATCATATCTGCGCTGCGGGCTAACCCGAACAGCTCGGGATGATCATAGACGTTTCCTTGTTCATCTGCGTAAACCAAATACATGTTGATCTCCTATTCTCCGGCTTTCGTACTCGGGATTAGCTTTGAGGGGCAGCCGTCTGCGATGCACGGGACGGACGTCTGGCCGGATTGCCCGAGCTGCCCGATCCGCTGCTGTTCGCACTGACATCAAATGCTGCCAAAAATTCCGCGTTGTTTTTGCTGTCACGCATTTTTTTCAAGAAGCCCTCCACGAAATCGGCCGAATCGTTCATGTTCTTACGAATGGCCCAGATCGTATCCAGCTCCTCCTTGTTCAAGAGCACTTCTTCACGCCGTGTGCCCGAGCGGCGAATGTCGATTGCCGGGAAAATACGGCGCTCCGCAAATCGGCGGTCCAAATGAAGCTCCATGTTTCCTGTACCCTTAAATTCCTCGTAAATGATATCATCCATGCGCGAGCCGGTATCGACCAGCGCAGTTGCCAGAATCGTCAGGCTTCCGCCTTCCTCCACGTTCCGTGCCGAACCGAAGAAACGCTTCGGACGATGGAACGCCGCAGGATCAATACCACCGCTAAGCGTTCTGCCCGATGGCGGGATGACCAGGTTGTAGGCACGGGCAAGACGGGTGATGCTGTCAAGCAGGATCACGACATCCTTCTTATGTTCCACCAAGCGCAATGCACGCTCGAGCACCAGTTCAGCCACTTTAATATGGTTCTCCGGCAGCTCGTCGAACGTGGAAGCAACCACCTCTCCCTTGACTGAGCGCTGCATGTCCGTTACTTCCTCCGGACGTTCGTCGATAAGCAAAACAAACAGTTCGATATCTGGATAATTGGTTGAGATGCTGTTGGCAATTTCTTTTAAGAGGAGCGTTTTCCCTGCTTTGGGCGGTGCCACAATCAAACCGCGTTGTCCTAGACCTACCGGTGCGAGCAAATCCATGATTCGGGTGGACAACTGATTAGGGGATGTTTCGAGAACAAGCTTTTCTTGCGGGTATAGAGGAGTCAAGGCTGGAAAGTGCAGTCGTTCTGCCGCTACCGCAGGATTCTCGCCGTTGACGGCATTCACCTGAAGCAGACCGAAGTATCGTTCATTCTCTTTAGGCGCCCGGCATTTGCCTGAAACCAGATCACCGGTACGCAGATCGAATTTGCGGATCTGGGATGCCGAAATATAAATGTCTTCCGTGCTCGGCAAGTAATTGATCGGTCTGAGAAATCCGTAGCCCTCCGGCAAGATTTCAAGCACGCCCTCCATGAACATTAAACCGCTCTGTTCAGCCTGGGCCCGAAGAATGGCAAAAATCAGTTCCTTCTTCTTCAACTGCCCGTAGTACGGAATCTGGTATTTCTTGGCCAGCTTATATAGATCCGTTAGCTTCATGCCTTCCAAATCGGATATTTGTAAATCCATTTAATAACCACCTATTCAATTTTTTCGTGTCTTTTCACGTTCAAGCCTTCAATATGATTGTAAAAAAAGTCTATCATTCTATGAGTTACTTTACACTTTACTAGATAAGCATTACCCAAATTAGAGGGAGATATGCAGTAAAGACGGCATATTTCCCTCATCCTGGGTGAAAATTATTCTTCTTCGGTCTCGCGCCATACGTCGGCCCCGAGCATGCGGAGGTTCTCGACCAAATGGTCGTAGCCGCGGTCAATAAATTGTACGCCGCTGACCTCGGTTACGCCCTCCGGCACCGTAAGCCCGGCAATGACCAACGCCGCGCCGGCACGGAGGTCAGTCGCTTTGACCTTCGCTGCATTCAGCGGGCCTCCTTCGATAATCGCGGAGCGTCCCTCCACACGAATCTTGGCGCCCATCCGAATCAGTTCCGGCACATGCTTGAACCGGTTGCTATATACAAAATCACTAAGAACGCTGACTCCCTCGGCTTGCGTAAGCAGACTGGTCATCGGCGACTGCAGATCTGTTGCGAATCCGGGATAAATCAGGGCTTTAACATCCACGTGATTGTATCGGTCTTTGCCGATTACGCGGATGCTCTCATCCAGCTCCTCGATGCCGACGCCCATCTCGATCAGCTTCGCGGTTAACGCTTCCAGATGCTTCGGAATAACATTGTCGATGAGAACATCGCCGCGAGTGGCGGCAGCGGCAATCATGTAGGTGCCGGCTTGAATCCGATCCGGGATAATCGAGTGACGGCAGCCGTGCATTTCCGTAACGCCTTCAATCCGGATTGTCTCCGTTCCGGCGCCTTTAATGACGGCTCCCATTGAGTTTAGAAGGGTAGCAACATCTATGATTTCAGGCTCTTTGGCCGCATTTTCGATAATTGTGGAGCCTTTGGCTTTGGCAGCCGCCAGCATGATATTAATCGTCGCGCCGACACTGCTTACATCCAGGTAGATCTTAGCGCCCCGCAGCTCCTTGGCATGCAGATGAATGGAACCGTGCTCATTCGTCACGGTTGCGCCAAGCGCTTCAAACCCCTTGATGTGCTGGTCGATCGGGCGAGGTTCAAAATTACAGCCGCCCGGCAGGCCGATCACGGCTTCTTTAAATCTTCCAAGCATAGCACCCATCATATAATAGGAGGCGCGCAGTTTCTTCACGGGTCCGTTGGGCATCGGAATAGACTTGATATCAGAAGGGTCGATTCTCATCTGATTGCCTTCCCATGATACCTCTCCGCCGATATCTCTCAGCATTTCGGCGTACACCGCCACGTCGCTGAGCAGCGGCAAGTTATCGAGTATGACTTCTGAATCCGCCAGGATTGCGGCAGGAATTAACGCTATAGCACTGTTCTTGGCACCGCTGATGGTGACTGTGCCTCGCAGTGGGCGTCCACCGCTGATCATCAATTTTTCCATAAGCTTTCGGGTCCCCCTACATCACTTCGCAGCCGGAAATGGTTCTGATGGCAGTCGTTCGTAAGTAAATGAAAAGGAAAGTGCACCGCAAGAAAACCGGTGCCTTTCCAATTCAAGGTGCAGCATAAGACAGCCTAAACATATATCTTAGATGATTCCAAATCTACTGTTATAGCCGCCAAGGGCAATAAGGGATTCGGAATAGGTATGGAATTTAAGCTTTGTTGTTGGAGCCGAACTCGCGGATTTTGCCGACAACCGTTTCTTTGATCGCTTCACGGCCTGGCTTCAAGAACGTACGAGGATCGTAAGCTTCTGGTTTAGCGGCGAGCACTTCGCGAACCACTTTCGTGAACGAAATTTGGTTCTCGGTGTTGACGTTGATTTTGGAAGTACCGAGCGAGATCGCTTTTTTGATATCATGCGTCGGGATACCTGTTCCGCCATGAAGAACGAGCGGAAGCTTCACGGCATCGCGAATTTCCTCCATCTCTTTGAAACCGAGGTTTGGTTCGCCTTTGTATGGTCCGTGTACGGAGCCAAGCGCAGGTGCCAGCGTGTCGATGCCCGTCTCGTTCACGATGCGCACGCAGTCATCAAGCTTCGCGTACATAACATCGCCGATTACGTCATCTTCTTGGCCGCCTACCATGCCCACTTCTGCCTCAACGGATACTCCCTTGGCATGAGCATACTCGACAACTTGCTTCGTTGTTGCAATATTTGTGTCGATCGGGCTGTGGGAATCATCGATCATGACCGAAGTGAAGCCCGCGTCGATCGCTTCTTTACATTTCTCGACACTGGATCCATGGTCCAGATGAATCGCTACTGGAACCGTGATTTTCAGGTCTTCCATCAGACCTTTAACCATGTGCACAACGGTGCTGAAGCCGCCCATGTAACGTGCTGCGCCTTCAGAAACACCGAGAATAACCGGGGATTTCTCTTGCTCAGCCGCTTCCAGAATCGCGTAAGTCCACTCAAGGTTGTTGATGTTATACTGACCAACAGCATACTTGCCTTCGAGCGCTTTGTTCAGCATATCTGTCATTGATACTAATGGCATGGTTTCATCCTCCTAAAGATGCTTAGTTTGTCTATGGTTTAAAGCCGACATAACATACGCATATATTATACCACATCGCGTCGTAAATACTAAACAAGCATTTCCCGAATCCCCTGCATCACATATTGGCAAAAAAAAGAACTCCGCCATTGAAGCAGAATTCATAGCTTAACCTATCTTGTTCGCCGCGCCTTTCAGCTGCATATTGACGGCCTGCCGCATCTCGTCGATATCAAAGGGCTTCGTAAAGTGCATCAGCGCGCCGAGATCCGTCGCTTCCTTAATCATATCCAGCTCGCCGTAGGCCGTCATCATGATGACCTTGATATCCGGATTCATCTGTTTAATATGCTTTAGAATCTCAAGCCCGTCCATCCCCGGAATTTTCATATCGAGCAGTACCAAATCCGGCGCATGCAGCTTCACGATCTCCAAAGCCGCCTTGCCGTTGGCGGCCTGGAACGTTTCATATCCCTCGCTGCTGAACACTTCCACTAGCAGAATCCGAATTCCGTTCTGGTCATCCACGATCAACACTTTGTGTTTGCTTGGTTCGTTCATTCTTCAAAGCCTCCCGATCCTTAAATGGCATTGATGATACGCAAATCTAAGAGCCCTTAACGCCCCATAAACCGACCATTATCTGTATTCGCCCGCTGTAGTCGAAATCCTTCCTTACTTTCGAAAAATTTCTGGAAAATAATGCCCTGCCAAAACACAGAAATACCCATTGCTGTTAAAAGGTATGATGCCTGCTCAGCATAAAAAATCCCCTTTAAGCAAACCGCCTCAAGGTCTGCTTAAAGGGGACTATTATGCGTTGGAATGGGCGCAGTCTGCTATAGCTCGCCGATTACACCTGATGCTGAATCGAAGCTTTCACGAATTCGCGGAACAGCGGCTGAGGGCGGTTCGGACGCGATGTGAATTCCGGATGGAATTGCACGGCAAGGAACCAAGGATGGCCCGGCATCTCCACGATTTCGACCAGACGTCCGTCCGGCGACGTCCCGGAAATGCGCAATCCTGCCTTTTCAATGTCCTCGCGGTATTGGTTGTTGAACTCATACCGGTGACGATGTCTCTCATACACCAGCTCGTCCTTGTAGCAGGCTTCGGCCAGCGAGCCCGGAGCCAGCTTGCACGGATACAAGCCGAGGCGCATCGTTCCGCCCAAGTCCTCGACATCCTTCTGCTCCGGCAGAAGATCGATGACCGGATATTCGGTGGCCGGATCGATTTCGGAGCTGTTCGCCCCCTGCAATCCCAAGACGGAACGGGCGTACTCGATTACCGATACCTGCATGCCAAGGCAGATGCCGAAGAACGGAATGTTGCGCTCACGGGCATACCGGATCGCGCTGATCTTGCCTTCGATCCCCCGATCGCCGAATCCGCCCGGTACGAGGATGCCCCCGACTCCGTTCAAAGCTTCTTCCACGTTCTCGTCCGTAATCTCCTCGGCATTCACCCAGCGGATCTTCACTTCGGCATTGGCATCGAATCCGGCATGCGACAAAGATTCGACCACGCTGAGGTAAGCATCATGAAGCGCCACGTATTTACCCACGATGGCAATCTCAACCGTCTTCTCCAGCTTGGATACGCGCTCAACCAGAGCCTCCCATTCACTCATGTCAGGCGCCGGCGTAGTCAGCTTCAAGTGGTTGACGACAATCTCGTCAAGACCCTCGTCACGCAAGTTCAGCGGCACCTCGTACAGAGAGGACGCATCGCGGCATTCCACAACTGCGTTCGGATCGATGTCGCAGAAGAGCGCGATTTTGGCTTTCATCTCCGTCGAAAGCTCATGCTCCGTACGGCATACGATGACATTCGGCTGAATGCCAATGCTGCGGAGCTCTTTCACGCTATGCTGGGTCGGCTTCGTTTTCACTTCGCCGGCAGCTTTAATAAATGGAATGAGGGTTACATGGATATACATCACGTTCTCGCGGCCGACATCACTCTTGATCTGACGGATCGCTTCAAGGAACGGAAGGCTCTCGATATCGCCGACCGTACCGCCGATTTCGGTAATGACCACATCCGAGCCGGCTTCACGTCCTGCACGGAATACGCGCTCCTTGATTTCATTCGTAATATGCGGAATGACCTGTACCGTACCGCCCAAATATTCGCCGCGGCGCTCCTTGCTGATTACCGAGGAATATACTTTCCCTGTCGTAACATTGCTGTTCTTCGACAGATTGATATCGATGAATCGCTCATAGTGCCCGAGGTCCAGGTCGGTTTCCGCACCGTCGTCCGTTACGAATACTTCGCCATGCTGATAGGGACTCATCGTGCCCGGATCTATATTAATGTACGGATCGAACTTCTGAATCGTTACCTTGAGTCCTCTGTTCTTCAGCAATCGGCCGAGCGAAGCGGCGGTAATTCCCTTCCCGAGAGATGATACAACCCCGCCTGTTACAAAAATATACTTTGTCACTGTTAAAAACCCTCCTATATAATCTCCATAACTTCAGGCGACATATGATGTTTATCCTAACCCGTTTTCCCCAGATTCATCAGAGGGGACCAACAAAAAGCACGGCCCGCTTCCCTAAGGGTGAGCGAGCTGACCTCCGACCTATTACAAACCGTCCCCGCCTCTTCGCGTGGGCAATCCATCCAGGCGGCCCACGATAAGCACACAGATCTTCCGATCATGCGTATTCGGGCAGGAACAGGTTCTGATACCTTCATCCTTGTCTTCTGCAAAGACTACATCCAGATCGATCATGAGGTCTTGTAGAAGACATCCCTATGAGCAAGGATGCGTCCTCCTTCCGAAGACACCCCTACACCTGCTCATAAAAACAAAAAAAGTGACCCCGAGTAGTAACGGGGCACTTTTATATTAAACATATTTTAATCCACAATCATAAGCCCAAGCAATAGTTTACTCTGTGCCTTGTCTGCTTGTCAAGGGAAGAAACAGGCTTAAAATCCCCCTATTTCCCAATCCCGTTCACGACCTGCTGAAACTGGCCTCGGCAAGTCATATTCCAAGGTATTCGATCACGGATTAATCCAGATCTTCCTCTTCGAATTCCTCGCCATCCAGATTCTCTTCTTCCTCCGCTTCGGCATCCTCATCGTCCAAATCGTCGTCATCGATCACGACATCGTCGTCAACGTCAGCGTCAGCATCGTCGTCCTCGGCGAAGAGATCGTCATCTTCGTCATCCAGGCTGTCGTAATCGTCTTCGACGTCATCCACGCTGTACGTATCCTCTTCATCGGTGAAGTCATCGTCGTCATCGTCTTCATCATTGATGATGCGAGGGCGCTTGGCGTTCGCAATCGGATCCTCGGAGCGCTCCAGAGGATACCAGCGCTTCAATCCCCACAGATTCGTTCCAACGCAAGCGAAACGTCCGTCTATATTGATCTCGGTATATAACTGGGCAATCGTTTCGTTAATCTCTTCTTCCGTAAAGCCGCGAAGCTTGGCCACCTCATTCATCAGGTCACGGTAATAATACGGCGTATTGGCCGCCTTCAGAACCATAAAAGCCAGGTCAACCATCGGGATTTCCTGGATCTTCTCCGGATCGATCTTTAAATTGAGCGGATTACTCACTAACGCACACTTCCTCTCACACAATCTTCACGTTATACCCTCAACATATCCATTATCAAAACTAAGTAAAACCTATTTAAACATAAAAATCAAGTTTTTATGCGGTTGGCATCTTATGCATGGAAAAAGGCGGAGACTCATCGTCTCCGCCTTCCGACTGTATCCGCCCCTAGGATCGACTCCTTACGGGATAGATGAAAGAACCTCTGCAGGCTCCCTCCATGTATCTTATGTTCGCCCTATCGCTTTGACACGCGAAACAGGGCCTATTTCCCGGAAAAAGGGCTGCGTCCCATTCGGGCTCCCTCCCCGGCTCATACAATACTGAAGCAACGGTTCATCGAGAAGGGAGATTGCCACACATGGACTACACCCGGATCATGCAATCACTACTTGCGGAGACGAACCCTATGCGGAACGTCCGGGGAGAGAACCGGCGGCTCCTGACGTTTCATGACCCTAAGCTGTACCATGCGTGCATCAGCGAATGGAAGCGACTCACCGGAAAAAGCCGCCTCGACGGTTCAGTCAGCTTCTCGCCGCTTGTCCGGACCATCATCGCTCCGGCGTCCCAAACTGCAAAGCTTGAGGCGGAATTCCGGAACGAGCTGATGATCGAGGAGGATCACCAGGTTCATATCCAAGCGATACAGGGAAGCATTGGAACGCTAACCGGGATCCCATGGGGAATCAAACAGATCAAAGCCCCGCAAACCTGGTCAATCTCAACAGGTCATCGGATCAAGATTGCCGTTATTGATACGGGTGTGGATTTCGCCCACCCGGATTTGAGATACTCCCTGACCAAGGGGGTCAATCTCGTTAACCGGAACATCCCGCCATATGATGACAACGGGCACGGCACGCATATATCAGGCACGATTGCTGCAGCGAACAGCACGCAAGGCATGATTGGCGTTGCGCCCAGATCGGTGGTCTACCCGGTGAAAGCCTTTGATCACAATGGGTCGGCCTTTGTATCGGACATCATAACGGCGATTGACTGGTGTGTCCGGGCCGAGGTCAATATCATCAATATGAGCTTCGGCATGCAGACCCGGAGCAGAACCTTGCTTGATATCGTCAGCAAGGCCAATCAGGCAGGCCTTATTATCGTTGCATCCTCCGGAAATGACGGCAAGCGCCGCACGGCCGATTACCCGGCCCGCTACCTCCATACCATTTCCGTTGGAGCAACCGACCGGAACCGCAAAATCCCCGCGTTCAGCAACCGTGGGCAATTTGTCGATATCTACGCCCCCGGCGACAAAATCGTATCCACGTGGCTGCAAGGCAAATATCATGAGATGAGCGGCACCTCCATGGCCACATCGCATATCAGCGGAACAATCGCACTGCTCCTCGCCCAAAAGCCTGACCTTAAACAGGCGACGGTCAAGTCCCTGCTGCGCCGCACCTCCACCCCTCTTAAACTGAAGAAGGGCTTCAGCGCTTCCGACGGAGAGGTAAATGCCCTGAAGTTTTTGCGCGAGGGCATGAAATTATAGAACGCTTCGGCATGCCCGAATCGAATAGCTCCCGTACGCCGCTGCCTATAGAAACAGCCGCTTTCCATCATGGATAAGCGGCTGTCGATGATTATGCGTATGGTCGAATCCTACATCCGTTCCGGCGCCGATACGCCGACCAGGCGCAGCACGTTCGCGATAACCGTGCGCACGGCTCCCAGCAGCGCAAGGCGTGCCTGCGTCTGCTCCGCATCCTCGGTAATTACGCGCTGGGCTTTATAATAGCTGTGGAACAGCGAAGCCAGCTCGTATACATAACGGATGATCCGGTGCGGCGCGTAGTTTTCGGCAGCAACCGACACCTCTTGTGGAAGCTCGCCGATTTTGCGCAAAATGTCATATTCATGCTCCGCCGTGAGTACGCCGAGGTTAACCTCGGAAAGCGGAAGGAGCGCAATCCCTTGCTCCTCCGCTTGGCGGAATACGCTGCAAATGCGGGCATGCGCATATTGAACGTAGAACACCGGATTTTCATTGGAGGTGGAAACCGCCAGGTCCATGTCGAAATCGAGATGGGAGTCCATGCTCCGCATCGTGAAGAAGTAGCGGATCGCATCCACGCCTACTTCATCCATCAGATCCTCCATCGTGACCGCTTTGCCGGTACGCTTGGACATCTTCACCTTCTCGCCGTTCTGGAACAGGCTGACCATCTGCGCGATCAATACCGTCAGCTTTTCCGGATCGTTGCCCAGCGCCTCCATGGCCGCCTTCATGCGGGGAATATAGCCGTGGTGGTCAGCGCCCCAAATGTTGATGATGCGGTCATAGCCGCGCTCGTATTTGTTGCGGTGGTAGGCGATGTCCGGCGTCAGATAGGTGTACGTCCCGTCATTTTTAACCAGGACCCGGTCCTTGTCATCCCCGTAGTCCGTTGTGCGCAGCCAGACCGCTCCGTCTTTCTCATAAGCTTCGCCCTTGGCCTTCAGCTCCTCAAGCGACTTCTCCACCAGTCCGTCCTCGTACAGCGAGGTTTCGCTGAACCATTCGTCAAAATGCACGCGGAACCGATTCAAATCGCGCTTGATCTTGTCGAGCTCCTTCTCAAGCCCGAATTGACGGAAAAATGCGGTCCGTTCGCCGGGATTCATCGCCAGAAGAGAATCGCCCTTCTCTGCGACAAGCTCTTTGGCAAAGCCCTTGATATCTTCGCCGTGGTAGCCGTCCTCCGGCATTTCAGCCTCTTGGCCAAGCTCCTGCAAATACCGCGCTTCCAGCGATTTGCACAAATTGACGACCTGGTTGCCTGCATCATTGATGTAGTACTCCCGCGTTACTTCATAACCCGCATAGTCCAGCACGTTGCACAGCGCGTCGCCGACTGCCGCTCCGCGGGCATGTCCAAGATGGAGGCTGCCCGTCGGGTTGGCGCTGACAAACTCCACTTGAACCTTCCGGCCTTGGCCGATATCGACACGTCCGTAACGCTCCCCTTGCTCGTGAACCAGGGCAACGACCGGGTAAAGATAGCTTTTGTTCAAGGTAAAGTTAATAAAACCGGGCCCGGCAATCTCGGCCTTCTCAATCGAGGCTTTCGCCGTATCCAAATGCTCCAGGATCGCCTCGGCAATCTGGCGCGGGTTCTTCTTGGCGATCCGGGTCAGCTGCATCGCTGCGTTCGTAGCCAAGTCCCCATGCGATTTATCCTTAGGGACCTCCAGCGTAATTGCCGGAAGCTCCTCGCGGGATACCAGTCCGGCAGCGACGGCGGCATCGGCCACCGCTTCCGCGACCAGCCCGTTAATATGGTCTAGTGGATTCAATGTCATGATTCATGAGCCTCCTGAATAGTCAAACTTATGGAAAAGTGCCCCGAAAACTCATCGAGCACGTATAGATCATACACCCATGCAGCGCGTCCGGACATACCTTCCACGGCAAGCTCCAGGCGCTGAGTGTGCGTAGACAGATTAAACGAGGTGAATGGAGAACGGTAAAATCCCGGCAACCTCTGTCCTAATCTGAACGTCTGTTCAGATTCCACTTCCCCGTGGCGGATAAGCTTCAGCTCATCTTCGGTCAGCTTCAGCATCGCCCGGGTTTCTCCCTGATGCGGTCCCATCTTCGGTTCGATATACCGGACATACAAGGCCTTCCCTTTGGAGATCACCTCAGCCGGTAGCTCCTGAACCGTATTCTCGCCTTCGTGAAGACTTTGAAGACGGATGGTCGCTTGTTTTCGGTCGTTCATGATACGCTCCTCTTTTTTCTACCTATTGTATTAATATATCCAGTATGGGCCGGCAATTCAAATGAGGATGGTACAATACTTCAGAAATTATACTTCTTCATGCAGGGTTTGCGCCATACTTTGCGACAAAAAGCCTGCTTATTTTCCATGCCGCCCCTCACGGCATCAGGCTACCGGCCGACCTTCTGTTCTAAAAGCAGGGATAAGAAAAAGCTTGGTTCCCCAGGGAACCAAGCTTCCATAAATTACAGGGGCAGCAGCGCTACCTTCTCCCGCTGCTTGAGCTTTGCCACCATATCAAGCCATGCTTGCGGCTTTTCCGGCAGGACGGCGTAGTAGCGCGTCAGGAAATTCACGATCAGCTCGGCAGGCAGCTCCGACATGCTGTCATCGCTCGGCTTGAAGCAGAAGTCCAGGCCGGTTACCGCCTCTCCGTCGTTGTTCCAGGACGGGTGAACATAGTCGATATCGGTACGTTTGTAGCCAAGATGCGAGAGCACCTCGCGCCGTACAAACGGATCCATCGGCTTGATTCCGCCGAATTCGTAGTCGCTGACCCGATATGGATCATAGATTTCGGCGAACATGCCCAGCAGTTCTTTCCCGTTGGCGGCCGCAAGGGCATGCAGGTCCTTCAAACGATGCTGCGCCAGGAACCGGCCGATGCCGAGTCCTTCCCGGCCGATGATCGTAAAGTCGGTCATCGCCACGTTCCAATCCTCGTAATACCGGTACTCGGTCGTCCCGACCACTTCTCCTTCATGCAGCGCTACAAACACGCGGATGCCGGGATCCTCAAGCGGCTCCTTCCACAGCTCGTATTCCAGCACCTCCTCAGACGGGAACACCTCTTTCATCAGATTGTGCATGCTGCGAAACAGCGGGTCCTCGATACTAGTAATCCGAATATATTCCATGACTGCAAAGCCCCCTTCATTAATGGTCGTAGATTATGACTCTTCATCCGTGCGTAACATAGCTATGGAAGACTTCAATTAAGCCCGCCCCGTACAGCTTTAAACGGATTGCGCCATTCCATCAAAGCCCCGTAATTGCATGACTCCTCATCCTCCAGATAATCGGCCGCGACGCCGATCGGCGTGCGCCCGCAGCGAAGCAGGAACGTAATCACCGGGTCATGCAGCTTCCCCTGGACGACCGCCTCCAGATAGGATTCGGCACTCATCCTGTCCGCATACTTGTGATAGCCCGGCATCCGGCCGCCGCCCAACAGGCGGTCCAGTCCGCGCTGCACGGTCACATGGTACAGCGACTGGATCAGCCATTTGCCCAGCCCCAGTTTACGAAACCGGGGTCTCACGCATATATCCGCGATATAAAGCGTATTGCCGTCCGGTTTATGGGTCCGGATATACCCGTTGTCCGTTGTATCCGCCCAGGAATGAGCCGGCTCCGAAGGATCGTAATCCACGATCAGCGAGGTAATCGATCCGGCCAGCACCCCGTCTGCCTCCACGCATAACGCGCCCTCGGGAAACCGGGTTACATGCTGGGTCAGCTGTTCCTTGTTCCACCACTGCTCGGATGGATACGGCGGCGGGAAGGTTTCGGATTGAATTACGATCAGCTCGTCGAAATCGTCCGCCGTATAGCCGCGAATGACAACCGGTACCGGCCGGTCGCCGTCAAATACGTAAAACCGCTGAAAATAGCTGCTCATGCCGCCCCCTGCCTTTCCGTGTTTTGTAGCGATCCGTTTACTCCCAATCCGGATAAAGATCCGTACGGCGGTCGCGCCACGTCGTAACGGAACCTTTCTCCCGGACCTGATATAACAGGTCTAAATCCAGATCGGCCGTAATAATCATATCGTGGTTCAGCTCGCCTTCCGCCAGCAGTCCCTTCGGAGGAAACGGAATGTCATTCGGCGTAATAATGGCCGCCTGGCCGAAATTGGCCCGCATCAAATCGACCGTCGGCAGCGAGCCGACCGTTCCGGTCAATACGACATAGACCTGATTCTCGATCGCACGGGCGTGGCTCGTATAACGGACGCGATGGAAGCCGTGCCGGTCATCCGTGCAGGACGGACAGAAAATGACGTCGGCGCCCTTGGCCTTCGCCATCCGCACAATTTCGGGGAATTCGATATCATAGCAGGTCAGCATGGCAATCGTGCCATACTCGGTCTCGAACACCTCGAGCCCCTCGCCTGCCCCCATATTCCATCCGGTAACCTCCGACGGGGTGATATGGATCTTGGCCTGCTCGGCCACGCGGCCGTCCGGGTAAAACAGATGCGCCACGTTATACAGCTTCCCTGCCCGGCGAATCACATGCGTGCCGCCGATAATATGCATGTCATATTGCTTCGCAAGCCGGATGAACAGCTCCAGATAGCGGTCCGTGAAATCCGGCAAATCATTGATCGATAATGCCTTGCCTTGGTCGTCTCCAATGGACATCAGCTGGGTTGTGAAGAACTCGGGAAACAGCACGAAATTAGCTTCAAACTCCTCGGCTGTCCGTATGTAATGCTCCGATTGCTGAGCGAAATCAACAAACGATTGGATCGTGTGCAGATGGTACTGCACGGCGGAAACGCGAAACTTCATGCTACTCCTCCTTAGGCCTGTGCTGGTTTCATTATATAAGATTATAGAGAACTTCGCTTGCGGAATCCATGATGATCTGATTGGGCGGAATGCCCGTATCATGGGCAAACCGGCGGAGACCAGAATGTGAAACAGGCTTTTGCGAAAGTAGAGCAGTAAAATTGGTGAAGGGCTCGGGAGCAGCCTTTGCGCGGCTTGTTAAATGGGCGGAATTAAGGATATGGGTATTTCCGCACCCCTGCTTCTCATACGTTGGCATCATTTTTGCACGGCCGCTCGGGAAGTTTCCTTATATTGGTTCACACGAATCCGGGAATGTGTAAAAATATTGAAAAAAGAATCATCCGAACCCGCGCCGATTCTCGCGCAAAAGCTTGGTCATTCACGGGAGGGGAGCATGGTAACGATGTCCATCACGATGGTCCGAACCCGCATTCGGGATGCGGTGGAGAGTGTATACGAAGCGGCGCGCGCCTGGCTCGCGAAGCACCCTTTGGTCGTAAAGGTTTACTACGCATTTTCCTGGCTTTCCTTGATCTTTCTCCTAATCAGCCTCATCTTTATTAGGGATTCCCGTCTCATGATGGTCCAGTACCTCTGGTCATTCTACGTGCTGCTGCAGTTCTGGCTGCTCTGCCGGAGCAAAACGCTGCCGTGGAAGCATGTCAGTCTGTTGGTGCTGTCCGGGGTAATTCTGGTCGTGCCGCTTACGAATCTTACGATTCAGCTGCTGCACCTGATCTTTGGCGGCCGCACATCGGATGCCTGGTCCATGGCGGTGGCCACCCCGATCGTGGAAGAAGCCCTGAAGCTGCTGCCGCTCGCGGCATTCCTGTTCTTCTCCCGCAGGGCGTCTGCGCTAAGCCTTAGCGATTACGTGCTCCTGGGCGCAGCCCCGGGCGTCGGCTTCCAACTTATCGAGGAGCTTTCCAGGCGCTGGGTCAATGACGGCTATCTTGCCCGGCAGTACGACTACAGCGTAACGTTGTTGGGCGGCAAAACGATCCATTGGGACCTGTTTACCCTATTTCCGGGATACTTCGAGGAAAGCATTGTTCCGTTAATGATGAGTGAAGGCCATCCCTTACATACCGCAGTGATTTCCCTTGGCGTCGGATTCGCCGTCCGTTTCCGCCATAAGCTGACTCCGTGGGTCTACCTGTTTCCGGTTATCCTGCTGCTCTGGGCCATATTGAATCATGTGGCATGGAACGGGCAAAACCGGCTCCCGGACTGGATCATGACCGTCCATGAATGGACCGGGGAAGGCTACCGGGTCAAAGACGTGTTCCTGATTATGCTGGCGGGCGGCTTGGTCATGGACTACATCGACTTGAATAAAGTCAGGCAGCGCCTGCCTAGGTACGGTCAGGAATCCATTCTTAATCCGTTCTCCGAGTTGTTTCACACCATAACTGCGCTGTTCAGCAGCAGAAAAAGGTTCGGAAACCTCCTTGCCTTTTACAGAGCAAGGCGTGAGCTCGGCTTCTCCTTTCTATATGGGAATGAAGAGGCTAAGAGCCGGGAACTTGCCGTTCATGAGCATTTGCAAAAATACGGGGTGCTGCTCGGAGCCCTGGCCGTTCTTCTGCTTGTGGCAGGCGTCTTCTCGGGATTTCAGATGATGCAGACCCCGGATTCCGCCTGCTTCGCCTGCCTGTTCGATTCGCTTCAGAACTGGTGGGACCGCCTAAGCGGGTGGGAGCAGGCAGCCATCGTTCTCGGCGCCTTCGCCCTGGGCTTTATGTTCGTCGGGTTCTGGCCGGCTCTCGGGCTTGCCTTGACCGGACTCGATATTGCATCAAGCGGGCACAGCATTGCCAGCTACATCCGCGATCCGAAGAAGCTGCTTTCACCGCAGCATATGCTGGCAGGGCTCACGGCCTTCCTTCTCGACCGGATTCCGGTAGGAAGAGGGCTGAGATGGCTGTCTGACCGGCTTGGACCGAGGGCAAAGGGCTTGCTGGACGCCATTCAATCGAAGCTCGGCCTCAAACCAAAGCCGGACGGCGACACGCCGGGCATGCCTGACCGGCATGAAGAAACTCCGAACGGAAAGCCGGAGCCCGAGAACCGGCAGCCGGACGATAAGCCGGAAGACACTAAACCCGGCGAAAACAAGCCTAACGATAAACCGGAAGATAACAGACCTGACGAGAATAGACCGGACGAGAATAAGCCCGATGAGAATAAACCCGACGACAATAAATCCGGGGAAAATCATCCGCCGGAGAACAAACCGGAGGAGTCCGGCTTGACCGAGCCTACTACGTCCGGCGGCGAGCCGCGAGGCAACTATGAAACGCCTGATCCCAATGATCCGCGGCCGATCATGCGGCAAAATGAAACCGCCGACCTGCTGGCCTCGCAAGGATACGATGTTGAAATGCTGCCCGGCACGAAGGGCGGCAACGGACACGGCATTCTGCCCGAGTCCAACCCCGATTTCCTGATCAACGGCAAAGCCTTTGACTGTTATTCGCCTGATACGGGCAACGTCCGGAATATCTGGTCCACGGTTGTTGGCAAAACCGAGCGGCAGGCCGGCGGCATCGTTCTGAATCTGGACGACTACACGGGCTCGATGGATAAGCTGATGAAGCAGTTCGATGATTGGCCGATCGAGGGCCTTGACGAGCTGTTCGTTGTTAAAGACGGGACCATCACGAGATGGTTTCCAAAATAGATAGGAGTGGATCTCGGTGTTTTACAATTTATATTTGGGAACAGGCTCATCGTTCGAGGAACTGAGCGCAACGCTTGTAACGCTGCATGCCGGGGATGGGGACGTCATTCGAAATACGGCGGAGGAGCTTGTCATCTCATTCGACTGGGCAACCATGACGGCCAAAGAAGGCGGACAGGGACTGATATTCAAAAGCGAGGATTACGGCATGCCGCTCCGGTTCAGCCTGTGGTTCGACATCCTGCCGAATCAGCCGGACTGGGCGGAGAAGCTCATGGCTTTCACAGGGCGCCTGCTCAGCCGGATTGGAGGTGATTGCATTCTGGAGTCCAACGGGGACACCCCGATTCTGACAAGAGCGGGTAGCCGCATCGTGGTCGACGATAAGAAGCTGAAGGGAACCGCCAAGTTTCCGTTTCACGCGCTGAAGCTCTCTTTTGTCGAGGGCGATTTGGAGAAGGTTTGAAATTTTTTTCGAAAAACATTGAACCATTCGGGCTGGTAAAACGTACTAAGTGATACATCAACCATAAGGAGGTTTATCATTGAAGAAACGACTTTCACGAATGTTGGCAGGCTTGCTCACGCTTACCCTGTTGGTCCCATCAGGCGTCATGGCTGCAAGCGGTGACCCGGCGGCCTCGGCCAAAGGACTTAAGGAGATCGCTGCGGAGAAAGCGGCGCTTCTTACCGAGCAGTACGGTACGATCAGCGTCCAATATGCCCTAATCGACAACGGAGAGATTAAAGCATCGGGCCAATCGGGCATGAACGATATAGAAGGAAAGATTCCGCTCACGAAGGATACGATGTACGGCATCGGGTCCACGAGCAAAGTGTTTACGACCGCAGCGGTGATGAAGCTGGTGGAGGCCGGAAAAATTAATCTTGATACGCCTTTGGTCCAGTACATACCCGAATTCAAAATGAAAGACGAGCGCTACAAGAAGATCACCCCGCGCATGCTGCTTAACCATTCCTCGGGCCTGCAAGGCTCCAGCCTTGGGAACGCCTTTTTGTTCGAGGATAACGACACCTACGCACACGACACGCTGCTTGAGCAGCTGTCCACCCAGACGTTAAAAGCAGATCCGGGCGCATTCTCCGTATATTGCAACGACGGCTTTACCTTGGCTGAAATTTTGGTGGAGCGCGTCAGCGGCAAAGATTTTACCGCATTCATTCATGAGCATTTTACGCAGCCGCTGGGGATGAACCATACCAAGACGTCGCAGGACAATCTGGATCTCGATCAAATGGCAGGCTTGTATTATCCGACGTATCCGGAGCAGCTGCCGAATGAGACGGTCAACGTGATCGGAACCGGGGGCATCTACTCCACGGCGGAAGACCTCGTCAAGTTCGGCACCATCTTCACCAGCGAAGCCAAGGGCATTCTTTCGGAGTCCTCCATACGCGCGATGGAGCAGGAAGAGTATAAGCGCGGCCTGTGGCCGGAGGATGCGGACAACTCGTTCGATTTCGGCCTCGGCTGGGACAGCGTGCGGCTGTATCCGTTTAACGACTACGGCATGAAGGCTCAGGTAAAGGGCGGCGATACGATCCTGTACCATGCCTCCCTCATCGTGCTTCCGGAGCAGGACATGGCTGCGGCTGTATTGTCATCCGGCGGCTCCAGCTCGACGAACCAGCTGCTGGCAACCCAGCTGCTGCTGCATGCTTTGAAGGAAAAGGGAACGATTAAAGAGTTCAAGCCCGACAAATCCTTCGGCAAGCCGGTGCAAGCCGAGCTGCCAAGCGACCTGCTGAAGTATGACGGCTATTACGGTGCTTCCAAGCAGCAAATCCGGGTGAAGCTGGATCCAAAAGGCGTCCTCAGCCTCTCGGTCCCGCAAGTGCCCAATTATCCTGAAGAAAAGTATATCTATACGAAGGATGGTGCCTTCGTCGATGAGGCCGGCACGATTAAAGCCAGCTTCGTCACGGAAGACAACGGCCGAACCTATCTCTGGGTAAGACAATATGCCACCGTTCCGGAGCTCGGACAGGTAGCGATTTCCCAATATCTTGCCGAAAAACTGGATGAGAACAAGCTGACCCCTGACGTCGAGGCGGCCTGGAGCAAGCGGGAGGGCAAAACCTATTATCCGCTGAACGAAAAATACACGTCCATCGCCTACTTCATGACGAAGCCGACCATGCAAATTGCCCGCAATCCTGAGCTTAAAGGTTATATGCTCGACATGGCAATCACCGATCGGGACCGGGCAACGACCAAGCACAACGTTCCGGGCACGGGCAGCCGGGATACGCTGGACATCGAGTTCACCAAAGAAAAGGGTGTCGAGTATTTCAACGCTTCCGGAACGCTGTATATGAGCGAGGACGGCATCAAATCCCTGTATAAGGGCAAGCGATCCACGGTGACCATTCAATCCGACGGATACGCCAAATGGTATACCGTTCCTAAAGGAGCGGCCGGCAAGACCCTTACCGTCACATTGCCTGCCGAAGGCGCATTTGCCGTCTATGACGAACTGGGAACGGTCCTGAACTACTCCCTTGTCAGCGGCTCGAACGAAGTTAAGCTGCCGGAGAACGGCACGATCGTGTTTGCCGGTGCACCGGGCTCGGTATTCGGCGTTCAGTTGAAGTAAGCTTCCGATTGACAGCGTCTTGAATTTCCTGAACTTATCCGATTTTTTATCTCATGCATGAACGATAAGAGAGAGGTCTGTCGACGTACGCTCAAAGAAGACTGACCGCGTTTAGCGGAAGTTTTCCCTGCGATATCAGGCATTCGATCCTTCAAAGTTTATACTTGCTGGTATCTCAAAAAAGGCACCTTCGAACATTGGCCCAAGGCCGGGGTTCGAAAGGTGCCTTTCTTCGTTTACTGGTTATGCGGGGCAGGCGAAACCGGTCGGTTCGCCGAACCGGCGCTTCTTAGGGAACCCGTGGTTCCCGCTTTACCGATCGGGACGGCACCGGAACGTGAGCCGTGCTCCAGGCCTCAGCCGTACAGCGAAGCAGCGGCGGCCCTGCTCCGACGGCTGAACATCCCCTTCTCCGGAGAATGAGCATGCTCCGGCCCATTCCGGCAAGGAAACGACGGTATCGGTTTGTCGCTCGGCGTGAAGCTCGGCCTGCAGCCATCCGGTATCGGCATCCCACTCGGCGGCAATCTGCCCCGTATGGAATCTCCAACCGGCATACCGGCCCCTGCGCCAGCGCTGAGGCAGGGCTGGAAGCAGTCGAACCATACGCGATGATACCTGCAGCAGCATTTCCTGCACCGCATGAACCCATCCCATATTCGCATCGAGCTGAACAGGGGCAGCAGGCATATCCATGCAAATCCCCATGCCTCTCCAATCGTTATGGAGCGTAAACAGATTAGGCAGCAGACAGGAGCGCGCCAGCATATCCAGACATTCCAGCGCATGATCCCCATCGCCAAGCCGGGCGTAGATGGAAGCCATATGGGCCAGCGACCAGCCGCTTTGCGCCTCGATGCGGCGCAGCCGCACCGCGTTCTCGCAGGCGCTGAACAGCTCGGGCGACGATTCCCGGGTAATTTCATGACCGGGAAACAGCGGGTAGATATGCGAAAGATGCCGATGATCATAGCGATCGTCGAAGGCGGGATCCAGCCACTCCGCCAAGGCGCCGTCACGGTTCGTCCGATAGGGAGGAATTTTTGCCAGCATCCGTTCGTATTCGGCTTGTTCCATTTCCGGAACGCCGACCGCTCTGCCCGCTTCGATGAGATGGGTAAGCAATTCCTTCAGAATGGCTATGTCCATCGTTGCATTCACCGTCGTCGGCATGGGGTGAGCCAGCTGTCTGCCGTCTTCGGGCATAAAATTGCGCGGCGTATTCTCCGGTGAAACCGAAGGATACAGCTTGAGGAAACCGTCCTCCCCTTCCGTCGCAAAATCGGCATAGAATTGCCAGGCCTCCTGCATAAACGGCAGCGCCTCCTCCTGAAGAAACCGGGTATCCCCCGTGTACAAAAAGTGCTCGTAGAAATGCCGGGACAGCCACCCAGCAGCCCCGGTCCAGTTCAAGATAACGGGCACGATCTGACTGGGCAAGCCGATCCCGGGCGTGGTACCTGCCGGAATGTAAATCCCTCTGCAGCCGTACAGCTTGCGGGCATTCTCGCGGAAATCCTCCATCAGGCCGCCGTAATAACGGAATAAAGGCTTGACCAGTTCAGACAATCCGCCGACATTGGCATGCCAGTGCATCATCTGGATGTTTTCGTTTGCCATATGATGGCACCAGACCAGACGGTAGTCACCGCCCCATAGGCCGTATAACCCGAACGGACCCGAATCCGCCCCCGTCCCGCTGATGAACAGATACCGGCCATACGCCCACATTTTGCGGGCCAGCGCGGCAGGGGCTTCGCCCTCATAGGCTTCCAGCAGCAGCTCTTCGTTCGAGCGACCGTCATCGGAGGCTCCGTCCAGCTCCAAGGCCGCGGAATGGAACAACGACCCATGCAGCTCGGCATGCCGATGGAGAAGCCGTTCATATTCGCATGCATCCAGAAGAGCGGCAAGCTCCTGCTCGAGCCGCTTCCACTGGTCTTCACGCCGCCCTCCGACAAATACCTTTACAAGAACCAGCGCCTTTCGCATCGCTTCAAACCTGATCGTCGTCCCTTCCTTGCCGGTATGGACGCGCCCGTCCTCGCCGATGATCCGCAGCACGGCCCCGAAGTCTTCCCCGTCGTCGTTGCGGGCGGCATATCGGATATAGCAGCCTTCGGCTTGAATGGTTACCGAATCGGCCAGCTCCTTAAATTCGGGGGAATCCCCCCAGCGGTCGCTCGGATAGAGTATCAGTCCAATCTCGCCGGATACGGTGCGGAGCTTTCCTCCTCCATCCCCGGGATCGCCTTCTCGCTCGGCTCGTGCACCGGAAAGGGAGCAATCTTCCCATACAGGCTCACCGGGGCGGATGTCGTAAACGACGACCGAATCCGCGCGGGAAACGAACAGCCGCCGGGCATATCGGGCCGCACCATCGGACCACCGGACGGATACCTCCCCTGTCTCCATGTCGAGCGTACGCCGGTATTCCCGGAATGCCCGGCTTCCGGGCATCCGCAGCTGGATCGCCGCCAGCGGAAACCGGGAGGCAAGCTTGGTGCCGTATCCCCGCTCCCGCAATGCATTCGCCAGCTTCCAGCTGGCTTCGTCATAATGTCCTTCATCCATAAGCCTTCGCGTTTCCGGCAGTGCAGAACTGACATCCGGCAGCGGGTCCTTCCGTCCCCAATGCCATAATCCTTCATGGTTCAGCAGCACCGTCTCCTCCTGAACCCCGCCGAAGACGGAGGCCCCGATGGTGCCGTTCCCGGATGGCAGCGCCTCGCGCCACATATTTCGCCACCAGGATGCCGGATATCGCAAAGTCAGCAGATTCCCGGCACTCATTGAGGATGACCGCCTTCCCCTTCCGCCTGCAGTCTCTCCATTTCCATACTGGCAAGCAGGAGCGGAGCGACGCCCATTAACGAGTCGCTTACAACCTGTTCGCTTATATAATACGCATAAGAGCCGTCACGGTATTTTCGCCCGCCAAGTCCTGCGCCGTGGCAAATGCCGTGAAGATGGACGCCCTCCCCGTCCACGGTAACGAAACGCTTCTTAATGCCTTCATAGGCGCGTTCCACGACCTCCCGGTCGATTTCGGCCAAATACTTGAGGCGAATGCCCTTCGCCAAAGCGTAGGTCAGCATGCAGGAACCGGAAGCTTCCAGATAGTTGCCCTGCCGGCCGTTGCAGTCCATGACCTGATACCACAACCCGCTTGCCTGATCCTGAACCCGTACAATGGCATTGGCCATCCGCTCGAAAATGCCCATCAGCTGCCCGCGCTGCGGATGCCGGACCGGGAAGAACTCCAGGGCATCCACAAGCGCCATGGCATACCACCCCATGGCGCGTCCCCAGACGTGCCGCGAGCGCCCGGTCTCCTTATCGCACCAGCGCTGCTCCCGGCTCTCGTCATAGGCATGATGCAGCAGCCCCGTCTCCGGATTGCGCGTCCGCCGCTCGATAAGCAGCAGCTGCCGTGCTGCCTCGTCAAACCATTCCGGCTCCCCGAACGCAGCCGCATAGTCCGCCATGAACGGAGAGGACATATAAAGACCGTCCAGCCACATCTGATACGGATAAATCTTTTTGTGCCAAAAACCGCCCTCATCCGTCCGCGGCTGCCCGATCAGCTGGGACGCAAGCAGCTCAGCGGCTTGGCGGTACCTGGCTTCCCCCGTGGTCCGCCACAGGCGGAGCAGATTTTTGCCTTTGTTGATATGATCCAGATTGTATTCCTCAAGCGTGTACCCTGCGATCGAGCCGTCATCCCGGATAAAGACATCCATATGGCGCTTAACCGCCTCATGAAACCGCTGCTCACCTGTCCAATCACCGAGCCTTCCGAGCGCGGTTAAAGCCATCCCGGCCACATATCCCCACTTGTTGGCGATGCCCGGATGATACCCGTCCACGCAGGCGGACAGAATCGTGTCGCCGATGCGGACCGGCATCCGTTCCATAACCGTTGCTTCTGCCAAGGTAAAATCACTCCTCCCTCTTCATTTCAGACCGAGAACGGGGGCAGCGTATCGAACTGCTCGGGCATATCAACCAAATACAGGTTGGCGTAGCCGTTTTTGTCGCTTGTGAACAGCAGCCGTTTGCCCTCCGGATCAAAGCGCGGATGCGCATGCACCTTCTGGGAGTGAAAGCTGCACCGCAGCTCGCACAGCATGCTCGGCCCCTGATATATCCCGCCGGCGTCCTTGCGCCACACCGAGAGCGTGCGGACCGCCCCCTTGCCGTCAACGACGGCCTGCCCGAGGCCATCGGCATACGCATGCCACGTATCAAAGCCGAATTCCGTCTCCTCCATCGCCGTATTGTCATACCGGATGCTGCCGAAAAAATTCGTGCCGTCTACGCGAAAGCCGTGATACCCGATCGTTACGCCGTCGGGATAAAAGAACTCATGGCCTACTTTCTCTCCCGGCTCGAGGCGCTCCCGGATTTTCCAAACCTCTCCGCTTCGTAGATCCAGCCCCCATATGCGATGGTCCACCTCATGCCAGGGGCCTTCGTGGCAGAACGTCATCAGCCACGGCTCCACCGGCGAAGCGTTAATATGGGTGATGAAGTTATGCTCTTCATACAGCGTCTCCGGCTGCGTCCTCCCTTTCGCATCCAGCCGGATGATCCGGCTGTGGGGCTGAGCCTGCATCAACTCGCGGTGGCCGACGTAGCCATTGCCCAGATCAAGCTTGATCCGGTCCGACAGATCTTCCTGGATGCACGTAACCACCGACCGGCCGTCAGCCGGGCAGCTTAAATTGCCGATCGTGTAGCCCTGAGGCGCCTCATATAGCTCCACTTCCTCCAGCGTTGCAAGATCGAGCCGGCGTACGCTTCGGCCCACCCGGACGAATGCCGCGGTCCCATCCGGCTGCAGACAGGCATCGAGCTCATCATTGTCCGGATAATCGGTCAACTGCAGCATCTCGCCGCTCTCCACCTCCATGCTGTACAGGTTGGCGCTGTTTCCGCGGTCCGATACGAACAGCAGCCGCCGTCCCCCGTCATACCATCCGTTTTCCGTAAAATACAAATGGTGGCTATGTGCCTTGTAGTCGGTCAGCTGCGCGACCTCAACTCCCGTCAACCGGTCCCGGTATTGCCTCCGTTCCGGTTGCCATACCGTTCCTTTTGCCATATGCATTCCTCCAGTCCAGCGTTTTCCCCATCCTTTGAACCAGGGTTCATCCAATGCTTCACAATGCTACAACCACGGCTTCAATCCTTCCCACTGTACATTCCAGCCGCTGGACGGAAATCCGGGTGCGCCCGGGTCCTCCTGGCCCTCCCAGCCGCAGGCCATCATGGCAACCGCCGCAAGCAGCCCGCCATTGCCAGGCAGGTATGCGGACAAGCCGGGACGCTGATAATTGTGCCCATTCGGCAAATACGTGTTCTTCACTTCGTCCATCAAGAGAAAATCGACAGCCAGATCGCGCTCCCCAAGCCTGGCCGCCGTCATGGCACATACCGGAAAGTCCCATCCCCATGCCGTCTCCCACTGCCACACGTCCTTCACCTTCTTCAGCGTACGGCGCATCGTTTCCCGGTCGATCAGCCTGCCCGGAAGCACGCCCAGCGCACACAGCATGGACGGATGATCATGATTCTTCGCCGTAAACGTGTCTGGGGCCAGCGCATGAGCCAAATAGACGCCATCCTTCTGCGGCGGCGATGCCATCCTGCCTGCTACCTCCGCCCAGCGCGGATTCGGCCGGATCCCCATGCGGCTGGCCCACTTCACGGCAATATGAAGGCCATATCTCCAATATTCCAGCTCATACGGCGGGTTGACGCTGCCGTCCATAGGGTGGCATTCCTGCGCAGGAATGAGCGGCGGACCGAGATCGAAAGCGCCGGTCTCCTCATTCCAATGGGCATAGGACACCATAAAGTCAGCCGATTCGAACACGATGTCGCGGAGTCTTCGCAGTGTCGCCGTTGTCGGCTCCGCCTTATAGCACAGCTCCGCCATCGCGATCGGATGCGGCTGCTGCCAGATCAGGCCGGGAGCGACGGGCGACGGACAGGGATAGCCGTCAAAGCCCACCATCTTCGGCCAGCGGGCTCCCTCATAGCCTTGCATCCTGGCCAGCTCGCGGGCGATCGGCAGGATGCGGTCGTACCAGTCCATGCTGCGCCGCAGAATCGAAGCCCGGCCCCATAACGCAAAATGTGCCGCATGCCACCAGTGCATCTCCAGATGCGCTTTGCCGAACCAGCTGTTGTACATAAGGCCGGTTTCCTGCGGCGGCATGGAGCCGCCGCTGTGAACGGCGCACAGCCATTGCGACAAGACCACCCGCCGCTCCAGCTCAAAGGCCCGCGGATCGGAGCTGCCTTCGAAGCTGATCGCCCCCCCGCCCTGCCAGAAGGCTTCCCAGTGACGGGCGCTGGCTGACGTTATGTCTTCCACCTCGGCCGCAGCGGGCGTACCCGGGGCAAATCCGACGGAGAACGCCAGCTCGTCGACAGGCGTTTCGCCCGTTCCTTCCGGATGCAGCGTAAACTCATGCTGACCCGTCTGCTCGAGCCGCCCCCCGCTCCACTGCCACCGGACGGCATAGCGGTCCTCATCCATCGTTCGTTCGATCCAGGCCGCCCCATCCTCCTGCCGGAGCAGAACCGTTTCATGGCGATGGTCATTCGCCCAGTCGAGCTTCACGGACTTGGACCAGGAGGCGTTCGTCATATCCGGTGCGGGAAAGCGGATAAATACCTGCAGCTGCCCTTTGCCAACAAGCGGCGAGACGACTTTCACGCCCAGCATATCCGCATCAGGATGGCAAACCGTAGTCACGTCGACAGGCACCCCGCGAACGGTAAAGCGGCTAGACAGGACCCCGGTCCAGAGGTCGAG
Organism: Paenibacillus sp. FSL M8-0142; assembly: GCF_038597315.1. NCBI lineage: Bacteria > Bacillati > Bacillota > Bacilli > Caryophanales > Paenibacillaceae > Paenibacillus > Paenibacillus sp. FSL M8-0142. Next base: position 6,529,028 of record NZ_CP152008.1, read on the forward strand.
CTTTTGCCGAAATCCGCCCGCATGACCGTAATCAAGCTCCTCTCCCGACTCATCCAAAAATCGGAAGGCCAGGCGGCCGAGATGAAGGCGATGGGGATTTTGCCTCAGCCATTGATATGCCCCCTCCCGATCCCCGGGCTTCATCGGGTAACCGACCTGGCGGCCATGTGTGTCAAACGGTTGTAGCGCGGCATCCTTCCAATCGAATCGGCGGCGTCCCCCCGTAAAGTGCCAGCCCCAGTTCGATTGGGTCCCGAGCGGCACCTCGTATTGCTCGGGAAACGTCTGCAGCCCGGTAAGGTCGGCGGTAAACGCGAATTCCCCATTGCCGACCGACAGCGGCGATAATGGATTCAGCCTGTCGAACTCCGGATGATGTCGCTGTACAATCTGCTTTCTCTCCATCTCCATGCTCTCCTTCCATGCTGTGGACATGCCCTGTTATTCGTATAAGGCGTCCATTCGGGTTCTCATCATATCCCGGTACTTTCCCGGGGTGATATCCTTGAATTTGCGGAAGCTCCGGATGAAGCTGTTCTCGTGCTGATAACCGACCATCAGGGCGATATCGGATATTTTCCGGTCGGTCTTGACCAGCAGCTCCCCGGCGCGTTCCATCCGCAGCCGGGTTAAGTAGTTGTAAATCGTTTCATTGGTCTCCTGCTTGAACAGCTGGCTGGCCAAGCTGCTGCTGATGCCGATGGAGTCGGCGATTTCCGGAATGCCGATCGGCTCTCCGAGATGCTGCTCCATGTATTCCATCATCCGCTGGCACAGGATAAAATCCTTGCTTCCGATCAAGCGTCGGTAGCGTTCGGACAATGCGTTGATCAAGCCCGTCAGCTCCGCTTCGATGTCCTCGATATACATCGTGGCGAGCCGACCGGCCGATTCTGCCTCGGCTCCTTCCCCGCCCGGGCAGAGTCCCTGCAAGCGTTCCAATAAAGACTGCAGCGCGGCAAGCGCTTCCGTCGGATACCAATATCGACTGCGGATATTGCCGGCAATACGCTCCAGCAGGGCCACCGCTTTTTCCCCTTCCCCGCTCTCCACGGCGGCCAGCAATTCCCGTATTCCGTCTTCCGGCGCTTGCGTGTCGGTTACCTCATGGGCGGATACGTCCTGGAACGGCACGAGCTGGCCATAGCCTCTGTATAAGCGGTAGGTTAACGCATTCTCCGCCTCCAGCATGGCCTGCTTCAATTTGCAGACATCGCTTTGCGGCGTGCTCATGCCCGCAGATACGCTGAACTTCAGCAGCCGGGACACCGTTTCGATCGCCTCAGCCAGTGGCGGACGTCCTTCGGCCATCTGAGGCTGAAGGAGAATCGCCATTCGGTCTGCCCCGAAATCGGCGCAGGCGACCCGCCATTTCGGCTCATGCAGCTCGGCTATGATATTGGCCAAGGCGAACTTGAGCAAGGAATGATCGCTTGCCGGGAACCGGCGCGACCACGAGTCGTAACGGTCAATCGACAGCACGGCTACCGTCACCGGAGCATCGGTCCATTCGGCAAAATAACGGGACCACTTCTCCCTGATTTCACGCCGTCCGCTCATATGCCCCGAGTGGATATCGTGTAAAAACTTGGACGCCGCATCCGGGATCGTCTCCCGAACCAATTGGGACAGATGGGCATGGTTGCTCAGCAGCTCGCCCGCAAGCTTCTCCAGATCGATGCGGTCCGGGCTGGACGTCTTCCCTTCGTAGGCGCTAAACAACTGCTTCAGCCGCCGCACCGGCCGGAATGCAGCCGAGTTCACGTACAGGATCGTCAGCGCTCCCAGTGCCAGGGCAGCTACAGAGACGGACAGCACGGTGTCGCGCACCTTCTTGGACTGGGCCAGCAAACTGTCCTGCGACACGATGGAGACATATTTCCAGCCGGTGAGCGGTGATTCGATCTGGTTCACCAGCAGCTTCTGCCCTTCATGAACAAAGTCGCCGAAGCGGTCCTCCTTCAGCTCGTTCAGCGCCTGGGTCACGGCATCCGGCTTAAACTCCGAGTTGGAGACCGAGTACAGCACATGACCCTGCTGATCCACGATATACCGCATGCTGTCCACTTGCGAAAGCGCGGGCGGGTTAAGCTTGGCAAACAGCTCCGTTTCCCGCAAATTCACCGCTACGATGCCTCGAAATTTGCCCTGAATCATGATCTTTCGGAACAGCGTCAGCTCAGAGCCCTTGTTCCCCGCCCCCTCGGGAACATGCCGCTTGCGGATCGTCATCATATCGTCACCGAATTCATCCGCAATGCTGGTCCACTCGGAGTCCACGAAGGTCAGCCTGCTGGAGCTGTAGCCTTGAGGCAGCGAAACGAAGCTGCCCCGCTCGATGTCATAAACGTATATGCTGTTGATGTATTCCGAATTGTTGATCCAAGTGGACAGGAGCCGGTACAAGGTGGAAATATTGGAGACCGAATTCTGGTTCTCGCTCGTCAGGAAATGGTAAACATGCTCGTTCACGGCGACCTGGACCGCGATTTTGTCGCTCTCCCGGATCGAGTCGTCGATGAATTTCATGCTGATCTGCAGCATTTGATGCTGCGGCTCGCTCAGCTCCTCCTGCAGCACCGATTTGGAGGTGTAATAGGAGGTCAGGCTGACGGCCAAAATGATCAAGAATACGGATACGGTCAAAATGAGCACCAGTCGGGCCTGCGTCTGGGCCAGCGAATATTTGAGCCACTTACCGATCGTTTGGAACATATCCATCCCCGCTTTACTACCAGTTTGGTTCCATTATAGCTTACGCTCCGCTCCTGCCGTCATTAGGGATTAAGCGTTTTCATTTCCTCTTGTTTCCGCTCCCCTTTTTAAACTTATAGTGGACCTGCGTCCCCCCGGACTACCCACCGGTCTCGCCGGGCACCGTTGATGCCTTCAGCTGTCCGCCGTACTCCAATTCCCGTGCTGTATGACGCAACAATTGAAGAAGTTCGACGCCGGCGAGAAGCACAATGCCGATGCCGTGCGTGTCGTTCACATTCCACGACAGGTCGTGTTTGTAATACGAGTGGGAGTTGGACCAGCTGCTCCCCTTGCATACGCCGAATACATTGCCTTTGCCGTCAATCGCCCGGGCGGTCAGGCCCTCCCACCCCGAGACGGCCGCCTGCGCGTAAAGCTGTGTCGACCGAAGCCAGCCTCGCCGAACACCCCGGGCCATGCCAAAGATGAACATTGCGGTGCACGACGCTTCCTCATAGGATTCGGGATCGGTAAGCACTTGGTGCCACAGCCCATTTGCGCCCTGAACCCGTCGGTACCCTTCCGCCAGCTCACGGTAGAACTGCAGAAGAGGCTCGTAGTCGGGATGGCCGGTCGGAAGCACGGCGAGCAGCTCGGCCAGCGAGAAGAATACCCATCCGTTGCCCCTGCCCCATACCGTACGGGAAGGCTGGCCCTGCCGTACGTCGTAGACATGCGACATCAGCTGCAAATCCGGCATATACAAGTAAGACTTATACAGCAGCAGCTGCTTTGCCGCTTCGTCCAAATAGCGGGAGTCGCCGGTCAGCTCCGCATACCGGCATAGAAACGGCACGCTCATATACATATCGTCGCACCACATCGTCAGGTCCATGCTGCGGGAAACGCCGACCTCCCGGTAGAGGGCGCCGTCCGGCAGCCGGGATTGAACGGTCATGATATACCGGGCGATATCGTCAGCGGCCCGGCGAGCCCCTTTCAGCGGCCGAAGGCGGTCGGCGAGGATGGCGAGCGAGCCGAAGGAGCCGCAATCATCCAGACTGTCGATATCGGACAGCTGATTGTTCAGCCCGGCTGCGCCGAACCGTTCCCGGTCCCATAACGCGTACTCGTAATGGGAGGTAGCGAACTCGACATGCCGCAGAACGTAATGCTCAAGATCAGAGCGATGCAGCGTTTTGCTCGTTTCAAGCAGGCCGTACAGCGTGACGCCCAGCGGATAATTCCATCGGCCAAACAGCTCGTTCTCCAGAAACGGCCGGATGCATGCGCCCGGCTCGCCTCCCGTCCAGAACAGCTTCTCCCCGCCCGGCTGAGCGAGGGTATCCATGCCAAAATACTCGGATATCTCAAGCTCCGCATCCGCACGGAATGGGCCGAGATACAGCCATTCTCCCTTGAGGCCGTGCACCTTGCGGGGCGCGCACAGCATCCCGGCTGGGGAGACCTCATCGATTTGAAATCCCCATCCGTCCGGACCGCATTCGCACCGGGCCGTCAGCTCTCCGCGTCCTGCGGGGGCATCGAGCACGAAGCGGAAGCTTCCAGCCTCGGGGAAGAAGCCGGCTTCCCGGCCGTTCCATTCAAACCGCACCGGTCCGTAGGCGGTCCCGGACACCGTTACATTGGCCGAAGCCAAGCTGCGGTTAACGATAGCCGCCCAGGCATATGCGGCATATCCCGGCTTCTCGCCATACATGACGGACATTAAGCCTTTCCGGCCGCCAGCTTCCGCCCCCTCATGTTCCGCTCGTGCAGGAAGCCAGTCCGTTCCCGTGAACGACTCACTCTCCACGACACCGGGGATGACCGGAAGCGGACCGGAGAGCGGCCGCGTCACAATCCAGCCTTCCTCCCCCTCCCTCTCCGTTGACGGGGCCAGAAAGCAATACGGTTTGTTTTTGCGGTTGCTCGTGCCGAATACACCTCCGGCTCCCCCGGGTCCAGGACGGAATTCCAGGACGAAGTGGTTCCACCCTTCGGTGAGCTGGATCCCGATTCTGACCGGCGTGTCCGGATCCGCCGCCTCGCCCTGCGCGGAGCCGAACCGCTTTCTGCCGTTATGATACAGCCGTACCGGTCCGTCGCTCTGGATCAGGAAGGCAAAGGTGTGCCCTTCCCGGACCCATAGCTTCCCCCAGGCATAAACCACCTGATCTTCCGTCATCTCTGGAAACATGTCCCCGATCGGAAATACGTAAGCGTGATCCCCCCGCTTGCGAATCGGCCCGCTGCGGCTAACCCGGTACACCGGAGGGTGAGGAGGATGATCCCCTACATAACGCTGGGCGATGACCGTAAGAGCATGCTCAATCGAGCCTCCCTCCGTCTGGTAGGCCAAGCCCTCCGCCGGATCGAAATATTCGCTGCTATCCTGTTTGCTCATGCTTTTGTCAGCTCTCCTTTCCAACCTGCAAGCACATCCTGGATCGCCACCGGCTTCCCTTCCTTGGCCGAGCGCCACACGGCTTCCCCTGTTGCAACCGAATACGCGCCGTCAGCTGCCCCCGATAAGACGGAATAGGGCCTGGATCGGTCCTCACCCAGGAACAGATCATTCAAAAGCAGCGGATCGCCTCCTCCATGCCCGCCTTCCCGATGCACCACATGGATCGTTTCTTTGGAGCCGAACAACGGGAAATAATCGATGGTCTGGACCGGCGTAGGGAACGGGGTCCTGGACGGAGCATGGTATTCGGTCGTCTCCAGGCGGCCCTTCGTGCCGTTTATCGCCAGGCGGTAGCCTTCGTACGGCAGCGAGAAGTTGACGGAATAACTGAGCAGCGCGCCCCCGTTGTATCGGATAGCGGCCGCATACGTATCCTCGATGTCAATCTCGGAGTCGAAGATGCACTGGTCCGGGCGGTAACCCGTGTAAGGAAATTGCCGCCCTTCCGCCGCAAGGAGACCGAGGTGATCATCCTTCACATGGCGCGCATTCCAGCGCATGTAGTAGGCACAGCGGCTTGCTGCCGTGCAGGTGCCGCAATGGCGGCCGTCCACCCGCTCCGGGTTAAGCTCGCCTTCGGAGCCGTAATAATGAAGCGCCCCGTAAGCGAAAGCTTCAACCGGCCGCTGATTGATCCACCAGCCGACGAGGTCGAAATGATGGGTGCTCTTGTGGATGGAGAGGCCGCCGGAAAGCTCGCGCCGGCGGTTCCATCTTTTGAAATAACTTGCTCCATGATACGTATCCAGGTACCAGTTCAAATCCACGGAAGTAATGCGGCCAAGCCGGCCCTCCCATACCATTTCCTTGATTTTGTCATGAACGGGAGCATAACGATAATTGAATGTGACGGTTACGTTGCCTTTGCTTGCCCTTTCCGCTTCCAGCACCCGCCGGGCGTCCGCCCCGGTCGTGACCATCGGTTTCTCCGTGATGACATCCCGATCGTGCTCCAGCGCGGCGACGATATAACGCGCATGCGTATCATCCCGTCCCGCTACGATCACGACGTCCGGCTTCGTCTCCTCGATCATGCGGTCGAACTCCTCTTCGCCGTAAACAGCGATGGCCGGATGCTCCGGAAAACGTGTGCGGAACAGCTCAAAACGCTCCGGGTCTGTGTCGAGCAGCGCCACCAGCTCGCACCGCGGGGCATACGTCGTCAAGATCGGCTTCGCAAACATCCCAAGCGCCCGTCCGCTTACCCCGCATATCGCATATTTCTTCTTCATTAGCATCACATCCTCGAATACCATTCCTCAACCCGCTTGGTGACTTCTTCCCCTCCGGACGCATACCAACGTTCCACGAATTCATCGAACTTCTCCAGCGGCCACTCGCCGATGACAATCTTGGTCAAGTATTCCTGGAACAGCTTATGGGATTGAATATCGGGATATCCCTCGTACACGGTGCTCGGCAGCCCGTCGCCGGCAATCCGCTTGGCGTCCGCGGTGCTTACCTCGAAAATATCCTTGACCATCTGCTGCATGTCTTCCGGAATCGTCTCCTGAATCCGGATGTTCATGTCCTCCTCGGTCGTCAGGTTGCGCATGCCAAGGGCGAGCGGCCGGCTGTCCTCTGGCGGGAGCAGCACTTTTTTGCCGTCCACGACCTCATGCTGCAATCCTTCGATCCCGAACCGGATAAACTCGTCGTTGGAACGGTCATAGAAGAAATCCAGCAGCTTCAGCGCTGCAGGGGCGTTGGCTTCGGCTTTAGTCGGAATAATCCATTCCGGCTCGCCCATGCTTTTTTGCGTGACATATCCCTCATAGCCCTCCGCTTTCGGAAGCGGCATGCCGACGACATACGCATCCGGGGCTTTCTGTTGAATCGCCGTAAAGCGGTCGCGCAGGTTCGCCGGAAGATGGTACCAGCTGCCGACGAGGTTGTTGTTGATTTTGGCGGTCCATACATCGCCCTTGTTCAGGAACGTCTCGTTATCGAGCAGCTTCTCGGCGTACAGCTCACGGATGAACCCGATCGCTGCCTTCATGTTGTCCGTGACGCCGGCATATTGGATCTTCCCGTCATACACGTCCCATTCCGGACTGCCCTCCCACATGGCTACGCCATACATCGCAAACAAATGGTCCATCCATTTGCCGAATTCCCGGCCAGACGTCGGCAGCTCATCCCTTACGCCGTTGCCGTTCGGATCCTGTTCCAGGAACGCGGCCAGCACCTGCTTGTATTCCTCCGTGGTGGTTGGCATCGGCATGCCGACCTTGTCGAGCCAATCCTGGCGGATCATCGGCGCACGCTCAGGCATGAGGAACACCTTCGGCACATAGTAGATTTTTCCGTCCGGCGAAGCCGATCGCACGACATCCCACGCTTCCTGCGGAATGTTCTTCCACACGTTCGGCGCATACTGCGGCAGCAGATCGTCCAGCGCAAGCGCGCCCCCTTGCCGGATCAACGTCTGCTCGATGCCGCCGATCGGCCGCAAAATATCCGGAAGATCATCGGAGGCGATCATCAGATTCAAAAATTCCGTCGGCTCCGAGCCCGGCGGGGTCGTAACCAGCTCATATTGGACCCCGGTGCGCTCAGCCACGTACTGAACATGCGGATTGTCCGGACCCGGAATCGTGCCGACCCCCATGTGGCTTTTGAACACCTTGACCTTTGTTACGTCATTTCCCCCTTCGCTGCCCTGGCCGCCTGCTTCGGTTCCGGAGCCTCCCGGGCTGCCGCAGCCCGCCAGCAGTCCTGCCGCCAGCAAGACCGCGAGCGCCGGCTTCCCGAACCATTTGCGGAAATACCATTTCGCCATGTGTAAATCCTCCCCTTTTGAATGGTTGTTATATCAAACCGGTCCTAGAACCGATTTCATATCGAAGATCTGCCCGGCCTATTCCTTTAGCGAGCCGAGCATCGAGCCTTTGACGAAATATTTTTGCAGATATGGATACACCAGAATGATCGGAATCGTCGCAAATAAAATTGTAGCCGCTTTCAAAGTTGTCGTGTTAAAATCGAAGTCGCCCAGAAACATATTGACCGCGGCCAGCTCCTCCGGGGACTGCAGATACGCCCGAAGCTTCATCTGAAGCGGCCATTTCTCCGGATCGCGGATAAACAGCACGGCCCGGGAGAAGGTATTCCAGTAACCGACCGCGTAGAACAAGCTCACTGTCGCCACGACCGGCTTGGATAAGGGCAGGTAGATGCGGAACAGGATGCCGAAATCGCTGCACCCGTCTATTCTCGCCGAATCGTCCAATTCGCCGGGAATGCCCATGAAAAAGGTTCGAATGATGATCATATTGAACGTGCCGATCAGGCCCGGCAGGATCAGGGCCCACAACGAGTTCATCATGCCGAGCTCGCGAACGGTCAGGAAGAACGGGATCATCGGAGCGTTGAAAATCATCGTCAGCACGATGCCGAGCATGACCGGCTTGCGCAGCAGAAACTCGCGGCGGGACAGCGGATAGGCCGTCATGACCGAGAACAGCATGCTGAGGAGCGTCCCGACGACCGTAATATATACGGTGATGCCGAAGGATGTCCACAGGCCTTGGTTTTTCAAAATATGCTCCCATGAAGCGGTCGTAAATTCTACAGGCAGCAGAAACACTTCCTTGGAATCGGCGGCAACCGGTGAGCTGAACGATACGGCCAGCAGCTGCACCAGCGGAAACAGCATCGTCGCCGCGGCGGCGATCAGAAATACATAATTCAACGTCTGAAACACTTTTTCTCCGAATGTCGCTTTCATCACCACAACCCCTGATCCGTTTTTCTGGCCAACCGGTTAAAAATCCACAACAAGATAAACCCGATGACGGACTGGAACAAGCCGATCGCCGTCGTCATGCTGTACTGACCTTGAAGCACGCCTGCGCGGTACACATACGTTTCGATGATATCCCCGACCGAATAGGTCATCGGCGTCAGCAAATTGAAGATCTGATCAAAGCCGAGCTCGAGGAAATTGCCGATCTGCAGCAGGAACAGCACCAGTATCGTCGGGAACATCGTGGGCAGCGTAATATGGATCGTTTGCTTCCATCGACCCGCTCCGTCCATGACGGCCGCTTCATATAAATTCGGATTGATGCCGGCGATAGCCGCCAAATAAATGATCGTGCCCCAGCCGACCTCTTTCCAGATCGACGACAGGACGACGATGGTCCGGAAATAACCTGCCTCCTGCATGAACAGGATCGGCTCGTAACCGAGCCAGCCGCGAACCGCGTTCACCACGCCTTGACTGGATAGCATCTCGAATACGATCCCGCCCACAACGACCCATGACAGAAAATGAGGGAGATAGAACAGGCTCTGTACCACCCGTTTGGCGAGCATGATCCGGATCTCATTAAACAGCAGCGCCAGCAGGATCGGTGCCGGAAATCCGAACAGCAGCTGATATAAAGCGATGACGGCTGTATTGCGCAGCACATTGTAGAAATCCTGATAAGTAAAAATAAATCCGAAATTATCCAGCCCTACCCAAGGGCTTCCCCAAATGCCCTTAAAAATCTGATAGTCCTGAAAGGCGATGACGCTCCCCGCCAGCGGCACATACTTGAATACGACGTAGAACAAGATGCCGGGGAGAATCATGAGATACAGCATCCAGTGCTTGCGCATGTTCGCAATGTACCGGTTGCGGGATATTCCGCTCGCCTTGAGAGGCAGCGGCGCGCCATCCTGTTTCAGTTCGGTTGACCGGGTTGCCATCGTGATTAAACCTCCCTTCGCTTTGAGCATGTCAATGTATCGCCAATCATAACGTCCACCGCGCAAACCGAACAACGGTTCAATCCGACACGCAATGAGCAGATCGAGGAAACCCCGCCGGAGATCCGCATAGACTGCGGCAGTTCCAGGTTCATAAAATTGATCCGGCGAACAAATGAAGGAAGTACCGGAAAAAGAGGATTTGTTGATGCGCTGGAGGATCGGTTGGTTGGCGATTCTCCCCTTTCAAAACCGGTTGGCCGTGACCGTACATATGCAATGAACCAGCAAGCCTCCTCCGCCAGCCGATAGGCTGAGATGGAGGAGGCTTGCTGGTTCAAAAAAACGCTGCCGTGTTGGAACACGGCAGCATTACGGGCACGGGCGATCCTCTGACCTACTATTAATATGTGGTGATGTTATCTATCTGAGCCTAAATTTCGAAAGCAAACATTTGAACTGCTTGGCGAGCATCCAATCGTCTAGCTTGATTCGACAAGGGTTTTGGTGGCGAAGACTTCTATAGCCTGCTCGAGAGCCGGAAGATCGGCTATGCCGGCAAAATGAAATGGACAAAGCGGCTGGAGCAGGAAGTTCAGAAATGTCGCTACTGGAAGCGCTACGATGATTGGATCATCGAAGGCATCACGCTGATCTACAAAGCAACGTCCTGGAAGAAAACGCGCCGGGTGGCAATTCTCAGCAAGGTCCAAGTATTCGATGACGGGCAAAGCCGACTGGTCTTCGACAGCGACTGGCAATACGAAGCAATCGTCACGAATTCGGAATGGGAGCCGATTGATTTGTGACGCTTTTACAATCAGCGCTGCTACTTTGAAAACTACATCAAAGAAGCCAAGAACGGATTCTCGCCGAGTCGCTCAGTTGAAATGATCCTTTCACAATCTTACATGGAAATCGCAATGCCCCTTCATTGGGATGGGGAAGGGCTCCTTCATGATTGTAATCGTAACGATATCACTGGGGAATCTACTGTGATTTTACATTAAGAAGGCCCTTTGATTCCTACGCTAACCTTGCTGCTATGGGCTTTCGAAATTCAGGATGATATTTTTATTTTTCCAAAAATTTATTTTTTAGAAAAAATCCAAATATTAGGTAACTAGTGTACAAAAACTGGCGTTTATACATATAACACACCAAGATAACAATCAAAAGAGAATTATAGAAAGGGAGGGTAGGAAGGTATTTACGCTGTTTTATAATTAAAAGTAAAAGGAGAATTTCTGGATGAAAAAAATATTCTTACCAATTATTCTAACTGTGGGTCTCATCTTCCAATCTGCTGTAGTATTTGCAGAGGGCGGGGAAACAGTGTCCTATGATGAATATCAAGCCGAAACAGTCTTACCATTGGATGCACAACAAGAACTTCAACTTGAGTTTGAAAAGAAATATCTAGACTCCGTCTTTGACATCATTGCTAAACACTTTGGAGATCCCGAAAATTTTAATCCTTACGGAGAGATATATATTGAAAATGATAAGTTCCCACATTTCGTTATTGCTGTTGCTAAGGATAGTGTAAAGGTTAGTAGTTTTATTGAAGAGATTAAAAAAATATTACCGGGTGATTTACTTGAAGTGCAACGTGTCAGTTATTCAAAGGAAGACCTCATAAATATACAAGGAGATATTTTACAGCGAGTTCAATCGGGCAGTATAGCAATTCCTCGAGGAATATCAACCGATGTAAGTACAAAGAAACAGAAGGTCATTATCAGTGTCCCCGAGGGTGTGAATCTAGAAAAGAGTTATATGGTTAATCTGAATGAGGAGTATAACGGTCTTATTGAATTTGATGAAAGACCAGAAAACATACCTTATAAACTAAGAACTGATGCATTTACGGAAATGGGCGGGGGGATATCAATTAAGGGTACTTGCAGCACTGCAGGAATAGCGACCAAAGATACGAGAGAGTTCATTGTCACGGCGGGACATTGCATAAGAGATATAGGTTCTACTGTGTATCAAGGCGGAACATCTATAGGAACTCAACACTTATCTGGTTATAAGGATAACGGTACAGATGTCGGTCTTGTGCTGCTTACAAATAAGAATAAAAAATACGGAAATAAGTATTATTATAATCCCGTCGCGAATGCTGAATACGACAAAAGCTATACTCAAACAAGTACAGCGTTAGTCGGACAACTTATCTGTAAATCAGGAATGTCTACAAATGTTACTTGTGCAAATGTACAATCTACAAGTGGAAGTGTGGATTACAAAGAAGGTACAACTTATTTTACATTTACCAATATGATTACAATATATAAACAAGGTGGAGGGTACAGTAAGGGCGGTGATAGCGGAGCTATTGTTTTTAGCGCACAAAACAGCAATCATATTATAGGTGTTCATTCTGGAGGAAATATAGAAACCGATACAATGCCAAGCGGAACCTGGGGATATACATCCAAAATAATACCATCTCTGGTTAATGTCGGAGCGGTTACAATGTATACTAGCAGTACAGTCAAAACGGTAGACCCCAATAATTAGAAGATGTTAGTGATCTATCTTTAGACATAAAAAATCTGACGCCTGGATCGAGATGGTCATACCCCTAAAAAATTAAGTAGCCAGCGCGTGCCGAAACCCAAACAGCACGCGCTGTTTGAGTTTCGCCTGAAAACGAATACAGACGTTATCCATGCAGGTTGCTTTGCGAGAGTGGCTGCCTTTGACGCTGGCTTCTCATCGTGTGTTGTATGCCTGAGACGCGTATTGAAAGCCTTGGTTCGAATGGAGCACGGCCTCAAACACGTCTCTTTTTGGTGTCCATTGCTCACCCGTATACAGCACCAACTTTACATCATTGCGCTTGGACACTTGCCATACCACAATTCCGTTGTAAATAAGATACCGGATAAAGGACAAGTAGTAAACCGATAAATACGTAACTTCGGTCACAGGCTTCATGCTGGGGGCTGTCGCATGAAACTGAAGATGTTATCTATTTGAGTATTCCTTTTCTAATCGATCTATCAACTGATTTAAAGTTTGTGTTTTAGTGGTGGGGTCGAGCATATAAGTATGCCGTGTTGTTGTATCTTTAAAATAGATTCCATTTCCGCCAAATAACAATATCTGGGTATCTGTATTGTTCATATGAATAATTAATTTACGGTATAAGTCATCTGTAACGTTTCCAACATTAGTAGAACTATCATTTAAGATTTGGGTTAATTCTTTTATGTCATCCTTCTTTTGAAATTCACCCGACACATGGTTCCTCTCAAAATTAAAAATGCTAACACTTGAAATGTCCTCAGCATTCAATTGGAAAATTAACGGTTTAGTCGGTGTGTTATCAGGTAGTTCTTGTTCTGTTTTTTTTGAAGTGTTGCTATTACATGAAATAAGAAGAGATGCACTCAGCAGTAACAGAATAAGGAGTGCGTTTTTTTTGTTTTTCATAATTAACAGCTCCTTTTACAATAAAAAATTGCAATTATATATAACAACGTTAATAATCCTTCAGAGTTGCATAATATTGAGAATTTTTTCCGTTCGAGTTTCTTACCCAAAATCTTCTCTGCTTTCTTCATGACAATCATAAACCAATGCAGCAGGCAACCTAGAGCTGAAAGCCTGCTTGGAATATTTTGAATAAGTCTGTCCACTTCTTCATTAGGCTCAACGCTAGCATCGACAAGATCCTCTAACGCAAGCAAGCCTCCTCCGCCAGCCAATCGGCTGAGATGGAGGGGGCTTGCTTGTTCAAAAAAACGCTGCCGCGTTGGAACACGGCAGCATTACGGGCACGGGCGGCACGCAGGCGCTGCCACGGACGCGTCCTGCCGGGCGGCCCGACGCGGAGCCCGGAACGCCTTCTAGGCCAGGCGCTCGAGGCGCTCCCGTCAGGGATGCTCCGAGAGTGGCGGGCCGCCTCTCCTAGCGTCCGACGCCGACAGCCGAAGGCTAAGGCAGCGGAGGTCGCTTGGAGCCACTCCCGGCCGGGTTGCAAAGCCCCGGCAGCTCCTCGGCCCCCCGAGGCTACCCCGACAGGGGTGCTGACACGAGGGGGCCTCTCGCACGCGAACAAGCAAGCCTCCTCCGCCAGCCGACAGGCTGAGATGGAGGAGGCTTGCTTGTTCAAAAAAACGCTGCCGCGTTGGAACACGGCAGCATTACGGGCACGGGCGGCACACAGGCGCAGCCACGGACGCGTCCTGCCGGGCGGCCGGACGCGGAGCCCGGAACGCCTTCCAGGCCAGGCGCTCGAGGCGCTCCCGTCTGGATGCTCCGAGAGCGGCGGGCCGCCTCTCCTAGCGTCCGACGCCGACAGCCGAAGGCTAAGGCTGCGGAGGTCGCTTGGAGGCGCTCCCGGCCGGGTTGCAAAGCCCCGGCAGCCCCTCGGCCCCCGAGGCTACCCCGACAGGGGTGCCGACACGAGGGGGCCTCTCGCACGCAAACAAGCAAGCCTCCTCCGCCAGCCGATAGGCTGAGATGGAGGAGGCTTGCTTGTTCAAAAAAACGCTGCCGTGATGGCGGAGCCCAGGCAGCCTCACAACCATCCAGAAGGCCCTGAGGGCGGTCCGCAAGGGAGCCCGAGAAGGGCCGTGCACACGCACCAGCCCCGCTCCAATCCTGCACCCTACCTAACTCGGCGCCAACAAGTTTCGGGTGTCCAGAGGGCAGCGCCCTCGGGGCCCTCCCTGGCAGGGAGGGTTTGGGAGGGTCAAACAAACCCTAGCAGCATCTCGCGAATCAGCTTCGCCGCCACGATCTGCGTCTGTTCCGTCGGATCATAAATCGGCGCCACTTCCACCAGATCGCAGCCGACGACGTTGACGTCGGATCTTGCGATCAAGTGCACGGCTTCCAGCAGCTCCTTCGAGGTAATGCCGCCGGCTTCCGCGGTACCGGTGCCCGGTGCGGCTGAAGGGTCAAGCACGTCGATGTCGATCGTCACGTATACCGGACGGTTACCCATAGACGGCAGGGCTTCCTTCAATGGAGCCGCCACGTCGAACGGATAGAAATTAATGTTCTCGCGTCCGTATTGGAATTCCTCGCGAGAGCCGGAACGAATCCCGAACTGGTAAATGTTGCTGCCGCCCATCAGCTCGGCCGCTTTGCGGACCGGCGTCGAGTGGGATAACGGCTCGCCTTCGTACTGCTCGCGCAGGTCGGCATGCGCATCGATATGAATCAGAATCAGATCCGGATACTTCGCGTAAACCTTCTGAATGACCGGCCAGGACACAAGATGCTCCCCGCCAAGACCGATCGGGAATTTCCCGTCATCCAGCAGCTTGCCGACATAGTCGCCGATCACGTCAAGGCTGCGGGCGGCATTGCCGAACGGCAGCATCAGGTCGCCGGCATCGAAATAGGTCATGTCCTCAATGCTTTTATCCAAATACGGGCTGTACTCCTCCAGGCCGACCGAAGCCTGACGGATACGGGCCGGGCCGAAGCGGGAACCGGGACGGTAGCTGACCGTAAAATCCATCGGCATGCCGTAAATGACCGCCTTGGATCCGGCGTAATCCTCGGAGCTCAAAATAAACACGTTGCCGGAGTAACCTTGATCAAGTTTCATCAGTTGCCGCGGCCTCCTTATTTCACCAGATCTTCGACGAACTTAGGCAGCACGAACGCTGCCTTGTGAAGGCGTGGCGAATAGTATTTCGTATCCATCTCCGCAATTTGGGACTCGTCCACTTCAAGCGGATCATACGTCTTGCTGCCCATCGTGAAGGTCCATAAGCCGCTTGGATACGTCGGAATGTTCGCGCCGTAGACACGGACGATCGGGAAGATTTCTTTTACGTCCTTGCTGACCTTTTGGATCAGATCGGCTTTAAACCAAGGGTTGTCCGTCTGTGCCACAAAAATACCGTCATCCTTGAGCGCCTCATAGATGCCTTGGTAGAAGCCGCGCTCAAACAATGGAGCAGCCGGGCCTACAGGCTCGGTGGAGTCCACCATAATAACGTCGTATTCGTTCTTGTGCTCCAAAATATGCATATATCCATCATTCACCAGCACTTCTACCTTCGGATCGTCGAGCTTGCCGGCAATCTCAGGCAGATACTGCTTCGAATATTCGATAACTTTGCCGTCGATTTCAACCAGAACGGCCTTCTCAACGCCAGGGTGCTTGATCACTTCGCGAATGACACCGCCGTCTCCGCCGCCGACGACCAGAACCTTCTTCGGATTTGGGTGGGTGTTTAGCGCAGGGTGAGCGACCATCTCATGATAGACGAATTCGTCCTTAATCGTAGTCATGACCATGCCGTCCAGGACGAGCATACGTCCAAATTCCTCGGTATCGATCATATCCAGCTGTTGAAACTCCGTCTTCTCATGCACAAACGTTTCCCGGATTTTCGCCGTGATGCCGAAAGTCGGGGTTTGCTTCTCCGTAAACCATAATTCCATCGTCTCTACCTTCTTTCCGCTAGAATAATGTTCAGCCGTCCAGATCCAAGCCGTAAAACTTTATTCGGGGCAGATGCCTTGAGCTTACAGTTTCACACTTTTTCTATTGTACCAAACAAATTGTATTATATTAAATCAAGCCCAAAATGCAACCAAAACTTAGGACGCGGTAAGCACAAGGAAGGTTCTGCCGCCCCGCCCATGAATATCCTGCCCTTCCCCGCCCCATACTGTATAGAAAAGGTAATCATCAAGCGGCTTTTGTCCGGTAGGTCCGCCCTTGATGGAGAACACCGACTTACACCTGGAGAAGGAAGGAGCTTCACGCATGCCGGGATCCAAAAAACAACCGCAAAAGCGCAAACGTCGTTTCGTCCGGCTATCTGCATTTCTGTTTGCACTCCTTGGCTTATCGGTCATCGCCGGCGGCATTCTGCTCGCCTATCTATTTATAACGCCGCTGCCCATAGCGGAAACGGACAGGTACTCAAGGCTGCTCGACAGCCAAGGCGAGCTGCTCGCCACATTCTCGACAACGGGGCATACCTCGGAGCAGGTGGCCTTAAGCGAAATCTCTCCTCTTCTGATCCAGGCCACCATGGCGGTGGAGGACCGGAAATTCTATGATCACCCCGGCTTTGACGTGAAGGGCATGGCACGGGCGCTGCTCGTCAATCTGCGTCACATGGACCGCAAGCAGGGAGCCAGCACGCTTACCCAGCAGCTTGCGCGGAACCTGTACCTGTCCCATGAGAAGACTTGGACCCGCAAGCTCAAGGAGGCGAAGTTTACGGCCCAGCTTGAGATGAAATATACGAAAGACCAAATTCTTGAAATGTATCTGAATGAAATTTATTACGGCCACGGTGCTTACGGTATCGAATCGGCATCGCTGCTGTATTTCGGAAAATCCGCCAAAGACCTGAACTTGGCCGAGAGCGCCCTGCTAGCAGGTATTCCGAAAGGGCCGACCTATTATTCGCCATATAACCATATGGATAATGCCCTCAAAAGACAGCGCATCGTCCTGAACGCCATGGCGGAGACCGGCTTCATCACCCAGACTGAAGCGGACCGGGCCGCCTCTTCCAAGCTGGCTATACTGCCTCAGGACCGCCAAGAGAACAAGGTGATCGCCTCGTACTTCCGGGATTATGTGCGAAGCCTGGTCACCTCGCAGCTTAACATAACGGAGGAGCAGCTGGAGCAAGGCGGTCTGAACATCTACACAACGCTTGATCCAAGAGCCCAGCAGGCAGCCGAAGAGGCGGTTGCCAGCGGGATGGACAGCAAAAGCGAGCTGGAAACCGCCCTGGTGTCCATCGACCCGCGAAACGGGCATATCAAAGCGATGGTCGGCGGCAAAAATTACCGCGAAAACCAATACAATCACGCCTTGGCCAAGACGAGACAGCCCGGCTCATCCTTCAAACCGATCATGTACTTGACGGCGATCAACTCTAAGGAAATGACGAGCACAACGGTATTTAACAGCCAGCCGACGCTGTTTCATTACGATAACAACCGCAAGACCTACCAGCCCAGCAATTTCGGGGGCAAATATTTGGGCGAAATTCCGATGCGCGAGGCCATCGCGGCGTCAGACAATATTTATGCCGTCAACACCATCATGCAGCTCGGTCCGGACAAGGTCGTCGACATGGCCAAAAAAATGGGCATCACGAGCCCGCTCGAGTCCGTCCCTTCGCTCGCGCTCGGAACCTCCCCCGTCAGTCCGCTGGAAATGGCATCCGCTTATGCCGTTATGGCCAATAACGGCAAGCGGATTGCTCCGGTGGCGGTGCTCCGTATTACGGACGCCGCCGGCCGGAGTGTCTACGAAGCTCCGGAGGATCCGGGCGAACAGGTCGTGGAGCCGGCAGCCGCATACGTGATGACCCGCATGATGGAAGGCGTGTTCGAGAACGGCGGGACCGGCAACCGCGTGTCCTCCCTGATGAAGCGTCCGGTCGCGGGCAAAACCGGGACGACCGATACCGATGCATGGCTCGTCGGATATACCCCGGAGCTGGCCACCGCCGTATGGGTCGGCTACGATAAAGGCCGGGAGATCAGCAAAGTGGACGGCCACCGCGCAGCGCCTATCTTTGCGAATTTTACGGAGAAGGCCCTCGAGAACGTGCCGCCGAAAATTTTCCCCATTCCGGATCAGGTGGTCAGCGCCTACGTCGATCCGAAAAACGGCATGCTGGCCGGTCCCGATTGCCCGGATAAGGTATTGGAGGTATTCGTAAAGGGAACGGAGCCGACGGAATACTGTGCCGAGCACGGCGACGGGGAGAAGCAGCCGAAGGAAGAGGACCAGACCAAAGCGGCCAAGAAGCAAGAAGAGCGCTCCTGGTGGAAGGACTTCAAGCGCTGGTGGGTGGAGTAAACGAACAACCTATCGAGCGGATTACCTTTGATGTGGCCCCAAGCAACGTACGCCACGAACCCTGCAAAGTGCCCCATTTTAGCGTATTTCCAAGCCTTCCGTAGCTCCGTGTGCTCTAGCAGCATCCATCACAATCAGACACATCGATATATAAGAAAAGCAGCAGGCATCGCCTGCTGCTTTTCTGTGTTCCTATGTAATTGAGTTAGATCCCTCTATATACCTTCATACCTTCTAAAGGCTTGAGATCAAATAGCGGGTGAATATATCCCAGATCAAAGCAAGCACCAGCAGGCTTGCGGCATAGACCAACAGGATCGCGTACAACGGATCCAAGCCGCCGGTTTTTTTGCGCTTGTAGCTGTTCATGACGAGCACCGGGATCGTGATTACCGTGCTGACAAACGACAGAATCAGGATGACCGTTGTAATGTCGCTGTTTATAAATAGAAATAGCGGACTGATGACGAGCAGGGCCAGAAACGGGGTCAGAAATGTCCCGAACCTTGCCATCGCTTCCTTCAGCCTAACTCCCGGGTGATTGGATAACTTCACGGCGGTAAACGTAAATACATTGAGCAAAAATAGAAACAGCGCCAGCCAGCCCATCGGCTTCAGGACCAGATGGATAAAAGCTCCCTTCTGCAGGATTGCTCCATCAAAGCTCAGGGTAACATAACCCAAGAGCGGAAGAAACAGAACATACAGCAGCATGGACACCGTCGCGTTAAGCAGCTGGCTGCCATCCGTGGCGGAAGCGGATGCGATCGGATGCTTCAATCCCTTGACCACATAGTCTCCGTAGATTTGCCCGTATAACTTAATGCTTTCCCAATAAGGGTTGGATACGGCTTCCTCTTCTACGTGCTGCCGTCCCGCGGTATGAAACGGAATGTCAGGCGGTATGTACACAGGCATCTCCTTCTCACCTTGGGAGCTGCCTCTATATCTTGTGCTTCCCTGGTGAACACCATATACCTCCGAGGCAGCCGCCTGCTCTTTGAACGCTGTAAATACGGCCTTATCCTCGATGATCAGACGGGCTCCGCACTGCTCGCAGTACTTCCCTTCTTCCGTCTCGTATCGGCATATTGGACACATCATACGCATGCCTCCCTGTTATTTACGATTCTGCAATTGAAGGATCAGGTACAGATGATGCTGATATAACGGTTGTGATGAGCCGCTGGCCCAATTCTTGCACCGGGGGCACGGGGAACGCTCACCGGCAAGCTTCGCTCACTTCATAGGGACTTCGCTTTTTGCTATTAAGTATAAATTTGCCGCCAAGGAAATGGAAGGATTTTCTGACCTATATGCCCTGCTCCTAACGGCACAGATTTTCAAAAATCAGGCTTGCGCTTTTCCCTGGCCGAACGCGAAATCCCAGGAACAATCAAACATTCATTTGAATATAATAATAAAAAGAGGTATATTAGGTTTAAACAATCAAACGACGGTTTGAATATAAAGAATAAGAGCCCTAATCATTTTCTTCAAGGAGGCGATTGGATATGGAAACCCGAACCGTACCGGCAGACAATTCCGCCGAGCTATGTGAAATCACGTGCCCTTCACCGGACAGGGTCGCTGCCGTATTAAGCGAGCAGGTGTCCGACAATGATGTGCAGGGGATGGCGGAAATCTTCAAAGCTCTAGCGGACCCTACTCGGGTGAAGGTCGCCTATATGCTGGACCGCGGAGGCGAGCTGTGCGTCTGCGATATTGCCGAGCTGCTCGGCTGCTCCACGGCAACGGCTTCTCATCATCTAAGAACGCTGAAGAACAAGGATATCGCCAAATCGCGAAAATCCGGAAAGAATGTGTATTACTCGCTTGTGGATGATCACATCCGTACCCTGCTTCATATGACGCTGGAGCATCAGAAGGAGAAGAGGTAAATGGGTATGCAAAAATCACAAACGAAGCCATCTCCAGAGACGGATGGTCCTAGCTTTGTTGAATATCGCGTACAGGGCCTCTCCTGCCCGAACTGCACGCGTGAAATGCAGGAGGAGATCCAGAAGCTCAAACATGGCGACAATGCCCGGCTGAGTTATAACAGCGGGAAGCTGACTGTCTCCCCTCATGTGGATCTCAGCCGCGTAGAAAGCATCTTGAAGAGCGATGGAGCACGAATCGTTCAAGCCCCGTCATCTTCCTCCCAAGAAGCCGCATCGCCCGGCGGCCATTCCGACCACGGGGCGGCCGGTCATGAACACCGCAGCCATGATCACGACCATGCCCACGATCACGCACAGGACAGCACGCGGAAGATGAAATGGCTGCTCGGCATCTCGGCTGCGCTGTACCTGCTCACCTTCCTATTGGAAGGAAGAACCATGCAGCCCGTGTTGATCGCACTGTATGCGGGCGCCATGCTGCTTAGCGGCTACACAACATTTCTTCGGGGCCTTAGAAATCTGACCCGCTTCAAATTTAATATGGACACGTTGATGACCGTAGCGCTCGTCGGTGCGGTCATCATAGGCGAATGGCGGGAGGCTACGCTGGTCGCGATCCTGTTCGGGCTCAATGAGCTGCTGGAGGGCTACGGCATGAACCGCGCCCGTCAGTCCATGGAAGCTCTGCTGGCGGCCGCGCCGAAGGAAGCGGAATTGCTGCGGGACGGCGAGCCTGTCCTCGTGCCGATCGGAACCCTTAAACCCGGCGACGTAGTTCGGGTCCGGCCCGGCGAGAAAATTCCGTCTGACGGTACGATTGCCAGCGGAGCCGGAGCCGTCAATGAAGCTGCGATTACGGGCGAATCGGTGCCCGTAACCAAGCGGGTGGGCGATACGGTCTTTGGCGGCAGCGTAAGCACGGACGGCGTGCTCCATATCGCTATTTCGAAGGCATATGAGGATTCTTCCCTCGCCAAGATTATGCACTTGGTACAGGAAGCGCAGGACAGCAAGACGCCGACCGAGCTGTTTATCGATAAGTTCGCCAAATACTATACGCCCGCCATTATGATCATCGCGCTCGGCGTTGCACTGATCCCTCCGCTGCTGTTGAATCAGCCCTGGATGACGTGGATCTACCAGGGACTATCCATCCTTATTGTCGGATGTCCTTGTTCGCTTGTGCTGTCATCGCCGATTGCGCTCGTCAGCGGCATGACCCGGGCAGCCCGAAACGGCATTCTGATCAAGGGCGGCATCCATCTGGAGCAGCTCGGCCGCTTGGAGGCCATTGCTTTCGATAAGACCGGCACGCTCACCAAGGGCGAGCCAGCCGTGTATGCCGAGACGGTCTACGACCAAGACCGCTTTTACGCAGTGGTTGGGGCTATCGAGCAAGCATCGCTCCACCCGCTGGCCAAAGCGGTAATGAAGCATCTTGAAATCAAGCAGCCGCAGTGTACGTTCCGTGATCCGCAGGATATTACGGTTCTCCCGGGTGAAGGTGTCCGGGCCCGAATCAACGGACAGTTGTATTGGGTCGGCAGTGAGGATGTTCTGTCCCATATTCATGACAGCGCCCGGAATGATCTGGCCGCCGTCAAAGCAGATATTGCCCACTTAAAGGCACAGGGATATACGATTGTTGCGGCTGTAAGCGAAGACGGCGTATTGGGCCATTTCGGTCTGGCGGACGAGATCCGGGCGGAAACGGCGGACGTCGTCCGTAAGCTTCACGAAGCCGGCATTACCGAAACGATTATGCTTACCGGCGATCATGAACAATCCGCGCAGTCCATCGCGAAGCAATCCGGCGTCACCCGCGTCTTTGCAAGCCTGCTCCCTGAACAGAAGGTATCCAAAATCAAGGAACTGGCCTCCCGCCGGAAGACCGGCATGGTCGGTGATGGCATCAACGATGCCCCGGCATTGGCTGCGGCGGATCTCGGGATTGCCATGGGCAAGGGGACCGATAGCGCCATCGAAACGGCGGACGTCGTCTTAATGCAGGATCACCTCGGCAAGCTTCCCGGAGCGATCCGAACGGCCCGCCGGGTAAACCGCATCATCCAATGGAATATTGGGATCTCACTGTCCTTGAAGGCGATTGCTCTCCTGCTCACCATCCCCGGATGGCTGACGCTGTGGATCGCGATCATTTCGGATATGGGGGCAACCATTATCGTTACCCTGCTCGGCCTGTCCATCCTGCTTGGCAAGGATCGGGAATCCGTAACCGAGGGCTTATCCCAGCCGATAGCCCGGTCGTGACAGCGAACACTCTTCGAAGCTTCATCCAGCAGGATGAAGCTTCTTTTTTATGGGCTTAGAAGCAGGGCAATTCGGCTGGCTATATATTTTTTTTCATATCATTTCGCTCTTTAATGAAACATTTTCCATGTCCGACTCGTTTATGCATATGGGAGAAAGTTAACCCAACGATTAAAGGAGGAGACCTATCATGAACACAAGAAAATGGATGAAAGCAGCCGGAACCGCCTCCCTAGCCGCGACGCTGTTATTAGCAGCATCCGCCGCGACCGTACCCTCGCATGCCGCAGCAGCAGCCGCCTCGGAGGCCAAAGCCGCGTGGAACACGATTGATCTTAAAAATCAGCCATTTACGAAGAATAAAGTACTATATGTACCGTTGAAGGAAATTTCCGAATCGCTCCAGCTGCAGCTGACGGTTGTTGGCAAGAACCAGATGTACATTAACAGTCCGAAGGAATCCGTCCGGATCAAGGTCGGGCAGGCTCGTGCCGTGAATGCGAAAGGCAGCGTGCTGAAGCTTGAGGCCGCGCCGGTCATCAAGAAAGGGGTCACCTACGTCCCTGCCAGCCTGATTACCAAAGCGTTTACCATCCCGCTTCGTTATGATGCCAAATCCGGATTGGCAACAACCTTTAACCCGGGAACCGGATATGCCTACACGGCAAAGGGCAGCATGCTGTTCTGGGTGAACCGGGAGAACGGAACGCTCTATATGGGGAAAGCAGGAACGGTTCCTGTAAAAGCAGGCAAGGTGTCTATTGAAAATATCGACATTCTTGAGATCGATGCGCATAAGGTAAATGGCAATACGTACGTGGCCGACATCTATAACACGTACGGAGAGCCGCATATCCATGAAGCTAGATACCGTGTACTCATTCGGGATCAGAAGATCATCAAAACGGCCGCAACCCAGAATGCCAACTTCGCGGGCATTAACTACGAGCCGAACGTTACCGGCTATAAAGGAAATATCGCCATGATGAACGGCAGCAAGCTGGAGCTCGTTCATCCGACCGGCAAGACGGTCAAAACCTATGATCTCGCCGCCCTTACAGGCGTAAAGGATGATTTCACGGTGGAGGCGATCGAACAGGACTTCCTGCTCGTCCGGCCGTATACGAAGGCAACCCTGTACATCGTTAACCCGATTGGCACGAAAGCAGAGCTGATTTATCCTGAGATTCTGGATGAGGAAAGCATCAAGGCCATCGGGGAAATGCCGCCGAATGAGGTGGGCTTCATCGGTGATGGTCTGACGTTTGTCGGTTATAAGAGCGGCAAGCTGACGCTGCAATATGAAAATCCGTTTCTCGATATCAAGAACAATCTGACATATGCTCTGCCCTTCTGATGAATCCGATAACTAAACACGCCAGCACAAAAAGACCGGTTAAGATTCCTCCCTCGAATCTTGACCGGTCTTTCTTCGCGTTCTAATCCTAAAACTTTCTTTTCAAGGCAATGTAATTATTCCTCAGTCCGAAGCGCTTCCTTGAATTCATCCGGGGATGCGTTCCACCATTCCTCATTGCGGGAAATCAGCAGCTCGCGCAGCGCCTTCTTCTCTACATCGCCAAGTCCGTCCAGAATAATCCGGCGCTTTAGCGCAGCGTCCATCTTGTTCACATGATCGGCGAGGATTTTCCAGCCCTTGCGCGCCTCCTGATCGATCCACATTTCGCAAGCGGTCGCACCGGCGTAATGCTGCCCTTCAGCCGTGCGGTCCACCGCTACCCATACGATCCACACCTGACGGCCATTAGGCACCTCGTCCCGGTCCGTCGTAAACCGGATGCCCCGCTCCACCTTGCTCTTTGCATGCATGGCCCCAATATCCACCTTGGCCTCGCCATTATCGATAATGACTGGCGAAAGGCTGTTCAAATCAATCGATCCTGCACCGAACCCTTTATGCTTGCTCTTGCTGTTAATAATGTTCAGCGCGATCTGTTTCTTAGCGCCCTGTTCCTGACTCCCGTTCTCCATTGCCGCAAAACCTCCTATATCAGAGCCGACAAAGCCTGTCGGCTGCATCGTAACTACCTTTGTCCCAATAATTTTATTTTAACTAATAATCCTCCAAAAGCAAACATATACATGCTGTAGATGCTTGTCAACGGGAGGTTATTCGATATGGTCCCACCACGTGCCAAAGTCTTTCTATCATCCCTGCTCGCCTTGGGTTTGCTTGCAGGATCGATGCCAATATTTCTTTCTAATCAAGGGTCCTCCTTGTCGGCGCTTGCTCCGAATGGGGGCAAGCCCTCCGTCTCTGCCGTGGAGAAGGCCCCGCTTTCACCTCCAAAGGTTCAGCCTGATGCACCGGCCCCTGCGCTTAGCGACCGGCTGGTCGAATACCACATGGATGTAAGGTACGAGCCTGAACAAAACAAGCTGAAAGGCAAGCAGACCGTCACCTGGACCCATCCTGGCAAAAGAAGCGTGAATGAGCTCTACTTCCATTTATACCCGAACGCCTTTGCATCCGATGAAACGACGTTCATGAAGGAGTCCGGAGGCAGGCTTCGATCCGATCCGATGCCCGAGAACGGCTATGGGTCGATGAAGATTACGAACGTGAAAACGACCGAGGGCCTGGGCCTGACGCAACGACTGCAGTTTGTTCAGCCGGATGACGGGAACATCAAAGATCAAAGTCTTGCCAAACTCCGGTTGCCCAAGCCTGTAAAAGGCGGAGAGAGTATAACCCTGCATTTGGAGTTTGAGGTAGAGCTGCCGAAGATTTTCGCGCGCATGGGCCGGACCGAGGATTTTGTCATGGCTGGCCAGTGGTTTCCCAAGATATCGGTATACGAGCCTGCCGGCACGCGGGAAAGAACCCAGGAAGGCTGGAACTTACATCAGTATCACGGCAATTCGGAGTTTTACTCGAACTTCGGCATCTATAGCGTTCGGATTCGTGTACCCGAGGACTATATCGTAGCCGCTACCGGGTTCCCGACCAAGCCTGCGCAGAAAGCAAATGGCGAGAAAATTTACCAATTCTATGCGGATGACGTGCATGACTTCGCCTGGGCCGCCTCGCCGAACTTCGTGACGGCGGAAGAGGCTTACTCCGCTCCGGGTATCCCTGGCGTCCGGATCAAGCTGTACCTTGATCCTGCTCATAAGGATTTGAAGGAGCGTTATTTTGATACAGCCAAAACGGCGCTGTCCTCTTTCGGCAAATGGTACGGCTCCTATCCGTACTCCACATTATCCATCGTTGTCCCGCCTTATTCCGGCAACGGTGCAGGCGGCATGGAATACCCGACGCTCGTCACCGCCTTCGGAGCCAATAACGACTCGCCCGGATATGAGCTGGAGCGGACCGTCATCCATGAAATCGCCCACCAATATTTCTACGGCATCGTAGCCAATAACGAATTCGAAGAGGCATGGCTGGACGAGGCCTTTGCTTCCTATGCCGAGGAGAAGGTCATGGAGAAGCAGTACGGAATTACATCCAATACCGCAGCGCAAGGCGCATCCATTACGTCGCCTGAACCGCTTAAGATGGAGTCCTGGAAATACAGCTCGCATGAAAATTACGCACTCAACGTCTATACACGCGGCAAGCTGGTGCTCCAGGGCATCGAGCGACAAGTCGGATCCAAGACGATGGATAAAATCATGATGACCTACGCCAAAAAATTCCGCTTCAAGCATCCGACAACGACGGACTTCCAGAAGGTTGTTGAACAGGTTACCCAGTCCTCATGGCAGTCGTATTTCGATCAGTACGTTTACGGCAGCCAAATGGCTGACATCGCGATCGACCAGATCAAAACCAAAAATAAAGGCTCACAAGCGCACCCACGGTTTGTTTCGACCGTAAACATCACGAGCAAGGGCGGCGATGTTACCGATGTGCCGATTGTGTTCGCTTTTGAGGATGGCAAGCTTGTTGAGCGAACATGGAGCGGCAAGAACGGCAAAGTAACTTATACGCTGGAATACCATACACCGCTCGCCTGGGCCATGGTGGATCCGAAATATACCATCATGCTGGAGAATAAACACATGAATAACTATATGAAGGCTGGCATGGATCCGAAAGTCGTTACACGTTGGAATCTCGGTATTACCAAGCTCGTGGAGACGCTGTTCGGCAGCATGTCGTGGTGAGGGGGGAGCACATGAAAAGCTATGCAGGCCAAGGCTGGATCAGTGTTAAAGATCAATTATACGTCTCCATTCTACTGTTCTTGTACCGTCTTCTCTGGGGCTACTGTCTGTACAGGCTCGTGAAATCCGCCGTCGTCCCGCTTTTGATGCGGTACCCGGATCCGGCTCCTAACGAGCTGAGCCGCCTCCTGTTCTTCTATGAGGGCGAAATGAGCTTGTCGCTCAGCAATACGGTTCATACCTACGGCTGGATCCTTGCCGCTCTGCTCCTCGTCCGCATGGTGCTTACCCCGCTGATTCGCTCCGGCATCTTCTACAACCTCCATCAGGAGGCCCGTGGCGAACGCGGTCTGTTCTTCTTCATCGGCATGCGGAAGCATTGGAAATCGGTAACGGTGTTCTATCTCATCGAGCTTGTTCTTACGGTTGCGCCGGGTTACTGGATCATTCCCAAGGCTCTTCCGGCACTGCTCGGCTCCATTCAGGAGCCTTCCCAGCTGCTCCGGGTGCTGCCTTACGCGGCGGCCTGGTTCCTCTATACCTATGTTATTCGCCTTGTGCTGCTGTATATGCAGTTCGGGCATACCGGAGAGCTCGGTATGATCGCATCCGTCACGGCGCTCATACGCAAGCTGGGAACGGCTGTACTGCTGTCCATTTCTGTTGGTGGAGCCGCATTTGTCATTCTCCTGCTGTTCAGCTCGGCGTCCCTGTTCTGGGCGGGATTAATCGGACTCATCATTCAGCAAGCCTCCTATTTCCTGAACGGGCTCTTCCAAATATGGGGAATTTCTTCCCAATATCATTTATGGAGAGCGTCCGTAGCTTCAAATCCATAACGGTTACAAAAGTTACATTTCATTAACAACCATTCATCGTTTAAATGTGGTAAAAAGGTTGTAACCGGAAGCTAAAGCAGCCTCCGAAAAGGATAGATTTCGAACGATAACTTTCCCATCCAACCGGAATCCTCAACGTTCCCCTCCCATATTTATACAAAATCCCTGTCCCACTTCAATGTGGACAGGGATTTTTGTTAAAAAAACAACTTTCCTCGTTTGCCAAATTGTTAATACTCTGCTAAAATAACGAATATGTTAGTAACAACTTTGTCATTTTTATTGTAACTATTGTCATCATGTTAACATGTTGGTACGTCATATTGGGTACATCGACATCTTTTAAAAGCCGAATTCCCGTCTTCATACGGGAAGCGGGGGATCCGTTTTGGGTGAATTGATCTCGCTAGAGAGGGATCATAGGGGACCTTCAACCGAACCCTTAAGCTAACCTCGCAGGCAATGGAAGGAGCTTTTTGTTTTGAAGAAGAAGTTAACAGCCATCTCTTTAGGCTTGGCCCTTGCGCTCACGATTGGAACCGGTAGCGCTTTCGCGGATTCCAAGTTGAATACCGTTATCAAACCAACCATCGGTGTCTCTTATAAAACCGGCGGAACCACTACAAAGGGTTTTGATTGCTCCGGATTCACCAGCTATATTTACAAGAAGCTGGGCCTCACCCTGCCGCGCACTTCTGCAGCACAATACAAGGTAGGTACCGCGGTATCGAAGAGCAACCTGAAGGCCGGGGATCTCGTATTCTTTAATACTTCCGGCAGAGGCGTTTCCCATGTTGGCATTTATGTCGGTGGCGGGAAGTTCGCCCATTCTTCCTCCTCGCGCGGCGTCATCGTTAGCCCGCTCAGCCAGAGCTACTACGCGAAGCGTTATGTAGGCGCGAAGAGAATCATGAGCCAAAGCACGTACAAGTCCCTTGCCGTGAACTACAATTAATTGACTGTACCGTAATTTTTCTGAATGTCCATAAGCCCTGGAGCATGAGATGTGCCGATCTCACCCAGCGGCTTTTTTTCTATAATTTTTCGTCTATACCTCTATAACGTTTCAGGCCATGGAAAAGTTCTATGTTTTTCGGAAAATCCAAAAATATTTTTTCATTCTGTATGCTCAAAGCCACCAACAAGATTCGGCCAATCCGAGCGCTTACATTTTATTTACCCTTCCAGAATTAACCTAAACAGCAATACGAATAAACAATCGAAAATTTTTTAGCTTCAGTTTCGTTTCCCCCTGCGCTATTATCTTTGCAATCCCGCTCAGCAGCATGTATTCTCTCTCTAACGGAATTGTTTTGAATGAGAGGAGTATTTACATGGAGGCGAATTTACCCTCGTTTCATACCGTGGTCATGCAGGAAGCCCATGCCGCTGAAATTTGCACCTGGTCCTATCCCCCGCCCTATAATATATATGGCTTTCTTCCTTGGGAGCAGATGAAGGGACTAGGGGTGGAATTCGGGGATCCCGGCATCCGCCTGCAGCAATACCTGTCCGTGCTGGATGAGCAGGATCAGCTCTGGGGGTTTGCCCAGCTATTCCCTATGGCAGGCGTTACGCGTCTAGGCCTGGGCATGCGGCCTGATTGGTGCGGCCGGGGAATGGGTAAACGGTTCGTGCAGGCAATTGTGGATGAGGCGAAGCGGCGCCGTCCTTCGGACGAGATTGATCTTGAGGTGCTTACCTGGAATGAACGGGCTATCCGGACTTACCGGAAGGCTGGCTTTTACATTGCCGATACGTACGAACGCCTTACGCCGACGGGCATGGCGCCTTTTTATTGCATGGTGTATGACCCGATGGCCAATGAGGAATAGTAGTCTTGTCTATATGAAAAAGTACAATTTTGTGTACTTTTTATGAAGGCAGGCTTGAACATTGCTTTTTTTGTCACAACTGGCTATGATGTGTAAGGATGTTGGTTTATAATGAAGACAAGTGCAAAAGTGCAGTATACATAGAAAGGACGATATGACGATGCAAAAATGGATCATGAGCGGACTGTTCTTCGTCGCATGTGCGTTGGCTATTGCGCTGATGTTTACGCTTCCAGGCAAGGAGCAGGTGGCGCAGGAAGAGAAGCCAACCATGCCGGAGGTTACTTTGGATGCCGCTGCGGCTGAAGCTACATTGAAAGCCAGCTGTATCTCCTGCCATGGCGATCAGCTCCAGGGCGGTGCAGGTCCGGCTCTGAATCAAGTAGGCGGACATATGGATGCGAACGCAATCTTTAACGTAGTTACCAAGGGACGTAAAGGAATGCCTTCCTTTAAGGATCAGCTGAAGCCTGAGGAAATTGCAAACATCGCGCTCTACCTTGCTGAGAAAAAATAATCCATCAGCTCTTATTACGCAAAACACGCTTGGATCCCCAGACTGCTGTTTGGATCCAAGCGTGTTTTTTAATTCTCGGGCCTAACGCTTCTGCAGCTGCCCGAATCTACATTGCCTATTCCGGATCCTTCAGATCCTTGGATCGGCTCTTCTCATAAACTTCGTTAAATTGCTGGGCCTCCTTGATGTCGACGGCCGTTATTCCGCCGTCATCCCATGACGTCAGGCGCAGCGTCACCGTTTTATAATCAATGGTGATGTAGGGGTGATGTCCGAAAGCTTCCGAAATCGCTGCCACCTCATCAACAAAGGCGATTCCCTTCATGAAGGAGGAAAAGGTGTACTTTCGTACAATCCATCTCCCCTGTTCAAATTCCCAGCCTTCAAGCTTCTCTAGATGAGCCTCCACTTCCTGCTGCGTATAAAGCATCATTATATTCCTCCCCGAAAAAAACCTTTCATAAGCCGATTGTTACGTCCTTAGGGCTTCTTTCCATCTATTTTATTCCATGCTTCATTCCTTGATAACCTGCCTGGCTTACACGAGCGCTACGAATGCCAGCTCTTCCTCACCGATCAAAATATGTATCCGATGATTCATCCGATCATGCATGACAACCCCGCTGCCGACCGTAATGACCGGCTCTGTGCCCAAGGCATAGAACAGATCCTCCGCCAGCGCCTCATGAACCTCGGCCTGCTCGGCATCCTCCAGCCTGCCCCAATCCTCCGGATCCATTTCAAAGAAGACATAGCTGTCAGGAATACGCCCAACGGCTTCCGTTAATTCGGTCAGAATTTCGCCGTAATCCCTTCCGTGCTTTACGCCCATCTCCATCACTCCTTCCTGCCATGCTAAGCTTCGATTACTCTTCCTTCTATTATACCGGAAATTACAACTAAAAAAAAAAGCCCGATCTGACGATAAATAGGATAACGCCCCGTAAAGGCGCGCGGTTCGCCGCAAGAGCCGCTAAAAACGAATGGATTCGTTATTTATTTCTCACGGATGAGGTGTAGCATGGAAATTTCAACACTTATAGGTTTGATTCTCGGGCTTATCGCGGTGCTGGTGGGCATGATCCTCAAGGGTGCCTCCATCGCGTCTTTGATTAATCCGGCAGCTTACTTAATCATTCTTGGCGGAACTGCCGCAACTTTATTCATCGGTTTCCCTCTTTCGGAACTGAAGAAAATTCCCAAGCTGATCAAAATGACCTTTGTGAAGCAGCAGCTGATGGACAAGACGGATATGATCAAGCTGTTTATGGAATGGGCTTCCATCACTCGCCGTGAAGGATTGCTTGCCCTGGAAACCAAAGTCGAAGAAATTGATGACGGCTTCCTGCGCAATGGCATGCGGATGATCATCGACGGCAACGATCAGGAATTCGTCCGCGACGTGCTGATGGAAGACATCAATGCCACCGAAGAGCGCCATCGTTCCGGGGCTTTGATCTTCTCCCAGGCCGGTATGTACGCTCCGTCGCTCGGGGTTCTCGGCGCTGTTATCGGTCTGATCGCAGCCCTTAGCCACATGGAAGACATGGGCGAGCTGGCCCACGCGATCGGTGCTGCGTTCATTGCCACCCTGCTTGGTATTTTTACAGGTTATGTTATCTGCCATCCGATTGCAAATAAACTGAAGCGTCTGTCGAAACGCGAGGTGGAAATCCGCCTTATGATGGTCGAGGGCCTGCTGTCCATTCAGTCGGGTGTGTCCACGATCGCCATTAACCAGAAGCTGTCCGTGTTCCTGACACCGTCCGAGCGTGCTCAGCTTGATGAGAGGGAGGCTGGTTCTAGTGAGCAAGAAGACTAGACACGAGCCGCACGAAGAGCATGCTGATGAATCCTGGCTTCTCCCTTATGCCGACTTGCTGACGCTCCTGCTTGCGTTATTCCTTGTGCTCTACGCCATGAGCGCGACCGATGCGCGCAAATTCCAGGAGATGAGCGAGGCCTTCAGCATTGCCCTAACGGGCGGTACCGGCGTGCTGGATTACAGCAAGACCCAGCCAAGCGACGATCCCCCTGATGTTAAGGATCATAAAGCGACAGCACCCACCATTCCCGCACCGACTGCCGACCAACGACGGGCTGAGCTGATGCGTCAGGAGCAAGAGGAGCTGGAGCAGCTCAAGAAGCAGATCGATAATTATATTAAAAATAACGGGCTGACCTCCGAGCTAAGCACCAAGCTCAACCATTCCCAGCTCGTGCTGACGATTCGCGACAACGCGCTGTTCCCGTCAGGGGAAGCTGTCGTGAAGCCGGAGGCCCGCAAGCTGGCTGAGGCCATCTCGCAAATGCTTCAAAAGTTCCCGGATTATGAAATTATCGTATCCGGTCATACCGACAATGTTCCGATCTCCAATAGCAAATACCCGTCAAACTGGGATCTGAGCTCGGACCGCGCGCTGCAATTCATGAAGATATTGCTGGCGAACTCGTCGCTGGATCCGAAACGCTTCATGCCGATCGGCTACGGCGAATACCATCCGATCGCGGACAATGCAACGGCTGCAGGCCGGGCGAAGAACCGCCGGGTTGAAGTGTCCATTATCCGGAAATATCAGGACAGCGCAACCTTTACGAGTGTCGACGAAGCCGGCAATTAGCCGCCGCAAGTCCCTATAAATGAAACAACCGATTCGCTTCTGCCAAACAGACGAATCGGTTGTTTTTTTGTATCTCCGGTACTTCCAGCGTATGGTATTTCCTCTACTCCAGCTTGTAATTCAGCAGCTTGCCAAGCTCCTGCTTCTCCGCAGGGGTCAAATCCCGCCAAGTGCCTACCTTCTGCTCCCCGAGAAGGATGTTCATAATCCGGATCCGTTTGAGCCTCCGAACCTCGTAGCCAAACGCGCTGCACATTCTCCGAATTTGCCGGTTCTTCCCCTCGGTTAGAATAATGCGGAATACCCGCTCCGAAATCCGGGTGACCTGGCAGGGCAGCGTCATCTCGCCTAAAATTTTGACGCCGCTGGACATCCCCTTCAGGAAGGCCGGGGTAACAGGGCGGTTGACCGTCACGATATATTCCTTCTCGTGCTTGCCCTCGGATCTCAATATTTTATTGACGATATCCCCGTCGTTGGTTAGCAGGATTAAACCCTCGGAATCCTTGTCGAGCCGCCCGATTGGAAAGATGCGCTCCTTATGGCCTACGAAATCGACGATATTGCCTTTGATATGCGATTCCGTCGTGCTTGTAATGCCTACCGGCTTGTTAAGCGCAATATAAACGTGCTGCTGCTTCTTCTCCTGCAGCGGACGCCCGTTAATACGGACATCATCGCCCTCCTCGGCTTGGCTTCCTAATACGGCAATCTCGCCGTTAATCGTTACCTTCCCGCTCTCTACAAGCTTGTCCGCTTCCCGCCGGGAGCAATATCCCGTTTCGCTAATAAATTTATTGATTCTCAAGCTGCCATCCCCTTATTATGTCACTCATCGTTTGATGATGCTTCCATGTCTGATTGTCTTGCCGCAGGAAGAACGATGCTGATTTTCGTTCCCACCCCGGACTTGCTCTCGATTTCAAGCGTGCCTTGATGACCCTGAATGATCCGCTGGCTCACCATAAGCCCAAGTCCGGTTCCTGTCTCCTTATTGGTAATGAACGGCTCACCCAGGTGAGGCATCAGCTCCTCCGGTATGCCATGGCCTTCATCCTGTATGGTGATAAGCACGTGATCTCCTTCCGGGCGTTTAAGTGTAATCGTTACTGTTCCGCCGTCCGGCATGGCTTCGAACGCATTTTTAAGCAAATTGATAAATACCTGCTTCAGCTGGTTCTCCTCGCAGTGGACAAGCGCAGGTTCGGAGGAGAAGTCGAGCTTGACCTCGACCCCGTATAGATGAGCCTGGCTGTCCAAGAACGATATAACGTCCCGGAGAATGCCTCTGACATCCCGCTCCTGGAAATGAATCGCCTGCGGCTTTGCCAAAATCAAAAACTCGCTCACAATCAAATTAATACGGTCCAGCTCCGACAGCATCAGGTCAATATGATCCGGATTTACGGAACGGGTCTGCTGCTGCAGCTGCAGGAATCCCCGCAGCGTCGTTAGCGGATTGCGGATTTCATGAGCCACGCCGGCAGCCAGCTGACCGACCGTATTCAGCTTCTCGGAGCGCCGCAGCAGCTCCTCAATCCGGTTGCGCTCGGTTACATCCCTGGACACGCTGATCATCGAGGTTACTTGCCCCTGCTCGTCCCGAACGAGCGAGGTGCTGATGCTGACCTCAATCAGGCTTCCGTCCTTCCGCATGCGGACCGTTTCGACTGGAGGCAGACGCTCTCCTTGCCGCAGCCGCCTAATCCGGTCGCGCTCTTCATCCAGCTTGGACGGGGGAACGAGCTCCAGCTTTTGCCCGATCACCTCATGCGCCTTCCAGCCGTACAGCTGTTCGAAGGCGTTGTTCACGCTGATCACCCGCTCATGCGTATCGGTTGTATGAATAGCATCCGCCGTTTGGTTAATGATGGATTCGAGATATTCTTTGACGGATTGATTTTCCTCGACCATCTGCTTCAATTGGCTTGTATAGTGGCCGAGATTGCGGGTCATCGCATTAATCCTTCCGGCCAGCTGGCCCAGCTCATCGCGGCTCGTTACCTCCAGGCGCCGGTCAAAGTGTCCGTCCGCTACGTCATTGACCGTCCTCAGGATGGACTGAATCGGCTTGGTAAAATAGCCGGCTACAATGTAGCTCCCGAAAATAACGATCTCTAGCAGAACCAAGGAAATCGCGACGAGACTGATCATCTGCTCCCTCATGACCGATGAAATGGCTTCATAATCCATGACCACGCTGATCACATTGGTGGGCTTGTCCTCGTAATCAATCGGGATAAAGCTCTTAAGCACCTTTTTCCCTTGGATCGTATCCACAAGCACGACGTTCTCGCCGGTTGACACGGCCTTCCGAACCGCCTCCACATCCTGGTCAAGCGTGCCGTAATGATAGCTGCCGAACGTAATGGGGCGGTTGTAGAGCTTATAATGAACGTCGTCCGAGCCGTCCTCTCTCATATATTGATTGCCAAACGTTTCAGGGTTAATGCCCGTTACTTCCAATATATGCGGGTTGGCTTTTAGCGTCTCTTGAACGACCGTATTCGGGCTCGTAACCTTTACATAATCCTTAAACGTAGAGTTCTGGATATAGGGGTCGATAATATAATTGCGCTTCCCGTCATAATAATACCCCCATTTATAAATCATGTCGGGATTTGAAGTGGAGAACTCGAATGGACCGGACCAGAAATTGTCCGATCGTTGGCCCTTCGTAACCGAGCGCACCTCGCCGTGTTCGAATAGCTCGAGAAACGCCGTATGCCAATAACCCCAGTTTTTAGTGGACAATCCGATCTCTTCATTCGCGGAGGAACGGGCAACGACGACGTCATCCTTCGTCTTGACCAGCAGCGAAATATGAGCCACGCCTAACTTCTTGCTTAGCTCGACTAACTGGCCGTTCGTAATATTATTGATATCCGGATCCAACACCTGAGCCGCTTCAATCGAAATATCTTTAAGCATATCTCCGAACAGATCATCCACATAAGAGGAGCTGAACTCCGTCTGCTGAACGGTTATCGCGATCTGGGTTGCGGCCATAACCATTTTGACTTCGCTATCCCGCTGCAAATTTTCCTGCGTTGTATAGTAGTTGAGCGTGATGTTAAGCAGAAGTATAAATAATACCGATATGGACATGATCATCGATAATTTGGTCTTAATCGACAAATGGCATCTTCACCTTTCTGCTATCACAGTGACGGCTTGCAACCTCTGATATCCTCATGATACCTTGATCGTAAACGTTTGAAAAGACAGGCCCCTTAAGGGGACCTGGATTTCCGTTTTCATTGCCAAAGAATGAGGGAATCCTTACAATATAGAAGTTAATCCTTACAGACAAGATAGATGTCCACAGATTGCTAACAAATACACAGCTTTATTGGGGATAATGTGAATAACTTTGTGTATAAAAATAAAGTTATCCACAAATATGTCCACATCATGTTAACAAACGAATGAGTGTTCGTTGAACACTGGGTATAACCCGCGTGTTTTGGGCTGTATTGAAGGGAGATCATAAAATGGAATCAAATATAGCGTCTACCACGCTTGTGGATAATGAGCAGCATGAATACTGGATGCAGGCAGCGATTCACGAGGCTCGGAAAGCCGAGGAGCTCGGAGAAGTGCCTATTGGCGCCGTCGTTGTCCACGACGGCAAAATCATCGGCCGAGGTTACAATCTGCGCGAAACGACATACGATGCGACGGCCCACGCGGAGATGGTTGCGATCCGCGAGGCCAGCAGACATCTCGGCGCTTGGCGATTGCTGGACTGCCGCCTGTATGTAACGCTTGAGCCGTGTCCGATGTGCGCCGG
The DNA here is from genome assembly GCF_038597315.1 of Paenibacillus sp. FSL M8-0142. Lineage (NCBI taxonomy): Bacteria > Bacillati > Bacillota > Bacilli > Caryophanales > Paenibacillaceae > Paenibacillus > Paenibacillus sp. FSL M8-0142. The sequence continues at coordinate 6,565,625 of NZ_CP152008.1, forward strand.
AGCAATCGTTCAATCGCGGGTGCCGCACCTCGTTTATGGGACTCGGGATCCGAAGGCCGGCTGCGCAGGCACCTTGATGAACCTGCTTCAAGAGCCGCGGTTTAATCACCGAACCCAGGTCACGGAAGGCGTTATGCAGGAAGAATGCGCCGCGCTTCTGACCCAGTTTTTTCGCCGCTTGCGGGGAAAGTAATCCCTCTTGTCAGGAACAATACAAAAACCCGGCCATGACGGCCGGGTTTTTTCTGTTCATGGATAATGTGATTAATAAGCGCCCAATTCGCTCATGGATTCCTCAAATTGCTCCATCGTGATGACATCAGCGTCTTTTGGAATACCGATCTTGAATTCTTGCTTCTTATTGATGTTGAGGTATTGCGTGCTGCCCTTGATAGCGACTTTTACGCTTTCGCTTGTTTCAGGCTCATTGAATTCAACATTCAATGCTACGTCCTGATACGCAGGGAAGTCATTCTTATCGATTGCGGTGTTGATGCTAAATGTGTTGATCTTCAGGTATTTCTTCATTTCTTCCAGGCCTGCTTTGAAATCTTCCTGGTTCAATGCGGACAGCTCAGTCTTAGCGGAGTCGATATCTTCTTGAGTAAGTCCCAGCATTTCGCGGTATTCTTCTTTACCTGCGATGTCGACAACTTTCGGAGCAACCTTGTTTACCAAGATTTCCAGTGCTTCATTTACGTTGTCATTCGTTACGAAGAATTGCACCACTTGCTTCGCGTCTACGCCTTCAGGAAGACCTGCGTCCTTGGCGTTGATTTCTTTGAAGTACTTCGCTTGATCGTATTCGCTGAGCAATGCTTCAAGCACTTCGTTCGCGAACTTCTGAGTCTTCTCCGTATCCATTGTTTCTGGGCTGAACGTTTCGCCGGATTGCTCGGCAAGTTCTTTCAGGTCCATCTTCAGATATTTGCCGACAACATCTTCAGGCAGTGGAAGCATCGGGATGCTTGGTACTTTGATGTAGATGGTGTCTTGGGTCATAACCATGTCGATGTTGAAAGACATCGCCATGTCACCCTTCAGGTTGATGCCCATCTTCATTTCCATTTGCTGCGGATCCGCTTGATACATGCCGTCCATCGTGATTTCGGCATTTTTCAACATGGTCATCGCTTGCGTTACGCTTGGATCCCCTGCAACTTCCGGTATGTTGATTTGCAGATCTTCAAGGACAACTTTGCTTTTCATTTCGTACGACGTCATCTGCATAGCGTTCTTGGCAGCTGCCGTCATAGCGGCTTTAGGCTCTTCCTTCTTCGCGCAGCCAGACATAACCACTGTCACTGTGAGCAGCAGTGTCAGCAAAATGGCTACCAACTTCTTGTTCATTAAACTTTCTCTCCCCTCTAATGCTTAAAAAAAAATAAAAAATAACAGACCTTTTAATCATATACCATTTCGACGAAATGAGAAACACTTTATGGAATATTTGCTGAAATTTTATTTCCTTTCTTTTTCCAGGAATCTTTAATTTAAACTTCTTAACTTTCCTGTAATGTTCGGGGCCCCGTAATATTACACTTGCCTTCTAATACGAGACGATGATGGAAATAGTTTCAACAAAAAAAGAACTTCCTGTCGAAATCATACAGGAAGTTCTAATCTCTTCATGTTTATAACGCCTAGAGAGAAGGCTGGCAGCAGGTCAGCCCTCCGGGTTAAAGTGCCCATCCTGCTTGCGGATCTTGGCTTTGTGCGAGCCCGACAGGGGCTCTTGACCGCCTCTGTCACGGTCATCGCGTCGTTGCGGTGTCTCCTGGGCTTCCGGTACAGGAATCGCTTTCGGCTTGCTCATTGTGCAGTCCTCCGTTTCTTGGAATCGAAACCATACCAAAGACATTACTTCATGTCCCTATTGATGCGTAATCTGCTGCAGCGCCTGCGCGCATTCATGGATATGCCGGGTGTAATCGCCGATCATGCCCTGGACATTCTCATTGCGTTCATCGGTCGTTGCGCCATCCCGCTCCACATCGATCAGGTCCACCTTTACTTCTCTTGTGTCCACGTACGTGCATTGGAAATCGAACGAATACTCCTGGCGTCCAGCCGCACCGATATGAATGCGGATGGCATTGGGATCTCCCTCGTCGGGAGCCACCTCCGCACGGTCACCGGGCTTGAGGATCGTCGGCAGCCTCTCCTGCCATGCGTTAACAAGCGTAGCCTGATCTACATTCAGTTCTGAGTTCATCATCACACCTCCCCTTCTCTATAAATTGCGAAAGTGGGTGAACTTTTATGCACCCTCTAAAGCCCTGTAAAGACACACCAACCAGCCCATGCATGCTGGCTTCGTTATTCAATCGGTAACCTAGATTAAAAAGGAGACCTATTGTGCAGCAACCGTTTATTATAGAAGGAAATAAATGAGCACCCGAACGCCCGCCCTTGGAAAGAATCGATTTCCGCTTTAGAAAAAATGCTATGCAAGAAGCCCGTTTCCAATAAGGAAACGGGCCTGTCATTATTATGTATGGCGGAGAGGATGGGATTCGAACCCATGTGGAGTTGCCCCCTAACGGTTTTCAAGACCGCCCCTCATTGTAAAAGCCCACCATGCCTTGAGCTAAATGATTTTATGGCACTTTATTGTTGAACCGCTACAGCGGTCTAAGTTAAAACGTTTAATTGGGTATGTGACCGTTGGATAACTATATCCTATTATGTTCAAAAGCATCAGTCAACCTCTGTAAGAACAAATTCAATCGTTGTGGATATGGGGTTATAAATATTGTAATTCTGTGACAGTACCCCAAGGGTCCGCACCACTAGACTGCGCAAACAAGGTTGTTTATAATTCAACGATTCCAAACATATGACCACTCTTCGCATAGTGGTCGTAATTATGTGTAAAAGGGGTCGCGAATTACGACACCCTATTTCTTTAACCAACTAACTCTTCAGTCAATAGCACTATTTGTTTCTAATTCAATAATGCCAATCTCTTCTTGGTACCCTGCATCTTCCATAGTAAGTAAGTTAAGGATTACTTCAATATGCTCTTCAAGATTTTGTTTCTGTTTTTTATTAAAGTTATTGTCACCTGTCCTAAGTGGAAATGCGCCGATTGAAGGTAAACTAAAGGAATAATCTTTTCGCGGGTTTCTAGTAAATATACTTGGAGTCTCTACACTATCAGGATAAAGAATGTACGCCCCCCTTGAACCTAGTATAGCATCTCGATAGGTATGGACCGTATATATATCATTCCGTTTATAATTACCTTCACGCGTGCTACTGTAATCATTAATATCAGCCTCTTTACTGTCCCCTTCTCTAATCATCGAAAGAAACTTATTGTAATCTAACTTATACTTCGCATCAAAATGAATCCAATGATTTCTCCCTCGACTAACCACTTGCAGACTAAAATCTGGGTGATACAATCCCCCATCGTATGTACCGTTCCATTCTTCGTTATCATATTTTTTAAAATCCCTATTATAAAATAAACTTACTTCAGCATTGTTGTAAACGAAGCTCACCTTACTTTCTGACTTCTCCTTCAAATTAAGTGTATAGCCTTTATCACTCCTCGATAGAATATTAGATGAGGTTACCTGACCACATAACTTTTGCAGTATTCCTAAAAGCGAGAAGTAGCACCAGTATTCATATAATTTATGAATCGGTCGTAAATCTCCATTTATACTGTCAAACTCGGAGACAGATGATTCTAGTTGAAGTCCAAATTCAAACTCTTGCATGAGTCTAAACAAATCTTTATATCCACTACGCTTTTGCATAACCATTGAATTGGATAACCGTCTAAAAGGACCTATGTGCTGAAAGAACGGATGGTGTAGATAACCCTCAATCGTTTGGATGCTCGCTTCTAAAAAAAGCTTACTGTTTTGAAATTTTGTTGGAAGTGTATCAAGTAAAGACAATATACAACTTTCCAATTCTTCGAGACAAAACTTCACATATTGATTTTCTTGTGTGTCGAAAACGTAATCTATATGTTCTTCAGGGAGAGATGTTGGAGTATATCCTTTGAAACGTCTACTTAGATTTCCTCTTTCTACCCAGTCTAACCCAAACGGATTTGAAATTATTTCGAACAAGTTTGGATTTGCAACTAGAGAAATTTCATCGGTCACAATACTGTGGCTTATCTTAGCATGTGGATTCGCTAAAATAGTCTCAATTGCAAGGGGAAGGTTATTCCTTTCCATTAGTCTTCTTAGTTGAAAAATACAAACTTGTGGCGAGCTTTGGGACATATGATCAAGAGCCATAGAAACTTCTGTAGGTTGATCTAGAGAGAGTATGAGTTCGCTGTGGTATTGAGCAAGCTCACTTAACAGCAATCTAAAATCATCCTCATAGTTGAGCTTGTAGCTTATTACTTCTACCTGAATTGATTCAATTGCTTCATAAAATTCAAACTTTACTACCCCAGCGTAACTTTTGAAATTTAATCGACCAGATATTCGTGTTAGATTCTGTCCAATTTCAACCCAAGAATCTTTGTTGTTAAAAGATAAATGGTTTTTTAACTTTCTATTTCTAAATGGAAAAATCTCGTCGCTTTTCCGTCTTAACAAGATTTCCTTTTTACTCATTGGATAGTCAATTATAAAATCAAATTCGGTTTCCTCACGAAGACATATGTCACTGAATAAATCAGATATTTCATCCCTCACATACATTAATGGAGGTTGCATATTTCTTAGTCGAAAATCACTTTCATCAACACTGTAAAAATTATAATCGCTGCATCTTTCTATTTTAAATTCAGCGCCAACATCGGAAACATTATTACAGACCACAGAAAAGGAAAGCGGTACTCCCAACATTGTGTCTATGCATCTTTCAAACTTACATATCAACATATAAATCCACTATAACCTGTAACATTAAGATTCTTTTCCATTGCTATCAACTTACTATACGATTTATTAAACCTCACTCTTTCCCCATCTTTACAAAAATCAATTAGACTTCTTAGGAGGTTAACCAATTGCTTTCGGTTACCATGAATTTTTGGCAGCACCTTTTGCATAAGAATTTCATCAAACAAACATTCCTCTTTCTTCAACCAATCTAAATCTACGTTATAATCTGTGGAAAGTTCAATAGCCTTAACATAATATTCACAACACTCAACGACAGTACGATATCCAAAAGTAAATTCTTCAACTAAGGTATAGACTTGATCTAGGAACTCTACCACTTTTTCCATCAGTTCGTACTGAGGTGAGGTTGAGGTTAAATCATTAAACGACTGTCTGATATTTAATGGTGACAATAAGTAACTATTGATTTGGCCAATATCCAGGTAAGCCTTAACGTTATTAGGAATAAGTGACTCATTGAATATTTTTGAAGGAGCTTCAGTATTACGTTCAATAACAAACGATCTATCAAGCACTTTAGGAGAAAACATGTATGTCGTCTCATCAATATTAACAGTACCAACAAAAATCACATTATTAGGAATGTATAGTCCATTCTTAGTAATTGCCTCATAAGTATATTCAAGAAATTCATTATTATTTTTGTAGTACTTTTGCAATAAAACTAAGTCGCCGGTAGTTAACAGTGGTACATTGCTTATACCTTCATGCCTAGATGTTTCCATTAGCGCAAGGAATCTGGCAAAGTACATTTCTACATGGGACAAATTCATTTCATCAAAGAGTACGAAAAAAGGAATACTACTATGTTTACCCGAGTTCGCTTTCAATAACATATTAATTAATGGAGTTGGCTGATATACTTCTCCATCGTCACCAAAAGGATTTTTGTAACCAATTATATTTCTTCCATCTTTCCATCCTGCTTCAACTGGTATAAATGTGATATTAAAATTATCATCAACATTTTTTTGGGGATTAATGGAATTCGCTAGTTTACGTATCCCATAAGTCTTACCTGTTCCACTTGCGCCAGTCAGAATTAAAAAGGGTTTCGTCGCAAGGGAAACTAATAAGTGGGTATCCACCTCAACTACATCCGATAGATTTAACTCTACGAGAGCCTCAACCTGTTCATTAAGCGCCTCTCCTTCCAGCCACTTAACGAACTGCTCTCTTCTAAGCGAAAATACTAAATGAAACTTATAAGCAATGCATTGCTCGTAAAAATTTCTAATGTGCTCTTTATTATTTCCTGTAGGATTTTCTACCCAATAAGTCTTTTTTAACCTATCAAGTAATAGTTTCTTTACAAGTTTACCTACTTCTCCAGATTTAAAAAGTAATGAATAGTCATATGCTACGATATCTGATCGTATTGCCTGGTCTGAGGATGCACCAGAGGCAACCAGTACTCCTCGAATATTGGTAAATGTCTTCTCATTTTCGAATTGATTCCTACTTATTACCCCCTTCATGTTATCAGTTGCAGAATCAGCAAAAACACGTATAAAGTTTTCATGAGTGAATAAAATTGCTGTTAAACAAAAAAGTCCTATTTGGTCAGGATACTGAAGTATTTCATCCCAATATGTGGGGAGTTCATTGTTATCATTTAGACCTAAAGCAGCACGAAGTTGAGATGGGTCTATTGCTAATTCATTACGATATATGCCGTTTATGTAATCACGCAAACGTCCTTCTTTAGCAAGTCCAATGATCGAGCCTATCCCATATTTAGTTTGTGAAGCATTAATTCTTGATAACATATTGTTGCCTCCATATCCGTGCGTTTCAATTTAAAGAATTCATTTTACACAAAAAAATTTTAGGTGTATTCACAAATTCATGAATTTATGAAATAATGAATTATCTACACGACTTATATATATCCAAAGCTTAACGTGATATAATTAAACTCTATGAGAATGAGAGGTGTTAACTATGATCAACGCAACTAAAAATTTAGAAGGAAATTCTACTAAACTGATAGATTATGATATTAATCCACCTCATATCACTAAGTATATGGGTTCTAAAAAACAAATACTAGAATTTGTAATTCAAGGTATACAAGACAGTTATCTCGGTGGTTACGTATGTGATTTATTCGCTGGGTCAGCTGCAATTGCAGGTGCGCTTAGAAACTCAGCTCCTGTTTTCTCGAATGATATTCAAAATTATTCATCATTTCTTGCAAATACCTACTTATCCGATTATCGATGGGACGAAAACCCAAAAATATTAGCTGAAGTTATTGAAAAAGCTACTGAACGCGCCAATAGATTTTTCGATGCTTTTCCAAACCTCAGCTTCAGTTATGAACAAGCAATACCCCTTGAAAAATTTCAAAAAACGGAAAAGGAACAGCAAGAACTAGTTTTTTATGATTTTTCTCAGTTTGATTATCATCTATTTACGAAATATTATTCGGGTACCTACTGGTCTTATAATCAATGTGTATGGATTGATGCTTTAAGGGCAGTTGCAGATGATTATAAACATACTGCTTATTACTACCCAATTATATCAAGTTTAATGTTCGCAATGTCCTACAATTCGCAAAGTACAGGGCATTATGCGCAATATCGCGATCCAAATACTATTGAGTCTATGAATGATATTAGAATTTATCGTCAAAAAGAGATTCTTCCTTATTTCCAAAGAAAGTTTGAAGAATTGCAACAAGTATTAGGTCGAAATTCCTTTGAACATAAAGTAACGGCACTTGATTATTTGGATTGTTTAGACTTAATCGAACCAAACACCACAGTATATGCAGACCCGCCGTACTGTTTTGTTCATTATTCTAGATTTTATCATGCAATTGAAACTTTGGTAAGATATGATTATCCAGATGTTAAATACAAGGGAAGATACAGAACTGACAGACATCAGTCACCTTTCTGTATACGAACAAAGGTGAAAAAGGCCTTTGAGGAAATGTTTCATAAAATTAAATTTAAAGAAGCAAACCTAGTACTTAGTTATAGTAATACCGGCATGATATCCCTTGACGATCTACAACAAGTTGCAGAACTCACATTTGGAAATACTTACACTATAGAGGTCCGATCTCTGGATTACCTTCATAGTACCATGGGCAGAAAAGAAGATAAGAATCGTGAAGTTGAAGAATGGCTGCTATTAGCAAGAATGTCGAATTAAAAGAAGACCCCTCGGTATAATACCAAGGGGTCTTCTACTTTATCCTAGACCCTAGACCCTTATCAATCTATTCACTAGTATATTTTTTCATGTATAATACTGAATGAGGTGATCCCGCATGTCTATCAATTTCAAATTAAAAGAGCTACTAATACAGCGAGGGATAACACAAAAGCAACTTTCTGAATTAACAGGGCTACATGAAAGCACCCTATCGGATATATCCCGTGATTTAAGAACAGTTATTAACAAAAATCACTTAGAGCTAATAATGGAAGCATTGAATGTGTATGATTTCAATGAGTTGTTTGAACGAAAATAAGGTAAGATTCAGGGTAACCCCGCTCAGATTAATATTCTCTCACATTTTTTTGTAAACTTAAAATTCATTTGTCTTATCCCTATTTGTCTAGTGTTGATTTTGCTCTTTTATTTGCTCTAAGAAATAACCTGAGTCTTCCTTATCGTTACTTAATATTGTCTCGATCCAGGAATTGTTTTTAATCCTAGATCGTCATTTAACTCCTTTCCTTTATAACCGTTTTAATCTCCTGTATAATTACCTTTTATATTCAACTTTTAAACGATGGTTGCCAAAAGAGAATCACCCCATTCAATTGTACGTAACTACTCAATCGTCATCATACATTGCTTCAATACTTGATCTCTGATACTCTTCACTCTGTAAGTGCATTGGTTCTATTCGATCATTATGATATTTCATTGTTACCAACCGATCTATTAGTTCATTTTCTGCTAACAAGCCCATGACTTTATTCTGATCTATTAATTTTCTTTCTATTTTCCACATTAATCTTTCTATCGCAGTCAATCTTTCTTCATTATAGCTCAATGCTAAATTTACTTTGTCATTCAACGTACTAAAACTCTCTAAAAGCAGATCAAGCTTTTCTTGATATTCCTTATTCACTATTCCCCTCACCCTATCTATGCTTTATTCTGAAGCAAAACACCTTCAATTATTGCGAGATTCTTTACAGTACATTGTAAAAAGTATTGCTCTTTACACTGCGAGCAAACAGCACCTTCTACTGTGATACCTAAAATTGAATCTTGATCTGGAAAGTCTAAAGGAATTAGAGCATTATAAACATCATCACAACCACATGAGCAGCTTATTAGATTCACCAAATCCTCTTTATAATCACTCTTTGAGTGTCTTTTCTTGAAAAGAGCATTACTACGAGCAATCTTTTGCTGATTCATATTCAAAAAATCTATTATGTTTATCTCCTCTTCATTATTTTTAATATTCAAAAGATCAATAGTAATCCTAACTACAGTGTTAAGTGAACTTCTAACTAAATTTGAATATCTAACCTCCACCCATTCAATGGTCATCTTATTATCCTCGTTTACAATGACGAGGTTATTCATTGCATCCTGGGGATTTTGCCCAGCGATGTATTTTTTGAAACAAGAGACATTAACTTGGTTTAGAAGCTTGGACATTATTTCCAAACTATATTGGGCTTGCCATTTTATATTTTCCGACATTTTGCCGCTCCTTTATCTCAATGAATATCATTCTATTCATAGCAATTTGTGACTGAAACCATTTACTGTCCATTACTGTCCATAATACTCGAAAAATTGTTCTTTACTGTTGAATAAGGAGAATATTCAAAAGTTGATTCGCAATATTCCTCACCTTTGATTTCGCCTTTATTATTGTGTCAGAAGGAAAATTTTAAGATGATCAATTGCCATCTGGTCTCCTTCATCTGCAAAGTAAACTGCATTGCATCTAGTACAATAATCTTCTTGTATGGTAACAGATATGATTTTTGAGTCTTTTGATAAAAGGTATACTTCCAACTCAACATTATCGATATTATCAGATTCACAAACTTCACAGTAACTAACACTAGGTTCAACAGCATTATTCCCTTCACAAGAGTAAGAGTTAATTATTTTATCTATTTCTTCTAACTGTTTCATTTCTTTTCTGTCATAATACTTTTCCCCACAATTCGAACAAATAGCTGCAATTAATTTTGCACTTTTGAAGCGCTTGTTATTTGTGATTAAAGGTAACTGTGCCTCTTGGTACAACACCTCAGTACCATTGCATTTCCAACAAAGCTGAACCTCCGATTTTTTGCCACCCAATGCGCTTTGCTTAGCTGTAAAATCATCCAACTTTCTCTGATAATTCACCTTGTCTTTTACTGAAGTCATGATTACCTCTTCGAAACTGAAAAGACATCCATCTCTCAATTTTCGTTTGTTTTCACTCATTTCTCTCGCTCCTTTTTTAATAATATAGTCTCAATAAAATATCGATTCTATTTACAATCTAAATCTAAAATGGTCTATCAATTTTTGAACTTTATATTCGTTCTGATCTCCGTTGGCTTCGACAAATATCAATAAACTCCCTCATCCACAAGTCCATCTTTTTTCCAATAGTAACTTAATCTTCAGCTTTACTTCCTTTCCAATCCTTGATTCTAGAATATCGGTGTGAATAATATTTGAAGCCTGCCCTTCGGACATAGAATTCTCTCAAGTCGTATCTCTACTACATCTAATTTCCCTCCTTTCGGAGAATACCAAAGAAAGTACAGCCTCAACTTTCGATAAAAAAAGCAGCGTAGCTTATTAGTAGCCACGCTGCTTGTTAAACCGTATGGTATTATCTCGGAAATCCGATTTGTAAGGATGTTCATAGACACACATCTCTTTCTTGAAAATCGTATTATGGGGTTAGAATACCACATTAACCACAAAACAACAACCATTAATTAGTAACTATATTTATGAAAGTTAAAGAAAGTACTTTATATACCTGACTATCAATAGCTGACGCGGACAAAGCTTCGCATTTGTCCTTGTCACGATTCGAACGCTGCGCTTTCGAATCGTTTGGAGTGTACTTAATGTAGAATATTTTTTTTGTACTTCTTCTTTAAGGATTTGATTTAAAACCCTTTTATTTATTGCATTTTTCCGATGTGTTTAGGCAGTTGGGTTGCCTAATGTTAGAGATGCCAATCACTTGGTGGTTCGTCGACTATAGCACCTTTCGGAGGCGATTCAAAATCATCAGAAGTCAAATAGAGTTGAAACAAAGAACGCATTCTTTTGCTAGGAATGTAGATTGTTATTGGGTGGCCTTCTCTAATACGACTCCTCCAAACCCATTGAATAAGTTCGGACAATGCCCAGGCATCCTCATCAACCTTAACCCCATATTGCTCGAAGAATTTTTTCTCAATCGGATTCATAAACCTGTTAATTAGATACGCGAGATGGTACTTCTCCTTGTACAGATTGGTTGCTCTTGCTGTCATTGGAATAAAGCATTTAGCAAAACTCTTTGGCTTAACCTTCTTCATAATGTTGTCTTTATTGCCTTTGACTGTTGTCCATAAGGCTGTGCTTTGATTTGCTTTGCACATGTTAGCAAAAAAATTCTGAGCATTCCTTCGGAGTGTTACTACCAGGTCTTTATTAGATGACTTTTCAAACCAACTTGTTGATAATGCATTTCTTTTGTCACCGATGGCATTTAGCTTACCTTGATAAATAGATACCAGTTCGTTGAGCATTTTCTTTTCATGGATTTTTCTACTATCATATGGGATAAGGTTGCAACCATTTTGTCCTTTTAAAACTGATAAATATCTATACTCTATCCCATGTAAGTCATAATAGTATCTTTGGAACTGAGCATTGAATAAATAGGTAAGAATAAATACATCGTTAAACAATAGAAAAATATCACATGGCAAGTTCCATATTAAAGCAGAATTATCACAATACATCAAGTTATTCGTTAATGCCATTTGTTTGATGTGATTATATTCAGTATCATAGTCGATCTTGCTTTCATTCCACTTTATATATGTTAATCCGTTTTCATTAACATCAAAATCAATTACGTTTGCTTCAATCAGTAAGTCCAGGTCATTTTTCTTTAAAGGAACTTGTTCAATAACATTCATCACTTCATCAAGAATCAAAGTGTAGTTGTTGCTTCGTATTAGGTCTTTTGTTTCGAAATTAGCCATTTGAAATAATGCATGGGTTGTGGCAATATCCTTGCCTTGCCCTAACAGACGATGTAAGTCTTCTAGCTTGGTATTTCCATTAATTGAATCTGGCTCGTAAAAAACTCGTGATTGTACAGACTCTTTTACTCTTGTGACCTCATCAAGAAATGGTGTGACGTAGATAAATCTATGGGATTCTTCCCTCATGTCGTTCATATACTGAATTGCCCAAGAAGTCTTTCCATAGCCGCAAGGGGCGTCAATAACATTTACTGTTGTCATTCTAACATTTCTCCTTTAACAAATTGTTTTTAGCTTTGTTATAAGCTTATTTGAATTTCATTTTGAAGCCACCTCGATAAATGCTTTCTTGAAACCCCTACACTATGAGTAATGAAAGTCGTTGGTGTTCCAAATCTCTGCTGTAATGTGATCAATGTATCTCGTAGCTGTCGATCATTCTTATAAATTATCTCTGTTTCATAATCTTATGGATATGTGATGTAAACAGTAAAAATAAAACCCTCCAAAATCCTTGGAGGGTGATTCACTTTATATATAGTGTCATATAGTTGGTTGATTCTATTTTTCGACAAGTTCTTGTTAGAAAGATGCCAAATCTTTAATTATTATCTATCACAGTAATACAAAGATTTTAAAGGTTTAAGAGTCTTTTAAAACCTTTTAAAGCTTCACATGCACTAAATATGATTCCTTTGAAAGTGTTTAAAACACTCTCAAATTTCTTTTAAAGCATTTAAACATGACAGCGCAGCTCCCCACAAACGTTCCATTGTTTAATTTTACATTAATTCAAGTCAATTCTCATTCCGACAAGGTTTATGCCATGTGGAGTGAGTTCTATATAATTATTCGAATCTACTTCAAGCATAATTTTCGTATTAGATTTAAGTTTGAGGGTGTCGCCATTAGATTCAAGGATAACTCCGTCTACACCATCACGATTAAACCAAAGTCTACGCTCATTTCCGTTAGTTGCTTTATAGTTTAATTTGAATGCATCATTATCCTTGATGATGTAACCAACCTCGTTATCATTTAAACCATTGCTACCTATACCCATTTTAATTGTAGGTATGCCATTGAGACTTCCTGTGGGATTATCGAGATAAAGAGCCATTTTCTCTTCATCGATACTTGTCCCATTTCCTGAGATAAACTTGATAAACTGATCTTTCACCCAAACATAGTCCTGTTTGTTTCTATCTTCCATCGTTCTTACTTCATTAACTGTAAGTTTGGAAATAAACGAACCATCTGGAAGCTCTATTGGATCAACGTCATCATCTGATATAATCAGCCTTTTCGCTCTAAGGGTTCCGTCATTATGAATCCAGAACCGAGGTTCACCATTAACATCAATAGCGATACCTTCATTTGCGTTCAGTCTGATTTGCTCTCCATTCTGACCATTGATCGTAATGCCATCTTCCCAATCGAGAATGATCGCATCGCCAAGCTTACCATCAAGAATCCGAAGTCTTCTTGTGCTTAACTCGTCGGCAAATAGATTACCTTCAAGATCAACATAGAATCTCTTCTCCCAAACTGGACTTCCAGCGGAACCAACATTCTTTTCGATCTTGATACCCTCAGTGGCATTCAGTGTGGTTCGATTCATCATGTTACCTCTGGTCACCACAATGCCATTCTCAGCGTCAATAACAGTGTTATTGTAGTTTCTACCCAACTGCAAAGAAGACTTCTCAAGGAAGTCTGCAAGCTTCGCTCTGGCGCTCTCATATGACTTGTAGAAGTTCTCCCATTTCTGATGGAACTCAAATCTTGTCGAACCAAGATCAGCGCCAATATGAGTCGTTCTGTTCATGTCGGCAAAAATTGGAGCCATATAAGCAGTCAAAGCGTCATAACTATAAGCTAAATCATTTCCTGCGGCTTGCAATTGATTTCTAGCATCATCCAAACCGTAATAGGAAGAATCCCTGTCATTATAAATAGTTTTTACATAGTCTTTAATTTGCTCTTTTAGGGTCAAGTATTGTTTTGTAATACTCTTATAGTTATTGGCTAAAGTGATCTTTTCGGTGGACACAATTACATCATCAATGATGATTGAATCCAGTACAGAGAAGTCGAAGTTCAGCGCATCAGCATCCAACAATACTTCACCAAGTTTTGTTTCAATACGCAAGCGTTTAGCAACCAAGTCTTCTGCAATGAGTGTTCCATCTTCATAGGTCGAGTTACCAATAGAAGCATACACCTTATTAACCCACTGGTTTCGCTCCCACTTTTGTAATGCTAAACCATTGGTAGCATTTAAAACAGATCGGTACTTTCCATCGTTACGCAAAGCAATAAAGCCATATTCGCCAATAACAACGTTATCGTAGAATTGACCCATATTCAGACCAGAGTAGAACTGAGCATCCTCTATTTTGTTGCGAAGATTTTTCTCTTCGTCGTAATAGGTCTTGAATTTCAAGATGAACTCTGCCCGATCTGGAATTTCACTTGTTTGCTCTGTTTTAGGAGAATTTACGTTAATGCTTAGAGGTGTTTGTGTCACAATCTCGATATACCGAGACATGTAATTCAACAAGTCGAAATATGCATTCGTGAGTGGAGTCGTTGAGTAGAGATCAATTGTACTTGGAGATTTGGAGAAGAACTGAGCATCCATATCGAATATATCATCACGTTGAGAACGCTTGTATTCTTCGGCCTGTTCGAGCATTCTATGGTATCCAGCTTCGATCTTGTACAGTTCAGTAATGATTTGCATCTTTTCAAGAGTTGTCAGCTTGTTGTCCATTACAATGTCTTTGAAGTCGCCAATGTCCAGATAATTGTTCTCTGCATCCAGAATAGTTTTGCCAATATCATTAACGATCTTGATGTTCTCAGCAACCAGATCATGAGTGTATAGGGTTCCATCACTTGGGTCAGCCCACATTACCTTTTGCCAACTATCAGGATAAGTGTTGAGGTCTGTTGTGGCTCTGTCGATTACAAAACCCTCTCTATCATCCATCTTGACTCTTGTAATATCGTTAAAAGACCAAAGTCCGAATACGTCAGGGTTCTCATTGACCAATCCAAGCTTCATTACAAGTCTTCCGTTACGGTCAAAGATTTCACCTTTCGAACCTTGGAATTTCAGAACGCCATCTTCATCTTCGAGTGCAAGATTCACACCCATAAAGATTTTTCCGTAGATGCGTTCACCAACGATACAGTGCTTCTTCTGTTTAAGATAAAAATCTTTAAGAACATCGATGCTGAATATCCTCATAAAATTTGGCTCTGTAATCTTATGCGTTAAATACAACTGCACTCCATCCTTACTAATTCTATACACATACAGCGTTCCACCAATACCTTCAAAGCTTATTTGATTATAAGTATCCTTATATATACTCTCCAATTTATACCCTTGCATTAGATACTTATATGAGATTTCATGAGCTTCTTTTGTGCGAATACCAGCTGAAATAATATTTACCGCATCCACAGGCAAATTAGTAGTAACAACTGGATTAAAATCATTATAAGGAGATAGCTGAGTTACTCGGGTTTGCTCTCCAACATACTCTGCGATAACAATATCTATAGCTTCATTTGTATAACTTTGATATATCAAATTACGTAGTGAGTCTACACATCTATCTTTTTGTAACCTATACGCTCCCATAAGTTTGTAGCAGTAATCTAACTCCCCACTACAGAAAATTATAGAATTATCAACATGAAATAGCTTCTGGGCTGCTGTTCCTTCATCCCTATATATCACTCCACCGATTGTTACTGAGACCGCAGAATCCGCAGAAATAAAAACTTTCTCTCTTGTCTGAAACACTAAAGCATTGCTCAAAACTATCACTCCTTGAAAGAAAATATACCCACGATCAAGGAACCTCGTGGACTTTTGCTACTTATTAACCTTTTTTGATTGTCATCATCCCTCACACATAGCTACAATAAGATTCCATCAATTTTGTGTTTCCCGTTGTTCATCGACAGTTCCATTAGTAATCAGTTTAATTTTAGTCTTTAATTCATCAGAAATTAGATACGAATCATTGTTCAGCCATCTGGATATATGTTCTCTCGACACCCCACATTTATTTGCAATAAAGGCAATTGGCGTTCCGAACCTGTTTTGAATCTCCAATACTGATGCTCGCAATTCTTGGTCATTCATCTCTAGCATCTCTCCTCTTTGACTTAATGACACTGTGATCTGTCCAAAAAAAATAAAACCTTCGAGATATCTTTCTCGAAGGTGGCTCACTACTAATACTGATTAATAGGGATACAGTTCTATAACTTTGGCAGGGAACGAGTTTTAAAGGTTTGAAAGGTTTGAAAGGTTTGAAAGGTTCAAACCTCGTTAAAAGTTCTTTTAAAGCTTAAAAGAACTTTTAAACCTTTAAACAAATAATAGGGTACAGTATAAATTACTGAGAATTATCAATAAAGGGTAGCAGCTTGGCTACCCTTTAAAAAGTGAAAACCCTAAAAGTAATAAATTTTGCACCGCCTATATAATTAGATAATAACTATATATAGTACTACTTTATATTAGTATATTATATATATAATACTTCTAATTATATAAGAGGGGAAAAATCCATTACTTTTGGTCTTTTCACTTTTTCTGAATGCCTCAGTAAGTAATGCACGTCCATTTTAAGACGCTACACGCTGTATCAGATTAATTTAATTTTTCACCCCTCCAACTCTCTCTTTAGATCATTCTAAGCCGTATTACCCCATTTCCGTTTGCCTGAGAGCAAAACAGACTAGTCCATGACCAAGTTCATGAACTCATATGATCGAGTACACTTTGTCCAACTGTTTTTTGTCATAGATTATTCTTGTGCTTTCAACTAAATTTAACTCTTCAAGTCTTTGCGTATACTTTTTCATCGTTCTTTCGCTACATCCAACGAAGTCACCGAGTTGAGCGTTAGTGATTTGAAACTTATTGTTGTACTTATCACACATCATGCTGATGTAACCATAGATGTACAGACCAACATGTCCAAGTCTTTTATCAGATATTATTTTGATGAAGTCTTCCACATCTAACTTATGTGTGTTTTGAAATGAATAAAAAGTGCCTGTATAGTCTTCCCTATCGAATCTGGCCGTTGCCTTTAGAGGCTCCTTCACAAAGAATCTTGGGCTATGATTCATCTCTAATTCTGGTATCTTCATACGCAATTCTTTTATGAGTCCAAATTCCAAAACGCCATCATCCATATAATAGGATACAGGATAATCAGTCGTTGTCTTCGTGTAGTTCATACTATCCAATATTCCCTTAGACTTTGTTATGTAAGACACAGAGGATTTATCTGATGTGAAAACATTAATTATATTCTGTTGACTGTACTGATCTGTTTTCCCACCATAAAGAGCATTTCTGTATATATAGCAAATCAGATAATAATAGGCATATGCGAAGCACTTATGGTTAAAGCTTTTAAATTCAGCTTTAGACAAGTCTTCAAATATTTCATTCGGCATTTGAACATTAACACTTTCACTTACATTGAGCCATTGTTCCAAGTATTCTTTATTCATGTCGTATCATCCTTTCGAAATGCGATTATTGTTATTGCTAACGCATAATGTCCGGAGATTGATGGTGTAAGTTATCCTGCTATTGACGGTTAATCTGACCGCATCCGGATATACGAGAGGGAGAATTATGATAATTCTCCCTGAATGACGCGCTTAACCATATGATCGTCGATAATGCGGTGTTTGTTCTGTGCGCCGTAGAGCATGCAATGAGTACATACTTTGTTAATTAGCCTAGCTGCTCCGCCAGAGTAACGATAGATGTCGTCAATAGCTCCGTCAGTGAAGATGTCTCGTTCCGCACCGGCATAAGTCATGTGTCTCTCGATGTAGGCTCCTGTTTGGGCCCGGTCATAATGCGGAAGTTTGCATTGAAGATCGATGCGTTGACGAATCGCAGCGTAGGCTTGTAGGTTAATGCGATCCCACAATTCACTTTGCCCGACGAGGATGAGGGCCATTGGGCTTTGAGCATCCATCTTGAAATTTAGTAGAAAGCGAACTTCCTCCAGCATCTCTCGGTCCAAAAGATGACTTTCATCCACGACCACGACGGGCTGCAGTCCATGAATTCCCCGCATGAGCTCGATCTCTCGATGCAGCTGACGTTTCGCATCCCCGCGATAAAACTTCGATTCACAACCGAGTTGTTCCAGCAGCCCCTTGTAGAAGTGCCGCGGTGTCAGTTTTGAATCCGACAGATAGAGCACCTTGAACTTCGCAGGATCCAGTTCTTCGGCAAACCGCCGAATCGTTGTTGTCTTTCCGGTTCCGCAGTCACCGGTCACGACCGCAAACCATTGCCGTTCTGCCGCATATTCTAGCCGCCCCAGCGTCTCCTCCAAAATTTCCGACTCATATAACTCACTAGGCAGAATGTCCCTGGAGAACGGTGAACGGCTAAGCTCATAGAATGCCTCAAACATTGCCATTCACCTTGCCTTTCTTACGGAAGCTGATGGCCGGCACTTGCTCAGCGCGGCGCCCGCGACTTTGTACTTCAGCAACGCTTAACAGCCGCGATGAATCTGCCGGCAGCGGCTGAAGTTGATCCGGCAGTGGAGGACGTTTCCCGACACGTTCCCCGATTACGAGTTCCTTTACCTTCCATGGTTCGTGACCTTCGTACTCGATCACGAGCTCGGTGATGTCCGCCGGGTCATACACGACATCCACGGTACATCCGATGAACGGAAGCCCCACTTCATATTTACGCTCCAAGAAGCTGATGCACCCGGTTTTGTCGACTTTGCGGGTTTCGCAATGAAGGAATGCATTGGCGAGTATCTCTAGTTCCACAAACCGAAGCGCCTTCTTGTCACTTCGAAAGGCGGTTTCAGGGCTTCGTTTGTCAAGTGCTGAATGCGGCTTGTTCTGGTAGCATTCCGAAAGCCAAACTTCGAACAATTCATTCAGGCGGTCAAGCGTCTTTGGTTTTTCAAGTGCTGCTTCGCTAAGGAAAGAATCTACCACCCGGTTGAAGCGTTCAACTTTCCCGGTTGATTCGGGCGAGTATGGCCTAGCAAACAGAAGGCGAATGCCGAGCTTGGAGCACGTTCGCGTCATCCACTTAGTTCGATACTGCTTCCCGTTGTCGAAGTACACGGCTTCCGGAACACCGTACTTCTGAATGGCCTTTCGGAAGCTGTCTTCAATGATCGTCTTGTCCATGACCGGGTAAAACTCACCGTGCAGGACAAACCTCGTCGCGTCGTCGATAAAGGTAACGAGAAACACTTGTTTCATCGCTCCGTCCGGTCCAATGGGCAGATACGGACCGTACTTTATGTCCGAGTGCCATAGACGATTGCGGTGTGGCTGTTGGAATCGTCGAGCCGCTACACCTGAGTTTGCATACATTCGCATATGCCTTGTGCTATAACCACGTTCAGTGAGCTTCTCTTGAAGCGTGCTCCGTTTGATTTGACCTGGCTTAACGCGGCCTTCCCATTCCAAGATCTGAATGATCTGGGCAACACTGCGACTTGGCACTTCCCGCCGCAGCAAGATCGCTTGCTCCAAGACCTCCGGTGGAATGGCGGGGGCTGTGGGTTGTTTTCCTTTGCTCTTCGGCTTTAATCCGCCAAAGCCATCTTGCCGGTAGGCTGCTAAATACCGCCGCAGCGTTCTCTCCGATATTCCGATTTGCTCGCAAATTCTTTGCTTGATTTCCCTCGCCTTTGCCGGGTCGAGCCCTTCCGTAAGCAACGGGGCAAGGAGCTGCACACGATCCGCAGCGATCTGTTCCGCTTTCTTCTGATCTTTCATCCGTTTACACCTCTTTTGGTAGATTCGTTTACGAGTCTATCTCAGAGGGCTTCGGACAAGAATGCAGAACGGGTATGTACCCACAATTTTGAATTCACAACAGGTCGGACAACTCTTGCTAGCCATCCATCGGCATCTCCGACATAACGTCCGAATCTATGGTGTGCAGTTTGTGAAGGTGCGGACGGTTCCTTCACAACATCTAGATGAAAGCGAATGGCGATGGACTCTAGGCACCCTAACCAGTAGGTAGCCATTGAGCAAAGCCAAGTCCGCCAACGGTACAGTGTGGAGTTGTCTGCGGCAACATCTACTTCCGTGGGTTCAGACGCAATGACATTCTCCACACATTCTGATTCGTAACGCTTGTAAGGCACAATGCAGTCCGGTAACTCATGATGAATCTTCCGGCAAGCCGTACAACGTAGTCTTCGGATGACCAAGACGCTCTTTTCTCCCGTAGCATGTACAAGCTTCCGTTTTCGGCTCCCGATCACCGTCAAACTCGCAATGCAACAAGGACTAGGAACAATTTCTGCACACCTAACAAAAAACGCCGGGGATCTTCTCAACCAGCTCGTAATTTGATACAATGATCATACGTTTTGTGAGGGGATGTCTCCAGTGAGCTTGCGCGAACAGGCTCACGCTATATGGAGGCATCCTTTTCCTTTTCTGTGATACGGACATTATATTCGTCAATCCCCGGACAGGCAACACCGTCAGCTTTCGGGCATTATGCTTCAGCGTAAACACTTAAGAAAGGAATGATTCCAATTAGAGTCCAATGTATTTTCCCCGACAACTCAACGGCGAATATTTACATATCCGAAATTGGAGAATTTCTACGTCTTACAAGGTTGGTAGGCGGAATAACAATGGAAGGAACCTATTATAGGGTGGCCCATACAGAGCTAATTGTCGAAAAAGAAGGCTACTATATTTCAATGCAATTGAAGAAGCACAGGCATGTGCAATAAAAACCCGTCCGATACCCCCTACAACCACTGTATTTCAACAAAGTCAAACAACCTGAGCCCCTATGAATACCGGACTCAGGTTGCTATTTTTTTTACTTGTAGACTACTATCCATTTGCTTGGAGTCAAGCCAACATAGGTGCCTCCTAGGCCTTCTTCACAAACTCCGACTTCAGCTTCATCGCTCCGAAACCATCGATTTTGCAATCAATATTATGATCCCCATCGATCAGGCGAATGTTTTTGACTTTGGTGCCGATCTTCACGACCGATGACGTTCCCTTTACTTTCAGGTCCTTGATAACGGTAACCGAATCTCCGTCCCGCAGCATATTGCCGTTGGCATCTTTTACGACTTTCTCGTCCTCAGCAGTTTCTTGACTGGATCCCGGACTCCACTCATGAGCACATTCCGGGCACACCAGCAAGCTCCCGTCCTCATACGTGTATTCGGAATTGCATTTCGGACAATTAGGCAGGTTAGACAATGTTCATATTCTCCATTCATGATCATAATCGAATCTCTAACATACTGACATGGCTTCATCCGATCGTCAAGCACATCAGCTATCAACGTATTGAATTTATTCTTGACCTTCTCATTAGTGTCATACTTTAGAATTCGATCCGAAGGCAATATTTCTTCAAATACGAGGGGAACCAGTATGGCATCATCGTTGATTCTGGCTTGTTGTGATTAACGAAAGGAGTGAAAGGAAATGAACAAAAAGATTATTCAGGACCTTACAGCGGTTTCGGTCATCGGCCTTGGAAACATGGGAGTGGCACTTGCAGAAGCTTTCCTGAAAGGCGGTCACCCCACAACCGTATGGAACCGCTCGGCGAATAAAGCCGATGGACTGGTTGCAAAAGGCGCTGCTCTTGCTTCCACCGTTGCTGATGCGGTAGCGGCTAGTCCCGTGGTGATCATATGCCTATCCACTTACGAAGTTATGCATGAACAGCTCTCCCCATTAACCGATGAACTTTCCGGTCGAGTCCTAGTCAACCTCACGAGTGGAACTCCAGACCAAGCTCGTAACACAGCCATCTGGGCAGCTGAGCGAGAAGTCGAATATCTCGACGGAGCCATCATGGCAGTACCCCAGCTAATCGGGCTGCCGGAAACCCTCATCTTCTACGGAGGCTCCAAGACTCTCTTTGAAGCTCACGCGCCGCTGTTACGGGTTTTGGGAGGCAATGCGGCTTATCTTGGCGATGATCATGGTGCCCCATTGTTGTACGATCTGGCGCTGCTCACCATGCTGTATGGATCCGTGTACGGATACCTCCATGCCCACGCCTTCTTGAGTACGGCAAACATATCGCCAACAGCTTTCCTCCCGTTTGCAACGAATTGGGTCAACCATGTAATTGCCCCAAGCATAACCAACCCCGATAGCGCACGTGCACTCGAGGAGCGCAATTACGCGACCGACGTGTCCAACCTGAATACCAACAAATTAGGGCTGGAACACATTATTCGCGCCAGCAAGGAGCTGGATATCCCGGCAGAGTGGTTAAAGCCCCTGCACGCTATTGCTGCGCAGCAAGTCGCTGAAGGCTACGGCAATGATGCATTTGAACGAGTCTTCGAGGCTTTGCGGAAATCCTGATGGGCCAATCATCGAAATACAGGAAGAAGAGGATTCTGCTTGAAACAGAATCCTCTTCTTATCTCAATGGATCGGTTCCATTCCCTAATCCGGTATGTTTCCTGACCGTGTTCCTACCTCATAAGAAGGAAGCACATGATCATACATGAGATGCAGCGTCATCCCCGTCGCCGCATGATCGAGGTTATGACAGTGGTCCATCCACATGCCCGGGTTATCCGCGATAAAGCCGACCTCATACGATTCGCCCGGCATGACGTTTAACGTATCGGTCAGCCACGGCGTGGCCACCTTCTTGCCGTTCTTCTTCAGCACTGTCATATGATGCCCGTGCAGATGCATCGGATGCTCGCCCAAGCTTCGATTCACGAACGTCGTTTTGACCCTGTCGCCCTCTTTGACGACGAAGGTTGGAACCCGGGGATACACCTCCCCGTTGATCGTCCATAGGAAATTAATCTGGCCGTTGTAAAATCCCATTCGGTTGCCGAGAATCATATGGAATTCCCGATCGAATTTGTCCTCTGCCGTAACCTCATTCATGACGGGCTTCCCGTAATCAGACGGGTCAAACTCAGCAGATTCAGCCTGAAAGACCGGTCTCTCTGGACGGCTCCCGGCATAAAACACGGTTCCCGGGTTGCCCTCGTTCCTTCTATTGACGAGTTTAAAGAAGACCGGACGATCCGGCATCGTGAAGACCACGTCGTATCGGCCCCCCGCCCCGAGCCGAAAAGCCGTTTGGTCGGACAAGGGCTGGGGGTCTTGAATCCGCATGCCGTCGATACTGGTGATTCGGAATTCGGTTCCTTGAAGCAGGAATTTTTCCGAATAGTTATATGCGTTGATGATCCGCAGCTTCACGGTATCCCCCGGCTTCACCTGCTTCCATTGGAACTCGTCTTGGTTTCCAAATGCTTTCCGACGGCCTTGGTCGGTCTCCCATTGATGGTTGATCAAGGTTATCTCTTCATCATAACTTTCCGTTTCCTGCTTCGGCTCGACGATCAGGGTGCCGAACAGCCCTCTCACCACTTGCTCCGCCGCTTGCTGATGCGAGTGAAACCAATAGGTTCCTTCCTGATTGGCCCGAAACTTGTAAGTGAATGATTGCCCGGGTTTGACGACATTTTGTGTCATCCCCGGCACGCCGTCCATCGCATTCGGCACGTTATAGCCATGCCAATGGATGGTGACCCCGCGATCGATATCTTGATTGACGAGCTTCACTTCAATCATTTCGCCTTGCTTCACTCTAAGCTCGGGAGCGATCTCTCCATTATATGTCCAGGCATCGATGACTGCCCCGGAAGCGAGTGTCACCTTCTTCTGCTGTGCCACCAGCTCAAATGTCCGATCGGCGGGCTCCGAAATATCCCCGGTCAGCGACGCTACTTCGACTTGGCTGGGATCGGCCGAAGCCGACGCGTGATGAGCTTGATGCTGCTGATGATTGGAGCTTCCCGACATAAGCGTAGGGGCGCCGCCTCCCTCGTCAATCCAGTCGTGATTCATCATGTCGGAGGCTTCCGGCAGCTTGGAGACCTGGACTCCGACCAGTACGTTGGCAACCAGAAGGGTTATAGCCACCATGGCCGTGAGCAGACCTGCCGATACAAAGCTTATAAGCCTGGCACCAAGCCCGCGCCGAAGTGGTTTCCCCTGCTTCAACTTCGAGTATCTTCTATTTGCAAAAATCGCCGGCACAAGCAATAGAAGCGCAACCACCAAGTAGCGGGAGCCGATCTGAGATAGGCCGGGCAGAACCGGCTGGACAAAGAACGTACTGAGCGCGGAGATGCCGGATACGAGCGCAGCCGCTAAAAAGGATATTGATATGGAAGGCTGGGCCGCCGCTTCCAGTATTGCTGGCGTCGGCGGTTCTCCGCCGGCATTGCATAAGCTTTTCAACCGGGGGAGAATCGCTCCAGCGATATACAACTGAGGGATCAATGTCAACGGGATGAGCATCTTGACCGTCCCCTCCACAAACAACCAGCCGTCCTTGATGAGTTGGAGGATGATTACTCCGTACCAGGCAGCGCTCAGTACAAAAGCAATGCCTGCCACCCAGAGCAAGAATGTGCTCTTATTATTCAGGCTTCGACTTGACTTGGAGTAGGGAAGGCCTGCTGCCGCAATGGCGGCGATTCCCCACAACAGGGTCATAACGACCGTAATGATGATGCTGAATATGGTTTCGAACATGCTGTTCACTCCTTTTAACCGGGGGCTTCGTAAGCCTCACGCCCGGTATCCTTTTCTTGATGGTTGACCTGTAGCATTTGTCCCCATCTGCCAAACGTTATCTTTGATGACCATATTACTAGCGAAATGTTGCGAACTTGTGGTGAAGGTATTTACAGATTGTGAAAGCACCCATATTCTTTAAGTAGCTATCAAAATGGATAAGTCTGGGAGTGTAGGAATGGGAATCAAATTGCTAATCGTTGAGGATGAAACAAAAATTGCGTCGCTCATGGAATCGTACCTTCAAGCAGAGGGATATGACGTACTGACCGCGATGGACGGAAAAACCGCCCTGCAGCTGTATGCGCAGCATAAACCGGATATCGTGATCTTGGACTGGATGCTTCCGCAATTGAACGGACTGGACACCTGCCGGCAGCTTAGACAGTCAGGGTCCCCGGGGATCATCATGGTTACGGCCAAGTCGGAGGAGGCTGACAAAATCGTGGGCCTCGAAATGGGCGCGGACGATTATCTGACAAAGCCCTTCAGCTTGAGAGAGCTGTCCGCGCGCATCCGTTCCTTATTGCGGCGCATGAACCACACAGGAAATGACGAGGCCGATACTGTGCTTCGAAGAGGGGATCTAACGATTGATGAGAGCAGCCTGCAGGTGTTTATTGGCGGTCAGGAGCTGCATCTCACACCGACCGAATTCAAGCTCTTGCACCTGCTGGCGTCAAAGCCCGGGCGGGTGTACAGCCGTATGCAGCTGCTGCGGCATGCCTTCGAGGAGGAGTTCATCGTCGACGAACGGACGGTAGACTCGCATATTAGCAAGCTGCGGAAGAAGATGGAGAAAGACGGCCGGGCGGCCGATTATATTCAGACGGTCTACGGCTTCGGCTACCGATTCGGAGCGGAACATGAAAATTAGAACCAGGCTGACCCTGTCGATGGGCGGATTGATCGTATTGATTATGCTAGTCCTGCTTGCCGTTACGCATGTGCAGTTTTATATCACCCGCGATTTGGCATATCTGGAGGAGAAGGAAGCCTTTGAAGCCTTGAGGAAGGAGTTTGAGCAATATTACCGGAGTCACGGGGATTCTTGGGAGGACGTAGGAACCGCGAGCTTTGAATCTGCCGCCCCCTTCGTCGAAATCGTATTGTTTGTCGAGGAACAAACCTTATATCAGCAAGGAAGTTTAAGCGTAGATAAGCTCCGCGGCGACGGCTACATGCTGGCGCTTGATCAGGGGAACCAGAGGATCGGCAGACTGTACGTGATGAACGAGCGGCAGTCCAAAATCTACGAGTTCAAAACCATGTGGTACGGCATGCTGCCCAATATCGGGATTGCTTCGCTGCTGATTACCGGCATTGCCGCGCTGCTGATCATCCTGTTGTTGTCGTGGCGGCTGACAAGCCCTATACGCAAAATCATCAGCGGGATCGGGGCCATCAAACAAGGCGGCGCACCCATAGTCTTACCCGCGCATCGGAAGGATGAATTCGGCGCGATTTCCAAGGCCCTTCTTGAGATGAACGATTCGCTCGCGGAAGCGGAGCGCACCCGAAAACAGCTGATGTCCGACGTCGCCCATGAATTGAAAACCCCGCTGATGATCATCCAAGGGGAATTGGAGCTGGCGCACGAGACGGGCTCTCCCCTCACTGCCGTGAAGCAAGCCTCGATTCTTGATGAAGTTTTGCGGTTATCGCGATTGGTTCATGATGTGCTGGATCTGTCCCGGCTTGAAGCCGGCATGACAGAGCTGCACCCGAAAGAGGAGAACCTGGTTGCGCTGCTGGAGGACTTACTGACGAAAACCCGGTTCATGGCCGAGGACAAAGAAATCCAGCTGTCCCTGCATGCCGAAGAGCAGATGATCCCCGTCTCGGTGGAGAAATCCCGTATTCTTCAGGCGCTGTACAACATCCTGACGAATGCCGTGTACTATACGAAAGCAGGCGGACACATCCGCGTCCATGCGGGAACGGTGCACCTGCCTGACCGGCAGCGGCAATACGCCCGAATCCGGGTTGAAGACAACGGGACCGGCATCTCCGAGGCGGATCTTCCCCATATCTTCGACCGGTTCTATCGGGCGGACCATTCCAGGGCTCGTCCCGGCGGCGGAACCGGGCTGGGCCTCGCGATTGCGCAGCATAATATCCTTGCTCATCAAGGCTTCATCGAGGTGGAAAGCGTGGTCGGCGAGGGATCGGTGTTCACGATCTGCTTGCCGCTTGAGGATTAGGGGCCAGAGGGACTAGTATAACAAAGCCGCAGCATCCGTGCTTCGGCTTTGCGAAGAGACGTGCACGGAAGGTTACCTCGGTCCCTTCCCCCAACGTGCTCTTGATAAGCAGTCCTGTTCCGAAGTGCCGTTTTAATCGCAGATCCGTATTGATTAGCCCGACTCCGGCGTGCTCTGCCCGCCTTTCCAGGATCCGCTGCAATAGAGCTTCGTCCATTCCGACGCCATCGTCTTGAACGGTGATCTCGACGTCATCCGCCTGGACCGAGATCCGGATCCGGACCGTTCCCCCGCAGGATCGCTTCATGATCCCGTGCCTGATCGCATTTTCAACTAAAGGCTGGATCGATAGGAAGGGGATTTTTAATGGCTTGTGGTCATCGATCTCCCAAACAACCTGCAGACGCTCTCCGAACCGGACCTGTTCAATATATAGATACGATCGGACCATCTTGAGCTCCTCTTCGATGGGAACTAGGCCGTCTGTATCCTGGAACCTGAATCTGCTCCGCAAAAAATGGCTGAACTCCTCGAGCAAATCCCGCATTTTATCCAAATCAATGCCGCTTAACGCCGTTATGGCATTTAACGCATTGAATAAGAAATGAGGCTGGATTTGCGCCTGCAGCCATGCCGCCTCCAATCGCAGCTGCTCCCGAACCGTCTGCTTAATCGTTGTCAGCGCCTGAATCCGCGATCTGATCTCCAATGCTTCCACCGGCTTGGTCACATAATCGTTAGCTCCCGCCATAAAGCCGCTCTGAATATCATTCGGCTGGCTTCTTGCCGTAAGGAGCAATATAGGAAGCTCGGTGAGCGTAAACCGCTCCCGAATCCGCCTTGTCAGCTCGTAACCGGACATCTGCGGCATCATGATATCGGTAATGACCAGATCCCATTCCTTCCTATCCAGGAGAGCCAACGCTTCTTTACCGCTCGTTGCCATCGTAAGTTCATATTCGCCTGTCGGCAGAATCGCTTCCAGCACTCGAAGATTGACAGGGTCGTCATCAACGATTAACAGGTGCGGACGATAACCGCTCATGCCGGATAACGTTGTCGGGCTGGAGGTCGATGGAATGATTTCATCCAGCTCCAAACTGGCCGGTGCCGTTTCCCCAATCGGCAAAGGCTGTACAGCCAATGCTTCAAACGATGTATGAACCTCCTCTTTCTCCACGTCCATCCCCGCCAGCTCTAACGAAAATGTAAACTTCGAGCCTTCTCCTAATTCGGAGGACGCCTCTAACGTCCCCCCATGAAGCTCAATCAGCTGCTTGCTTATGCTTAAGCCTAATCCAAAGCCGCCTTCAATCATCGTTTCGCTGGCGCTTGCCTGCTCATACGGAAGAAATAAGCGCTTCAGCATGTCTGCATCCATTCCGATCCCCGTATCGGCAACGGCGATATAGGCTTTTCCGTCCTCTGCATATGCCTGAATCGAAATGATGCCTTCGTTCGTGAATTTCACCGCATTATGAAGCAGATTGAACATGACCTGAATGACCCGGTTCTCATCGGCAATGACGGGAGGGAAGTCTTCAGGAATCTGGTTTACGATTCGAACAGACTTCATATCCGCGTTCCACTGCAGCATATCCATGACGCCGGTCACAATCGGTTGAATCGATACGACCTTTTTCTGTAAACGCGGATTGCCTTCCCGCAGACTCATTCCATCAATTAAATCATTTAATATGAGCGTCAGGCGGCGCCCTACAGATAACACCGTTTCAAGCTCTTTAATGCTTCGATTCTGCAGTACATCCCGTTCTCTGCTCAACACCGATTGGGACATGTTAAGGATGCAGTGGAGCGGATTTTTAAATTCATGCGACGTGTTCGCCAAGAATTGATCCTTCTGATCGTTCACCCTCTGCAGTGTCGCGGCAATCTCCTTCGTATGGGCATGCATGCGGAAATAATCCCGAAACCATACGGAGGCCAGGCATCCGATCGAAATGATCAGGTCGAACGGATAGTGGGCGATGCTTAGGCCGCTCTCCCGCCAGTATAAGGTCCACAGGAAATGGTGAACCAGCGCAAACATCGATAGAAGCTGCAGCAGATGATTTTTGAAATCCTTGAATACCTTTTTAAAGATAGCGGTGATCGCAACAACAGTTGCAACACAGCCCAATAAATAATAAGCGGGGAAAAGTTTGATGATCTGATGGGGAGCCAGAAACAACGTAACGGCAGCCGTCCCCAGAGTCGCTGCGGCATAGGCCGGATATACCCTTCTCCAAAAAGGGAGCTCCCGATGCTCCGTACATTGGAGCAGCGCGTAGCAGCCGATGATCGCCGCGGCATTCGTCAGCCGAAAATCCCAATCGCTGCCGATGTAAAACAATTGGTGAAACAGCTTCTCATCGCTGCTCAATAAGCTGGGAAGCGTGACGCAGAGCGTCAGTAAGGAAAAATAAAGCAGCCTTTTCTCCCGGTTCCCCAGTAAGAACAAAATTAGCGCATAGACCGAATGCATAAGAAATATGACCGCTCCCAGCGTCTGCATCGATACGGAGAGCTTCATTTCCTGTGCTACGGCCTCCTCTGAGCCAAATTTAACCGATCTGGCAATGCCGCCGCTTCGACTATCCACATAATTTGCCGCCTGAACCACCAGCTCGATGACCCCGTTCTCATCTGCCGTAAAGCTTGTGGAATACGGGAGGTTCTTCGCCGTATATGCTTCCTTCGTCTCCCCCACCTTACCGGATTTGGCAAGCAGCCGACCGTTTACGTACACTTCCGATGCAGTACGCACGCTGGGCAAGCGAACGCTATAATTCAAATCATTGTCCGGATTTACCAAAATACGCAGGCGATAGGACCCGAATCCATACGGGGTCCCCTCTTCACCTTCACGGTGTAAAGCTTCCTCCCATTGCCCCGGGACCTGGAGGAGCTTTGGCTCCGGACCGCCTGCACCATGCTGCTTGCGTTCTGACAGCCACTCCGAGGGATAAAACTCCCACTCCCCATCAAGCAGGAGAACGCCGCTGTCTTCTGCATGC
Source organism: Paenibacillus sp. FSL M8-0142 (assembly GCF_038597315.1). Lineage (NCBI taxonomy): Bacteria > Bacillati > Bacillota > Bacilli > Caryophanales > Paenibacillaceae > Paenibacillus > Paenibacillus sp. FSL M8-0142. Next base: position 6,595,606 of record NZ_CP152008.1, read on the forward strand.
CAATGGCGCAAATCCAATTGTCCGTTCTTGATGGACACCTGCATTTGATGAGGGAGCAACTCCATCCATAACACGCGCAGGCCGGATAAAATGACTAATAACAATCCGATGAACAATACAATATGGCTCTTTTTCATAAATAACTCGGGGAGTCTTTTGCCAACAAATATCCCTCTCCTAATCCAATCTCTAATGCAGACGCGTCAATGATCCAAGGGATGGTTATCCGAGAACAAATCCGGATTGTCCTTCAGCATCGCCGTGATGATCTCCGCCACCGCAGCTGCATCACACACCCTTACAACGGCATCGCCAAGCTGCCCCTTGTGCATCGCGCCTTCACGTTCTAGGACCTCGTCGACCTTCCAGAAATGCTCCGACCACGACAGCCCGCAATGTCTGCGGGAAGGCACAGAAATTTCCGTTCCATCCGGCAATACCGTGTACAGCTGCTCATGGTCATCCGTTAACCTCCCCGGGATGTCCACCCATTCCTCAACGCCATGAATAAAGGTGTTGCGCCTTAAATCAACCCCGACTAACAAAATGGTCGCCTTTCGGTCGAGCAGCTTCCCCCAGGCGGAGCCTCTGGCGCATGGCGTATCAAAGCGATGGTCGTCGCTTGTGAACGCTTCGGATTCCCGCCCCAATGCCGCCACCGAATGCGTGGGATGCAGCGAACGCACCACGCCGGGCCGCTTGCGAAACAGCTCGGGCAGTATCCCGACGCAGGAAGGCGAACGGTCCACGTAAAACCTCGGATTATCCGCATTGATGTAAGACCAAGTATGGGTAGGCAACACCAGCAGCCCATCCTTCATATATTCCGACAACGCGTCCAACACCGTATCCGCGCCGCCCTCGACCGGCCCCATGCTTTTCATCGATGAATGAACCAGCAGCGTCCCCTGGCTGTCTATGCCCAGCTGCTCCAATTCCTCCATTAAGCTCTCTTTCGTGTGCATATTCCTTCCCCTCCCGAATGCTTATGAATCATAACCTATTGACGTTTCGATCTCTTAGCTGAACGATTCCTATAACAGGAATATACCATCCTTATTTAGGACCAGCCACCTACCATTTCCAATAGTCTTGTTACGCAGGTCATATTTAGAAATTCTTCAGAGTCCCATGTTACGCTTAAAATAAAAACAGAAAAGGGCAGTGAGCTTGTAAGTGAACAAAAAGTACTTCGAAGAGATGCGCAAATTCAGCCATGACGACGAAATGAGATACAAGCTATTGATCCAGGGAGTCAAGCGGGTACTGGAAGAGCGTAAGCAGGGACGTCGTAAACTCACGCACATTCTTGATTCACGTAAAAGGAAGAAAAATTTGCAGGCCGGAAAGTGGTGCCATTAGCCGCGCCGACTTGATGTTAGTCCATCGTTGTTTGTGTTTCTAAACCCTGCTCCCCGGATCGCCGGAGAGTATACATAGGGAATTTTATAAGAGCCTGTCCAACCCGGAAGGCTCTTTTTTGCATGGCTTAGAGCTATGTCCCATCGACTTGCCTGCGCTAACTCCTTCGCGGTTCGCGGCCAACGGCCGAATGGGAAGCGGGTCCGTCAAACGAGACCTTTATCCAAACCGCTGCGTTTTGTACCATTTGGCTTTTCTCCCCGTCACCTTGTCAACGACGAACGAGTAGAGCGCGCGCAAGGAAATGAGCAGAAATAGCTGGGCATACGTGAAATACGATACGCAGGACAGAATAAAGTTTTGGATCGTGCTCTGTCCGACATCGGTTGCCAGCGCCAAATTGATCTGCAGCACAAACAAGTAATACATCAATCCCCAGGCCACCATCAGATAGACGTATACATCATCGGCGAATTGGAACGGCGATACTACATCCGGATTGAACAGCGCAACGACCCAATAGGCCACGTTGACGAGGATGATGATATCCGAGACGATAATGGATAACAAAAACCAGAAATAACTCGCCGCGTAGTACAGCACTTGCAGCTTGATCCGCCAGCTCGACCGATTGAACAAATGATGGATGTTCTCAACCACGACGGAGAAATTCCCTTTGGCCCATCGTTCCCGCTGCTTCAGGTATACGCTGAGCTGCTCCGGTTCCTGCTGATAAGCTTCCGCCTGCGGAGCCAGGGCGATCAGCTGCCCCCTTGTCATAATCTCGAACGAGATAGCCGTATCCTCCGTGATGGCCTCCGTATCCCACCCGCCGATCTCGCGCATCAGCTCTGTTTTCACAATAAAATTCGTCCCCGGGATCGTCCCCAGCTTGAACAGCTCCCACAGCCCGGTATGATAGATGCGCTGCGCGGTAACCAGCTCGAGATTAATGCATTTGGAGAGGAAGTTCTGTCCGCGGTTTCGGGCCTTATTCCGTCCAAATACCGCTCCGTAGGTTTCGGGATCCTCCATTGCTTTCTCGATCAAAAAGTACAATGCGTTCCGCTCCGGCGCCGCATCCGCATCGAAAATACAAATCCATTCGTTCTTCGTATACTCCAGCGCATCATTAAGCGCTCCGGACTTGCCGCCCGTTCCCGTGCGTTCAAAGATCATGAAGTCCCGGTCACGATACGCTTCCTTGGCTTGCAAAGCCCGCAATTTCCCTGCGGTATCATCACTGCAATTATCGGCAATGACAATGAGCTGCACTTTATCCTTCGGATAATTCAGCCGTAAAATATTCTCTGCCGTTGCCGCGATTACCAATTCTTCATTGTGAGCGGGAACCATAACAGTTACCTTGGGGAAATGCTCCATCTCTTCCACATCGGGAATGGTCCACTCCTTGCGGCTCTGTCTAAAAATAAACCGAATCGCTCCCCCCATAATGAGGATCGACTCGAGCACGGCAGCCCAAATGCTGATAATACAAAAAATTAATAGTAGGTCAGCCACTGATCTTCCTCCGGTCGTATTTTCGATGTACGCGAACCCGAAGGGTCAGCGTTGCGATGAACAGCCCCACCACCGCAACGGTAAACAACAGGCTGACGATTTTGCAAAGCGGAACAAACCATTCCGTATAAGACATCTCGTTTTCTCCTCCTACTGCTAACTAAACACCTTATATATATTCTCCGATCAAATCCGTCTCCGTATTGCGCTCGAGTGCGGCAATGACGGCATCCGCATCTTCATACTTACTAAACTGCTCCTTAGCAAACACCAGCGCCCCTGCACGGATCACCAGCTTCAGCTCCCCACCCTTCCGGTCTTGAAACGGCATGTCCATCAGCGCGTGCTTGATCCGGTCCGTCAATGCCTTTAAATACTCCTGGTTTGTCATCGGAAGCAGAACGATAAACCGCCCCTCATCCAGTGCGAACTTGTAATCCTCATAACGAATATGATTCCGGATCCCTTCCGACAAGGAAGCAAGCAGCTGGACATAGCCCTGTGAACCCAGGAATTCCCGCACCATCGGCAGAAATTCGATTTTGAACATGGCCAAGCAGAAGTTATATGTATCCGAATAACGATTGGCCAGATTGGACTGCTTGACCAGCGTTTCCCTAAAGGCTTCCTTATTGCCTAGCGAGGTTGCCAAATCCACTTCCGGATTCCTTCGCTGCAGCTCCTCGAGCCGCTCAATCAGCCGCTTGTTGCGGATCAGCCCGGATTTGATGAACATGGCCACGGCCACGTTAGCCGGCAGCAGCCACAGCCAGGAGATGGACAGCACATCAACCTCGGCAACCGTCGTAAGCCATACAAAATAAGCGACGATATAAACAAAAATACCGACGGTCGAGGCCCCCGGCGGGGCCAAAAAGCCCAGCAGCAGAGCCGCAAGGCATCCAATGGCGAATCCCAGCTCAGGTAAAGTAAAGGATTGGTCCCTAAACACATTCCAATAGATCAGCAATTCCTGCACGATTGCTAATCCGATCAGCAGTACGTATCCCCAGACCATGCGCTGGATGAATCTTTTATTTTCCATGTCCACCTCGTTGAATTGCGTATTCCCCTAGTAAAGGAAGCAAGTTATCAAAAATATGCGTGTTTTTCCCGAACACATATCCTCCGGGATATTGGGGATCCCGCCCCTTGAAGGTCTGCAGACGCTCGTACAGCTGTTCGGCCAAAGACCTGTCTCCCATTTGAAGCGCAAACTTGATCGCGAGGCCGTACACCGACGGAGACTCGTACTTTACCGCGGCCTTTCGGTCAGCGCGTGTATACTGTCCTGCCAATTTCCCCGCCTGCTCGAATTCCTCTTTTAAGAATTGATGAAGCGCTGCTTGGTCCCTTCCCGTCTCCCCGGCATACATCGCGATCAGCAGCTGATCGATCAGATTCACCTTGTCTTCATAGATATACTCCCGCGTCACGACATGAAAGGATTTGGGATAGAATACGCCGTCATCCGGCATGTTTCGAAGCAGGGAATGATATCGAATATAGGTGTCCTGATCCAGGATGCCTTCGTTCTGGAGCCCTTTGAGCGCCGGGAGATCCACATAGGCCAGACTCAGCGTATCGGGCATTTCCTGCCTGGAGAAATCGTAGAAATCCACCAAATACCCGTTGTTTTGGGACCTGTTTAGCAAGGCTTCCGTAAGCTCCCTGGCCGTCTGCTTCCATTCCGGATGGCCCTTCCTCCATACCTTGGAGCCCTCCAGCAGCGCCCCGATAATCCGCAAATCGTCGCCAAGCGCATTCGTGCTGACCTTCGCCTCCCCCTCGGGGCTTAGCTTCCACACAATATAATCGCGATCAGCGATGAAATAGCGGGTTAATATGTCATAACTCTTCTCAAACTCGGCCAGATCGCGGCTTTCAATCGCTGCCTGCATCCAAAAACCAAGGGATTCAGAGAGCGCCTCTCGTCCTGCCGCCAGCTCAGGACTGACCGATTCCGCCTTCTGTAAATAGGTAGCCAGCGTGCCGTTAGCGTTGATCATATTAATCGTAATAAAACGTCTCGTTGGATTGTCCCCTTTGGCTTGCGTAAAGAATCCACCGATTCCTACAACCGCGCCTAATAATAAGCCAAGTCCTGTCCACAGGACTTTACGTCCATATCGCCATTCCAAACTGCTTAAACCTCCATTCACTGCGGAGCCGCGCCTTGATTCAACCCTAAATCCGCACCGGGATTTGCCACTCAAGGAGTGTATCACTTCATTCTGAAGAAAAACTGTACTTGGGATTGTTTCAATATGCTTACAGGCCCTCGCAGCAAAAAAAGCCGACATCCTGTCCCTACGTAAAGGACGGGATGCCGGGTATTAGCTTCATGGCCCAGTGACGCAAAAGCCTAGCTATACAAGGAACGCATCGCTTCGGCTTTTTCCTGAATGTACGTGATCGCTTCAACCGGCCCCTTAATCTTGACCTCGCTCCCGAGATTCCAGATCAAGTCTACATAGAAACGTAAATCCTCCGTGGCAATCTGTATGGCTGCCGCTCCGCTGCCGTCTTCGTTGCGCTGTATACTCGGGGCAAACCGGGGATTGGATTCCAGAAGCCATACTCCCTTCCTGGTGATCTCGATATGCAGCACCGTTTGATCCAGATGGCCTTTCTCCGGCTTATTCATCAGCGTCATCTTCCGGATCTCATCCCGGGGTTGAGCGCTGCCGACAGGATCCGATCCGCTCTGAACTGACGGATATCCTCCCGCTCAAAACAATAAGCCGGGCAGTACCAATAACCGGAGCTCGTGTAAAGGCCGATGGGCTGAATATCCCGCTTGGCTATCCCGCTGCTGGAGTTGTACTCCATGGTGACCACTTCGCCGGTCATGATGGCTTGCATCAGCGTTTGAAGAATCCCCGGAGCCATGGAACGGTACGGACTCCATAACATGATTCGCCCGTCCAGCCGATCGATCTGCTCCTTGATATCGGCAGGCAGATAATGATAGAACTTTTGCAGTGCGGATTCGGCCCCTTCGCCAAATGGCAGGGAGCCGAAGTAGTCCAGTGACTGGCACGCGAAGAACATCGCGATGGCCTCGCTTTCCGACAGGCTGATGGGCGGCAGCATCCTGTCTTGAAGCAGCTTGTACCCTCCCCCTCTTCCCTGAATGGAATAGATCGGGATGCCGAGCTCGGACAGCTCCTGCAAGTCACGGGTAATCGTTCGAGTGGATAGCCCGAACTCATCGGCAAGCTCTCGAACGGTAAATGACTTTTTCGCATTGATCATCATAATCAGTTGAATGAGACGCTGCGACTTTTGCATGGGTCACCTTCTCTTCGAAGTTTTTTTCATTATAGCATTTAAATAAGACATGATTTGTCTTATTTACGTGATACGATGTTCACAAATAGCACGCAGAATATGAACCTGTGAGGGGAGTTTAACTTATATGAAGAAGAACACACACGAAGAGATCGGTTTTGTATTTATCCATGGGGCGGGATTGGAGGGCCGAATATGGAGTAACGTTGCAGAGGGACTGGGTCATCCTTCTTTACTTCTCGATTTTCCGCTCAGGAAGGGCCCGGCCGATTCAAGGAGCGAGCTTGCTTTAGAGGATTATGTCAACCATATGGAACATCAAGTGAATCAATGGGGCATCGAAAGGTTTGTCATCGTCGCGCATTCGCTCGGAGGCGTCCTAGCCCTAAAACTCGCTTCCAAATTCTCTGATCGATTGGCCGGCTTTGTCGCCGTAGGGGCAGCGATCCCTAAGAACGGCGGTTCATTCGTGTCGGTTCTTCCTTTCCCTAAACGAATGCTCATGACGGCCATATTGCGCAAATGGGGTACCAAACCGCCGGAATCCGCCATCCGTGCCGGCTTATGCAATGACCTGTCAGAGGAACAAACGACGGGGCTCGTACAAGGTTTCGTTCCCGAGGCCATACGCGTATACACAGATCGGGCTCATGCGGACGTTCCGGCTGTGCCGAAGCTGTACGTCAAGCTGACGAAGGACAAGGAATTCCCTTCTTCCCTGCAAAATAAAATGATCTCGCATCTATCCCCGCATTCCGTTGAACAACTGGAATCCGGCCACTTGCCGATGCTCAGCAGGCCGGGAGATTTGCGGCGCATTCTGCAATCCTTCCTGGGGCGTATCGCTTAATTGAAACGGATACCCGCAGAAGTTAGTACAGAAAAAGGCTGCCAGCGTGCTGGCAGCCTTTAAGGTTGTTACCTTTGTTGAATCAAAAAATCCAAAAACATCTCCGTCGTCGGAAACAGATAATTGGCATGGAAACTTCGGCTAGTAAATGCCACACCTTGGAAAGTACTGTAATAGAACAAAGCCAATCTTCGCGGGTCCCCCGGCTTGAAAACGCTTTGCCCCTGCCCGGCCTGAATGAGCTCTGATAGGCTATCGATCAATCGGTTCATCGAGGCCCGTACGGCATTCTTCAGATCCGGGCTCAGCTCTTGATCGGTAAAACTATCGATCTGGCTAAGGAGAAGCAGCCCATCGGTGGAGGAAGGGTCCTCTTGCAGGTTGCTCAGCAAAAATGTTGTTGCCTTTATGATCACATCTTTTTCATTGCCTTCTTGTTCAAAGAGTCCTGCCATACGGTCAAGGCCGGGGATCGAAATTTCGATCAGCCTGCTCATGATTTCTTCTTTGGTAGCAAAGTACCGATACGCTAACCCTTTACTGAGACCGGCATCATCCGCAATGTCCTGCATTGTGGTTTTGCCAAACGTTTTTGTAGCGAAAAGTTTAGCCGCCGATAATAAAATCTTCTCCGTAGCCTCGGCTCTCATGGCTTCAAAGCGTTCTTTCTGCTTGCTCAACGCTCACTGCTCCTCCCGTTCTTCACCTTATTCTGCTGTTAGGAATCCTTGATCCTCCATCATTTGTGTAGGGGCATCATGGGTAATCGTAAAGACCATCTTAATCGAATCTTCTTTAACATGCAAAATGTAAAAAGAATCATGAACCAGATCGAAGGATTTACCCGAAGCCTGCTCGACTCTCGCCGTGCCTTTAACTTCTACCAGCACATAGTTGTCTTTTAAAGGGGTTTCCTTTACGGGCGTAAGCTTGAAAAACTGATATCCTAAAGATTTTAAGTATTCCCCCGATTCTCTCGTCCCTGCCAAGTAATCCTCCTTCTTCACCGCATGTACGTCACCGGATGGATAGGCGCCCGCCAAGGGGTCATTCACCAAGGGATCGAGAAGCTCCGGATCGTACATATTGTTCGCGTGCTCGAAATCTTTGAAATAGTTCTGAATTCTTTGGCTTACTTCGCTCATGGTTTATTCCTCCAACCTCTTTTTAGAGTGATTTCCAATTAAATAAATGACTGAATATATAGTCATTATATTTTCTGTTCCATTAACTGTCAACCGCGTTCGAAAAAATATACCCAATATTACTTCTGGTTTCTTAATATTGAAGGTAAAGTGTAAGCATATACTTTCGACCATTCCGCGGGGGAGCAAGCCGCGGCTTGGCCTATGTTTGAACCTTCATGAAAGGAGCTTCACCCGGCTTTGTTTGATCCGATGGGCATGATTATTTTTTTGATCTGTCACATCGGCTCGTTTCCATACGTCAATCCAATGAGAGCTTATAGAAGGGAGACTTTTCAATGACCGACACCCATTGGCTTACGGATCAATTCGAAGCCCATCGTTCCCATCTGCGATCGGTAGCTTACCGAATCCTCGGAAGCTGGAACGAGGCAGAAGATGCCGTTCAGGAATCGTGGTTTCGATTGAACCGCTCCGAAACGGATGCGATCGAGAATATCAGAGGGTGGCTGACAACCGTTGTGTCCCGGGTATGCCTTGACATGCTGCGTTCCCGAAAGGCACGGCGCGAAGAATCAATGGAGGCTTACGAAATCGGAAAGCTCACCGATCTTGAAGCTGGGGGTGACCCGGAGCGGGAGGCGTTACTGGCTGATTCGATCGGCCTGGCATTGCTCGTGGTGCTTGGCACCTTGAGTGCCGATGAGCGGGTTGCATTCGTGCTGCATGACATTTTTGCCCTCCCTTATGCGGAGATTGCTCCTATTATAGGCTGCTCCGAGGCCGCAGCGAGGCAAATGGCCAGCCGTGCGCGCCGCCGCATACAAGGAGCAAAGACTTCGTCCAAGACGGACCTCTCCATTCAGAGGAGACTCGTTGATTCCTTTCTGGCGGCGGCGCGGAGCGGCGATCTCGGCGCATTGCTTCAGGTCCTCAACCCGGGAGTCGTGCTGCGCAGCGATCGCGAGAACGCTCCGAAAGAAGTCCGCGGTACCCATGCTGTAGCCGAACAATTGATGTGGGGACGCGCCAAAGCGGCACGGCCGGCTCTCGTCAACGGAGAGGTCGGCGTCGTCATTTCGCCTGGGGGGCAATTGCTCCTCGTGTTGGCTATCGACTATGCGGACGGGAAGATCAACGGAATCGATGTGATTTCCGATCCGGCACGTATGAAGGAACTGGACTTGGTCACGTTGAGCGAGTAAAAGGCTTTTCATTCTATATTTATATGGAGGGATTTGCATGATCCTGTTCTCGATCGTACTTCAGAGCTTACTTGTGGCTTATTATCTATTCTCGGGCACGGCCAAAATCATCGGAGCCAAGTACTGGGCCGATATCTTTGCCCACCTTGGGCTCTCCCAGAGATTTCGCGTCGTTACCGGCTTCGTCCAATTAGTCGGAGCTGCCGGGCTTATCGCTGGTTACTGGTATAGCTGGGCAATCGCTTGGGCCGGGGTATGGCTTGGTATCACGATGCTGGTCGCATGCCTCGTGCATCTCAAAGCCCGGGACACTTTCGGAAAAACAGCACCTGCCCTCGTATTCGCTGCATTGAATATCATCGTCCTATCCATCAACGCAAACGAGCTGACTAATATTTTCTGAACGAGCCGGATTGCCCAAGATAACATAATGGCTGAATGTACACTGTTCCAAATCTCGCCGTAACGAAAAGGGCACCTCGTTCGAGGTGCCAATTCATCAACGGAGTGATCTCAAGATAACGTCCTCATCGGACCATTGCGCGTTATGCAGCCCTGTAATTACTTGATCACTCCCTCAACATGATCCGCCCTTGCAAAGGACACCGCCGCAAACTCGGCTTCATGGAAAGCCTGGGCCAATACTTGATCTTTCCCCCGTAACCTTCCTTGGGCACGGATGATTTGATAGTCAATGCCCATAAAGTTAAACATCGCTTTTAAATATTTGTGAGAATACTCGACTTCGGTGTACCAATCCTCGTTCGTATAGATACCGTCACTTGCTTGAATGACAAGCACGCTTCTGCCGTCTTTTAGCAGACCGACCGAGCCCTTGTCCGTATAGGCGAACGTCTCTTTAGCGATCATGATGTTATCCATATAGTCTTTCAGCTTGGAGGGAATGTTAAAGTTATGGAGCGGCATGGCGATGACATATTTCTTCGCACGCTTAAATTGCTGCAGAATTTCGGTCATGCGGGAGTCGAGCGCCTGCTCTTCTTCAGTCAAGGGCTCCCCGCCTCTCCTTTTCTCCTGCAGGCTCAGAAAGGTACGGTCTATGCAAGGAATAGGCTCCCGATATAAATCGATCTGTTCGATTGGCCCTTCCGGATTCATCTCTCGATACGACTCCAGAAAATGATGGAGCACTTGCAGGCTTAACGACGAATCGGCATCCACCATGGGGTGAGCATTGATAACGAGCAGTGTTTCCAATTTCGATCTCTCCCTTATCCTGTAGTTCTGATACATAGATGAGACAAATAGCAGATGTCTTTTGTGACATGATCGCTGAGGACGCCAAATAAAAAAACCGACCCCAAAAACAGGTCGGTTATTCTTGTTCCATAAGCGTCCATGAACTCGGACTTTAGTTGGCTCGATTCCGGCTAAATTGATTCACGGCGCTAAACAGCGCTTTTACAGACGAGGTCATAATATCAACGTCAATGCCGCAGCCCCAGTATACGCTGCCGTCAGCAGCCGTTATACCGATGTAAGAGACCGCTTGTGACTTCGAGCCTGTCTCCAAAGCGTGCTCTTTATAGATCAAGTCGGTGTAGTTCATTCCAAGCTCGGTTTGGAGCGCATTGCTGATGGCATCAAGTCTTCCGTTTCCGGTGCCTTCAATCTCCTTGACTTCATTGCCGGTTCGGATCGTGACGGTCGTATGGAAGTCCTCATTGTCCGTCATCCGGTATTTGATAAACTCGACAGGTGATGTTATGTTCACATATTCCTTCACGAAAATGTCGTAGATTTCGTCCGGCATCAATTCCTTCTGCTGCTGATCCGATACGTTTTTCACGAAGTATCCGAAGTTTTCGCGCATTTTCGCAGGGAGATCGAGCCCGTACTTCAGCTGCAGGACATATCCGATGCCGCCTTTGCCGGACTGGCTGTTAATTCGGATAATATCGCCTTCATACTCCCTGCCGATATCCTTGGGATCAATCAGCAGATACGGAACCGACCAATGCCGCGGCTCTTGTTCCTCGCGCCACTTCATTCCTTTCGCAATCGCATCCTGGTGCGAACCCGAGAAAGCGGTGAATACCAGCTCGCCTCCGTATGGATGTCTCTCGCTTACTCTCATCTTGGTCAGCCGTTCATAGACGGAGATGATCGCAGGGATGTTCTCAAAATTCAGCTTCGGGTCCACCCCGTGCGAGTACATGTTGAGCGCCAGCGTCACGATGTCGACGTTCCCCGTTCTTTCGCCGTTTCCGAACAACGTGCCTTCGACGCGCTGGGCTCCGGCCAGCATTCCCAGCTCCGCATCCGCCACGCCCGTTCCCCTGTCGTTATGTGGATGGACCGACAAAATGACATGCTCCCGGAAGCTCAGATGCTCGCTCATATACTCGATCTGGCTCGCGTAGACGTGAGGCATCGACATGGAGACTGTTGCAGGAAGGTTAATGATAACCGGGTTCTCGGCCGTCGGCTGCCATACGTCGAGCACGCTGTTGCAGATGTCCAGCGCAAATTCGATCTCCGTACCGGTGAAGCTCTCCGGCGAATACTGGAACTGGAAGTTGCCCTCGGTCTCAGCAGCGCATTCCTTGAGCAGCTTGGCGCCGCTCACGGCGATGTCGATAATCTCTTGTTTGGACTTGCGGAATACCTGCTCCCGCTGCGCTACGGAGGTCGAGTTGTACAAATGGACAACGGCCTTCTTCGCGCCCTTCAGCGATTCGAACGTTTTGCGGATGATGTGCTCTCTCGATTGGGTCAGCACTTGAATTGTAACATCATCCGGGATCAAATCCTGCTCGATCAATGTGCGCAGAAAGGTGAACTCCGTCTCCGATGCCGCGGGAAATCCGACCTCGATCTCCTTGAACCCGATCTCCACAAGCAATTTGAAGTACTCCAGCTTTTCCTCCAAATTCATCGGAACGATCAATGCCTGGTTTCCGTCGCGAAGGTCGACGCTGCACCAAATCGGCGCCTCGGTAATGTATTCCTTTTGGGTCCAGCTCAAGCTTGTCTCCGGCGGCATAAAATATCCTCTGGCGTATTTCTCAACATTTTTCATGGATATCCTTCCTCTCATCGATTTCCTGTGCTTAACTGCAAAAGATCCGGATGCACAAAAAAAGCCTTCCATCTCCAATAACAGAGACGAAAGACTTTGACATCTTACGCGGTACCACTCCGAATTCATGCCGTCATCAGCATGCACTCTACGGATACAGGGCTGGCAGCAACGCACAATCCTTGCATCCTCCTGAAGATAACGGTCAGGCTCCGGCTCCACCTACTCTACGGGTTCAGCGAGCAACTCCAAGGCGAGTTCCGATTTTCTCCACGGCTGTTTCGCACCATCCAACAGCTCTCTTCACGTTTTGAAAAACGTACTATTCCTTTTCAACGTTTTAAATATTAGAAACAATGTATATCACCAATACGTTTGATGTCAAGTATTATCTTTCATGTGTCAGGGATGTGCATTGTTCTATAGTATGCCGCCATTTCGGAATTTTTACCTTCAAGTTCTGCTGTTTCTGCCATATACAAAATATAACGTAATGGTGGACATGATCATCAATATAACGGAATACACCAAGGTCAACGCTTTGGTATCCGCTGCGGCCTGCGCATCCGTGCTGTTCTTGATGACGATTCCTAACGGTTGGTACAGGGGATGATAGAGGAACACCGTAACGTCGTAATCCGCCAAAATCCCGTTAAAGTTCAAAGCGAGTACCGCTAAAGTCGACGGAAGAATGATCGGCAGCAGCACTTTCCTGAACGTATAGAAGGGTTTGGCGCCTAGGTTTCTTGCCGCATCTTCCAAATTGCTGTCCAAGCTGAAGAATGATGCCTTTACCATACGCAGGGTGAAAGGAATATGAACGATCACATACGCGATCAACAGCATCCAGACCGTTCCCACCAGAACCGAATTCCCGATCACCAGCTGGGGCGTATTAAACGTTACGATCAGTCCGATCGCGATTAATGTCGAAGGCAGGATCCATGGGATCAGCAGCGAGTATTCCAGGGCAAGCGTCCACTTGTTATTATATTTATGCAATAATCTTGAGACCGCCAGCGTCAACGCTACGACGATGACCGAGGCTGCCGCGGCATAGACGATGCTCACGAGATAAGGCTTGAATGCGGACATGGATGAAAACACTTGAATGTAATTGTCCAAGGTGAAGCTGCTCGGATTCAGCGTGGCGGTAGTAATGCTGGCCGAATCGGTGAACGAAAAGAGGATGATGAGCACGACCGGAACGATATAGAGCACAAACAGGCCGTAAGCCAGAATATGAGCGGCAATATTCCCGAATTTGTGGCGAATCTTTTGCTTTACCAGCTCGGATTTGACTTTGGAGACCGACATGAAATTGCCCTTTCGTTCAAACCGGATCATCACGGTTAACAGCACCAGCGTTGCCAAACCGAGAATAAGGGCCAGCAGCGCGGCAAGATCCCTCGACGTCATGCTTTTCGAAAATGTCAGGATCATCGGCGTAATCGTCTGGAATTCCTTCCCGCCCAGGATGAGCGGTGCAGACGTGGCGGCAAGGCCGGTCAGGAAAGTCAGGATCGTTAGCGCATAAATGGTAGGCTTCAGAACCGGGAGCACAACTCTTCTTAGGATGTACCACGTTGAGGCTCCCATATTTCGCGCCGCTTCTATGGTCTGAAAGTCGATTTTGCGAATCGCATTGCCCATAAACAGGAAGTGGTTGGACGTGCAGGCGAACGTCATGACGAATAGAACCGCCCAGTAGCCATGAAACCAGGTTGTATCAAAAGAAGGGAATAAGCGGACCAAGAGCTTGGTCATAAACCCCTCTTCGCCATACACGAATTTATATCCGGACACCAGCACGACCCCGCTGTAAATCAGCGTCGTCGAATATCCGAGCTTTAAGATCTTCGCGCCTTTGATATCGAAGTATTCCGAGATCAGCACGAGCGTAATGCCCACGATGTTTACCGTAACGACAAGCGAGAACGCCAGGATAAAGCTGTTGTACAAACTTCTCATCGCGCGTTCGGACGACAGCAGCTTTTCCGCTGCCTCCAGCGTAAATTTGCCGTCTTTAAAGAAGATTTCGCCATAAATATTCAAGTTCGGGTAAATCAGAAAGGCAATGACGAACCAAATAATCAATCCGTACAGGATGATGGCGATCGGGTTCATGGAAGCCAGCCGGGTGTTTAGGCTCCGGACATTCATGCTTCCCCCTCCTTCATCGGATATTGCAATATATCGCCTACGGGAATGTAGATATCTACATCGTCGCCGACCTCATGCTGAACGAGACTGCTTTCCTTCTCGATGGTCTTTAATTGTCCGCCGCCGGCAATCTCCAGTACATATTTGCTGTATAATCCGTAAAATTCCCGATCCGCAATCTTGCCTTTCAGCTGGACCGTATCAATGCCCGGCAGGGCCAGCAGGCTGACCTTTTCATTCCGGACATAGGCGATGTTCCCCGGATGGACCACCTCTTGCAGTCGGCTGTTTGTTATCGCCTGCGGATCGATCCGGTTAATATCCCCGATAAAATTACACACAAACTCCGTCCGGGATTGGTTATAGACCTCCTGGGGCGTGCCTACTTGCTCCAGAACCCCCTGATTGAATACGCCGATCCGATCGGACAGCGTTAACGCTTCTTCCTGGTCGTGCGTGACATAGATCGTCGTGATCCCGAATTTCTTCTGCAATTCCTTCAGCTCGTTTCGAAGCTGTACCCTCAGCTTAGCGTCCAAATTGGATAAGGGTTCATCCAGCACCAGGATACTCGGCGTTAACACCAGCGCCCTGGCAATCGCCACGCGCTGCTGCTGGCCGCCGGATAATTCCGATACCTTCTTGAACAGCTGTTCATCCTTCAAATCGACCTTACGGGCAATATCCCGTACCCTTTGGTCCACTTCAGCCTTGGAAATCTTCTTTACCCGCAAGCCGAAGGCGATATTCTCGAACACATTCATTGTCGGAAACAGTGCATAGCTTTGAAACACCATACCGATCTCTCTTTTCTCGATCGGCAGATGAGTAATGTCGGTATCCTTCAACAGGATCCGTCCGCTCGTAGGCGTAATAAACCCGACCAGACTGCGAAGGGTCGTCGTTTTCCCGCAGCCCGAAGGACCAAGGAACGTGAAAAACTCCCCTTCCCGAATATGCAAATTGAGGTTCTTGACCGCATGAAACGCTCCGAATTTAATATCAACGTTCTGGAATGTAATCATCGTATACTCTTCCTTTTTGTTGTTCTTGAATGAACGGCTGTATATTGGCCTCCCAATATACAGCCGGCTTGACTCCATTCCTTCTTATTGCATAATCTCCAGCTCGATTTTCTCCGCCCACTGATCCATGTTTTCGGCGATAAAGGCCCAATCCAGCTCCTGCGGTTTTAAGGTGGAATACAGCTCCTTGACGGACGCGTTGGCTTGCTCGGCCGCTTTCGTATTGGCCGGCATCGCATTGAACTGTGCCGCGAATTGTCCTTGGACTTCTGCGGAGCCCATCCATTCCACGAATCGTTCCGCCGTTGCCTGCTTCTTCGTTCCGTTCACGATCGCAGCGTGCTCTACAACCATCGGCACGCCGATTTCCGGACTGACGATGCCTGCCTTCACTTTATACTGCTCTTCCTTCTGCTCCAGGGTTCCGGACACCAGCGCTCCCAGCGGTGTTTTGCCGCTGGCCAAATTGGCATAGAAGTCTTCGCCCTCGACAGCGTTAACCCCGTTATCATAGAGCTGCTGAATTTCGTTCCAGCCTTCCTCCGAGATGCCGAGATCACCATTTGGATCCTGGAATCTGGTCAGAATCCCCGCTACGACAAGGCGAGGGGTATTTTGTCCAAGGAGCGTCGGAGCTTCATACTTCCCTTTGAACGCGTCGTTCTTATAAAGGTCCGTCCAGTCCTTCGGGGCGGTATCGGCCGTGAATTCGTTCGGGTTGTACCCAAGCAGAATCGCTTGCTTCACAAGACCATGATAGTAGCCTTCCGGATCATTCAGGCCCTGCTCAACATCTCCGGCCCAGCTTGGAACAAACTTAGCCAGAACGTCTTCCTTCTTCAAATTCTCATACAGCATATTGTTCAAGCCGTATACAACGTCCGCGATCGGGTTGTTCTTCTCGGCGATCAGCCGGTTCGTCAAATCGGCGCCGCCCGCTCCGACAATTTCGATGTCAAAGCCCGCACTCTTCGCTTGCTCGATTAACCATTCGCCGCGGCCGTCGGAGTTTGCATTCGTGTACACGATCAGCTTCTCATTCTTGGCCGGTTCGGAAGAAGAATCCGTCCCAGCTGATGTTCCGGCCGGCGCTGCGGCCCCCGAATCGCCCGTGTTTGCATTGCCGGCATTGTTGCCGCCGCAAGCCGATACGACCAGACACAAAATGAGAAGCAAAGCTGCCATCGTCCATTTTCTCATGATTATCCCAACTCTCCTTTTAATCATTCTTCTTATTCGTTTCAAATGTTTATGATTAACCCGTCGTATGCCGGCACAATTCCGACGGGATTGAAGATGCGGACAAAATCCTCGTGAAGCAGCTTGGAATTATGGCTAAAGTGCGTGACGACGATTTTGCCTTCGGGCTTCAGAATGCTTTCTTTCTGGAACTCGCGCTGAGCCTCCAGCACCGTTTCCACGCACATATGATTGCGGTCGCGGGAATTTCCCGTATATCCGTGCGTGCAGTCGAGGATGGCGCAATCCAGATTTTTGCCCTTTAACCACGCCCACGTCGCATCCGGAAACCACCCTGAATCATGTCCGTACAGCAGTGCTTTTCCATCCTTCTCAATCACGTACAGCAGGCAGGTTTCCATGCGGTCATGATCCGCCAACAACGGCGTTACCCGCGCATCGCCCATCATGAACGTCTCAAACGGACGCACCAGATGGAACGCATACCTTTGTCCTTCAAAACGGCCGATCGCGGCACGCGTATGATGCATCACGGTACCATTGCCATAAATGTGCATCGGATGCTGAAGGCCGTGCGCAATTCCTTCCCTCCGGCATTCCAGATCAGCGGCATTATAATGGTCCGAATGGGAATGGGTGACGAGCAGATGCTCGATGGCCCCAAGGTCAATGTTGTCCCGCAGCGCCTGCATATAGGAATCCGGGGAATAGTCAAACTTGATGACATCGTCAATGATGGCGGAAGTTCGCGTGCGGATATTTTTGCCGCCTAGCTCCCGCGCTTTGGCACAATACTCGCAGTGGCAAAATGCATTGGGAAAGCCCTCTGCGGCTGCGGTTCCTAGAAAGTGTATTTTCAAAAGTCATTTCTCCTTACCTTGCAAACTGTAGTGATCCTTGTTACGTCCTGGTCAGAACGGATTTTCGTTCTACAATCGATGTTTGAATTTTAATGGTGATTGGATTCTCGTTGGAGCTGCCAACACGCTTCATCAGCAAATCAACGGCCGATCGGGCAAGCCTCTCGGTATCTTGTCGAACCGTCGTGAGCGGAATCGGAATATAGGCCGCCAACTGGATATCGGAGAACCCGACGATGGACAGCTTGTCAGGGACCGGGATATCCATATGGAGTGCGGTATATATCGTCGAAATGGCCACGTGGTCATCACCGCACATGATGGCGGTCATGTGGGGGTTGTCCTGAATGAACCGCTCCTGTTCCGGATCTCGCTCATGAATGCGGCTGGTATTGCAAGCCACGCTTCTGAAGTGAATGTTCTGGTATTTTACCGGGATTTTATGGTCGAGCAGCGCCTGGATATATCCTTGGTACCGCTCCTCCCTGCTTGTGATATGATCGATCGCGTTCGACGTATAGCCGATTTCCCGGTGCCCCTTCCCGATCAAATACTTGGTCATTTGGTAGGAGCCCATATAGTGGTCGTGATAGACGCAGTCGATCTCTACTTCATGGAAAATGCGGTCGATGATGACAAGCGGCAGCTTTTGCAGCTTTAACCGTAAAACCTGGTCGCTGCAGGTCTTCCTCCCCTGAGGGAATAAAATAATGCCGGTGATTCCTCCTTCGGCCAGCCTTTCCAGGCAAAGCTCCTCATCGTCGCAATCCTTCGTCATTTTTAAAATGAGGTCGCAGCCGTGCTTTCGCACTTCGGCCTCGGCGGCGGCGATGATTCGGGCCGTATAATCGGACAGGTGAGGCATGATAAGCGCGATCTGCCCGCTCCGCTTCTCGACCGCCGGAGCCGCCTCGGGATCCTGGGGAGGGAACCCTCCTTGCGTGATCCGCCCGTCTTGCGGTTCGGCGAGGAACGTTCCTCTTCGGGGCAGACGGTACACCAGACCCTGATCGGCCAGCTTCTGCAGCGCTAGCTTGCTCGTCATCCGGCTGACGCCAAACAGCTTGGCAAGCTCGCCTTCCGAAGGAACCGGATCATGCGGCCGCAGCCGGCGGCTTTGAATAATCTCGATGACCTGATCGGCCACCCGGTGATAGAGTTGGTTCTGTTTGGTCAAACGGATATCTTTCATCACATTATCCCTCTAATCGTTGAGTCGACTCGAATCCGCAAGGGATCTAATTTGAACATAAAGAATGTCACTGACATATTCAATGATATATATGTAAATGTCTTGTAAAATCTATGTTAAATCCGGATTTTACGCTCCAAAATCAGGAATTGTATATCAGTGATATCCCTTTTCTATGAGGAACCGATTATTTTGGCATACGACATTGCGATTTCAAAAGAAAAAACCGACCCATTTTCAGGTCGGTTCATCCTCAATTTTCATACTTTATCCACATAAATAAATATATTTCCAAAGTATTATACCGAGGTGAAATCATGCTGGATCCCGATCGGACAATTCGAAGTCTCTATTAGGATGTCTCGTAATGTACTCCAGTAGCTTCCCTCGAAATACTTTGGCAGGTGTGCCGAGCACCCTGTCCCTATGCCAGATCAGTCCGTGGTTCATCCGGACCGGCTTAGGCAGCGGAATACTGACAACCGTTCCTGTGGCGAGCTCCTTCTCCATGGTGATCTCCGGCACAAACGCAATGCCGAGTCCGCATGCGACCATAGAGCGGATCATCTCTGTGCTTGGAAACTCTGCTTGTGGTGCGGAAGCGGGCAGTCCCAGCTCCGCCAATATGCGCAGACCATCGTTGTGGTAGACACAGCGACTGCCAAAGCCGATCACCTGAACACCGGTTAATCCGCTCCAATCTTCGGAGCGGATCCGGCTGGCGAGTTCATTCGAACAAACGAGCACTAAATTTTCTTCGACGAGTGGCTCGAACAGAATGTCTTCCCGCTCGGGGTCTTTCGGTACGATACCGAAATCAATCTCATGGGAGGCGACCTGGTCGACAATATCTCCTTGGAATCCGGTCTCGAGCAGAAGCGTCACTTCCGGGTATTCGGCGAAAAACGGATTCAAGAATCCGCTTAGCCGCGTAACGCAGAACGATTCGAGCGCCCGCACACGGACAGGCCCTCGCGGTCGTTCCAGACTCCCTAAATCCTCCTCCAGCATTTGCCCAAGCTGTACAAATTGCCTGGCATAAACGGCCAGCTTCTCTCCGGCGTCCGTCGGTTTTACGCCCCGGGAAAGCCGGTGAAACAGTTTATTCCCACAGATTTGCTCCAGCATTTGAATCTGTGAGGTGACGGTCGACTGCACGTACCCCAGCTTATCAGCCGCACGGCTGAAGCTTCCCTCTCCCACTACGGTTAGGAATGTGACCAGAAACCGCCCTTCCAGCTTCTCCAGCACGCTTTGTCCTCCTTGTGATATCGAATTATTCGATATCACGCATCGTTTATTTTCGTTTTTCGAATATGTAATACGATGATAGCATAGGAGTTAGTTCCGGAACAATGAAAATGTAGGAGGGTTACGATGGAGATGGAGATGGAGAAGGAAAAGGAAAAGGAAAAGAACATCATCCCGGGCTTCCGCCTTGGCATATACGTGTTCAAGGATGCGGAAATCGTGGACTATGCCGCCCCGTACGGGGTATTCTCTGTGGCCCGCAGACTGGCTCCCGAGCTTGAGGCATTTCTCGTTGCAGACGCAATGCATCCTATTCAGACGCAAGCTGGCCTTACCGTACTGCCCAACTATAGTTTCAACGACGAGCCTGACATGGATGCGTTCCTGATTCCAGGGGGCTTCGGTACCCGACAGGAAATGCATAACGGCCGACTGCACAGGTACATCCGTTCTTTGCCGGAATCATGCCTGCTGACGAGCGTATGCACCGGTTCCTGGGTGTACGGTCAGATGGGACTGCTCGATGGCATCGCCGCGACGAGCCGGAAGGAAGCTGACCGATTGGAGGCATCAACGCTCGGCAAAGTGCCGATCGACCGACTCGCGGAAATCGCCCCGGCGTGCAAGATCAGCCGCGCCCGGGTCGTGGACAGCGGTCGGATGATCACCGCCGGCGGCATCGCTTCCGGCATGGAACTCGGGTTTCACCTGCTGCGCCGGGCGGGCTATGACGAAACCTTTATTTCGGAGGTAGCGCGAATTATGGAATATCACCAGGCGTATGACGGATACCGGAACGATATCGATCCGGGCCGCGCGGCAATCAGTGGTTAAGCAGCATGTCCAGCGACAATGTGTACCATCCCGGTGAATTGGCCGTACAAAGATTAGCAGGCGTCGAGGCGATCGCAGAGCAGAACGGAAGAATGATCAAGAGCAGATTTCCTAAGGGAGCGGCGGTTTTTTTATCAAAGCAGACGCTAATCATCGCTTCTTCCATTGACAAGAACGGGAAAGTCTGGTGTTCGCTGTTAACCGGCAGCCCCGGATTTATCGAGCTGTTAGACGAAGTCACTTTGGTGATCGACGCCGTTCCCGTGGAAGGAGATCCCCTGATTCATCACTTAGGGGGCCATTCGAATCTCGGATTGCTAGCGATCGACCTCTACAAGAAATCGAGATTAAGAATGAACGGCCAGGCCGTAGTTGACAGCGATCATCGGCTAGTTATCAACATCGAACAAGTTTACGGCAATTGTCCGAAATACATTCAAAGAAGAACAGCGTTGTTCGAAGCCGATTCCCGGAGAGTTCCTAAATTAGCTGAGCGCAGTTCGGAGCTCAATGCCGTGCAATCGGCGCAGATTCGGAATGCGGACACTTTTTTCATCGGCAGTATCGGCCCGGAAGGGAATGCCGACGCTTCGCATCGGGGAGGGCCGCCGGGTTTTGTAAAGACGCTTGACGAACGCACGCTTCTTTTTCCCGATTATTACGGCAATTCCATGTTCAATACGTTAGGCAACATCTACTGCAACCCAAGTACCGGTTTATTATTCGTCGATTTCGATAACGGGCATTACTTGCAACTGACGGGGCGCTCGGAAATCATATGGGAAGATAACGAAATATCCCGCTTTCCAGGTGCGGAGCGGTTGGTACGGTTCGAGATCGACGAGGTGCTTTATACCGAAAATGGTACAAATCGAGTTTGGGTAATCGAAAACAAGGAGGAAGAACGATGGTAGCGGAAAAGTTTCTGATTGTGATTCATGCGAACCAACAGGATGTCGGCAAGGCGGTTCATGGACTTTTGTACGGGCAAGAGCTTTACGAAGCAGGCTGCGAGGTTGAAATCGTATTTGACGGGTTAGGGACGCAGTGGCCCGATGAGTTCGGCAAGCCGGAGCACCCATTTCACGCTTTGTTCAAGCAAGTGATGAAATCCGGAATCATTAAAGGAGGTTGTCAAGCTTGCTCGGGATTTTTCGAGGTGGCGGAGCAAATCGAGAACGCTGGCATCCCGTTGATCGGTAACGAGGGTTCGGGTGGGCATATTCCTTTCGGTCAATATGTAAAAGACGGTTTCTTGCCGATCGTTCTCTAACAAAGACAAAGCCAGGAAGATGCTTCCTGGCTTTGCGTATTTAGCATTTTGATACTCGCCCAGCAACAATATATTACCTTTGGAATCCACGCTCTGCGTGGTTTTCTCAATTATAAGACATTAAGCTTTAAGGCTTCGATACGGATACGAGAAGCTCGTTATCCCCGGAGATGACCGTCACTTCAGGCGGCAGGATCAGGTCTTTCACGAAGCGTGTATCTCCAACTTCCATCGCACTGATGTCCAGCTCAACGGTGGTTGGCAGGTCTTTCGGGAGAGCCTCTACTTCAACATAAGGGTCCTGGATTTGCACAACGCCGCCTGACTTGGTTCCGATCGGAGTCCCTACGAATTTCACCCCGAGCTTCGTACGAATGATCTCGCCCGTCTGGACGAGCTGAAAGTCGACATGCACAAGGGCGCGGGTTACCGGGTTCCGCTGAAGATCCTCCAGCAGCACCGTCATGGATCGGTCCCCTTCCATCTGCAGCTCAATAAAGCCAGATGCCCCTCTCTTTAGCCATTTCTCAAATTGTTTCGTGGAAATGTGAATGATTTCGTTAGCGGCGTTTTTACCGAACACAACCCCTGGCAAACGCCCCTTCTGACGTAAATTACGAAGTCCCGAAGAATTTAATCGCGGACGTTTTTCTGTATGAATGCATGCAGCCATGCTCTACCTCTCCTTTACATGAGTGATCTTAGCGCTGTAAATAGCAGCCGTCGAACCTCCCCTGAGCGGGGATCAATAGAGAAACATAGCATCCAGACCTCCATCCTATCCGATCGATCGCAATACATTAAATGTAAAAAACCCGCAAATACAGACGAAGGCACCCCACTCCGAAGAGTGGAATGCCTATGGGTTTCATCTACCATATCATAGTTTGATGGATATTGGTATAGGGGTTAATTTTGTAGCAAATGTTTGCCGGTAAAGTCACCTTCGCTGGCTCAGAATCGCCTCCTAAGGTGAGGCGGTTATTCCCTTCAACTTCTTTACCTGGTAATACAATCTGAGTCGGCAGACCATAACCGTTATATTCACAAGCGATAATACAACCAGCCATATGATCAGCGATGACATGGCGGTCCATAGTCCATACCAAGGCAATACTCGCCCGGCTCCAATAAATGTAGCTAACGGCGACAGAAATAAGAGAATCAAGACTGGGAGCAGTCCTCCTGCTAATGAAACCATCATTTTCCCGGCTGTCATGGCCTTTTTGCTTCGATGGATACGATAGAGCCTATATATCCCCCAAGCAATCGTCGCAAGCACCAGGAGAATCATAACCGTCTCCATGTTTTTGCTGTTGACAATCGGCGATTCGGCCTTTTCTCCCTTCATAATCTTTGCGATTCCGTCAACAAAAGCCGAATAATCGACAAAGGCGTTTAAACCGGAGTCAAACATCATCGCAATGCCCAGCCGCTGATCCAAATCGATCGTCTCTTCCGCCTTATACGTCCATAAAATTCCGCTATGGGAAATCCTCCGGCCCCCTTGCTCATCCTCATCCGCAAGCCACCCCATTCCATACGGTCCCTTCTGTCCGGCCGTGTGGTACTGCTCCATCAGCTCTGGCGTAAGAAGCCTGCCATTATATTGGGCGAGCATCCACTTGGCCATATCATCGGCAGTCGAAATCATACCGGCGGGTCCGTCAACGAACCAAGAGGGTTCAGACTGGCTTACAGGATGGCCAAGCAATATATAATGTCCCCGCGGAATGGCGGAGTTCTCATTGATCTGCCGTGTGTTGCTGACATTAAAGGTATCTCTCATTCCCAGAGGCTTAAAGATATGATCCTCCAAGTAATCGGAGAAGTTCTGTCCGCTCATTGTTTCGACCAATAAAGCCAAATATTGATAGTTCGGATTGTGATAGCTATAGGTTGCCCCAGGATCATTCGCTAGCTGAACCGCGTTCAACGACTCGTTAACCTGCTGCAGCGATTGATATGGGGACGAACGGGTCATGTCGGGATTCACCTTGTCATTAAGTCCGCTTGTCTGGTTGAGCAAATCCCGAACGGTAATATCGCGAACGCGCTCGTCCTTAGGTGCGAGGTCGGGAAAATAAGAAACGTACGGCGCATCAAGCTCGATTAATCCTTTGTCCGCCAGCTGAAGGACAGCCAGTGCCGTAAAAGATTTGCTTAACGAAGCAATAGGAAACGGGGTGCCGCCGTTTATATCACGGCCCTCTGAAATAGCGCCGTACCCTTGCGTATAGAACACCTCATCGTTATGAACGATGGCAAGGGCCGCACCCTGAATATGATTGGCGCTCATTGTTTTTTTAACGTATTCATCGATCTCCTGTTGGACTTCTGTTTTGCTTCGAGCTTCAACGGCGGAAGCGGGTCTGGCCAGGATGCCCATCAATAGCAGGAAACAACTCAAGACTAGCCACATTTTCTTCTCTACGGTTCTCATACCAGCACTCCTTATTTCATGTTAAGGAAATGCTAATCGATCTTTTTCAACTATTTATCAACTCCGTACCAAAAACTTGCCGTTACGCTCCCACCGCCATGGAGGCCGTTGGCTACCTGCAGACTCCCCTCATGCTTTTCGCAAAGAACTTTGCAAATGTAAAGCCCCAGTCCGTGATGTTCATTCGCATCCCATACCTCTCCGCGATAAAAAGGAAGCACGGCCTTGCGGAGCGTCACCTCGGAAAAACCTGCGCCGTCATCCGCGACGGTTATAGAAAAGTGGTCCTTGCCGACGTTATAATGAACGCTTACGTGACTAGAGGCATAACGCGCTGCATTTACGATCAAATTCTCAAAAACCTGCATCGTCAAATGGACATCGACCGTTATTTCGTTCGCTTCCTCGGCAATGGATGAACCGAAAGTCTTACCATTCCGTCCGGTAATTTGGCGTGCGCTGTCATTCAGCAAGGAGATGAGCTCATCCGTTTCAATCCTGCGGCTCTGTACCGGCATATCCTCCAGCTTCTGAATGGAATTCATCGCCTCCGTGAAGCTTTCAAGACGGACGATATGCGCCTGCATCGTTTGAATCGTGTCCAATAGTTTCTCCTCGGATATTTTGCGCTCCGGCAAGTAAGCGGTCAGAAACTCAGAGTATCCTTTTAGAACGGACAGAGGTGTTCTCAGATCATGGGCAAAAATAGCGTTAAGTTGTCTTCGCTCTTCGGCCGATCGCCAAAGCGTTTGGTGGTTCTTCTCCAACTGACCGCGCATGTTCTCAAATACACGGCATAATTCCCCCATCTCATCCCGGCTGTCGTAAGAAATATGAAACCCCAAATCGTTCGCCGAAATTTTCTCCGATGCCTGCATCAAGATTTCAAGCGGTTGTTTCAGTTTCCACCGATAAAACAAGCTGCCCATCAGGACGATGCCGACGGCAACCGTTAACAGGACAACCGCAACGAGGGAAGGCAGCAACCAGTTGTTCACGGAAGAATAGCCGGCAAACCGCAACCGTATGCTTTCCGCCCATCTAAACTCCAATGTGATGACGACTAGAACGGCGATGAGCGTAAGGCAGCATAATAGGATGAACGATTGCAGCAAGGTGAACCGCTTCAGGCTCAGCCAGTTTATCATTTTCGCCATTTGTAACCCACTCCCCATACCGTTTCAATCCTGTCGGCGCAGCCATGCTCTTTCAATTTGACACGAATTCGCCGGATATGCTCCGCTATTACGGCGCTGTCGCCTTCGCCGTCCAGTCCCCACACTTTTTCAAAAATACGCTCTTTGTCGAACACCATTCCGGGATGCATGGACAATAGCTCTATAATATCGAACTCTTTTTTGGCCAAGGGAATTCGTACATCGTGGATGTAAAGCGCGCGAGCCGAATAATCAATGGCCAAATCTTCGCTAAATCGTACGGACGTTTTCGTTTGGCTTCGCATCTCCCTGCGCAAATGTGCCTCTACCCTGGCACCCAGCTCATGAATACTGAACGGCTTGGCTATATAGTCATCCCCTCCGGCCTGAAATCCCGATATTTTATCCGCATCCTCGTCGCGGGCGGTTAGAAACAGAATCGGACAGGACACAAAATGCCGGATTCTCCTGCATAATTCCAGACCGTCAAGCTCCGGCATATTGATATCCAGCAGCACAAGATCCGGTTGATACTCTAGTTGCCGCAGCGCCTCGCTGCCATCCTTCGCCGTCATCACAAAATACCCGTTTATTTCAAAGTAATCCGTGAGCAGTTTGCGAAGATCGGCTTCATCATCTACGATCAGTATCTTTTTCATCCTGCCCTCCCCGCCTCCCCTATCCATTTCTCTGGATCCAGCATAACAAAAATCGCCGTCCGAGTCCCGACAGGGATCGTGAACGGCGACAATTCTAAAGTCATGACTTAAGCTGCAGTCTTCTCGGGTATACGTATATCTCAATCTAAAAAGCTAGTCGGCCATTTCCGCCAGCACCTTGCCCAACCGATCAAGCTGCTGTTCATTAGCTTCTATGCAGATGGGCTTCGCTTTTTCAAACTCCTCTTTTTTCTTGAAACGTTGACGGAAGGTGACCCTGGTTCGGCCATCCAAGTCTTCGAAGGTACCCGTTACCCGAAATTCGTGAACGTTGAGGTGATCAATCACGACCCGCTCTGTCGGCACAAACTCAACAAAGACATTATGGTTAGGATAATCCACGCCATCCGGTCCGTGCATGGTGAACTTCCACGTACCTCCCGGCCGCATATCGCACTCGTGAAACGTATTTTTGAAGCCTTTCGGTCCCCACCACTTTGCTAATAAATCAGGGGTTGTCCATGCCCGAAACACAAGTTCCTGCGGGACATCATACTCGCGCGAAGCAATAAGCTCATTTTCTCCTATAATCATGTTCCTACCTCCCCTTCTATTTCCTTGCCCAATGTCTCTTCATGAACCATCTCCACTCATTTGCGCTAGCTATGTACCGGTAACTCTAATGTAAATCATTACGTTGCGTAAGGTTCAAGTGCAATCGTGACAGCAAATTGTTAGTTATTTATAACTAACACCAGGCTGTCGAGAAACCCCCTGTTTTTTTGCAGGGGGTTTAAAATTGCCTCGTCGGTCACTGAAGTAGGGTTCTCAGAGCGCTTTAAATCGATTTTTATTTTAAAAGATATGATTCCCCATATAAAAAATAGAGTGTCGAAAAGTCCGTTGGACTTTCTCGACACTCTGTTGTTAGTTATTTATAACTAACACCCACTTCAAAAAAATATGCTCAGCTTGATGCATGAATATTGCCGACATGTTCCTCCTTACTGTGTAATAAGGTTCGTCTTACAAAACCCATGAAGACCAGTAAAGCAATGAACCCGGAAACCGCGCATGATGCAAATAGAGCAGGGTAGCCGAACTGTTGGGATCCTCCTTTCGTTAGTTAAAGATAACTAACATTTTTCATTATCAATACCTTGGGGAACTGACTGTCAATCGTATATGCGTGCTATTAGAAATGAATGGAGTATGTAGTCACCACATACCCCATTCATTCCCACCATATTAAACCCTCAACCCAGGCATGCATGAAACGAAGAACCATTCTTAGCGGCTTCTCAGGACATGCTCGATTCGCTTATCCGGCATGAACCAAACCACGGCAACAAGTACGAAAAAGAACCCGGATATCCAGACACTCACGTAAGCGGTCAAGGCCGCAGTCAAGTAGAGTAACGGTGATAGTTTCCCCTTCCAGTCCTTCCCCATCGCTGCAACGAATGAGGAATCACCGGAATGCTGGTTCATGATCATGCGCTGAAGCAGCCAATACGAGAACGCCGCCAGGAGCAGAATAATACCGTACAGCGCCGTTGGAGTAGGTGCAAAATGGCTTTCCCCCATCCACGCCGTCGTGAACGGCACAAGGGATAGCCAAAAGAGGAGCAGCAAGTTGAGCCACATCAATCTCCCGTTCATGGTTCGAACCATATGCAGCAGATGATGATGATTGTTCCAGTAGATCCCGATATATACGAAACTGAAGATATAGCTAACAACTTTCGGGCCAAGTGCGATTAGCGCATGCCAGTCATGGCCTTCCGGCACTTTGAATTCCAGCACCATGATCGTAATAATAATGGCCAGAACCCCATCGCTGAATGCTTCCATCCGATTTGCTTTCAATGCGTCTCACCTATTCCCCTCGCTTCAAGTAATGACCCTTAACCTTCTCCTCACCATTTGCTTATTAAGATCGTCACTTCACCGAGCCATCAGTCTATGCCCGCCGCTTTTAGCAGACGAAGCAGCAGCTCCTTGCGCGGTCCCTGCGCCTTGCGAGCCAATGCAGTCAGCTTCTCCGGCTTGCCCCAGATCGGATACAGTACCCGCTCGGCCTCGTCGTCCGACAGCGTCTCTATTTGCTGCACGAACAGCGTCAGCTTGTCTTCGTTCTCCAGCTCCGGCTGAATCTTCAGCTTCAACGAATCGTGGGAGCGCAGCAGACTGGCGATCAAGGTCGGCGTCGAGCGTTCCGTAATGCCATAGGTTTCGGCGAAAACGGCTGTAAACTTGTCATGCATCAGCTGATGCTCATCATCTACAAGGTCCATATAAGCTTCAACAAGCGGAAAATACCGCTCAGAGGAAAGCCCCAGCCCAAACACGGCATAACTGCCCGGCATGACGCTTTTTTCATCCTCCGCATCTTCATACCACTCGAATTCTACCATCGCCTCACGAGCGTACTCCTCTAATAACGGATGCAGCTCGGAATAAGCCAGAGCATTCGCAAAAAAACGGTGCGTATCCGATTTGGCCAGCCCCTTGATGGGCAAATACTCTCTCACGCTGGATTTTAGCTTGATTTTGTAGCTTTTCGGGAAGTCCTTTCGGAGCAGCGAGAGAATAAACGATATCGCCCGCTCATACGCCCCGGCTTCTTCCTTGCGAATAACGATGGTGAAAAGGGAAAAAACATCGTTCGCCTTGCATTCGACCAACTCATGGCGCATATTGACTTCGTCGTGCGAGAAGCTATCGCTGCCCTGTTTCAGCATACGTGAGGCTTTGCCGCTGCCAAGCTGCTCCGCCAGCTCCAGAAAAGTCTGCCCTCTAATCTTGCTATAGTTTGGCTCATACCGAATAATCATTACTCCGCCGTACAACAGAAGGTCAATAGGCTGGTTCGGCTCATCCTTATTCTCAAGAACGGCATCCGGCTTGATCACATACTCATTGGCCCTGTATTCGGAACGGGTAACGTCATAGTAGCGTGGCAGGAATATATCCTCGGCCCAGCTGGTCAAGGCCATAATAATATCTCTTCGATGCTCCGCAAGCGCCTCAACCCGGCCTTTATTCAATTCTTGGATCCGGTCAAATAAAGCGATTGTCTTTGCGGCCTCCGGTTCAGGGAACAAATGCGGATCCAGCAGATGACGCGCCAAAAAGAAGGTTTCCAGCGGCTTTGTCGGATAAGTGCCCTTCTCGAGTTTCTTCTCGATATAGGAATGAATTCGCTCCAGAAGCTGCTGCTTTTTCGCTTCATATTCGGTTTCCAGCACCGTTAATTCGACAAGCCCGTCTGCTGTCGCGAAGGTTCCTTGAAAGGTAAACCGGTAATCGATCAGCGGCGACGTTTCCACCTTGTTCAGCCTCTCCCGTACGATATTCACGAGCAGTGGCTGAACCTCATGCAATATCTGCTCTCGTGTAAAGGGCGAAACTCTCATCGACTTATTGCCTGCCGCGCTCCCCAAAGGTTTCAAGCTGTCAACGCTTGTCCTCCCCGGCCGATAATCCAGCATGACAGAGTTAAAGATGCCTACTTGCAGCGTGGTGCGCAAGACCACTTCCTCTGCGTTCTTTCGATTCTCCTGCTCGTCAAACCATGTATGAATGGCCGTTTCCATCTCTTCCAGCGCTTCCTTCTGCAGCTCGTTCATTGTGTTCCACCTTTCCGCTTGTCCCATCTTTTCTCAACATTATCATACTATGAAAATAAAAAACTTACGGCCGCTCCATCCGATATATTGCACTTTCTTCAGTCCTTCCGGGCTCATTCACTCGCTAACGAGACTCAGGAATGACTGCAGTTACTGATGATTCGACTAATTCATCAAGAAATCGGATAACAAAAAGACCGTCCTCCGCATGCAACGCATGTCAGTGGTCGGTTCTTTTGACAAGATTGCCATTTTGCTTACCATCGGGGTTTTATCCGTACTTCGTTTCCAGCAATCCTCCAGGATCCGATCCATTGCTTTGCGACCCCTCCACAAATCATGAGAATTGCCAAAAACCTGCTATTGGATGTTGTATCCCCTCCGCCCCAATCTTCGCAAAAATATACAGAGATCCAAAACCAAAAGGATAACTGTAGTCGTCTCGAAGAAGCATATCGGGGTAACCATCTTCATCTACCTGAAATAAAAAAGAGTATGACTCCTCCTTCAGCTTCGTGAAATAGTAGTCGTTATTTTGGATAAGTCTCGGATTCCCGCCTAGCTTGATCAAAAAAGACTGATCCATGGATTTCTCGTCATTGCTTATATCCCCGGCGGAAATTGCATGTTTTAAGAGACCTGGATTCGTGAACGTCTCTTTAACGCTTTCCTTTGAAATTGGATGCTCGACCACCTTTATCGAGCACTTCGGATAAACATTATTGTCCAAATATTCCTCATAGTCCTCTGGGATGAAGATCGAAATCATGCTCTCCGGTTTAAAGGGATGGACGAGGCACATGTAAAAATAATATTTTTGATTACCTTCGTGGATAAGGTCTGCTTGATCATCAAAGAAGTCCGGTGCATTCCCGCCGATCCAGCCTGTACCCTGTTCGTTCGATAGACTTGGTTCCGCATAATAAAGAATACAGTCTGTTTTCTCAACTAAATAATTTGTGTGGTTCTCCATTTTACGCCTCTCCCTCAAGAAACTTCATGAGGTGCATTTCAGGCGACGCGAGGAACTCTGTAAAGCTGCATAAATCCGCATAAGTCTGATGTTCCTCGTCGTAGCAGCCGATCAGCCCTTTTTTCTTCGGATTCCAAACGAGCTGCAGATCGGAGTAATTGTCGATATCGGCTGATAGACGCAGCAGCTTTTGCTTGCCAACTTTCATCTCAATCGTATCGGTCAATGTGAAAAAGTCGATATGCCCGATTTCATACTCGTTTTGCGCGAGCTCAAGGCGCAGCTTGTCTCCCGTAAGGAAGCTGACCAGTTCATCCGTTAGCTTATATTTCTTTAACTCATATTTTTTGTTTTCCATATCATGCATCTCATCCGGCTCCAGCGATTTCAAATAATCGGCCAAGACGGTATTCTTATTACTGACTGCAATCGTATAAGGCCGCTCGCCGTTCTTTTCCGCTAACGTAACGTCCGCGCCGTGTTCAATCAAAAACTTGACCATGGCCATATTCCCAATCCGCGTCGCAACGGTTAACGGAGTCGCTTGATAAGGATAGACCATATCTGGTTTATTATAGTTGATGTCTACCCCTTGATCGAGCAGATACTTGAGTGTCTTCATGTCATGGTCCGAGGCGGCTTGACGCATTACGTCACCGCCATGCAGCTTGATATCTAATCCGAGCTCATGAATAAGCGGAATGTTTTTTTGTTGCCATTGTAGGCCTCTGAATAGGCGCCTGACCCGATTTTATTGAGCTTGTCCATCTCGGCGCCTTGCGCTGCAATATAGCGGACGATGTCCTCCCTGCAATAGCGAACAGCCCGCAAAAAAGCCGGATTATGATGGACGTTCAGGTTGACGCCGTGCTCGACCAGCAGCTTTACAACATCCATTCTCTGCGTTACAAGCGCCAGATCCAACGGACTTAGCTTGGTGCGCTTGCTGAGTACGATGCCATCTTCAATATCCCAGCCTGCGGCAATTGCAGCTTCTAACGCGGGAATATTCCCTTGGTATATATGCATCGCAATTTCAGGCAGCTCCTCGAACCTCCCGATATCTTTTAGAACGATCATCCAATACCACTCCTATCTGTCCGTTAACTTAACCTAGCCAAGGCGGTTGCCATGTCCGGGAAATAAAAGTATTAAAAAAGCCAGCGGAAACGTACCGCCAGCTCATTTTCGTGCCGTATCACACTGCAGGCATGTTTAGTATAAAATTGATACTCAGCCGGCTCGATCGGGGCCCCTCCCGCGACTCCAGGCGCGAGGCCTCGGTCATACGTCAGCCTAATTTATTCTCGTTCTCCTGCCGCATATTCGCCTGGACAGACGTCCATCACTTCTCTGGCAGGCTGGATCAGCGACATTTCGAACCTGCAAGGCCAATGCACCTCCGGTGCCATCTCCCCGTTCAGCAAGCCGGCGATCGTCTCGCCGTCGTTCACCGGCACGTCCGCTTCAAACAAATAGGCTGCAACACTGAATGCATGCCGTGACACGTCGTTTGGATCCAAGGTATGAAAGTGATACTGGACATCCGGAAGTCCAAGCGCAAAGAGGCCGAGCGAATCGACCAAGCTGTCTTCGGTGCCATGAATGGTAAAATAGCGGATATTCATGCCGAACTGCAAGAACCTCGCGGCTCCTTCGTACGGATTATCCGCAATTTCGGACGGATGCAGCAGCTTCCCGCTCGATGGAATCCAGATCGCTTTGCAGGTCGGGAACAGGCTTACGGCAGCCTCCAGCCAATCCGCCAACAAGGCGCTGCGCGATTTATAGTCCAGCCCCGCCGCCATGAAGTCGCTGATCAGCAGCTTATAACGGCACTGTTCCAGAACGTCCTCCCCATCCGGCATTGTCCAAAACTGGGTGCGCTCCATGTCGGTAATCGACTCTGGTTGAAAAGGCGTAACGTCTGCCATCATTACCTGAGCCGGCATTTCCCCATCCCGGTAGGCTACTTTATACGCCTCTACGGCAAACGACGACAACGCGTCGGATCCCGACACGATATCCGTTTTTCCGCATTGGGTTTCTATCGCAATCCGGATGGCCTCGGCATTCGGCCGTTCCGCTTCCTCCTCAAACAGCAGGTACATTTGAAACAACCGCTGAAACTCGCTTTTTTCGTCTAAATTTTGCTGAAGCACGCGTTCGCTCTCCATTTTTCCCCTACCACTCCGTTCGTATGTCGTTCCCCTCTACTATAGAGATTGCCACACGGTTCCGGCAAGTCCGCCCAGGAAAATGATTCCAAAGTCGGATTTATGGGGCGCTCAGCCTTTCCTGAATCGGAACGCCCATCTCCGCCTTATGCCTATCAAAGCAGCTTATATCGGACATAAATTTTTCTCCGTCACTTGTTGTACGGTTCAGTTTAACGGGGATAACGAACAGAGGGCGAGTAAAACACGTCACTATGCATGTGCAGAATTCTGTCCCAGTTCCCGGGATTGGTCGTGTCTGGAGAGCGGTTCTCTAGAATGGCCTGATACAGGGTTGTTTTTTCCTCCAAATGGGCAACATGCCGTTTGGCTTCCTCGAGCTTAGCGAGCGCCGCTTCTTTATGCTCCATCATGAGTGTGTAGCGTTGCGGAATGGTTGAATCCCCTTCGAGACATAAATCGACGTACTTTTTAATGACTTCAATCGGCATCCCGGATTGCTTGAGGCATTTGACGCCAAACAGCCAGTTGATCGATTCTTCGTCGAACATCCGGATATTATTCTCATTGCGCTGTACGCTTGGCACCAGGCCTTTATCCGTGTAAAAGCGCACGGCATGCTCTGTGAGTCCCGTTATCTGGGCAGCTTCTTTGACCGTATGCATTGTGAAATCCTCCTGAAAAATAATTTGAAAGACGGCTTGACTTCGT
This sequence comes from Paenibacillus sp. FSL M8-0142, assembly GCF_038597315.1. Classification (NCBI taxonomy): domain Bacteria; kingdom Bacillati; phylum Bacillota; class Bacilli; order Caryophanales; family Paenibacillaceae; genus Paenibacillus; species Paenibacillus sp. FSL M8-0142. The sequence continues at coordinate 6,629,576 of NZ_CP152008.1, forward strand.
GTAACACGAAGGCTCTAAGCTAATTGTAATGCAAATCGGCTGTAAGCGAAATCTTCGCTCGGCGGTACCGATTCCCCTGGGACTCGCGGCCGTTTGCCGTAATACATTTGAACAATAGGAGGAATTACAATGCAAACCGTAACGTTGAACAACGGAGTAAACATGCCGATCGTCGGCTTCGGGGTCTATCAAGTTCCCGATGCGGAAGAATGCGAGAACGCAGTATATGAAGCACTAATGACCGGTTACCGCCTCATCGACACCGCCGCCGGTTATCTGAACGAGGAGGCAGTCGGACGAGCAATTAAGCGCAGCGGCATACCGCGTGAGGAACTGTTCATCACGACCAAGCTTTGGGTCCAGGATGCCGGCTACGAGAGTGCCAAGCTGGCATTTGCCAAATCCCTGAAGAAGCTGCAGCTCGACTACCTCGATCTGTACCTGATTCACCAGCCGTTCGGCGATTACTACGGCGCTTGGCGCGCAATGGAGGAATTGTATCGCGAGGGCAAAATCAAGGCGATCGGGGTCAGCAACTTCCTGCCTGACCGTCTGATGGACCTTATCGTACACAATGAGGTCGTCCCCGCCGTCAACCAGATCGAAACGCATCCGTTCTACCAGCAGACAGAGGTCACCGCTTTTTTGAAAGAGCAGGGAGTTCAACATCAGTCGTGGGCGCCGTTCGCCGAAGGACGAGGCAACATGTTCGGCAACGAAGTGCTGACCTCGATCGCTGAAAAACACAACAAGTCCGTCGCCCAGATCGTGCTGCGCTGGCTTGTTCAGCGTGAAGTCGTTGTCATTCCAAAATCGGTGCGCAGAGAGCGGATCGCCGAAAACTTCGACATTTTCGATTTTGAGTTAAGCGCGGACGATATGACACAAATCTCTACCCTCGATACGCGTGAAAGTCTCTTCTTATCATACCGCGATCCGGAAGTCGCCAAGATGATGGGCAACTGGAGAGTCGACCTGTAAACCTCGGTCGAAACACAATCCCATAGAGAGAGCTATCGACGAAAAATGAAAAGAGGATCGATTTTAATACAGCACCTACGATCCTCTAATTCCGTTATCCGACCAAAAAACTAGCTCTGCAGCAGCTCGTCCCGCGCTTCGGTCAGCGCGAATCCCAGCAGGTTTTGGCCCCGCCATTTCACGGGGTTCTCCGCATTTGGATTGGACTGGCTCATACCGATCCCCCAAATGCGGTCCTGCGGGCTGGCTTCGACGAGGATGCGGTTCTTCGTCGACTTGAGATAATCGCCAAGCTCCGGATTCTGCGAAAACTTGGCCAAGCTGGCTCGTTTGACGATGCCGTAGCATTCCTGGTCCCAGGTATCCTTGTCGAAGTTTCGGACCGCGCGCCCATAAGCCTTCATTTCCTTGGGATGCTTAGCTGTAAGGATCGACTCCAGCATTTCATGGTCGCCGAACAGCCTTGCCTTCTCAGCCATCATAAACTGCTCGGCACAGGAATACTCCGTCCCCTCTACCGTGAACGGGCACATCCACCACTGGCTGAAGCAGCTTTTGTCGATGCTCCCGTCCTTAGGCGGCGTATGGCCCCAAAAGAATACAAACTTGAACGTTTTCCCTTTGTTATAAGCTTGTTTTAGCTCATCGAGATTGTAAATCATCCGTTATTCCTCCAGTTTTCTTCGATACAAGCGGGATGGCCGATGTCCCGCATTTTCGGTGTAATGATCGGTCTCCGCCACGAGATCGGCCACCTTGCGCCGGAAGGCCGCCTTTAATAGCTCTTTATCCAAAATGACCTCATAAACCTGCTGCAGCTCCGTCAAGGTAAAAAGCTCTGGCATCAAGTGCAGCGCAATATCGGTATAGTTCACTTTTCCCCGCAGCCGCTCGATCGCGCATGCTATAATCTTCGCGTGGTCGAAGGCCAAACCGTTATTCGATACGATCTTATAATCCGTGCTGGTCGATGTCGTCTTCACGGTCAACGTCCTCGCCACGACCGCCGAAAGCTCCTCTTCCCCGCTTAGCTTGAGTTCATACTCCAGCGTCTTGACGTATCCGTCCTCCATCATCTCTTTCTGCTCCCGCAGCAGCCGATAGGATACCTTGAACCAAGCAGCGTCGGCCGCATCGTCTCCCGCCTGAAGCTCCAATTTATCGCTGTTGATCAAAGCCATATAGCTGCAGCTCATCACCCAGGTTCGGGGATCTCGCCCGATGTCACTGAACGTATACAACTGCTCCAAATAAACGTCGTCCACGCCGGTCTCCTCGCGCAGTTCCCTTGCCGCGGCCTGTTCAGTCGTCTCGCCCGGCTGGACAAAGCCGCCAGGCAGCGCCCATTTACCCAGGAAAGGGTGACCTCCCCGGCGGATGAGCAGGATGCGGAGCTCCTTTTCGGGTAGCTTCCGATAGCTGTCAGCCGCCTCATCCGTAACCGTGAAGATCACCATATCGGCTGCCACCGAAGGCCGCTCGTAATTCTCTGCCCGGTACTTCTCCAAAAATTCGCGTTCCGTTAGTCCGTCCCGATCCAACAAATCCAATGGGGGCGCCTCCTTGTTTTTTCATTCTAAGCTAGTTGTGGTTATGTGTTCATTTTACTCCCTGCCTGCATCTAATTCTAAACGTTTTAGCTCCCCGAAATAGTTCCGATAGGGCTCGAACCCCGCCAGCACCTCGTCTACCTTGCGCATGCGCTCCTCCAGGCTCCCCCGCAGCGTAATGTAGGGGATGCGCCGCTCCTTCAAATCCGCGATGATCTGTTTATGAAAAACATGCCGCTTCTGATCCCCGCTTCGATCCCACGTATCGTCGTAAGGAATATCGTCGTCGCACAAGAAGAACAGATCGTAGCGCTGCGCGTTCTCCAGGGCAATCCGCGTTAACCGCTCCGGCGCCCGGCCGTGGTAATCCATAGCGAACATATACGTCGTAATCGCATTCGTATCGACGAACAGAAATCGGTTCGCCGCAAGCAAAGCCTGCTCTTCCCGCTCGATATGGCCCACAGCGATTTCATCGAACGCCTCCAGACTGATTCTGCGGTCCACCTGATGCTCGGTCCAATAATCGCGCCCGTATTCGCTAGCATAGGTCGTGTGATACCGCCGCGCCAGCGCTTCGGTGATCGTCGACTTCCCCGTCGACATCGCCCCAACGAATACCACCTTCGTGATTAAGTCCCGGTACACGATATCACTTATGAACTCCCTGTATTTATACGGATCGGAACGGATCATCGTTGCAGAGATCGGAACCTGCTCGCGGGCTTCATCAACCCGCCGGTCAACCGAGCCCAAAGCGAGGCTCATATGCCTGCCGTAAAACTCGCTCGAATAAAAATGCGTGACCTGCTCCCCGTTCAGTAAACGGAGGATATACTGTTCCTCCCGAATCTCATGCTCTCGGTCATCCGAATACCCGTCCGGTCCGTCCCAAGCTTCAACGACCCGGACTGCCGGGTATAGTCGCCGAATCCAATTCGCCCGGATGTGAAGCGGGATCGGCGTCACCGTCGTCTCGTAAATGACCACGATCAACTCATCGACCTCTTGCAGCGCCGTTTCGATCATGAACTGATGCCCTTTATGCAGCGGGGCAAACTTCCCCAGCGTTAATCCGAGCTTTTTCATGCCGCCACCTCCCTGGCCCCTTTGTTCCAATTGTAATAGCCGTATACCGCATTAACCAAATACGCGCTCCACATGACGATCATCAGCATGCCTTCGCTGCTGCCCTCAAGCAGTCGAATCGCCCAGAGCAGCACCGTAAACAAATTCAACACAATATAGACAAGCCATTGCTCCTTGAATCTGCGGACCATTAAGAAGGTGGCTACAACGGACAACACCGTCGTAATAGCATCGATGTAAGGCGAGTTCTGTCCCGGGATGAACGAAAGCCCAAATCCCAGCAGCAAACAGCCCAAGATACAGGCTGCGCCAACGAGAAGCAGACCTCTAAACTCCATTTGGCGCATGATCAGCTTGCCGTCTTGGCGGTGATTTTTCCACATGTAGAAGCCAATGACGTTCATCGGAACGAAGAACAGCAGATTCAGCATAACCTCTCCAAACAACCCGTTAATATAGGCCAGATAAGCATAACCGATGGTGTTGTACATGCCGAAAACATAGCTCATCAGGCTGCCCTTCGCCGCAAGCACCACGCACAGCACCCCGGTAATAAAAACGGTAAATCCGAATAAAGAATCCTTGGACATCACCGTAAATCCCACCGCAATCGAGGTAAACAGCGCCAACCAAGCGATTTCGAACAGGTTCCAGCCGCGCGCAACCATCTTCACAATACATCCCCTCTGCTTTCTTCACTGGTTTATAGAGCGAAACCACCCAGTCAATACTTAGTATCATTTTGTTAATAACATTTTGTTACTATCAAAAATAACAGAAAAGCCTGCGCATGGCAAGTGAAATCTGCCCATTTATCGCAGACATGATCGTTATGATCTTGTACATTCCGCAAAATCATGAGAGGACGAACACCACTTGTTACAACACGGAATATACAAATATATAGGCACTTATCCCAATCATGCTTATTCTGTAAGCTTGGAATCGGAATAGGCACAAAGGAGTGTGTAGGTTGGTACTACAATCATCTCACTATTTTGCCCACGGCAACACTGCGCGCGGGGCTCATTTCTTGTATACATCCGCATTTGACGGGTTGAACAAGATTTATGTCCTTACGGGGCCCCAAGGTACGGGGAAATCAACGGTCATGCAAAGCTTGGCGGATCGCCTGCTGGATCAAGGCTTTCATGTGCAATGCTTCCACTCCCCCCTCCGTCCCGACGAACTGGATGGCATCATTTTTACGGAATTGAAGGTTGGTATTGTTGACGGCAGAGTCTGTAAGGGAATTTCGGATAGCGGGGCCGATAACATCGTCTATATCGATTTCGGGGAAGCATTCGATAACAGCCTGATTTCACCGGAAGACTTGGTCACGATAGAAGATCTTAGTGGCAAGCTTGAGGACGCCTATTCAACTGTATATGAAACATTCGCAACGGCACTACGGATTCATGACGAGTGGGAAAAATATTATATCGAAAATATGGATTTCGCGAAGGCCGATCAGATTGCACTGGAATTCATTCAAGAATTATACGCCGGTCATGAAAGCGATACGCCAATCGCTCCGCGTCACTTATTTTTCGGAGCTGCGACCCCGAGGGGGGCGTTCGATTTTATTCAAAGCTTGACCGCTCAGCTGGAAAGACGGATATTCATCAAAGGAAGGGCGGGATCCGGCAAATCGACGCTGCTGAAAAAGCTTGCATCTGCTGCCGAACAGAAAGGAATCAACGTTCAAGTGTTTCATTGCGCCTTTGATCCGAACAGTCTGGATATGCTGATATTCCCGGAGCTTCGAACAGCGATCTTCGACAGTACCGCTCCGCATGAATATTTCCCCGATCGGGACGGGGATGAGATCCTAGATATGTATACGCGGACCATTGCCCCTGGAACCGATGAAGCCTATGCTAACGAAATAGCGGCTATCAAAGCACGCTATTCGGCAAAGATGAAAGAGGCCACCTCCCATCTGGCGGAAGCCGAAGCCATCGATTCTCAGATTAAAGCCTACTATGTTGCGGCCACCGATTTTTCGATCGTGGAGAAACTCCGCCTGCAATTACAGTCCGAATTGAATGAACGGATCAGCTCCATTCAGACTTCACAATAAGATACAACCCAAAAGCGTTCGTCAATGTCTACCTTTGAACCGTTTAATCGCTTCCTCGGTCACCGGCTCGAAGAGGTTAAGCAGATTGCCATCGGGATCGCGGAACAGCATAGAACGGTTCCCCCACGGCATCGTGGTCGGTTCCTTTACCCAATGATCGACGAATGGCTTCAAGCGCACATATTCGGCTTCGACATCATCGACGCGGAACTCAATAATGACAGTGCGATTATTGGCCCCCACTACGGAACCCGCGCCGAATAGCTGTGCCGTTTGGGAGTGGCCGATTGCAAGGGTGCATGATGGCAAGACGAGTTCGGCAAATACGGGCGCGGGTCGCTCCGCCGAAACCCCCATGACTTTCTCATAGAACTCGACGAGACGATCCACGTCGTCAGTAATGATGCGTACGGAAGCGAAATTCATAAGTTATCATCCTTCCTAATAATGGGTTTGGCTGTGCCCCACAGCCGTTGTAAAACTTGCTTTTTACTTATTTCATTTACTTGTCCAATAATAAAAAAACGCTACTGACAACGTTATGTCAGTAGCGTCAGGCTGTCGAGAAAGTCTCGACAGCCTTCTTTATGTTTATTTATTTTAAGACAGCACCGCGTTAATGTTGTATAATATAGATAACTACTCATGAACGGATGGTGTCTTGAATGCTGAGATCTAATCGGGAAAAACAACAAAGCTACGAATTCGTGTCAATTGAAGAGCTGGTTCCACAGGATCATTTGCTGCGGAAAGTGGACAAGTATATCGACTTCTCCTTTATTGACGATAAGGTTCGTCCTCTTTACTGCGCAGATAACGGGCGGCCAGCCATTGATCCGGTCGTTCTGTTTAAGATGATTTTTCTCGGTTATTTTTATGGCATTCGCTCCGAACGCCAGTTGGAACGCGAGATTCAAACGAATTTGGCTTACCGCTGGTTTTTAGGTCTTGGTCTAACCGATAAAGTCCCAGACCACTCCACCATTAGCTGGAACCGGCGGACTCGGTTTAAGGATACTGACATTTTCCAGGAGATCTTTGACGAAATCGTCCTCCAAGCGATCTCGCACAAAATGGTGGGCGGGCGTGTGCTCATTACCGATTCGACTCACGTAAAAGCCAATGCCAACAAGCACCACTATACCAAGCAAGAAGTTCTACAAAACACCAAGGACTATATTGACGAACTCAATGAGGCTGTGACGGAGGACCGCAAAGCGCACGGAAAAAAGCCCTGAAAGTACGAGAGGAAGTGAATGGAACCAAAGAAATTAAAGTGAGCACCACCGATCCTGAAAGTGGCTATATGATTCGCGACGGTAAGCCAGAGGGGTTCTTTTATCTCGACCACCGGACGGTGGATCTTAAATACAATCTCATTACCGATGTCCATGTTACGCCAGGAAATGTCCACGATTCGGTTCCGTATTTGTCGCGATTAGACCGCCAAAGAGAACGTTTTGGATTCAAGGTTGAAGCTGTAGCCCTGGATTCCGGTTATTTAACTACGCCCATTTGCCGAGGTTTACAGCAGCGAAAGATTTTTGCCGTTATTGCACACCGGAGATTTCATCCGAAGCAAGGTTTGTTTGCCAAATGGAAGTTTACTTACGACGCTGAAAGTAACACCTATATCTGCCCGGAAAAACACCAACTGACGTACCGGACTACCGACCGGAAGGGTTACAGGCAGTATGCGTCAGACCCGGAACATTGCAAGACCTGTCCGATGCTTGCGCAATGCACTCATTCCAGGAACCACCGGAAGGTACTGACCCGACATGTCTGGGAAGACAGCAAAGACTGGGTGCGAAATAACCGGCTAAGCCGAGACGGCAAGCAGTTGTACCGCAAACGAAAAGAAACGATTGAGCGAAGCTTCGCGGATGCCAAAGAGCTCCATGGGTTTCGCTATTGCCGTTTGCGCGGACTCTCGAACGTCACGGAACAAGCGTTGATGACGGCCACCGTGCAGAACATGAAGAAGATGGCGATCCACCTGGATCGCCTGGAAAAGAGGGGGTAACCCTTCTTTTTTAGGCTTTTTAGCAACTGCAAATGAAAATAAGAGAAACCCAACGTCTACAAGACGTGGGTTTCTCGACAATCTGACGCTACTGACAACGTTATGTCAGTAGCGTTTTAGAATTTTTGGGGCTTCGTTCGATTCCTTCACCTTATCTGCGATGTCATGGTTAAATCGAAGGCATACTCGCAAGTGGCCATCAGCCTCTGACACACAAGAAACCATTAAAGACATTTATCGCGGTTGGGACGACCCGTAGGTCATCGTATTGAGCTGCAATGCCGAGTTTTATTAAACTGGCCGGAATACGAGGTTCCAAGTTTATAGATTTCCTGTAAAATGATGCTATGAAAAAAATATTATCTTTCATGGATTGGGGCATATTCGCTCTTCGTTCGTACCATTATATCTTGCTGTTGTCCCAGGCTCTGGCGGTAAGTGAGTTTTCGATCCGAACGTTATTAAATGTGACCTGGCTGGGCGCAGCCCTTGTCGTCCCTTTGCTGTTCTGGTTTCCTGGGCGCCGGATGAACAAAGTCTGGTTTTGCATATTGGAGTTATTGCTTGGCGGTTCTTATTATGTGAATTCTGTCATTCATCCGGATCTGACTTCAAAAGCGGACTATTTGCTGCCGAGTCTTACAATCGGGTACTTATTAACTAAGCAATCTCTTTGGATCATTCCCTTGCTTGCTTTCATTCCTTTTTCCTTTCAGTCTTCCCTAAGACTGTCCTGGGAGCAAGCCCTAAGTCTCGGAACAGACAATCTGCTGTTCTGCTTCATCGGCATGTGGGCAAGCCTCGTAGCCAATGCGTATGATCAGAAGAATAAACTGGTAGCCGAAGTGGAGCATCAAAATAAGCTCTTAACTCACTACTCGGCCGAGATCGAGAAAATGACTTTGCTTGAAGAACGCAACCGCATGTCCAAGGAGCTTCATGATACGCTGGGTCATTCCTTTATCTCACTCATCCTGAGTCTTGATGCTTCTATTGCCCTTATGGATAGCAAGCCTGCCGAGGCCAAAGATCGGTTAATTCGCTTAAGGGCATTGGCTGAGAAAAATCTGGACGATATGAGAAACATCGTACACGAGATGGGGGAAGAAGAGGAGTCCAGTCTGATCCGACAGATTGAATCCCTTGCGGCCCGTTTCCGGGAGCACACGGGTACGGCCCTGACTGTGAGTCTGCCGGGGACAGAGAGGTCGATACGTTTTGAAGTACGGCAAACAATCCTTCGGGTCATCCAGGAGTCCTTTACGAATGCATTAAAACATGGAAAGGCAACTCAACTTCATCTGGAGCTTGGGTTTTCCGAGAGCCACCTACTATTGTCCGTTCGAAATAACGGCAAGCCGATCGACAAGCTAAATTATGGCTTCGGCTTGACCACGATGAACCACCGGGTTGAGCAGTTAGGAGGCAGCTTGCACCTGTCATCCAGGGAGGGAACTCCAGTGATCACCGAAGTCAGATGCGAAATCCCGCTGAAAGGATTGGTACCGCATGGAGAAGATTAAAGTGCTGCTTGCTGATGATCAAGAATTGATTCTCGAAAGTTTACATATCGTGCTGTCCATGGAACCGGATTTGGAAATTGTCGGTTTGGCCAAGAATGGGGAAGAGGCACTGAAGGGCTGTGAGCAGTTTTTGCCGGATATTGTGTTGATGGATATCAATATGCCTGTCATGGACGGCGTCGCCGCAACAGCCCTGATTAAAGAGCGGATGCCTGCAACTAAAATCATCATGCTAACCTCCTATAAGGAAGTAGAGTATGTGCTAGCAGCGTTAAGCCATGGAGCGGAAGGTTACCTGCTCAAAGCCCTTCATCCCAGAGACCTGGCTGCAGGCATACGGGTGGTTCAGGCGGGAGGGACTTTAATTTCGCAGGAAATGGCGAGTAAAATGATCAAGACCATGAACAATGCTCCCCTTGCAAAAAATAACGAATTTGGGCTCACCGCCCGTGAAATGGAAGTGCTGCATAAGCTGGCTTCTGGCCTGCGTAATCAAGACATTGCCGAGTCGCTGTATCTTAGTGAAGGAACGGTCAAAAATTATATCTCCACGATTTATTCAAAGCTGAATGTGAAAGGAAGGCGCGAGGCCGCCCGTAAAGCCCGAGATTCGGGAATGCTGGATCATTCATAAGCTGATTCCCAAGAAGCTGGTAACTCATTAGAGTTACCGGCTTTTTTCTCAATAGCCATAGCTTAAATGATGACCAAAGCGCACTGTCTCTTATGACTTTCTCAGCCTATACTCATAGCATCAAACAATAGAAGAGGCGATAAGAAATGAAGAAAAAAATGTCCGGAAATAAAGAACTTCTGCAGAAGCAGAATGGCAGGAAGTTAAGTGCTTGGAGTTCATTTTGGCGCTTTCCCATCGTCTGGATGCTTGTAGGAGCTATCGGTATTGTTCTTATCGATACGTTGTTCCGGCAGCTGACAGAGCGAGTTGATGGGGTGATTTCCCTTGCCCTTACACTAGTGATGGGGTTGCTGGCCATCTTGGTTTATAAGCTCACCCTGACATACCTGGCCCGGCGTTCCACTCCAGAGATAGCTAGACAACGCGCAGGGATTGAGGCCTTGCTGGGCGTACTTACCGGGACAATCTTTATTGCAGGCTCCGTCTTTATTATTATGGCTCTGGGAGGTTACTCCTTTCAGTGGGCAAGTTCTGCGAATGCGGGTTCTGTTCTACTATCCTCCATTGGGGCAGCTTTAGGAGCAGCCATTGTCGAGGAGCTTATCTTTCGTGGACTTATGTTTCAAGCCATTGATCGATTGGGGGGGAAACCGCTCGCACTCGTTGTGACCTCACTATTCTTTGGAATTGCCCATCTCGGCAATCCAGGGGCAACATTATGGAGCGGGTTCGCCATAGCCCTGGAAGCAGGTGTTCTGCTCGGAGCGGCCTTCCTGTGGCGGCGGAACTTATGGTTTGCCATGGGGCTGCATTTTGCATGGAATGCCATTGAAGGAGTGCTAGGCATTCCTGTTTCCGGACACTCGGCTCCCGGTCTGTTTACTGTAGAGGTGAACGGTGCCACACTTCTCACAGGGGGCGATTTTGGACTTGAAGGTTCCATTGTTTCGGTTGTGGTCAGTCTTCTGATCTCCATTCCAATGCTAATTGGGGCTGCGCGGTATCGAAGGGTTCAGGCCCGGAACCTTCCTGTATCAAAGTAAACACGGCAGCTTATAGAGACATTGAAAATCCAGCAATTTTTGATCCATCTAATTAACCAAAAGGTACCTTAAGATAAAAGGCCTCTCCTGTCATCCCCATTTCGGATGACCCAAGGAGAGTGTTATTTACGAACAAGACGTTTCCGGAGCGTAAAACGTGACACTTTAACATCTATAGAGAGAAATCAAAAAGGCACCCCATCAGGTGCCTTTCTTCTTTGGCGTATCTTTATTCAATTCGCTTTATTACGTAAAATACTCAATTTTTGAATTAGGGAAATAAGTATGGATATACCTGCCTAGCGTATCTTTAATATCCTCCTGCTCTTGATCAGTGTACACGTATTTTCCAATCCCATACCGCCCCCACTTCCACTTTCTCTTCGTTTCATCAAGTTCCAGCTTCGTCATCGGATAGTTTTTCTGTATGACATTCTTAGCCGGTTTAGTAAAGCGATGCTGAATCAGCTCAAAGGTCAAATCCTTTTTAGAAGAATGGGTAAGTGCGGATTCTAATTTCTCGAACATATCCTTGTAGCCCGCTTTCCATCCATCATGCAAATATATAGGGGCAATAATGAAACCTAATGGATATCCTGCCTCCCCAACTTTTCTGGCGGCTTCGATTCTCTCTGCCTGTCTGGATGTACCTGGTTCAAAATTTTTAATAATATAATCATCATTCATACTAAATCGAAAGCGAGTCCGCCCATTATGCTTGGCATCAAGTAAATGATCAATATGAGCAAACTTGGTTACGAAGCGTAGTTGTCCCAAGTCAGACTTACCAAAATATTCGATAGCCTTCTTGAGCGTATGGGTTAAGTGATCAATACCCGCGATATCCGATGTACATGATGCTTCAAACCTTGTAATCTCAGGGGCTCGCTCTTTCATATATTGGTCCGCAGCCTCAAAGATGTCGTCAATATTGACATAAGTCCGAATGTACGGCTTACTTCCCATCGTCGTTTGTAAATAACAATAATGACAATGGCCCATGCACCCTGTTGCAAACGGAATAGCAAACTCTGCCGAAGGCTTTGAAGTATCGAATTTTAAAGTTTTCCTAACTCCGACAACTAATGTTGACTTTGCTATTCGATATTTTTGAAAATCATTGTCTCCAGGCAGGTTCCGAATTTGATTATGTGAGGTTGTCTCACGGATTTCGATGCCCATTTTTTCAAATTTAGATATTAATTCTTTTCCCAACGGATAATCCAATGCCCTTGGCTCTACATATACGAGTTGAGGCACAAATGGCTTAACCATAATACGCCCCCATATCGGATAAACCGAATGCCTCTCTATAGGCGTGCTCAGCTTCACTTGCTGTTGGGTACACCGCAATCTCATCGTTCAATGGGTAATACGTCTCATAAATAAATAGCGCATAATTTCCCGGCGAATCAGGATCATTCACTACGGCAGCTTCCTGGACATTTGCGACACCCTGAACATGCGGGTTACGAATGATTACATACACAATCTGTCCCGGTTGATATTCATTCATCACATCATTGACCCCTATCCTAGATGTTTCGGTTAGTATCACACAAAACAATCTGGAATAAGCCGACATGTAAGGAGATCTGATACTGGGGGCATATAAGGGGAACCAACCCGGCTTACTCTCTCCCAGCCACACTGTCCTTGCTTCTTTACCAATTCCAGATGTATCTCATTTCCCTAAATCCGACATCCCATATTCTCAACACTCAAATTAACAATTCGACATGCCTGATTTCAGCTCACCGCTGCCTGAAACGGCATATGCACGCATGGAAACTAACTGTTGACTTAAACCATGGTTTAAGTCGTATCCTATTCTTGTCGACATTGAAATGTAAGATTTGGGGGCCTTCAAATGAAGTATTGTTCCATTAGCGAAGTTTCAGCCAAATTCAATATTCCAGAATCAACATTGCGTTATTACGAAAAAAAAGGACTGCTGCCACGAATTGAGCGTGATGAAGCAGGCAGGCGGTTATTTTCAGAAGTCCAAATGGCGCTCCTTCAAACCGTAATTTGCTTAAAAAATACTCGCATGCCAATAAGGGAAATTAAGCAGTACATGGATTGGATCCAAGAAGGAGACGCCACAATTGAACGCCGACTTGAAATGATGACAAAACACAAACAGAAGGTGCTGGATGAGATTTCGTTAATGACAGACTCCTTGCAAGGTATTGATGAAAAAATAAAGCGCTATACAAATCGAATCAGGGAGGAACGATCATGAATCTTTCAGGGAATACAATTCTCATTACAGGTGGAAGTGCTGGAATCGGATTAGCCTTTGCAGAAAGGTTCATAAAGGCTGGAAATAAAGTCATCGTTACTGGACGGCGGGAAAATGCACTTCAACATGCAAAAGAAAAACTTCCAAGCCTGATAACTCGTGTAAGCGATTTGAATAAGGAATCCGAGCGTGCAGCATTATTTGACTGGGTAACAGGAAACTATCCGGAAGTAAATGTGTTGGTTAATAATGCAGGGATCCAACAACGTTTTAACGTGTTGAAAGCAGATGCGACGAATAATTGGAGCTATTTCAACAAAGAAATCATAACGAACCTTGAAGCACCGCTCCATCTCTCTATGCTGTTTGCTCCGTTTTTTGCAGCAAAAGAATCGGCGACCATTATTAACGTAACATCAGGGTTAGCTTTTACACCGTTTGCGATGGCTCCGATTTATTCAGCAACGAAAGCGGCACTTCATTCGTTTACGATGAGTCTAAGGCATCAGCTGTCCGATACGTCTGTCGAAGTTATCGAAGTCGCTCCTCCGGCAGTAAATACAGATTTAGGCGGTGCGGGATTGCATACGCATGGCGAGCCATTAGACGCCTTTGCGGATGGAATCTTCAACGAATTAGCAAAAGGCAAAATGGAAATCGGATATGGTTCTTCTGTGGCCCGCTTGCGCATGTCACGAGATGAAATCGACAAATACACAGAAAAGTTGTATAAGGCAACGAAAAACACCGTTGAATAACCGCTTGTATAAAAAAAGTACTGCCATGACGCAGTCCCCGATCAGCCAATCTACAGTTGCTACGACTTCAAATTGGCATATAAGGAAAAACTCGCTTCCATAATGGATGCCCTCTTTAAATAACAAAAAAGCAGCATTATTGAACGCCAAAAAACTTGCCTTACTTACGATACGGTTCACTGTATCATAAGTAAGGCAAATTTCTTTTCCACTCGCATCTCATCTCCACGTACCCGTCATTAAGCTCAGCGGTCAGCCGCCCGTTCATCTTTAACATGAGACTACGGGCGATGGTTAAACCCAAGCCTGTTCTTCGACTTGATCTGGATCGATCCGCTGTGTAGAAGCGGTCAAACAGCCTGTCTAAGTCTTGCTCGCTCAAGTTATTTGCTTCATTCCTGAAGATAAGTATGATGTTCCCGCCTGCTTCTTTCAAGCTAATCGCTACATTGCCTGTCGCATGCCGGAGCACATTGCTGATTAGGTTTTCGATTACACGTTTAACCGCTGACGGATCCACGTTGGCAATCAGCACTTCATCCGTTATTTGCAAGTCCGGTTCCAGATGTCGCTCGTTAAATTGATCATAAAATCCGGTCAGCACTTCCCACAACAATGCATTCATGTGTACCGGTTCAAGCTTAAGTTCATAATCAGCAGATTGCACGAGAGACAATTCGAAGAATTCCTGAAGTAATAGGTGTAAACGATCAGCAGTTGCTCTGATGGTGGATATATATTCCTGCCTTTTCTCTTCTGTAACCGAACTAGCCCCCAATAATTTGGTATATCCGATTATAGCCGTTAGCGGCGTCCTCAAATCATGAGACATATTAGCGATCGCTTGTCTCAATTCGCGATCACTGCGTATTCGCTCCCTGTTCGATTGGACCGCCAGATCCATCAATTGATTAATATTTCCGGCAAGCCCTTCGATATCTTTGTCCAGTAAAGCAATATCAACCTTCTTCCCGCTTAAGCCTTTATGAAAGCGTTCGACCTGGCTGGATAAGCGTCTCATCTCCTTCTTGACCATCACAAGGCGAAAGAGAAAAATGAACATAAACAGAACCGCAGCGATCGCTATATAGATCATTTTTCCTCTCCCTTACTATCTTTATTATTTAATCTCTTTCCTCTTAAACACCAGAATCCCGAAGAACACCAAAATTAGAAGGCTGCTGAATCCAACCGACAAAGACTGGATCACATCGGCGTATGTCATCCGGATTCGGAAGGAGTCGATAAGATGATGGAATATCGAATAGCGATACATCGCTTCCAGAACTCCTGGCAACGGTCTTAGAACTTCTGCTACGGAGATGAACAATGCAATTACGATGGAAATAATAATGGTTTTCCCGCTATCTTCCGCAAGCACCGCGATCAGCATCAATAAGGCAACTAGGGCCAGCATATGAATGAGGAACAAGCCTACTGCTCTTGCCAAATAGCCCAAGGCCGACGGGTCTGTCATTTCTCCAAATCCGAACAATACCTTCCCGCCTATGATTACAATGAACGGACATACACCCGCTAGAACCATGGAACCGAGTGCCAAGACGATAAACTTAGCTAAAAAGATATGACTTCTGCGGTTTCCGCTCATGACAATGTTCTTGACGACTCCTATTGTAAAGTCATTCGCCACAAAAAATCCGGCAAATGTACACAAGAATAGCATGAAGTAGAATGGGGCTGTAGCAAGTGCAAGCGAAGAGAACATTTCCAGACCCGCGCCCATAAACATATTATCCATCTTCCACCATCCGATGGTAATTAGAACGTGCAGGAGAGCAAAAACAACCGTTACAATGATCATTAGTGTCCAAAACATCCTATTTTTGCCGAGTTTGAACAGCTCCATGCGCAATAAATTAATCATGGAATCCGCCCCCAACCCGTTTAGTAAAATAGCTTTCCAAGTCATCCCCGTCTGGCGCAAAATATTCAATGACCAGACCGCTGCTTGTCAAAGCCATAGATACCCTTCTGACATCATGATAGAGGCTGTAAAGCTTGATCGTACCGTCCTGCAAAACTTCATAATCCTGGGTGCCCAGTTCCATCTCGAGAACAGTTGCGGCCTTGCTTGGATCATCAACTCGGATGCGTAGATGCTGCTTGCACTTCTCATTTAACTGTTCATGGGTCATTTGCTCCAACAGTCTGCCTTCATGGATAATGCCGTACTTCGTTGCCATCTGATGAAGCTCGCTCAAAATATGGCTGGAGATCAGAATCGTTAATTCCAACTCGCGATTCAGCTCCTTGACCAGTTCTCTAAGTTCCACGATGCCTCCAGGGTCAAGGCCATTCGTCGGTTCGTCGAGTATAAGCAGCTCCGGGTCGCCCAGCAAGGCGATTGCCAAGCCCAAGCGCTGCTTCATGCCGAGTGAGAAGTTCTTCGCCTTCTTCTTCCCCGTATCCTGTAGTCCGACGAGGGCAAGCGCTGTCGATATGCATGCCTTACCCGGGATGCCCCGGAGCAGCCGATGGACTTCAAGATTATCGCGGGCCGTCATATCAGGATATAACGCAGGGCTTTCAATAATCGCCCCTACGCGCTTCCGGGCTTCAATCAACCCCGCCTCGCTGCTTTCTCCAAACAAACGGACAGATCCGCTCGTTGGCCGGGCCATGGCAGTCACGATACGCAGCAACGTACTTTTTCCTGCTCCGTTCTGCCCGATAAAGCCGTATATATCTCCCTTTTCCACGACCAAGTTGACATGCTCCAGGGCGGTCTGTTCCTTGTATTTCTTCGTCAAATCGATGGTTGCCAGAACAGTCTGTCCCACTAGGATCTGCCTCCTTTAAGCCGATAATAAATTCTCTTTCCCGTCATGAACACTGCACATAAGAAGATGATCGATAACAGGATCGCCAAAGCCGGCCATAGTCGAAACACATCCAAGGTCGTCGAGCTATTGTCCTGCAGCTCCGGAACAACAAACATTAACCATCCTATTCCCGCAATAGGAATCAATTGAGGGATTAACCGCAGATAGTAACGCACAGCGGAATGGTGCTGGCGCTGATCAGACCACTTTTTACTGCGCAGGATTCCCCTGATCCCAAAGCTTGCATACAACAAAGTAAGAAATCCAAGCGATAAATCAATGATGGTAGGCACAGGTGCCTTTATCGCAGGTGCTTGTCCCTCGGTCAGCTGAATAATCCCTGAGCTCATCTCGTATGCATGCTCGAAGGTCGTTGTGAAGCTGTTAAGGATTACAGCTATGGCATAACCGCTGCTTAGTACGATGCTTTGTTGAGCTTGATAGCTTGATAATGCTCCACTATGCTGTATTCGTTGCGGCGCAACACCCGAAGAACTAAGCGACCAGCCTAGACCGTAATGCTCACTACCAGGCTGCGGGGAATAAGATTCCTCCAATAAGGATGAAGACAATAGTCTAACTCCTGATGGGCTTACCCCATCATCGGTATGCATGGAGAGCCATTTTCCCATATCTGCTGCTGTAGTAACGATTCCCCCTGCTCCACTGAACATGATCTCCATCTCTGATATTGGAATTGCTGTACCGTAGGCCGTCACATGCCCGCGAGGCAACCCTGGAATCGCAACCCTAGAGTTCACAGGCGAGAGCGAGTCGTCCATACCGAGTGGGGAAAACACCTTTGTGTCAAGATACGCAGCGAACTCCATGCCGCTTACGTTCTCCACCAGCCATGCCAAGATCCAATAGTTCGCATTGCTATAGAAATGCCTCTCCCCGGGGTTGGATTGAAGCTTCCAGGAGTGAAGACGACTAACGCCTTGTTCCAAGGTATCCGCCTTAGGCACAATGGTTGGGTTGGGAATCCCGGATGTATGGCTAAGCAGATGGCGTATGGTCACTTGTCCGAATCTGTTATCATCCATCGTCAGCTTAGGCAAATGGCGGATGACCGGGTCATCCAGTTGAATGGCTCCTTCATCCACGAGCTGCAGTATTGCAAATGCGGTAAATGTTTTAGACACGGAACCAATTCTCATTAACGAGTGTTCCGTTATGGGACTGCCCTCGGAATCATGCCCATAGCCTTGCGCATGGATGATCTCGCCATCCTTAACGATAACAATCGAAGCACCAGGCAGTCCATTCCGTCCCAAATAACGTTCAATATAGTCGTCTACCGTTTCCTTGTCGAGTACAGGCGCAGCGGCAAGGGTTGGTTGAGGAAGATAAAAAAACGGGGACAGAAGTGCTATTGTTATTACTATGAGTAGAAATTTTCTCATGTTACACTCTCCTATTTCAGCTGATGAACATCATACTAATCATCAAATCCTAATAGAAGATTAAATAAACTATTAAGAAACTATTAATTCATCCTTTCAGTCGATACCCCATTCCCCAGATCGTCTCAATATACTCGGCCTCCGGGTTTGCCTGGGCCAATTTTTTTCTTAAATTGCTCACATGTACGGTAATCGTATTGTCCTCCCCCAAGTAAGCGTCTCCCCACGCCGCTTCAAATAGATTCTGCTTCGTATATACTTTCTTGGGATAAGACATTAAGAGTTCAAGCACCGCAAATTCCCTCGCGGTCAGGATCACATCGGAACCGTTGACCGATACCGTCTTCGTATCTATGTTCAGCAGAATATCCTTGTACGTCAATTGCCGGATCGGATCGGGCTGCGCGACACGTCGATATCTGCCAAGATGGATGTCGATTCTTGCCGATACCTCTTCAACATCAAATGGTTTTGTAATGTAGTCGTCCGCTCCCATTCGTAAAACGGCGACTTTTGTCTGCTGTTCCCCTTTGGCCGATATAATGATAACCGGCAGTTGTCGATCCGGTCCTAACTGTTCAAGGATTTCTTCGCCGCTTCGACCGGGAAGCATCAGATCGAGCAGGACCATGCTCCACTCCTGCTTATTCGCCAAATACAACAAAGCCTCTGTGCCGGAATAAGCCGGCTGCGGAACATAACCACTATTGGCTATAATTTCGCACAGTAATTTATTTATTTCATTATCATCTTCTACGACCAATATCTTTACTATTCCGTTCATTTCATTCACCCCATCATTCTATATTCTCTCATAGAAATCCAGAGATTGGATCGAAAAATCAGGCAAAGATGAAATAATGCAGGTGCATTTTTTTATGACTAAATTTATGAAGGATAGGAAATTGGCATAAATTCAAGGGTATGACCCAGATCTTTTATCACAGATGGAATACGCAAATCAAATGCTGGATGAAGCCAAAAATAAAAAATGAGCCCGGTACAGTACCGAACTCATTTTGAGAAAGCTGCCTGATAAAATCACCGCGTCAAGATTTCCACATTTAGAATTAGTTGATTAATAATTTTGGTCCCTCATTTGCAGGCCCTACGATCGTGTTTCCGTCGAAACTGAGATGCTGACCATACTTCTCTACTATAAATTCGTTAAACGATCCGTCTGCATCCACTGTGGCAATGACTGTGGGAGCCCCTTTTTTGGTGAACGTCATTTGATCCTTGTCCCATGCATTTGTTCCTCTTGCTCCCTTATATCCTTTCAAATCCAGATTTAACATCGTTTTTGCGTCTTTCACTGCATTCTTCATTAATGTATCCAATGTCAGCTTCTTGATCTTTGCATCTTTTTCTTTTTCTTTCTTTTGGAATTCTTTGTAATTATCTATGCTTTTACCATTACTCTGATATACGCCTGCTTGAAGCAGTTCCAGCGTTTTTTCTTCAATGGCAAAGCTCGCATTCATCGTTTTGGATTTATACTTATATTGATACACATTCGGTTTGCCATCACGGACAAACACACGATCCAACTTAGCCCCCTGCTTGACCTTTCCATTGGTAAGCTTGGATAATACCTGAGCAGCCTTCTTCTCCACGCTTGCAGGGGCATCGTCAGGAGCATAATTCACACCATGAGCCTGCTCCTTCTCTGTCATATAAACTTGTTTATTTTGCTTGGCATTCGATGAGATCGCGCCCACACTGTAGTTTGACTCTGAGATACTCACATACTTTGGTGCTTCCCCTGGGAACAAAGCTTCCCACGTTTTCCCCAGCTCAGTTTGATATTTTCCGCCATTTAAATCTTCATAGTTGACGTTAATATTGATGCTTTCAAGCTTTCCATTCTTTTTATAAGTAATAACATCATATTTGAAATTCTCTCTTTTAAAACTCACCAAATCTTTCATGGCTGTTCCCTGAATTAACTTATAGGTATTTCCTGTTAGCTCTTTCAGTTTATCCTGAGCCTGCTGCATAAGCTTCTGATCCGCCTTAACATTCTGTGAAGCATTGATATTTACTTTGTTGGGCGAATCTGCCTGAACAGGTGTTTGGCATCCCAGCAAACTTCCTGATAATAAGGCTACCCCGAGTATAGGGAAAATTTTCTTTTTGTTCATATCGATGAATTCCTTTCTTTGGCTGCCTCATGGTTATACTGAAATTTAAGTGCATCTCCAAGCTGCTTTTCCATACATATCAGTCAATCAACAATTTGAGTTCTTCATTTGGGGGACCTGCGATGGTCATTCCGTAAAAATCGATTGTCTGATTATACTTATCAATGGTAAAGCTGCTAAACGATCCGTCTTTATTATATCTAGCAGTAACTGAAGGAGCCCCTTCTTTGGTGAACGTCATATAATTCTCATCCCATGCATTCGCTCCTCTTGCTGCCTTATACCCTTTCAAATCCAGGTTTAACATCGTTTTTGCGTCTTTCACTGCGTTCTTCATCAAAGTGTCTAACGTCAACTTCTTAATCTTTTCACTTTTTTCTTTTTCTCTTTTCTGGAATTCTTCATAACTGTCTACCCCTTTACCATCGGTATGATTTACGTCAGCTTGGAGCAGTTCCAGAGTTTGTTCTTCAATGGCAAAGGTCACGTTCATCGTTTTTGATTTATACTTATATTGATACACATTGGGTTTGCCATCAAGGACATACATACGATCCAACCTAGCACCCTGCTTGACCTTTCCATCGGTAAGCTTGGACAGAACAAGATCAGCCTCCTTCTGCACGCTTGCCGGGGCATCGTCAGGAGCATAATTTACGCCATAAGCCTCGCCATTCTCTTGCATATAAATTTGCTTATTTTGCATAGCATTCGATGAGATGGTGCCCACATAGTAGATTGACTCTGAGATATTCACATACTTCGGTTCTTCCCCTGGGAACAAAGCTTCCCACGATTCCTTCAGTTTGGTTTGATATTTTCCACCGTTTAAATCTTCATAATTGATTTTAATACTGATCGTTTCGAGCTTTCCGTTAGCTTTATAGGCGATGATATCGTCCTTGAAGTTCTCTCTTTTTAAATGGATAGATTCTTTTGCAGCAGTTCCTTGAATCAACGTATACGTATTTCCTGTCAATTCTTTAAGCTTATCCTGGGCCTTTTGCATAAGCGTTTGCTCAGATTTAGCATTTTGCTTAATGTTCACATTCTCGTTGTTATGCGAATTGGCTTGAATCGGTGTATCATATCCAAGCAGACTTCCTGATAACAAGGCTGCTCCGATGATAGGAAAAATTATCTTTTTGTTCATACGAATAAACTCCTTTATAATTTATTACCCACAGCTTTTTAATGGAATGCTTCAGTCACGTTAAAATGAATCTATAGAAGAACAGTAGTCATCACCCCCTCTCTCTGCCTTAGACCGAGCAGCAGCACCTTCAACTTGCCAGGCAATGCCGCTTGAGATTTTAATCCAGATAATCCCTGCACCTTCTGATTAGTCCGTACCTTTTTTAGATAACTGCTTTAGCTCAATTTTAATAGAATAGATCGTTCCTTTAGAGGTGAACAACGCAGTCACGTCTGGAGAACCCTCTTTTGTGAACGTTAATGTATCAAACCGTGATTCAAGTTTGGATACGTTATAATCAGCCAAATCCAAATTCATCCATGCTTTGGCTTGCTTCACTGCTTCCTCATGAATCTTGTCCAGCTCAATTGCTTTTGTTTTCTCAACTACGTCATGATATTTATTTTTATCATCCAATCGATTAAGTTGATCCGACAGCGGAAAAGCTACAACCCTTGTGATCTGATTCGTATTTTTTTGTACATCAATGAGGATAGAACCCTTGTGTGTACGATACACGAACTTATACACCGGATTTTGATCGGGTCTTAAGATCATTTGATTTACTGACCGTTCACTTTCTTTAAAATCCCCAACTTTATGAAAAGCTTGGTCCGCTGCATCCTTTGTTGCATCTGGAACCTGCTCCTCTTCAATCGTTTGCTGCGCATAATACCATTTACCTTGGTCAAATTCGATGGAATTATTGTCGTTTCGCGCCTCTATGTGAAATGTGTTCGGTTTATATTCGTACATAATCACATCATTAATTCCTTCTCCTTGAGGGAAAATCTCATCCCAAACCTTTTGCAGCTGGCTTTTAAACTCCTGGTCCTCAATGTCCTCAAAGGGAATCATCCCCGTATGAAATTTCTTATTCCCATCCAAATCTCGTGAATAAATGGTATCCACCTTCTCATTTGGACTACTTTTCATTTCTTTGGCAAACGGATTAATATATTCAAGCAAAGATAGCCGCTCTATGGCTTGAGCCATGACAGGAGTTAGAGACACACAAAAAGCAACCAACGCCGCTGCGATGACACCCACTCTTCTTGTGAAGATCGGTTTTTGTGGTGGCATGCTTTTGGATTCAAGTTTTTCGACAATCTGTTGACTCATGCTGTACTCTGGCGTCTCCGTATCCCGAATCATTTGCTCCACTTGGTGAATACTTGCGATTTTAGATGGATTAGGTGATCGACGCATTCACTGTTCCTCCTTCATTAACTTCCTTCGTCTGCAGTTTTTTGCGAAGGCGTTCATACTTTTTGCGCACGGTTGCCGGTTTCATATTCATGATTTCACTAATCTCGTTGAAGTTATATCGATGAATCGCCCGGAGAACTAATATATGTCTCTCTTCGGCAGTCAGTAAATTTAGATAATCCTTCAGTGTCGTTTGACTGTCTATTTGCTGAGTCGGGGTTTCAGGCTGATCATATTTATAACGATCTATAAAACGAAACCACCTTTTTTTGCTCCTGATTTGATTCAGACTGTAATTGTAGGCAATTTTGTACAGCCATGCCGAAAAACTCATATTTGGACGATACTTATGTATCTGTTCATACACCTTAATAAATATTTCTTGTAGAGCGTCCTCGGCTTCTTCCTTGCTTTTGAGCATATGGTAACAATAGATATACATTGGTTTTTCAAAGTTTTTAATAATTGAAGCGAAAGCTTCCTTATCACCAAGCTTAGTCCTTTCAACCAGCATCTCAATTTCTTCTGAGTTCGATTTATACTCTCTGTAATGACTATCCAAAAACTTACCCCCTCCTGCCTACACTCTTAAAACACCAATGCAGCTCCTTTTGTGACAGCAGCATCAAAAATAATAACATCTTCGACCTTGAAATGATGAAAAAGAATATTTACGGGTATAAAACGCTAGGAAAGTCTTGTTTTCCAATTGTAACGTACGAAGCCGGCAAGTTATTCAAGGGGGGGCTTTATCCACTTATTCACGGACTGCTTGCAGCCGGACTGATCGAGTAGGTCACCGATGACGGAGGGCGATTGAAAAACATATGCATATGCATTGCATCACGGGAAGAGCAGGAGATCTATTCGAATGGGGGACGGCGGAATTAGCGAACTAAATGCATTGTTTCGTAAGCGAACGCCCTTTGGCTTCACAGCTTAACAGGCCTAACGGCGAAAAACTCTTCTTGGAAAGACCAGTCTCCATGAAGAGTTTTATTGTTAAATGATATCTATATGATTTACTGTTGGTGATCTTCAAGTGCATCGAGACTCTAAGTCAAGAACCGGATCCCGCTATCAGTGCCTTTTTGGTTTTGACATACGTTCCATGATCAAAGCCACCCTGCGCCTGCTGAAAAGTCGGATCATTAGAGCCATAAAGTAATTGCTACGGCCATCGATGATATAGCTGCGCCCCTGGTCAATTCCGCGAAATCCGGCCTGTACAACCTTTTCAGGGGTCGAGAGCTTCTGACCTGCTCCCATCTCCTCGCTGCCGACCGCATCGAAAAATCCCGTCTCTGTTGCACCCGGGCATAGTGCGAGCACGCGAATACCACGCCCGCGCGCCTCCGCCCATAGCGCCTCAGAGAAGGACAATACAAATGCCTTGGTACCCCCATAAACTGCAGAATATGCACAAGGCATGAACGCAGCCATCGAAGCTACGTTAACGATGACTCCATCCTTTCTCCTCAGCATATCGGGCAGCAGCCGATGCGTAAGATCGACTAACGCAGCCGTATTCAACAGAATCTCCTCCTGCTCGCGCTCCGGGTCTATTTCCTCGAAACGGCCATAAGTGCCAACGCCTGCGTTGTTGATGAGAATATCGACCGACAAGCCCAGTTCGAATATTTGTTCGGCCAGCTGACGCGGGGCATTCGCTTTGGACAAATCGCAAGCGAGCGCATAAGCCTGTACGCCGTACTGGCGGTTGATTTCCCTTGCCATTGCATCCAGTTTGTCCTTGGAGCGCGCTGCCAGAACGACATGACAGCCTCGTGCCGCCAGTTCTTTGGCATACGCTTTCCCGATTCCAGATGAAGCACCAGTGACTACTGCCAGCTTATTTCGATATATATATTTGTTCAAGAAGCCAACCTCCTATTTAAGCGTCTCTGACGTAAATTATCTTCATTGTACTGTCGGTGGAGGGAAGTCAACCACATCATGTTTATACTATTAGCGGGATTAACAGCCTCTGTACTCGTTATGGTTCTCTTTTGTAGAAACGGCATTCAACAGAGATTATAATAATCATATATAACGTTCTTTTGGTCCATTTGGTACTAGCAATCTGCATCTACCCTATGAGTAAATAGATAAGTAAATAGAGGTGACCCATTTGAAAAAGAATCATTCTCCATCCGCATTGGGTGACTTCCTTAAATCGCGCAGAGAACGGTTACAGCCTTCAGAGGCAGGGATCCAGCCGCTGCCCGGACGAAGACGTACTCCGGGACTTCGAAGAGAAGAAGTCTCTTATCTTGCCAATATAAGCGTGACTTACTATGCCTGGCTGGAGCAAGGCAAGGAGGTTAATCCTTCGCCGGAAGTGCTGCTAAGTATCAGCAAAGCGCTTCAGCTTGACGAAGACGAGCAGAAGCATCTATTCGATCTGGCCAATGGAGATGTGGCGAGCGTCGTCACAGTGCCAAATAACGGTGGGCCGGATACGGGAGTTCTGCAGAAAATCGTAAATCAACTGCATTATCCTTCTTTTATCACAGACGAAGGTACGGATATTATCGCCTGGAATCGAGCGGCAGAACTGATCGTAGCCGATTTCGGCAGTTTGCCGAAAAACGAACGGAATATGATGGAGATTATGTTTTTAAAGCCGGATTACCGCAACAGACTGGTGAATTGGGAAGGCTTTGCTCGTTACGCTGTAGCTGTTCTGCGGGCAGGCTTCGATCTTTACAAGAACAACCCGTTATATATGGAACGATTCGAACGCTTGAGGCGGGAAAGCCCGGAATTCGTGCATTTCTGGGAACTATATGAAATCAAACAAAAACGCGTAGCCACCGCTTTATTCCGTGTTCCTGACGCACAGGAGATGGAGTTTGAGCTCCATTCCGCGGCTGTAATCGATAATGACCCGGGACTGCACTGGTGTTTCTTTGTTCCGGTGCCCGGTTCAGGTACGGAAGAGAGATTATTGCGTTTACTTGAGCAGGACAGGCAGCTACCGTAGACTGTTACTCCCATTAATAGAATAGACGTGCTGTGGCTAGCTCCCTCCAGTTGTTTGTATAATTCGGTGGATGACAACGATTGGAGGGTGTTTAGCATGCAGACTTGGTTTATTACAGGAGCATCAGGAGGCTTGGGTTCATGTATAACTCGCCGGTTGCTGGATAGAGGGGACCGTGTAGCCGCAACGGTACGCAAGCCGGGGGTGCTGGATGATCTGCAGGCACAGTATGGCTCTGGGCTTTGGCAGGCTAATTTAGATCTGACAAACTCTCAGCAAATTGCTGAAGTGGTGGAGCGTGCATTTTTAGAACTGGGCACGATCGACGTGTTTGTCAATAATGCAGCCTATGGCTTGTATGGCGCAGTGGAAGAAGCAAGCGACAGGCAAATTGAGCATCAGTTTATGACCAATGTGCTTGGCTCCCTACGTGTGGCGCGTGCAATCCTGCCCTTTTTCCGTAAGCAGGGCGGCGGTCACATGGTACAGATTTCGAGTATGGCGGGTCATTATTCTATTCCGGGTATGGGACTGTATTGCTCTTCGAAATGGGCGGTCGAAGGAGCCTTTGAAGCGCTAGCTAAGGAAGTGGCTCCGTTCAATATTAAGACCACTATGGTGGAGCCCGGCGGAATCCGAACGAATTTCATTACAAGCAACGCCGTATTCGGCGAGCGGATGGACGAATACCGGGATACGGAGGCGGGCCAATTCGTCAGCCTAATGAAGGGAGAACTGCCTGGTATAGATATGAGCATGTTCAATCAAATGGTTGTCGGCGATCCGGATAAAATGGCGCAGCAGATTATCCGTCGTGTCGACCAGGGAGAGGGTCCGATACGTATGGCGTTGGGCAGTGACGCCTATGAGCAAATCCGGGCAGCCCTGCTGGACAGACTGGCCGCTCTGGAAGCACAGAAAGAGCTGGCTTACTCCACTGATTCAGATGATGTGGTAAAACCCTTGTAAAGGACACCAAAAAATTCGGCATCCACGATAACTGGTATGCTCCTCTGCAAGTAGCCTGTTTATTTATTAAACCTGCTTACTTAAAGGGGGGCATATTTAATAACTTGCCGTCACTTATGGTATGGTTCCCCCCGATTAATCTTCACCGCCCGGTAAATCTGCTCCACCAACACCAGCCTCATCAGCTGGTGAGGCAAGGTCATACGCCCGAAGCTGAGCTTCGTTTGGGCGCGTTTCAGCACGGCCTCGGAGAGACCGTTCGAGCCGCCGATCACGAAGGCAACGGTGCTGGTACCGTAGGTGCCCAGCTTGTCGATATGGGCGGCCAGATCCTCGCTGGACCACAGCTGGCCGCCGATCGCGAGCGCGATCACATGGGCGTCCTGCTTGATGTAGCCGAGAATGCCCGCACCCTCCTTCTCCTGCACTTGACGCATCTCCGCCTCGCTCATGTTTTCCGGCGCTTTCTCGTCAGGCACCTCGTGCACCGACAGGCGCACATATGGCGCAAGACGCTTGCTGTATTCCGCAATGCCCTGCACCAGATACTTCTCCTTCAGCTTGCCTACGCATACGATCTGTATATTCATGGCGATGATTTCGCTCCTTATCTTTGCTGTTCTGACGTTCATTCTACCATTGTAACCTCTGCACGGAAAGAAAGACGCCGTCTTACCTCCCTCCCGTACGAAGCCTGTCGTTTCCACCTACGCATGAAAAGAAAAAGAACCGCAACCCGCGGCTCTCCCATCCATCGTTATTTTCAGTTGCTGTTCATTGTCGTTACAAGAAGCTGATGCAGTCGGCTTTTCTGATGTAAACATCAGAACTACCCCGCACACTTCATTTGAACACACACGATCTCCCCATTTTGAATACACAGCCTCCGGTCCCCCTCTTCCATATACAGTCCTTCCGAGAACCCCTTATGCTTGAGCCAGTTCTCCCGCTGTGCTTTAACTTGAAGCCTCCCCCGTCCCCTCAGCGCAAAATGACAGGCAGCTCTTTCAACGCAAACATCATCGTACTGTCCATCCGGGAAAGCGGGGCCGAGCGGTCGCGCCGATACTCCGGGAAGCGCTTCAGCAGCGCCTCAATCGCAATGCGGGACTCCATCCGCGCGAGCTGAGAGCCGAGGCAATAATGGATGCCGCTTCCGAGTCCAAGATGCGGATTCGGATTTCGGTGAATATTGAATACGTCCGGACGCTCGAACACCGCCTCGTCATGATTGGCGGAAGCCATCCAGATATACACATTCTCGTTCTCCCTCAGCGTCTTCCCGCCCAGTTCCGTCTCCTGCTTCACGCGGCGGAACATCACCTGTACCGGCGAGAAATAACGGAATACTTCCTCCAGTGCGCCCGGGATGAGCGATCGGTCCGCGAGAAGCTCTGCCCGCACCTCCGGCAAGCTATCGATGGCCAGAACGGCAGAGGAGATCAAATTCGTTGTCGTCTCATTGCCGGCGACCAGCAGGAGGATGCAGAAGCCGATGATTTCAAGCTCGGTCAGAGACTCATTATCGATACGGGCTTCCACCAGCTTCGTAATCAGGTCATCCTGCGGATGGCGGCGCCGGTCATCCGCGATGGCAGAGAAGTACTCGCTCATCTCGCGCTGGCACTGGATATACGCTTCGTAATTATCGCCAACCAACGCATCTGACCAAGCCTTGAAGCGTTCCCGGTATTCCAGCGATACGCCTAGCATCTCGGCGATGACGACGATCGGGAGCGGACTCGCTAAATCCGCCACGATGTCCATCTTCCCCTTCTTCTCCGCTTCATCCAGCAGGGACTTCGTGATCTCCTCGATCTTGGGAGCAAGCGACTCGATCATCCGCGGCGTAAACGCATGGGAGACCAGTCTCCGAAGCTGTCGGTGCTTCGGCGGATCCTGCCGGAGCAGGCTGGACTCGATCGGGTCCTCCGAAGAAGGCGAGCCTTGGGAAGAGAAGACCTCATAGTTGGTGAAGACCGCTTTGACATCCTCGTATTTAAATACGTTCCAGGCTCCGCTACCATCAATTGCAGCCACCGGAGATTCCGTTCGCATCTGGCGGAACCATTCCAGCGGGAGTAAACCGTTCTTATTCCATTCCATACCGATAACCTCCATCTTCGCTTCAAGATTTGAACTGACTGGTCAGTTAGAGCTGCTTACAAAAGAAGGCCGAGTTTATTCAACCGATATAAACAGGCCTTGGGTAATGACCGTGAACGCAAACTGCTCCAGGTCTTCGCGGGTATAGGCTTCTTGATGATTCAAATAATAATTACATACGCTCTCCAATGTGCCGATCATGCTGACCGCAGCCAGGTTGGCATCGACATCGCGGAACAGATTCTCTTCACACTTGCCATCCTCAATGATCTTCGCCAGAAAGCCGATATGCGTCCGCTTCAGCTCCTTCAGCTCTTCCAGGACATCCTGCTCAATGCCGTTCGAGATCTCATTGAATACGATATGGGAAAAATGCTGGGATTCCAGAAACAGATCCAGATGATGACGGATGGTCCGCATAATCATCTCTTTGATCGGCAGCGAGGAATTCAGATCCGCCTCGGTCCGCCGCATAATATCCTCGAAGCCCTGCTTGACGACCGTCTTGAAGAGCTGGGATTTGCCCGGGAAGTTGTAGTACAGCGTTCCCTTGGCAACCTGAGCGCGGGCGGCAATCTCGTCCATGCTTGCGCGGTGGTATCCGTTCTCGGAGAATACTTCTATGGCTGCTTGGATAATTTTTTCTTTGCTCACAATGGGGTCTGCCCTTTCACACAAATTTCAGTTCAACGTCTCTTGTTCTGACTGGTCAGTTCAAAAATAAGATAGCATGCTGGGAAAAATTAGTCAACCGAAGAAGTCCCTAGACTATATCAATGCTTGGATTCCATCCATATATATTTCGATTCTTAGGTTTATTTCCGTTCTATCCTATACATATGGTCCAATACAGTGTATATTTCAACAGGGCTGGTAAAGAATCAGCATATAGGGACAAGAATATATCGTAACGGAGTGATGGGTTGAGTAAATCCAAGGGCAAGGGCGGAACAGGCCGAGGCACAGGCAAGAAAGGTTGGAGCCGATGGGATGCCAGCGCGAGAAGAGCCAAGAGTAAACCCAAACCTTATACCAGTAAAGGGACCAAGCAGGCGGACAATGCAGCGGACGCCAGTAAGCATAAAGGTACCCCATAATGAACATATGGTTTTAGGAGCCCCCTGATACCACCTATGAAGGAGATGAACGGATTGGACAATCAAGAGGTTTTGACGGACGTGCCGTCGAATTATGAAGAGCTGAAAAGCTCCGCTAACCGGAACGCCAATTGGAGAGAACGGTTAAACGCCGTTGAAGAGCTGGGAAATTGGAAAAATCAGAAATCCATCGATATTTTGCTGCATAGACTGAATACGGATGCGGTTCACCAGGTAAGGGAAGCAGCCTATCATAAGCTCCGGGCCTTTGGCGAGGACGTGCAGATGCCCGAAAGACGTAAAGGCGAGCTGATGAAAGACGTTTCTAAGGTGCTGCTGCGCATCAAAAAAAGCCTTCCCCGTGACCACAAGTATGAAGACTTCAAAGACAAGCTAAAAAAGATGAGAATTGATATCTATGATACGTACGAGGGTGACAAAGGAGACGAATTCGACAGCTGGCTGGAACAAACCTGGTCTTCCTTGTTAAGAAGATAACGGGGTAACCAGCCTTCCGGAAAGTCTACCATGTTTATAAGAATTCCGGGTATGTTATACTGAACACAAATATTAATTTATAGGAGTGGTACTCTGAGAAAGCAAAAGCCCATGTCGTTTGATGATCTGTTGAAGGAATTGCAAGGACAAAAATCGGTACAGGAGGATCCGGATAACATCTCTCTGGAAAAGCTGTTCAATGAATCGTTTATGCGTAAACATTCATCCCATAACAGCTTTGGGGATTTTGTCGTAAAAGGTAACTTCCAAGTGGAAACGCATGAAGATATCGATAACATTCCGGACGAACTGTTTGACCGTCACGTTTCAAGAGAAACCGATTTTCCGGATTGGAAATCGATGCTGGAGCAGGCCAAAGCCGACCATGAGGCTGCCACGAAGTAAATCAAAGATAAATATCGCTGCTTTGACGCAGCTACGATTGGGGGCCGAAGGCCCCTTTTTCTATTCCATCCGTTTAACGTGGTTTGCATTCGACATCGGCTTGCTTACTTCGACTCGGAATTGGATTCCGATTCCGTCTCGGCCTTCTCCCTGAATTTCTTATAGAGCTTTGTAATATTCGCCGTATTGATCTGGATGTTGTGCTCGTAAGCATATTTCACAGCATATCCCAGCGCCAGGGTTGTAGCCCCCGCGACCGTCGCTCCGGCGACCGATCCAGCGCCAGGGAATACCTTCACGATCTGCCGGAAAATGCTCTTCCCGATATTCCCGAATATCGTGGCAATGACGAGCTCCTTCGCCGTCTCCTTGCTGATCGGCTTATTGTACAGCACCGCGAGCCGGGTAAGGAGACTCACTTGAATGCCGGTAATCGGAATGATATCCGATCCCGGAATGGGGGATGCGCCTACTGCTCCTGCCGAGATCGAGGCTCCGATGATCCACCCGTTGGCGGTCGCCGACTTTTCCTTGATGCTTTTGGCAAAAAGGATGTCTTTAGACTTTTTTTTAAGCATCTCCAGAATGCTGCTCCGCAGCCGGTCGATGTTCTCGCCCGTCCGAGAAGACACCGGCACAACCTCATAGCGCCCTCCGGTCTCCTTCCGGATACGCGCCACCAGGCGGTCGATTTCATCCGCGG
The DNA here is from genome assembly GCF_038597315.1 of Paenibacillus sp. FSL M8-0142. Lineage (NCBI taxonomy): Bacteria > Bacillati > Bacillota > Bacilli > Caryophanales > Paenibacillaceae > Paenibacillus > Paenibacillus sp. FSL M8-0142. Next base: position 6,661,072 of record NZ_CP152008.1, read on the forward strand.
CGTCAATTTTGTTCAGCACGATCAGGATGTTCGAGTTGACGCCTTGAATTTTCTCAAACGACCTCTTCTCCGCCTCCGAGAAGACGGTGCCTGCAGCGTTCAGAAAGAACAGCACCATATCCGCCTGTTTATAGTAATTCAAGGTCACTTCCGAATTGGCGGTATTCACATCATTCAACCCGGGTGTATCAATGAAAGATATATTGTCCTTATATTTATGCGGATGAATCACCGTCGTTTCGCCGGGCTCGGCCCCGACGCCCGCCACCTCTTCGCCCACGATCCGATTCATGGTTGAGGACTTGCCCGTATTCACGTCGCCAATCAGCGCAATGAGAATTTCCTGCTTCAGTTGGCGGTTGATTTCATCCATTTCCTTCTCGTATGCCTCATCGGCTGCCCGCTTGATCTCCTCTTCCCAGACCTTCCCGAAGTCATCCATCTCTGATCGTCTCCATTCACGATAGGTTATCGGCGTCTCCGTGCAATCTACACATCCATCATACACTACGGAGGACTGTCTACCAAAGCTTCGCTGCTTCGATTGCCTTCATGATCTCTTAAACAAAAAAAGCGTGAAATCATCACGCTTTCTCATTCGCATTATTTATTGAATTAAAATATTGACGTTATACAATTAAAAATTCAGCATGCTTCTCGCACTCCGCGCACTTCACTGGCGGGTCCCAGTCCGAAAACTCCGTCTCCTTCAAATCCACGATATCTGGAGCATCCTCATACTCATCCACGAAATTTTCGATTGCCAGTTCCACATGTTCTTTGCATACGACGTACATTCTATGCATCCTTTCTGTTATCGCCTATGAGCCCGCGTTTCTATCAAACTGTATAGCCACTCTTCTGTTCTACCACACTCTGCGAGAAAAAGAAATGCTTTTGCCCGAATTACCCCCGCATCCGGGCTTCCAATGTATTCTGCCTCGCTTCCAGGCTTGATATTCCCCCAAGATCTTCCTACTGGACAATGGATCATTCGTTATTCTGGGACAATACCACGCTCAAAGAGGCCCGTCCTCTACGCGCAGCCTCCATGAATCCATACTCGTGGAAGAGGGCGAAATGTCTGCAAGGAGTTGATCAGACCAATGTTCGGGACAAGGTATGCCGACGGGGAGGCCGCCTATCCCCATATGACGCTAAATTACCGCTAGGGATTGCCTCATTGCCTCAATCCCAGTAAAACAGCAAGAGAGCGTGCATAAGCACGCTCTCTCTTTAGTCCGCCAAGTGAATGACGCTCAACCTTTTTCATATCTCTTTCGTCTAAAGCCTAGCCGAAGCTTATTCCTCCGGCTTCTCTTCCAGCTTCACCTTGAGCGACTGCAGCTTCCCATCCCGGTAGAATGTTACATCCAGCTCACCGCCAACCTTGGTGTTGCGGTACAGATGCTTGCGCAGCTCCAGGGTGGTCTTAATCGGCTTGCCATCCAGCTTGACGATGACGTCGTTCAGCTGAAGGCCCGCATCCTTGGCAGGTCCCAGGGCATCCAGTACGACCACACCCTCGGTTACGCTCTTCGGCAGCTTCAGATTCTCCTTCTCTTTCTTGCTCAGCGGCGCATAGGGATTGCCCAAATCCACCGTATAGACACCCAGGTATGGACGCGCGATGTAGCCCTTCAGCATAAGCTCCTTAACAACCTCGGTAATCTCGTTCACCGGAATGGCGAACCCAAGGCCTTCCACACCGGTATCCGCGATCTTCATCGTATTAATGCCGATCACCCGGCCATTCAGATCGACCAGCGCACCGCCGCTGTTGCCCTCATTGATGGCGGCATCGGTCTGAATCACTTCCTGCTCCCAATCGTAATTTCCGTCCTGATTGAGCGAGACCGGAATGATCCGGTTCGTATAACTGACGATGCCGGAGGTCAGCGTATCTCCCAGCCCAAGCGGGTTCCCGATCGCAATGACGGTCTCTCCCAGCCGCAGCTTGGAGGAGTCGCCGAACTCGGCTACATCGCCAATGCCTTTGGCGTCAATCGAGAGCACCGCAATATCGCTCACGCGATCGGTGCCGACAAGCGTCGCTTGCTTCTTCTCGCCGGTCACGGTAACGACCTCGAAGGAATCGGCATTTTCTACAACATGATTATTCGTGATGATGTAAGCCTTGCCTTCAAGCTTCTTGAAAATAACACCGGATCCCAGCGCATCCTCCTGAGATTCGCCGAAATCACCGAATTCATCCCCGAAATCGAATTCCTCTCCGAAATCAAATCCCTCCGGAAGCTCCAATCCCTCTTCGTCTTCAGGCAAGACTTCCTCCTCGCTCTCAAGATCCTCCTCTTCCGGCAGCACGGTCTCTTTATGCGTCAGCACGCTTACGACAGCAGGACGCACCTTCTCGGCTGCTTGAATAATCCGCTCATAAGGGTCCCCTTCCGTCGAGGACAGCTGATGTCCGCCGTTCACCAAGGAGACCCGGGATGTGGAGGCAGGATGGCCGGTAATGAAGCTGAACAGCATCACGGCAATCAATGCGCTGCATACCGAGCTGATCGCGGAGATTTGGAAGGTGGACAGCCCTCTGCTCCGGCGGCTGGTCCGCCACTTCGTTCGCCACTTGGTTCGCGCAGATCGGTCCTCGCTGGCATTTTTGCTCTTCCTGGATACTTTGGTTGAATAAAAATCATCGTCAAACAATCCCATTCGCGATCCCTCTCTCCCCTTGTCGCTGCACGTCAAGATACGATATCCGCTTAAAGACCATCGCCATTACCGACCGACTCCGCATTCATTCTGTCGCCATAACAATCCGCCCTGCATCGTGTATCAGATCTTTCTTCCAACGCATGCCCACGCCAATAAATCTCTCTATAGTAATAACTCTTGAGAAGGCCAAAAAGTTGCAGGTCTCGGCCATACTCTTTCGATTTGTACCATTTATACGAACCCTGCCTGAACGTTCCGACAGGAAACTATGAATCTTCATCCAGAAAAGGTATGTATTGGTACCCATATGGTTCAAAAAAAACCCTGTATCCTTCTATTACCACAAACAGGGCGGCTCCAAGCGCGAACTCCATGTAATTTTATGAAACAGCCGGCAATCCGCCTGCTCCATCCATCGTGAACAACCCAATCCAGTGCATTCCAAAGATGCACATTGTACCAAATACCAACAGCTGTCATGAGCATGTTCTTTAGTGCTCCTATTGTACCACATCAGTCACGTTTAAAGTTAGCTGTCTTTTGTAAAAACAATTGTCAAATTGATGGAAATATTTTTGGAATTCCGTTCACATACCTCAGGCATGATGCTGCAGCCACGCTTCTCCTAACACACACAATAAGGTATTACGCTATTTTCGCCCCAAGGTTCCGAGTTTTTCGCTGAGGCTGCCCGTTGTCTTCAAGGTGATCGAGCTGCTGCTTGCGCATGCGTCCGCCATAAGGCGGGGATGTTAAGAACGCGTCGTGATGATGGTTCACGAAAAGGAGGTGATCGAATATGGCTAGAAGATCAAGACGGCGCCGCAGTCCAGAAATGCAGCAGTTCATGAACGACGTCATGCGGAATGAGGGCTACCAGGTCAACCCGCAGCAGGAAGTGAAGTATGAGGTTGCAAAGACGCTTGGCGTCCCGCTCAAGCCTGAAGGCAACGGCAATCTGACCACCGAGCAGGCCGGGAAAGTCGGAGGCGCTATCGGCGGCTCGATGGTCCGGGAAATGATCCGGATGGCACAAGAGAGTTTAAGTAAGCCGTAAGAACGTTCTTAGTTGCCTGCTATGGATAAAAGCACAAAAGCACTCCATGGCTTCCGAATGTTGCACGGCCCGGGAGAATGCCTCATCATGCTTCCATGCCGTTCCTTGCACACTCGCTAGGGGTTAGCGCTCGGCGCTTCGCGGTGTGCAGCTGGGCCCCTTAACGCATGCGACGCAGGCATAGCTTATGGCGGCTTATGGCGATAACGCCGTTGCTGCATCTTTTTCACTTAGGGGTAAAAGAGCAAACAGGCTGCCTCTGTCACGATCCACGTGACGGAAGCAGCCCTTTCTTGTGTGCATATTTTCGCCTATTCTCTCGATTATACTGATTTCCAACGTTTTTTTAATTCATAACTAGGTGTCGCACAGCTTAAACTCACTGTCCTTGAAGAAGCAGCCGCGGTTTATCATCGTATCGCGCACGATCATTTGGACCAGCTCCTTCATGTTTCAATAGCTGACCATTCAGTATATGCCGCCACAATGCAACTATACCCGCCTGCCGCTGCATATACGGGAAACGAATCACTGCACATACCAAGGCACCCACTGTCCCAGCGGTTCGCGCAGTTCCTGTGCCAGCACAGGCCCTACTAATCGCTGACCTTATCCCAGGGGGTCGAGCGGTCATAATAGGTGTCGCACAGCTTAAACTCGCTGTCCTTGAAGAAGCAGCCGCGGTCCTCCATCGTATCGCGCACGGTCATTTTGGCCAGATCCATCATGTTATGATCCAAGCTGAGATGCGCCAGATAGGCCCGCTTCGTATCGCCTGTCAGCAGCTCGCTCAGCGCCTCTCCGGCCGAATTGTTGGACAAATGGCCCATATCGCCGAGAATCCGGCGCTTCGTGTTCCATGGGTAGCGTCCCATCCGCAGCATTTCGATATCGTGATTCGCCTCCAGCACCAGCACGTCCGACCCGTCCAGCGCTTTTTTCACTTTATCGCTCACATACCCAAGGTCTGTCGCAACACCAAGCTTCTCATCGCCGTCATAGAAGCAGTAACCGACCGGTGCCGCAGCGTCATGGGAAATTTCGAACGGCTCGACCCGCAGCGTCCCAAAATCCTTCACCTCATGACTCTCCAGCACAATCCGGTTCTCTTCGGCAATCTTTCCGAGCGATTTGCTCATCGCTTCCCAGGTCTTCTCATTGGCATAGATCGGCAGATTGTATTTGCGCGCGACGGCCCCGAGTCCTTTAATATGGTCGGAATGCTCATGCGTTACCAAAATACCGTCGATTTCTTCTCCCATCATATCACGTTCCTTGAGCAGCTCATCGATGCGCCGGGCACTTAAGCCCGCATCAATCAGCAGTGTCGTATCCTCGTTGCGGACAATGGTCGCATTGCCCGTCGAGCCGCTCGACAGCACGGAAAAAGATATCCCCATAATTCTGTTACTCCTTTGCCGTATCGCTTTTGGGTGTGAGCACATCCCCACTAATTCCCTGTACATAGATCATTTCGCCGTTATCCAGCGTGAACCGCCATGTCGGCGCCGCCAGCTGGTCCTCCGTATTGAACAGCTGACCGTAATAACCGAGCTGTATGTCCCTCACCGCCGTATCCCGCGGTATGAAATTACGCTCAATCAAGGTCTCCAGCGCTTTGGATGCCGGGAGCACCTTCTGCTCTTCCGCCCCGTCCGTCGGCAATATTTCAAACACCGGCTCACGATACGCATAAATCTTCTGCGACTCATGGATAAACTCCAGCTCCACATTAAACAGCGGCCATTCCTTCAGCACCAGCGGCCGGAACACAAATACATGCTCTTGATCCGAGGGCTGATCATGACGATAGTTTCCGAGATTCGGTATAGTCCCTTGCAGAACACTGCGCAGCTCCTTCTCATCGGCGTAAATGAGCTTCGTATCTACCGGCTCTTCGAGCTCCACCGGCTCCTTCTGCATTTCGGCGCTGTAGATATAATTGATTTTGGGCAGCTGCGGCGTTTCCGACGGAATCGGACTCTGCACCTGAATCCCGTTCTTCTCCATGATCTGCTGCGTGCTTTCCGAGAGCGAGGTAAAGTCCAGACTGGAGCCGGCCTGCTCCCGATAGTCGATCCACAGCTGATAGCCCAGCACCAGATTCAGCAGCAAAAAGGCGTAGATCAAAACATTTTTAGCCCGGCCCCAATCCATGACGGTCCCTCCTTGTTCTCGTAATTCCAACACAATCTGCTTTACCCGTTACTCCAGCGTGCGCACACTTCCGTTCTGAAGCTCGACGGCCCATACCGGTTTAAGCAACAGCCCTTCTCCTGTAATGATCGGCAGATATGCCGGCTCCAAATTCTGAATCCGGGATTCCTCTGCGATCGTATCCAGCTTCGCTTGGAGCTCCTCGCCTCCCGACAGGGTCACCATCTGCTTGCTCAGCGCCGGCGATTCCAGATAAAGCAGCGAACGTTCATACGACGTCACCGTGCCTTGCTGCAGATCTAGCTCCATCACGCCGTACTGGAAGCCTGACGTATTGAGAATCGGATAGCCTCCGTAGTACTGCTGGAATTTCACCAGCGTGCGCTCCTCAGATTCACTAGCTTTACTGAGCCGGTAGATTCCGTTCCACCCTCCATGCTGGTTGACAAAATCAATCGCAGACAGCACATCCTTGCCCGGACTGCTCTCTCCCGACGGCGGCGCAGCCGGGTCGGTATAGCTGATCCAATGCTGCCCCTGATCCACCTGCAGGCTGCGCTTGCTGTCGGTATAAATTTCGGAGCCGTCTTTTTCCCGAATATTGCGGGTGATGCTAGGGTCAAAGAACAGGCTGCGCTGCATCTGCTCAATCGTATACACGCCGATCGGCAGCTCGGTGCTGACCATATTCAGCTTCTTGTTCGGCACATAATATCTGCCATTAACCATGGTGTATGGCGTCCAATTGAACCCGAAATCGACCAGCTGATCAACGTCCTGAACGGTCAAGTCCGCCTGGACGGCTTCGTAAACGACATCTCCCTTGGTGCTGAAAAACATGACATGAACCTTCGCCTCGCCCGGAACGCTGTACAGCCACATTTTGTTGATGCTCTCTCCACTAAACAGCGAATCGGGCACGATCTGCATCACGCGCTGCAGAAGTGTTACCGGGATGCCTGAATCAAAGCTTAGCTCAATGCCCCGGTTCTCGGATCGAACCTTGTTCCAGTCGATATTGCCTACCATCCGGCGCTGGAAATTGTCGAAGGTCCGGCCCTTCAGCCGGTTGTACACCAGATTGTAGAACGTATCGTTCGGATAAAAGATCGTATGCTTGTCCTCACCGAGATGAATGATCATTTTGTCGGGATACAAGAGATTCTCCGGCTTCTCCTCCGGCCCCATCTCCTCGGTTCGGATGTAGGAATCCTTCGATTGCACAACAGAATCGCTGCCCGGCAGGCGGTAGATCAGCACATAGCTTTGCACGAGACTGCCAAGAACCAGCACGACCAGCAGTAAAGTCTTTAATCGTTCCTTCACGGCGTTGACCTCCCCTCGTCATTCAGGGGCAAGGTAAAGGTCACGGTTGTACCTTTCTCCAGCTCGGACTGAAGGGTGATTGAGCCCCCGTGGGCTCTAACAATTTCCCGGGCAATGGACAGGCCAAGACCGGTGCCCCCCAAATTGCGGCTTCGAGCCTTGTCGACCCGGTAAAACCGTTCGAAGATGCGATCCAGATCCTTCTTCGGAATGCCGATCCCGGTATCTTTCACGGATAAGGACAGCATGCCGTCCTCTGTGATGCTTGCCTCCATGGTGATGGAACCCCCGTCGGGCGTATATTTCAGGGCGTTGGAGATCAGATTGTCAAGCACTTGGTCGATACCGTCCCTATCCAGCATCGCTGCGGACACACCTGGCTTGATATCGATAATGGTGCGGATATGCTTCTGTTTCATTTGAAAAGAGAACCGGTCCTCGACATCCTCCAGCATCTCCACGATATCCGTCGGCTCCTTATGAAGCGCCGCTTCCTTGGAATCGAGCCGCGACAGGTGAAGCAGGTCGGTGACGAGGCGGATCATCCGCCCGGTCTCGTTCTGGATGACGCCGACAAAGCGCGGCCCCATCTGCTTGTCCTCCAGCGCCCCGTCTTCAAGCGCTTCGGTATAGCTTTTGATCGTGGTCAGCGGTGTGCGCAGCTCATGCGACACATTCGCCACGAACTCCCGCCGCGAAGCCTCAAGCTTCTCCTGCTCCGTTACGTCCTGAAGCACGGCAATGGTGCCCGTAATCCCGATCTCCCGCCGATGGATCGGCGTAAAGGTAACCCGCACCATGAACGGCTCTCCGCCTTCGCGCGGCGCGATCTCCAGCAGCTTGGAGTCATGATGCTCCCCGCGTGCCAGCGCCTCGGATTCCGCTTCCTCCAAGCCAAGGAGCGACCCGATATCGCGTCCAGCCAGCTCCTCGCCTTCCACGCCCAGCATCTCACCGGCGCGGCGGTTCATCAGGATCACCCGGCCCGCTTCATCCGTGGCAATGACGCCGTCGCTCATGTTGGTGAGGATCGAAGCAAGCTTCTCCTTCTCCTCTTCGTTCTGGGACAGCGCTTCGCGCAGGCGGCTCGTCATATAGTTGAACGCCTGGCTGAGCTGGCCGATCTCGTCACTGCCGAATACCGGCGTTTTCTCGGTAAACCGGCCGTCGGCGACCGCGCGCGCATGCTTCGTCAGCTCCTTGATCGGGTGCGTGATCGTATGCGACAGGATAACCCCCAGCACGGCCGTTAAGCCCAGCGCCAGGAGAATCCCGGATATAAAAATATTGTTAATCCGCTGCATCGTATTGTACAGCTCGCTCATGCTCGCAACGATATAGATCGCGCCTACGATCTTGTCGTTATACATGACGGGCTTGGCGACGACTTTTTTGCGGATATTGTCATCGTCAATAATGTATTCCTCGTTGTCCTGGATTCCCTGCAAAGCCCGGCTTACGACAGTCTGCGTGTTTTTCGTGCCCTCATAATCGGCGTGGGAAGGCAGTGAGGTCGTCAATACCCGTCCCGTCGAATCCAGCACCTGGATCTCGGCCCCGCTCAGATTGAACAGATTGTTCACCATGACGCGCAGGCTTTCCACGGGATCCTCCTCCGATTCGTTCTCGCCGCCAAGGGTTTTGGCGGCCAGCACCGACATCAGCTCCGCACGCTCCTGCAAATCCTTCGTAAAGTTGCTGGTCAGGGACGTCTTCATCGCACTGACGAAATACACCCCGATCAGCTGCATCGCGATCAGAATGAGCAGCACGTAGATGATGATCACCTTCGCCTGAATCGTGCGGAAGAAGGAGAGCCACTTCATTAGAGGCCTCCGTTTTTAGGGCTTCGCATCAGGTAGCCGAGACCGCGCCGGGTTAAAATATATTCCGGCTTGCTCGGATTCTCTTCAATCTTCTCCCGCAATCGGCGAATGGTCACATCCACCGTGCGTACATCCCCGAAATACTCAAAGCCCCATACCGCTTGCAGCAAATGCTCCCGGGTCATCACTTTGCCGGCATTGCGTGCCAAATAATACACCAGCTCATACTCGCGGTGCGTCAAATCAAGGGCCTCGCCGCCCTTGTATACCATATACATATCCGTATCGATAAACAGATCGAACAACCGCAGGCCTTGTCCGCCCGCGCCGGTACCGCCCGTTTGATCCGCCGTGCTGTCAGGCTTTTGCTGCCGGCGCATCTGCGCCTTCACCCGGGCCAGCAGTTCTCTTGTGCTGAACGGCTTCGTCACGTAGTCGTCCGCCCCAAGCTCAAGCCCGAGCACCTTGTCGATCTCTCCGTCCTTAGCCGTCAGCATGATGATCGGGATCTGCAGGTTGGCGGCACGCACCTCGCGGCATACGTCCATCCCATCTTTACCGGGCAGCATCAGATCAAGCAGCATCAGATCCGGGCGCCGAGTCAGCGCGATGTCGACCGCACTGATGCCGTCAAAGGCGCAAATGACCTCATAGCCCTCTTTTTCCAGGTTAAATTTCAAAATATCGGCGATGGGCTGTTCGTCATCCACCACCAGAATGGTTCCCTGCATCTTCCTGTTCACCTCATACCTTCACTTGAACGGTCTTCTTTTCATTTTAACACACCTGCCGCCTGGACACACCCATTCCGCCAGGGCAAAGGACACTCACGCATGCAGCACTCACTCCTTTGCTCCAGCTTCCACTCCGCCTCCCACACCCCCCGCCTCCATGGCCCGCTCCGGTTCATGGGGAGCGGCCACCTCTTCGGCAGCATCGGCTTCCACGGAAAGGGGGATGGACTTTGCAGATAAGGGAAACCCTTCATACTCAGCTTGGGGTGGCATTCGGAAAGCGGAGCGCTCGCCTTTGAATTCGGAAAATCTCATCAGGGATTAGTAGTTCCAATTTTCCGAATTCAACAGCGATGGAGAAGGACACCCCATGCCACTAGACTGCAAAGATATTTCCCACTCTGCCTCCCACACCCCCCGCCTCCATGGCCCGCTCCGATTCACGGGGAGCGGCCACCTCTTCGGCAGCGTCGGCTTCCACGGGATTGGGGATGGACTTTGCAGATAAGGGAAACCCTTCATACTCAGCTTGGGGTGGCATTCGGAAAGCGGAGCGCTCGCCTTTGAATTCGGAAAATCTCATCAGGGATTAGTAGTTCCAATTTTCCGAATTCAACAGCGATGGAGAAGGACACCCCATGCCACTAGACTGCAAAGATATTTCCCGCTCTGCCTCCCACACCCTCGCCTCCATGGCCCGCTCCGGTTCACGGGGAGCGGCCACCTCTTCGGCAGCATCGGCTTCCACGGGATTGGGGATGGACTTTGCAGATAAGGGAAACCCTTCATACTCAGCTTGGGGTGGCATTCGGAAAGCGGAGCGCTCGCCTTTGAATTCGGAAAATCTCATCAGGGATTATTAGTTCCAAATTTTCCGAATTCAACAGCGATGGAGAAGGACACCCCATGCCCCCAGACTGGAAAGATATTTCCCGTTCTGCCTCCCACATCCCCATCCCCCATCCAAGCAGATGCAAACGAAGAAAATGGCCGCCCCCGTAAAGGAGCGGCCATCTTCATCATTATGATATATAAAACCAATAATGGCTTATGTCGTCACTAGTAACGATAGTATAACACAGATTTATAAATATTTCATCGGGTTTTGGGCAACTCCATTTTTTTGAATTTCAAAATGGAGATGGGTTCCGGTCGAACGACCGGTATTGCCCATCACGCCAAGCTTCTGGCCTTGGCTGATGGACTGGCCGTTGCTGACGGAGATCCGGCTCATGTGGCCGTACAGGGTACGGTAGCCGTTGCCGTGGTCCACAATGACCACATTGCCGTACCCGCTCTGCTGGCCGGAGAAGACAACCCGACCGGAGGCCGCGGCCATAATGGTGCTGCCGCCGACAACGTCGATGCCCTCATGGCTCCGTCCCCAGCGATGTCCGAAGGAGCTCGTGATGCGAGCTCCGCTCACCGGCCAGGCGAACTGCTTGCTGCTCGACGTTTTTTTGCTCACCTTCGGTGCAGCCGCTTTGCGTTCCACCTTCGTGCCTTTATAAACAACCTCCGGCAGCGCCTCCTGAACTACCTCTTGCCCGGTCCACAGCTTGGAGACCACCCTGCCGTTTTCCTTCGTGACCACGTAACTCACGGTTTTGACACCGTCTCGCCCAGGGCGAACAACTTTACGCTTACCGAGAGGAAGCTGGTCGCTCTTGCGAACGATCGTCTCCGGCTTGCTCGGCTGCTTCTCGGTAACCGTCTCGACCGTCCGCACCGTGAGCGGCGCTTCCGGCTGGGTAAGCTGCAGCTCGGCTCCAATCTGCATGTATTTTTCCTCAAGCCCCGGATTCAAGGCCATAACCTCCGATGATTTCATCCCGTACTGCTTGGCAATCGAGGAAATCGTATCCCCTTCTTTCACCGTGTAGGTCACCGGCTTGTCCTTCGCTCCGGTCAGCACCTTCACGGCGTCCTCCACATCCAAGACCTTGTTCGGATCGGCTTTCGTGCCGGCCACGGTAATCTCTTCCTTGATCTGGACGGACTCCAGCTCTGCGCCTTCTTTATTCTTGGTAGAAGCTTGAGCAGAGACCCTCTTAAAAGCAACCTGCTGCGTCTTGGTCTTCACCGCATCCGCGTCCGGCGCAAATTTCAGCTTGGCAGCCTCAATCGCAGCCCTTGCCGTCTCCTGGTCCTTGACGATCGCAACAGTCTTGCCGTCCACCTTCAGCTCGACGCCCCGAGCGTATGCCTTCAGCATGCCGTCCAGCTTGTTCAGCGTTTCCTCGCTGTTAATTTCCGGCTTAAAGGAGCGATCCGCTTTCGTCGTAATCCCATCGGTATGCAACACCATCAGCACATCCGGGTATTTCTCCTGAAATTCCTGTCGCTTCTCTTCAAACAGCCGGTCCAGCTCGGCGTCATCAGCAATCGCGCCGATCGCTTGACCGTTAACATATACATGATAGAACGGAATGGTATTGGCGTTCACATAAGCCTTGCTGCCGGTATATATCGATCCTGCTAGGAGTAGAGCCCCTGCCGACATCCAAATCCACTTGCGCGGAACGGCCCGTCCAGTAGATTCCGGATGAGAAGGCAGCTCGGACTCGTCTGTTGAATTGTTGTGTAGGGCGGAGCGATCCGCTTGCTGTCGACGAAGCAAACCTTCGATCCACCGTATCCCCTTGAAACCCTTCATGTCCCTCTCCTTCTAGCCTTGTTCATATGTAATCACTGCATATCATCTGAACATGTTGACTGCTCGTTTGAAAAATGTCATCACCTGTCAAAAGGTATCAAAATTTTAACCTTTTTGATCTTTGTATACTTTAACATAGCCGTTAAGCTCATTTCAAGTTTGCCAAAACAGCAAAAAACCCGCATCACATGCGGGTTTTCACACGTCTTCCAATATTAAACGGCTTGCAATTTGTGACAAAATAGTGACCAGGCGCATCTCAGCTCCTGGCCTTGCTCTATTCCTGGAGCAGCGAGATTAGTTTGTCGTACTCAGCTTCACTCAAGTATTGGGTGATGCCCTCCTCGATCTCCGTGAGTTCGGCCTCCGTCAAGCCATCCTCCATAGCTTCCGATATTTTCTGCATTTCCGATTGGGGAAGCTTATTCATCAGCAATGTAAAGATTTCCTCCTTGTCCTCAAGCGGCAGACTGCCTTTGCGGTCTACAATATCGCCAGGAGTCATGACAATCTGGTCGTCCTCTGGCGCCGTTTCCGAATCGGCCGCGGAGCTCCCCATCACCGGCAGCGATCCATCCGGAGCCCCCTGCTCGGAGGACGTCCCTTCCGTTTCCCCCGTGCCTGCATCCGTTTCTTCAGCCTCCTGCGTCCCGTTAGTCTCCGCATCTGCCTCGTCTGCACCAGGCTCCTTGTCATCGCTTTGCACGGAGTCTGGTGAAGTTTGATTGGCATTCGTCACATTCACGGTTTCCGAAGTGGCTGGCGTCGTACCAGCTCCGGTGTCGGCACCCGCGCCAAAGCCAAGCATCGTCTTCATGATGCCTCCGACTCCTAGAGGCTGAGCCTCAAGCTGAATATTAAGGCTGGACAGGATCGACTGAATATAAGCGTTCACAACGATTCCCGTGGTCACAATCGTCAATGTGCTGACAAGGATTGCCGTCAGGCTGACCTTCAGCAGCCATTTCATCAGATTCATCCGCCTCTCCTCCTTCCTTCCGCATGCCATAAGACTGCGTAATGATGGCTGTCTTCTTTTTCCAGTATTGACGCTTATCGTTCTCTTCAACCTCAAAGCTTTCTATTTTCTATTGAGAATTGCTATATTGCAGGGATATCCACCCCGTGCATTCGCATAATTACGGCATGCTGATATGATCACCTATGCCCCCTATGCCGGACCTGCATACGATAAAGTACCAGTTGCATGAGATGCTAGAGCCGAACGATGTCCGTCTGCCAGTAAGCCGGAATGAGAGTGGTGCATTGTCATCTCAAAGTGAGAGGAGGCACATTAGACGCATGTTTATACATTCTCAAGAGAGCGAGCCGCTGGTATCCGTGGTTATCGCATGTTATAACTATGGGGTTTATCTCGAGGAAGCGATTGACTCATGCCTCGCCTCCACGATTCAAAATATCGAGATTATTGTTGTCGATGACGGTTCCACAGACCCTTATACCGTAGAGTTGTTCCGAACCATGAAGAAGCCAAAGACGAAAGTCATTCGACAAGAGAATAAAGGAATCCCGGCAGCGTTAAATCGGGGGATACGGGAGGCAAGGGGGAAGTATATTTTTCGCCTTGATGCCGATGACCGAATCCACCATACGCTGCTGGAGAAGGGGGCGCTCGTATTGGATACTCGCCCTCATGTCGGTTTCGTTACTTGTTATCTTCAGGCATTTGATCAGGAGAATTGGACTTGGATCCTCCCCCCCTTCTCCTTGGCCCAGCTGCTCAGAGATAATATAGTCGTGGGGAATTCAATGTTTCGGCGTGCCGCATGGGAGGGATCGGGCGGATTTGACGAACAAGGCAAAGGCTACGAGGATTGGGACTTCTGGATCCAGCTGACCAGTCTCGGTTGGGGAGGATTCTGTATTCCTGAATTGCTGTTCTTCTACCGCAGACATGGCGAAACCGAATCCGTCAGACAGTTTCCCCGCCAGAATGAGCTTCGCGAACATCTTCGGAGAAAACACCACCGGGCCTACAGCATGCTCGATGCCGGACAGCTAGAGTACAGCATGAGGCAATCGTCTGCGATATCGGCAAATTGGAACATTCAGTCAGATAACTATATGGTGACCAAACCGGCTGACGACAAAATTAAAATTATGATCATCATGCCTTGGCTCATTATCGGCGGGGCGGAGACCTTCTTTCTGGATCTGTTGGAGGCCATGCCCAGAGATCAGTATCACATTACACTGGTCACGACCATACGGGAGGAAAGCCCGCTTTACCAGAGATATGACCAATGTACCGATGAAATCTTTCTGCTCCCTTCGATTTGCGAGCTGCCGGAGCAAATGGAGGCCATCATCCATTACCTGATCGAAACCAGGGGCATACAGATTCTCCATAACAACAACAGCGAAGTCGGCTACAATATACTGCCTGGCTTGAAAGCGAGATTTCCTCATCTTAAAACCATTGCCCTGCTTCACGCCTATGTTCCTGAATTGCCCTGGGATCATGTAAGGCATTCCGTTCAGTTCGATCCTTGGATTGATTGCTATAACGTGTGCAGACAGTCAATGAAGGACACCTTGACGAGCCTGTTCCATATCAATCCCGAGAAAATCTGCCTGCTGCCAAACGGGATCAATACGAATTTATATCGCCCCGGTACTGCCGAGGAATATGCCATATTAAAACAAGGCTTTAACATCCCGCTGGATAAGAAGGTCGTCTCCTACATCGCCAGACTAAATATCGACAAGGACCCGTTAAAATTCATTTCCATCGCCAAACAAATGATCGCTGCCGATTCCGCGGATCGCTACCGGTTTCTAATCGTTGGGGAAGGTCCGTTGAAGCAGCAGGTAATCGAAGCCATCGGGTCCCTGTCGTCCAAAATCATTGTCCTTGGTGCGCGCGGAGACGTGCATCAGATTCTGAAGTTTACGGATGTCATGGCGTCCACCTCACCAAGTGAAGGACTTCCGATTAGCGGCTTGGAAGCGATGGCAGCCGGGGTGCCCGTCATAGCCTTCGCTGTCCGGGGATGGATGGATTTGATTCACCAGCACCATGACGGCGTTCTCATCGGGCGTTCCGAAGCAGAGGAGCTGGATTACGCCCAGCAGCTTATGTACCTCCTGGACCATTCTGAATGGAGAGAGCGAATGAGCGCTGCCGCCCGTCAGAAAATAGAGACTTATTACGGACGCGAAGCGTTCCTTAATCGGTATCAGGCACTCTACCGTTTATTGGTATCAGGCATCATTCCTCATTGAGGTTAACTTTCGTTCCCCGATCTATATAATCTATGGAAGGGATTCAGCAATGGCTGCCATAATGGGGTACGCACGTTAAAAGACCGGAATCATCCGCATGTAACGCTTTCGGATGATTCCGGTCTTTATGCTGCCGGGAATAGCATTCCCGGCTCTCCCATAAGGCCGTACGCCTTGTTAAGAAGCGTATGGCTTCTTCCCTCTGTGATCATAGCTATCCTGCCGTGCGGTTCGCTGTCTTAGCCCCAATTCCAAACCCAGCGTCATGCTCTTTATTTCTAACTCCATTATAGGGTTGAAATCTTTGCGGTCGAGGGATAATTTTTTCGGACGGAGGGGTATAATCTTATACTTCTTCCCCATCGCCCCCAAAATCAGAACCACCCGTCAAACGGGTGGTTTGCTCTTGGGGTATAACCCCTTGTTGCCAAACTGCGCCTAAAGACGCTAGCCTGACAATAAAATTGTTCAGGCTCAGTGTAATTTGTCACTTTCACTTACCAGTTAAACTGGTTTACTTCTTCTTGCTACTGTTTTTGCTGAATGGGTCTTCATACTCTTTCACACTCAGTTTATCAATTGCCTGGTCGTGTGCTTCTTGCTCACGGATATATTTTGCCACGGTGGCTTCATTCAAGCCCACTGTGCTGACGTAGTATCCCTCCGCCCAAAATTTTCGATTGCCATATTTATACTTCAAGCTAGCATGCTTCTCGAATATCATGAGTGAGCTTTTCCCCTTCAGGTATCCCATAAATGATGATACTGAGATTTTGGGGGGAATTGCTACCAACATATGTACATGATCGGGCATCATGTGGCCTTCGATTATCTCCACTCCCTTGTATTTGCATAATCGTTTGAAAATTTCGATTAAGTCTTTCCTCACTTGATTATAAATCTCTTTCCGTCTATACTTCGGGGTGAACACAATGTGGTACTTGCACATCCACTTCGTGTGAGCTAAACTATAGCTCTTGTTTGCCATCTAAGACCATTCCTTTCATTATTGAGCCTGAACATCTCAATTTTATCGGAATGGTCTTGTTGGTCAAACCCTCGATCCCTCCACCCGCATAGCGGGTGGTTTTTTGTTTCGCACGCTTCGCGAGCTCAACTGGCTAAAGCCATAATAAAAAGCCTGCCGGGTTCTCACCCCCGAGCAGGCTTCAACAGGTCTAACAGATGACGTTCTCCGTCTCTATATTTTGGGACAATTGATGCTTCTACAGCATTATTCGTAGATCGGCAGCACTTGATTCGTCTGCTCCCGGTTGCGGCCTACCGAGAAAATCGCAATCGGAATGCCGGTCAGCTCCGATACCCGCTCCACATAACGACGGGTATTCTCCGGAAGGTCCTCCAGCGTCTTCGCACCGGTGATATCCTCGCTCCAGCCTGGCAGCTCCTCATAGATCGCTTCACATTCGGCCAGCATTTTAAGGCTGGACGGATAGTGCTTGATCTCCTCGCCACGGTATTTGTAGGCTGTGCAGATCTTAACGGTCTCGAGTCCGCTCAGCACATCCAGCGAGTTCAGCGACAGGCCGGTGATTCCGCTGACGCGGCGGGCATGGCGGACCACGACGCTGTCGAACCAGCCGACGCGGCGGGCACGGCCCGTAACAGTACCGTATTCATGGCCTTTTTCCCGGATATAGTCGCCGATCTCATTGTTCAGCTCGGTTGGGAATGGTCCATCGCCGACACGGGTCGTGTACGATTTCGCTACTCCGATAACCTGCTGGATTTTGGATGGGCCTACACCCGAGCCGATGCATACGCCGCCAGCCGAAGGGTTGGACGAAGTAACGAACGGATAGGTGCCTTGGTCGATATCCAGCATAACGCCCTGTGCGCCTTCGAACAGCACCTTCTTATTTTCATCAATCGCATCATTCAGCACGACCGACGTATCGCGGACGTATGGACGAATGAATTCGGCATACTCCAGGTACTTCGTCAAAATCTCCTCGACATCAAGCTCCTCGCCGCCGTACACTTGCGTGATCACCTGATTCTTCTCCTTCACCATATGGCGAAGCTTCAGCTCGAACTCCTCGGGATCCATCAGATCCGAGATCCGGATTCCGTTGCGCGCTGCTTTATCCATGTAGCAAGGACCGATCCCTTTGCGGGTTGTACCGATCTTGTTCGGGCCCTTCCGGTCCTCTTCCAGAGCATCCAGCACCATATGGTACGGCATGATGACATGCGCCCGGTCGCTGATGACCAGATTGTCCGTGCTGAATCCATTATCGTGAATATAGTTAATCTCTTCAATCAGTGCAGCCGGATTTACGACCATGCCGTTTCCGATTACACAGGTTTTATCTTTATAAAATACTCCGGATGGAATCAAGCTGAGCTTGAACTTTTTACCGTCAATCAGAATGGTGTGACCGGCATTGTTGCCGCCTTGGTAACGGGCCACCACGTCGGCGCTTTCCGCCAAATAATCCGTGATTTTCCCTTTCCCTTCATCTCCCCATTGTGTTCCCACAACGACTACCGTTGACATATTCATTCCTCCGCCCGGGCATTAGCACCCTTATTATTTCGTCAAACCCTTTATGAAATACATCGTCTTGAAGCATGTTTCATATCCTCAACTGCACAAAAGGCAGCAATACCAGTGTAACAGTCCTTATTTTTAAAGTCAAATAAAAAACGAACAATCGTACACTATGCAGTACGATTGTTCGGAATTAGGACGAGAACTACAGATGATTCCCGAATATATTCGTATATAATTGGCTATCCCGCGGCAAAAGCATCGGCATGCGTACGCTCGTAATTGACGAATTTGTTGAAGTTCTTCAAGAACACCAGCTCGACCGTGCCGACCGGGCCGTTACGCTGCTTGGCAATAATGATCTCGATGATGTTCTTCTTCTCCGTCTCCTGATTGTAATAATCATCCCGGTACAAGAACGCAACGATATCGGCATCCTGCTCGATCGAACCGGATTCCCGAAGGTCACTCATCATCGGACGCTTGTCCTGACGCTGCTCGACGCCCCGGCTCAGCTGGGACAACGCGATTACCGGCACTTCCAGCTCCCGCGCAATCTGCTTGAGCGTACGGGAAATCTCGGATACTTCCTGCTGCCGGTTCTCGCCCGGCTTACCGCGCCCGTGAATGAGCTGCAGGTAGTCAATCAGAATCATCCCGAGCCCCTTCTCTTTCTTCAGGCGCCGGCACTTCGCCCGGATATCGGCAACCGTAACCCCAGGCGTATCATCGATATAAATTTCCGCTTCCGACAGCGCGGCGATCCCCATCGTCAGCTTGGACCAGTCCTCATCGCCTTTAAAATCGCCGGTCCGCATGACGCCTGCGTCGAGGTTCGCCTCGGCGCAGATCATACGCTGAACCAGCTGCGGCGCGGACATCTCGAGACTAAAGATCGCGACCGTCTCCTTCGCCCGAATCGCTACATTCTGCGCGATATTCAGGGCGAACGCCGTTTTACCTACGGATGGGCGCGCCGCTACGATAATAAGGTCACTGCGCTGAAAGCCGCTCGTCATTTTATCGAGATCAACGAAGCCGGACGGTATTCCCGTCGTGCTCCCCCGGTTCTGATGCAGAACCTCCACCTTCTCGAACACTTCCATCAGCACATCCCGGATCGCAATGAACCCGCTGCCCGTGCGCCGGTTGGAAATTTCGAGAATGCGGCGCTCCGCCTCGCTCAGCATGCCGGCTACATCTTCCCCGCCGGTATAGCCTTCGCTCACGATCTGCGTCGCTGTTCGGATCAACCGCCGAAGCATCGATTTCTCTTCGATGATCTGCGCGTAGTAATCCACGTTCGCCGCCGTCGGAACCGCATGCGCCAGCTTCGCTAAATAACTGACGCCGCCGATTTCTTCCAGCTGTCCTTTATCCTGAAGACGGGAGGTGAGGGTCACCAGATCGATCGGCTGATTCTCTTCTCCGAGCTGCACCATCACTTCGTAGATCATCTGGTGCGTTTTGTCGTAGAAGTCCTCGGTCTGCACCCGCTCCATCGCCGTAATCAGCGCTTCGCTCTGCAGCAGAATGGCCCCCAGCACCGCCTGTTCGGCTTCGAGGTTCTGCGGGGGGACCCGATCGAAATAGAGTTCTCCTCCCATGTTATTCCTCCGTAATTTGAACCTTAAGCGTTACCTTCACATCCGGGTGCAGCTTCACCGGTACCTGCGTCACGCCCAGAGTTCGAATCGGTTCACCCAGCTCGATTTTTCGCTTGTCGATCTTAATCTTCTGTCCAGCCAGCGCTTCGGCAATCTGCTTGCTCGTAATCGCGCCGAAGAGGCGGCCGCCTTCGCCGGCCTTCGCTTTCAGCACAACCGTCATCTCTTCCAGCTTCTTGCCGAGCACTTGAGCCTCTTCCTTCTCTTGAGCCTTACGCTTCTGTTCGGAAGCCTGCTGCTGCTCCAGCGTCTTCATATTGCCCTCCGTTGCCGGACGAGCAACCCCGCGCGGGAACAAGAAGTTTGTTGCATAACCTTCCGATACTTCCTTCACTTCGCCTTTCTTGCCTTGGCCTTTCATATCCTTTATAAAAATTACTTTCATTCGAATAACCCCTCTTTCGCTTCAATGTCCTCCAACACTTCCATCAGCTGCTCCTCGGCTTCTTCCAGCGTCGAGTCCAGCTGTACGGCGGCGTTGGTTAAGTGTCCGCCTCCCCCGAGACGTTCCATAATCATTTGAACATTCATCTTGCCCATCGATCGGGCGCTGATGCCGATCTTGCCGTCTGTGCGCTCGCTGATGACAAACGATGCTTGCACATCGTTCATATTCAGCAGCATATCGGCAACCTGCGCGATCAGCATTTGCGGCATCGGCTCCCCGCTCTCCGCGACCGCAATGGCGATGTGATCATATACCATTCTAGCATGTTTTACGACTTCTGCCTTAGCGATAAATTCTGTCAGATCTTCCTTGAGCAGCCGTTGGATCAGCATCGTGTCCGCACCATGCCGCCGCAGGAAGCCTGCCGCCTCAAACGTCCTGGATCCGGTATGAAGGGCGAAGTGCTTCGTATCGACCGTTATACCCGCTAACAGCGCTGTCGCCTCCACAGGGGTAAGCGATACCCGGTCATGAATATACTGCAGCACCTCCGTAACGAGCTCGCAGGTGGAGGATGCATATGGCTCCAAGTAGATCAGCACCGCGTCGTTGATGAATTCCTCGCCCCGGCGATGGTGATCCATCACGACCACCCGGCTTGCCCGCTGCACGAGCCGCGGCTCCATCGTCATGGACGCTTTATGCGTATCCACGACAACGAGCAGGGTATGCTCGGTCATCATCTGCATCGCATGCTCCGTCGATATGAAGCGGCTGATCAAGGCCTCATCCTTGCGAACCTCATCCATAATCCGCTCAATCGACGGGTTGAGCCCCTCCAACACGATATATGCGTCCACTTTATACATCTGAGCGGCTTTCAGAATGCCGACCGATGCCCCGATCACGTCCATGTCGGGCAGCTTGTGCCCCATCACGATGACGCGGTCGCTCTCCTGCATCAGATCGCGCAGCGCATGGGAAATGACGCGAGCGCGGACCCGTGTCCGCTTCTCCACGGCATTGGATTTGCCGCCGTAGAAGGACAGGCGCTGCCCCGCTTTCACCGCTGCCTGATCGCCGCCCCTTCCCAGAGCCATATCAAGGCTGGACTGGGCCAGCTGACCGAGCTCGGTAATATCATCGGAGCCGAAGGCAAGACCGATGCTGAGCGTAAGCGGCACCTTCAGATCGGCAGTCATCTCCCGCACTTCATCGAGGATGACGAACCGACTGTTCTCCAAGAGATCAAGTGATCGGTGATTCAGCATCATCAAATAACGATCCGACGACAGCCGCCGCAGATAGACGTTGAATTCCCGGGCCCAGTCGGTAATTTCGCTGGTCACCTTCGCGATGAGCGCCGTCCGCTGCTGGTCATCCATGCCCTGGGACGCCTCGTCGATGTTGTCCATCATAATGATGCCCAGCGCCAGACGCTCATCCTCATACCGCTGACGCAGAACGACCAGCTCGGTAATCTCATCAAGATAGATCAGCCGTTCTTCGGGAATGACGGTCGCCCCATAAAACTTGTCCTCATGTGATATTTCGAGCCGAATCTCCTTAGGCTGGTTCTCCTTGCCATCCTTCTTCTCCCGCGTCTCCTTGATCGCCTTCACCAGCTGAGGAAGCAGATCCTCCAAGGATACGCCGACCAATGTCTGGTGAGGAAACATATTCACAACGAATTGATTATGCCACTCCACCGTCTTATCCTCGCTGTATAGTACGATTCCGAACGGCAATACGCTGACGGCCTCTCCCTCCACACGCCGAATGCGAAACGATAGATCGCCAATATACTCGACGAGCTCCCGCCGGAACTTCATCTCCGCTTTTAGCATCGCGTATCCGCCGATCACAGCCAGCAGCAGCCCGACCAGACCTAGAATCGTATTATAGAATGACAGGAATATGACAAGCAGAAGCACCAGCGCAAACGCCCAGACGGTGTGATAGCCGTGCCAGCGTTTCTGCAGAAATTTAGGCATGACTCATCACCCTATCTTTTGTTTTTACTAAACGCTTGACGAAGCGGGAACGCCAGATCCAGAATACCGATGATGATAGCCGGCGGGAACAGCACGATCGGAATGGCCGTGAGCAGCGGAAGAATCGGATGCCATTTCCGGATGTGGGCCAGGTAGTAGAAGAAGCCCAGCGCCTGAATCATAAAGCATATTTGCAGCAGCGGCGTCGCATTCGCCACGATCGTCTTCATGAACGCATTATCCGAGTTCACCGTTGCGATATTGATAAAGAAAATGATCAGGTAGTACCAAATCAGCGAACGCGGCAGCATCCACTCTCTGGCAGGCTTCAATTTCGGCACGGACAGTCCCATGCTGTTAAGCGTCGGACGAGCCAGCGAGTGCGTGATCACCGTCATCAGGAACGAGCTGATGATCATGGCGAACGGAACAAGCTGCAGCGTTCTGTCCTTGATCAGCTGCGTATCAATTTCCGGTCCGACGAGTTGTCCGCCAAAATTGCCTTGAACCCCCATCTCGGTCAGCGGAGCCGTTGTCATCTTCACGATTTCATCCACATACGCCGATAGGTCCATCTGGAAGAAGGCCGTACTGATCATAAGCAGCAGCAGCAATTCCACCAGCATCGTGGCCACGCCGAATTTTAATACTTGCATGGCAGCCTTTCTTTTCCGGTATAGATATCCCATCACAACCCCCGGAATCGCAAAGTAAACCGCGAACAAGAGAAAAATCGGATGAATCAACAGCGCGATCAACCATACAGGCGCAATATGAAGAATAAACGATTGTGTATTTAATGCCGTAAACAGGACCGCAACCGGCAGAACCAGAAGGAATGCCGTCACAATGGAAAAGGGGGTTTGTAGAGAGAGCAGCAGAAGCAAATAAATGATGCTCCAGGCCGCTGTTGTCCAGCGTAATTTCAATATGTTCACCTCTTACGCAAATGTTCTTCGAGTGCGGATATATCCTGGTACCAATCCTCAAGCTGATGTCCTTCCTGCTTGTGCTTCCTCAATTTCTCAAGCAGGAGATCGTCCAAATCGCGATAGGTCATACCCAGCCTTCGGCCTAATATGTAGGAGCTCATCATCAGGCTTACCAAACTATCTCCAACTTTAGTAGTGCTGCCTTCCCATAGGGCTTTGAATAACCGAGATACATTGTCAATGACTTCGGTTTTCAGCCATTCAATCACTTTGGCGCGTTTAGCTACATCCAAGTCCTTTGGCATATTTGGCATATCCATCTCTCCCCGAAAACAGCTTTATTCTCCATTATAGCATAAATAAAATTCACCCACATAAAGTCCCCCGGCCCTTGGCTTGCCGGGATTCCGGCAGCTGCTTGTCATCTGCTCCCTTCTCTGTGTCTCCAATTATCCTTCTAATATTCCCGTGTATGAAAAATAGGGCGTGATACCTACGTATTCACCGCGGTTACACGCCCTGCCACTTATCCTAAATTATACCGAGGTTCGAGCCCCTTGGGACTCCAACGTCTCCTTTGAAACAAACCGCTCACAGTATTCGATAATAAGACTCCTGCGCACGATTCCGATAAAACGGTTCATGTCATCCACAACCGGCACAAAGTTCTGCACCTTTGCCAAATTGATTAAGTCTTCCATCCTGGCATCGATGGATACCGGCTTAATGTCCATTCGGAACGGTACGTCCTTCAGCAGAAATTTTGAAGCGTTCTCAAATGTGATTTTGCCATCGGAATTCTTCATGTGCCAGAGCAGATCGCCTTCCGTCACCGTGCCTGCGTACTGGCCGTTCTTATCCAGCACCGGTACCGCCGTATAACGGTGGTATTCCATGCGCTCCAGCGTTTGCCTTAGCGTGGAATCCAGGGTGAGGCAGACCACTTCCTGTTTCGGTAATAGAAAAAACGCGATATTCATAATGCCTTATCCTCCTTATGACCTTTCCCATCCCTCAGAATTAAGGCCATTTAAGTAACCTTGCCCATGTTGGTTGGACAAGCAGGTTACTCCTCTCTCCTACCCACTATCATACATACGCAGCCCACCCGTGTCCCGATTCATAAGCATCAGGACACAAAATCAGCAGCCAGACAATCCGGACTGCTGATTATGGTGAGAAACGCGTGTTAGGAACGTTCCGGACGATGCCGGTCTATAGTTTACTGCAATTTTTGCTTCTCAGCATCCTTCGGCTTCAGCAGCTGGTCGGATGGAGTATCCGGGTTCATCCAGTTGTCAATCATGTCTCTAGCTTCTTCAACATCCTCCATGTCAGGATCGTTGTAATAGACCCCTCCAATTCGCATGCCTTCTCCCATGATCGTAAAGCTGGTCATATCGACTTTAGGCCCGGTCAGCATTTGCTTCGCCAAATCAATAATGAACTTGGGCTGCATATCCGTCTGGAAGTTGTCACCCATGATCGCGATCAGTTCAGGTACCTTGCCAATCTGATCAGGCTGCTTCAGCCGCTTGGCGGCCATATCCAGAAATACCTGCTGGCGTTTAGCCCGGTTGAAGTCGCTGTCCTCCCGGTAACGGACGTAGTTCAGCGCTTCCTCACCGCTGTAAATCGGCTTGTTCGCCTTGACCGTAAACTTCTCGTGGTCCTTGCCCTTATTGACGATATCTTTGCCGATCGGCAGCTCCACGCCGCCCATGGCGTCCACGACATCCTTCAACCCTTGGAAGTTAATCGACGCATAGTAGTCGATATCTTCATCAAGAAATGCCTCCATCGTATCTTTGGCCATCTGGTGGCCGCCGAATGCAAAAGCATGGGTGATCTTGTCTTTCTTGCCCTTGCCGATAATATCGACATAGGTATCCCGCGGAATCGATACAAGGAGTACCTTGGATTCCTTCGGACGGACCACGGCGTAGATCATCGTGTCCGAACGCGCGGGTTCGTCCTCTCGCTGGTCACTGCCCAGCAGCATGACCGAGAAAGGCTTGCTTTGGAGCACGACAGGCTCCGGTTTTTTGTCGCCTTGCAGCGGCTTATATGACTTTTGCAGCGAGTCCTCAACGTCCTTCGCCATAAACAGATCGAAAGCAGCTACGATAAGCTGGGTACGGAATAAGTAGGCTGACGATCCGAGGAGGATGAGAACTGCCAGTGTGATATATATTGATTTCCTCTTCATGAGATTAGATTCCTTCTTTATTATAAAATAAATTGATGAATGAGTCAGTTCCAATCAGGGGCAGTATGCTCCCAAAGCAGCTAGGCTCACCCTCCCTTCCTTATATAAACGGGATTGAATCCCGTTGACGCATGGCAACATCATGCGTGTTCAGAATTGGCACACCATCTATTGTAAACCACATCCCTGTCGGATGTGAACCCTCTCACTCACTTTTACAAACTTGCCAATTGATGTGAATCCTTAGAATTGCCCGGTGTATACAAAAGAGCAGCCGTTGTTCCCGCATTGAGAAACCAATCATCCAGCCGCTCTTTCCATGTTAATGTTTTTTTGAATCCATAGTCAAACAGCTTGCGCGTCGCCTCGAACCGGGCTTCCTTCGAATCAGTTCCCATGACGACTGCAATAAGCCGGCTGCCCTGCTTTTCGGCCGTTCCGGTGAAGCAATAGCCCGCCTTAGGCGTATATCCGGCCTTTAGTCCGTCGGTTCCCTCATACGAGTAGGGTCCGCCGATTGAAGGCAGCATCCAGTTCGTATTGCTTAAATATAATCCTCGTCCACTGAGCTTCATCTGCGCCTTGCTCGAGGTGGTCAAAATGTCCGGATGATGCTCAATCAGATGGGCGGCAAGCTTCGCGGTGTCCACGGCGGTCATCATGGTCTCATCGTCTGGTGACAGCGCTTGTGAGAGATTCGAACCGCTCTCCGCACCGGAAGCATTGGCAAATCTCGTTTCGCTCGACAATCCGATCTCTTTCGCCTTGGTGTTCATTCGATCAACGAAGGCCTTCTCCGAGCCGGCCACATGCTCCGCAAGCGCAACGGCCGCGTCATCAGCGGAATAAACGGCCATGCTCTGAAAAAGCTCGCGCACCGTCAGGGTCTCACCAGGCTTCAAATCGATATTGATGCCCTGGACATTACCCGCATTGTCGCTGATCACGACTTCATCGTCCCACGCTCTTCTTCCGGATTTGATTTCATCCAGAATGACCAGCTCGGTCATCAGCTTGGACATGCTTGCAGGGGGCAGCGGCATATCCCCGTTTTTGCTCAGCAAAATATGGCCTGTCGTGATGTCCATCAAGACGACCGCTCTGGCGTCAACTCTCGGTTTAAATGCTACCCGTTCTATATTTAATATAAATACGGCCACGAGGGGCACAATTATCAGCAACATGAACCCGAACCAAAGCCACCGTTTATTCATCGATTTCGCCCTCCATAATAATAGACGGTTCAAACGGTGTTTTGGTCTGCGTTTTTTTGAAAAAAATTTAAGGGAATTTATGTATATTCCGTGAACTTCCGTACTTCTCTCTATCCCAGTCTCTATTCTTCTAACCCTCTCCCAATTCTCCCTAACTCGGCGAAAGAGCTTAACCTAGGTAGCAAATCCTAGGAAATATGAGCTTGGTTTGTTATAACAGCATGGAACGTTTACCTTGCAGGCAGCATATAACGGAGGCAACTAAATCAGTAGTTGCATGCATGGATCCTACTAAAAAAGGACTTCCTGTCAGTCTTTAGACTGAAGAAGTCCTTTTTGGATTCTGATACCGTAATAAAACAAGAGGATTTTGTCAGAATCGGGTTAAAGCGCAAGTCTTATATAATGAGAACCTGTTAAGCCGATTTTCGTTTGCACCTTATGCGTAGTGGCAAGCCACAAAGTGATCATTGCCGACATTACGGTATTCCGGCACCTGCTGCTTGCACAGATCGGAAGCAAGCGGACAGCGGGTGTGGAACTTGCAGCCGGACGGCGGATTTGCCGGGCTCGGAATGTCACCCGTCAGCACGATGCGTTCACGCTTCAGCGTCGGATCCGGAATCGGAACGGCGGAGAGCAGTGCCTTCGTGTATGGATGCAGCGGGTTGCGGAACAGCTCTTCCTTGCTGGCCATCTCAACCATCGATCCGAGATACATAACCCCGATCCGGTTGCACAAATGCTCGACAACGCTAAGATCATGGGAAATGAACAGATACGTGAGCTGCTTCTCGCGCTGCAGGTCGCTGAGCAGGTTAATAATCTGCGCCTGGATGGACACATCCAGCGCGGAGACCGGCTCGTCTGCAACGATAAAGTCCGGATTCAGAATGAGCGCGCGGGCAATCCCGATCCGCTGCCGTTGTCCACCGGAGAATTCATGCGGATAACGCTCATAGTGATACGCGGCAAGCCCGCATATTTCCAGTGTCTCAATGACCTTATCCTTGAGCTGTCTGCGGTTTACAAGACCATGGTCGATGAGCGCTTCGCCAATGGCTTCCCCTACCTTGATTCTCGGGTTCAGCGAGCTGAACGGATCCTGGAATACGATCTGCATCTTCGGCCGCATCGCGCGCATTTTTTCCTTGGGCAATGCATGGATGTCCTCTCCGTTGAACAACACTTTGCCGTCCGTCTTCTCGAGCAAGCGGAGAATCGTACGTCCGATCGTGCTCTTGCCGCAGCCGGACTCGCCTACAAGTCCGAAGGATTCACCCTTATTAATGGTGAAGCTGACGCCGTCGACGGCTCTAACATCACCGATTCGGCGCTGGAGTATGCCGCCGGTAATGGGAAAGTATTTTTTTAGGTTATCAACTTCAAGTAGTGCCTGACTCATTATGCTTTCCCCTCCTCTTCATACAACCAGCAAGCGACCTTATGGCCGTTCGGATCGGTACCGAGCGGAGGCTGTTTCTCTTTGCAGATCTGCATGCAGAATTCGCAGCGATCATGGAAATGGCAGTTGTCGCCTAGATCAACCGGGTTCGGTACTTGACCCGGAATCGAATAAAGACGCTCCTGGGTCTGATTGATGACCGGCTTCGCCTTCAGCAGGCCCTTCGTGTACGGATGCTTCGGTTGCTTGAAGAGCTCGATAACCGGAGCCTCTTCAATCACTTTGCCGGCATACATTACAACGACATAGTCGGCCATTTCGGCTACAACGCCGAGATCATGCGTGATGAGCATGATGGACGTCTTGAATTTATCCTTAATGTCACGCATCAAGTCCAGAATCTGGGCTTGAATCGTCACATCGAGCGCCGTCGTTGGCTCGTCTGCGATGAGCAGCTTCGGATTACAGCTCAGCGCAATTGCGATCATAATCCGTTGACGCATGCCGCCGCTAAGCTCATGCGGATAAGACTCAAAGATTTTCTCTGCACGCGGAATGCCGACCAGGTTAATCAGCTCGATCGCACGCTTCTTCGCTTCTTTACGGTCCACAAGCTGATGAAGCAAAATCGGCTCAACGATCTGCTCGCCAATCGTCAGTACAGGGTTCAAGGAAGTCATTGGCTCCTGAAAGATCATTGCGATATCATTACCGCGGATCAGACTCATTTCCCGTTTGCTCATCTTGAGCAGGTCCTTGCCTTCATATAAAATCTCCCCGCCGACCGGGGGAACATCGATCAAACGCATCAGTGACATTGCCGTCACGCTCTTGCCGCAGCCCGACTCGCCGACGACGCACAGGGTTTCGCCTTCCCGGATTTTGAAGCTGACATCGTCGACGGCTTTCACGGTACCTGCGGAGGTTTGAAAATGCGTTTTTAAATTGCGGAATTCAACTAATTCTTTTGCCATATTCGCATCTCCTACTTCTTCATTTTCGGGTCAAGTGCGTCGCGAAGTCCATCACCGATCAGGTTGATTGCAACTACGGTAACCAGAATACACATACCTGGCGGTATCCACAGCCACGGCCGCTTTCGGAAATCGATCATATTGTTGGCGGCGGAGAGCATATTCCCCCACGACGGCGTTGGTGGAACAACACCAATTCCGAGGTAGCTCAGTGCAGATTCGTAAAGAATCGCTCCTGCTACACCCAGTGTTGCGGATACAATAATGATTGGAATCGTATTAGGAAGCAGATGGCGGAAGATTTTCCGGCGATCTTTCAGTCCCAAAGCTTCGGTAGCTTGCATAAACTCCTGCTCGCGAAGTCCTAAGATTTGACCGCGAACGAGACGGGATACACTACTCCATCCCAATACACCGATAATCAGCATCAAGAAATAAATACGATCCGAAGGCTCCACCTTCAGGTCCGACAAGATCGTACCCAAGATAATCAGGATCGGCAGTGTAGGTATTGCCATAAAGATATCAGCTATACGCATGGTCAGCGTGTCTACCCATTTACGATAAAAACCCGCTATAGCTCCCAAGGTTGCTCCGATAATTACCGAAATGCCTGTCGCAACAAGCCCAACCAAAAGAGATATTCGTCCAGCAAGCATCATGCGTAGCAGAATATCGCGCCCCAGTTTATCGGTGCCCAGCCAATATTTCGAGCTTGGAGGTAAGTTCTTATCAAGCTTATTGTAATCGTACAGGTCATAAGGTGAAAAAAATGGGCCAATAAAACAGAGCAAAAACATAAATACAACTATAAAAAGTCCGATGACAGCAAGACGGTTTCTGGCAAAACGGCGAATAGCAATTTGCCATGGGGAATCCGGCCGCTTCTTCGGAACTGGTAGATTCGTTTTTAATGGTGCAGTCTCTGCGGACAAGTGAATCTCCTCCTACTTTAAGCGAATTCTTGGATCTGCAGCTCCATATAGAACGTCAGACAATAGGTTGCCCACAAGTGTCAAAACGGATATGAATACTGTAAAACCAAGCATGAACGGATAATCCCGCATATTGATCGATTCCAGATAAACTTGACCGACCCCTGGCCAGATGAAAATCTTCTCCAGGATGATGGCTCCACCAAACAAGGATGGGAGCTCGAAACCAATGAGAGTAATGGCAGGTAGCATCGCATTACGCAGCGCATGCTTGAAAATAACCGTACGTTCCTTCAATCCCTTTGCACGGGCTGTACGGATATAATCCTGACGAATAACCTCCAGCATACTTGTACGGAAATACCGCGTCAAACTACCTGTGCTAAGCATCGTAAGTACCATAACCGGCAAGAACATATGCCATGCAATATCGATCAGTTGATCCCATGTGCTTCCGTTCAGTCCCGAAGTCTTCATTCCGCCTACAGGAAACCATCCTAAATCCAAGGCAAAAAACTTGATAAGCAGGAGTCCGATAAAGAAAGACGGCAGTGACATGCACAAGAAAATTAGTAATGTGACGATTTTATCAAACAATGAGTACTGAAACTTTGCTGAGAACACGCCAGCAAAAGTAGCTATAATCCAACTGAAAATTAAACTAAAAATTGCTACAAAAAAGGAATTCCATACGTAGTTATTCATTACGGTTGTAACTGGTTGCTTGTGCACAAGGGAATCTCCGAGATTACCCTTTATCATATTGCCGACCCATGTAAGATAACGTTCTACAGGCGGCTTATCCAAACCATAAATTTCCCGAAGCTGAGCTGCTTTTTCAGCAGTCATCGTCGGGTTGTTCACTGCAGTGATATAATCACCTGGTACCAAAGATGATATTGCAAATATGATAATCGAGATCCCGATCAATGTCGGGATAATCTGCAGCAGCCTCCGGATAATGTACTGCTTCATAATATTCCTCCCGGCTTATAAGTGCATATGCCCAGCTCTTGCGAGCTGAGCATATGTTTCTTGATGCTATTGTTCAATTTCTGCTTTGTACAGATCAATTGCAAAGTTTTTGTAAGGCGTGATGTCAATGCCTTTCAATCTAGAGTTAATTGCCCACATATCACGTCTTTGGTAGATCGGAAGATCTGGAACGTCTTGGTTCAGAATCCGATATGCTTCCGCATAAGCCGCTTTACGCTCTTCCAGGTCAAAGGCGTTCAGACCTTTCTTCATAGCTGCATCATATTCAGGATTAGAATATCCGAGGTCATTTTGCTGTCCATCTGTGATATAAACCGTGGAGTCTGGATCCGGAGTCAAGCCCCAAGCAGCAAAGAACATTTCGAACTCGCCTTTATCCTTCTTATCCATGATTGCGTTAAAGTCCAAAGTTTCAGCTGTTAATTTTATGCCCAGATCTTGGTAGTTCTTTGTCATAATCGGAATCAGTGCATCAATTACCGGGTTGTCAGCCGTTGCAGAGAAATGAATCTCGAATTTCTTGCCGTCTTTCTCGCGGATACCGTCAGCACCTGGAACCCAGCCTGCTTCATCAAGAAGCTGCTTTGCTTTCTCCATGTCAAACTCGTACGGCTCAATGCCTTCATTCGTGTAAGCCCATGATTCGCTCGATTGTGGAATATTGATTACATTCGCATATGGACCATAGATGATTTCAACAATTTCAGCACGATTCAAACCGTAGAGCAAAGCCTGACGAACTTTTTGATCTTGAAACTTAGGATCTTTATGGTTCAGCGCTACATAGCCGTAACCATTGTATGGGAACATATTATAATCCAAGAAGCCCATTAGCTTCACAGCTTCTACGTTATCCTCGCTAACGGATACCATATCCATATCGATTTCACCGGATTGGAACATAGCCAATTTGGTTTCATCAGTTGTAGTTTTGTAAATGACATTCTTGATTTTTGGTGCGCCCAAGAAATAGTTAGGATTAGCTTCTAAAACTACCTCTTGTCCAGGAGAGTAGCTTTTCAGTACATATTGACCACTGCCGATTGGTTTGGAATGCAGGTCTTTCATGTACTCCAGGTTGCCGTGCTTGTAATCTTTGCCGTAGTAGGATTCCGGAACAAAAAACACAGTACCCAGATTATCCTTAGTCATTGCATTTGCTTCTGTAACTTCGATTTCAACGGTATGGTCATCAATGACTTTAATACCGGAAATCTCGTCAGTTTTACCATCGTAATACTCTTTTCCACCTTTAACGTTAACGGAGAGAATATCGGATTGACCGTCGTAACTCTTGTCATGTAAAACTTTCATGGCGAAAGCATAGTCTTTTACAGTAACCGGTTCGCCATTAGAGTATGTCACACCCTGCTTCAATTTGAACGTGTATTTCAATTTGTCTTCGGATACTTCAACGCTCTCAGCCAGGCGATTATTGTAAGTGCCATCCCCGTTCAGAGAGAAGAAGCTGTCAAAAATGGCGTCTACAACGTAACGGTCATACGCAGTCTGCCAGTAGAATGGGTTGAACACCCCTTTAGGGGCTGTCATACCAACGATCAGCGTATCTTTGCGAGCCAGAGCATTTGCCGGGTTCGCGGAAGGATCCTCAGCCTCGAAATAACCTTGGCTCTCGTCCTGTCCTTCAGCTGGCGGTTCTGTTTCTTTGCCTTCGCCTTCGGCAGGTGGAGTCTGCTCAGTTTGCGTGTCCCCTTGGTTTGGTTGTTCTGCTGTCTGACCGCCGCCGCACGCTGCAAGAACCAAAATGGCCATGAGCATGATGGCAAGCAGTAACGACATTCTCTTCTTCATGCTAATCCTCCTCTTAAAATATAATGATGCTATAAATTATCAGGACGAATATTGAAATCATCCTTAAATAATTTCGGCCTCGGATCGGACTCGTGGATGTCAAAGCATGATGTGAAATCCGCTGAAAGATTTACAGAAAATATACCAATGGTCAATTAGTGCCAAAGTCTCTAGCAAAATCTTCTTGCCTATAAAATTAATGTTATGATACGTGTAAAATTAGGTAACGTCAATTACTTTTTTTCAAATTTCTCAAAAAACATGTTTTTAAGGTCATTTTCGGGGTTAATAAATACTTTTAATCGCTTACTTTACCCTTCGTTTACTGAAAATGTATGTAATTTCAAGTCCATTTTACATTTTATAGATAATGTTATATATACGCTTTCGACATTTGTGTCAACTTATATTACACAGGTATATAAAATTACCCAATATCCGATTCAACACCCTGTAACCATCTTCTTTTCTGTCAAAAATAAGTCAGAAAACATTCCATCATGATGCAATAATCCGTGATAATATAGTTGGACCTATTTCCGATGTTAAATATTGTTCTCCACTAACCAAGCAGGGCTAGGAACATAGGCCATCCGAAGTTGTTCCAGATCGCCCGCCTCAACAAAAAACAACCCGGGATCGGTTCCCGGATTGTTTCGATTGCTGCAGTTCATAGCGTCTGATCAAGTACATGAAAGACTTCATACTTACGAACTAAACGCTTTTCACCCATGCCTGCTTCAAATCCATCTCCTCGATGCACTGCTGGTGGTCATGAGAATCATCGGCGATCAACGGCGTGACCGGATATATCCGCATCGAACCCCGGTATGTTCCAAGCAGTGGTTGCAGTGCACGCACTCCCTTTAGCTCTGGATCCAACCACTTCTCCATGCTTTCCTCCGACAAAATCGCCGGCATACGCGCGTCGAACTCCCGGATCGCCTCGTTCGCTTCCGTCATAATCACCGTGCAGGTTCTCATTTCAACACCTCTTGCATCCCGCCATGTTTCATACAATCCGGCCATGCCAAAAATCTCGTTGTTTCCAACCACAGTCCGAACCGCGTAGCTTCGCTTCCCTACGGTTCTCCAGTAATACAAACCATTGCAGGGAATGATACACCGACGTGTATCAACGGCTCTGCGGTAAGTAGGATTCTGATCCACCGTGATCAGATCCGCATTCACCGCGTCCTTTCCCCAGTAAGGGACCAGTCCCCAACGATACTCGTCAAGTGCCCTTTCTCCTCCCTCCTGGACTACTACAGGCACAGACTGCATCGGGCTAATATTGTAGCGGCTCTTATAGTAATACATCACGCGGCTGATTCCAAAATAGCTGTTCACTTCTTCAAGACCGGCGGAAATGGAATACCTTCTGCACATAGCCATACCTCCTTTTCCCTTTAGCATCTGGATAAATGAGGTTGAATATGCATCATTCGACGGTCGCTCCGTTTCTTCCATTTGATGTCCGATTGTATTCTAGGAGTGGACAGGTAATTTGAAGTCACCATTTGTAAATTTTATGGTAATTCTCATTTTACTTTCTTTTGAATAGAAGAATAACCAAAGGTACTTTTCATGTATACTCACAATAGACACCCTTATTCTTAAAACAGCCTTTGCAGGTTTGTGCTTCTTGTGCCTTCGATATAAGTTTCTCTAAATGAGGTGCCATTGTAATTGGCCATTTGGTTTTTCCATGCTCTATATTAGTACATATATAATAGAAGGAATTTTTTTAAAGACACAAAATAATCTCTGCATCTCACTACAAATCTTCAGCCATACGAAACCACCATTTGGGGAGGATGTATTTCACTCAATAGACACTGTCCTCTATCAATAGACACTATTTCATACTTTAAAACTGGAAAGCTTTAGTATACCCTCGCGTCACAAAAGCAATTCATGAAAATTATGTCTTCTCAGAGAAGACAAGATTCCTCCGAAAAGACATGCTGAACTTGTTCGGTATTCCTAATGCAGAATAAAATTATTTCATGATTGCGACGAATATTCCGGAAAAATGTCTAACTACTCAGAAGCATGATCGTGTTACAAGACGAACGAGTATCCGCAACGTCACTTGAATAGATGCAGGCCGTGATCGATCGGAGTCGAACATAACAAATACAAATACAAATAATAATACAGATAATACAAGTCTCTGTACGGTCATCCCTTCGTTCCAAGAATGCTGGCCCATTAAGCCTCGGCTTATCCCTGAGGACAAGGAGCCCAACTTAATCAACACAGAGGCATTATTTTGGGGGAGGTTCCGAGACAACAGCCGAATGGGTACCCGAACAAAAAAAGCGGCCCAGCCTATCAAGGCTGAACCGCTTCTGTAACCGAATTACTCGGTTGTGTATGGAAGCAATGCGATTTGACGGGAGCGTTTGATCGCAATCGTCAGAGCACGCTGATACTTCGCGCTGGTACCTGTTACACGACGAGGCAGAATTTTTCCGCGCTCGCTGATGAATTTCTTGAGCAGATCGGTATCTTTATAATCAATGTGAGTGATCTTGTTCACAGTGAAGAAACATACTTTACGACGCTTGTTGCGGCCGCCGCGGCGTGCCGGTCTTTTGTCGTTGTCTCCGCCTTCTCTTTGTTTAAAAGCCATGCGTTGTCAGTCCTTTCCGTATTAAAATGGCAAATCATCATCCGAAATATCGATCGGTTTTCCTTCATCGGAAAAAGGATCCTGATTGTTGCGCGAGAAGTTGTTGCCCCCGCGGTTTCCGCTGCCGCTTCCTCCGCCGAACGATGACTCCTCACGGTTTCCGCCGCCTCCGCCTTCACGGTTAGACTCCAAGAAACGAACATTATCGGCAATGACTTCGGTGACGTATACACGCTTACCTTCGTTATTCTCGTAATTCCGCACTTGAATGCGCCCTTCTACGGCCGTCAACCGGCCTTTACGCAGATAGTTGGCACAAGTCTCCGCAAGCTGTCTCCAGGTCACGACCGGAATGAAATCCGCCTCGCGCTCCCCGCCTTGTCCGGTAAACGGACGATCTACAGCAAGTGTAAATTGTGTGACAGCGACTCCTGAAGGCGTATATCTAAGCTCCGGGTCCCGAGTCAGTCGGCCAATCAAAATGACACGGTTCAACAATCCAATCCCCTCCTTTAGAACGAAATCAATTACAAAGACTTCTCGTATTAAGCAACGTCGTTCGTGATGAGATAACGAATAACTTCGTCAGAAATCTTCATGAGACGCTCAAGTTCTGCTACAACATCTGGTGTTGCGTTGAAGTTAACCAGAACGTAGACGCCATCACGGAATTTCTTGATCTCATACGCAAGGCGGCGCTTACCCATTACTTCGTGCTTCGTAATTTCTCCGCCGTTGGAGATGATGCCTTGGAATTTTTCGACTGCAGCTTGAACAGCTTCTTGTTCAATGTCAGGACGAATAATGTACATCACTTCATATTTGCGCATATATTTCCACCTCCTTATGGACTTCGGCCCCCAATCTAAGTTGAGAGCAAGGAGCGAGCCTAACTCGCACCATAATACTATACCAGAACGGATGATCGGATGCAAGTTTCTTTTCCCTTATCGCAGGCTGCTCCCTTTTCGGTTTTCTTGAGGTCTCTTCCCTATTTTTCCGTGCTTATCTCACTTTACCTGCCATGCATTCCGGCCTTCCGGCACATGCTAACAAATGCAGTCCATCCAATACGTTAAGGGAGGGTTCCATGATGGGAGAACAGACTGAATTCCGCGGAGGAGATAAGGCTCCGAACAACGGCATCTATATGGAAGTCGGTGTAAGAGACCACATAATGGGGATCGAGAATCCGCGTCAGATCAAAATGGAAAAAGGCGACACATTCCCGGAAACGCAAAATGATGACCGAGTATGGCTGAATAAGCGCCGGGTTCAACCTAAGTAAACAAGTACATCCTGCCCCAAGCCCGCAAACGACTAATTCCACCGCTTGCGGGCTTTGCCAGCTTTGTTGACGAAATTATGGTGCAGCAGCTTAGTACAACAGCCAACTGCATTGCGCGCCTAGCCAAGCATGGAATAGGATCCGCTCAAATGTTGTTGATCCACTTTGTTTTTTGGTATATTTTCCCATCCATGCAGATTTGCATAGGAATCCGTCTTCCTGCACATATTATCATCAGGCGGTGCATGAGAGAGGTGTGGTTCCGTTGGACGTTGCAGCTGAACGACGCAGAATGGTTTCTGATATTCACACGTATTGCAAGCGGAGGACATAAGCGAACTGGCTTGACCTGATGGACAAGTTTTAGCTGTTGTCGATGGTTTTGCAGCATGTGTTGATGAGATGAGGATTCCAAAATCACAAGCACCGCCTACCCAGAAGGAAGGACCCGTATGGGTCCTTCTTTTTTAATGCTGTTTGTGCCCATCCTGTCATGCTAAACATGGTTATAACCGTCCCTTCGTTCAGCCTGGTCTCTAAGCAAGGAACCTGAATCCGGAGTTATGGATCTCCAACTGGATTGGAATTAAACTCGGCATTGTACTCGGATCACGGCATTCGGAATTCGGTCTATCATAGGAATGGCAAATGGGCGTGATTCAGGAAATGTCATTGCGTGCCCTTTATCAAAAAAACACCCTCATCACGATCGGGAGACAATCCCTGTTCATGGTGAAGGTGTTCTGTTATGCAGTGATTCTTAGATCGCCTGCCTTATGTACCACTAATTCCTCTATATTCATAACAGCGGAGCTTGAATATAGTTGGTGGCGGAAAGGGTGGGATTCGAACCCACGCACGCCTTGCGACGCCTAGCTGATTTCGAGTCAGCCCCCTTGGGCCTCTTGGGTACCTTTCCACAGCAGAATTGATTATATCATGAAAATAAGGCTTGGTCAATACCTGTTCTTATTCGATCCTGAAACACCGATCCAATAGCCATTTAACCTAAAGAGGCTGAAGGCGCGAAATGGTTACGCCTCCTCTGCCCCTTCCTGCTCCTGAGCTGACCTCAGCACCTTCTTCATATTTTTCTCGAATTTGGCTCTCGGTATCAGCACACTATGCTGGCACTTCGTACACTTGATCCGGATATCCATCCCCATGCGGATTATTTCCATCTCATTATTCCCGCAAGGATGCGGCTTCTTCATCTGTACGATATCCCCTAGTTGAAATACCTTACGCTCCATCGCTACCGCTCCTCCGTAATCAATCACATCTTATCTATTATATATCATCGAATGCCGACATGATCAAGCCTGGGCCCGTTCCTGACCTTTATCCCGCGCTTCAATGGCTTGCTTAATATCGGTTAAAATCCGCCGTTCGACCGTTTCCCGCGCGTTCGGATTACATTCGGCAGCAATGCGCACCACATACTCGGAGGTGCTCAGCGATTGGATTCCCAAAACATCCGGCGTTCCCTTAACATCCGGACACCGGTCCATAATATTGCTGAGCGCAGCCTGAATGAGTGTGATTGTGTCTTGTAGCTGCTGTTCGTTCTTGACCGGCAGATCGACCACGGCAAGGGAATTGGAGAGGGAAAAGTTCGTAACGCTCGTGATTAATCCGTTTGGAATAATATAAATTTCTCCGTTGAAGCCTCTTACGCGTGTCGTGCGCAAGCCAATAACCTCTACCGTCCCCCGGTATTCTCCGCTCTTAATGACGTCCCCTACGGCAAACTGATCCTCGAAAATAATGAAGAACCCGGTAATAACGTCCTTCACCAAGCTCTGAGCACCAAAACCGATTGCAAGGCCCAACACACCGGCACCGGCCAATAGCGGACCAAGCTTGAATTGGAACTCCGCCAGAATAATCAGGATCATGACAAAGTTACATACAAACGAGGTTACATTTTTCAGCAGCTCCCCTACCGTTACAAACCGCCTTGCATTGACTTGGATCCGGCTTTTTTCCTGTCTTAGCAGAAACCGATCGATCATTTTATAAACAATACGTATGACGATCCGAGTTAGGATGAAGATGATGATGACCCGGATAGCGGACGAAAGAATGTGCATCCACATCACTTCATTCGTTAACCATGCCCAAATCTGATCTTTCAACTGCAATGCCTCCTCTCCCATTTGCTCAAAATTTTCTGGATCAGCTGGATTCTCTGTCAGATAGCCCATTGCCTTCATTCGTTATTTCCTCCCTAATCTTCGATGTTCACATAAATCTGGTTGTCATTGAGAGCAAATATTCCTCTGATCTCCACTTGCTCCCGCCTGATGATATCTTGAACCTCATTTAACGCATCAGGCGGAAATTGAATCGACAATGCGCATCCTGCGGTAATTTCCTTCGGAGTCGGAAACAAATCAATTTCGATATCCGCATACTCCAGCAGCATCTCGGCACGCAGCGCCTGCTGGGTGGAATCAAAAGCAATCAGCATGGCTTCCTCCACGGCTTTATCCCTCCATCTATCAGTCCTTGTATTCAACCACCCAGCCGCTCATTCACTTCCTTACCTCTCTTCCTTCGCTTTCCACTCTATTACGTAAGCCTCTGCCCTCTATTATTGTATTGCCACTATCTAAGAGATTTATATATGATATTCACCTTTAACATGAAGCCAAGCATTGAGCCGTTGAACGGCCGAGCCTTTCCCCGTTCAGCCTGGTTTTGGGATTTTGAAAAGGACCTCTTCTTAATATTTCATGGCATCGCAAAGTATAAAAACAGTCTTTCATCCATATACTGATACTACCAAATGCAGACGAAAGGAAGATTCTATGAACAGGCTATCTAAAATAACGTCTCGTTCTGATACCCCGAGCTTGAAAATATCCCATACCGATCCTGATATTCACTCTGCCATTATTCATCGCTTGCTCTTCCATCTGTCGGATGTCCGCGTCCAACAAAGGCCGCTTGTCATTGTCTGCATCGGCACTGACCGTTCAACCGGCGATTGCCTTGGACCGCTAGTCGGCACCTCTCTGGCACGTTATAATAGTCCGTTGTTCCATCTATACGGTACATTGGACGAGCCTGTCCACGCCATGAATTTGAAGGAAACACTGACTGCAATCTATGAGAAATTCGACAACCCCTTCGTCATCGGCATCGATGCCTGCCTTGGCCAATCCTCCAGCGTCGGATCGATTCAGGTATCGGATGGACCGCTCAAACCTGGTGCCGGCGTGCATAAAGAATTGCCGCCGGTTGGCGATATCCATGTAACTGGCATCGTCAATGTCGGCGGCTTTATGGAGTACTTCGTATTGCAGAACACGCGTTTAAGCTTAGTCATGCGGCTGTCTGATATCATTTCAACCTGTCTATTTGCCGGGATCAAGGAATGGCATCGTTCTACCCTTCTTGCAGCGCAAGAGTAAGTGCCTCTTTCTCCTCCGGAGACAATGGATATTTGGATTGTCCATCTTTGAGCGGCTTGGCATACACATACGAGCTCTCCCGGTTATGAAGACCGGTCAGAACAATCCCTTCCTCTTGATCGCTAACAATAGCCAGGGAGAAGCTCATTTCGTTTCCACGTTCTCCGAATGCATTATAGCGAACAATGCCAACCCGTGATTTCATTCCTTTCAGCTTTCGGTTAATCGAATCGAGCATTTTCTGGTGATCGGCATGACCCTCTTCAATTTCATCCATTTGTACCTTCAATTGAACCAGCAAGCTTTCCAGATCCTCGACTCCGCTCCCTGCCATCATAGCATCATAACGGCGACGCATTCCCCGAAGCTTTGCCCCTTGAACGATGACCGTAATCCATAAGATCAAGATGATCATGATCATTAAGACGACAAACCAATGCAGCTGTTCCATGATCAATTCATTTAATTCAGTCATGCTTTCTTCCTTCCTCTTCTCCATCTTGATCTCTATACTCAGCCATGAATGTCTGCCATAGCCTGAAGCATAAGGCTAATTTCCTCCGGACGGGTCGTTATACCGACACTCGCCCTAACTGCACCCATCCGTTCCGTGCCTGCTGCCATATGCGCAAGCGGCGTACAATGATAGCCGGAACGAACAGCTATCCGATACTCCCGATCTAATCGAAAAGCTATTTCCGAAGCGCTGTATGTATCCGATACGAAAGCCACAATTCCCGTCCGCGCTTCCCCCTGCCCCGGTCCAAGTATCCGAATCGATGGCAGTGCAAGCAGCCCCTCCATCAGCACCTGTGTAAGTTCCCATTCATGCTGGTATATCTGTTTTGGCGTCAGCTCCAGCACTTTATGCACTCCAGCCTGAAGGCCTGCGAAGCCGACGGTATTCGGAGTCCCCGCTTCGTACCGATCCGGACGAATGGTCGGCTGTTCCAGCGCCTCCGATTGGCTGCCCGTCCCTCCATGCAGAAGCGGCTCCAGATCAATATCAGGCGACAGATACAGTCCTCCTGTCCCCTGCGGACCGAGCAGCCCCTTATGTCCGGGGAAAGCGAGCATCCCGATATTCATGTCCTCTACATGAATATCCAGCACACCTGCACTTTGGGCTGCATCTACGAGAAGGACAGCACCTTTCTTCTTAGCAAGCGCCCCTAACTCTTCCAATGGAATAATAGATCCGAGCAGATTGGAGCTGTGACTGCAGACGATAAGCCTCGTATTTGAGCGAAAAGCCGACTCCACCTCCTGCAGCCTCAACTCTCCTTTTTCATTAACCGCCACGTAGTCTACCTGCACTCCCCGTGTTCGCTTCAAATATTCCAGCGGGCGACGCACGGAATTATGTTCGATCATCGTTGCAATCACGTGATCTCCTTCTCGCAAGTATCCTTTAATCGCTAAATTCAGCGCCTCTGTCGTATTGGATGTGAGCACGATATCATTAGGATTTTTAACTCCGAACAAAGCTGCCAATGCCCTTCTAGTCCCATACAACACACGAGAAGCCTTCACCGCCATGGCATGACTCCCCCGTCCGGGATTGGCTGCAGCCTCCTCCATCGACACTCTCATTGCTTCCAACACTTCGGGAGGTTTCGGCCATGATGTTGCTGCATGATCCAGATAAACGATTGAGTCCACGTTCGCCGCTCCTTCTCAACCCGAAGTTACGTTTCTTTTGAAACCCTTGCTCTCCATCAAATCAAACACATTAGCCTTGACCATTCAACCACAATGTTCATAACTATACTCGTCACACTTTCCCATACGAGCCCAGCGATTCACCTAAGACCTTGCTTCTCACAAATTCTCGCCTTTTCTTTACAGCAAGAAAATTCACATCATTGCATTCGTTCTAATAGGGTTAAACAAAGACATATCTATTTCCCGCTCCGGGAACATCGACATGTCTTTGGTTTTAAGCACGACAACGCAACGATTCTGTTGCACGTCCTCTCGATCTTACGGGCGCTCACCTATTATACAGGATCCTGCACCTGAATTATTTGCAATTTTGATAACTATTACCGAATTATTGGAGCATCTCCAGCAAGCGTTCCAAGTCCTGTTTGCTGTAATAATTCAGCTCGATTTTCCCCTTGTCTTTGTTATGCTTGATTTTCACCGTCGTCTTGAACCTTTCTCTCAAGCTTTCCTCAAGATGGTCAATATACGGATCTTTCTTCTTCGTTTTAACCTTACTCTTGTCAGCCGGTTTACGATCCAGGTTCTTAACGGCCTCCTCCAATTCGCGGACACTCCACTCCTGTTCCACGCATTGCTTAGCCAGCTGCTTCACAAGCACCGGATCTTTAATTCCGACGATCGCTCTTGCGTGTCCCATAGACAATGTTCCACGTGAAACATTTTCCTTCACTTCCTCCGGAAGAGACAGCAACCGCAGAAAGTTGGCGATATGTGAACGGGATTTACCGACCTTTAGCGACAGCTCCTCTTGCGTTAAGGAAAATTGTTCCATCAACCCTTGATAAGCCACTGCAATTTCCATCGCGTTCAGATTCTCCCGCTGCAGGTTCTCGATCAATGCTATTTCCATTACCTGCTGATCGCTGAATGAACGGACTACGGCAGGAATGGTCGCTTTGCCGCAATATTGAGATGCCCGGAACCGACGCTCTCCGGCGATGATTTCGTATCCCTTTAGGACACTGCGTACAATAATCGGCTGAATAACACCATGCTGCCGGATGGACTCTGCCAATTCCTGAATAGCTTCATCGTTGAACGTCTTGCGCGGCTGGTACGGATTCGCTCGCAACTGAGTCAGCGGAATTTCCACAACCTTGTCATCCTCATGAATAGACAAAGAAGGAATAAGCGCATCCAGCCCTTTTCCTAAACGTTTACTCATACGAGATCACTTCCTTTGCCAGCTCCAAGTATACTTCCGCTCCCTTTGAACGAGGATCATAGGTCATGATCGATTGTCCGTGGGATGGCGCTTCACTCAAACGAACATTTCTTGGAATAATCGTACTGTACACTTTCTCTTGAAAATACTTCTTCACTTCTTCAATAACCTGAATGCCGAGATTGG
This sequence comes from Paenibacillus sp. FSL M8-0142, assembly GCF_038597315.1. Taxonomy (NCBI): domain Bacteria; kingdom Bacillati; phylum Bacillota; class Bacilli; order Caryophanales; family Paenibacillaceae; genus Paenibacillus; species Paenibacillus sp. FSL M8-0142. The sequence continues at coordinate 6,704,218 of NZ_CP152008.1, forward strand.
TCCGGGCATCCAGCATCGTCAACAGCACACCTTCGATCTTCAGCGATGTATTCAGGTGTTTCTGAACGAGACGAACCGTATTCAGCAGCTGGCTAAGCCCTTCCAATGCGTAATACTCACACTGAATCGGAATAATGACCGAATCGGCTGCCGTCAACGAATTAATCGTCAAAATCCCGAGCGATGGTGGGCAATCAATGAGAATATAATCGTATTGGGGTTTGATCAGCTGCAGCGATTTCTTAAGACGCACTTCACGGGAGATCGTGGGAACCAGCTCAATCTCCGCGCCAGCCAATTGAATGGTTGCCGGTATGATGTCGAGCCCCTCTACGTTCGTCCCACATATAGCGTCCTTCGGGTGTACTTCATTGATGATAATATCATAAATGCAATTTGCAACATCGGCTTTATTAATACCAACCCCGCTTGTCGTGTTGCCCTGGGGGTCTATATCCACCAAAAGCACCCGTTTGCCTAGCGTAGCCAATCCAGCTCCCAGATTGACGGAAGTCGTCGTTTTGCCGACACCGCCCTTTTGATTTGCTATGGCAATAATTTTAGACACTCATTTCACCTCAATGTAGGAAGACTCTTCTAAGTAGTCGCAATAGATGATACACAGCCCGAGAGCCGGATATAGATCATATGAACACCCCCAAATCAATAAGCAGATCCGGGTCATTCATCGATGAAAAAAAAGCAATACAGATATACAAGCTTTTCATCTTTAAACGAAAGCTGTATTTCTGGCTGTGGATGATACCGTTCAATAACGACAAGATTCAGCCCTCCTGAATCGGAAGGTTGAATATTGCCGGCATCATTTTTTTATATTGGATATAACGCTGATAGTTTATCGAAAATTCACAAACGACCAATATGAGGGTGCCAACGAAACGTAAAGGGCTTACTTTCGACTTGAACCGAAATCATCCCGGAATGCCCCTATTCCATTAACGCTTAAGTCAATGAAACAGGGAGCAACAAGCCTCGGATTCAAACACCTCGTTTATGCTCAATAGAAAAAGCGGCACGATGCATACCGCCTTTACACCCGATTAACGTTTAGGTATTTTGATCACGATTTCATAATGATCTTCATGATCGTTCTCTGTTGTCTTGATGGCCATGCCTGAGCCTGAAACCATATCAATCGATTGACGGATCGTATTCAGTGCTAGACGAACGTCCTTGCTATAGGAGATCCGTTTGGCCTTCTTCATCGTTGTTACCTCTTTATAGAAGGCAATGCGCGCCTCCGTCTGTTTCACATTCAGTTCCTTGGTGATGATCTCATCCAACACCTTCAGCTGGGTCTCCTCATTGTCCAAAGAAAGCAGTGCACGCGCATGGCGCTCCGTGACTTTACGTTCCATTAATGCTGCTTTGACCGGTTCCGGCAGCTGCAGCAGACGGATTTTGTTAGCAATCGTCGACTGGCTCTTGCCAAGTCTCTGCGCCAAGCTTTCCTGTGTTAATTGATGAAGGTCGATCAGCTTCTGATAAGCAACGGCCTCTTCAATTGAAGTAAGCCCTTCGCGCTGCAAATTCTCGATCAGGGCAATCGATGCTGCCTGAGAATCGTTGAACTCCCGAACAATAGCCGGAATCGTATCCAGACCCAGCTTCTTAACCGCACGCCAGCGGCGTTCCCCGGCAATGATTTCATACACGCCGTTACGGACCCGGACAACGATCGGTTGAATCACTCCATGGGTTCTAATCGTCTGGAGCAACTCATCAATTTTCTCATCATCAAATATCGTCCGCGGCTGGTATGGGCTGCTGACAACCTCGTTGACCGGGATTTGTTTCACTTCATCCCCTTGGTTACGCTCTGCCGCCAAGCCAAACAACTTCGAAAATTGTTCTTTCATTCCGTATATTACCACCTAATTTCATGATAGCATGGATGAGCCCCCGACAATCATCAGAGCCGGCAAATACCGGCAGGCAAACTACCGCCCTGCAGTTTACACTGCTAGCCTCGGCACCCCATATCCCCTATATGTGGAAGCCGCTTATGTAGTAATAGAGCCAGGCATTTCCCTGCAAAAACATACTTCATGCAAATTGAGAACCAACGCCATCATCATCTTCGCTGGGCGCACTTCTCTGAAAAGCCGCATTCAACACGACTAATTCTTGAAAGATACAACAGGAGGTAATATCATGATGTCATTACATTGAATATCTAACAAGAATAGATCTATACCTCTACTCGTGCAGCAAACCATCGTGAATAGGACGCCTTCAACAAATGGACATCGCTGTCTCAACAGCTATTCTCCGTCGCTGTGTGGTAGCCGTTCGTCTGCACGAAGCAAGGATGGGCGAATCACCTTGATCGAACCTTTCGGTGCCCATCAAAGAACGGGCTAAGTCAGCCCGCCTGCTTGTATAATGCTACGATTCTATTCTACCACTTTTTGTTCTATAACTCTATTCTCCAAAATCACCTTTTTTCCTGCATTTCTCGTTTTGATTAGCACTCATTTATGTGAAATCTCACAAAACAATAACACTCATACCTTCCTATTTGAATAAAGGCATAGTCGGTTTTTATCCTAAGTGATTGGTAAGGTAGATTCATAGTTTTTGTGAATTCCTTCATAAGTAGAAGTTTCGTTCCTCTACAATGGGTTTTCCCCAAAATGTTCCATGCTGACTGCGTAATGCCCGCCATATCACTTAAGGCTGGAAATGGGCGTCAGGCATCACGCAGCAAATAGGTGATGGTTTATTGCTTTGGTTAAAGTAACATGCTATCAGGCTTCGAATTTTATGTTGTTTTATACTCCTATCCTTCATACTTCATTCTTCATACTTCCTGCACCATGTTAGTCACCTTATTTTTGCCGATGATCAACTCCACTCCCTCCCTATCAAATGTTTCACGTGAAACATTTGCATAATTTCTACCAACTAGCGGATCGTAGTCACTTTTATAAGCTCTTGGAGAGCACGCTAGTGCATGCGAACCAACAAAGTCTAGAATTTAAAAACAGAGTCTGCCCATGGCCTTTTATAACCGCAAATTCCATGAAAGCAATTAATGTATAGGGTTTAACTTGAACAGATTCTCGAGCTGATGGCCCAGCATGCCCGCTTCTCATCGAATGCATCGGTTCGGGCCGTTCAACCGGCGATTGTCTTGGGCCGTTAGTCGGAACGTCTCAGGCACGTTAGAATAACTCGTTGTTTCATGGATTATGGATCTCTAACCAACTGATCTGTAACTGACTACTTTAATGATGATTTATAGCTGGTCTTATAATTGATCTTGCAGCTAAGCTGGCAATTGATTTTGCACTAGCTGTTCTTACAATTGAAGATATGGGGTGTGAAATATGCTGTGTGAAATCGGTATATATAAATAATGACTCTTGGTATGTGGCAGTACCCTTGATTATAAGACGTCAAACAACACATTCTTGGATCCTTAAATCCTTGATTTGTTCTATATCATACCATGGCACAAAAAAAGAAGGACCCGGCTTGGGTCCTTCTTTACATTTACTTTCACGGATGCCGTCTGATCGATGTTGCAAATTTCACGTCATCAATAATGTGACTAGGCCCCTGCAACTTGACCAACCATCCAATCCAATAAGCAAACATCTCTGATCATCGCTTTGCGCATGCCCAGCATACAACACGACCTCTTATAGCGGAGATTTGGCCGCTGTCCCCGCTTTGCGCGGGTATTTGGCCGGGGTAGCGCCCTTCTTGTCGATAATGACGATGTGGCGGTCCGATTCCTCAATCGGAAGCGAGAATGAGTAAACTTGGTTCAGGGAGCCTCTTAGCTCTTTCAGGCTGCGAGCGGCTTCCTGGATTTCCTCCGAGGGGTCACTGCCTTTCATGGCCGCAAACTTTCCTCCTACCTTCGTAAACGGAAGGCAGAATTCATTCAGTACCGCCATTCGAGCTACTGCTCTGGCAGTAACCAGGTCGAATCCGTCCCGGTATCCCTGCTTGCGGGCCACCTCTTCCGCCCGGCCGTGAATCAGTTCAACCTGCTCCAAGCCCAAAGTCTCTACCACGTGCTTCAAAAAGGTAATGCGCTTATTAAGCGAATCTACGATGGTCAGCTTCAAATGTGGAAACGCGATTTTGAGCGGAATCCCAGGGAACCCTGCACCGGACCCGATATCGGCCATATTTCCGATGTCGGGCATTTTCACGTAGAACGCAAGCGTAAGCGAGTCGTAAAAATGCTTCGTATATACTTGATCCCGCTCAGTGATCCCGGTCAGGTTCATCTTCTCGTTCCATTCCACTAGCAGCTCATAATATTGCTCAAACTTATGAAGCTGCCGATCATCTATCGCGATGCCTTGCTGCTGCAGCCGTTCAACAAATGACTTCTGGATATCGTCCATACCTTATCCTTTCGCTGCGGTTACCCGGTTATAGTGCTCAAGATACACCAGTAGTATCGAAATATCCGCCGGTGTGACGCCACTGATTCGGGATGCTTGCCCAATGGAGATCGGACGGATTTTGTTCAGCTTCTGACGAGCTTCGATTGCCAAACCGTGAATATCATCGTAGACGATGTCTTCCGGAATCCGTTTCTTCTCCATCTTCTGCAGGCGCTCCACATGACCCAGCTGCTTCTCGATATAACCGGCATATTTGACTTGAATTTCAACCTGCTCCTTCATTTCCTCATCCAGTTCAAAAGGAGACGGTGAAATCGACTCAATCATCGCAAACGTCACTTCCGGACGGCGAAGGATGGTGAGCAGATTGCTTCCGTCCTGGATAGGAGCCGATCCGGCTGCTTCCAGCATCGGATTTACCTCAACCGGCTTCACCTTTGCTTGACGGAGCCGCTCGATTTCCTGCTCGACCAGTTCTTTTTTGCGCAGGAAATTTGCATACCGCTCTTCCGAGATCAGGCCGATGTCATGACCGATTTCGGTCAAGCGCAGATCCGCATTGTCATGGCGGAGCAGCAAACGGTATTCGGCACGGGAAGTCAGCAAGCGATAAGGCTCATTGGTTCCCTTCGTCACCAAATCATCGATCATTACGCCGATGTAGCCTTGCGAACGGTCCAGAATGACCGGTTCTTTCCCTTGCACTTTGCGGGCGGCATTGATGCCGGCCATAATCCCTTGCCCTGCCGCCTCTTCGTAGCCGGATGTTCCGTTAATTTGACCTGCCGTAAACAGCCCCGGAAGCTTCTTCGTCTCCAGCGTTGGCCACAGCTGCGTCGGAACGATCGCGTCATACTCAATAGCATAACCATTGCGCATCAATTCCACTTTCTCCATCCCTGGAATGGAACGGAGCATGGCCAGCTGTACATCTTCCGGCATGCTGGTGGATAGCCCTTGCACATAATATTCCTTCGTATTTTTGCCTTCCGGCTCCAGGAAAATCTGATGCTTCGATTTGTCGGCAAACCGAACAACTTTATCCTCAATCGAAGGACAGTAGCGTGGTCCGGTGCCTTCGATAAGACCCGAATACATCGGCGCACGGTGCAGATTATCATTAATAATTTGGTGCGTATCGACCGACGTATACGTCAGCCAGCATGGAAGCTGCTCGTTATCCGACGATTTCGTTTCGTACGAGAAAAACTTAGGATTTTCATCGCCTGGTTGAATTTCCGTTTTGGAAAAATCAATCGTGTCCTTGTGAACCCGCGGAGGAGTTCCTGTTTTAAAGCGGACGAGGTCAAAGCCGAGCTCGCGAAGGTTCTCCGCCAGCTTCACCGATGGCTGTTGATTATTCGGTCCGCTCTCGTACGTCAGCTCGCCCATAATCACTTTGCCGCGCAGGTACGTGCCTGTCGTCACGACGACAGCTTTGGCGCGGTATTCCGTACCGGTCTGTGTCACAACGCCTACGCAGACGCCGTCTTCAACGATGAGGCGGTCAACCATGCCTTGACGAAGCGTGAGCTTCTCTTCCTTCTCGAGCGTTTCTTTCATCGTGTGCTGATAGGAGAATTTATCGGCTTGCGCACGCAATGCATGCACCGCCGGTCCTTTTCCTGTATTCAGCATCCGCATTTGAATAAAGGTTTTGTCAATATTGCGTCCCATTTCCCCGCCAAGCGCGTCAATTTCGCGAACGACATGTCCTTTGGCCGGACCGCCAATCGACGGGTTGCAGGGCATAAAAGCAACCATATCCAGGTTGATCGTGATCATCAACGTTTCGACACCCATTCGGGCAGACGCAAGCGCCGCTTCACAGCCGGCGTGTCCTGCACCGACGACAATAACGTCATACGTGCCTCCCATAAAACTCATGGCTAACCCTCCTATTCGAATATTGTTTTCATATATTAAAGCCTCCACCATGTCTGTGGATCAGCTTAGAACTTCTAAAAAAAACTACAACCTGCAGCTTATCGCTTATTATAGAAGAAAAACGATGGTAATGGAGAGCAAGAATTGCGGAAGAATATCCGGTCACCCAAATCACCCACAACCTCCGGCTCCGCATTTTCCTTCCATTTCAACAAATCATCCTCTAGCGATTACTTGCCCAGACAGAACTGCGAGAAAATCTGGTCAATCAGCGAATCGCCAACGGCTTCGCCCAGGATTTCGCCAAGCTGCTCCCAGGCGAGCCGCACATCGATCTGGATCATATCGATCGGGATGAGCTGTTCCGCCGCTTCATACGCATCCTGAAGCGACTGCTTCGCTTTTTTCAACAGGGCAATATGCCGCACATTGCTGACATACGTCAAATCCCCGCCTTCGATTCGGCCGCTGAAGAACAAATTCGAGATGGCCTCCTCCAGCCGATCGATGCCCTCCTGTGCCTTCACGGACATCGGAACGATCAATTCATCCGGAACATACCGGTTCAGCACATCCTTATCGAGCTGAGACGGTAAGTCCATTTTATTCATAATGACGATACATTGTCTACCGCGTATTTGTTCCATCAATTCCAGTTCATCCTGATGCAGCGGCTCGCTGGCATTCAGGACGAGCAAAATCAAATCGGCCTCGTTCACCGCATGCCGGGAACGCTCGACGCCGATCTGCTCGACCACGTCCATCGTTTCGCGGATTCCGGCCGTATCCAGCAGCTTCAGCGGAATATTGTTGATCGTCACATATTCCTCAATCACATCACGCGTCGTGCCCGGAATATCCGTCACAATCGCCCTATTGTCTTGCGCCAGCGTATTGAGCAGCGAGGATTTCCCTACGTTCGGACGCCCGACAATCGCTGTCGTGATGCCTTCGCGCAAAATTTTCCCTTCCTGGGCCGTCTTCAGCAGCTTGTCGATCTCGCCCATCACCTGACTGCTCTTCTCTTTAATGAACTCTGCCGTCAAAGATTCCACGTCATGCTCGGGATAATCGATGTTCACCTCGATGTGGGCCAAGGTTTCCACCAGCGTATGACGAAGCTCCTTGATTTTCCGGGACAAGGTCCCCTCCACCTGCTTCAACGCCACCGAGAAAGCACGATCCGATTTCGAACGGATCAGGTCAATGACTGCCTCTGCCTGGGACAAATCGATACGGCCATTCAGGAAGGCCCGCTTCGTAAATTCCCCCGGCTCGGCAAGACGGATGTTCAGCTGCAGCAGCAGATCCATTACCCTTTTTACCGAGATGACCCCGCCGTGGGCGCTGATCTCAACCACATCCTCGGTCGTGAACGACCGGGGCGCCCGCATGACCGTAACAAGCACCTCTTCAAGATTCTCCCTGGTCTGCGGATCTACAATATGGCCGTAGTGGACCGTATGGGATTCCACCTGGCTCAGCTTACGCTTACTCTTAAATATACGCTCCACTTCCGTCACGGCGTCCGGTCCGCTGACGCGAATAATCGCGATCCCGCCTTCACCGACGGCCGTAGAAATGGCTGCAATTGTATCGCTATACATGCTGTATTCACCTCTTTCTATTTAGAACGGGTGCAGATTCATACCCTATGCATTCTGCAACTCGCTGTATCTCCTCTTAGATAACGCCCTCCTCGGGCGTATAACGGCTGCACCAAGCTGTAGCTTGAACAATCGCCCGGCTGATGCGCCCCAAAACTGTATCTTGGTAAAAAACAATGACTCCCTTTAACAAGCTTAAGGAGTCATTGATCAACATATACTCTTCTGATTAAGGCTTACGACGATTTCGGAGTGATGACCACTCTGCGATTCGGCTCTTCGCCTTTGCTGTACGTCTTCACGCCGCCGTGGGATTGCAGTCTGGCATGGATGACCTTCCGCTCTGCGGCCGGCATCGGCTCCAACACAATCTCCTTGCGGCTCTTCAGGACCCGTCCGGCAAGCCGGTCGGCCAGATCCTCCAGCGTCTTCTTGCGGCGTTCCCTGAAGTTCTCCGCATCCAGAACGATGCGAAGGTAACTGTCCGAATAACGATTCGCCACGATGTTCGCCAGATACTGAAGGGCGTCCAGCGTCTGGCCTCTGCGGCCGATCATCAGCCCGAGGCCCGCGCCGGAAATATGAAGCGTCGTGAAATCTTTCCCCTTTTCCTGCTCGACCGAGATATCCAGCCCCATGGCCTGTCCCGTCTCGCGAAGGAAGCTGATGGCTTCCTCATAAGGGTCCTTCTTCGCCTCAGCGGCTTCCGTGCGGCTCTCTTCCATCGTTGCCACGGCGGATGGTGCCGGCGCGCTCGAGGCCTGTGATACCTTCACCTCTGCGGCAGGTGCCGACTGATGGGACGAAGGAGTCATCGGATGGTGTGATTCGCCGCCGGCGCGTTCAGGCAGGAGCGTTAGTTCGACTTTCGCTTCCTTGACCCCGAACAGGCCCAGGAATCCTCTTGATGGCTGACTCAATATTTGAACCGATACACGATCCTGACTTACACCCAAGCGGGCCAGCCCTTGTGCGACAGCTTCTTCAATGGTTTTTCCTGTTGCGACGATTTTACTCATCTCGACTTTTTGGCTCCTTTCGAACCCTTTTTCCCGCCTTTATGACCGCTCTTGTTCCCGGATTTATTGCTCTTTTGACCTTGGGTCGCGCTGGCAACGCTTGCCGTTACAGCTGCCTTGTCATTGTTGCGGTACAAGAAGTAGTTCTGCACGATCGTGTAAAGGTTACTGTAGAACCAGTACAGCGGAAGCGCAGCAGGAAACTGAAAGGACATGACAAAGATCAAAATCGGATACACGAACAGCATAAACTGCATCATCCCCATCTGTGGAGACGGGTTCATCTTCATCATCATCTTCGTTTGCAAATACGTCGTGGCTGCTGCCAATACCGGCAGGATGAACAGCTTGTCCGGCTCACCGAGCTGCATCCACAAGAACTCGTGCTCACGAAGAAGTCCATTATAGTAGATCGAATGATAGAGTGCGATAAAAATCGGCATTTGAACGAGCAGCGGCAAGCAGCCCGCCATCGGATTGACCTTGTTCTCCTGGAAAAGCTTCATCGTTTCCATCTGCATTTTCTCAGGATTGTCTTTATATTTCTCACGGATCTTCTGAACCTCAGGCTGGATCGCCTGCATGGCCTTAGAGCTTCTGACCTGCTTCAAGGTCAGCGGCAGGATCAATGTACGGACGATAAGCACCATTACAAGGACAGATAATCCGTATTCACCGTTAAACCATGTAGCAAACGTATCAAGTGCCAAGGTAAAGTAGTAAACAACGTTGCTCTGCCAAAAGCCGCCATTTTTCAAGTCTTCGATGGAACGCGTTTGGTCAGCTCCAGGCGCACAACCTGATATAACCGCCACTGCGAGTATTACAGCGGCGAGGAGGAACCATTTTCCTCGTCTTGTCTTCATGAACGACACTTCAAAACCCCTCTCTTCGCCATTGCCATTCCACGGTAAATCATAACATATTTATATGGACAAATAAACACAAGCGTTCAGCCCTTTTTCGGTTTCAAAAGCGAGGATTTCCGCAGAACATGCAGCACGCTTTTTTCAAGCTCCTGATACGACTTGCCCAGCGCTCCCTTTCGGACAATGAAGATCAAGTCGATATGCTCCACGATCTCATGCTGATGGTGCCGGACAATCTCCTTCACCACACGTCTCATCCGGTTGCGTACGACGGCATTTCCGATCTTCTTGCTGCACGATACGCCGACGCGAAACTGCTCTACCTCTTTTTTACGCGACCAATACAAGACAAACTGATGATTGGCAAAGGACTTTCCGTGCCGATATACCCGGCTGAAGTCCGCGCGGTTCCGTAAACGAAGTTTTCTATGCACAAGTCTCTCCCTGCCTGACCGATAATCAAATTCATTAAACGACATTCTCCGCCTCCGGGCATCGCTTCCTATATATATAGTATAGTCATGCCGGTACGACGGTAAACGCAAACAACATCACATACACGAAGGGCCTCCTAAGTGATCTAATACAGGTCGGCATTTACCCCACCCTTCATCAAACAGGAGATATTACGAAAAAAAGACCACCTCGGTGGTCTTCGGCACAGTATTAAGCGCTAAGTACTTTTCTTCCTTTTTGACGGCGGCTAGCCAATACTTTGCGTCCGTTCTTCGTGCTCATTCTTTTGCGGAAGCCGTGCACCTTCTTGCGCTTGCTCACATTCGGTTTGAATGTTGGTCTCATGATCTAATGCACCCCCTTACAGGAATCTCTCATACGTATTTTAAGATTAAACGTCTACCGACGCACTTTCACGGAAGACAGACCGCCAAGTCGTCGTCCATCGACGCATCTCTTGATAACAGACCGCAGTAATTGCGGATGATGTCCTTTATCTTCACAGAAAATGCCTTTTTACATTTAATCACGATCAGGACTAAAAGTCAAATCAAACTTTGCCTTTTTAGGGAAGCTTAAGTTTTCCACATGTAGCGTTTATTGCTAGTTTTGATTTATCCACATGGGGATAACCTATTGAAACCGTCTGTGAATAGAACTATCGGCGTTTTTCGGACCTTGATCGGGCGACGCCTCGCCGGTTTACACCGGCGCCATAAAGGAGTAGTATAAATAATTGAATTTAAGTTGTATACAAGTATACATCTAAGAAGGAGCTGCATCATATTATGAAAATAGGCATGATCGGCCTTGGGAAAATGGGTCTCAATCTGGTCCAGAACCTGATTCATCATCAGCATGAGGTCGTCGCGTACGATTTGAATGCCGATCTGGTGAGCAAGGCTGCCGGTTATGGGGCCGAAGGCACCGCTTCGACTGAAGAACTGGTGGCGAAGCTGGATTCGCCCCGTATCATATGGATGATGGTTCCTGCCGGTAAGATTGTGGATTCGGTCATTGATTCGCTATCCCCTCTTCTTGCCCAGGGCGATATTCTGATTGACGGCGGCAACTCTCATTATAAGGATTCCATTGCCCGGGCAACCCGTTTGTCGGAGCAAGGAATTTATTATTTCGATGCCGGCACGTCCGGCGGCATGGAAGGTGCCCATAACGGAGGCTGCTTTATGATCGGCGGCAACCGCGAGGTATTCAGCCGCATCGAACCCCTGTTCAAGGACATGGCTGTCGAGAACGGCTATCTTTACGCCGGCGAAAGCGGCAGCGGACATTTCCTCAAAATGGTCCATAACGGGATCGAATACGGGATGATGCAGTCCATTGCCGAAGGATTTGAAGTGTTGGAAAAGAGCGCTTTTGACTACAATTACGAGGATGTTGCCCGGGTATGGTCGAACGGTTCCGTCATCCGCAGCTGGCTCATGGAGCTCACGCAGAACGCTTTCTCCAAAGATCCGAAGCTGGAAGGCATCAAAGGTGTCATGCATTCCTCCGGTGAAGGCAAATGGACCGTCGAAACGGCGCTGGAAGTTCAGGCAAGCGCACCGGTAATCGCCCTCTCCCTGTTTATGCGTTACCGCTCGCTGGATCAAGATACGTTTCATGGAAAAGTCGTGGCAGCGCTTCGCAATGAATTCGGCGGCCATGCGGTCGAGAAGTCGGAATAATCCGCTTCTCCATCCGCGTTTTAGCAAGCGTCTTCATAGCCTGGATAACATCCGGGGAAAAACGGCATCATGAATGGAATCCGGAACTTTTCCTGTGGTATGATTACCACGAAAGAGGATGATTACTAGTTAACCGGATTGGAGAATCAGTCTATGAAATACCCATCGGCCTGGCTGCAGGGAGCTTCGCTTGGCGAGGCCATTGCGAGCGAGTTAAGGCTGCAGATCATTAGCGGCACGATCAAGCGCGGGGAAGTCATTTCGGAGAACCGGATCGCAGGCGAGTTCGGCACCAGCCGATCCCCTGTTCGCGAAGCGATGAAAACGCTGTCCAGCGAGGGCTTGATTCAGTTGGAGCGCATGGGCGCTGTTGTCATGGGCCTATCCCTTAAAGACGTCGAAGAGCTGTACGATGTGCGGTATCTTATTGAAAGCTTCGTGCAAGGAGAGGTTTTTGCGCGGCAGCAGCCGGAATTGATCCGCCAGCTTCGGCAAATTGTCGACAGGATGGAGCTTGCTGCCAAGCATGTGGATCCGATCGAGTATTCCTATCAGGATCTGAGCTTCCACGAGCGCATCATAACCGAGGCGAATCATAAGCGGATCATGCATTTATGGAAGAGCATCCGTCCGATTGTGATGACGGTCATGCTGATCACAACCCGGCAGGTGTTCAGCGGAGGTGCCTCCAAGCTCCGATACGTAACGGACAAGCATATCCGGCTTATTCAAGAGATGGAATCCTTGGATCCGGACCGGATTCAAACGGCGGTTCAGCAATATTTCGATGATTCCCGCCGGACGCTGCATCTGAGTTTCCCGGAGGATTAACTTATCGTAGTCCTCCCTTCCTCCGTTTCTTATTGCACGCTCTAAGTTGTCGACAAGTATACAATAGAAATTCATTCTGTTTTGGGCATACTACCGCAGAAAACCGCTCAGTTTACCAATAACCACCCGGACATAATGGGTAATCTATAGGAGGAAGACAGCTATGAACACACTTTTTGGTCTCAGCCATAACGCTACTTTAATGTTCTGGACCTTGCTGACGATCGTTTTTCTGATCGTGCTGATATCCAAATATAAGTGGAATCCCTTCGTTACACTACTGATCGCTGCGCTGCTGCTGGGGCTGTTGACCGGCATGCAGCCGATGGACGTGATCACATCCATAACCGGCGGTCTCGGCGGAACGCTCGGAACGATAGCCATCGTTATCGCGCTTGGCACCATGCTGGGCAAAATGATGGCCGAGTCCGGAGGCGCCGAGCAAATCGCAACGACGCTGGTCAATCGCTTCGGGGAGAAGCGGGTACACTGGGCCATGATGATTGTCGGCTTTATTGTCGGTATTCCCGTGTTTTTTGAGGTCGGTGTTATTTTGCTGATTCCGATCGTCTTTACCGTAGCCCGTAAAACGAAAATGTCGCTGCTGCAGATCGGCATTCCGATTCTGGCCGGCTTATCCACGGTTCACGGTCTGGTTCCGCCCCATCCCGCTCCGATGATCGCGATTGATGCGTACGGCGCGGACCTGGGCATTACCATTCTGTACTCGTTTGTCATCGGGATTCCTGCCGCCATTCTTGCAGGTCCCGTATTCGGCAAATATATCGGCAAGCGGATCACAACCGAGCCGCCTGAAGAGCTGGCCGAGCAGTTCTCCAGCAAAGCGGATCGCGGACTGCCCGGCTTCGGCATCACGATCTTCACCATCTTGCTTCCCGTCATTCTGATGCTGATCGGCTCGGCAGCTGAGATCATCGATCCTAACAACACGAGCGCCATATCTGTCATCTGCAAATTCGTGGGACACGAAGTCATCGCCCTTCTGATTGCGGCGGTGTTCTCGTTCTTCTCGCTCGGCTTTGCACGCGGCTTCAACAAGCATGAGCTGTCGAAGTTCACCAGCGAGTGTCTAGCGCCGATCGCCTCCATCATTCTGATTATCGGTGCAGGCGGCGCCTTCAAGCAGGTACTGATTAACAGCGGCGTCGGCAATGCGATTGCCGAGATTGCCACCGGCGCCAACATCAATATCATCCTGTTCGCATGGCTGGTCGCAGCCCTGATCCGGGTTGCAACCGGCTCGGCCACCGTAGCCATGACGACGGCTGCCGGCATTGTTGCACCTGTGCTCGCCATGACGCCGGACGCCAATGTCGCGCTTGTCGTCCTTGCTACCGGCGCCGGATCCATCGTCTTGTCCCACGTCAATGACGCTGGATTTTGGATGGTTAAGGAATTCTTCAATATGACCGTAGCCCAGACGCTGAAGACCTGGACCGTGCTGGAGACGATTCTCTCTGTAACCGGTCTTGTATTGGCCCTTGTCCTAAATCTAATTGTATAATTGAACATAAGCTCATGAGGTCCCCGGTGAAGATACGCGCATCAACGCAAGACTTCGCTTGGGGACCTCAAATAGAAAGAAGGTATGTCTCTTGAGTACACAGAACTACATGATCGGTGTCGATATCGGAACGACAAGCACCAAAGCGGTGCTGTTTAAGGAGAATGGAGAAGTCGTCGCCAAGGCCGGCGGTGAATACCCCCTTCACACCCCTACGCCTTCGACGGCCGAGCAGGATCCGGAACAGATTTTTCAAACGGTGCTCTCCTCGGTCCAAGGCGTGATGGCCGATACCGGAATTTCTCCGAAGCAGGTATTGTTCGTGTCCTTCAGTGCCGCAATGCACAGCGTCATTGCCGTGGATAAGGAAGGAGTCCCGTTAACCCGCTGCATTACGTGGGCGGATAACCGGAGTGCCGCCTGGTCCGCGAAGCTCAAGAAGGAGCTTGGCGGCATGGAGCTGTATTTGAGAACCGGCACGCCGATTCACCCGATGTCGCCGGTGACAAAGCTGATGTGGCTCCGTCATGATCAGCCGTCCGTGTTCAAGCAAACCGCCAAATTCATTTCGATTAAGGAATATGTATACTATAAGCTGTTCGGCAAGTATGTGGTGGACCATTCCATCGCCTCCAGCACCGGCATGATGAATCTGGAAGCCCTCGCTTGGGATCAGGAAGCGCTGAAGCTGGCCGGGATTACCGAGGATCAATTGTCCACACTCGTGCCAACCACACATATCATGACAGGCCTGAAGGAAGAATACGCTGCTCGTATGGGTCTCCTTCCTTCCACTCCGTTCGTGCTTGGGGCTGCGGACGGCGTTCTGTCCAACCTTGGCGTCAACGCAATTCAGCCGGGCGTCGTTGCGGCGACCATCGGTACGAGCGGCGCCATCCGAACGGTCGTAGACCGGCCGATGACCGATCCGAAAGGACGGATCTTCTGCTATGCCCTGACCGAGAAGCACTGGGTCATCGGCGGTGCCGTCAATAACGGCGGCATGATTTTCCGCTGGGTACGGGACGAATTCGCGGCATCGGAGATTGAAACGGCCAAGCGGCTCGGGATCAATCCGTACGATGTGCTGACCAAAATTGCAGACCGCATTCCTCCGGGCTCGAACGGCCTTTTGTTCCATCCGTATTTAACGGGAGAACGTGCCCCGCTGTGGGATCCGAATGCGCGCGGCTCGTTCTTTGGCCTTACGCTGAACCATCAGAAGGAGCATATGATCCGTTCCGTATTGGAAGGTGTCATTTTCAATATGTATACCGTTCTGCTCGCCATGGAGGAGCAGATGGGCCATCCGGCGAAGATTCACGCCACCGGCGGGTTTGCCCGCTCACCGATCTGGCGGCAGATGATGGCCGATATCTTCGACCAGCAGGTGATCGTGCCGGAGAGCTATGAGAGCTCCTGTCTCGGCGCCGTCGTCCTGGGCTTATATGCTACGGGAAGAGTGGATTCGCTAGATATCGTCTCAACGATGGTCGGCGGCACGCATGAGCACCAGCCGGTGAAGGAGAACGCCGATGTGTATAAAGCGCTCCTTCCGATCTATATCCGGATCTCGCGCAAGCTGGAGGAAGACTATGAAGCCATATCGGAGTTCCAGCGCAGATTTGAGCAGAAATAACATGAGTGACCTAGTAAAATAAAGACAGCCTGTCTTTGGCGGAGGAATATCCCTCGCAAAGACAGGCTTTTTTTATGATGCAGGATGTATGCTCCCCGGCGCACCAGCAATCTCGGTGATCATGCAATCACCGAGGGCGGATTAAGAGCCTGGGGCGAATCGCCAACAGTCTCGAATAAAATGGACCTAATGCCTTTTTTACAAAGCAGACAGCGTAAGCCTCCCTCCTACTGTCCTAATCACAGCGCGTGAGCAAAAAATATCCACAACGAGAATCCCATCCCAAAAATACCGCCGACCTTGCACATGAAGAAATAAAAATCGCTCGGCTCCGGGTCACTCACCATCAGATTGGAAGGAGATATATGAAACATAAAGCGCTGAAAGGCTTCATAACGAAAACTGCACCAGTTGAAAATAAACAATGCGACCGCCAAAAGGAAGAACCCTACGCTGCCGTTAGGCTGATGGAACGCTTCGTCCGACGCAGCGGCAAGATCCGCTGGAAAATAACGAGGGCTATCCGGATCCCTTATTTTGTTTCCCAACCCAACTTGTATGACTGCCGGGGGAAGCACCCACTCTCCAGCCTGATCGAACACCTGGAATCCGTCTTGGCCAAACGGCTCCACCCGGAATTCGGTACCATCCGGATAAACGACAGCATACGGCTCCCATTCCCCGCTCATCCCTTCTTTTCCGTGAATCTGGTACCTTTCTCCCTCGGCTTCAATCACCCGATCTGACTCATACTTGTGAACATACACCGGACTTCCCCGGCCGAATAAAGCGCGATATTCGACCGTACCGCTGCCCGAATCCTCATACTTGAAGTATTTGACGTCGTCCAGATAAAAAAATGTCTTCGAATAATAGCTTTGCGCCCAGCCTGCGACCGCAGCAACGATCAAGACCAGCACGAGCAACCCTAGCCATCTCCTCCACTGAGCCCTAGGCTGCGTTTCTCCCATCCCGTTTCCTCCGTTCGAAGTTTCCTTATAGTACGGCGATGAATGACCACAGGTTGCACTGCTCTCAACCCTCCTGAGCAGACAAAAATCCCCCATTCGACATGCCATGCACGCCCTAGTGAGGGATATCCACAACCGTTTTTACCTTTGGTTGATTATAAAGGCCGCTAGAACATTCAACCAGAAGTTATGAACAGATGGAGATGGAAGCAAAAATTGTTTGCGATTTGGACAACCTGTGCATAATTTTTTTCGCATGAAGGCTAATGATGTCGAAAGCTGAACAATTTATAAACAATATCTAGTGGTGTGAATAAGATTTATGCACAACGTATTGAATTTGTGGATAAATTAGCGACATACATTGAAAATAAGGCCTTCTTTTGCTATGATGATATTACTTTTGGATGTGAATATGTGAATGAACACATGATATTATCAACAGGCTGTGGATAAAGTTGTGAACAATTTCAATTTATCCATATTTTTTTGTTTCCACAGGGGGTTAGCTTTGGGGATAATTTGACATCGTTCATTTTGGTTCGACATTTCCACTCATGGCTCTAGCCACATTTGGAAGATTTAAAGGAGTGACAGTT